>NZ_JBIZVY010000008.1:0-1293 GCF_044769845.1 Agromyces sp. GXQ0307 | reverse complement strand
GGGTCTGCTGCACGAATAGGTGACAGGTTGGTTTAGGCCGCGAGGGCCAGGTTGTTGGTCATGATGGTCTCGAACTCGACCGGAGTCAAACGGCCGAGCCCGGCCTGCCGGCGGCGCCGGTGGTAGGTGCGTTCGATCCAGGTCACGATCGCGATGCGGAGCTCTTCCCGGGTAGCCCAGGTGCGACGGTTCAGGACGTTCTTCTGCAGCAGGCTGAAGAAGGATTCCATCGCCGCGTTGTCGCCGCAGGACGCGACTCGGCCCATGGAGCCGACCAAGCGGTGCCGAGCCAGGGCTCTCCGGAATTTCCGGCTGCGGAATTGGCTGCCCCGGTCGCTGTGCACGATGCAGCCGGCGACGTCGCCGCGGAGTGCGACGGCGTTGCCCAATGCCCGAACGGCCAGGCTCGACTTCATTCGCGAGTCGATCGAGTAGCCGACGATCTTGTTCGAGTAGACGTCCTTGACGGCGCAGAGATAGAGCTTGCCCTCGGCGGTCTTGTGCTCGGTGATGTCCGTCAGCCACAGCTGGTTCGGGGTGTCGGCGGTGAACTCGTGCCGGATACGCCCGTCCGCGTCGATCACGGTGCACAGGTCGTCGTGGACGGCCGGGCCTGGCCGCTTGCCGTTCTTGGCGCGCTTCTTGCCGAACACGCTCCACCAGCCGTTGTCCGAGGCGATCCGCCACGCGGTCCGGTCGGCCATCGGCTGGCCGGCTTCGCGGGCCTCGTCGGCGAGCAGCCGGTACCCGAACTCCGGATCGTCCCGGTGCGCGTCGAACAGCACATTCGCCCGGTAGGCCTCGAGAAGTTCACGATCGGTCACCAGAGCGGCCCGCCACCGGTAGTACGGCTGGCGGGAGAGCTTCAGAACCCGGCACGACACCGTCACGGGGATCCCCGCGTCGGCGAGCTCAGCAACGAGCGGGTACATCATTTTCCCGGCAAGTTCGCCTGCGCCAAGTACGCCGCCGCTTTGCGAAGCACCTCGTTCTCCTGCTCGAGCAGTCGGTTGCGTTTGCGCAGCTCCCGCAGCTCGGCCGACTCCGAGACGCTCATCCCGGGCTTCTTGCCGTCTTCGACATCGGCGGCGCGCAACCAGTTCTGCAGACACGTCTCACTGACACCGAAGTCAGCCGCGATCTGCTTGATCGACACACCGTCCTCGCGGGATCGCGCGACCCGCACGACATCGTCGCGGAACTCACGCGGATAGGGCTTGGGCATGAAGACATCCTCCCAGCAGCGCCACACGGCACCACAGCTCAGGTGTCACCTACCCGTGCAGCAGACCC
>NZ_JBIZVY010000007.1:0-5636 GCF_044769845.1 Agromyces sp. GXQ0307 | reverse complement strand
TGTCCGGCGGTGTCCTACTCTCCCACAGGGTCGCCCCTGCAGTACCATCGGCGCTGCGAGTCTTAGCTTCCGGGTTCGGAATGTGTCCGGGCGTTTCCCTCGCGCTATGGCCGCCGAAACTCTAGGACCAACGTGTTCCGCCCGTGGTGGGTGGGGTGTTGGTGGTCTCGGTGTGTCCCTGGCCCCCGGGTGCCGCCCGGGTTGGGTGGTGTTGGGGGGTGGGACGGGTCTGCTGTGCAGTTGTGTGTGTTCGTCTGTTGGGAACCACAGAGTGGACGCGAGTCACCTTGGGCCATGTACACCCGCCTTGAACGGTGTACATGTGGTGATTGTCAAGTTGTCGGCGTATTAGTACCAGTCAGCTGCACACCTTGCGGTGCTTCCACATCTGGCCTATCAACCCAGTCGTCTGGCTGGGAGCCTCTCCCCCGAATGGGGATGGAAATCTCATCTCGAGGCCGGCTTCCCGCTTAGATGCTTTCAGCGGTTATCCATCCCGAACGTAGCTAACCAGCGGTGCTCCTGGCGGAACAACTGGCACACCAGAGGTTCGTCCAACCCGGTCCTCTCGTACTAGGGTCAGATCCTCTCAAATTTCCTGCGCGCGCAGAGGATAGGGACCGAACTGTCTCACGACGTTCTAAACCCAGCTCGCGTACCGCTTTAATGGGCGAACAGCCCAACCCTTGGGACCTACTCCAGCCCCAGGATGCGACGAGCCGACATCGAGGTGCCAAACCATGCCGTCGATATGGACTCTTGGGCAAGATCAGCCTGTTATCCCCGAGGTACCTTTTATCCGTTGAGCGACAGCGCTTCCACAAGCCACTGCCGGATCACTAGTCCCGACTTTCGTCCCTGCTCGACCTGTCAGTCTCGCAGTCAAGCTCCCTTGTGCACTTACACTCGCCACCTGATTGCCAACCAGGTTGAGGGAACCTTTGGGCGCCTCCGTTACTCTTTGGGAGGCAACCGCCCCAGTTAAACTACCCACCAGGCACTGTCCCTGAACCGGATCACGGTTCGAAGTTAGATATCCAGAGTGACCAGAGTGGTATTTCAACAATGACTCCACGAACACTGGCGTGCCCGCTTCACAGTCTCCCACCTATCCTACACAAGCCACACCGAACACCAATACCAAGCTGTAGTAAAGGTCACGGGGTCTTTCCGTCCTTCTGCGCGTAACGAGCATCTTTACTCGTACTGCAATTTCGCCGAGTTCGCGGTTGAGACAGCTGGGAAGTCGTTACGCCATTCGTGCAGGTCGGAACTTACCCGACAAGGAATTTCGCTACCTTAGGATGGTTATAGTTACCACCGCCGTTTACTGGGGCTTAAATTCTCAGCTTCGCTCCGAAGAGCTGACCGGTCCTCTTAACCTTCCAGCACCGGGCAGGCGTCAGTCCGTATACATCGTCTTGCGACTTGGCACGGACCTGTGTTTTTAGTAAACAGTCGCTTCCCACTGGTCTCTGCGGCCTTCAACGCTCCGGGAGCAAGTCCCTTCACGAATCCGGCCCCCCTTCTCCCGAAGTTACGGGGGCATTTTGCCGAGTTCCTTAACCACGATTCTCTCGATCTCCTCGGTATTCTCTACCTGACCACCTGAGTCGGTTTGGGGTACGGGCGGCTGGAACCTCGCGTCGATGCTTTTCTCGGCAGCATAGGATCACCCACTTTTCATCCGCATCACGTCTCAGCCTGCATGAGCGACGGATTTGCCTATCGCTCGGCCTACACGCTTGCCCCGGGACAACCATCGCCCGGGCTGGGCTACCTTCCTGCGTCACACCTGTTATCACGCTCACTCCACCAGACGGGGTCGCACGCCGCCACCAGGATCCGTCCCGAAGGACATCACCAGGTCTTGGGATGCTTAGCACTCCTGATCTCGTGTGGGCGGTTCTTCGCCGGTACGGGAATATCAACCCGTTGTCCATCGACTACGCCTGTCGGCCTCGCCTTAGGTCCCGACTTACCCAGGGCAGATTAGCTTGACCCTGGAACCCTTGGTCTTCCGGAGGACGGGTTTCTCACCCGTCTTTCGCTACTCATGCCTGCATTCTCACTCGTGTGCCATCCACGGCTGGTTTCCACCGCCGCTTCACCCGGCACACGACGCTCTCCTACCCATCACCACGACTGGACCACGAAGGCCTATCGATATGCGGCAATGCCACGACTTCGGTGGCGTGCTTGAGCCCCGTTACATTGTCGGCGCGGAATCACTTGACCAGTGAGCTATTACGCACTCTTTCAAGGGTGGCTGCTTCTAAGCCAACCTCCTGGTTGTCTGTGCAACTCCACATCCTTTCCCACTTAGCACGCGCTTAGGGACCTTAGTCGGTGGTCTGGGTTGTTTCCCTCTCGACGATGAAGCTTATCCCCCACCGTCTCACTGCTGCGCTCTCACTTACCGGCATTCGGAGTTTGGCTGACGTCAGTAACCTGTTGGGGCCCATCGGCCATCCAGTAGCTCTACCTCCGGCAAGAAACACGCAACGCTGCACCTAAATGCATTTCGGAGAGAACCAGCTATCACGAAGTTTGATTGGCCTTTCACCCCTATCCACAGCTCATCCCCTCAGTTTTCAACCTAAGTGGGTTCGGTCCTCCACGACGTCTTACCGTCGCTTCAACCTGGCCATGGATAGATCACTTCGCTTCGGGTCTAGGACCTGCGACTCAAACGCCCTATTCAGACTCGCTTTCGCTACGGCTACCCCACACGGGTTAACCTCGCCACAGATCACTAACTCGCAGGCTCATTCTTCAAAAGGCACGCCGTCACAGTAACAAGACTGCTCCGACGGTTTGTAAGCAAACGGTTTCAGGTACTATTTCACTCCCCTCCCGGGGTACTTTTCACCTTTCCCTCACGGTACTTGTCCGCTATCGGTCATCTGGGAGTATTTAGGCTTATCAGGTGGTCCTGACAGATTCACACGGGATTTCTCGGGCCCCGTGCTACTTGGGATCCCCCTCCGGCCGGCCAGGCATTTCGACTACGGGACTCACACCCACTCCGGTCCGGCTTTCAATCCGGTTCGTCTATACCTGACGCGTCACCGCGGCTGTCCGGCAGAACAGCCCGAGAGGTCCCACAACCCCGACCATGCAACCCCTGCCGGGTATCACACATGACCGGTTTAGCCTCATCCGCTTTCGCTCGCCACTACTCACGGAATCACGGTTGTTTTCTCTTCCTGTGGGTACTGAGATGTTTCACTTCCCCACGTTCCCTCTACCCGCCCTATACATTCAGGCGGGAGTCACCAGGTCACCCTGAGGGCCTGGCGGGGTTTCCCCATTCGGAAATCCTCGGATCACAGCTCGTTTATCAGCTCCCCGAGGCTTATCGCAGATTACGACGTCCTTCTTCGGCTCCAGATGCCAAGGCATCCACCGTTTGCTCTTAGAAACTTGAAATCACATGAGTTCGATCGAATTCGTCTCCGACACCGAAGTGCCGGAAGAAATTGACCAGTGAATACGCCAAACAGCCACCCCGAAGGGCGCCACCTGGCGACTCACCTATGTGAAACAGCCCGAAGGCTGCTTCTAAGATGCTCGCGTCCACTATGTAGTTCTCAACAGACGACCAGAACCCCCACCCCCACCAGCACGAACACCGGCAGCGACGAAGGCCTGAACGGGAACCCTCCCGAACCAACGCACCCACCTCCCCGAAAGAAGACGAGCACCCAGGCCCTGTCCGGTCCCTCAGGACCCAACAGCGTGCACGCACCCAACCCTCCGACCCCGGTCGTTCCAACCACCCCGAAGAGCGGCGTACTGAACCAGAACCATCAGCCTGGATGCCTATGTCAATGTTCCACCCATGAGCTGCCGACCAAGGACATTCGCCTCGATGCCGGCCGCCTGGACACCCCGAAGAGCGCCAGAGCTCCTTAGAAAGGAGGTGATCCAGCCGCACCTTCCGGTACGGCTACCTTGTTACGACTTAGTCCTAATCACCGATCCCACCTTCGACGGCTCCCTCCACAAGGGTTAGGCCACCGGCTTCGGGTGTTACCGACTTTCATGACTTGACGGGCGGTGTGTACAAGGCCCGGGAACGTATTCACCGCAGCGTTGCTGATCTGCGATTACTAGCGACTCCGACTTCATGAGGTCGAGTTGCAGACCTCAATCCGAACTGAGACCGGCTTTTTGGGATTCGCTCCGCCTTACGACATCGCAGCCCTTTGTACCGGCCATTGTAGCATGCGTGAAGCCCAAGACATAAGGGGCATGATGATTTGACGTCATCCCCACCTTCCTCCGAGTTGACCCCGGCAGTCTCACATGAGTCCCCACCATAACGTGCTGGCAACATGCGACGAGGGTTGCGCTCGTTGCGGGACTTAACCCAACATCTCACGACACGAGCTGACGACAACCATGCACCACCTGTAACCGAGTGTCCAAAGAGTTCCACATTTCTGCGGCGTTCTCGGTCATGTCAAGCCTTGGTAAGGTTCTTCGCGTTGCATCGAATTAATCCGCATGCTCCGCCGCTTGTGCGGGCCCCCGTCAATTCCTTTGAGTTTTAGCCTTGCGGCCGTACTCCCCAGGCGGGGCGCTTAATGCGTTAGCTACGACACGGAAACCGTGGAAAGGTCCCCACATCTAGCGCCCAACGTTTACGGCGTGGACTACCAGGGTATCTAATCCTGTTCGCTCCCCACGCTTTCGCTCCTCAGCGTCAGTAAGTGCCCAGAGACCTGCCTTCGCCATCGGTGTTCCTCCTGATATCTGCGCATTCCACCGCTACACCAGGAATTCCAGTCTCCCCTACACCACTCAAGTCTGCCCGTACCCACCGCAGACCTCAGGTTGAGCCTGAGGATTTCACGGCAGACGCGACAAACCGCCTACGAGCTCTTTACGCCCAATAATTCCGGACAACGCTCGGACCCTACGTATTACCGCGGCTGCTGGCACGTAGTTAGCCGGTCCTTTTTCTGCAAGTACCGTCAAGGCCGAAGCCCCTTCTTCCTTACTAAAAGCGGTTTACAACCCGAAGGCCGTCATCCCGCACGCGGCGTTGCTGCATCAGGCTTGCGCCCATTGTGCAATATTCCCCACTGCTGCCTCCCGTAGGAGTCTGGGCCGTGTCTCAGTCCCAGTGTGGCCGGTCACCCTCTCAGGCCGGCTACCCGTCGACGCCTTGGTGAGCCATTACCTCACCAACAAGCTGATAGGCCGCGAGTCCATCCCAAACCGAAAAACTTTCCACCCCAAGCGATGCCGCTCAAGGTCCTATCCGGTATTAGCTCCGATTTCTCGGGGTTATCCCAGAGTCCAGGGCAGGTTACTCACGTGTTACTCACCCGTTCGCCACTAATCCACCCAGCAAGCTAGGCTTCATCGTTCGACTTGCATGTGTTAAGCACGCCGCCAGCGTTCGTCCTGAGCCAGGATCAAACTCTCCAAAAAAAAATGGTTCCCAACACCCCGAAAGGCGCCAGGGAGTTCAAATCACTGACAGAGAAACAACTGACTCAAAAAATCAAATTGTCCATCAATCAAAGGAAACCCGTCCCCCACCGAAGCAGGAAACACGGGGTTCAAAAATTGGCATTGAACATAGTGCACGCTGTTGAGTTCTCAAGGAACGGACGCACCCG
>NZ_JBIZVY010000006.1:0-57585 GCF_044769845.1 Agromyces sp. GXQ0307 | reverse complement strand
TCGACCCCGGTGAGGCTCGTGAAGCTGCCGAGCAGCTGCGTGAGGCGGGCTACGCGAAGCTCGCCATGCAGGTGCTCGCCGACGCGCACGGCCGCCGGCACACAATGGTCGCCGCGATGCTGACGATCCTGCGCAAGCAGCCGCCGACCGATCGCGAAGAGTCGATCATCGACCGTGCACTCAAGTGGCTCGACGAGCACCACGCGGGGGTGCCTGTCCTCGGTGACCTGCTGCAGGTCATCCAGAACGGCCCGCCTGAGGTGCGAGCCGTGGCGCTCGATCGCGGCGACGACGCCCGCTACAAGCAGATCACCGAGGACCTCGAGGCGTCGCTGATCAGCCTCACCTCTGGCGGTCGGCTGGGCGAGACGTTCGCCCACCCGACCGACGTGCCGATGCGGCGCGATGCCCCGGTGGTCTACGACGTGTCGAGCATCGATGATGCCGACCAGGATCTGCAGGCGGCGATCCTGCTGGCCTGCTGGTCGAGCGGGTTCGGCACGGTCAACGTGGCGAACGCGCTGGCCGACGCCGGCCTCGAGCCTCGCCGGCACTACTTCGTCGTGCTCGACGAGCTCTGGCGTGCCCTGCGCGCTGGACGCGGCCTCGTCGACCGGGTGGACGCGCTCACCCGACTCAACCGTCAGCGCGGCGTCGGCATGGCGATGATCTCGCACACAATGAGCGACCTCTTGGCGCTGCCAACCGAAGAGGACCGCATGAAAGCGAAGGGCTTCGTCGAGCGCGCTGGCATGGTCGTCGCCGGCGGGCTGCCCGGTGCCGAGATGCCGATGCTCACGAGTGCCGTGCCGCTGTCCCGGGCCGAGCAGGAACTGCTCGGGTCGTGGCAGGATCCGCCCGCCTGGGATGCGGTCAGCGGCCGCGAGGCGGAGCCGCCCGGGCGAGGGAAGTTCATCGTGAAGGTGGGCGGACGTCCGGGGATCCCGCTGCGCGTGGAGCTTACCGACGCCGAGCGGCACATCAACGACACGAACAAGCTGTGGCACGACCAGTCCCGCACCGGTCGCCGTGGCGGCGAGCTCGCCGCGGTGACGCCTCTGCGAGCGGAGGCCGTCTGATGGCCGGGCAGGCGAATCGGCGGACCGAGCCGGGTCGCACGAGCACCGGCACGATGGCGCTCCTCGTGTTGCTGCTGTTCCTGTTCGCCGTCGTCGGCGTCCTCTGGGCCGCCGTCGCGCTCGGCTCGCAGCTGAGCGGCGTGAACCCGGATCTGCCGGCCGACCCGTTCGACCTGATGGACGGGCTGCGCAGGGGCACCGTGGTGTGGCCTGCGGCCGCGACCTGGCTCGCGATCGTCTTCGGCGCCGTGGTGCTGGCGCTCAGCGGCCTGTTCGCCTGGGCGGTCGGCCGCTCGAGCAGCAGGCGCTCGCGCGTTGATGGGGCCGCCCGCTACCTCGCCGGTAGCCGTGAGCTCGCCGACATCACCCGGAAGGGTGCCGAGGCATCCGCCAAGCGGCTCGGCGTCGCGACGCCGGGCGTCCCGATCGGCGTGACGGTGAAGTCGCGGCAGATGATCTACTCCCTCTGGGAGTGGATGATGATCGGCGTCGCCGGCCCGCGAGTCGGCAAGTCGACGGCGCTCGTCATCCCCGCGATCATGGCGGCGCCCGGTGCTGTCGTCACGACGTCGAACAAGCGCGACGTCTTGGACGCGACGCGCGATCCACGCGCGGCGGTGGGGGAGGTGTGGGTCTTCGACCCGCAGGGCGTCGCGCTCGAGGAACCGACCTGGTGGTGGAACCCGCTCAGCTACGTCATCGACGACACCCGCGCGGCGAAGCTCGCGCAGCACTTCGCGTCCGGCACCCGCGCCGCGGGTAGCACGACGGACAACTACTTCGACGCCGAGGGCCAGAACCTCCTGGCCGACATGCTGCTCGCGGCCGCGCTCGGCGGGCACCCGATTTCGCAGGTCTACATCTGGCTCACTGATCCGCTCGACCTCGAGCCGCCGACCACGCTGAAGCAGCACGGCTTCGAACTGCTGGCGCAGCGCCTCCGTGGCTACGCGACCCTGACCGAGAAGCAGCGCGACGGCGTGTACGGCACGGCCCGCCAGATGGCGGCGTGCCTGACGAACTCGGGCATCTCGCAGTGGGTGAACCCGCTCGGCGGCAACCTGCTCGGCGACCGCCGCCCGCAGTTCGACCCGGATGCATTCGTGCGTGCCGGCACGGGCACGCTGTACTCGCTCTCGAAGGAAGGGCAGGGCTCGGCCGGCCCGCTCGTCACCGCCCTCACCGCGGCCACGATCGAGGCTGCAGAGGAGCTCGCGACCCGGCAGCGCGGCGGCCGCCTCGCTGTACCGCTGCTCGGGATCCTCGACGAGGCCGCGAACGTGTGCCGGTGGAAGAACCTCCCCGACCTGTACTCGCACTTTGGTTCGCGGGGCATCCCGATCATGTCGCTGTTCCAGTCCTGGTCGCAGGGCATCGAGGTGTTCGGCCGCGAGGGCATGCGGAAGCTGTGGAGCGCATCGAACACGAAGGTCTACCTCGGCGGCGTCAGCGAAGCCGAGTTCCTGCGCGAGCTCTCCACGCTCATCGGCGACTACGACATGGAAACCGCCTCGGTGTCGTACAACAAGGGCGTGCGCTCGACGACCCACCAGCTGCGCCGCGACCGAATCCTCGACGAATCGCAGCTCGCTGCGCTACCGACCGGGCGCGGCGTCGTGTTCACCTCCGGCGCGCCGGCCACGCTCATCGAGACACGCCCCTACTGGACCGGCCCGCACAAGGAAGCGATCGCCGCCTCGATCGCGAACCACGACCCTTCGCTCCCGCCGGCGCCGGCAACGTCGCGACCGCGGATCACTGAGCAAGCGGAGGTTGAAGCATGAGCATCGCTGAGTGGGACGAAGACGAGACAACCGAGTTCGAGCAGCACGTCGTCGACATCGATGAGCAGCCGATCACGCATGGCCCCGCCGTCGACGAGGAGGTGCCGCAGACCTATTACGGCTCCGTCGACGAGTTCGTGCGCGAGAAGATCGTCACCTCGTACCGGCGCCTCGTCGGCCCCCAGGCACCGTACCGGTGGGCCGCCGACTGGTGGAGCTACCCCGAGGCCGTGAGCCGGCTCGACGCCCTCTGGCGAGCATGGGAGCACCTGCGCCTCGACGGCGTGACCGGAGCATCCGTCTGGTGGCGCGACCACGCCGACCACCACATGCGGATGCTCCTCGACAAGGACGGCCCGTTCATGACCTCGAAGGACACGAACGACCCCGGCGAACCGCTGCCCTACACGGCACCGCCGGAAGGGCTCTTCCCAGACGTCCGGGCTCAGGCCGGCTAGTCGTGGAGCGAACCCCCGTCCATTCCCTCGTCGACGCGATGCTCGACGAGGCGGAGCGCACACATCCGGGCATCGAGTACACGGTGATTCTGTCGGCCGAAAACTCGCTGCTGCTGCCTCTGCACAGCACCGAGCTCCGCCGTGAAATCGACGGGATCGATGGGTACTACCGGACGCACGTCTACCGCGATACCGAGGTGTTCGCGGTACCCGAGATGATCGATTGGCTGGTCACGGCCGCGCCCCTGCTCGGACGCATCCCAGAGGCGGCGCGGGCGACCGACTACTACGGAGACCTGCGCACCGGCGAGTTCGGAACCACACCGCCCGACCCCTCAGAACTGACAGGAACGCATCCATGATTGACCGTGACCACGTCGACGCGGCACTCCAGCGAGTGTCGCTGCTCGCCTTCCTCTACTACCCCGAGGTTCATGTCGATGAGCCCGACTACAGCCTCAGCGACGACGTCGACTTCTGCATGGAACCCCTGGCCGAGCTGACCGGGGACGAGCGCGACGCGCTTCGCGATTTGCTTGGCCGCGCGATCGTCGACCCTTCCGAGTACCGCGAAGAAGTCTTCGTCGCGTTGACGGAATTGGCGGCGCCGGACTCAGCCGAGCAGTGAACCGACCGCTCCCTGAGGAGGAGCGTCTGGCGCGCGCTCGCGCGCGTCGACGCGCATGGTGGGACGCTCACCCCAACTACCGGACCGAGTACCGAGAACAGAACCTTGAGCAGATCCGACAGCGCAACCGTGACCGGATGCGCGCGAAGGCGGCCGACGACAAACGCCGGCGACTCGAGGTCGAGCGGGTAGGGGAGTGGGCCAAGCAGAACCCGGAGAAGCGGCGAGAGGCTCGGGAGCGCTATAAGGAGCAGAATCCCGAGAAGTACCGCGCCGCGCAGCGTGAGTACTACCACCGGAACAAGGAAGCGATCGCAGCTCGCCGTCGATCCCGCGAGGGCCGTGACCCCGAGAAGCTGCGCGAGGCGCGACGTCAGGATGCCGCCCGTCGCAAGGAGTCGGCGGACAGGTGGACGCCGAGCGAGGAGCAACGCGAGAAGTACCGCGCTCACGAGCGCGAGAAGAAGCAGCTCGAGCGGAGACTCCAGAGCGTCGGCTTGCCTTCTCGTCGGGTGCGCCGAACGCTCGTTTCAGAGCGCAGAGCGAACCTCGCGGCCGCCGAGCAGTTCTTCAGCCGGCGCCGAAGCAGGGCGGAGGTCCGCCGCATCGCCGCCGGCGACGTCGACCCAAACCTCCTGCAGGGATGGGCACGGTACTCGGCGCTCGTCCGCCGGCGAAATGCGTTCCTCGACGCTGTGCAGACGCACATTCGGAAACACGGCGACGAGCTCCGCGACGACGTGACGCTCGACTCCCGTGCTCGCGAGCTAGTCGGGAAGGATCCGCTCGACACGGATGCCGAGGTTCGTCGACGCGCGCTTGAGGCGGTGCGCGTGGCATACGCCGGGATGGCTCCGCCGAAGCCTTCCGCCACGTCGCCAGCCAGAATCGCTCGAGATCGGCTAGGGCAATCCCGCGCACCTCACGGTCACGAGCGCTAGACGGCCCGCACCTGTTCACCAAGAGGGTCTGCCCCGAGAGCGGACCTACCTGCTCTATCGCGACTCCCAGATCAGGGCTTTTTCAGAGTGGGATCAGATTTGGCAGCAGTCTGCTGCCAAATGTGATCTCACTCCGCGTCGAGCGCCCTCGCTAGATCGGCTTCGGACGGAAGGGCGGCCTGTTCGGCGGGGGAGAGCAGGTCATAGCTTGCAATCCCGACCGGCTGGGTGCTGCCGGCGAGGGCGTAGCGCACGACCTGGTCGTTCTTGTTCGTGCACAGAAGCAGTCCAACGGTTGGGGCATGCTGCGGCCTGCGGAGGCGATCGTCGACGAGTGCGACGTAGAAACCGAGCTGGCCGGTGTACTCGGGCTTGAACTTGCCGACCTTGAGCTCGACCACCACATATCGCAATTGCTCGACGTGAAAGAAGAGGAGGTCCACGAAGAACTCGTCGCCGTCGACGTCGAACGCCACCTGGCGGCCTACGAAACTGAATCCGCTGCCGAACTCCCGCAACGTGTCGATGATCCGGTCGACGAGGGCCTGCTCGACATCCCGTTCGACGGCATCGGTATCGACTTCAAGGAAGTCGAACACGTACGGGTCTCTCGTGAGCTGCTGCGCAAGCTCGGACGCACCCGGGTCGAGGACCCGGTCGAAGTTGGTCGGCGCCGCCTCGAATCGGAGACGGGCTCGAGTCTTGATGTGATGCTCGAGCACCGCCCGAGACCAGCCGATCGCGGCCGCCTGCGAGGCGTACCACTCGCGATCTGCCGGATCGTCGAGTCGGTCGAGGAGGACCATGATGTGGCCCCAGGGCAATTCGGCAGCAGGCTGCTGCCGAAAGCGGTCGGCGTCTGGCCACGCTCGCGCGAACGAACGCATGTATCGCAGGTTGCGCGGTGAGAACCCCTTGGCGTCCGAGAACTCGGTCCGCAGGTCTACCGAGATCCTGTTGATGATGCCCTCGCCCCAGGAGGGCAGGGCGGTGCGCTCGTCGAGCGTCTTGCCGATCCGCCAGTAGAGGCTGATGAGTTCGGCGTTCACTCTGCGTTGCGCGCGGTATCGGGCGTGTCGAATCTGCTGCTTCAGCTCGCCGAGCACCGCGACGTAGTCGTCCGGAACTGCGAGCTCTGCCACCATGCTCCGAGAATATTGACCACTGGCGACAGCGCAGCCGTGGCCGCGCTGGCGCGTCGGCTCTCGCGCTGTCGCTGCTCGCTGCGCCGGCTATCGGATGGCCGCGCGGTACTGCTCTTGCACGTCGGCGGGGATGCGGCCGCGAGCCGGAACTTCAACGCCAGTCTCGGCCGCCCAGGCGCGGATTTCCTTCGACGTCGCGCCGTCGGAGCTGACGCCACGACGAGTGGACCGACGCGCGCTCCTACGGGCTGCCGCCGTGTATGGCTCGAGCACGGCGCGGAACTTGGCGGCGTTGTCAGCCGAGAGGTCGATTTCGTAACTTGCGCCGTCGACGGTGAAGGTAATTGTCTCGGCTGCCTCCGTGCCGTCGATGTCGTCGATGAGCGTGATGACCGTCTTCTTAGACAATGCTGGCTTTCCTCTCTGCTGAGTCGGGGCTTCAGCCCGCGTTGCAGCATAGTGACCCCACTTCATGACACCGAGACGACTTGCTGCGCGATCACGGGTGATTCGGTCGGCCCAGTAGACTGCGGCAGTGTCAAGCTCAAGTGACACAAGAAGAGGGCGCTCGATCTCACTAGACCTGAGATCGAGCGCCCTCTCCCGTTCCGGTGTTACTTGCCGTTCTCCGTCACACTGGTGTTCGGGTGACGAGCAGCAGCAGCGCCCGAGATATATCGGCCAGAGATGGTCGAGCGGTGGTGCGTGCCGCTCGACTTGTTCCCTCCGGACTCGGTGACGCTCGTCTTCGGGTGACGAGCGGCCGCGGCCTTCGAGATGTAGCGGCCGGTGATTGCGGAACGGTGAGCCATGTCGGCTCCTTCCTCTTCGGTGTCACTCACGACATCGTCGTGGGTCGCCGCCGTCGTTCGGCGGTCGTCTGAGAACCTGACCAGCGAGAGTTTCGGCTGGGGGTCGTCGATACCAGCAAGCTGACGGATCCGCTTGGGCGGGAGCTGAAGCTCCGCGGCGACGTCCCTCAAGCTCACGCCGACGCCGTCGAGGAGTTCGATGGCGTTCTTCAGGAGTTCCGGCTGCTCGCCCTCGTAGTCGCGGATCGGCTGCGACCGACGCGGCAAGCTGTTGAGCGTGATGAACGCGCGCCGGTAGGTGGACTCGGAGACGAGGTCGAGTTCACGAAGCCGGTACAACAACGAGTGAACGGACACGCCCCACCACTGGCTGAGTTCCTCCAGTCGATTGAAGTTCACCCGGGCCGGCAGTTGATCCTTGATGATGTCGCGCGGGGTGAGGAATTCGGCGGCGAACTGGTCGGCCTGCCGCTCCATCTGACTGTCGGTTCCCTGGCGGCCGTGATGGAGGACGATGTGGCCCAGCTCGTGCGCGGCCGAGAAGCGGTGACGCATGACGTCATCGGCCTTGTCCGGGGTGAGCACGATCATCGGCCGCGGGAGCGCCGTTGTGGAGAAGGCGTCGATCCGGCTCTTGTCGTCCTTGTCTCCGTCCTGCTTCATGGAGAAGAAGACGGTGAGGATACCGTGCCGTTCGATCTCGTAGACGAGGTGCTTGATCGGCTCGAACCCAAGATCCCAGTGGGCGCGCATGGCCCGGGCGGCGGTAATCGGGTCTGGCACGTCCTCCGACTCCGGGATCGCCCAGTTCGGGATGTCGAGGCTCGGGAACTCGACGCTCTCCTCGAGGTAGCAGCTCAGCTCCCAGGCCTGCTCGACGTAGGCTGTGGCCTGCTGCTGCTGCCCGACGGTGGTGGCACGGAGACGGCGGAACGACGCCTCCGCGATCTCAACCTGGACCCGCGGACGCCCGAGAGCGAAGAACCCCGGCGGGACGTTGAGGGCGTCCGCCAGCGCGGCAATCGTCTCGGCGCGGGGCGTGACCTCGCCGCGCTCATACTGCCCGATCGCGGCGGCGGACACCCCGACCATCTGGTGCAGCTGTGACTTGGTGAGCTTGCAGAGGCGGCGGGCCTGCGTGAGGCGCGACGGGTCGAACAGGCGGGCGATGTCGGTCAGGGTCGGCTGCTCGGCCATCAGTTGTGGCCCTTCTCACCCTCGGGCCGGGGGCGGAGCCTGGCCGGTGTGCGGGGACGCTGGCCGTCGGCGAAGCCTCCGGCCGGGCGGGGCTTCGACCGCATCGCCCCTTCCGCACCGGCCTGGCGGGCGAACGTGAGTCGCTCCGGGTCGGTGAACTCGAGGTACCGGCCGTTCAGCCGGGCCGGCGCCCAGTACATCGTGCCGACCGAGAACGGGGTGCTGCTGTAGTACGGGACGATCAGTGTGAGCCGGTTGGAGGTATCGCCGGCGATGTCGAGAATGTCAGACAGGCGAGCGACATCGTCCCCGTCCTCGGTGTTGTTGCGGGGCAGATCGAACAGACCGCCGGGCTCGGTGTACTTGACGTTGCTGGTCTCGAGGAACACGTCTCGGCGCTGCTCGGGGAGGTAGCTCAGCCGGTAGCGGCGGTGGTTGCGGGGCATCTGCTTGCCGACGCGCTGCAGGAACAGGAGCGTGTCGCCGACATACGGCAGGACCCGGCGGCTGCCAGGCACGCGCTGCTCGCGGTAGCGGTCCATTCCCTTGATCAGCGCCTGGAGCTCCTTCTGCGCGCCGCGGGCCATGCCGACGCCGTATACGTCCTGTTCACCATCCGGATCCTGGTACTCGGTGTGCGCGCGGGCCGACCGATCCTGGCTCCGATGGATCGCCGACGGAATCGCCGACCGCAGCGTGGCGAGTTCCTCGTCCGAGAACTCCGACCTCCAGTCGAGGCTGGTGGGCTCCTGCATGATGGCTCCTATCGGTTGACCAAGCACAATCATAGACGACACCTTCAGTCTCAAACACATTTTGGTCATTTCCACGGCGGTGTGTCGCGTCTGACTTCCATAAAGGCGGTAGTCCGGCGCACTGGGAAGACTTGTGCTCAGGGCCGGGGATCGGCCATTGCGGTCGAAAGCGGGCCGTGGCTAGCGCGAATGCCTGTTGATGCCTAGTGGGCGTTGCCACCAGTGCCGGGTCTTGGCGACACTCCGAACTGAGTCGCCGGCCGCTCGGTCCGCGGCCCGTGCGGCCGCGATCTCTTCCGGTGTGAACGCGTAGGCCCAGATGACCCTGCCCGCTGTGATCCAGTAGTGCGACTGGCAGGGCAGCGACCAGTTCCCGACCGAGGGTGCGAGCGAGATGGCGTGTCCGTCGTAGGTGAATCGCCATCGCGCGGGGGAGAGGGGGGTGATCACCTCTTCGCCGCATCCGCAGCAGCAGAGGTGCCCGCAGGTCCGGTACTGGATCGAGATGTAGATAATCCCGGGCTGCAGTTCGGTGGGGAAGGTGTCAACGAACTCGGGGCGCAGTTCGGGGATCCTGCCCCTCACAGGGGGTCCTCGTTGGCGAGCTCGTTGAGGTACAGCGAGTAGGTGGAGAAGCCTTCGCGAGCGCCGTCGGCGTAGAACCCGAGGTGACGCTTCCAGCGGATGACCGCGAGGACGGCGTTGAGGGCGTTGAGGTCGGCGATCTGGATGTTGCGGCCGTAGTCGTCGTCGGGGGCGGCTGCGGTGGGGATCCGGTTGCCGTTCGCGACGTGATCGCGGTGCCCGGGGAGGCTGGTCACCACGCGGAGCAGACCGGCGAGGCGACCGTCGACTTCTTCGATGCCCATTCCGACGTCGATGAACGGGATGCCGCGGGTCTCGAGCCAGTCGATGATGACGGGTTTCGTGCTCGCCTCGTCCGAGGCGAGGAACACGAACGTGGCTCCTTCGAGGAGTCCGAGGTTGGTCTCGTCGAGGAACTCCGGGTGCGCCACGATGCCGCGGTGCATGCGTGAGTAGACGGACCGGTAGTAGTCCACCTTGTTCGGACGCGCTTGCAGCTGTTCGAGTGATGCGGCTCCGGGGGCGCGAAACGCGTTGTGGTTCTCCAGGACGTCCCCGTCGATGATGTTGATCGTCGAGACGGGGGTCTTGGCGACCTGGTCGAGGATGTAGCTGCCGGTGCCTCCAAGACCCACGATGGCGATGTGCTCGCCGTGGAAGCGCTGGACGAGGGCGGCAAGGCCGGCGCGTGAGGTTGCGGTGTCCCGGTACACGAACGGGCTGTCATCGTCCACGACCGCCCAGGAGGTCCCGGGAGTCGCGGTCGCAGACGGGTCCACTGCCTGTGCCTCGTGCGCGAGGATCCGGGTGTACGTTGTCACCTTGGTGTACTGGTCGGGGTAGCCGTTGGGCCCGGGCTTGCTGGAGAGCATGTACTGTGCCTGCAGGGCCGGGGTGATCTGCCGGCGCTGTGCCCTGACCGATCGCAGGGGTCGGCCGGACGCTTGGTGGGGCTGTGAGCCGCCGAACCAGATGCGGTGGTCCGTCTGTGGCACGATCCGGTCGCCGCTGATGCTCACCGGGTAGGCGAGGAAGCCGTAGTCAACGACGCCGGCCGCGGTCAGGTACGGGATGTGCCGGATGATGAGGTGGTCACCCTCGATGCTGATGTCGTAGCCGTCGTCGAGGAGCCGGGCGATGTCCGGGTCACGAACGAGTGGTGCGGAAGACATCGAAGACCATTCCCTCCTTGACGGCGACGTCCTTGCCCGTGGTGAGCGTGCCGGCGCCGTGGCCGTCGTGGCCGCGGGAGTACCGGATCGTGACGTCCTCGCGATCCGTGACGGGCTGGTTCGGGTAGGCGAGCGCGACGAGCTGCTCGAACGAGATCTTGTTTTCGCCCCACGGCTGCGGGCGGGCATTGATGACGATGGTGGTCTGGTGTCCACCGGTGCTGGCGTTGGCCATGTCCGTTCCCCTTTCAGGGTGTCGTGCTGGGCGGACGCACGCCGACTGCGATACGCTTTACCCAACTGGTAAACCCATTCTACCACAGGGGGCTTTACCGAGGAGGTAAAGGTGAATCTGGCGTGGCGAGATGCTGAGTTGCATCGCACCTGCTTGTCCTCGGCTGAGATCGCTCGGCGCTGGCCGGCGAGCGAGGCAACCGTGCAGGATCTGCTGGCGACGATCTGCCACGCCCGGGACTTGGCGGCGCTGCAGAGCTATCGAAGCCTGCAGGTCCAGCCGGTACTGGATCCCCGCCGTGGCCAGATGCACGTGACGGTTCGATTGGAGGAGGTTGAGATGCACGGATCAGCGTTGACGAAGACGGGGGAGCGCATCATCGTGCCGACGGAGGCACGCTTCTGGGATGTCGCCGGGCAGGCGCCGGCCCTCCTTGTCGAAAATCTGAACGCGGGCGGTACGGCGTTTCGGATGGTGAGCTGATGGACTCAGCAGTCCTGCGTTACGCCCCTCAGGAGTTCTCGCCCGACTGGGCCGTACCTCCTGGGCGGATGATCCTGCGCGAACTCGAGGCCGGCGGGTTCTCGCAGGCTGACATTGCCGCGCGGGCCAACATCAGTGCAAAACACCTCAATCAGATCGTCAAGGGCCACGTGCCGCTCACGCCGGAGGTCGCGGTCTCGCTCGAGCGAGTCCTCGGCGCCTCGGCCGACACTTGGCTGCGGATGGAAGCGACGTGGCAGGCGCACCGGGTGCGCCTATCGGCCCAGGAGTCGTTCGCGACGCTGGCCGCATGGGTGCGGAAGTTCCCCGCTCGTCTTCTTCGATCGCGGCGAATAACTGACGACGCCATGTCACTCGCGGACCAGGCAGACTCTCTCCTGCGCTTCTTCCAAGTCGCCGACGCACACGCGTTTGATCGGGTCTGGCTGACACCGCAGGCCAGCTACAAGCGAAGCCAGAAGTTCGATATCGACCCGTACGCAACCGCCCTCTGGCTCCGGCTCACCGAAGTCGAAGCCGAACGGCTGGTTCCGATGGCAAACCAGTACGACGCCGACGCGCTGAAGACGATCGCGCACCAGGTGCCGGCCCTAACTCGGCTGCCATTTGAGGACGGGTTCCGTCGAGCTCAAGACCTGCTCGCGAGCGCGGGTGTCCTCCTCGTCTTCGTCCCCGAGGTCGACAAGACGAGAATCACCGGCGCGTCGCGCTGGCTCCACGCGACGCATCCCGTCATTGCCCTGACCGGCAGGCACAAGTTCCTCGACGTGTTCTGGTTCGCGCTCCTTCACGAGATCGGCCACGTCCTCTTGCACCCGAAACGGGCCACGTACCTCGACGTGGAGAAGGCAAGGGGCGCCGACGATGACCACGACAGACAGGAAACTGCCGCGAATAAGTTCGCAGAGTCGCTGATCATGCAGGGCACCAATCGAGCAGAGCTCCTCGACATTGAAGACGAACCAGGTCTAAGACACCTGGCGGCGCGCCTGAATGTGGCGCCAGGCATCTTGGCAGGTCAGTACGGGTTCGCGGCGGGGGACTGGCGCAAGTTCGCGAAACTGCGTGAGTCCGTGGACATCGCCGCGGAGCTTGCACTCAACCCGATCCCCTCGTGACCCCTGGGGAGGTTGCCGCCGCGAGCGTCGCCGTGTTCACTGCCCTCGTCACGCTGATCGCGAACTGGGCTGTCATCCGCGGCGATCATGCAAGCCTGAGACGTCTCATACTCCTCAACGACGCGATCCGGGACCTGCCCCAAGACTCCCCGGGCCGGCGAGGACTCACATTTGCCCGCAACGAACTGGCTGTCCGCACGGCCCTGCGGATGTACCCACCAGACGGGGGCACCGCCGACGTGCTGAGGAGCCTCTCCCGCCTCCTGGCCACGGTATCGATCGGAGTCTTGTTACTGCTGCTCGCCTACGCGGGCCTCAGCCGCCCACAAGCGGGCGATGTCATCGTCACGACACTCACCGCAATCGCAACGACCGCCGCCGTTGCGGGCTATCTACTAGCTGCCACCAGGCTTGCTGTCATTCGCAAGAAGCTGTCCTCCTGAACGGACGGCGCCTTGCTGCTGCCCATCCGTTTTGTCCGCAATTCGGTATGGGCCAACGACGGGAGGGCCCGGCGGTGATGTTGACGGCCGGGCCGTCGCTTGGCTCGCGACGAGGCAACCAACCTCGGCGGAGACAGATACGCAAGCGGACGCGTGTGTCGGTGGCTCCTGAAATGGTGAACGCAAACCGGCTAGGACGTGTTGCTAAAGAGGTGCGGCGGGTTTCGGTCTGACTTGCATGGGCGGCGGCGGGGTTGACCATTCCCGCGACAGAGGCGAGGGTCCCGACGTGTCGGTGACGGTCAGTACTGGTTGCGGGTTAGCCGGTGTATTCGACGACGTCGGGCAGGGTGAATTCGCGCGCGAGCACGCTGTCGTGCGGCTTGTACACGCGGAACAGGAAGTTCCAGCCTTGTGAGATGTCGAGCCGGTTGGGCTTGTCGCCCACGACCTCTTCGGACCCGAAGTACACGGTGAAGGTGCCGTCCTCGTTGTAGACGGTCGTTTCGGGGCTGAGGGTGGCGTTGTACGAGTGGAAGAACGCGTCATCACCGTAGACGGCGATCGACCAGAACGCGTCGCAGGGCGGCACCGTGTACCTCGCGGTGTACGCCTTCGATGCGTCCACCGGGCCGGTGTAGTTGATGTAGACCGCCTCCTGCTCAGGAAACAGCCCCCACGCGCCGGCCACCGCGAGGTGCCGCGTCTCCTCGTCGACCTCACCACGGCGACCCATCCACCCCGACGGGTACTGCGTGTACGTACGGAACTCCTGCTCATACTGCGCACGCAGCGCGAACATCGAGTCCCAGTCCCAGTCTTCGGGCGCGAAAGTCTCGGCACTGTTCGCATCGATCTTGAACTGCCCCAGGATGCCCGCCACGTACGCGATCTCATCCTCATCGCGCATGTCGTGCAACTCGACCCGCGGAACCGCGGCGCAGTACCGGGTGGGTGAGGTGATCTCGTGCCAACCCGGCTCATGGAGCACGTCGATCGTGTAGTGGTCGTTGTCGATCAGCATCAGCGACACGTACCTGCCGTCGGTGACCTCGGGGATGAACACTCTCGCACCCTGTGACGTGTCCACCACGCTGCCGCCGTACAGGGTGTCCCGGTTCATCCGCACCACTGGCTGCTCATCGGTCGGTACGGGCCGGGAGATCAGGTAGAACTCGTTCACGGCGCCGCCCGCGCGCTGCTGGAACACCGCGAATCGGCCATCCACCTCCGCGCGGATATACGTTTCGGGTGTCACCGACGTCGCCATCATCGCTCCTATCGTGGTCTTGCGACTCACCCTAGCGATTCAGCTCGCGTGCGCGGGAGGCTGTTCAGCCAGTGGAGTGTAGCGGCGAGACAGAGGCCCGCGTGGTAGTTGCGGGCCGTCTTGTCTGAGCGCATCGCAATGCCGCGCCACTGCTTGAGTTTGTTGAAGCACCGCTCGACGACGTTACGGCCACGGTAGCGGACCCGCTGCTGATCACCGAAGTCGATCGGGCGCCCGCGGCGCTTGCGCCGGTGGGCAATCTGATCGTCACGTTCCGGGATCGTCGCAGCGATCCCGCGTTCGCGCAGCCACGCCCGGTTCGCCTTCGACGGGTAGCCCTTGTCCGCGAGCACCCGGTCCGGCCGAGAGCGTGGCCTGCCCTTCGCGCCCGGAACACGGACCTCGCTCAGCGTGGTCGCCAGCATGCTCGTATCCGCCGCTTGCCCGGGCGTGAGGATGAACGCGAGCGCGCGACCTTTCCCGTCGCAGACCAGGTGGTTCTTCGTCGTCAACCCGCCGCGGGAGCGGCCAATCGCATGGTCAGGCGGCTCCTCGCCGAACTTCTTGTAGTTCGAAAGAGCCCCCTGTGACGCGGCGGAGGGTTGCGCCGTGCTGATGCACGCGCACGATCGTGGAGTCAATCGACGCGACCCAATCCAGATCGCCGGACTGCTGAGCGAGCGACTGCGTCGTCTCCAGAACCCGCGCCCACACGCCCTGCTCGGACCACCTGTTGAAGTTCTTGTAGATCGTGTTCCAGTTCCCGAAGCGCTCCGGCACGTCCCGCCACGGAGCACCGGTCCGGAATCGCCACGCCGTCGCCTCGACTACGGTTCGTCGATCCGCCGGTGGCCTGCCTGTCGCCTTCACTTTCGGGAACAACGGCCCTATCACGGCCCAGACTTCGTCAGAGATCACATCACGCGACACGACTCAAGACTCGCCGATCCACCCCTTGAATGGCTTTAGCAACACCGCCTAGGGGAGGGCTCGTGCCGCAGCCAGATCGATACGTCCACGCCAAGGTCGAATGCTCGTCGCATCACTTGCACGACATCTGCGTCGAGGTTTCAAGGCAGGTTCCGCCGGAACTCAGATGCGCTCCTGACGCCGGGCCCGGGTATGGCCCCGGCGGTGGTCTAGGCTGTCGCATTCCGCCGGAGCCTGAACTCGCGACTCGGGCGGCTCAAGAGCTCCGCGACAGGTTTCAGGAATCGAAACGGCAAGGGTATGTGCTGATCCGGAACTGAAGGCCGGCGACTATGGCAGCTCAATCCAAGGGCCGCCGCTCTTCGGCCTTCTGGTTCCCGCGGCGCGTCCGGAGACTGACCTTGGACCACGCTGCGCGCGGATCCTGACTACAGCCGTGGCCGGCTAGGCGGTTGCCCATCCGGCCACGGCCGTGTGCTTCTCAAGCAGAGCAGCCGTAGACCGCTCCACTGAAGCCACCGGTTGTCGTCGACAACTCCATGTAGACAGGTCCCGGCTGCCAATACTTCTTCCAACTGGAGATCCCAGCGGGCTTGTAGGTCTGTGCCCAGTATCCGCTCGTCTCGTGGTAGTGCTTGAGCTGAGCATTGGCATTCGCCCGCGTGTACGACCATGTCGATGTACACGTAGCCGACCCATTTCCCCACTGGGCATGTGCTGGAGCCGCCGTCCCCAAGGCAAGCGCCACCGCCATCGCTCCAGCCGCTACCAGTGAACCGAGCTTCCTCATTTGAACCCCTCATCCCAGGCCGATCCCTGACCTTGCTCGGGACGATATATGCGGAAGCGCGGATTTGTCGAGACCTAGATGCACAGCTGAGGATACTTCGCCTTCGCGTCTCGACAGATGCACGTGAAAGACGCGTCGGGGTACCGTATCGTCGAGAGATCAGAGCTCAAAGAGGGGACGTCGTGATGCACCGTAAGTGGAGGAACAGCCTTGTGCTCGTGGCGGCGACGCTTACGCTCGCGGGGTGCGCCTCGACTCCCGAAAGCCCTGGCGCGAAGGCACTTGAGGAGGGGCTCAGTCTCTCGCCTGCATCCAATCAAGTGTACGAGTGCCTGGAGGAGAAGGGCTGGGACGTCACACTCACGTGGGACGGAGGGATCGAAGTGAGTAGCGCCACCATCCCAACGGCTCAACGAGATCTGTTTGATGAAGATGCTGAAGCTTGCTGGCAGCCGATAAATGATCGGATCCAGAACATGGGAGCCGACGAGATTTCGGATGTTTACCAGGACGAACTCACAACGCGCGAGTGCCTGATCGACCTCGGTTTCGAAGTCGGGGAACCGCCATCGAAGCAAGAGTTCATCGACACCTTCCAGGGACTCCGATGGTCGGCATACGCCGACTCGAATGTCGATGCCTCGGTGGATGACGAATGGCGCGAAACAAACATCGCCTGTCCTCAGCCCGCCTGGTCGTTCGGTGTTTGATGGCCGCACGCTCGGGGACTGAGATGCCAAATGGTACCAACGACACTGAACCCGTCCGGTTGACGCGAGCCGCGCGAGGGCGCCGCATCGCTGGGGCTCTCGGCTTACTCGGCGTTGGACTCATCGCAGGCTGGTCGATCACTGCCGTGTTTGCTCCGCCCAGAGACGTACTTGCTGAAACGCCGTACACCTATGTCAGTGTTACTGCGGGCGAGGTCGGCTCTTCGGTACGGCTGAACACGGTTGTGCGGTGGCGGCAGGACCCGATTGCCATGAATCAGGCGGCCGGGACAGTAACGTCAGTCGCTATCAAGTCTGGCAGCGAGGTGCATCCCGGCGAGGTCGTCTATTCGGTCAGCTTGAGGCCCGTAGTCATTGCTGTAGGCGAGGTCCCCGCATTCAGGTCCCTCGCCAGACAGGATCACGGAGACGACGTAGAGCAAGTGCAGCAGATGCTGGCCGACCTCGGCTTCTACGACGGCGACATCGACGGTCAGTTTGGCTGGGTCACCGAGTCCGCTGTGAAGACCTGGCAGAGGTCGCTTGGTGTCGAGGGTGACGGCGTAGTTCAGCTCGGTGACGTGATATTCGTTCCGTCGCTCCCGCTGCAAGTCGCGTTGGACAACGAGTTGGTGTTTCGTGGTGCAGTGCTCTCCGGTGGCGAGCCCGCCCTCTTAGCGCTCTCGACTGAGCCAGCGTTCACCATCCCCGCCACGCGGACTCAGGCTGCTTCCATGCCTGCGGGCACTCCAGTGCAGCTGAACGCGCCCGATGGATCGGCATGGACCGCAGAAGTTGCCGCCCAAACCGATTCGGCTGAATCGGCCGATCAGGTTGATGTCGAACTACAAGGTATTGGCGGCGCCCGGATATGCGGCGACGACTGCAGCACCATTCCTCTTGATGAGGAAGTCCGATTGCCTTCAACTATCGAAACGACGCCCGCCGTTGAAGGCCTCGTCGTTCCCTCTGCCGCACTGCTCTCGTCAGCCGATCGCACCGTCTCGGTCGTGGACGACGACGGGCAAAAGCATCGCGTGCAGGTGATCGCTTCAGCCCGCGGAATGTCGGTTATCGAAGGCGCGTCTGAAGGCATGCGGGTGCGCATCCCTGCAACGGACGAGGACTCGACAGCATCGCGCAAAGCAGGATCATGAGCGCGACCCTAACCGCGGAGAAGCTCTCGTTCAGATACGAGCCAAATACCTCGCTTCTTGAGAACTGGTCAGCGGACTTCTTCCCGGGTGAAGTCGTAGCCGTGACTGGACCATCAGGCCGCGGCAAGTCAACACTGCTCTATCTGCTTGGCCTAATGCTCAAACCGACTAGCGGAGGGGTGCTAATCGATGGATCGCCTGCACAAGGACGCTCCGATCGGGAACGAGCATCCCTACGCGCTTCGACATTCGGGTTCGTATTTCAAGACGCCGCACTCGATCCCGCCCGTACGGTAATCGACAACATTCTTGAAACCGTGCTGTACCGCGGTGGAGACCGGGCGGTCGCAGTCAATCGAGCACACGAGCTCATGGACCAGTTCGGAGTCGCTCTGCGGGCGAGCGCGAAGCCCGGTCAAGTCTCCGGCGGTCAGGCACAGCGGATCGCGCTCTGCCGGGCACTACTTGGCAATCCACGCATCGTCCTCGCCGACGAGCCAACTGGCAACCTCGACCCCGCATCGTCTGATGTCGTCTTTAGAGCACTCTACGACCAAGCCAGCCGTGGCGCCGCGGTCATCATCGTTACCCACGATCCGTTATTGGTACAACGATGCGACCGGGAGCTCATGCTGTGACCCTGACCGCCTCAAGCCAGACTCGTCACGTTCCTGTCGTTGCGGGATCTGTCCCATCTTCACGCTCACGTCTCAGCTCAAGAGTCGTGCGTGAGGCGATCGCATCCGCGCGCGCACAGCCTGTTGTCTCAGCGATTACCGCGGTCGTGATCGCAGGCATGTGCGCCGCAGTGCTTCTCACTTCCGGCCGAACGGTCGGGGCAGAACAACAAGTGATCCGCTCCATTGACACCGCCGGCACGCGTTCGCTTGTTGTCCGAGCCGAGCCAGGTGCTGGACTGACTGCCGGCGTACTTGACCGAATCGGAGCGATCGAGGGAATTGAATGGTCCGCCGCGTTCGGGGCTGCCGAGGACGCGCAAAACACAGCGTTTGATGGTGGCACGAGAGTTGCGCTCCGAGAAGCCTGGGCGGCCGACTGGACGGCTTTGGGCTTGCCGGAGCCACTACCCGGCGACGGCGACGTTGCGTATGCTTCTCCGTTGGCTCTCGCTCAGCTCGGGCTGGAAGACCCGGTTGGCGGCATCGCCCTCAGGGATGGAAATGAGTATGCGATCGGCGGCAAGATTGCGCCGCCTGACTATCTCGGGTTCCTCGAGCCTGTGCTCATTGCCCCCAGATCGGTCGACGACGTCGACGCTCCGATCAGCGCGCTCATCGTCATCTCGGAAAGGCCAGACCTAGTCGCACCGATCACCGAAGCGGTGAAATCGGTGCTCGCAGCTGAAGATCCGAGCAAAGTACAGGTACAGAACAGTGAGTCTCTCGCCACTCTTCGAGCGCTGATCGAAGGTCAGCTCGGAACCTTCGGGAGAAGCCTTACCCTCGGTATTCTTGCTCTAACCGCACTATTGGTGGCGGTACTTCTATTCGGCATGGTTACGATGCGCCGAAAGGACTTCGGCCGTAGACGAGCGCTTGGCGCATCCCAGCCGCTAATCATTGCCCTCATCACGACACAGACCGCGATCGTTGCTACTGGTGCTGCTGCAGCCGGTTCAGTGATCGCAGTTCTCGTCCTTCTGCTGGCGAACGACCCGATACCCAGCTTGACCTACATCGTTGGAGTGTCCGTCCTGGCGGTCCTCGTAGCAGTCGTGGCTGCCCTCATTCCTGCGGCGATAGCAGCGCAACGCGAACCAATCAGAGAGCTGCGAGTGCCATAGAGCAGGTGCAGTTTCACCTGGCCGCCAGCCGGTAGAGCCTCGTATTCGAAGGCCGCGAGTTCGTCGACTCAACGCGTTCGGCTGTCGCCTCTCAGCCACCGTCACCGGGCATTTCTTGCTGGCGGGTTTCGCGACGAGACCGCCGCCCGCGACTCCACGTCTTGGGGGCACTACTCCCTCGATGGGCCTATTCTTCGCCCGGTGGGGTTCCAAGCAGTCGCCTGGTCCCGGCGATGAAGGGTTCAAGATCGCTTACGCGGATGAGATGAAGTCCCTCGATCGGGACCCCGCGTGACTCGATGACAAGGCCATGCCCCCGCACGCTGCCCGCGGCGCGTGTAACGGCGTCCCGATCCCATACTTCCAAGGTCACCGGCGCCCCTTCGACTGTCGTATCGCTCAGGCGATCTGGCTCACCGAGGCACGCACGATGTTGGGAACGCCGGGCTGGATGGCGTAGGATCGCGTCTTCGCTTACGGATTGGCAATCCCTGAAGGCGATTTTCAGTGCCGATAATCTGCCTTATGTCCGATTAAATCCCTGATGAGACGGTAAATCACTCACCCGACAGAACGCGCCTGTCGCTAGCTGACCGTATGATCCGGCCGAGAGAGGTGCCGATGACTGAGTTCGTTTCCGCCACGGCGGACATTCGTGGCGACTACCGATATTCGCTGACTCGTGTCTGGGACGAAGCGTTGCCGACGATCACGTTCGTGCTGCTGAACCCGAGCACCGCCGACGCGCAGAAGCTCGATCAGACAATGCGCCGGTGCGTGAGTTTCGCGAAGCGCCAAGGGTTCGGCGGCATGGTCATCGTGAACCTGTACGCGTTCCGTTCCACGTCGCCGAAGGTCATGAAGGCTGCAGCTGACCCGGTAGGACCGGAGAACGACCGCGTGCTCGCTGCCGTCACAGGCACCGTCGTCGCGGGGTGGGGCAACCACGCCGACCCTGCGCGCGTTGCCCAGGTTGTGGCGCTGCTGCCACCGCTCTACGCCTTGGGGATCAACAAGGGTGGACAACCGACACATCCGCTCTACGTGCTTGACGATGCGCCGCTGATCGAATGGATGCCGTAACCGCGTGGCGAGCAGATAGCTCGCCACGCTCGAGCATCGGGCACTTGCTCCCCCGCAGCATCGGATAGACGGCGAGTCACCACGCCCTGGCGTGGCATTATCGACGTTCCGGTGCGGAGGGCGCGTCAACCTCTGGGTCGCCTCTCCAGCGGTCATTCCATCGGCTTGACCTTGTCCTCGATGAAGGCGATCTCGTCGGCGTCGAGGCCATACTTGGCATACAACTGCTGGTCGATCTCTGAGATCGGCTTCGTCCAATCGATGTCAGAGTCCGACGTGAAGTCCTGGTTTGGGACGTATCGCCAAGTGTGCGCGGCGGTGTGTTGCGTCACCTTGAGGATGCCGAGCATCGCTCGAGCGAACTTCGACTTCACGTACTTCAGAAGCGCCTCGGCCTCCGCCTGGGTATCGAAGGAGCCGATGGTGAGAAATGTGCTGGTCACCGCGATCCCTGGCCCGAGCACAGTCGGGTTGTTCAGGGCTACGCCAAAGAAGTCTGTTGTCGACCCCGACCCGTTCGCTTCAGGGACTGCAACCTTATAAGCAGTGAACGAACGAGGGCCGGTGATGTAGTCGCGGCGGAGCCAACGTGTGGTCCGCTTCTTCCCCAACAAGCCAAGTACCTGAACGTAGTCATGCCCGTCGGAGGGCCGCTCCTCGTGGAAGAGGGATGGAAGTCGCATGAAGGCGCTGGCGTCGAGCTTGTAGGGGTTGCCTTTCGACATCAGGGCCCGTGCGTCAGGGCTCTCGTCGTGCATCCTGTCCGTGTAGCGATGCTGGCGGTCGTTAGTAATGCCCAAGTCAGTGAGCGAAGGGCCACCCGACGACTCGACCTTGTGCAGAATGGCGTGCAGTTCTGGGTGCTTGGTGAAGAAGCCGATCGGGCCCAGTTTGCGCTCTGAGTCGCGGTAGGTGACGGCGATGCCACCCTTGATGGGGTCCGCCAGGCCGGGAAAGAGGCGGTTTGAATCGGGCTCGAAATGTGCGACCGTCAGGTGCTCATCCGCCAGCATCTTCTTGTTCCACGGCTTCGGCGTGAAGCCCGCGTTGGAGAGGAATCGTGCTGGCGTGATGAGCACGACCTTGGTGCCGACCTCGAAGGCCGCGTCCATGAACTTGTCGTAGACGGGCATGTTATGGGTCGATTCACCGACCGAATCCTCCTGATAGGGCGGGTTGCCGATGACGACGTCGAACTTCTTGCTCATGGTCAGTGCCCTTCCGTCAGCATGTCGTCGACCATCTTCTGCCGCTCCTCCTTGGTCATCCGGGCGAGGTCACCGACCTTGAAGTGGCCGGAGTCCTTGATCCACGCCCTGCGCTCCGGGACGCCGCCGGAGACGGCCTCGATGGTGATGTGGTGCAGGATTTTGTTGTGGCTCATCTCGAAGACCTGCGAGGTCAGGATGTGCCGCAGTCTGTCGTCCTGGTCGGGGAACACTTCGGCGAGACCCGTGTCGAGGCGGCGCACAAGCTCCATCAGGAACAGACCCGCTGTTGAGAACAGGTCCGCGAACGTCTTGTCCGGGTCGGTGAAGACACCCGGGTTCTCCGCCTCGAGGGTGTCGACCATCATCTTTACGACCGGCTGCGGGGTGAAGACCAGAGACGTCTTCTGCTGCGGGATATACGCGAAGATGTTCTCGGTCTGCGCGTCGTCGAAGTAGTCGGCCAGCGCCTCCTTCTTGTCCAGGAACTCCTGGACGGCCTGGTCGAAGACGACCTCGTCGAACAGGCCCGGGATCTTCGTGACGCTTCCATCCTCCTCAGTGACCTCCTGGCCGTCGCGTAGAAGGCGGAACTCCTCTTCCGTGATCCCGGTGATCTCCACGAACACCTCGTCGGGCGTGTAGTCGTCGAAGTTCGAGAGACGGAGGTCGCGGTCCCCGTACGCCATGAGGAACATGGGGATCGTGCGGGCGAAGCCGCGCAGATGGGAGCGGGCGTCGTCCATCGTCTGGTTCGCCCGCTTCTGCTCCTTCTTGGTCTCCTCGCGGGTGACGACGTCGGGCACAATCGAGTCCATCGCCCCGTCGACGATGGCCAGGATGTTCGCCTGGAATGCCTCGTTCTGTTCGGCCTTCTTGGCCTGCACCACCTCGGCCTCCGCCTCGGTGGCCGCGTTCTTGAGCTCGTCCTCGAGGTGCTTGCTCGCGATGTTGTGCTCAGTGTATGCGCGCTCGACTTGGCCCTTCACGGACTGCTCGGTGCGCTTCACGTCGCGCTCAACCTGGGCGGCCGTGAGCCCGTAAGCCTCCTTCAGCTCCTCGCGCTTGGAGCGGCTCTGCTCGGTCACCGCCTTCGCGATCGCCGTCGCAGCCGTGGATACCGGGGCATCGGGCTCGGGCGTCGGGATGTCCTCGATGCTGTAGACGGGCTTGCCGAGCTCGGCGACCTTGGGGTTGATGACGGTCTCCACGTCGACCTGGACCTTTCCGTCCGGGTCGGTGACGGGCGGCGGCTGCGGGATCTCGATGGGCTGCCCGTTGGTGACCTTGCCCTGCTTCGCGGTCGGCAGCTTGTCCAGGATCTCCTTGACGTGTTCGGAGTACCGGAAGATGCCGGCGACGTTCACGAACAGCAGGTTCGACAGGAACCCGCGGCGCACGACCTCGCGGGCCTTGAATACCTGCGGGAACGTAAGGACCTGGGAGGCGTCGAGCTCGATCATCCGACCCTCGGCGTCCTCGCCCAGCACCGGGAAGAAGTTCAGCAGCGTGCGGATGTTCTCCTGCCGCACCCGCTGGTCGTCTGACGGGTTCGGGCTCAGGTTGTTGGCGAAGACATCGAAGATCGTCAGCGTGCGCTCGGGTGCGAAGTCAAAGATGTACGCGTTCTGCTTCTGGTACACGTGCCCGGATCGTTCGTAGGTGCAAGGGTTCTGTGCACGGAACGCCGCCTGCATGTACTGCGCCGGCGACGACAGGTTCGAGAGCATAATGACGGCGGTCCACTCGGGCACTGTGACGCCCGTGGTCAGCTGCCCGACCGACAAGGTGATGGTCTTGCCATCCGGCTTCCTCTCGGCTTCCGCGATGGCCGTGCGCACCTTATCGAGCGACTTGCCAACAGCCACCGCGTCGGTGTCGTCGTCGGTCTTTCCGTCGCCGGCGGCGAGGATGACCTTGTAGTCCTTGAAGACGTCGTGCTTGTTGAGGAGCTTCTCCAGGGCCTTCGCGGAGGCGACGCGGTTCAGCAGCCAGAAGGAGTGGCGGATCTCGTCGCGCAGCTCGGGGGTCGAGAACGGGTACTTCTCGTTGGTCGCCATGCAGTCGAGGAACTTGATGACCTCGGCCTCGTGCTCGAAGAACCCGTTGTCCTTGGTCGCGAAGAACTCGTTGAGGTCGAACGTGTAGTCGATGTTCGCCTCGTCCTCGTCGATGGCGACGCCCTCGGCCAGACGCTCCGTGATCATTCGCGAGATCTGGTAGGTCAGCAGGTTGAGCGTCGGCAGCGCCGCGTACGGGTTCTCCTGGCCGTTGTCATGCCAGGTTTGCCGGGCTGTCTGCTCATCCTCGTAGGTCCAGTTGAAGATCTGGTCGAGATCGAACTTGCCGTTGGCCAGGGCCTTGAACGGCGTACCCGACAGGTGCAGCGTCCGGGTGCGCTTGATCTTGTCGAATGCGACGTCAGTCTTGATGGTGTCGATGCCCTCGTGAGCCTCGTCGATGACGAGCAGATCCCAGTCGGACTGAGCGATGTGATTGAGCTTGTCGTACGAACCGCCGAAGTACCGCGAGCCCTTCAGGTCCTGCAGCGAGAGGAACTCCACGATGCGCGGGTCCTCGTCCAGATGGTTGAGCGAGAAGGCGACCCACTGCTCGCGCGACATTGCCCGGCCGGCGAGCGAGGGGGACTGCGAGACGAAGCGAAACGTCGTCTGGTGGCCGATGAAGCGCGTGAAGTCGTCGAACCACGAGTTCGCGATCGCAGGGCGGTTGGTGACGATCAGAACGCGACGGACGTCCAGGGTCCGCATCAGGTCGTAGGTGGTCAGCGTCTTGCCGAACCGCGGCTTGGCGTTCCAGAGAACTTCGTTCTTGCCTGCCTCGAAGGCGGCCACAGCCTGGTCGACGGCCTCCTGTTGCTCAGTGCGCAGGCTGTAGTCGTCCTCACCGCCGCTGCTCGGCAGGTCGCGGAAGTCCTGGCCGGCGAAGTCGTTGAGGTAGTCCAGCGACGTCTTGGGCGCAGGGGCGAAGTGGTGCCACTCCGTGCGCTTCGGCTGGGTCTCACGCTCCACGCCCTGCTGCTTGAGGTAGGCGTGGAAGTCCTTGTCCGTGAAGCGCCCGCCGGCTTCCGACGTGAACAGAGCCCGCCGGGACCACACCTTCTGCTTCTCGACGGAAAGCTGGGACGCCTGTTGGGCGATGCGGGCGTCGGCGCTCTCCTGCTCCGTGTAGCCAATCTTCTCCCAGCCGTCGTACTTGGGGACGTCCGGGGTCTTCCAGGAGTAGATCAGCGGGGTGATCTCGCGGAAGGTGCTGATCTTCGGACTAGACATCGGCCCTCACTTCCTCGTGGACCTTGTCGATCCGGCACACCTGATAGCTGTCATAGACAGTGAAGTCGAAGCCGTCGTCGCGTAGCGAGGCGAGCGTGAACGGCTTGCGCTGCACCATGCCGGGGGCGCCGGTGATCCGGTTCCACCACGAGAACTGGATGTCCTGACCCTCGGGAGTCTGGCCTGTCAGGGTGTTGCCGCGGACGATGTTCGTGTCGATGAGAAACTCTGCCGCCTGGTGCAAGTCGGTGTCCGGGCCGACTGGAGTGCCATCGGCCTGATGGAAGCCCAGGAACTCGGCGAGCATGATCGCCTTCGCGTCCTGGTGGTTGTCGTCCAGGAGCTCGACGCCGTAGATCGATGCCAACGCGAACAGCGACTCCTGCGGCCACTCCTCGGCGGGGTATCGCTTCTCGATCGCGTGGAGCTTGCGTCGCAGGATCGCCACAAGGAAGTTGCCGTCGCCGGCCGCGGGCTCGAGGAAGGTCTTGTCGACGAAGTCGGGGCCGGTCTCCAGTTCCTCGCGGACCAAGTCGAGCATTCGGTCGACCATGTGACGCGGTGTGAAGACCTCGCCGTAGGTCTTCACACGGTGCCGCGACTTCACCACCTGCTTCTCAACAATCGTCTCTGTCACCGTCACTGGTGCCCCGCATGCCACCGAAGACGAGCAATGGAAGCCGTCGCGGCGGGGTCGTCGGCCGACTTGTCGAGCAAGTCGGCGGACCGGTCATCTGGTGATGGCGACACATGCACTCCGATTTCTGCAAGCCGAAGCTTCGGATTAGACGCTAGCGGTACGGGCCGACAGGTTCGTTGCCCGCGGTGGTTTGACCTCCGTGTCGCCCGCCGGCGACACCGCGAACGGGATCGCCATGGGCACACGCTACGCCTGTGGATCGCCGCCAGTGCTCCTCGGTCGATCGGCGTAGCGTGCCCGCATGGGTGAGGTGCTGAAGCTGCCGATCGAGTTCTGCGAGCCGTGGTTCACGACCGAGCCGCAGCTGCGCAGCTGGGAGCCTCTGCCGCGGCTACTTCCGGTTGAGCGGCGGCCGGTACTCGTCGAGCAGCCGCCCCTCGAGCGCCGCGGCGTCGGCGGCAGAACTGCAGACGGTCCAGGCGATCGTGCAGCCGTTCAGCCAGTCGCGGATCGCGGCCGCCTGCGCGGGCGTCACCTTCTGGCGGCTCTTCCCGCCCGTGACGGTCGTCGGGATCCCGTGCAGGAGCTCGCATACGTTCCGGCGCAGCGATGATGCGCCGAGGCTGACGCCTCGGCCGAGGAGCTTGGCCCACACTCGTCGACGCAGCGACGACGCCGCGCCGATGTAGCGCACCTCGCCGTCGCGCCGCCAGAGATAGACGCCCGGTTCGATCGGCACGTCTGCTCGAGCGAGGGAGCCGACGGTGACGGTGGGGACGGCCAGGAGTACTTGCCACTCGGCCGAGAGCGCGGCCGTGCTCGTGCTCATGCGCCGGCCTTCTCGATAGCGGCCCGCACGGTCGCGACCACCTCATCGAGGTCGTATCCGGGGTGCACTTCGATGAGAGTGCATCCGGCTGCATTGCAGGCTGCGCGCTTACGGGCGTCGCGTTCCTGCTGGACGGCGAATGCGGCCTCACCGCCGAAGCGCTCGATCGGGCGTGTGTGTTGGATGCCTTGGTACTCGATCGCCACGTCCCGGTTCGGGATATGGATGTCGAGGCTCTGAGGCGCGAGCCAACCCGGACGGGACTGGTGCACGATCTGTTCGTCCGGGAATGCGCTCCGTATCTCCTGGAGCAGCGTCATCTCGGAGACGAGCCCTTCGCCAACCCTCGGCACGCCGACACCGTCCCGGTACGCGTTCTCGGCTGCGCGGGACAGCATTCGCAGCTTGGCGTACACCAAGCCAAGCCACGGGCCGGAGCGTGGCACGGGCGCCGGCCATTCGACTCGCCGCTCGAGCCCGGGGAAGCCACGGAAGACCAATGGGTGGAAGCCGCGGTTTTCGGTTTCGCGATGCTCTGTCAGCCGATGACGTACAGCTGCACCATCGATCCAGTCGACCAGCTCGTGCTCGATCGACCTAGCGACGTCCTCGATCGGCATATCTGCAGTGATTCGCAACCAGAAGTCCTCGATGATGCTGATGCCGTTGGCGTCGTGGAAGTCGTCGAGGATCTGCTGGAGGGTCACCAGCACGTCGAAGTAGTTGCCGTAGCTCTTCTTCGTCATGTAGCTGGAACCCCACCGGGGAATGCTCATCGCTGACACGCGAGGGTGGACGAGGTGCTCGGTGAGGGCGAGGTACTCCTGGAGCCCCACGGCGTACCCCTGCGACCGGAAACCCCCGGCGAAATCTCCAACCGCGTAGTACGTGTCAGCGAACACTGCCCTGGCATTCGGGATGGAATCGGCTTCTCGGTATGTCGTCGCCAGGCGGCGAACCTCCTGCATCGCCTCGGGGTCCTCGGCGCGGCCGTCGACGAGGTCATGGAGCATCACAAGCGCGTAGCCTCGCTGCCCCTCCACGTCGACCGGTTCGCCTGCGAGGAACGCCGGCTGGAACTCGCGCACGTAGAACGACCTCTGCAAGCGATTCATCTCCGGCCGGCCGCATCCGTCGATCCGATCGGGATCAAACTTCGGCACCCGACGTCCAGGCGTTCGGAGTTCGATCCGGTCGGCAAGGCGAAGCTCGGGTCGCGGGTAGACGAGGGGCCCTGACTGGGCCGTGCTCTCGCTCATACGTCGGCCGGATCGATGAGGGCGGGCCCGTCCTGTCCGACCTTGAACGGCCGCACAGAGTAGACCTCGAGCTGCTCGGCCAGCGGCAACGCAGCCTTCACGGCCTCGTCGACCATCGCCTGGTCGCCCACGAGCGACGGGTCAAGCCACCAGTCCCACAGCTCGCGCGGAAGCGGCACCGGGGAACGGTCGTGTATGCCCACGAGCTCGTCGACGGCATCGGAGGTGAGGATGGTCGCGGTCAGTGTCCACCTCGTCTCGTCGTCGGCGGGCTTCGAGCGGTCGAGCCACCACGAGTAAAGGCCAGCGACGCCGAGCGTTTCGCCGTCCGGGTGGTGGATGAAGTGCGGCACCTTGGCGCCCTTCTCCCCCGTCCACTCGTACCAGCCGTCCATCGGTACGATCGCGCGGTGAGATCTGAGCGGCCCGCGCCAGGTGTTCTTCTCGGCGATGCCCTCGGAGCGGGCGTTGAAGGTCGGGAACTTCAACTTGAGCTCCTTGCTCCAGGCGGGCACCAGTCCCCACCGTGCCGGCTCGAGGCGGCGGCCGAACGCCTCCGACTCGGGGAGCTTCGCTTCCACGAGCACGGGGATCGTCGCGGTGGGCGGGATGTTGTACGACGGCCGCCAGCTGGAAAAGTCACCCTCGAGCGCCCCGACTGCGGCCGCGAGATCCGCGGGCCTCTCATTGAGTGTGAACCGACCGCACATGCTGCGAGGCTATCCCGCGGCGCCGACGCCGCTCGGTCTATGGGCGCGGGGCTCGGGTGGTGTGGCGCAGCACCGCCGCGAGCTCGGCCGCGAGCTCTTCGGCGCGAGCCGGCCACTCGGCGGCCGTGATGATCCCGGCGGCACGGTCGTAGTCGAACCGCTGCAGCAGGTCGAGTGCTTCGTCGACTCTCTGGTGCGGGACGTGCACGCCGGGCCGCCACGTCGCCATCGCTGGATACTCAGTCATCTCGCCGTACCTTAGACCGCTTTGGCGATCGCGAGTTCGTTCCAGTGCGTCGTGTAACGGGGCGACAACTGCTCGCGGCGCATCTTCCACACTGGCCCGCCTTTCAGGCCGGCCATGCCGACACCGATGATGCCCTTGCCCTGCTTCCGGTTCACCTGGTCGAGCAGCTGCCCGAGGTTGCGCTGCTCGAACGCGGGCACGAACGGGTCGAGCATTGCGTGACTGGCCTTCGGGGTGAGGTCGATGAGCACGATGCCGGCGCGCACGTACCAGGCGCCGTCGACGAGCTCGTGCTCGAGCGCGGCGATCGCCGCCTTGGTCAGCGTGATCGGGTCGTCTGCCGGCACCGGCAGTCGCACCGATCGGTGGTGCGACACGTAGGGGCGGGGGTTGTGCATGCTCGTCGCGGCGAATACCTGCAGCTGCTTCGCGACCGAACCCTGCTTCCGGAGCCGGCGGCTCGCCTGCTGGGCATAGATCGAGAGGGCCTGGCGCATCTCGGAGGCTGTCTTAACCGGCTGGCCGAACATGCGCGAGTAGATCAGCTGGTCCTTCGCGGCCCGTTCCGACTCGAACGGGATGCACGGTGTGCCGCGCAGCTCGTAGACGGTGCGCTGAAGCACGACGCTGAACTTCTTGCGGATGAGCTTGGGGTCGGAGTCGCGGAGCTCGCGGGCGGTGTGCACGTCGAGCTCGGCGAGCCGCTTCTTGGTGCGGCCGGCGACGCCCCAGAGCTCGTCGACCTCGAGCGAGTCGAGGATCCTCGTCTTCTGCTCGTCGGGGTAGACGTCCCAGTGCACCACTCCCCCGAGGTGCTTGTGCTTCTTCGCGCCCTTGTTCGCGACCTTGGCGAGCGTCTTGCTCGAGGCGATGCCGACGCACACCGGCAGGCCGATGGCCTGCCGCACCTCGGCACGGATCCGGCGGCCGAGCTCGGTGAGTTCGTCGACGTCGCCTGCGAGCCCGATGAAACTCTCGTCAATCGAGTAGACCTCCTGCCATGCGCTGTACCTGGCAAGCAGCCGCATCACGCGCGCCGACAGGTCGCCGTAGAGCTCGTAGTTGCTCGAGCGATGCCAGAGGCCCCAGTGCGGCGCCTGGGCGGCGAGTTGGAACCACGGGGTTCCCATCTCGATCCCGAGCTGCTTCGCCTCGTCGGACCTCGCGACGACGCATCCGTCGTTGTTGCTGAGCACGACACCGGGCAGGCCGACGAGTCGCGGGTTGAAGACCCGCTCGCAGCTGACGTAGAAGCTGTTCACGTCAACGAGCGCGATACGTCGCGGCCCTCGCCTAGACATGCTGGTGGTGGATGTTCGCGGTAACGACGCCCCATATCGACGCCTCGGACCCCTCGGCAATCTCGATGTCGGGGTAGTCCGGATTCTCCGAGCAAAGCCGCAATTGGCCACCTCGGGATGCGAGGCGCTTCAGTGTGAGCTCGGCGTCGACGACAGCGACGACAACGTGTCCCGGGCGCGGGTCGATCGAGCGGTCGACCAGGATCTCGTCGCCGTCGTAGATCCCCGCGCCGATCATCGAGTCTCCGGACACCCGCACGATGAACGTGCTCACCGGATCCTTGATCAGGTGCTCATTCAGATCGACCGGGCCGCCGTAGTAGTCCTGCGCCGGCGACGGAAAACCCGCCGACACGGCGACGGGCGCCGCGTGAGCGAGCAGTCGCGGCACGTCGACGACGCTGACCGGCGCCAGGACAGCGAGCATGGGACCCCCTGCCAACATTCGAACTGATGTTCGAATTGTAGGCACGCCCCTTCCCCGCCCGCGAACTTGATCTCGCGCTGGCCGTGCATTCTTGAGCACAGCCGGCAGCCCTGGCCCTCTCTCCTTCCGTACGAACTTTGGCGACTTCGCCCCGCCGCACCCACCCCTTGTAGGTAGGCGGGCGAGTCCGACCCTCGCAGAACTTCCTGCGATGGGCATGCCCGATTTCAGCGGCGTATTACAGCCCATGGGAAGCAAAGGAAGGGAGGGCCCGGCCATGTCTGACGATGCACCGCGTCGACGTCGGCGCTCCCTTCACCGCAGGTCACGCTCGTCGGCGATGACCAGGCGTGAGCTTCGTCGACGTCGACGCGATCTCCGCGCTCGTTTCGTGCGCGTCATCGCAGGGTCGGCGACCATCACCTGGTTCATCGTCACCGACTTCGTGCCGGAGCTGCTCAGCTGGTTCGGCACATGACAGAGGGGGCGGCGATCGCCACCCCCTCACCGCTTCGATGCCAGTGCTACCGGCCGCGGCCGCGCTGCATCTCGCGGTCGCCGCCGGGCCGGGACTTGCGTGCCTTCGGGCTCTTCCCGCCGGCGCGGCGCACCGCTTCGCGGGGGTGCTTCGCGTTGTCGGAGTCAGCCTGTCGCCAGGCGTTGATGGCCTCGGCGTTGGCCTTGCCGTCGAGCGTTGCGGCGTGCGCGTCGCGACGCTCGGCCGAGTCCCACTCGACCTCGGCGCCCTCGCGTGCATCGACTGGTGTTGCCGTGGCGTCCTGGTCGCGGTCGGCGGCCGCGTCGACACGATCGGCGTGCTCGAGCAGACGTGCCGCTTCGGCGCGCTCTTCGTCGGCGCGGGAGCGCTCGGCGTCGGCAAGGTTCCGGTCGGCATCGACGCGGGCCAGGGCCTCGCGCACGGCGGCCGGGTCGGCGCCAGTGCGGTCGACGTCGACGCCGTAGCGGGCCCGAACCTCTTCGCGGATTCGCTCGTTCGCACGGCGTGCGTCGTCGTCGTGTTTCGACCAGGTGGTGGCCGTCTCGTAGGCGCGGGCGATGTTCTCCGTGCCGGCACGATCCCACCAGCTGGCTTCGTGCACGGGCGCGAGCTCGGCACGCGCCGCGGCGCGCTCGGCGTCGAACCTGCCCTGCAGCTCGCGGGCCTCCTGCAGGCTGCGAGCCTCGGCACGGCGGAGTGCTTCTTCACGCATCCGTGCCAGCTGCTCCCCCAGTCGGCCGGCGACCGCGAGCGAGGTTCGCAGCGCGCCCTCAAACGCCTCTTCGATGCCGTCGCTGTCGCTCATGACGGCCCCCCTTCTATCTCTCGTGTCCGCCGCGTTCGGTCGGCGTGACGTTGGTGGTCGGCCGCTGCGGATCGAGCGGCTGACGGACCGGTGAGCCGGGCGCCCGCATGGGCGTCTGACCGGCCTGTGCGATGCGCGCCGCCTCGGCCGCCCGCGCGTCAACCGGTGCGCCCGTCGACGCGCCCTGCAGCTGCGGCATCCGCTCGCGCACGGCGTCGAGCTTCGCGCCGAGCGCGTCACGGATCCGTGCCGCCTCGAGCGAGTCGGCAGACGCCTGGTACATGCCGTGGAGTGCCTGCGCGGTCTTCATGATCTGCCGGAACATCAGCGCCTCGGCGGCGGTTCCCTGGCCACCCTTCGCGGCCATCGCGAACAGCGTGGCGGCGCCGGCGGCGGACGCCATGCCGGACGGTCGCGGCCGCACCTGGTGGGCGCGGATCTGCGCACCTCGAGCGAGTGCACGCGAGGCATCAGCGAGCGGGCCCGGCGTCGGCTCGAGGCGCTCCGACCATGCGGCGAACGCGGCGCTCGTCTCCTTCGCAACGATCGCCCACGTCGCGCGATCGTCGACCGGGATCCTGCGCAACTGGTCACGTAGAGCGATGACCTGCTGCGTGTGCTCGTGCCACACATCCGGCGTCGGAGCCTGCGTCTCGCGGCCCGGGTGTTGGGCCGTGTACTTCATCGGGTTGCGCCATGTTGCGCGCCACTCGTCGACGGCGTGCTGCGAGCTCGTCACGTTGTCGGGCCATCCCTCGCGCAGTCGCGTGAGGGTGAGGTCACGTGCGAGTCGGCCGCCGCCGTACCAGACGATGGGGACGCCCGGCTGGGGTCGCAGCGCGACGCTGTAGCCGGTCACCACGTCCTCGCGTCCGTTCGCGAAACGCGGCCGGACGATGAAGCCGCCCTGATGGAGCCGGCGCACGAACTCGCCCTCGTCGAGCGACGCGCCAGCGGCCGCACGGACGGCGCGTTCGAGTCGAACGGATGCGACTTCGGCAGCGCCCATGCGCTCGGCCGTGGCGCGCTCGGCGGGCTTCTCGCCGCGCTCTCCGATGCCGGCGCCGCGCGACTGCAGCACCGTCAGGCCGTGCCGCTTCTCGAGCTCGCCGGCCACCTTCTGAGCACGCGAGTAGTCGTTGTGAATCGACGCCTTCGTGCCGTCCTCGCGCACGAGGTTGACGGCGATGTGGATGTGATCGTTGCCGGCCTTCGAGAGGCCATGTCGCACTGCGACCCATCGGCAGTCCGCTTTGCCGCTGGTCGCGGTGAAGCCCATCTCATCCACGAAGTCTTGAGCGATCGCAGCCCACTGCTCGTCGCTCAGCTGACCGTCCTCGGCCTTGATCGCGAGCGAGCAATGCCAGACGTGGCCGCCGTTCACTTCGACGCCGAACGCGGTACGCGGCTCGTCGAGGTCGGCGGCGATCGCGAGCGACGTTGCACGGTCGAGCTCGCCGTCGCCGTACATCGTGAACGTCGCCGCGTCGCCGTTCACAAGGTGAGGTTCGGTGTGCTCGTTGGCACGACCTTCACCTGCGAGGTACGTCAGCAGACCGCCGAAGCGGTCGCCTCGCGTGACGTTCGGCATCATGAGTCGGCGAGCCTCCGCACGACGGCCTGGATCTCGGGAACGAGTGCGCGGTACTCGTCGACGACGGCTGCCGCTTCAGTCGGGAACGTCGACTCCGTGTTGGCGAACTTCGCCAGCTGGTTCGTGTTGTTCGCGATGTTCGCCAGGAGACGGCGAACGGCGAACAGCTCGGCGATCGCTTCCTTGCGGTCGGTGGTCGTCTCGACGTGCTCGTTCATCGCAGCCTCGAACAGCAGTCGAGGCACCGTGACGCCCTTGACCACGGCACGAGCGCGCAGCTGCGTCGACTCATCGAGCGTGCAGCCCACGCGGTACACGATGTCGCGCTTCTCCCCCGCCGGCGCGTTGCGACGACGGGTGCGGCCGAACAGGCGGCGCTCGTTCTCGTCGGTCACGTCGCCCCCTTCCGGCCTAGCGCAGCGACCCCGCAAGTTGCGGGGCGTCATACGCCAGTATGCCGGTGCTGGACTCCTCAGTCCAGCATCAAAAGCGAGTTACCGGCGGTAACTCTATAGCTTGCTCCGTCCGAGGCTCAGCCCCGGACGGAGCAAGCGGCAGGCGGCAACGTCGGGTCGCGGCGCAGCCGCACCCGCACGAAACGCCGAACCAGTCGGCGTCGGAAGTGCTCGTTACGCTGGGGGCTATGACTGACACGACGACCGACCTCTCCGAATCAATCCGTATCGCTCGTGAGCTCGAGCGAGCCAAGAGCGACGAGCGTGTGGCGGCCGTCGAGCGCGTCGCGAACGCGGCGCACGTGGCCGTGGCGATCGACGCCGAGTACAAGAGGGCATTGGCCGACTTCGAGGCCGAGTGGGGTTCCAAGACCCGTTCCGCGGTCGCCGAGCACGAGCGCGCATGGAATGCGGCGCTGGGCGCCGGATGGTCGGCGAAGGAGCTGCGCCAGGCGCAGGTTCCCGAGCCCGGCAGGGCGGCGCCTCGTTCGCGTCGGCGCACGTCCGCGAAGCGTGGCACCGAGGCTATGGAGCAGCACTCCGAAGAGTGACGCGCTACGCGCGCTGTACTTGCGACTGAGGCCCGTCGAGACTCTGCTCGACGGGCCTCAGTCGTGCGGGCATCCCATCTGACCACTGCATTCTTTCAGCGGCTCGGAGGCATGCAACCCCGAGCGTGCGGGATGGGTGGCTGGGGACGGTGCTCCGCACCAAGAACCAAGACTGAGGCTGTGGGGGGTTGCACACCTCCGCTCCGCTGAATCACTCCGTTTATCAGATGGGATGCCCTCCGAAATGGTGGGGCCTGGTGAAGGAGAGACGATGGCTGTGACGGTGTACTCCAAGCCTTCGTGCGTGCAGTGCAACGCGACGTATCGCGCACTCGACGCGCACGGGATCGACTACGAAGTGGTCGACCTCAGCGCCGATCCGGAGGCGCTCGACGAGCTGCGCCGGCGAGGCAAGCTGCAGGCGCCCGTGGTCGTCACCGGCGACGACGAATGGACGGGGTTCCGGCCCGACAAGATCGACGAGCTCGCCGCCCGGCACGCCGTCGTCGAAGCGGTCGCGTGAGCGCCGCGACACTCGAGGCCGAGCTGCTTCTGCTGCCCCGCGAGGCAGCGCGCATCCTCGGAGTCTCGACCACTGAACTCGAGGCCGATCGAGTCGCCGGCACCGCGCCGGCGAGCGTCGAGCTCGGCCCTCGCACGGTGCGGTACTTCCGCGCCGCCGTGATGGATGGAAGGGGAACCCGATGAGCCGCCACAGCTTCGAGCTCGGCACCGATACCTGGACGATCGGATACGACGTCCACCAAGCCAGCTACTTCGTGCAGCGCCTCGACGAGCACCACGAAGAGCTCCACGACCTCGGCGGCGACGAGCTCGGCGCGCTGCCCACGCTCGAGGATGCCGAGCGGCTTCTGCCCGCCGGCTTCAAGCTGCCCGCCGAGACTCGTGCGAGCCTCGCAGCCGAGCAGCCGGCCGAACCTGCGGCCGCGACCGCGGCCGCGCGCGAGCGCATGGCCGGGTTCAGCGAGCAGCTGCGCATGGCGATGGCAGACTCGGCGCCGGCGCCCGGCGCGCGGCCGATATCGACGGGAGCTGCGACGCCCGCACTTCCCCGGCGTCCAGGCGTCGAGCTCAGGGCCGGATCACACGGCTACGGGCGGTGATTCAGTAGCCGCGGCCGGGATCCTGGGGGCCGCGGTATTGCGACGTCAGGTGGGGGTTCTGAGCCCCCGCCTGCGGCGTTCCTGCGCCTGATGCACGCCCGGTCGAGTCGGCGGCCGCGAGGCGCGCCGCGGCGATCGCCTGCTGGCGTGCCGCCCACTGTGGCGTCGACACGACGCACTCGCGCATCATCTCGCGCAGCGGCTCAATGTTGTCGTTCACGCGGGCCTCGAGCGAGGCCGCGTCGTTGCGTTCCTGGAACATGCCCGAGCGCCAGTCGATACGGTGGCCGGCGTTGCGGGCCAACTCGTCCCAGAACGCCCGCTGCGTGCGCCCGTTGCCCTCCCGACCCGGATGCACGGTGTTGAGGTAGTGGTAGTAGTCGGTGAGCCGGTCAGCGAACCGCAGCGGTGACAGCTGCTTGAGGTGGTTCTCTTCGGCGAGGGCGCGCGCCATGTCGTCGACGGCCCCGCGGATGTGCTCCGGCGCGACGAAGAACTTGCCCTTCGAGATGTTCACCGTGCGCAGATCGCCGGCCCACGCATAGACGTCCTGGAACAGGTGTCGGTGAATCGCCCGCCAGTGCTCCGTGTCGTAGTTCCCCTCGATCGGCTCCATACGCAGCTCGATCAGCCGGCTACGAACATGCGAGTCCTCGAACGCGCGCAGCGCAGCCACGCTCTGTAGCGGCCGCGGCGAGAGATTCCGCAGGATGTGGGTACCCGGGATCAGGTACCCCTCCCAGCGCTCGTCCTCGGTCGCCCCGGTTTCCCAGGGGCGATCGTCCGACGTCACCGCGGCGCCGTCGTCGGGTACAGACGATCGATCTCGGCGCGCATCTCTTCGAGGGTGATTTCGCCGTGCGCCCAGCGCTGATGCACAGCCTCGGTGTCGGCCGGCACGCTGCCGCCCTCCATCTCGATCGAGTGGCGGGTGTCGGCCAGGATCTCGAGACGACGCGCGACCTCTTCGGCCGTGATCGGTGCGGTCTTCGTGCTCATCGCGGGATCCTCCCTCGCCCTCAATCGTACCGCGCGCCCTGACAGGGCCCAGGGGGCCGCTCGAAGCGGCCAATCGAAAAGGCCGGCCCCGAAAGGCCGGCCCTGCATCAGTCCGGCGGGAGAGAGTCGCCAGACGATCGCCTAGACGGGAGAGAGTCGCTAGGCGAGAACGGGGTTAGTCCCCGCTGGTCTCGCGCGGGCGGTAGCCCTGCTGGTTGATCGCAGTCTGTGCAGCGTCGAGATGCTGGCCGATCTGCTCGGCGAGCTTCGCGGCGGCTTTGAGCTCGGCGGCCGCCTGGTCGGCGTTCGCTGCCGCGTCGCCGCCGTTGTCGTAGACGTCGTGGGTCTTCAAGCTCGCCTGCAGCCCGTTCGCCATGTTCCGCAGTACTTCGGCCAGCGTGTAGCCGCCGGCGCTCTTGAGGTTCCCGACGAGGGCGTAGATGACCGGTGCGGGGATGGAGCCGGTCACGGTTCGACGCGCGATCGACTTGATGATTTCGTAAGCCTCGTCTGCATCGTCAACGACGGCCGGCTGTTCACTCATGGATTGATCCTCTCTCACAGTTCTGACGTGTATCGATGGCGGCGGCCTCGAGGCTCGGTTACGCGGCCGCACCGACCGGCCACGTCTGGGTCGTTCTCGCAGCGACCGGCGCCTCGCTGGCCGACTCGCTCGCTCCGGCCTCTTGGAGCACGCGCCGCACGGTGTCGCGCGAGCGCTTCATGCGTCGAGCGACCTCGCGCTCGGACAGGCTCTCGGACAGCTGTACAATCGTCGCTCGCTCGTCGGCAGTGACCGGCCGACGCTTCCGACCGGCCGGCCGATCCTCCGAGTCAGGCGCCGCGGCCGGCTGCACCATGTCGAGGTCGGCGAGCAGCACGTCGACGTCGATCTGGCCGACAGGCTCGGCCGGCGGCTGGTCCACCAACCCGGGGGTGGCCGGTCGCTCGGCCGGGACGTGGAGGCGGTGGGCGAGCATCGACGCCATGCCGAGCACGGCCACGGACACCGAAGCGACGCCCACGACGACCGGCCACGGCGCACGCTCCACGCCAGCGGCCGACAGCAAGTGATACGCGACCTGGCCGCTCATGCCGATCGCGAGGCTGACGAAGGTCGACCACTTCGCGTACGCGCGGGCGGCCGGATCGATGCTCTTCTTCGTCAACCATGCGCCCATTGCCCAGGCCGCGTACGTCTCCATCCCGATCGGCAGCGTGATGGACAAGTCCACCTCGAGGTTGGTGATGCCCGGCAGGAGATTGACCGGACCAAACCCGGCCATCCGGCCGAGCTCCACCCAACCGCCCCAGATCGACACGGCCGCCGCGGCCGAGAGGATGATGACCGGCCACCGTGAGTAGGAGTCGAACTTTGTTGCCGCCGGTCGCCCGGTGGCCGGCGGGCGCTGGGATGTCTGGCGTAGAACTCGACGAACCCACTGCATCCATCGGCCGGTCGGTGTCGTGGTCTGGTGGTCGATCGCTGCCATGATGCCTCCCAGTAATTGAATCGTCTGCGTGTCAGTTTACCATAAATGGCGCGTGTGCGTGGCTGTTATGCTGGCGGGTATGAGCGGGCGCAATACTTCATCGGCCGGTCGGCCGGTCGCCGGGGTCGACCCCGGTCCCGGCCCGGCCGACTTGTATGACGTCGGCCGGCTGGCGATGCGCCTTGGCGTGACGCCTGCGACGCTTCGCACCACTCGCCGACGTGGCGTGACCTGGCTGCCGGCGCCCATCGGTGAGCTGAATGGCGGCGCGGTGTGGGCGGCGAAGGACCTCGAAGGGATCGAAGAGCGGCGACGGCCACCCGGCCGGCCGCGAGCAGAACCCTGATCGACCGGGCACTCTCCCGCCATCGAGGCTGGGGCCGACCGGGTGGCCGGCCCCCACGGGTCACTGCCCGTCATCCTCGGGGGTGGTGCGTCGCACCTGGGCGACGGCTCGTGCGAGGCTCGGGCCGAGGTTGTCGGCTTCGATCACGCGGCCATACTGCTTCTGGTCGCCCTCCCCCCAGCTGTTGGTGTGCTCTCGGCCGACGACGATCACGGCGTCGCCCTTGTGCAGGGTCGCTACGGCGTTCTCGCCGAGCTCGAACTTCGCTTCGACGAAGTGCACGGTCGGGGTGTCGTGCTCGAGGTACTCGCCGCGGCGGTACTCCCCCGTGTTCTCGAGCACTCGGAACTTGGTGATCTTGATGCTGCCGGCCTGCACGACCTCGGGGTCGGCGGCCAGGTTTCCGGTGATGGTGCGCGTTGCCATTGCTCTACTCCTTGCGTATCGGTTCTGTTCGTCTCGTTCGATGGCGTTGCGTTGGATCCGCGTCGATGCTGCCTCACCCCCCCCCCCCCCCCCCCCCGACGTGAGCTCGTCGATCTTGTCCGGCCGGAATCCCGACCAGTGGTCGTTGGCAGTCACGACGACCGGCACCTGCAGGTAGCCGAGGGCCTTGACCTCCTCGAGCGCCCGGTCGTCGATGCTGAGGTCGATCACCTCGTACCCGATTCCTCGCGAGTCCAGCGCCCGATAGGTTGCGTTGCACTGCACGCACGACGGCTTCGTGTAGACCTTGACGCTCATCTCTGCCACCTCGCTCAGCTGTTGCCTTCGTTCCTGATAGGCGGGGCATGTGCCGCCCGAAGCGGCGGAGCGTCAACCCGGAGGGCGGCGAAGGAGAGAGTTTCCGCGCGAAGTAAGGGAGCGTGAGCGACCGCGTGCGGAAAGTCTCGGGAGAGCCGGCCCCGCAGGGGCTTGCGCGTAGGCCGCGGGCGGCCATGATTGCGCGTCAGGAACGAAGGTCAGGCGATAGGAACGCCGCGGCCGTGAGGCCGCGTCGACGAGGCGCCGGTGGCGCCTCTCCCCCGCTGCCCGGCCTCCGTGCCGGGCGGCGGCTCAGCTGCGCATCGGGCGGCCGGTCGGCAGTGGCCTGTCCCCGCCAGCGAACGGGCCGCCATGCTCGAGCTCGCGCCGAGCGACCTCGGCGTTCACTGCCTTGGTGAGGAAGTCGGAAAAGCTCTCGTCGCCTTCGAGATGGGCAGTCGCCTTGAAGGTTGCTCGAGCTCGCTCACGATCGCTATGGGGCATGTAGAACGTGACCGTTCCCTTGCCAGTGTCAGCCGTCGCACTCCGCTTCGGCGTCGGCTTCGACTTCCGCGGCGCCTTCGCGGTGCTCGCCGTGCGGGCGGCCGCCACGGGGGCCGGTGTCTTGTCGACATCGGGCACGTCGACGGGCGGGGAAGTTGCTTCGGCCGTTGCCGCGGGCGGTGTGGGCCGGTTCTCACGGAGCAGTCGACCCAGCGGCGCGTCGCTCCCGGCTCGCGGGGCGAGCCCCCCGATCTTCCTGGGTGCGTCGGTCATGCCATCTGCTCCTGCGTGACGGCCTCACCAGCCATTATCCGCGCCACGACCTCCTCCGTGATCGCCTGCAGATCGTCAGCCACGGAGGTTGCCGTGCGCGGCGCGAGGCCGGTTGCCTCGGCTTCACCCCGGCGGATCTCGTACCACTTGGGCCCGTTCTTCACGAACTCGTCGAGCTCGGCGACCAGCAGGCCGCGCTCGCGTGCCGCGGTTGCGGTCGCGACCGAGTGGCGAACCGTGGTGTTGAACACCACGGCATCGGAGCCGAAGAGCTCGATGACGTGCTGTCGGGCCTCGCGCTCGACGCGGTGGGCACCCGAGTCGATATCGGCCAGCACTACGCCGAGGAGGTCGAGGCCGGGGTTCACGTCGAGCACCGCGTCGAGCCGCTTGGCGACAGCGGTGAGGCCCTTGCGGCTCGACTTGTCGCTCTTGACCGGAACCAGGGCCCAGCGGGCGGCCGCGATGGCGTTGGTCTGCAGCATCTCGTCGCCGGGCGGGCAGTCGAGCAGCACCAAGTCGTAGTTTGGGGCGAGACGTTCGAGGATCTTCGCCAGCGAGAGCTTCGCGCCTTCGGGGTTCTTCGCCTGCTTGGCGGCGAGGCCTGCGGACGCACTGTCGAGCTCGGGCCCGCCCATGAGCACGTCCAAGTTCTCCCGCGCGCCCTCGAGCAGCTGCGGCTGCGTGCCGAACATGAGCGCGGCCGCGAGGGCCTGGCCCTCGTCGTTGCGCTCGTCCTCGGTGTAGCCGAGGTCTTCGGCGAGGTTGCCCTGCGGGTCGAGGTCGACGATGAGCACGCGGTAGCCGCTCGCGGCGAGCATGCCGCCGAGGTTCGCGACCAGGGTCGTCTTGAGGACTCCCCCCTTGCCGTTGATGACGGCGATGCAGCGCTCGAGCGCTACGCGGTTGATGGTGGTCATTCGGCTCTCCCTATTGCAAGTGATACCAGCGTTGTCAGCGTTCAGTGCGTTACTTGTGTTGCGTGTCTTGAATGCGTTGCCAGCGTTGCAAGTGTTCTAAGTGTTACCAGCGTTGCCAGCATTACTTGCGTTACCTGCGTTGTCAGTATTACATACGTTGTCAGCATTGCACGCATTACTTGCGTTACTTGTGTTGCCAGTATTTCGCCGGGGGAGTGTGAGGGGGCTGGCTGCCCCCTCACAGGCGGCCGGTTAGAGGCCGGCCTTCGCGATCGCCTCGAGTTCGGGCGTTGGGTCGATGGCGTTGAGCTCGGCGTAAGTCGTCGCCTCGGTGATGGGGTGATCGGGGATCACGGCGGCCTGCGCGACGCGGAGCTTCGCGAGCTCGACGACGAGCGGGCGCGGCAGCTTGCCGACGTCCGAATAGAGCGCGCGGGCGTCGCGCTCGACGGCGTGCCAGGCGGTGATGAGCTGGTAGCGGGTGAGGTGCTGGTGCTCGGTGGGGTAGACGTTCGTGAGCAAGTGGCAGATCACGTTGACGTACTGCGCCGGAGTGGGAGTGACGTCGATGGTCTGGACGGTCATGGTGGCTCCTTCGATGCGTTGGGTTCGGTCGGCTGGGGAGCGGCCCGCCCTCGCGGGCGGGCTGCTCGGTGCTCAGTCCTCGTCGGGGAGCATGATCGTCATGACGGGCTCGCCGTTGTCGCCGGGGCTGATGTGCAGTGCGAGGTGCACGACGCACGCGCGGCCGTAGCCGGATGCACCGTCGTCGTCATTGGGCACGACGTAGACGTGGAAGTCGACGCGGTTCTGGCCGCTCGCGCGCTTTGCGGCGTGCAGGCCCATCCAGAGCACGTCCCAGAGGCGGCCGGCCTCGTCCTGCAGGCCGTCGTCGCGGCTCCATTCGACGGCGGCCGCCCACGCGCCGCGCGTGAGGGCGACGGGCACGCGGTAGCCTGCTTGGCTTGCGGTGCCCGTGGCGTCGACGAGCACGCCGTCGACGAGCGCCTGTGCACGTGAGTAGGCGTGGATGACTTCGGCATTGGCCCAGAAGTCCGCGGTGCTGGTCATGAGCTCTCTCCTTCTCTCAACCGTTTTGTTTGCCGTTCCGGCAAGAGAATCGATTGCGAGCGGGAGCCGGCGGAGAGCAGGGTCGTGGAATACCGGAGCGAGCGCAGCGAGTGAGGATATGCCGCGAAAGCCCGGAACGTAGCCGGCGGAGCGAGCTACGATGATCGGCCGGAATGGCGAACAAACGCCGAAGGGGCGGGCCGCGCAGCGGCCTCATCGCCCGGCCTCCGTGCCGGGCTGCGGCCTGTGGCCGCCGGCGGGGGAGTGCGAGGGGTCGCCCCTCGCGGGCCGGCCGCGCCGGGCCGGCCCGCTGCCTCGAGCTAGGGGCGCTTGTGCGCCTGGATCTCGGCATAGGGCGCGGTGTCGGTCCAGCTGTAGCCGGTCGTGAGGCTCACCGTCTTGACGTTGGTGCGCACGACTTCGCGCCAGTGGCCGCGGATCTTCACCAGGTCGCCCTTCTGGATCTGCTCACGGGTGTAGCCGGTCGCGGTGCCGTCTGCGATCTGCTGGGCGCGCACGCCTTCCCAGTATTCGAGCTGGTCGCGCAGCTCGGCGAGACGGGGCGCGGCCCGCTTCGCGCGGGCGGCCTTGAGCTCGTCGCTCGCGGGCTGGTAGCCGGTTTCGGGGTCGTAGCGGTCGGCCTCGATCTGGCGTTCTACTCGGCGGATGTCGGCGGCGATCTTCTCGATGCGGTTCGCCACGGTGACCGGGTTGTATCGGGCGCCGGTGGTGTGGGTCGCTGTCTCGGCCCGCTCGGCGGCGCGGTCGGCTTCGGCCTGCGTGGCGACGCTGTGGCCCATGCTGCGGTCGGCTCGGGCGATCGCGGCGCGGTGGCGGCCTTCGGAGTGGTGGCCGATCTTGATGGGCTCGCCGCCTTCGGGCAGGCGGGCCAGGTCGCGCTTGGCGGCTTCCCACGCGGCATCTGCGGCCGCGCTCTTGCGCTCGGCCTTGGCCTCGAGCGCGTCGACGCGATCGGCCTGCCGGGCGATCTTGCCCGCCTCGACCTCGGCCGTCGTGCGGGTGGTGTCGTCGATGACGGTTTCGACCTCGAACCCGGCTTCGCGCAGCGCGGCCGCGGTCGCCTCGATCCGGTGCCGGTTCGGGCGGTGGTCGCGGCTGTTCGGCACATACCACGCGGCGATGCTGCGGCCCCAGCGCCAGCGGTTGGCCTTCAGCACCGCGGCCGAGCCGTCGCCCTTGCTGGTGCCCTCGATGATCGTTCCGGCCTCGTGGGTGTGGGTGATGGTGAGCATGTCAGGATCCTTCGGAGTCTGTAAGTCTGTAACCGGGCATCGAGTCGTCGCGCACGAGGGCGAAGAACTCGATGTACTCCCACGTCAGGGTGTGATCCTCGAACGGGCAGAGGGCTTCCCAGTCGATGCCGTCGACCTGCTCGCCGAACTCGGCAGCCAGGTGCAGCTCGTCCGGGGCGGTGACCGTCTGCCCGTCCGGGGTGGTGAGGGTGAGCACGGCCGCCGCCTAGGCGGCCCGGATGCGGGAGCCGTTCGGCGTCAGTTCGACGACGAACCGCTCTCGGGGGTGCTTGCGCGTGCGCTGCTTCCACAGCGTCGCCATGTCGGCGTTGATGAGCAGGCTGTCGCGGGTCACGATGCCGGGCACGTCGGCGCCGTCCGCGATGCGGGCGGCGTTGATCGCGTCCCAGTCGGGCACCTCCTGCCACGTTCCGTCGGCCTGCTGCTCGCCCTTCCAGTACGGGCGCGGTTCGGGGGTCTGGGTCTGGGTGGTCATCTCGGGTGCCTCCTACGCTGCGAAGTGGTAGCCGCGGGCGTCGAGCGCCGCGATTCGGGTGGGGTCGTTTTTGATCGCCTCCGCGCCCTCGGGGGAGAGGACGATCGCGGGGTCGCCGTCCGCGTCGTTGACGACGGCGACGGTGTGCACGTCGAGCACGGCCCCGGTGAGGGGGCACGTGATCGCGCGCTGCACGAGGCTCCGAACGAGCTGCTTACGCAGGTGGGTTGCGAGGTCGTTGGTCATGAGCTCTCCTTCTCTCCAACGTTTTTCTTGGCCTGTCTGGCAAAGAGAATCGATTGGGAGCGGAGCGGCCGGAGTGCCGGGTCGTGGAATACCGGAGCGAGCGCAGCGAGTGAGGATATGCCGCGAAAGCCCGGCACGTAGGCCGTGGAGCGACCTACGATGAACGGCCAGACAGGTCGAGAAAACCCAGAGATCCGGCCGCGGAGCGGCTCGTTGTCCGGCGCTCCGTCGCCGGGCCCGCGCGGCGCAGCCGCGCACGAAGAAGCCCCCGACGCTGTTTGGAGAGAGGCGCCGGGGGCGTTGCCAGGATGGGGGGATCCTTGGGCTGAGCGCAATTCAACCATGACCCGCTGACAGGACGCCGGCCTCGAGCACGGGGGAGCGCGAGGGGGTCGCCCCTCGCCGGCTGCTCGGCCGAGAGGGCCGGGCGGGCTGGTCGCCCGCCCGGCCTGTTTGGTCAGTCCTCGAACTCGTCGGCGTCGAACTCGTCGGCGTCGAAGTCCTCGCCGTCGAACTCGTCTTCCTCGTAGTCGACGCCAGCCTCGGCGCGGGCGGCGGCCTTCGCGGCAGCGCCGTCGATGACCAACTGCTCGACCTCGGAGAGGGTGTAGCCCCACGCGGCGATCTGGGCGAGGTAGGCCGCCTTCTCGTCGTCGGGATATCGCCACGCGCCCTTGTCGGTGTTGTCCTCGATCCCGCCGAGCACGATCGCGAGGCTGACGTGCTGCGCCTTGGTCGGGTTCGCGACGACGAACTCGTACAACTTGTCGGCCCGCCACCCGGTGCCCTGATCGATGCCGAGCAGCGTGTGAGCGAGGCTGTTGCCGCCCTGCATCACGCGGTAGACGTCGCCTCGGTGGAACGTGAGGCCTTGGGCGATGAACTGGGTGGTGTCCTTCGGCAGCGTCTTGCGGCTCATGAACTGGGTGAGCCATTCGCGCCGCACGACCTCGGCTGCCGCCCACGCCTTGTTGTTGGCGATGAGCGCCCTGCGCTCGGCCTTCTGCTCCTCGCTCATCGGGCCGCTGTTGCTGCTTGCCCGCTCCGCGTCGCGGTCGCGGTAGCCCGCTTCCTTCCAGCCGCGCAGGAAGAACTCGAACCGGGGCTCGTCGTCGACCCGCCACAGGCTGACGTGCACGGCGCGTCCGTCGAGGGTCGCGAGTGTTTCGGAGTCGACGCTCTCGCCGTCGGCGGTGCGGAGCCGATGCATGCTGAGGTAGTCCTCGTTGTCCCAGTAGGGGCGCTCGGCGAGCACTTCGTACCCGGCTTCCCGCAGCGGTGCGGCGTGTTCCTCGATCTTCGCGGCGAGTTCGCGAGCGGAGCGGGCGCGCTGGGCTGCGTGCTGGAACTGCTCGGGGTCGGCCTTGGCGATCTCGATCAGTTCGGCGACGACCTCGGGGGAGTCCTCGAACTCGATCAGCGTTGCAGCCTGCTCCAGATCGATTTCGTGCTCGACGATTGCGGCGGTCGCGACGGCGTTCTCAGCGACGGCGAGGCCCTGCTTGACGCGGGCGACCTTTGTGCCTGTCTTCTTCGCGATGCTGTTGGGCGTCATGCCCTCGAACGCGAGCTGCTGCCAGGCTGCCGAGCGCTCGGCCTCGGTCAGGTCGGCGCGCTGCTCGTTCTCGATCAACTGGTCGATGATGCGGCGGGCGGTGCTCTGGTCGCCGTCCACGATGTACACGGGGATGGTCGCCAGTCCGGCCTCGCGGGCGGCGAGGGTGCGGCGCTGGCCCATCCGCACGAACACGATGCCCTGCTCGTCGCGGTAGCCGTGCACCGGCATGACGACGCCGTGCTCCCGGATCGTCGCGATGAACTCCTTCGTCAGCGGCTTCATCGTGTCGCCGGGGCGCACGTTGGCCTCGATGATGATGCTCTGCGGGTCGATGTGCTCGACGACGCCAGCGGGTCGGGTGGTGGTGTCGGTTGCCATTGCTCTCTCCTTGGTTGTCAACCGTTTTTGTTTGCCTTCCGGCGAGAGAAATCGATAGCGACCGGGAGGGCCGGAGCGGAGGGTCGTGGAATACCGGACTGAGGGAGCTTGCGACCGAGGGAGGATATGCCGCGAAAAGCCCGGAGTGCAGGCCCGGGAGGGAGCTACGATGATCGGCCGGAAAGGCAAACAAAACGCAGAAACACAGGGCCGCGCAGCGGCTCCTCGTTAGGCTTCGGGCCATGAAGCTGATCCCGCTTCCTGGCAGCGACGGCCGGCCCACCCTGTGGGTCAACCCCGAGCACGTCGCGGCGGTGGTGCGCATCGATCAGTCGACCGGCGATGGCGGAATACAGCTGCGGGCCGAGCTCAAGATCGAGGGCATGCCCCTGCAGCGGGTGCACCTGAGCGATCATGCCTCTCTTGACGATGCGGATGCCGCATGGGCGAGGTTCCTCCAGGAGTTCGAGGGGTAGCCGGCGTTCGACGCCGGCATGAGGGGGCTGCGGCCGGGCCCCGTCGTCCCCACTGTGTGCAGGTGAGCCCTGGGATAGCTGGGCTGTGCACATTGGGGTCGAGGGTGGTCGCTCGATCAAGGGCTGCCGCAGGCCGCGAGCGGCCCTTGCCATCGACTACGCTGCCGCGGCTTCCAGACGGGGTGGGGCGAGCACGCCGGCGGCGAGCTCGAGCGCGATTGAGTGGTCAGGATGCCCGGCCGAGCTGCGCGGATACCTCGGGAAGTCGGGACGATCGTTCTGAGCGAAGAGTGCAACGCCGGTCGGTGCGCGGCGGCCGCGGCGCTTCTTGTGCCGCTTGCGCATCCACGCGCACTCAGCACTCCACCAGGCCCACCGATACCGCTCGAGGTTGTAGCGGTTGCGGCGCTCGAGCAAGAAGCCGTCGACGCCCAGCTCGACAGCGGCCGCAGTGCGGGCATCCGGCACCGGTCGGGCCCAGCCGGTGCGCGTGCGCAGGGCGAGGCCGGCTCGGTGGAGTCGGCGGAGTGCGCGCTGCAGCTGGGGCCGGGTGAGACCGGCCATGTGCTGCAGCTGCTTGAGCTCGGCGGATCCTTCCTCGGGCAGCTGAGCGTAGACGCGTCCTGCAGTTCGCCCCAAGCTTCCGGGTGCGGAGAACACGTCGTGTGCGAGCGCCTGCAGGTGCGAGCTCAGAGTGTTCATCCACCAGGTGCGTAGGGCGGTTGGTGGGGCCGCGGTCGGGGCGGGGCGCATGGCTGCTTGTGCCCACTCTGGTTCTCCTTCTTCTGTGGAGAACCGTTCGGAGAGTCGGAAGCGTGCGCCGTGGATCCCGTGAGGGTCGTCGACGCGCACGAGCCACGAGCTCTCGTGGTCGTCCTCCCTGTCGGGCGTGGAGAGCGCGGCGAGGGCGAGGCGGCACGCCTCGCGGCCGTAGCCGGTGTCGGCCGACAGCCGGCGGGTGTCGACCTCGACGTCTGCACGGGCGGCCTGCACGAGGTAGAGGCACACCGCGTCGAGCACGGCGCGGTGGCTCGGTCGGCCCTGCGCGCCTCGCTGGGCGCGTGAGGCACCATCGAGGCCCCACCGGCCGGGGTTCGTGTCGGCGAGGCTCTGGCACGCGCCCACGGCGCGGCTTACGGCGATCGCGCGGTCGACGAACTCGGGATCCTCGACGTCGTAGTCGAGAGGGTTCTGTGCGGCGAAGTAGACCGCGCGCGACCACTCGGCCGCGAGGGTCATGTCGGCCTGGCGCTGCGGCCGCGGGTGCCGGGTGCCGCTGGCGCCCGGGCGGCTGCGGGCGTGCTCGAGCCCGGGGGAGTGCTCGGCGATCGCCTTCACGTCGGCGAAGCGCCAGCGGGCGCGGGCGCAGCCGACGAGCACCGCGGCGAGGGTGCGGCTGGTGTCTTCGGCCGGCGCTGCGTTGATGAGTTCGCGGGTCCTCGCCGACACGTCGCGCTTGGCTCCGATGAGGTGCGGGTGCCCGGCACCGTCGTGTGCCATGCCCTTGATGAGGCTGACCGGTGCCGGGGCGATGCTCGCGCCGGCGTCGACGAGGAACGTGCGTAGCTCGAGCAGCTGGTCGACGTCGACCTGGTGCTCGAGCACGGCGACGTCGCCCTGCGGCTCGGAGCGGCCGCCGCGACGGTGCGGTGTGTATGGCGGGCGGACGCAGCCGGTCGCCGCGTTCACGAGCGGGTTGACGTCGAGAGAGGGGAGCAGTTGCGTGGTGAGGTGCGCGATCGTGGCGACAAGCTCGGCGTCGACGCCAGCGTCGGCGAGCCGAATCCAGACGTGGCGGCCACCAGCGGGGCCCGAGATGCAGACCAGGTGCGGGATGTTGATCTCGTCGAGCCAGCAGGAGAGGCGGCCGGCGTCGTAGGCGGCGTTGCCGTTCTTCGCGTCGAGGTCGAAGCAGACGAAGCGGTAGCGGCCGTCAGGGCCGGCGAGGTTCATCGCCCACGGGGTCGAGGGGGCGTCGTCGTCGACGCGGTGCGTGAGCCAGTAGTCGTTGGCGCCCTCGGTGTCGACGCGAACGGATCCGCGCGGGCTGAGGTGTCGGGTGAGCTCCCACGGGTCGTCGCTCATCGACGACACGCCGCGGGTCAAATCGCCACCAATGGCGGGGCGGTACCCGGGAGCACGGGTTACTATGACACCACCAACTCTCAGTAGATGGACGTGAAAGGGCCTTCCCTCCACGGGCACTTATTGGGGGAGCTAGCTCGAACCTCGTGGTCGCCAAACTTTGAGGGTTTGAGCTCAATACTTGGAGAGGCCCGTCGCGCAAGCGGCGGGCTCTTTCTCGTTAGGCGGCTGGGATTGGCAGCTCCAATCGCGTGGGGTCCTTGGGCTTGGGAGCGAACTCGGGCAGCCCGAGGTCGTGGGCAAGCAACAGCGACAGGTAGTCGTTGACGCTCAGCCCGAGCTCATCGGCTCGAGCCTGTGCCTCAGTCGCCAAGGCGAGAGGCGCGCGCGTAGCGAGGAACTTGCGCTCCCCCTTGGACGGGCGTCCACCAAGCTCGGTCGTCATGCGCACAGTCAAGCGGAATCAAGTAACAGAAACTGGCAGGTGCGCTCGGCGTGTCTCACGCACCCCTGCGGATGTCGAGCGCTTGGGCTACAGGCGCGGCACGTTCCGCACAGCATCGAGCGCGGCGCGAAGCTCGTGGCGGAATACGACCCAGCGCCCTTCAACTTGGTGGCCGGGGATCGTGGCATCGTCGAGCCAGGCGTACACGGTCGGCTTGGACTTGCCGAGCAGCCGCATGAGCTCGCGGTAGCCGAGCTCATCGGGGTAGTCAGCGAGGACATCAACGACGGCCGCGGGGCCGCTGGCTCGGTTGCTGACCGCGTCGAGCATGCTGCGAAGCTCGTCACGGAAGACGATCCACGATTGCTCGGTGAGGCGGTAGCCGGGCACCTGTGCGCCGTCGAGCCGGCGTCGAGCAGTGCTCTCGCTGATGCGGAGGACACGGGCGACGTCGGCCGTGGTGAGTGCTTCTGGGAACCTCGCCCAGTAGTCGTCGTCCATCGGTCGCCTCGGCTCTGGCGAGCCCGAAGCGCGCGCCCAGTGGGGGCGGCGAGTCGGGGAGGGCTCGCAGGGGTCGTCATCGCATTATCCCGCAGCGGCCGCGCAGAACCGGGTATCACGCGGCGACCCCGACCGTTCCGACGACGATCGTGCCGAGCTCGATCCGGTCACCCGGCACAGCCTGGTGAGGGACTCCGGGCGTAAGCGGGAGCGTGCGACCATCAGCGGTGACGACCCACGTCCCGTTTGCTGAGCCGAGGTCGGTGACGTTGATCCCTGAGTGCGTGGGTTCGAGCCGAGCGTGCCGCTTCGAGAGGGTCATCGATACGTCGTGCAGCGGCAGCGCGTCAGCGACCTCGTGCGCCTGGGGCTTCGGGGAGCGGCCCACGATGAGGGGCTGGTCGACGATGGCTTCCTCGCCTGTGCTGAACACGACCGTGCAGCGCACGGCCTGTGGTGCGGTTGCCGGCGCCTGCGGCGGCAGGGCGTCAAGCGTTCGTACGACGGACGATGGAGTGATCTGTGTCGGCGATTCCAGCACCGGTGCGGGTGTGGTCTTCGACGAACGTACGGTCGGCTGGCGACTCGTGGCGCCTTGCGCCTCGAGGTCGATGACATCGCCGTTCGGGGTGACGGCGTTGTGCCACGTGCCGAGCGGGTCGGTCGCGTTCATGCGGACGGGCCGGTGGAGCTGCACCGCGATGGCGGTAGCGCGTTCGATGATCGCCCGTCGAGTCGCGGCCGGGTCGCCGGCTGGGAAGTCGACGTGTGATCCGGCGACGTTCATGTGTGCCGAGCCGTCCTCGGCCAGCGTGACCTCGACGATCGGGTAGCTGGGGATGCTCTCAGCCATCAATACCTCCGAGCGCAGGTGTCGGGCGGGCAGAGTTCAAGCCCGAAGAGCTTGTAGAACTCTTCGGGGTTTACGAAGTTGGCGCGGGGCGCACCGAGGGTCTGGCTGAGCTGTAGCGTCGCGATCTGCGAGTTTGTGTTGCCTGTGACGTTGATGCGCAGATCGAGGTGGCAGCCGGTCGATTGGCCCTCGTTGCCGACTGCGCCGATCTGCTGGCCGGGCGTCACCTTGTCGCCGGCCTTCACGAGCGTGTCTTCGATCCGCATGTGTAGGTAGGAGATGGTGTAGCCGTCCGGATGCTTGATTGACACCTGCGAGTTGATCGCAAGAGTGACAGTGCCCGTCTGGATCGCGTGAACGGGATCCCCACACGGGTTCGGGGAGTGCTGTAGGTCGATGGCCGGGTGCCAGGTGCTCGCGCCGACACCGGTGTCAGGGCGGGGGCCGTAGTCGTCGGTCATGTTGTAGCCGGGCGAGAGCGGGAATCGCAGGTCGCCACCGGCGCACTGGCCGCTGGCGCCGGCGAGGGCGGAAACGACTTTCTCGGCGGCGTCCTGGAAGCGCTCGTAGTGGAACGGGTCAGCGTTGCGCTGCACTTTGTGAATTGCGAGCGTCGGGGTGAGCTGCTGCCAGCCTTCGATGGTCATGAGGCGCTGGAAGAAGAGAGCCGCTGACGTGGTGGGGTCCATCCGGTCGGCGAGCGAGCCCCACGAGTCGCGCTGTTGGAACAGACCGCGCGAGTCGGGCCCGGCCTCGTCGCCGTAGTTGATGACGCGCAGGCTGGATTCACCCATCGCGGTCATGACGCCGAGCACTTGGGCTTGGCGGTCGAGGCCGAGGTCGATGGCCGCGTTCATGATGTAGGCGGCGTTCTTGAGCTGCTCGCCGCTATAGCCGGCGATCGGCTCGGCAGGAACCGCGTTCGGGTTTGCCCGGCTGCTCTGGCCCGCGCCGCATGCGGCGGCACCGGGTGCGACGACGAGCAGGATGACCATGAGCAGGCTCGCGACGACGGCGATCGGCAGGCCGATCGCCGCGGCGAGGCCGAGCTTCGAGGGCGACGACATGCGGCTACCCCTGCTTGGGTCGGATGCGGTCGACGAGCCACGGCTGCGAGGCATCCGAGCGGGTGAGCGTGATGACATAGGGGCCACTGTCGGTCGGCACCTCGACGAGCGTGATGACGTCGGTCGCGCCTTCGAGCACGGTGGCATCCCCGCGCACGGCCGTGACGGGGATGGTCTCGGGCAGCGTGCCCTCGTATGCGGCCGCGCCCTCCTGGCTGAGCAGAGGCAGCATGCCGTTCCACCACTCGGCCGCGGGGAGGTCGGGCCGCGCGAACGCCGTCATTGTGGCAGTCGCCGCGGTGATCGCGTCGGCCTTGCTCTGCTCGGCCGCGGCGGGCTCGTCGACGAGCTCCTGGTCGTCGCTGACGTCTGGCTGGTTGGGTGGTGTGAACGGGGCCGTCGAGCTTGGCTGCGTCGTGCTCGTCGCGATCGGCTGCTGAGCGTTGGTGCTCGTGCAGCCAGTGAACAGAAGGATGCCGCTCGCGATTGCGGCGGCGGCGGCGGCGGCGAGCGAACGCGTGGTCATCTGATCCCCCCGATGTTCCGGTAGCGGATCAGGTACTCCCGAAGGTCGACCTTGCCGACGATCCAACCGCGCCCGAGCTTAGAGGCTGGGAGGCGGTGTGCCTGGTTCGGGTGGTTGATGAGGTCACGGATCGTGCGGGGCGTCTGCCGCGTCGCTTGCGCGACCTCCCTGACCGTCATCGTCTCGCCGTAGGCGGTGAGCGCGCTGTCCGGCCAGTGCTGCCCTGAATCGTTGGTGGTCACAGTTCGATCATACCCAAATTGCGGTTAAATACGTGCAGATTGGTATAGATTGCTGCATATCGGGTAAGATTGCCACCAACCCCGAAGTTGGGTTACTCACACCAGAGTGGAGCGATTCTCCGTCCTGGGGGAGCGCCCCTAACAATGGCTGGGGGATTTGCGTACTGGAAGGGAGGGCTCAGGGCATGAACAACGCGAACCCGTGGGTCACGGCGAACGCGCCACAGGCGTCGACCACACCCGCTGCGCCCGTTGCGCCGGCGACGGCAAGGCCCGAGGCTCCGCGACCGACTGCGCCTCAGCCGGGTGTGCCGGCACCGGATATGGCGGACCGGCTTCCACAGAAGCTGCAGCACGCAACCGCGACCATATGGTGGCTCGGCGTGCACGGCGGCGCTGGCGAATCGACGCTTGCCGCGCTCGGCGGCCGAACGCGCGCCGCCGGCCACGCATGGCCGATGCCCGCGCGGCGAGGCATCGCGAATCGCGTGGTGCTCGTCGCTCGCACGAACCACGCCGGCCTGGAGGCAGCGCAGCGCGCCGCGACCGAGTGGGCCTCGGGCGAGCTCGGCGACGTCGTGCAGCTGCGCGGGCTCGTGCTCATCGCCGACGCACCGGGCCGGCTTCCCAAGCCACTACGGCACCTCGCTGAGGTAATCAGCGGGGGAGTGCCCCGCACCTGGCGGCTGCCGTGGCACGAGCCCTGGCGACTCGGCGCCCCCGTTCGACTCGACAGCGCGCCCTCGGATGCCCGCAACATCCTCACCGATCTTCAGCTCCCCATCTCCGCTGACTTCCAGCGCTAACCGAAGGGAACAACATGTCCGCACTGACCGAGTTCACGATCGCCGCGGCGAGCGTACTCGCCGAGCTGCCGAACCCGGAGCCCCAGCCGATCCCTGGCTTCGAGGGCGTCACGACGATCCTCGGCTGGGCGAAGTGGATCGGCCTCATCGCCGGCATCCTCGCGCTGATCGGCCTGGGTGTGCTGTTCATGTTCAACAGCCGCCGCGGTGAGGGTGGCGAACACGTCAAGCTGTTCGTCGGGATCCTCGCCGGCGTTCTCATCATCGGCGCGGCAGCCTTCATCGTCGGCGCCCTCTCGGGCGCCTGAGCCTCGAGCGGAGACACCACATGAGCGACCAGTCGACCGAACGGAGCCCGTTCGCCAAGAAGGGCTTTATCTTCGCGGCGATGGGCGTCGGCGTGATCGCCCTCGCCCTAATCATCGCGGTGGTGCCGATGCTGCTGGGCAGCGGGGGAGCGACCCCGTCGCCCTCGGCGGCCCCCACTGCCTCGGCCCCCACCGTCGCAGATGCTGACAAGAGCGTCTGCGGCCTTTCTGGCTTCGAGACGGAAAGCAGCCTCACGGCCGCGCCCGACAACGACTGGGAACTCGTGGGCACGATGGCCGCTCCCGTCGACAGGACGGGGGCCGGGCCCGGCTCGATCGAGGATGACGGGTTCCGTTCCTGCTATGCGCACACGGCCGAGGGCAGCCTCTTCGCCGCCGTGAACTTCCTTGCGATCGGCACCGACGCGACGCTGCGACCGCGACTCGTCGACGCGGTTCAGGAAGGACCGGGGCGGGATTCTCTCGAAGAAGCAGCCCAGAACGCGGGGGAGACCTCGAGCTCGCGCGGGCAAGTCGCTGGTTTCAAGATCGGGGCCTACGACGGTTCAAGCGCGACCGTCGACCTGGCCATCAACTACTCGGACGGTCAGCTGGTGAGCCTGCCTCTCAAGCTGACCTGGGAGGACGGGGACTGGAAGATGGTCGTTTCCGAGACGGGCGGGCTCCCGCTCGCCCCTGCGGCGCTGCAGAACCTGGGCGGCTACATCCCATGGGCGGGAGCGTAATCATGGCTTGCGATCCGCTCGACTTCATCTGCCAGGGCCGCGAGGGCGTCGGCAACATCATCTCGGCCGCGGCGAACGATTCGCTGCGCGAGCTGGTGAACCAGGTGATGGAGGGCTGGGGGAAGGCTCTCGCGAGCATCGGCACCCTCTGGGTGTCCGTCCCGACTCCGATCCTCACGAGCGGATCGGGCGCTGCTGAGGTGAAGACTCCGCCGGAGGCAGCAGCGTTCAACGAGATCCTGGGCTACGTGATGTGGATCGGCCTGACGATCTGCATCCTCTCGCTGATCGCCGTTGGTGCGATGATCGGCCTTCGCCGTCGCCGCGGTGAGGGCGAAGGGCACCTCGGCCGACTCGGCATCATCCTGCTGGCGGTCGTGCTCATCTCAGGCGGCTCGGCCGCGGTCGCGGCACTCCTGCCGACGGTCGCTCCCTCGGGGTCGTCGTCGACGGTGACGTTCCTGCAGCAATCGCTCTGGTACTACGTGGGCGGACTCGCCGTGCTGTCGACGATTGTTGCGGGGATCCGGATGGCGTGGGAGCAGCGCGCGCAGCCGGGCAAGGACCTGCTGAAGTCGCTGCTGACGCTCATCGTCGTGTCGGGCGCGGGTCTGACCGTGATCGGCCTGAGCGTGGCCGCGGCGGATGCGTTCAGCGTGTGGGTGCTCGAGGGCGCGACGAACTGCGATGTCGACGCCGGGCCGGCGGACGGGGAATCGACGTGCTTCGGCACGACGGTCGGCTCGATCGTCATGCTGTCCTCGACCTCACCCATCGGCATGATCGGCGTGCTCATCCTGGGCTCCCTCGCGCTGTTGATGGCCTACGTGCAGGTCGCGCTCATGATCGTGCGGGGCGGCATGCTGGTGGTCCTCGCGGGGATCCTGCCGCTGACGGCGAGCTTTACGAACACTGAGATGGGCAGCCAGTGGTTCAAGAAGACGGTGGGCTGGACGATCGCGTTCATCCTCTACAAGCCGGCTGCTGCGCTCATCTACGCGGCCGCGTTCCAGATGACCGGTGCTGACGTCTTCCGCGGCGACGGCGGCGGCATCTGGACGATCTTGACGGGCCTCGCGATGATGCTCATCGTCATCCTCGCCCTGCCGGCGCTGCTGCGCTTCGTCGCGCCGATGACGGCCGCGATCGGTGGCGGTGGCACCGCGGCGATGGCTCTCGGCGCGGCCGGCGTTGCCGGGGCGGCCGAGATGGCTACTGGCGCGATTCGTCGCGCCTCGTCGAACAGCGGTTCGTCGGGTAGCTCGAGCTCGGCGCCGAACGGATCCAGCCCGAGCAACAACGGCGGCAAGCAGGCCCCGCCGACGCCGACGCCCACGGGCGGCCCCGGGTCGACGGGTGCAGCTGCGAGCACCGCTGGCGGCGGGTCTGCAGCGGGCGGCGCGGCCGCGGGCGGTGCGGGGGCCGGTGCAGCTGCAGCGGCCGGGCCGATTGGCGCCGGCGTCGCGATCGGCGCACAGGTCATCCAGAAGGCCAAGGAAACAGGACAGGCAGCGGCGGGCGCGATTCGCTCCGCCGCAGAAGACTCGGCCGGGCCGAGTGGTGCGTGAGTGGAGGGGAACGAACGTGAGCACTGCGATTCAGGGCGAGGAAGCGCCCCGCACCTACGGGAATTACCGGCGACCGCAGACGGCCGGCCTGATGGGCCTCGGCTCGATCGGCACAGGCATTCTGCTGTTCGGCGCGGTCTGGACGGTCATCATGATGATGACTCCGGCCGGGCTCGTCGCCGCCCTCGTGTCGGCGGTGTTGTTCGCCGGGCTGCTCCTGACGGTGAGCGTCAAGGACAAGCACGGCAAGAGCGTGCTCGCACGGACGGGCGAGCGCGCCGGCTGGATGATGACCAAGACGAACGGCACGAACGTCTACCGTTCGGGCCCCCTCGGCCGCGTCGACTGGGGCACCTTCCAGCTGCCCGGCCTTGCTGCGCCGTCGAAGCTCTCCGAGCACCGCGACAGTTACAACCGCCCGTTCGCGATGATCTACGTGCCCGCGACGGGCCACTACACGGTGGTCATCGGCGCTGAGCCGGACGGCTCGGCCCTCGTCGACCGCGAGCAGATCGACGCCTGGGTCGCCGACTGGGGCCTCTGGCTCGCGAACCTTGGCGACGAGCCCGGCATCGAGGCCGCGGCCGTCACGGTCGAGACGGCGCCGGACACCGGCACCCGGCTTCGCCAGTCGGTCGCGCTACGCATCGACGACGACGCCCCGGTGCTCGCGCAGTCGGTTCTCAACGAGGTCGTCGAGCGCTACCCGGCTGGCTCGGCGACGGTGAAGGCCTACGTGTCGATCACGTTCAATGCGACGTCGCGTGTGGGCGGCAAGAAGCGCTCGGCCGAAGAGATGGCCCGCGAGCTCGCAGCCCGCCTCCCGGGCCTGACGCACGGCCTCGCGTCGACCGGCGCCGGCGCCGCTCGCCCCCTGAACGCGCAGGAGCTCTGCGAAGCAGTGGCGATCGCGTATGACCCGGCGATCGCGCCCTACGTCGACCAGGCGAACGCGGCCGGCGAGCCGCCGGAGCTCAGCTGGCCCAACGTGGGCCCGAGCGCAGCTGAGGCGCGCTGGGACTCGTACCGGCACGACTCCGGCACGTCGGTGACGTGGCAGATGAGCACGGCGCCGCGTGGCGTCGTGCAGTCGAGCATCCTGACCCGGCTGCTCGCCCCGCACCGCGACATCGCCCGCAAGCGGATCACGATGCTCTACCGCCCGATCGACGCCGCTCGAGCGGCCGGCATCGTCGAGGCCGACGTGAGCGCATCGACGTTCAACATCGGCTCGACGAACAAGCCGTCCGCCCGCGCCGTGCTCGGCGCGCGGGCGGCGATCGCCACGGCAAACGAGGAAGCCTCCGGCGCCGGGCTCGTGAACTTCGGCATGCTCGTCACCGCGACCGTGCTCAGCAGCGATGGCCTCGCGGATGCCCGCGCGGCGATCGACAACCTATCGGCGACCGCCCGCATCCGACTACGCCCGGTGTACGGGTCGCAGGACTCGGCGTTCGCCGCGGCCCTCCCGCTCGGACTGGTGCTACCGCAGCACCTCCGAGTGCCGACGTCGATCAAGGAGCAGCTGTGATCGAGCCGACGGAGCTCCGGCCCCGCAACCAGACCAAGAGCAGCACCCGCCTGACGCGGAAAGCGCGCAAGCTCGAAGATCGCGCCGCCCGCCAGGCCGCCGCGGTGAAGCGGCCCGGGCCGCGTGGCTGGTTCGGCCGTGGCCGCGGCGAATCGAGCATCATCCAGCCCGTCGACGAGTGGCGCGGCACCACCGTTCAGGTGTGCGGTCTCTTCCCGTTCGCGGTCGGGTCGGGCACGCCGATGGTCGGCGTGCCGCTCGGCCGACACCTGTTCACGAACGCGACGGTCTGCGCGGATCCCATCAGCTGGTTCCAGATCGCGAAGCTCATCAGCAACCCGTCCGTGTTCGTGCTCGGCCTGCCCGGGCTCGGGAAGTCGACGCTCGTGCGCCGCATGGCGCTCGGGCTGTCGGGTTTCGGCGTCCAGCCGCTCGTGCTGGGCGACCTCAAGCCCGACTACGTGGATCTGATCGACGCCCTCGGCGGCCAGGTCATCAGCCTTGGCCGCGGCCGCGGGCACATCAACATCCTCGACCCCGGTGAGGCTCGTGAAGCTGCCGAGCAGCTGCGTGAGGCGGGCTACGCGAAGCTCGCCATGCAGGTGCTC
>NZ_JBIZVY010000005.1:0-82192 GCF_044769845.1 Agromyces sp. GXQ0307 | reverse complement strand
GAGTTCGAGACCATCATGACCAACAACCTGGCCCTCGCGGCCTAAACCAACCTGTCACCTATTCGTGCAGCAGACCCCCCCGAGTCGACTCTCGCTTGGGCGCGACTGGCCGTACCCCGTCCGTGATCCGCCAGGTGATGCCAATGCCGCACGATCCAGTGCATGCGGGCCGTGCTCAAATCGAGGCTTCCCCGTCTGTGGGGTCTTGCTCGCGTGCATGCCTCCGACGACGGGAAGCTCATAGGGTGGAGACGCATGTTGGGAGGGGACTACAGACGTGGGATCGGTTGAACCGTATTCGAGCGCGGCCGGCAAGAGATACCGAGTGCGCTATCGGAAGCCTGATCACTCGCAGACGACGAAGCGCGGGTTCATGACCAAGAAGGAGGCCGAGCTGTTTCTGGCCAGCGTTGAGCTGGGCAAGGCAGCCGGGACCTTCATCGATCCTTCCAGCGCTCGGGTCACGATCGCGGCGCTCGGTACCACGTGGCTGAAGTCGCAGACTCACTTGAAGCCATCATCGACCGCCGTCGTGGAGTCCGCATGGCGGCTTCATGTTGAGCCGACCTGGGGTCGCGTCGCGGTTGCAGACGTCCGCCACAGCGATGTGCAAAACTGGGTCGCCCGCCTGAGTTCCGGCGAGCCGGGACGGTCGAAGCCGAAGTCGCCAGCACTTGTCCACCGGTGCTATGGCGTACTCGCCGGAATCCTCGACGCTGCGGTGAAGGATCGGCGCATTCCGTCGAATCCTGCGCGCGGCGTGGGGCTTCCACGGAAGGTGAGCAAGGAGCACGTCTACCTGACACACCTCGAGGTCGATCGTCTTGCACGAGCCTCTGGCGTCCACGCGCCACTCATTCGCCTCCTCGCCTACACCGGACTGCGTTGGGGTGAAGTAAGCGGTCTTCGCGTGGGAGACGTGGATCTACGCCGTCGCCGACTGTCCGTCAGTGTCAACGCGGTGCGCGTCGGCGGTCAGGTCGTCGTCGGCACGCCGAAGACGCACAAGCGGCGCGTCGTGCCCTTCCCAGGGTTCCTTGCCGAGCCACTCGCCGAATTATGCACGAGCCGAGAGGACACGTCTCTCGTCTTCCCGGACAAGTACGGAAACCACCTCACGACGCCCACGGTTCGGGAGAACTCGTGGTTCGATCGAGCGCTGGTGGCCGCGGAGCTGAAGGCGATGACCATCCATGACCTCAGGCATACGGCCGCGAGCTTGGCGGTCTCGTCCGGCGCCAACGTGAAGGCGGTACAGCGAATGCTGGGGCACGCTTCGGCAGCGATGACGCTCGACACCTACTCGGACCTCTTCGACGACGATCTCGACACCGTCGCAGTCCGTCTGGACGAGGCGGCGGCACGCGCCCTCGGCGCGCTCAACTGACGAGCACGCGAGCCGCGATCTCGCATATGTTGATCACGTTCGCCGGTCGGGATCACATCCGATCACGTTCAGATGTGGTCAAAATGTGGTCAGGCAATTCGAGACGAGCGGGCAATGTTCGGCCCGAAGGGCCTGAGATCCGCGAGATTCTGCTGTTGTAGCGAGGGCGGGACTCGAACCCGCGACACCACGATTATGAGCCGTGTGCTCTAACCACCTGAGCTACCCCGCCGCGAGGCTTCCCCGGCGATGCCGGGAGAACCAGAGCCCCGAGTCAGGATTGAACTGACGACCCCTTCCTTACCATGGAAGTGCTCTACCACTGAGCTATCGGGGCAGGTGCCGCTGTCGCGGCAACCACACGAGAATATCACCTCGCAGCGCGTGCGTTAAATCGGCGGCCGGGGCCCCGATCAGAGGCTCGACGGCACGCCCGACGTGTACGCGGCGCTCGCGAAGACGGCGACGAAGAACAGCACGTAGAGCACGACCACGATGACGACTCCGATGGTCAGCACGTAGCCGAGGATGAGCCCCGTGAGGGCAGCGCCGGCACCCTGTTCGCCGGTGCGGCGGATCTGCGCGCGAGCGATGTGGCCGCACACGATCGCGGCGATCGAGCTGATCGGGCCGAGGAGCAGCGCGCCGAGCCCGAGCCCGAATGCGACCCAGGCCAGCACGTTCTGCGGGGCCGTCACGGGCGGCACCCAGGGTGCAGGCGCCGCGCCGTACGCGGCTCCCGGCGCGGACGCGCCGTACGCCGGGGCGCCGTAGGCGGGAGCGGACGATGCGGATGCCACGGGGCCGGGCGCCGCAGGTGCCACGAGCGGCGCCGTCCCGTACGGGAGCGTCGGGGCGTCGGAGGCAGCCACGGGTGAGGCGGGCACCGCGGGCGGAGCCGGAGGGGCGGGCGGGAGGGGCGGGGGCGTCTGGGCGCTCATGGCGGGGCTCCGGTTCGGGTGCGGGGAGGTGGGTCCGGCGGCCATGCTATCGCCCGCAGCGACGGCGGATCGAGGCATCCGTCGCCCGACCGCCGTGCGAATGCGACCGACTGCGGCCTCGGTCGCGAGTTCAGGGACCGCACCGATGCGCGCCGGCCGGTACTTCGGTACCAATGATCCGGAACATCGACCATGCGGCGATTGCGGAGCGGGGATCCGTTGCGGGAGCATGGCGAGGGAACCGGCAGTGCACCATGGTGATCACGGGACACGACGCGCGGCCGCCCGGGGGGAGGATCCCGGGCCGGTTGACCTCCCGTCTGCACGCCGGCCGCGTGTTCGTCGTCGCCCCCGTCGGCGCCGGCAAGTCCACGCTCCTCGCACGGCTCGAATCCGAGCTCGGCCGCACCGCCCTCGTCTCGGTCGACGACGCCCGGCGCGACCCCGCACGGCTGCGGGAGTCGATCGCGGATGCCGCGGCCGACGGCGCGGCGACCATCGCGCTCGACGACGTCGAGTCCCTGCTCGGTACGCCCGCCGCGACCGCGCTCGCGAGCCTCATCGGCAGTCGAGAACGGATGCCGCGGCTCGTGCTGGCCTCGCGCGTGCCGTTGCCCCCGGCGATCGTCCACGCGGCGGGCGAACGCGCCGCGATGATCACGGCACCAGAGCTCGCGCTCCGCATCGACGAGATCGCCATGCGTTTCGCCGAGGTCGCCGGGAGGCCGCTCGCATTCGGCTGCGCGTCGCTCGTCGCGCGCGAGACCGCCGGCTGGCCCGCGCTCGTCGAACTGCTGGCGCAGCGCGCCAGACGGGTCGACCAGGACGCGTTGGAGGCGACGGTCGAATCGGACCTCGCGACCGATTTCGCCGCCGGAACCCTCGAGACCGCCGTCGAGGCGTTGCCACCCGACCTGCGGCAGACCCTCGAGGAGGTCGGCGCGCTGCCCCGACTCGAGTTCGTCGCGTGCGCGCGGGTGCTCGGGGCATCCGCTGCGGGGCGACTGCTCACCGCGGTGGATGCCGGCGCCGTGATGCACGAGGTCGTCCTCGGCCGTCGCGTGCTGCCGCCGGTGCTCCGTCGTCACCTGGCGGCGTGCCGCGAGCTCGCGACCGCCGATGCCGCCGATGGCCGTGCCCGAGCGGTGATGATGGCCCCACCGCCACCCGACCCTGCGGATCCCACGTCACTCGCACCCCCCTCGGAGGTCGAACCCCCTTCGGAGGCGGCACCCCCATCGACTCGGACGCCCGGCGCCGACCCGTTCGAGGCGGCGCTCGCGCGACTCCGCCGCGGCGACGTCGTCGGCGCGATCCCGTTCCTCCGGCGCATCGTCGACGTCGGAACCCCGTCGCAGTCGCGGGCGGCGCGCCTCGCGCTGCTCGTCATCCGCGAACCGTTGGCGCCGCGTCACCACACGCTCGACACGTTGGCGACGCTCGAGCGCGAGTGCGTCGAATCGGCGGATCCGCGGCTCGCGCGCGCCTGTCGGGGTGCGATCGCGGCGATCGCCGACCTGCCGCACGCAGCGGTGCGCGAGATCGTCGCGTCGGCCGACGCGGATGGCGACGCGTTGGCGGCAGTGACGGTGTCGGGGATCGACCTGGTCATGCGGATCCGGCGCGGGCGGGCGACGAGCGCGGACACCACGGCCGTCGCAGACCGGTTCGACCGGCTCGGCCTGGCGGATGTCGCGGCGTGGGCGAGGTCGTGCGGAGCGCTCGCCGCCGCGGCCGCAGGCTCGACCCGCACGCGCGAGCTGATCGTCGAGGCGGACGGCTGCATCCGCACCTCGGGCGCCGAGGCCGCACGCACGCTGCTCGAGGTCGCGCAGGCCCTGACTCCGGAGCGCGCGAGCGCGTCCGCGGGCATGCGCGCCGCGTGGCGCCGTCGGGCGCTCGACACCGGGTTGCCCCGGCTGCCGTCGCTCGTGGCCGACGCCGTCGCCCGACAGTCGCACGCGACCGGCACCGGATGGGTCGGCAGCACGGCAGCGCACCTGCCACGCCTGACGGTGCAGTGCTTCGGCGGCTTCCACCTGCGCGCCGACGGCGCCGAGATCGACCTCCGGCGGGTGCGGCCGCAGGCGCGCGCACTCCTCCGGATGCTCGCGCTCAACTCGGGTGCGCCCGTGCACCGCGAGCTCATCGCCGACATCCTCTGGGGCGATCTCGGCACCGACTCGGCGGTGCACGCGCTGCACGTGAGCGTGTCGAGCCTCCGGCGCGCCCTCCCCCGCCCGCGCGCCGACGACAGCTCGATCGTCGAGCGCGTCGGCGAGGCGTACCGGCTCGGCATCGTCGATCGTCGCGACTGCGACCTCGCCGACTTCGAGGACCACCTGGCGGATGCCGCGGCGGCCAAGCGTCGACGCGATGCGGAGTCGACGGCGCACGACCTGCGCGCCGCGCTCGAACGCTACACGGGCGACGTGCTGCCGGAGGACGGCCCGGCCGAATGGGTGACGGGCGCCCGGGAACGCTACCGGTTGCGCGCCTCGGAGGCCGCGGCCTCGCTCGCCCACCTCGAACTCCGGCTGGGCTCGGCGCGCGCGGCGGTCGAGACCGCGACGCGGGCGGTGGAGATCAACCCGTGGCTCGACGAGGCGTGGCGGACCCTCGTCGAGGTGCAGCGCCGCTCCGGCGACGTGCTGGCCGCCGAACGTGCGGCCGAGGGGTATCGCCGCATGCGGGTCGAACTGGGCGTCGAGTGAGCCCGCGACGCACGACCAGGTTCCGCCCCGACCGCGCGGCCGCCGTGGCGGTCAGCCCGCGACCACGACGACCAACGCCACCGGCAGGTGCGCCGGCGCCACGGCCGCCGCGACGCGCCCGAAGCGCCGCTCCAGTTCGGCCCGGTCGCCCGTCGGCACTGTGACCGTGATCGCGAGGCGCACCTCGTCGGAGCCGGGCAGCGGCGTCCCCGGAGTGGGCGACCAGGCCGTCGCGCCCGACTCCTCGACCTCGACCTCGGCGTCCGGCCCCGCGGCCAGCCGCAGCGCCTCGCGGATGCCGCCCGGCGTACCCGCGCGACGGTGCAGCGCCGCCGCCCCGGCGACGATCGAGCGCCGCTGCTCCTCCGACCACGCGTCATCGAGCGCGACCTCGACCCACCCCGCGAGCCAGTCGAGGAAGTCGGCCGGGGCGTACGCCGGTCGCACGTAGGAGTCCAGGCTGTCGAGCACCGCGTAGACCGGCGCGATCGAGTCGTCGAACGCCCGGATCCACTCCATAAGAAACTGGTCCTCCTGGAGGATGCCCGGCAGCCGCGACCCGAGCGGCACCGGGTTCGCGAGCGGCTGCCGGTTGATGCGATCGTGCACGATCCCGCGCATCGTCACACCCCCGACGTCACCCGGATGCTGTGCCCGAAGCCGTGCACGAGCGAGGTCGGTCCGAGCGAGATCCGCTGCACCGGTTCGCCGCGCTCGCCCGTCACCGGGTCGGCTTCGAAGAGCAGCACCTCCTCGACCAGCTCCGCGCCGGGCAGCGACTGCAGCACGGCGTAGACCTCGCCCGCGAGCACCGGCCGGCCGAACGGCCATCCGTTGCCGTCGTTGCCGCCCCGGATCGGGTCGAAGTGGCGGTACAGCGTCGCGAGCGCCTCGGCCTGCAGTCGCTTGACGGCCACCCGGGGGCGCGCGACCATCTGCGCCGCCACGATCACGCCGCGGTACTCGGGCGGCTCGATGACGAGGCGCGTTCCGGCGATCCGCCGCGTCTCGAGGTCGTCCGAGATCGCCTCGAGCAGCTCCGGTCCGGGCTGGAGGTCGGCGTACTCGATCCGCCCGTCCGGGCCGACCGCGACCGTCGGCACGACGAGGAGCCGGACCCCCGCGCCGCCGCCGTCATCGACCGGGAGCGCCTGCGTGCGGCCGACGCCCGGCGCCGCACGCTTCGCGAGCTGTTCGAAGTCCCCCAGCGTCACCGCCCGGTCCCGCGTCCGCAGTGCGAGCGGTCCGCGCACCTTCGCCTCCTCGACGGTCTCACCGTCGGTGCCGTCGTGCGCGGCCTTCCGGTTCACCGCGCCCGAGACGAACGGCACCGTCGAGCGGAGCACCGAGAGGCTGCCCGCCGAGACGTTCCCGCCGCGTCCGCCGCCGACGCGGTAGCGCGGCACGCGCAGCGGGGCGCCCTTCGGCGGTACCGCGCCGTAGAGGCGAAGTCCCCCGTCGGGCTCGCGCACCGCGGGCGGGAACGACACCGTGCCCGTCGCACGATCGACGACGACATGCCGGTCGCCGTCCGCGGAGCCGGCGAACGAGTCGACCTCCGTCCATGCCTGCCATCCGCTCCCCGAGCCGACCTCGACGACGAACGCGTCGCCGTCGTCCACGACGGGCCGCTCCCGGAGTGCGAACGACTGGCCGGGTACGCCCTCCGAGAGCCCGAGGATCTCCTCGTCGACGGTCCGCACCTGCAGCGCGACGGCGACGCCGCCGACCGTGTCGGCCGACGCCTCGCGCACGAGCGGCGGCTGCTTGTACGTCGGCACGCCCTCCTCGCGCTCGACGATCCGGCACCTGATCCATCCGGCGCGCTCGTCGCCGATGACGGATGCCACGTGGTCGCGTCCGACGATGAGGCGGACCTCGCCGGCCTGGTTGAGGCCACCCGTCCGATCCACGACGAGGTCGCACGCCGACCATCCCGTCCCGTTCCACGACTCCCACACGATGGGCGGGTCGAGCGGGTCGACGCCCACGCCGCGCACCGCGCAGTCGAGCCGGATGCCGATCGCGAGGCCCGGCGCCGGCTGGTCCAGCCCGATGAGGAGTTCGTCGCCGACCTTCGGCGGCGTCGAGAACGCCTCCATCGGATCGGACCGGAGCCGCGCGTCGCGGACCGTCGTCGCCGCGCCCGATCGACTGCCCACGTGGGCGAGCTTCCGCGGCGGGATCTGCAGCTCGTCGGTGGTCTGGAACACCACGGACTCGGTCTGCTCGTTGCGCGGCGTGCCGACCTCGGTCCGGGCCGGCACGACGACGGTCTCGCTGCGCGGAGCGGCGAGCCACATGACGACATCCGCGGTCGCCGGGGTCGGCGGGTAGAGCGAGATCCCGATCAGGTCGAGGAACGCGATATAGAGCTTGTCCGGTACCCGGTTCAGGCGGTAGAAGAGCTCGTCGGTCATGAAGGCGAAGGCCTCGATCAGTGTCACGCCCGGATCGGAGACGTTGTGATCCGACCAGTCGGGGCAGCGCAGCGCGACGAGTCGCTTCGCGTCGTCGACGAGATCCTGGAACCGGCGGTCGTCGAGATTGGGTGCTGGCAGGGTCATGACGTCGCCTCCGATGCGCGCTCGGGAATCACGTAGAACGGGAAGACGAGGTTCCGGGGGTCGTTGGAGCCGCGGATGGCGTAGCCGATGTCGATCAGGAGCAGGCCCTCGTCGGCACGACCGAACGAGACCGCGACCCGCGTCACGTCAATCCGGGGCTCCCATTGGCGCAGCGCGCTGCGCACCGCATCGCCGACCGCACCGGCCGTCGCGGCATCCGCCGGCGCGAAGACGTACTCGTGCACGGCGCAGCCGAACTCCGGCCGCATGGGCCGCTCACCGGGCGAGGTCGCGAGGATCAGGCGGATGCTCTCCTCGATCTCGCGGTCGCCGGATGAGAGGGCGATGCGTCCGCCCGCGTCGGCGTGAACGGGGTACGACCAGCCCCGCCCGACGAACTCCTGCGACATCCCGACCTCCGACCCGCCCTCAGTTGATCTTCACGAGGCTGCCCGACACGACCGTCGACCCGGAGGACGACAGTTGCGCGGACGCCGTGCCGGTGAGCGAGACCTTCGCGCCGCTCAGGTCGAGCGAGGTCGCGCCCTCGATCGCGACCTTCGGCGCCGACAGCTTCAGCTCGGACTTCGCCTCGACCTCGACCTTCGTCCCCGACACGGACACGTCGCCCGTCGCGGTGACCGTGGCGTCGCGTTCCGCCGTGACCTCGACGGGTCCGGCGGCGATGATGCGGATGCCCTTGTCCGCCGTCTGGGTGAGGGTCACGTGCTGGCTGCCCTCGTTCGTCGACACCCGCACGAACTCCTCGCCCGGGCGCTCGACGAACTCCAGCACCATGCCCGTGCGCGACGTGAAGCTGCGGCGGACCACCGAGCCCGACTCGACGGCGGGCGCCCAGCCGCCGTGCGGCCGGTCGAGGCCGTTGTACAGGCCGCCGACCACCACGGGCCGGTCGAAGGAGCCCGCCTCGAAGGCCACGAGCACCTCGTCGCCGACCTCGGGGAGCACCATCGAGCCGCGCTCGCCGCCGGCCCCCACCTGCACGACCCGGGCCCATCCGCTCACGTAGTCGTCCGAGAGGATCGGGAAGGTCAGCTTGACCCGGCCCTCCTCCTCCGCCCCGCCGCCGCCCTGCACGTCGCTGACGAGCGCGCTCACCACGCCCGGCATCGCCGCGGCCGCGCCGCGATCCGGCCTGGTGCCCGCCCCGAGGAGCGATCGGTCCGACGCGTCGCTCACCGTGAACGACGTCATGTACCCCTGCTCGGCGGTGAACTCGTGGCGTGACTCGGTCACGACGTACCGCCCGTCGAACGGCGCCCCGAAGCCCTGCAGCCGCACCGCCGTGCCCGAGCGGATCCCGGGGTTGCCGAGGATCTGCGCCTCGATCTCCGCGAACCCGCCGGCGATGCGCGCCGAGAGCGACTTCGCGAGTCGATCCTGCGGTTGCTGCGAGCCCGTGCCCGCGCCGCTCACGTACGGCGGGCTCGAGAACACGTTCGCGACCTTCACCGGGTCGGTCGTGGGCAGCTCGGCCGAATCCGTCTTCGCCGGCGCGGTCGACACGACCTTCTCCTTGGCTGCGACGTCCCACCCGCGGACCTCGACCTCCGGCACCTGCTCGGCGCTCGTGATCGTGGAATGCAGGTACACGGTGTTGCGCCCGTGCTCGATGACGATGGGGTCGTCGACCGCGGTTGCCGACCCGCCCGAGGCCGACGACGCGGCCGTCGGCGGGCCGAAGTCGAGCCGCCCCTCGGTGACGGCGAACACGCAGCCCGAGTCATCCGCCAGTCGCTTCAGGAACACCCAGTCGCTCGCGTTGTCCTGCGTGGTGTGCGCCCGCACCGTCGGCGGACCCGAGATCGTGCCGGCTGTCAGTCCGGCACGCTCCGCGACCTTGCGCACGATGTCGGCCGTCGACATGTCGACGTACGCGGCGATGCGCCGCCCCCGGAAGAGCCGGTGCGAGGCGTCGAGCCCGCGGACCCTCGTGCGGAGCTCCCCGCCGACGTCCTCCCGGTCGAGCGCGGTCACCTCGCCCTCGAGGAGTTTCCGCTGCCCGTCCGCGCCGTTCTGCGAGACGTCGATCACGACCTTCGCGCCGATCTCGAAGCCGCCCTGCGACAGCACCGTTCCCGCCGAGTCGACGAACTCCAGCTCGAACGAGTCGGGCAGGTTCGCGGCATCCGTCACCCGACTGCGCTCGAGCACCGCCGAGACCTCGGTCGGCAACGGCGACCCGCCGACCGAGACGAGGATGAGGCTCGTGTAGGCGTCAACGGACGAGGGCACGGGCGATCTCCTTCCTCGCGACCACGCGGCCGTCCGCGTGGGAGAGCTCCTCGAGCGTCGGGATCAGCACGGTGGTGCCCGGGCGGAGTCGCAGGGGATCGTCGATCCCGTTGACCTCGGCGAGTTCGCGCCAGCGGGCGGGGTCGCCGTACTCCGCGTAGGCGATCGCCGCGAGCGAATCACCCGCCCCCACGACGTGCGAGTGCCGCGGTTGCAGGCCGCCCGAGGTCGGGTTCTGCTTCGACGGCTCGTTCGCGAGCTCCTCGAGTGCGACCGTGCACACCGCGCGCAGCGGCGTGCCGTCGGGCGAGAAGAGCGTGTACTTCGCAGCGACGCTCTTGATGTACCCGACGAAGCCCGTGAGCACGCCCCAGCGGAACTTCACCCACGGCGCCGACGGGCGGTTGCCGTCGACCGAGGCGCTCGTGGGCGTGCAGGCCTCGAACAGCGCCTCCACGCGCTTGACGACGCTCCCGTCGCGCTGCCGGGTCTCGTCGAAGTACATCTCCACGCTCATCTTCTGCGGGTCGGGGCCCTGGTACGTCGTCGGCGGCGCCGAGGCCGACTTCTTCTGGCTCTTGCTCTCCCACTTCGCCGACTTCGTGACGGTCAGCTCCTTCGGGTTCAGCTGGAAGTCGATCGTGGTGATCTTGGCGCCGAGCTTGCCGGGCTTCTGGCCCGGCTCGTGCACGTCGATGGCGGCGTGCACGAGGTTGGTCGTGTCGGATGCGGTCGTCGTGATCGGCATGGCGGCGGCCCTCAGTACGTGGAGCCCGTGCGGACGAAGCCGTTGTGGGCGATCTCGAGGGTCTCGGTGAGCACCTTGGGCTGGTCGGGGTTCAGCGCCGGCCCCGTCCACCGCACCGGGATCACGTCGTGCAGGTCGTAGGCGGCGACCGGCTTGTTGTCGGCGCTGCGGATCTCGATGCGCCCCGTGCCGCGCGACGGCCCGGTCACGGCGGAGACGACCCAGTTCACGACCGCATCGGCCGTGTCCTTGCTGACGGGCCGCGACAGCTTGATGTTCGGGTACTTCAGGCGCGTCGGGAACTGCCAGATGAAGCCGTTCGCGCCGCCCTCCTCCCGCGACTCCAGCACGACCTCGACGCCCAGGCCGTCGCAGGTCGAGAAGTCGCCCAGGTCGTGCTCGTCGAGGTGCACGAGGTAGTGCACGCCGACGGCGATCTCGGTGTCGGTGAGCATGTCGCCTCCTTCGTCTTTGTCCCGTCGATGGTTCGACGGTCAGATCCCATCGATGCGGATGCCTCGGCGCTCGCGATCGAGCAGGAGCTCCGTCTTGATGCGTCGGATGAGCGGGCCGTAGAGGCGTCGCACGAGCTGTTCGACCTCGCCCGGGCCCGCGGCTCCCCCGCCGAGTGCGGCGCCCGCGGCGGCCGCGGCACCGCCGAGCGCCGATGCGGCGGCGCCGCCCGCCTCGCCGGCCGCCTGTTCGGCGCGCTCGCGAAGCTCCGACGCGCTCGGGACCGCCTCACGGGCCGAGGCGATCGCACCGGACGCGGCCTGCTCGGCGCGCGACCTCGCCTCGCCGGCGGCGTCGGCCAGGTCGGGCACGTCGGGCACGTCGGGCATCACGGGCACGCGTCGGCGGAGCGTCGAGAGGTCGGGAAGATCGCCCGCACCGGGCACCGACGGCAGCGCCGGCAGGCCGAAGCGCTGCAGCGCGAGCGAACCCGAGGCCGCCGGCGTCGCCGGCGAGGATCCGGCGGTGCGATGGGCGGCGCCCGCGACGGTTCGCTGCGCCGTCACGTCCGGTGGCGGGCCCCAGACGGCGGATGCCTCGGCAGCGGCGGGTCCGATCGACGCCGACGACCGGGTCGGTACCGACGGTCCGCCATCACCCGAGTCGCTCGCGTGCAGGTGAGCCGTCGAGCGGGCTCCGTCGGGAGGACCGGCCACCCGGTTCGCGCGTGCACCCGGTGCCTCGCCGGGCCGGAGGTCGCGTTGGACGGGTGCCGACGGCTCCGCGTCCGGCGCGACCACACGCGCCGCGACGACGCGCGGTCCGGATGCGAGGGCGCCGGGCGATGACGGGGTCGATGCGGTCAACGAGGGCACGATGCGCCGGGCCGGGGTGAGCGAGGTCGTCGCGATGGCCGTCGGCGGCGTTCCGCCGTCGATGAGGTCGAGCGAGGTGCGCCGTTGGACGAACGCAGCGCTGGCGCGGCCGGGTCCCGACCCGGCGCCCGCGGCCAGGGTCGGAGCGTCCGTCGTCCGGCCGGCGGTCGGCCCGGCTGAGGGGATGTCGGGCGTCGGAGAGACCGCGTCGGCGTGCCGTGCCCCCGTCGCCATCGTCAGCTCCGGCTCGTGCGACGTGCCCGCCGAGTCGGCCGACGAGGTCGGTGCGAAGTCGCCCGTCGCGAGGTCGCGGTCGGCGAGGGTCGGGACGTCCATGCCCGTCGCGTCCCCGGCGAGCGGTGTCCCCTCAGCCACTGCATCGTCGCGCGCGGGCGCGCGTGGCTCGGTGCCGGGTCCGACTCCGAGTCCGCCGTCGGACGCCTGCGGAGCGTCCGCCTCGGCGGACGGCTCGGGCGTCTCCGCGGGTCGGTCCGCTTCGTCGGCGCCGGCGCCGAGCGCTTCGGCCGCGGAGGGCGACTCGCTCGATGCCGCGAGGCGTTGCACCGCGGAGGGTGCGAGCGGCGCGCCCAAGCCCGGCCGGCGCGAGTCCGATGAGGGGACGGGTGCCGCTGCGGGTGCGGCGGTCGGCGGCACTGTTCGATCGAAGGACCGGGAGGCGATCGTCGGAGCCGCGTGCTCGCCCGATGACTGATCGGGGGCGGGCTGCTCGTTGCTCGAAGGCCCGTGGACGACGGGTTCTGGGCCGGGACCGGCCGTGCGCTGCACGGGGAGGTCGGCCGCGACGGCACCCCGCTGGGCTGAGCCCGTCACCGGCGGGCCGTCACGTCGAGCGCTGCGGTCGGTACTTCCAGGCGTCATCGTGCCGTCCACGACGTCGCCGGGCTCCGCCGTCGCACCCCGCGTCGTGGCATCCGTCGTCTCCACGTCATCGGTCGCGCCCGCGACATCCGTCGCCGCCGCGACATCCGTCGCCGCTCCGACGTCGGTCTCGGTCGGACCATCGGTCGCCGACACCTCGCTGTCGGCAGCCCGCTGGACGCGAACCGCAGGGGCCGACCGCTGACCGGACCGCCCACCGGCGGCCGGGCGCGCGGGCCGCAGCGGCAGGTCGACCGCCGTCGCACGCTGGATCGGCGCGCCGAGCGCCGCATCGTCGACCGCGACGGTCCCGGCGGGCGCGCGGCCGTCGACCAGGTGTCCCATGGTGCCGAGCGAGGCCGGCACGACCCGCGTCGGCAGCGCGTCGACGAACCCTGTCCGCAACACGGCGGGCGGAGCAGCGTCCACCTCGCGCTGCAGCGGCGGCAGGAAGGCCCAGCCGGCCGGCGCCGGGGTCGGCACCGCGGCATCCGGTGCTCCCGACGGGTGCGCGGAGCTCGCGGCATCCGTCGTCGCCGGGTCGGCCGCAGCCGGGCCCGTCCGCGCGGTTCGCTGCCACGGCCACCGCACGGCTCAACCGCCCTCGTTCAACCGCGTGTTGATCGCCGCGATCTCCTGCACGTAGCGCTTGCGCGACGCGTGCTCCATGTCGAGGATGTCGTCGAGCGACCAGTGGAAGTGATAGGCGACGTACGCGACCTCCTCATGGATGCGGTCGGCCGGGTACGTCATGATTCCCCCAGGCGCCCACCCGCGAGGTCGGCCGTGAACCGGTGCGAGCATTCGGGGCAGGTCACGGCGATCCGGGTGTGCCCCTCGGCGTTGATGCGACGGTAGAAGTCCTGCAGGAACGCGACGTCCGACGCGAACATGTTCTCGATCACCGAGCCGTCGACCGACGGCAGGGTGCCGAGCGACGTGATCACGCGGCCGAGGAGCACCACCGTCGTGTACGCGGCGTTCTCCTGCACGCGGGCGTCGTAGAGCGGCAGCAGTTCGTCGCGCGCGGTCGCGAGGCGCATCACCCCGCGTCGGTGCACCGTGCCGTCCGCGCCGACGTATCCGCGCGGGAGCTCGAACGCGAACTCGGTGCGCATGACGCCGTCATCCGCCGCTCCGCGGCCCGCGGCGCCCGAGGGCGCCTGCGGGTCGTCGGTGCCGGATGCCGCGGTGCTCGGCATCGTCGCGATGACCCGCTGCATCAGGTCACCTCGGACTCGTCGAAGCAGACGGTGAACTTCTCGGTCGCCTGCTCGGTCGCGCCCGCCTTCAGCGAGTTGATCTCGACCGAACGCACCCAGCAGTTGCGGAACTCGTACTTCTTGAGGGTGCCGCCCTCGTAGTCGAGCAGTTCGACCGAGGCGTTCTTGCGCGCCCCGGCCACATCGCCGTTCATGACGACCTTCAGCCAGTCGCTGATCGTCTTGGACTCGGTGAGGCCGCGGGTGACGGTGAACTCCCCCGTCTTGGCGCGACCGATCAGCTGGCGGGCCACGTACTTGCCGTCGGCGAGCTGCTGCTTCAGCTCGATCTTGTCGACCTCGTTCTTGAGGCCGGTGACCTCGGTGACCTTCGGGATCTCGATGCCGTCGATGGTGACCTTGAAGGCGTAGGCCGGTGAGGAATCGAAGGAATCGGCGAGTGCCATGGCGTGCTCCTGGGTTCGGTTCGGTCGGATGGTGGTCCGGGTGGGGTGGTGATCCTGGTCGCTTCCGCGGTCACTCGGTCACGAGGCTCGTGCCGCCCGAGAACTGCGACAGCTGGAAGACGACGAACTCCGCCGGCTTCACGGGCGCGACGCCGATCTGGCAGACGACCTGGCCCGAGTCGATGACGTCGGCTGGGTTGGTCTCGTCGTCGCACTTGACGAAGAACGCCTCGTCGGGCGTGCGACCGAAGAGCGCGCCCTTGCGCCACTCGCCGATCAGGAACGCCGAGATGGAGCGGGTGAGCTTGCCCCAGAGCGCCGGGTCGTTCGGCTCGAACACCGCGAACTGCGTGGCGTTGAGGATCGACTTCTCGAGGTAGTTGAACAGCCGCCGGATGTTGACGTACCGCCAGGCGGAGTCGCTCGAGAGCGTGCGTGCACCCCAGACCCGGATGCCGCGGCCGGGGAAGCTGCGGATCGCGTTCACGCCGATGGGGTTCAGCAGTTCCTGCTCGGTGCGGGTGAGCTGCGTCTGCAGTTCGACGGCCCCGCGGACGACCTCGTTCGCCGGCGCCTTGTGCACCCCGCGCTCGCTGTCGTTGCGTGCCCAGAGCCCGGCGATGTGGCCCGACGGCGGGACATAGCGGTTCGTCCCGGTCGCGGGATCGAGCACCGTGAACCACGGGTAGTAGAGCGCCGCGAACTTCGAGTCGTAGCCGGCGTCGTTGCGTCGCCACTCGACGACGCCCTGCGCCGACAGCTCCGGCGGCGGGTCGAGGATCGCCATGCGGTCGCCCATGAGCTCGCAGTGGGCGATGACCGCGAGCTGCACGGCCTTCACCGTCTTCAGGTCGATCGCGCCCTGCTGGAAGGCGGCCATCAGGTCGGGGATGGCGACCATCGTGACCTCCTCGACCTCCTCGAGGCCGCTGAAGCCGGTGCGGTCGGCCGAGTCGCCGATGTAGTCCGAGGCGGCGAGCCCCTCGTGCACGACGGGCTGCTCCTCCGGCTCGGGCACCTCGAGGTCGAAGGTGCCGTTCTGCGGGCGGATGGCGCCGGCCGCCGCATCGGCCTCCTCGACGACGACCGCCTTCGACTCCGCGAGCTTCGTCACGACGAAGTTCGGGCTCGCGGGGCTCGCCGACACGCCGTCGTACACCTCGGGCGAGCGGCCCTCGACGGTCACGGCGATCTTGAAGCTGCCCTCCTCGGCCCCGTCGGCCTCGGTGTCGCTCACCTCGACCTTGACGGGCTTGGCGTTCGGCGAGGCGTTCTTCGCGGTGAAGACGTAGTTGCCGATCTTCGCGGTCTGCGGCCCGGCCGGGAGCTGCTTCTGGGAGCCCTTGCGACCCTTGCCGCCGCCGTCGCCCGAACCGGCGCCGATCCGCACGACGTAGCAGTTGCCGCCCCCGTTCAGGAAGTAGCCGTAGACGGCGTAGGCCAGGTACGCACCCTCGACCAAGCCGCCGAACTTCTCGACGTACTGGGTCCAGTTGGACACGAGGGTGGGCGCATTCTCGGGGCCCTTCGGCGCGAGGCCGATGAACGCGGCGACCGCGGTGCCGACGCCCTCGATCGGCCGGGTGCCGGCCTCGATCTCCTGCACGTACACACCGGGAGAGAGGTAGGTGGGCATCGGAGGCTCCTTCGCTGGATCACGTGGTTCCAGCGTCCGCGCGCGCGTGCCTCGACGTGCAGTCTGTCGGTGCGTGCGGGTGGGTAGTGGTGGGTGCGCGATCGGGCAGGTCGACCCCGGCCGCCGCCGCCGATCAGCGTCTGCGGCCCGCACGCGTGAGCCCGAGCCGCTCGGCCTTGGCCTTCACTGACGCCTCGTGCATGACCTCTTCACGCACGAGGTCGATGATGTTGTCGTACTGCGTCCTGGATGCCGCGTCGACCTGGGCCGGGCCGGGGTTCGGTGGCTCGTTGCCTCGTCGCTCGCCGTTCGTCTTGACTGCGCGGCCCTCCTTCATCTGATTCTCCGCCGCGATGGCATCGACGGTGCGTGCGACGGCGTCCTTGCGTGCTGTCTCGACCGCGCCCTCGATCCGGGCGAGCGCGTCCGTGGCGTCGTGGTCGGTGAGGCCGACCTGGCCCGAGATGCGTCCCCGCTGGATGCGCTCGACGATCCCCGAGTCGACGAGCAGAGTCTTGATCGTGTAGCTCATCGCGTTATCCGCGGGCGTCTTGATGCGAGCGGCTCGCTCGTAGATCATGATCGTCGTCTGCCGGTTGTCAGCTCGCGATCCGCGCCACGGCATGTACTGGCGGAGCGCCGCCCAGACCGACTTCCCGACGGCGAACGGGATGATGTGCTCGGATTCCGTCCAGTGCAGGCGATGTCCGCTGCGGTTGCTCGAGGGTTTGGCCCCGTGGAATCCGGTGGTCCCGATTCCCGGAGCACTGCCGACCGGCTCTCCTCGGCTCTTGCGGCCGGTCGTCGTGACGAAGAGCCGGGTCGCGTCCACGAGTTGTCGGAAGAGCTGGTCGGCTTGGTCCTTGAGGCGCTCCGCTCGAGCCTTGGCGGCCGCGTCACGAGGCGAATCGTCGAGTTGCCTGACGGTCACGACGTACTCGTCGATCGTGGCCCGGTATCGACGATCCAGGTCCTTCACCGTCGGAGTGGGGGCCGCCTGGGCGCTGGGCTGCGGAGTGGACGCCGTATAGAGCACCTCCGGTGCACCCTTCTTCGAGTAGACGGAGTGCCGCTCGCCGTCGACGTCGAACGTCTCCCGGAAGGTGATTCCGAGCATCCGGTCCCTGAGCCGCCTGAGCGCTTCGCCTGCGCCGGCGACCTTCCCCTTCGCCCAGACCTTCCCGGCCTCGGCCTTGCCCTTCACCCACACCTTGCCCGCGGCGACCTTCGCCTTGACCTTCGTGCTGATGCCCGTGATGCCGCGGATGATCGGCCCGGCGACCTTGAGCCCAGTCTTGATGAGGACGTCGAGCGCCCGGTTGATCGGTCGCTGGATGGCCTGGATGATCGAGCGGATCTTCTCGCCGATACCGCCGATGCCGAGCACGCTCGCGATGAAGCCGATGAGGATCGGCACCATCTGCCCGAGCGCGTTCTCGACCTTGTCGACCACGACGCCGACCCGGCCCTTCGCGATGTCGACGACGCCGTCGATGACGGTGTTCACGAACCGGGCGATGCGTGCGGCGTTGTTCACGAAGAACATTACGACGTCGTAGATCAGCTTGCACGCCTTGATGAACGCGGCGGCCGGGTTCAACAGGCTGATCAGCCACGTGATGCCCGCGGTGATGATCTTCGTGACCACGAAGTCCTGGATCTGGTCGACGATCATCGCCTTGATGTCGCCGACCTTCTCGACGAGCTTGTCCCAGAGTCCGGCGATGCCCTGGTCCTTGATGACCTGGAAGATCTCGACGCCGCGTTCGACCGCCGCCATCGCCGTTTCGCCGATCTGCCGCACGAGCCGGTTGCGGATGTTCGCCCAGGTGAGCCCGAACACCGAGGCGAGCAGCTTCACGACGCCCTTCAGGTCGAACGTGTCGGGGATCTCGATGCCGGCGTCGCCGAGCTGGCCGAATAGCCAACCCAGGAGGCCCTTCTTGAGGTGGGTGGTGATGTTCGCGAAGAACTTGTCGATGCCGCCCTTGATGCCGCTGATGAGGTTGCCGAGGAAGCCGACCGGGTCGCCGACGATGTCGCCGATCACGCTCGCGGCCCGGGCGAGCGCGCTCCGCAGCATCGCGGCCAGCTGGCGGATGGTGTTGATGACGGCCTTGATCGCACCGATCGCCTTGTCGACGAGCCCCCGGTTCTCGGCCTGGAGCGCCTCGATGCGCTCGTCGAGTCCCTTGCGCGCCTCGACGTACTTCGTCGCGAGGGTCTGGACGACGTCGTTCTCCTTGTCCTTCACGTCGCTCTCGAGCTGGTCGAAGCGGTCGCCGATCTCCTTGGCGGCGTCCGAGCCGACCCGCTGCAGGTCCTTCGGCAGCGACTTCACATACGAGGCGATCTCGCCGCGACCCTTCGCGATGCGCTGCTTCGCCGCGGTCAGGGCTCCGCCGACGAGGTTCGCGACCCGATCGATCACGCCGTCCATCTGCGCCAGGTAGAGTTCGCGGCCGGCGACGTAGAACTCGTTGACCTTGTCGGGCATGCCGAAGAGCTTGTCCTTCGCCCAGCGCAGGCCCCCGAGCCATCCGCAGTACCGGTCTCGCTTGTAGGCCGACATCTTCGCCGCGACGTACGACTCGAAGCGCGCCCTCGCGGCGGCCTCGCCCCGCTCGAACTCCGCCTCGACCTTCGGGTCGATGCCGTCGAGGATCTTCTTCACGTCGGTCTCGGTGGCGCTGAAGATGCCCTGGATCTTCGCGGTCACCTCGGCCCGCCGTTGCTCGTCCTTCGTCTTCGTGCGGCCCTTGTCGGCGACGAGCTTGGCGAGCGTCGCCGCCTTCGTCGCCTGCATGCCCTGCACGCCGGCCGCGGTCGCCGCGCCGGCCTGGGCCGTGCCCTGGGCGATGGTCGCCTGCTCCACGGCCCGGTACTCGCCCGGGGCGGAGTCCGCGTGCGCCGCCGCCGTCCGCTTCTCGGCGAGCGCACCCTCGAACTCGGGCTCGCCCGACGTCGCGAGCTGCTCGTCGGTGACGTTCGCCTCGACCATCTCCTGGTCGACCTCGCGCTTGCCCGCCTCGAGGTTGAGCTGTTCCGCCGGCGCCGGCTTCGGCACGGCTCCCGCCGCGGGGATCTGCGCGACCTGCCCCGGGTTCTCAGCCGCCATCGGCGTGACGGGCTTCGGCACGGCCTTCGACTGGTCGGGCGGCGCCGCCGTGGCCGTTTCGATGTCGTGCGCCGCGCCCTCCGTACCCTGTCCGACGAGCCCCTTCACCTGGCCCTTGACCTCGCCCGCCTTGCCCGACTTGGCGTAGTCGTCGGCCTCCTTCAGTGTCTTCGGCGACTTCGCCTCGATCGCGGACTTGACGGCCGCGATGAACGCTTTCTTGTCGAAGGTGCCCGGCTGCTGGGCGTCCATCGAGTCGGCCTTCGCGGCCTTGGCCTGGCCGGCGAGGTCGTCGCTCGGGGCGACGGCGGCGTCCTGCGCCTCCTTCGCCTTCGACGCGGCGGGCGGATGGGCGCGCTTCGCCGCCCCGAAGGTCTTCACCCCGCCCGCGACCCGCGCGAAGGCCGGGTCCTTCGTCGGCGCGACACCGGTGGGCGGCACCGGCGGGAGGAGCAGCTTGTCGGCCGTCAGCGGCTGCGGTGCCGGAGCGGGCGCCGGCCCGCCACCCCCGGCCGCGGCTCGCGGGGCCGCCGCGGCCGGCCCGGGCTTGACCGCCGCGCGCTTCGCCGCGGCCTTCCCGAGCGGTGACTTCGCCGGCACGGGCTTCGGCGGCGGGACCGGCTTCTTCGCCGGCACCGATCCCGGACCGAAGCCGGTGATGCGCACCGCGAGCGCCGACGCCGGCGGCTTGAGACCCTCGAGATCGACGGGGATCCCGACCGCCTTCGCCCGTTTGAGCCCCCGTTCGACCCGGTCGATGTCTGGTTCGTCGCGCCGCAGCTCGACGAGCGCCCCGTCGATCTCGACGATCGCGTCGCCGCCGGGCCGCCGCCACTTCGCGGCGACGAGGGCGCTGACCGCGGCGTTGCCCGCCGCACGCTGCAGCGCGAGGATCGACTCCGCGCCGGGCGACCGGGCCGCCGCGCCGGGATCGAGGCTCCGGCGGGCTGCGGCGAGCGCGGTGGTCGTCGCCGAGCGGATGCCGCCTGCTGGGCGCCGATCGGCGGGCGGTCGATCGCGTGTCGTCTCCGCGGCGAGCGTCATCGACGTCGGCTCCGGTCAGGGATCGGGCGTCGGTCGGGGCGGTGCGGTGGTCCGAACCATGGCCGATCGCGGCTCAGGTCGCCGCTTCCTCCTCCGGCTCCTCCTCGGCCTGCCGCTGCATGAAGAGACCCTGCACGGGTTCTTCCTCCTCCTCGCCCTGGCGCTGCACGGTCGACGGGCTCGAGCCGGAGTCATCAGCCTGCCGCTGCACCGGCGCCGGTTCGCCCATCACGCGCGCCGCGTTGTCGGCCGCCGCGCGTTCGAACCGGTCGCCCGGATCGCTCACGCTGATTCCGCCGCCGGCCGGCGCCCCGTCGACCGGGCCCGAGCGCTGCTGCACGACGTGCGTGAGCTCGTGCGCGATCGTGGTCCGCCCCGCCGTCGTCGACGGATCGTAGGCGTCCCGTTGGAACACCACGTGCGACCCGACGGTGTACGCGTGCGCGTTCACCGACCGCGCGGATTCGTGCGCCGGGGCATCCGTGTGCACCTTGACATCGCCGAAGTCGGCGCCGAGGCGTTGCTCCATGTCGGCGCGCACCCCGGGGTCGAGCGAGGAGCCGCCCGACGAGATCACGTCGTGGACGGGTGAGCGCCCCTCCTCGACGAGGTCGCTGACCGCACCGTTGCCGGCGTCGCGCTGCAGTCGCAGCAGCCCGGCGGGTCCGATCGCGTCGGTGCGCCGCGCGGCGAGCCCGGCCCCGTCCGTCGCGACCGATGCCTCGCGCGCGGTCTCCGGCTTGCGGCCCGCCGCCGGCTCGGCGGGGTCCCAGTCGTGTGCGTGCATGGTCCACCTCCACGATCGCCGACTTCCATTGCACCGCCGCAACGCCGCCGCCGGGCGAGGTCTGCCCCTTCGGGCACCCGGATGCACCCGATCGGCCTCGCCTCCGGCCGGCGCGCGAGGCGCGTCATCCGCTGCCCACCTCGGCCCAGTAGCGGCCGAACTCCCGCTCGACGACGAGCCGGCCGAGCTTTCGGTACTCGCGATGCACGGCGACGATGAGGTGCTTCATCCGCACCGTGCCGTGCTCGGCCGCGGCGAGGTACGCGGCGGTGATCGCGGCAGAACGGATGGCGCCGCCCGCGAGTTCGAACGACTGCCCCAGGAACTCGAGGTCGATGTCGTCGTCGCGGCCCAGCCGGCCGCCGAGGCTGCGGTCCCAGAGCCTCGACCGGTGCGCGGCGTCGGGCATCGGGAAGTCGACGATGACGTCGAGACGGCGTGTGAACGCCTCGTCGATGTTCGCCCGGAGGTTCGTCGCGAGGATCGCGAGGCCGTCGAACGTCTCCATGCGCTGCAGGAGGTAGGCGCTCTCGACGTTGGCGTACCGGTCGTGCGCGTCCTTCACATCGCTCCGCTTGCCGAAGACGGCGTCGGCCTCGTCGAACAACAGCACCGCGTTGGTGCCCGTCGCGGCGCGGAAGATCCGTTCGAGGTTCTTCTCGGTCTCGCCGATGTACTTGTCGATGACCGTCGACAGGTCGATCACGTAGAGATCGAGCCCGAGCCCGCCGGCGACCACCTCGGCCGACATCGTCTTGCCCGTGCCGGAGTCCCCGGCGAAGAGGGCGACCACGCCGTGGCCCCGACCGCCGCCCGGCCGCATGCCCCAGTCGCCCAGCACCTGTTCCCGGTGCCGTGCGCGCAGCTCGATCTCGTGGAGCGCGTTCAGCGGCGCCGCCGGGAGCACGAGGTCGTCCCAGCCGACGCGCGGATCGACGCGGCGGGCGAGCCGGTCGAGCGCCGACGCGTTCTCCGCCCGCGCACCGGCGGCGAGGTCGCCCGCCGTGAGCGTGCCGCTTCGGGAGACCGTCGCCTGCGTCCGCGCCGTACGGGCGGCGCGCTGCACCTGCTCGGGGCGGAGCCGGAACTGCCCGGTGACCTCGGCGACGTCGATCGACTCGGCGGCGGGCCCGAGGAAGTCGCGCCACAGCCGCGCGCGGTCGTCGACCGTCGTCGGTTCGACGTCGATCATCGCGGGCAGCTCGCGCCACCACGACGGGTTCCAGCTCGAGTCGCCGACGAACACCGTCGGCTGGGGCGAGTCGGCGAGCACCTCGACGAGCGCGGCGGGCGTCGCCTCGGTGAGCGGCCCGACGATGAGGCCGGAGCCGCGCAACCGCACCTCGCGGACGGCAGCGTGGGCGAGCGGGATCGCCTCCTGCTCGCCGCCGAGGCGGGAGAGGTCGAGGAAGAGCGCGCCGAGCCCCTGCGCCCGCAGGCCGCGATGGGCGACGGCCTCGCCCGAGCCGGTGGCCGGCTCGCGCAGGTGGATGAGGCGGATGCCGGCCGCGAGCGCAGCCGCCACACGGCTCGGGTCGCCCCACTCGACCGACGACGCATCGCGGACGACGCCCTCGAGGGCACGGTCCGGGCCGTCGTCGCCCAGCAGGTGGCCGACGACCCGATCGGGGACCCGCACCGCCCGGCCGGGCAACGGCCGCTCGTCGTCCTCGACGACCACGAGGCCGCCGGAGACGAGCGGCCCGGAGATGAGCCGTGCCCGGTCGGCCGCCGACGTGAGCGGCACCCCGCAGAGCTCGAGCGCGAGCGCGAACGACGGCCGACGACGCCCCACGTCGTCGTTGAGGTACCCGAAGAAGCGCTCGAACCTCGGGTCGAGGTCGGCCGCCAGCGCGATCACGAGCAGGTCCTCGTCGATCGGACCGAGGCCGAACGCCTGCGACAGGCGTCGGAGCCGCAGCTGGTGCCCGGCGGCCTCGGCGAGGTCGGCCGCCTGCTCCGTCTCGGCGAGGCGAGCCGAGGCATCCGACCAGTCGGGCACCCCCGGTGCCCCCGCCAGCAGCCGGTCGACCATCTCGTCGCTGAGGTACAGGCCGCGGAACGGGTCGTCGGGCTGCGGGTCGACCGCGCGCCGAGCCGCCACCAGCCGCCGGATCCGGTCCTCGATGACGCCGACCCGACCCAGCAGGTGCACGATGCCGGGGTCGGAGATCATGTCAGCTCCTCGCGCGGGCATCGCCCGTGCCGACCCGCGGCCGCGTGCCGACCTGGTCGCCGGCGCCGATCGATTCGGCGCTGATGCGCGTCTCGACGCGATCGACCGGCGGGCCGACGGGGTACGAGATGCCGCGTGTCATCGGTGCGGTGATCACCACGTCGAGCGACGGCTTGAGTTCGCCGCCGAGCGACGACCAGACATCGGCGAACGCACGATCCTCCGGCGGCGGCAGGGCCACGTTGATCGAGCACGGCAGGCCGGTCTCGGCGAGGGTGTCCACCACGAACGAGTCGGGCACGGCGTCGTACTGCAGGAAGCAGCGCAGCAGCGCATCGAGGAGGCGGTGCTCGTCGTCGGGTCGCTGCGTCCACGCGGTCACGAGGTAGGAGAGCTTGAAGAACCGCGGGGCGGGGACGCGGCTCGTGACGACGCCGTGCTCGTCGCGCACCTCGGTGAAGCCGTGCTCGCGGCGACGCGTGTCCTCGCGGATGTCGTAGAGGAAGAGGTCCACGGTCGGAGCGTTGCGGCGGGCCGCCCACTCCTTCGTCGGCGCGTCGAGCGCGACCTCGATGTCCGCGGCGATCCCCTCCGACCGTCGCACGAGGGCACGGATCGCATCGTCGATCTCGCCGATCATGCGTCAAGTGTGCTGGCGGGGCCCCGCGCCGGTCGGATGGGCCGGGGCATCCGCGGGGGCAGGGTCGGATTCCTCCTCGGGCAAGCGGGCCGCGCCGACGCGACGCGTGCGCGTTCCGGGCGCCGCGCTCCGGGCGCCGGGTCAGATCAGCCCTTCCCGCATCGCGTACGCGACGGCGTGCGAGCGGTTCCTCAACTGCAGACGGGTCGTGACGTCGTGCAGCACGTTCTTCACGGTGCGTTCCGAGTAGCAGAGCTCGGCCGCGATGTGCGCCGTGTCCCAGCCGTCGGCCACCAGCCGGAGCACCTCGATCTCCCTCGACGCGAGCCCGGTGAACGCGATGCCGCGCGGGTCGAGCACGGTGCGCTGGAGCCGCCCGACCTGGTCGAGCAGCCGGCCGAGCAGGTCCGGCGGGACCGTGCCCTCCCCCGCAGCCGCCGAGACGATGCACGACACGAGCCGATCGGTCGTCGCGTCGGACCGGCGGACGAAACCGACCGCGCCGCTCTCGACGGCGCGGACGAGGTCCTGGTCGTCGAGTTGGGCGGCGATCAGGATGACGCGGGCCTCCCCGTTGCGGCGGACGAAGCGCAGCGTGTTGAGCGACTCGTCGTCGACGGCGTCGACGATCACGAGGACCACGTCGGGCGGGTCATCCCCCGCTGCTGAGACGATCCGCACCTCCGGACGCGGTCGGAGCGCACTCGTCACCCCGGCTTCGGAGATCGGGTCCCGCGCGTACACGCGAACGGCGATGCGTGACATGGCATCCTCCTCGGCACTGTGGACGGCGCCCGGCCGGTGCCGTCGCGAGCATGATCGCAACGGGCGCTCTCCGCGCACTCAACATGTCCTCAACGGGCGGCGGCGCTGCCCGGTCGCCCGCCCACGCGCCAGCCCTCCGATGCAGCGCGGCGGGTAGCGTCGGGGCATGCCCGTCGGTCCCGCGCTCCGCGTCGGCGACATGGCCGTGTGCCCGCTCGTCGACGGTGTCACCCCGCACGTCGGCGGCCCGATCACGCCCGTGGCGTCGGTGCCGACCGTCCTCATCGCGGGCATGCCCGCCGCCGTCGCCAACGGCATCCCGGGCGGCATCGTGTGCGCCTCGCCCGCGCCGAACGGCATCGCCATGGGAAGCACGACCGTGCTGATCGGCGGGTTCCCGGCCGCGAGGCTCACCGACCTCTCGATGCACGGCGCCCCCATCGTGCCGGGCCCCGGCGCCCCGACGGTGATCATCGGCGGGTGACCGAAAGGGCACGGCTCGTGCCCGGAAGGCGGGTCGGAGGGCCGCCACGCCTGGCACGACCGTTCGTAGCGTCGAGTGCATGGCCACGGTCGCCGACATCGAGCCTGCCTCGCTCACGATCACACCCGGGACGTCCGAGCAGTTCACGCTGACGCTCCGCAACGAGGGCGACGACGTCGAGGCGTATCGGCTCACCGCGATCGACGACGCCGCCGGGTTCGTCGTCATCGAGCCCGACACCGTGCTCGTGCACCCCGGCGAGACGGGCACCGCGGTCGCCACCATGCAGCTGGCGCACACCGGCGACTGGGCCGTGGGCGAGATGGTCGTGCGATTCCGGGTCGTCCCGGCCGGCAACCCCGACGACTTCCTCGTGCTGGAGGCGATCGCGACGATCCAGTCGTTCAGCGAGGTCACCGCCATGCTGACCCCGCCGGCGCTCGAGGGACGACGCGGCGCCTCGACCCGCATCTCGGTGGCGAACACGGGGAACGCGCACGCCGAGGCCGACCTCGCCGTGTCGGCGGGCAACCTCGAATTGACGATCGACCGCCCACGGGTGGCGCTCCCGGCCGGATCCACCCAGGAGGTCGGCCTTCGGGTCCACGCCCGGAGTGTGCTGTGGCGGGGCGATCCCGAGCAGCACGACTTCACGGTCACGATCGCACCCGAGGGGCAGCCGTCGACGACGCTCGAGGGGACGTTCCGCCAGGTCCCGCTCCTGCCCGGTTGGACGTTCGTCGCCGCGATCGTCGGAGCGGCCGTGATCGCCCTGGGCGTGTTCATCGGCGTGGCCGTGCTCCTGTGGAACGGCATCACCGGCATCGCACGCCCGGTCGCCACGACGGAGGCCGCGACCGAGACCTCGACGCCCACGCCGGCAGCGGAACCCGTCGCCGTCGTCACGGAGCTCACCGCACCGGCCGACCCTGACCCGGCCGGCGGCAGTGTCGTCACCGTTGCGATCGACGCGGCGGACGCTCCGCAGGACGCGCTGGTCGCCGTCGCCGTGACGTGGCCCGACCGGCTCGCGCTCGCGAGCGACTCGTGCCTCGGATGGATCGACCCCGCGACCGACGATCTCATCGAGCCGGGAACGCCCGGACTGGTTCGCCCGGGCGACCAGTGCCTGATCGACCCGACCGCGGTGCGCGCAGAGGCCGACCTCGAGTTCACGGGACCGCGAGCGGGCTTCACGGAGACCGTGAGTGCGAAGGCGAGCCGACTCGTGAGCGTCGAGGACGGCGGTGTCGCCGACGTCGAACCCGGCGTCCGCCGCAGCTTCGACGAGGAACTCGCGATCACCGTCGACCCGCCCCCGTTCTGGTTGCAGGTCGAGCAGTACCGGCCCGATCCCGAGTCGAGCACCAGACTGTTCGTGATGGCCGTGCATCGCACCCTCGACGCGGACTCCGAGGACGCGCAGCTGGCCTTCCGGATCTCGGCTCCGGATTTCGCCGATCCCCCCAACCTCTTCGGCGCATACCTCGTGGGCGGATCGGGTGCCTGCGTCTTCATCCCCGAGGACGACATCTGCGTGGTCGACTTCCCGGTCGATGTCGAGACGTTCGATCAGGGCGGCGGCAGGTGGGAGGACGGCGCGCTCGAGACGCAATGGGTCTTCGTGCCGATCCAGGTCCCCGCCGACGAGTCGGCCGCGGGGCTCGTCTCGATCGAAGCGGTGGGCCTCACCGAGGGCGGCGAGGAACTCGACGCGACGGAGACGGCCGCGGTCGTCCGGCCGGCGTCCGCCCCCCTCGTGCTGGGCTCCGACCTCTTCCCCGTCGATGTCGAGTTCGACCCCTCCTCCGCGGCCGGTGGCGATGAGGTGCAGGCGACCGTTCGTCTCACCGCGGCGATCTTCGATGACCGCGCGGCCGCCGAGGACGGCTCGCGCATCGTGGAGTTGGAGTTCGCGTGGTGGGACCAGATCGACCTGGTCGACGACCCGGTCGGGTGCGCAGAGTACGACCCGAGGAGCCGGATCTGCACACTCGACGAGCCGGCGGAGGGCGACGAGCTCGCTGACGTCGTGTTGACGTTCACCGTCGACGACGATGCCAGGTCGCGGAGCGACCACGCCGAACTGCTCGCCAAGGTGACCGTGCTCACCTACCCGCCCGAGGACGAGGAGGATCTCACCGGCGGCGCCGAGGTCCCCGGCGGGTGGCCCCTCCGCTGGGACGCGACGCAGATCCAGCGCCTCGAGTTCGAGTTCGGGTGAGCGCCGCCTACTTCACGGCGCCGGCCGAGAGCCCGCCGACGATGTACTTCTGCAGGTAGAGGAAGAGGAGCACGACCGGCAGCGCCGCGATGACCGCGCCCGCCGAGAACGCCGCCCAGTCCGCGTAGCGCGGATTCGAGACGAGCTTCGTCAGGCCGACCGCGAGCGTCTGGTTCTCGGTGTCGATGAGGATCACGGACGCCACCACGTACTCGTTCACCGAGAAGATGAACGACAGCAGCGCGACGACCGCCAGGATCGGGGCGACGAGCCGCAGGATGATCGTGAAGAAGATGCGCGCGTGGCCCGCGCCGTCGATCTTCGCCGCCTCGTCGATCGACGCGGGGATCGTGTTGAAGTACCCGTACATGAGGTACGTGTTCACGCCGAGCGCGCCGCCGAGGTAGACCATGATCAGGCCGATGTGCGTGTTCAGGCCGATCGCCGGGAACCAGTCGCTGATCGCGCTCATCACGAGGAAGATCGCGACGACCGCGAGCATCTGCGGGAACATCTGCACGACGACGATCGTGATGAGGCCGAATCGCCGGCCCGTGAACCGCATGCGCGAGAACGCGTACGCGGCGAGCGCGCCGAGGAACACCGTGAGGAGCGCGGTGACGCCCGCGATGATCAGCGTGTTCGCGAACCAGGTCGTGAAGGGCACCTGCGGGTTCGTGAGGATCCGCGCGTAGGCATCGAGCCCGATCTGCGAGAACAGCGCGTTCGATCCCGTCAGGGTGCCGTTGGGGTTCAGCGACGACGAGATCACGAAGACGACCGGGAAGAGGGCGAACGCGACGACGACGATGCCGACGAGGTGGCGCCATCCGGTGGCCTTGAACCACTTGCCGAAGCGGAAGGGGCGCTTGGACAGCGAGGCGGTGCGTTCGAGCGACGGGTCGCCGCCGGCGCGCGCCGCGTCGCGCTGCTCGCGCAGCTCGCCCTCGAGGAGGCCGGAGTCGGAGCCGGGGATCGGCTGCTGGTTCGACATCAGTTGATCTCCTCGAGCGACTTGGTGCGGCGGAACGCGATGATCGAGATCACCGCGACGACGATGAAGATGATGATCGAGTAGGCGGCCGCGAGTCCGTAGTCGCGGTTCTGGCCCGTGAACGCGACCTTGTAGACCATCGAGATCAGGATGTCGGTGAACCCGACCGGGATCGGCGCGCCCGTGTCGCGCGGACCGCCGTTCGTCAACATGTAGATCACGTTGAAGTTGTTGAAGTTGAACGCGAACGACGCGATGAGCAGCGGTGCGACCGAGACGAGCAGCAGCGGCAGCTTGATGTGCCGGAACGTCTGCCACGGCGAGGCGCCGTCGATGCTGGACGCCTCGTTCACGTCGTCCGGGATCGACTGCAGGGCGCCCGTGCAGATGAGGAACATGTACGGGAAGCCGAGCCACAGGTTGACGATGAGCACCGAGAGCTTCGCCATCCACGGATCCGTCAGCCATGGGATCGAGGCGCCGCCGAAGATCACCTGGTTGATGAAGCCGAAGCTCTCGTTCATCATGCCCGCCCAGACGAGCGCCGACAGGAACGACGGGATCGCGTAGGGGATGATCATCGCGACCCGGTAGTACCGTCGGCCCTTCATGCGCATGTCGTTGAAGACCATCGCGAGGAAGAGCCCGAGGAAGAAGGTCGTCGCGACCGAGATGAGCGCGAACGCGAAGGTCCAGAGCGTGACGTAGACGAGCGGGCCGGCGAGGCGGGTGTCGGTCACGGCGCGCACGAAGTTGTCGAAGCCGACCGTGATCTGCCAGCCGGGCAGGAGCTCGGTGCCGTCTTCGGCGGTGAACGCGCCCGTGCCGATGTCGGAGTAGACCGTGCCCGTCGACAGGTCGGTCATTGTGCCCGCGGCCTCGTCGTACTCGAGGTTCGAGATGTAGAGGTAGCCGTTCGAGCCGTCGGGCGTGCGGATGGCGCCGTCGTTCGGGTCGTCCGAGAACGGCACCGCGAGTTCGGTGATCTCGTTCGTGCGGGCGATGACGTCGGCGAACTGCAGGGTGGTCCAGCCGTCGACCGCGACGGCCTTGCCGTTGTCGACCTCGGTCGGGTCGACCGGCTGCAGCGGCTGCTCGGTCGTGCCGAGGCTCGCCTCGCCGTCGGGGTCGGTGACGAGCAGGCCGAGGGTGCCGAGCTGGTCGACGACCGTCACCTTGTAGGTGGGTGACTCGGGCACGCGCTCGAGCGAGGCCGCCATGAGCGAGCTGACCGCCTGCTCCTTCGAGCCGTTGTGCCCGGTGCCGTAGTTGGTGAAGGCGATATAGCCCGTGTAGACGAGCACGAACACCTGGAACAGCACGAGGAAGATGACGCCCGGCGTGAGGTACTTCGCCGGGAGGGTCTTGCGCGAGAAGTAGATCCAGTTGACGAGCGCGGTCACGCCGACGACGACCGCGAGCACCAGCCACTCCTGCGAGAGCGTGAGGACGAGGATCGCGTAGACCGCGATCGCATCGACGATGCCGAGCAGCAGGAGCTTGATCAGGATGGAGCGGATGCCGCCTGACGCGGCGTCCGCGATGCGTGCGGCGCGCTTCTGCCGCTTCGTGGGCGGAGTCGTCGACCCGGTGGCGACGCCCTCGTCGATCGTGGTGCTCATCTGCTGCCTCTTGCTCTCTCGTCCGTCTCGCTCGTCGGGGCGCGCGTCGCGCCCTCGGGGATGCGAGCGGCTCCGGGCCGGATGTCGCGTGAGCGCGGCATCCGGCCCGGAGCCTCGGGCCTTACTTGGCGTCGATCGCAGCCTGGACGTCGGCGGTGAGCTTCTCCCACGTCGCCGTCGGGTCCTCGCCGTTGATGATCGAGGCCTCGGCGATGCCCCAGTACTGCCACACCGAGCCCATGGCGGGGATGGCGGGCATCGGGACGGCCTCGGCACCGACGGCCGCGAAGCCCTCGATGATCGGGTCGCTCGAGGCGGTCTCGGCGGCGGCGCTGAGCGCCGGGAGGATGTTGCCCGCCTCGAAGAGGTCGAGCTGCACGTCCTCGGTGCCGATGTAGTTCACCAGGAAGTCGTTCGCGGCGACCTTGTTCTCCGACTCGGAGGAGACGAAGAAGCCCTTGACGCCGGCGAACGGCGAGGCGGCCTCACCGGTCGGGCTGGGGACGGTGTCGATGGCGATGTTCATGCCGGCGTCGAGCGCCGAACCGACGTTCCACGGGCCGGTCAGCCAGAAGGCCGACTTGCCGTCGAGGAAGGACTGCTTGGCGATGTCACCGTCGATGTCGGTGTTGAAGACGCCGGTGCCGGTCTTGCCCTGGCTGCCGAGCCAGGTGGCGAACTCGGTGCCGCCGGCGCTGCCGAGCTGCAGGTCGGTGGGGTCGTAGCCCTCGTCGTTGGTGCCGAACACGGGGGCGCCGAACGCCGTCTGGAACGGGTAGAGGTGGTACGGGTTGCCCTCGGCGCCCTGCTCGACGACGAACGGCTGGTCGAGGCCGGCGGCCTTGCCCTTCGCGATCATGTCGTCGAAGTTCGTCGCCGGCTCGGCGACGAGGTCGGTGTTGCGGATCACGGCGATGTTCTCGACCGCGTAGGGGAGCATGTAGACGGTGCCCTCGTAGGTCGCGGCGTCGATCGCGACGGGGAGGTAGTCGGCGGCGGAGTCGCCGAGCTCGAGCGGCGCGACGACGCCGTTGGTCGAGAGCTCGCCGAGCCAGTCGTGCGCACCCATGGTGATGTCGGGGCCCTCGCCCGTCGGCACCTGCTGGATGAAGTCGTCCTTGATGGTGGCGTTGTCCTTGCCGACGATGTCGACCTCGACGCCGGTCTCCTCGGTGTAGGCCTCGGCCGCGCCCTTCAGCGCGTCGACGCGCTCGGCGTCGACCCAGACCGTCAGCGTGCCGCCCTCGGCCGATGCGCCGTTGTCCGCGTTGTCGCCGTTCCCGCCGGCGCAGCCAGCGAGACCCAGCGTCGCGACGACGGCGACAGCGCCGGCCGCGAGGAGGCTCTTCTTGTTCACCCGCATTGGTGTGCCCTTCTCAGTGTGCGTGAGATCGGCGCCTTCGCCTGGTGGGGAGTTCCGCGCACCGTGCTCGAAAGGCCGTTCTTCCGTGTGTGATTGCCCGCGATGTGATTGCAAGCGATTACAGGTATACCTGCTCGAGGTCATATTGACAACTTCGCGTTACCGGATCGATACGGGCTTGCTACACTCCCCCGGAGCGCTTGAACGTGCAAGCGCTTCCAGATTTCTGAGATTGGCTTAAGGTTTCTCCATGACTTCCGAATGGTGGCGCACCGCCGCGATCTACCAGATCTACCCCCGGTCCTTCGCCGACGCGAACGGCGACGGGATGGGCGACCTGGCCGGCATCCGCTCACGCCTTCCGGAACTCGCCGACCTCGGCGTCGACGCGATCTGGCTGTCGCCGTTCTACACATCGCCCCAGAAGGACGCCGGCTACGACGTCGCCGACTACTGCGACGTCGACCCGCGGTTCGGCACGCTCGCCGACTTCGACGACATGCTCGCCGAGGCGCACCGGCTCGGACTGAAGGTCATCGTCGACCTCGTCCCGAACCACTCGAGCGACCAGCACGTCTGGTTCCAGCAGGCGCTCGCAGCCGCGCCCGGCAGCCCGGAACGCGCCCGCTACATCTTCCGCGACGGCCGCGGCGCCGACGGCGAACTCCCGCCGAACAACTGGGAGTCGGTCTTCGGCGGCTCCATGTGGACCCGCACCACGAACCCCGACGGCACCCCCGGCCAGTGGTACCTCCACATCTTCGACAGCTCGCAGCCCGACTTCGACTGGAACCGCGAGGAGGTCCGCGAGGAGTTCCGCCGTATCCTGCGCTTCTGGCTCGACCGCGGCGTCGACGGCTTCCGCGTCGACGTGGCGCACGGCCTCATCAAGGCCGACGGCCTGCCCGACTACACCCCGCCGGCCGACGCCGGCTCGATGGGCGGCAACCAGCACGGCCTCGAGGGCGGCGTGCCGCTCGAGCCCGAGATCCACGACGAGAACGTCGGCGCGCCCTACTGGGGCCAGGAGGGCGTGCACGACGTCTACCGCGACTGGCGCCGCGTGCTCGAGGAGTACGACGGCGAGCGCATCCTCGCCGCCGAGGCCTGGGTCGACCCGCTCTCGCGCGTCGCCAAGTGGGTCCGCCCCGACGAGATGCACCAGGCGTTCAACTTCGCCTACCTCGAGACGCCGTGGGCGGCCGCGCCGCTTCGCGCCGTGATCGACCACTCGATCGCGACGTTCGGCGCCGTCGGCGCCCCGTCGACGTGGGTGCTCTCCAACCACGACGTCATCCGCCACGCCTCGCGTCTCGCCCTGAAGGCAGACAGCCTGCAGGGCCACGGCATCGGGCCGAAGAGCCCGGGGCTGCCCGACCCGGTCGTGGGTCTGCGGCGCGCACGTGCGGCGACCGCGCTGATGCTCGCCCTCCCCGGCTCGGCGTACCTCTACCAGGGCGAGGAGCTCGGCCTGCCCGAGGCCATCGACCTGCCCGACGACGCCCGCCAGGACCCGACCTGGTTCCGCACGAACGGCGAGCGCTACGGCCGAGACGGATGCCGCGTGCCGCTGCCCTGGGAGGCCGACGCGCCGGCGTACGGATTCGGCCCGACCGACGCGACGTGGCTCCCCCAGCCCGCCGAGTGGGCGTCGTACGCGCGCGACCGTCAGCGCGGCGTCGCCGGTTCGACGCTCGAGCTCTACCGCTCACTCCTCGCCGAGCGTCGTGCGCGCTCGCTCGCGACGGGCGAACTCGAGTGGCTCGACGGGTACGGCGACGACGTGCTCGCGGTCCGCAACGGCAGCGTGGTCGTCGTGGCCAACACGGGCTCCACGCCGGTCGAGCTCCCCGAGGGCGACGTGATCCTCGCGAGCGCCGACCTCGACGGCGGTCGCACGCTCCCGGGCGACACCACCGCCTGGCTCGCCGCGTAGCGCGCGCCGCGCGCCCAGCGCGCGCCTGCCGCGCGCCCCGCGCCGCGCGCCGCGCGCCCAGCGCGCCTCCCGCGCCGCGTGCCCAGCGCGCGCCTGCACCCCTCCGGACGGGCGGATGCCACGCGGCATCCGCCCACCATTGCGGGCTGCGCTGCGCACGCGACATCCGCACCCGAGTTCGCAGGATGACACGCCCGACGACCACCCCCAGGCACCCATCCCCCGCATCATCCTGCGAACTCACCCCACCCCGCCCATCCGGCACCTGCCCCGCCCCACGGCTCGGCACACATTCGCAGGATGACAGGCCCGACGACCGCCCCCAGGCACCCATCCCCCGCATCATCCTGCGAACTCACCGACCCGGTCAGACCTCCAGATGCCGCCGCGCGAGCGAGACACGCGCATCGCGCTCGTGCCGGCCCGCTCGCGCCCCCCAACGATGCTCGCCGCGCGCGATCAGCGCCAGCACGCCCTCGCGCACGGTGTCCCACTCGTGCATCACCATCGAGTAACTCAGCCGGAGCACGAGGTACCCGCGCATCGTCAGCTCGAAGTCGCGTCGCCGATCGCGCTCGAATTCGGGGCCGGTGTGGAATCCTTCGCCGTCGATCTCGATCACGAGCCGATCGCCCACGAGCACGTCGACGCGTCCCACCCCGGCGATGTGCACCTGGGTGCGATGCGCCACCCGCCGGCCGCGCAACAGGAGACGCACGATCGTCTCGGTACCGGACTGGCACCCGGCATCGGCCTGCTCGACGATTCGGCGGCGACTCGGTCCGAGCAGTTCCCGGAGCACGCCGAGATCGGCGGTCGTGAGCGCGCCCGACGCGAGGGCGGAGTCGGTCGCGATCTGCGCATCGAGCAGCGGTGCGCACGCCGACATCTCCGCGAGGGCGAGCACGATGCCGTCGCGCGCGGTCGGCAGACCGGGCACCGTGCGGTAGTGGACGCAGACGCCGTGCCTCGCACGATCGAGCGGCGCCCGACCGGCGGCCGAGGAATCGGGCGACCACAACCGGCCGGCGGTGCTCGGGACTCGGACATGCAGCATCCGGTCGTCGCGAATCCAGAGACCTTCGAGCCGAGCGACGGATGCCGCGGTGAGCGTGCCGCCGACGCGGACGGCGCGGACGACGTCGTGCGGCGCATCGGGGACCGCGAACCACCGCTCCCGCACCTGGACGAGCCTCCCGCCGCGCACCGCCGCCGCGACAGCCCGACGCGACACGCCGAGTTCGTCGAGTGCACGGTAGGGCAGCGCTCCGCCGTTCGCTCGGACGATATCGGCGGGAGCGGCGGCGGCGGAGTCGGGCATGCCCCGCAGTCTGGCGGACCGTCAGGCGAGTGCGTCGCGCCTGTGCACAGGATCCCGTGGCGGGCGCGAGTCCCTGGCGTCGAGTTCGCAGGACCAGCCGGCTCAGGCATCCTCCACGAGGAACTTCGGCCGCGTCATCCTGCATATCCCGATCGCGGGATGAGGCCGCCCGGCGCCGGCCGGGCGATGACCGCTCGAGTTCGCAGGATGAGCGCGGCGAGACCGGCCGTCAGACGCCCGAGCTGCAGCTCATCCTGCATACGCCGCCGCCGGGCACGCCGACGATGTGGGTCCCTGCGCGCAGCCGGCCCCGGCCGTGCCGCCACAGCGGATGCCGCGTCAGTTCGTGTTCGCGTAGAGCCACTCGAGCGGGTCGACCCAGTACCCGTCGATGCCGCCGATGCGGATCTCGAAGTGCAGGTGCGGACCGGTCGACATGCCCGTGTTGCCGGTGGTCCCGACGACGTCGCCGACCTCGACGGTGTCGCCGACCTCGAAGCGGCGCGAGCCGTATTCCATGTGCGCGTAGACGCTCGTGACGACCTGTCCGTCGATGACGTGGTCGATCATCATCACGACGCCGAGCGAGCCGCCGGAGTCGGTCGACTCGGACACCACGCCGTCGGCGATCGCCTGGATCTGCGCGCCGAGGCCGGGGTTGAAGTCCTGCCCGTGGTGGTCGGACGAGCACCCGTAGCAGTTGCGGTACCCGAAGCGGTCGCCGATGTGCACGCCGACGGCGAAGGGCCACTGCACCGTGCCGAGCGGGTTGTTCGTGAAGGTCGCCTCGGCACGGATGCCGGCGGCCTGCGCGTACTCCTCGATGGTCTGCGCCTGGTAGTCCTCGCGTCCGATCCCGGCGGCGAGCGTGCCGCCGGAGATGTCGACGCGCTGCCCGTCGAGGGTCGTCCCCGTGGTCTGCGACATCGCCATCGCCTGCACCTCCTCGGGGGTGAGGAGGGAGAGCGACGGCACGGATGTCGCGACGGCGAGCATCGCGACGAATCCCATGGCGACGACGCTCGCGAAGCGCGTGGTCAGTGTGCGCTTCCGCGATCGCGGCGCCGGCTTCGGGGAGGGGGAGCCGCTGTCGGCGCGCCCCTCGGGTCGTTGCGGTGCCTGACGGTCGGCCGCGGTGCGGCGACCGACCGGGGTGCGGTGAGCGGATGCCGCGGCCTCGCCGTGCCCGTCGGCGCGGGCGGCGTCGAGGCTCCCGTCGAGGTCGCGGTCCTCGCGTCGGCCCTGCCCGAACAGGTCGCTCACGTCGTTCGCGGTGATGACCGCGGGGTCGGATGCCGCGGCTCGACGGGATTCCGCCGGCAGTCCGTCGAGCCGCTGAGGTGCGCGCTCGGTGCGGCGACGGCTCTCGGGCTCGCCGGCGGGACGCGTGGGCCGCAGCTCACGGGTGGGTTCCGTGGTCGTCGGGGCGGGGCGACGCGGGTCGCGAGCACCGGTCGGGGCGCCTGCGTGGTCCGTCGGCGCGCCGGGACGTGCGGGCGTGGGCTGCGTCCGCGGCGCGCGGGCGTCGCTCGGAGCGGTGGGCTGCGGATGGCGCTGCGCGCCGGGTTGCGGCCGGCCCTGCCGCTGCGATCCCGGCTCATTCGCCGGGACCGGACCTCGCTGGGCGGCGCCGGGCCCGCCGGCCTGCGGTGCGCCCTGCCGCTGGGCGGCGCCGGTTCCGCCGGCCTGCGGCCCGCCCTGCCGCTGGGCGGCGCCGGTTCCGCCGGCCTGCGGCCCGCCCTCCCGCTGGGCGGCGCCGGGCGTCCCGGCCGATCCGCGACCGGAGTGCGATGCGTCGCTCTGGATGGGTCGGCCTCGGCGCGGGTCGTGCTGCACGCCGGGTGCGACGCTCGGCTCGGCGGAGCGGGCTCCGGCGGGCGCTGCTCCGGGCTGCGGTCGTTCGTGCACGCCGTCAACACGCGTGGCGGGCGCGGGCTGCGATGCCGGCCTGCGCTGCGGCGTCCACTCGGGCGACGGCGCTCCCGGCGCCGGCCGGCTCGGCCATGCAGCGGCGGCGGGAGCCGACGAGTGGCTGGCGGGAGCCGACGAGTGGCTGGCGGGGGCCGACGAGTGGCTCGCGGGCGCCGGTCGCCCCTCGGCCGCGGCTCGCCCGGGCGCCGACGGCTGGCCGGGCACCGACTGCGGGCCCGGCGCCGCCGGGTGGCTCGCGGCGTCCGGGCGAACCGCGGAACTCGGAGAGGTCGCGGATCGAGGCGCCATTTCCAGCCGGTCGGGGCGAAGCCCTGCGCCCGGGACATCGACCGGTCCGGCGGCCGCGCGGCGGCCCGTCCGGGGAGCGGGATTCGGCGGCGTCGGGGCGATGCCGGCCGAGCCCGCGTCGACGGGCAGACCGGTGCCGTCGGTCGAGCCGGGTGCGGATCGGCGCGTGGAAGCCGGCTCCGGTGCGGGGAGCGGGTCGCGCCGCAGGCGGCGCGACTCCGTCGGCGGAACGGGCGGGGTCGCCGGGCGGACCGCACCGGACGCCGGGACCTGGGCCCGACCGGCATCGACCGCCGCCTCGCGGCGATCGCGAGGACGCAGCGGCCCCGTGGCATCCGCTCGGCGTCTCGGCTCGTCGGCCGTTGGGCCCGCCGCGCCGGCGGCGCCCGCCGAACCCGGCCGCGACGGCAGGTACGACTCGAACGAGACGCCCCCGGACACACCGACGGCCGAGTCGCCGACCCGTCGGTCGGCCGGCTCGGCCGGTGAGGAGGTGTGGGAGCGGTCCCGCAGTTCGCGGCGCGACGGCGTGCGTTCGGACCGCACGCGGTCTCTGGTGCCTGGCGCTGAATGGTCGGGCACGAGGGGGTTCTCGGGCACGTGGGGGACTTTCGCTCGTTCGGGGGGCTGACGGGGGCTCGCGTTCTCGAGAAGGGCCGAGATCACGGATCGGTAAAGCGTAACCGGTCGAGGGGAGGATCGCCATGCCGACGCGGTATACGGAGGAGGTCATCCGGATGGCGCGCCCGAGCCTCGCACGCACCTCGCCCGGGGGCGCCGCGCGAACTCGCCGACGCGGCTCGAACCGGCCTCAGGCGCCCGCCTCCTGCAGCAGGGCGGCGAGCTCGTCGAAGAGCGGCGACGGCGCGGCGACGAGCATCCGGTCGCTCTCGGCCGCTCCGCCGAGGCCCCCGACCCGCCCGCCCGCCTCGCGCACGATGAGCGCACCGGCGGCGTGGTCCCACGGATTCAGCCCGAACTCGTAGAACGCGTCGAGCCGGCCCGCGGCGACGGCCCCGAGGTCTAGCGCAGCCGACCCGATGCGACGGATGTCGCGGATGCGCGGCAGCACGTCGACGAGTACCTTCGCCTGCTCGGCACGGCGATCGGCGGCGTACCCGAACCCGGTCGCGACGAGCGCGCGCGAGAGGTGCACGTCCTCGTTCACGCGCAGCTCGCGCTCGCCCAGGCCGTCGACGAGCCGAGCCCCGCCTCCGACGCTCGCCTCGAAGACCTCCCCCGTGACCGGGTTCACGACCACCCCGGCGAGCGCGTGCCAGTGGCCCGGGTCGGGCGGGCCGTCGACGACCGCGATGCTCACCGACCACGACGGGATGTCGTACAGCAGGTTCACCGTGCCGTCGATCGGGTCGACGACCCAGTTGAGACCGCTCGAGCCGACGTGCGTGTCGTCCTCCTCGCCGAAGATGCCGTCGTCGGGGCGCGCGTCGAGGATCATCGCGCGGATGCGCTCCTCGGTGTCGCGGTCGACGGCCGTGACGACGTCGGTCGGCGTCGACTTCGTCGCGGCCACCGAGATGCCGCGGCGGCGTTCCTCGAGCGCGGTCTGGGCGACGGTCGTCGAGATCCGGCGGGCGATGGCGAGCAGGTCGACGGATGCCGCGTCCGCGGCGTTCTGGGTCATGCCACCACGCTACGCCCGCCCCTGCGCCCGCCGTGCGGAGGTGACGCGCGAGGTCGCGGCATCCGCCCCGCCGCATCCGCTCGCCTCTACGGAAGAAGCCCCGGCGAACCGGGGCTTCCACATGGTGGCGAGTGAGGGATTCGAACCCCCGAAGTCGTAGACAGCTGATTTACAGTCAGATCCCTTTGGCCGCTTGGGTAACTCGCCGAACGCCCGACCACGTTCTTCACATGACCGGGGGCCACACAAGGATACCCGCGGTGGGCCGATGCGTGAAATCGAGGCGAGCGGCGGCCTGAGCGGCGCCGGCGGCGCGGCTGCGGGACCTCAGAGCCTCTGGATCGGGACCGTGTCGTTCGGCCCGAGACCGTCGGGCCGCTCCGCGGTCGCGGAGCCGTCGCGCGGGACCGCGCCCGTCGCCGACGCGGACTGCGCACCGGCCGCCGCGGCGGCACCGCCCGGCCCCAGCGGCGCACCGGTCGCACGGTTCACCGGCCCGCGGAGGCCGGCCCGCGCGATGACCCGCTGGATCGTGAGGTCGCGCTCGTTCGGCGATCCCACGAACCGGATCTCGTTGAGCCCCTGCCGCTGCGCCGCCGACTCGAAGATGATGTGGCCGAAGCCGAAGATGCGGCCGACGACCGGCCGGTGCACCGAGATGTCGAGGATCCGCGAGAGCGGCATGGTCGCGATGTTCTGGCTGAGGATGCCGTGCACGCGGAACACGCGCATGTTCGTGATGACGAATCGGTCCATCTGGGCCTGCAGGATGCGCCACAGGCAGTAGCACGCGAGCCCGATCGCGAGCACCGCGGGCAGCCACCACGCCTGCGGCGGCACGACGAATGCGAGCAGCAGCAGCGGTACGGATGCCACGAGCCCGAGCACCGGCGTCACGATCGCCGCCCAGTGCTTCGCGACCTCGTCGACGACGACCTCGCCCTCGTCGGCGATGAGGAACCGCTCGACGTGCGGGTCGAAGATGCTGCGGGCGTCGGAGCTCACGGGGTCTCCGTCAGGAGGCGAGCGACGTGAAGAACCGGCCGACGGATTCGGCGGCGCCCCAGACGGCGGCGAACGCACCCTGGACGGCGTTCGCGGCGTCTTCGGGCCGGGTGATCGTGTAGAACAGGGCGAACCCGACGACGAGTCCGATGGCGATGCGCTTGACCCACTTCACGGCGGTGTTCCCTTCGAGTAGAGGTGGGTTGGGCAAGCCAGGCCCCCCGAAGGCCCGCCCCGGACCCGCTCTTTTCTACCGCACGCCCGGCGGTCCGCGCACGCGCCACTCCGCGCGACGGTAGGATCGGCTGTCCCGTTCCGCGCCCAGGCGGCGGGCGTCAGCGAGGGATCCATGGTCGGCATCGAAGAGGTGGCCAAGCTCGCGGGGGTCTCCACCGCGACGGTCTCGCGCGCCCTGAGCGGCCGCGGCCACGTCTCCCCGGCGTCGAAGGCGAAGGTGGTGGATGCCGCGGCGCAGCTCGGCTACGTCGTGTCGTCGAACGCGTCGAGCCTCGCATCGGGTCGCACGCGCAATGTCGGCGTGGTGATCCCGTTCCTCAACCGGTGGTTCTTCTCGTCGGTGCTCGAGGGCGCGCAGCAGGCGCTGCTCCGGCACGGCTACGACGTGACGTTGTACAACCTGTCGGGCGACGGGCGCGAGCGGTCGAGCGTGTTCGAGCACTTCCTGCTGCGGCAGCGGGTCGACGCGGTCGTCGCGGTCTCGCTCGAGCTCACCGAGCACGAGGTGCAGCGCCTGCACGAGCTGCGCAAGCCGCTCGTCGGCGTCGGCGGGCCGATCCTGGGCGTCCGCACGCTCACGATCGACGATGCGGCGGTCGCGAGACTCGCGACGGAGCACCTCATCGCCCTCGGGCATCGCCGCATCGCCCACATCGGCGGCGACCTCGAGTTCGACCTCGACTTCCACCTGCCGACGAACCGTCGGCTCGGGTACGAGGCCGCGCTGCGCGATGCCGGCGTCGAGCCCGACCCGAGCATCTTCGCGCCGGCCGACTTCACGGTCCAGGGCGGGTACCACGCGGCCAAGCAGCTGCTCGGCGTGCCGCACGACCGGCCGACCGCGATCTTCGCCGCGTCCGACGAGATGGCGATCGGGTCGATCCTCGCCGCGCGCGACCTGGGCATGGTCGTGCCGCGCGACGTCTCGATCATCGGCATCGACGACTACGACCTCTCCGAGTTCTTCGGGCTCTCGACGGTGGCGCAGTTCCCGCGCGGCCAGGGCGAGAAGGCGGTCGAGATCCTCATGGAGCAGCTCGAGCCCGGTCCGGATGCCGCGCCTCCCGCCGCGACTCCGCTGCCGTTCGAGCTGCGCGTGCGGTCCTCCACTGCGGTGCCCCCGGAGCGCTGACGCGCCCCGCACCCCTCACCCCACACCCCGCACCCTTCATTCGAGTGCGACTTCTGCGATGGAGTGCGGCCTGCACGCGATCTCCACCGCAGAAACCGCACTCCGATGGATCGAAGATCAACGGTGAACGATCAGGTGCAGCGGCCTCCGTACCACGGGAAGGCCGACGGCGAGCAGCCGATCCCGGATCGGCTCTCGGCGCCACAGGTCGCTCCAGTCCCACCGAACGAAGCCGGCGACCTGCGATCGGATGGCGTCCTCGCGGGCCTTCTCGTCGAGGACCGCATCGGCGGCGCTCCCACCGCTCATGTACTTCCCCCTCCCGTCCGCCTCGCCGACGATGCGGTGTTCGGGCCACCAGAAGTCCAGCAGTGCATCGCGGTGAAGCTCCGGCAGCCGCATCCGATGCTGGAGCACGGGCTCCGGGAAGCCGAACTCCTCGATGACGAGCCGGCTCATCGTCTCGAGCGGACTGTCCGAATCGGTCGTCGCCCGCGACAGGGCGGCCTCGACGCGGCGACTTCCGTGGTACGGCAGGAGGCGGTCGTGTTCCGCCCGAACGGCCTCGATCGTGCTGTACGGATCAGGTGCGTTCCGCGCGCGCGAGACATGGAACGCGGCATCCAGCGCGACGAGTGCGGCCGCGAGCGGTGCATGGCGGCAGAGCTGGATGAGGCTGAACTCCATCGACGTCGTCGCGAGCCCCCCGGTGGTGATGACGGGGAGGTCGTCAGTGACACGTGCGACCCGTACGACATCGCCGCGACGGCTCCCGTACGGGTCACGGGACATGACGTGGACATGCTTCGGCCAGGCCCCGACGATCGGAAGCCGCGCGAGCGCGATCGCCGCGTACGAGGTGAAGACGGGCGTGCGCAGCGAGATCGAGACCGCCCGAACGAGGTCGCGGTATCGTGCGGCGTCGCGTTCGGGCCCGGACGCCTCGGCCTCAGCGCCTGAGGGCCTGCGATACGCCCCGGTCCGGATCCGCTCGAGGCGGCCCGCACGTGCAGCGGCGTACAACTCGCTCTCACGCCCCGCCGCGCGCATGTCGCGTGCCAGCACGAACCCGTGTGCAGCAATGGGAAATGATTCGGTCACGCGTCGATCGTGCCGTCGCGGTCACGGATGTCTCGTGCCGGCGTCCACGTCGAGGCGACGCCCACCGCCGAGCGTCCTGTGCAGGGCGGGTCAGGAGCCCCCGACCGACCGCCCCCCGTCCGACCGAGTGCCGTTTCTGCGGTGGAGTGCGCCTTCGAATGGGTCTCCACCGCAGAAATCGCACTCGAATGCGGGTGCGTGGCGGGTCAGGAGCCCGCGTCCGACCGCCCCGCGTCCGACCGAGTGCCGTTTCTGCGGTGGAGATCGCGTGCAGGCCGCACTCCATCGCAGAGGTCGCACTCGAATGCGAGGTGCGCGAGCGCGTGGGCGCGAGCACGCGGGCGCGAGCGCGAGGGCGCGAGCGCGGAGCGCGCGCGTCAGGCGGGCAGGCGGAGGCGCGCGAGCGACGCCTGGATCGCGACGGCGGCCGCGCCGCGAGCCCACGAGCCGAAGCCCGCCGCGTCGACGTGCACCTCGACCGGGGTGGCCTCGGGGTCGCGGTCCGCGGCGAGCGCGGCGCGTGCCGTGTCACCGGCGACCTCCCACAGCCCGATGCCGTCGCCCGAGAGCACGATCGCCTCGACCATCGTGAGGTTCGCGATGTACCCCATCATGCGGCCGAGCGCGCGGCCCGCGGCATCCGTCACCGATCGGGCGGCCGGATGGCCCGCCGCCGCGAGCGCGAGCACCTCGTCGTAGCCGACCTCGTGTCCGAGCGCGATGCCGACCTGCGCGCAGATGCTCGGGATCGCGAGCATCGCGGTCGAGCATCCGCGGTGGCCGTCGAGGCAGGGCGGGCCGCTGGGGTCGAGCGGCAGGTGGCCGCCGAGGCCGAGGCCCGTGTCGGGGGTCGTGACGACGCGGTCGTGCATGACGAGCCCGTAGCCGACGCCGGCGCCGACCGTCACGACGGCGAACGCGTCGTGCGCGCGAGCCGGGCCGAACCACTGCTCGGCGGTCGTGAGGGCGGTCACGTCGTTCTCGAGGTCGACCGGCACGCCGAGCCGCGCCTCGACCAGGTCCGCGAGCGGCACGTCGCGCCAGCCGAGGAACGGGGCGCGGGCGACGACCCGCTGGTCGCTGACGTTGCCGCCGATGCTGAGCCCGATGCCGGCGAGACCGGCGAGACCGGCGACACCGGCGGCACCCGCGAGATCGGCGAGATCGGATGGCGCGGCGCGCCCGTCCGCCACGGCAGCAGCGTCGGCGAGGCCGGCGCCGACGGCGGCCACGAGTTCCTCCACCACGGCGACGATCACGTCGACGACTCCGTGCACGTCGTGCCCGTCGAACCGCCGCGTCGCGTGCGCGAGCGCGGTCGCCCGCAGGTCGGTGAGCGCGCCGTACGCCGCGTCGCCGGTGAGCTTGATGCCGACGAACCGCTGCGCGTCGACGCGCACGTCGAGCGGTCGCGCCGGCCGGCCGGTGGCGCCCTGCACGGCCTCGGCGGTCTCGACGAAGAGTCCGCGGTCGAGGAACGGCTTCGACAGCCGCGTGAGGCTCGCCGGCGAGAGGCCGAGGCGCCGCCCGAGCTCGGCACGTGAGATGGGGCCGTGGATGAGCACCTCGCGGGCGACGTCGCGTGCGGAGTCGCCGAGTCCGACCTGCGTCATCGGCGCCCCCTCATCACGATTCCTTCCATCATGACACGAACCGCAACGCCTCTGCCCCCTGGATCGCAAGCCTCCGCAGTGTTTGACATCGGCTTATTTCCAGCCTAGAAATTAGTCATGCCCCGATCAGCGCCGATCCATCTCCGCAACGGCGGCACCGGCGTCGTGATCGACGCCGCCCGCGCCGCCCTCCCGACGATCGTCCATTGGGGCCCCGACCTCGGCGCGCTCACCCCCGACGACCTCGAGGCGATGGCGGTCGCCGCGCTCCCCCAGCGCGTCTCCGGCAACCTCGACCGTCCGGCAGCCCTCACGCTCATCCCCCAGGAGTCGGAGGGCTGGCTTGGCACCCCCGGTCTCGCGGGGCACCGCGGCGGCCGCGCCTTCTCGACGAGGCTCGCGACCGAGACCGTCGACGTCGACGGCGCATCGGCCGTGATCAGGGCGACGGATGCCGCGGCCGGCCTCGCCGCGACGATCGAGTTGCGCGTGACCGACTCCGGCCTCTTCCGCCAGCGCATCACGCTCGAGAACCTCGCACCAGAGCCGTACGCCGTCGTGGCGCTCGCGCCGACCTTCCCGGTCCCGCAGACCGCCGACGAACTGCTCGACACGACGGGTCGCCATCTCCGCGAGCGCAGCCCGCAGCGCCATTCGTTCACGATCGGCACGCACCTCCGCGAGAGCCGGCGCGGCCGGCCGGGTTCCGACGCCAGCCTCCTCCTCGCCGCCGGCCGCACGGGCTTCGGCTTCGAACGCGGTCTCGTGCATGCCGTGCACACCGCGTGGAGCGGCAATCACCGCCTGCTCGCCGAGCGCACCCCGACCGGCGAGGCGTTCCTCACCGCGGGCGAGCTGCTCGCACCCGGCGAGATCGAACTCGCCGAGGGCGAGTCGTACACGACGCCCTGGGCGATCGGCTCGTGGGGCGACGGCCTCAACGAGCTGTCGAGGCGGTTCCACGACGAGCTCCGCGCCCGGCCGCAGCATCCGCGCCGCCCCCGCCCGGTCACCCTCAACACCTGGGAGGCGGTGTACTTCGAGCACGACCTCGACACGCTGAGCGAGCTGGCCGAGCGCGCCGCGCGCGTCGGCGTCGAGCGGTTCGTGCTCGACGACGGCTGGTTCCGCGGCCGCCGCGACGACACCGCCGGGCTCGGCGACTGGTTCGTCGACGAGGGCGTCTGGCCCCACGGGCTCGGCCCGCTGATCGACCGCGTCCGCGGGCTCGGCATGGAGTTCGGCCTCTGGGTCGAGCCCGAGATGGTCAACCTCGACAGCGACCTCTCGCGCGAGCACCCCGACTGGATCCTCCGCGGCCGCGACGACCTGCCCGTGCCGGCCCGGCAGCAGCACGTGCTCGACCTCGCCAACGAGGATGCCTGGCAGTACCTGCTCGACCGACTCGACGCGCTGCTCGCCGAGTACGACATCGCGTACCTGAAGTGGGACCACAACCGCGACCTGCTCGAGGCCGGCGCCGCCGACACCGGCCGGCCCCGCGGGCACGAGAACGTGCTCGCCCTCTACCGACTTCTCGCTGCCCTGAAGCGCCGCCACCCGGGCCTCGAGATCGAGTCGTGCGCGTCGGGCGGCTCGCGCGTCGACCTCGGCATCCTCGAGCACACCGACCGCATCTGGACCTCCGACACCCTCGACCCGATCGAGCGCCTCCAGATCCAGAAGTACACCGGGCTCCTCGTGCCGACCGAGCTCATGGGCGCGCACCTCACGAGCCCGGAGGTCCACTCCACCGGTCGCTCGGTGAGCCTCGACCTCAGCGCCGGCGTCGCGATGCTCGGCCACTTCGGCATCGAGTGGAACCTCACCGACCTCGACGACGCGGGCCTCGCGTCCGTCGCCCACTGGGTCGCGCGCCACAAGCGCCACCGCGACCTGATCCACTCGGGCGTCCTCGTCCATGCCGACACGACGGATGCCGCGACCGACGTCCGCGGCGTGGTCGCCCGCGACGCGACATCCGCTCTCTTCACGTTCGCGCAGGTGACCACCGGCGTGACGCTTCCGCCCGGCCGGTTCACGCTTCCCGGTCTCGACCCCGACCGCCGGTACACCGTGCGCATCGCGGCCGGCAGCCCGGCCGACGGGCCCGGGCAGTCGCCGCTGCCCTGGGCCGAGCAGGCCGTCACCATGACCGGCCGCCAACTCGGCACCGTGGGCCTCCAGGCCCCGGTGCTCTTCCCCGCGCAGCTCGTGCTGCTCGAACTCACCTCCGCCTGACCGCCGCACGTCCATCCCGAGATCGCACGCTGAGCGGAGCCGGCGCGGGATGCGTGCTCAGGCGCCGCGGAGGTCGGCGAGCACCGCCCGGGCGACGCGGTCGCCCGACACGAGCGCGCCCTGGATCGACGCCGTGTTGCGGTGGTCTCCCGCCACGTAGACGCCGTCGCGGAGGCGCGCCGGCGTGGTCGTCCGCAACGGCGGCGGCTGCGCCGGCAGTGCGTCGGGCAGGTCGTCGCGTCGCAGCAACGGCCAGGCGGATGCCTCGGTGCCCCAGATCTCGGAGAGATGCCGGCGCACGTCCTGCTCCGTCGGAGCGGCGGCCGCGTCGCTCCGAGCGGCTGCCGGCAGCAGGCAGGTCGCCTCGACGAGATGCCGACCGGATGGCGCGTACGAGGGCGCCGCGTTCGAGATCACGACGGTGTTCACGACGGGCCCGCGGCGACGCCCGTCGACGGCGATCGTCGCGGAGGTCGTCGGCGCGACATCCGGTGCGAACCACCAGGTCTGCAGGCCCCTCGTGACGGGACGCGGCACGCCGGCGAGGTCGGCGACGGCATCCGGCCCCACCGCGACCACGACCGCTGCGGCGCGAAGCGAGCCGGCGCCGACGACGTCGACCTCGACGCGCCTCGCACCCGTCGTCGACGGGCCGGCGGCCGCCGGGGCGGCGGCACCCGACGGGCCGGCGCCCGCGCGCAGCCGCTGCACCCTCGCCTCGAGCCGGATTTCGGCGCCCGCCGCACGCGCCGCGTCGGCGAGCTGCGCCGGGAGCGCCGCGATACCGCGTTCGGGTACGCCGGGCGAGCCGAGCGCGAACATCCGCACGAGCAGTCGCACGAAGCTGTCGGAGGTGCTGCCGTCGTCGCACGCGAGCACACCGGCGAGGAACGGCTCGAGCACCTCGGTGCGGAGCGGTCCGCGCAGTCCGGCGCGATCCCAGCCGTCGCGCAGCGCACGGTCGGGTCCGCCGATGATCCGCCGCGGTCGCAGCAGGGCGGGGAGCGCCCACCGGGCCAGCCCGAGCAGATCGCCCGGCCGAACGAGTCCGCTCGCGAGCGTCGCGGGGATCCGGGTCGGATGCCGTCGCGGATCGGCGAGTTCGACCGTGCGCTCCTCGCGACGCACCCGCACGCCCGCCGGGAATCGCTGCAACCCGAGCGCCGCGACATCCGCCCACCGCTTCACCGCCGGGTATGCGGGATTCAGCACCTGGAAGCCGCGATCGAGCAGGAAGCCGTCCACCTCGTCGGTGCGCTGGCGCCCGCCGACCCGGTCGTCGGCCTCGAGCACCACGACGTGATGGCCCGACCCGGCGAGCCGCGTCGCGCAGCGGAGCCCGGCGAGCCCCGCACCCACGACGATCACGTCGGCGTCGGGATCACGTGGCATCGGGGCCTCCTCGCGGGTCGGTTCCATGATGCCTCGCGTGCCCGCCGCACGCCCGCTCCGTGCCCGCCGCGCTCCATGCCCGCCGCACGAGTGCCGTTTCTGCGATCGAGTGCGCGGTGAACGGGGACTCCACCGCAGAAACCGCACTCGGTTCGCGCGGACCGCCACCCCGTGGCATCCGCTCGGCCCCTCGCTAGACTGGCGCGCATGGCTGATTCGACGTTCGACATCGTGAGCAAGGTCGACAAGATGGAGGCGGAGAACGCCGTCAACCAGGCCCGCAAGGAGGTCGAGCAGCGCTACGACTTCAAGGGCGTGGGCGCGTCGGTCGAGTGGTCGGGCGAGAAGATCCTGCTGAAGGCCTCGACCGACGAGCGCGTGAAGGCGGTGCTCGATGTCGTGCAGTCGAAGTTCATCAAGCGCGGCATCTCGCTGAAGTCGCTCGATTCGGGCGAGCCCTACCCGTCGGGCAAGGAGTTCCGCATCGAGATCGCCCTGAAGAACGGCATCGACCAGGAGCACGCGAAGAAGATCGGCAAGCTCATCCGCGACGAGGCGCCGAAGTCGGTGAAGTCGCAGATCCAGGGCGACGAGCTGCGCGTCTCGTCGAAGAGCCGCGACGACCTGCAGGAGACCATCCGCCTGCTGAAGGCCGCCGACCTCGACGTCGACCTCCAGTTCGTCAACTTCCGCTGACGCCCGCCTCCCGGTTCCAGGGCGAGCGGATGCCGCGCCGCGGCGTCTTCACGCGCTGGCGACGAGTGGCGTGATCGCGTCCAGTTCGCTTTGATGCGCAGTTCGCTCGACGTCGAGGTCGTACCGATTCTGGAGGTTGAGCCAGAACCGTTCGCTCGTCCCGAGCGCGCGAGAGAGCCTCAGCGCTGTATCGGGCGTGATGGCCCGCTTGCCGTGGACGATCTCGTTGATCCGCCGGGGCGGAACTCCGACGGTGAGCGCGAGACGGTATTGGCTGATCCCGAGGGGCCCGAGGAACTCCTCGAGCAGGATCTCTCCTGGGTGGATGGGGTCGTGTGCGGTCGTCATCACGTGTACCTCCTCCCGCGTCGAGGATCTCGATTCCAGCGAGACAAGGACCTCACCGATACGGACGTCACGTCGTCGAATCTGACGACCGGAATGTCACCAATTTGACGACTGCCGCGTCTTCAAGTTGACCACTGAGGGTCTCACCCGCGCGGCCTGTACCCCTGCAACCACCGCGTGACCGCCGCATACGCCGCCGCCCGCGCCGGCTCCCGCGACAGGAACACGTCGTGCAGCGCCCCGTCGATGCGCGCAACCGTGACGTTCGGCCCGAGCTTCAGCGACTGGCGCGCGATCTCGTCGACGACGAGCACGATGTCCGACGTGAGCATCGCGTCATCCCACGTCGCCTGCAGCACCGACCGCCCGGAGACGAGCGTCAGCACGGGCGCCCCCACGTCGATGCCGGCGGCGACGGTCGCGTGCCCCGCGAGGATCGCGGTCAGCCAGGCCGGATGCGTGCGGAACCCGCGGTCGGGCCGCCACGCGTGGTCGTACTCCCACTCGCCGTCGAGCTCCTTCGCGACCGACCGCGCGTAGTACCCGAGGTCGACGTTCGGCAGCGGCCCCATGGGCGCGAGCCGCGCCCGGAACCCGATCATCGGCTGGATCGCCTGCCGCCCGATCCCGCTCAGCTGGAACTCCAGCCACGGACTGTTCAGCACGATCGCGCTCGCGCGCCCCGGGTTGCGCGCCGCCCAGAGGCTGAGCGTGAGCCCACCGGTCGAGTGCCCGACCAGAATCAACGGCCGAGCGGATGCCTCCGACCCACCCTCGCGCGCGATGACCTCGAGCGCGGCCTCGAGGTCATCGTCGTAGGTGGCGAGATCGGTGACGTATCCGGGAGTCTGCCACTCCCGCAGGCTCCGCCCGTACTTCCGCAGGTCGAGCGCGTAGAACCGTGCGCCGGCGTTGCTCCAGAACCGCGCGAGTTCGGGGTTGAAGAAGTAGTCGCTCCACCCGTGCACGTACAGCACGTCGCATCCGGATGCCGCGGGGGTCGGCTGCGGTTCCGGCTCGCGTTCCCACGGCCAGCGCCACCGGCGGCGAGCGGATGTCGCGGGCTCGCCCTCGTCGTCGGTGACATGTCGAACGAGCGTCGCGACGACCTCGCCCTCGTCGTCAGCCTCGAGCGCAAGCGTCAGCTGCTCGAACCCGGGCCCGAGCACGTCGGGCCGCCATGTTTGTGTTCCAAACAGCGATCGCTCCACGCCCCCGTCGCCCGCCATGTCGACAGCCTAGGCACGTCGGATGATCGGCCGCATTCGACGGATTCGTCGCCCATACGTTCGCTCCGGACTCCCGATGCCGGCCAGGATCGGGCCCGGTGCGTTTGCGTCCAGGAGCACGCCACCTAAGGTGGGCATGTGCACGCTCGCCCCCTAGCCGCGACAGCGCGCCAGACGGTACGACATCCCCGAAGGCTGGTTGTCGCGATAGCCGTCGTGATCGCGCTGCAGATCATCGTTCCAACGATCGCATTCATTCCGGCGCCTCCCCAGCGGTTCAGCTTCCAGATGTACTCGGCTCGAGGTGGCATCGAGGTAACCGTGATCGACGATCAAGGGGGGGAGCGTCCGTTCGATGCGGAACCTCTCGTGGGCCAGCTTCGACCCGAGATCGATTGGAGCCGGACACTTCCCGAGCAAGTCTGCGCCAGCGAAGAGGGACTCGCCGCCGTCAAGATCACGCAGTTCGAGATGGTAAGGATCGTCGAATGCGCTTGATCGAGCTCCAAGTCGATCCTCGCCCAGTCGCGATCGCGCGGATGGGAATCGGCGTCGCCACCGTGCTCATGTCCCTTGAGGCATTCGAGATCCTCGAACGCATCTCCTCCGGGCGGCTTGCGGCCCCAGTGTTCTCTGAGGCACCGGCGATCGGACTAGCGCCTCTCATCATCCTCACGGTCCTTCAGATCTCAGCCGGTAGCGCCGTGGCGCTTGGCTGGAGGACTGAGATGGCCGCCGGTTTGTCCGTGCTGCTGAGCTTCGTCACGTTCCTGGCCGACCAGCAGACTTACAGCAATCACCGGCTGCTCGTGACGCTGCTGCTCACGTATCTCCTCTTCGCCAAGGCAGGCATCGCCTGGTCAATACGTCCAGCACCGGAGGCGCGATTCGTGCCGTTCTGGCCCCAGCTACTGATGATGACGCAGCTGTCCGCCGTCTATCTCTTCTCGGCGATCAGCAAGATAAACCCGACCTTCGCCTCGGGAAGACCGCTCGCCACCTGGGTGTGGATCACACTACCGTGGCAGGCCTACACGATCGCGGCGATCATGACGATCCTCGTCGAGATCGTCATCGCAATCGGGCTCTGGTTCTCGGCCACCCGTCGTGTGGCCGCGCTGCTGGGTGTCGGGCTTCACCTGTCGATCGTGATTCTCATGGACCACGAGACGCTCGCACTCGTTGCTTTCGCCGTCGCGTGTCTGTCGCTCTATCCGCTATACCTTACGCGACCGACGCTCACCGCACGGCACCGGCGAGCCGGAGTTTCCCGGAGGACTGGCTCGAACGAGGAGCGTCACCGCGCGTAGTTTCAGAGCGTATCGATGCCGGTGAACGTCTCGATCATGCCAAGCGCGGCGGGTGTCAGCAGCACGATGAAGAGAACGGGCAGCAGGCAGAAGACCAAAGGGAAGATGATCTTCACAGTCACCTTCATCGCCTGTTCCTCCGCCCGCTGACGACGCTTCAATCGCATTTCGCCGGCCTGCACACGAAGGACATCTCCGATCGCAACCCCGTAGGCGTCCGCCTGGATCACTGCTCGGATGAATCGCCGCAAATCCTCTTGGCTCGTTCTGCCCTCGAGTTCGGTGAACGCGTCCCGTCTGCTGCGACCGATACTCATGTCCTGAAGTACACGGATCAGTTCCTCGGCCAGCGGACCCTTGCTGTTTCGCGCTGCCTTCGCCATCGCCGCATCGAATCCGAGGCCGGCCTCCACGGCGATGGTCATCTGGTCCAAGGTGTCGGGCAGCGAGTACTTGATCGCCTGCTGACGATCGTGAGCACGGCTGTTGATCATCACATCGGGGAGGAAGAACAGAAGAACGGTTCCTGCGATGACGAGCAGGACCTTGAGCGCGTTCGGCCCGCCACTGAAGATGAACATTGTCCCGAAGACCACGCCGAACAGCGCCAGAATGATCTTCCACGTGACGATTCTCTGTACTGTCCATCCGATCGGCCGCCCGGCGAACACGACCTGCTTCTCGATCCAGCCCACATAGCCACGTGGAGCTGCGGCGATGATCGTGGCGCTGAAGCTCGACTGTTGAACCGGCCCGATCGCCGAAGTCGACTCCGACGACGGCTCGGCGGCCGACTTGCGCGACGGGAAGAGGAAGAACACAAGGAGACCGAGCGATACAGCGGTGACCGCGATCGCGATATAGGCAACTGCCGCGGGCGCCATCAGAACTTCACCTTCACGGCGAACGAAACCCAGATCGCGCCAAGTATCAGGAGCAAGATCGCGACGATGAGCGCGATGATGCCGATCGGATTGGTGAAGAAGACTGTGACGTAATTCGGCTGCACCAAGGCGAGAAACAGGAATACGGCGATCGGCAGGGTCACGAGCACGACAGCGGACAGTCGACCCTCAGCGCTCAGCGCTCGAACTTGGCGACGGATCTCGTTGCGCTGTCGAATCGTCTTGCCAACTTGGTCGAGTACTTCGGCGAGGTTGCCACCGGTCTCTTGGTTGATCGCGATCGCTTGCGCCACCCATTCGAAGTCGGGGCTTTGCATTCGCTGTGCTGTCACGGCCATGGACTCCGCAAGGTTCCGACCAAGACGAGTCTCATTCACGACGCGAGCGAGTTCCTCGCTGGTCGGTGCCTCGGCATCGTTCGCAACCGCCGCCACCGTGCGCGATAACCCATGACCCGCGCGCAAGCCACCAGCCATCAGCTGCACGGTGTCGTCGACCTGATCGGAGAACCGCGCGCGCCGGCGAGCCGTCCGGTTGATAAGCACGAGCTTCGCTCCGATGGGCGCGAAGAGCGCGAACACGAGCCCCCAGAGCAGAGAAGTCCCGCTGGCGAAGCCGAGGAGCACTCCGACCAATGCGAGCACGCTCGCCGACGACGCAACCATGATGAGGAACGCACTCGGCTCCGACTTGACTCCTGCCAGTTCGAGCTCTTCAGGGCCGAAAAATCGGCGCGTGCGCCGGGATGTGGCGCTATCGATCACCTCGGTGGTGCGTTGCGTGATGCGGGATAGCGCAGAAACGTACTCCACTCCAGGGGCGCGACGTCGCTCGGCCGCAACTCGCGGTGCCGGCGGTGCGATCACGAAGAGAACGAGAGCGAGTGCCGCAAGGAGGCATACGCTGATTCCTGCGACCAAGGCTCCCGGGTTCACCGGATCTCCCCGAGCATGCCACGCAGATCTGGCTGGAAGACGGAGATCGGGAGCGGAATACCGTGATCCGCAATGCGTTCCGCGAACCGGGGCCGTACTCCCGTAGGTTCGATCCGTCCGCGGAGCCCCCCATCCTCGTCGAATCCCGCCGAGTAGTCGAAGGTGAAGGCGTCCTGGAGGGTGATGATGTCCCCCTCCATCCCATGGACTTCAGTCACGTGCGTCACGCGACGAACGCCATCCTTGTGGCGCGTGATCTGGACGATGAGGTCGATCGCGGATGATATCTGCTCGCGGATCGCACGCAGTGGCAGATCCATTCCTGCCATGAGGACGAGCGTTTCCATTCGGCTTATCGCGTCGCGAGGAGAGTTCGCGTGCAGTGTCGAGATGGAGCCCTCATGACCGGTGTTCATCGCCTGGAGCATGTCCAAGCTCTCCGCACCGCGGACCTCGCCGACGACGATCCGGTCAGGGCGCATGCGGAGGGAGTTCCGGACCAGGTCGCGGATCGTGATCTCTCCACGACCTTCGATGTTCGGCGGCCTCGACTCGAGGCGTACGACGTGATCCTGCTGGAGCTGGAGTTCGACTGCGTCCTCGATAGTGATGATGCGCTCGTCTACCGGGATGAAGGCTGAGAGCACGTTGAGCATTGTCGTCTTTCCGGTACCAGTACCTCCGGAGACAAGAATGTTCAGCTTGGCGCGGACTGCGGCGTCCAGCACCGTGGCGACTTCGCGCGTGAGGGTGCCGAACCGAACGAGATCTTCAACCGTGTACGGTGTGCCGGCGAACTTGCGGATTGTGAGTGAGGAGCCGTTCACCGCCAACGGGGGGATGATGGCGTTCACTCGGGATCCATCTTCGAGCCGCGCGTCGACAAGGGGGGACGACTCATCGATTCGGCGACCGACTCGGGAGACGATGCGTTCGATTACCCGACGCAACTGGGGCTCGCCAGTAAACCGGTGCGCTGTCTCCATCAAACGACCGTTTCGTTCCACGTACAGCTGGTCGTGCCGATTTACCATGATCTCAGTCACGGTCGGATCCTCGAGAAGTGGCTCGAGAGGGCCATAGCCGAGAACGTCGGCGCCGATGTCGTCGATCAGTCGGTTGCGCTCCGCAGTCGTCAGCGCAAGCTGCTCGCCCGCGACGATCTCGGCGAGTTCCGCGCGAGCGAGGGCATGGAGCTGTTCTTCTGTCAGGCTCGCGTCGTTCAACCGCGATCCGATCCGGACGAAGAGCTCCTGAGCAGCCTTCTCCTTGACGGAGGCCAACGGATCCACGGTGGGCGGCGGCCGGAGCTGGCTCGTCGTTGCGGCAAGTGGAGGAATGGAAACCCGAGGCTCGATGCTCGGGGTGTCCTGCTGCTCTGACGTCGAGTCGACGTGGACGGGCTCCGGATCGACAACGACGTTCGTCTGAGCGGGCGCCGACGCCGACGGCATCTGCGTGTTGCGGAGGGCATTCAGCCGATCATTCAGTCCCATTTGATCGCCACCTTCTCTGGATCTTGGTGCGCTTCGGGTACGCCTCGGGAGCGATTCTCATGACGACCGAGCGAACGGCCCGCGCCGCGGGGTCACGTACATCGTCATGGATGAGGGGGATTCCGCGGTTGCTCGCCAGGAGCACGGCTGACGACTTGGGGACGGCGACATCGACCGGTGCGCCGACCAGCGCCTCCGAATCCTTGACGGTCAGTCCGCTCATCTTGTCGACTTGATTCAACACGAAGTGCCGATTGCTCGGCATGAGCCCCAACGTCGTGAGTAGCTGGAATTCGGTGCGCATCGCCCGGAGGCTGGCAACGCTCATGTTGCTGACGAACACGGCATCGGTCACGTGCTCGACTACCGCGAGCGTGTGGTCGCCGAGGCCCGGTGTCGTGTCCACCACGACATACCGGAAGGTTTCGCGCAGCCGCTCGATCAGATGCCCGAGAGCATCGCTCGCCACAGCATCGCCCAGTTCAGGAGAAGGTGCGCTGGCGACGACGAAGAAGCCATCAGAATGGTGAGTGAGTGCTGTCTTCAGGACGAGTTCGTCCTGAGCGCTGTCGGCGACGGCATCCACGATAGTTCGCTCGGGTGTGAGGTTCAGCGCCGCCGTGATGTCCCCGAACTGGAGGTCGGCATCGACGAGCACCACGGAGTTCGGCGCGACCTCCGCAAGTCCCGTTGCCAGATTCACGGCGATCGTCGTCTTCCCCTGACCGCCCTTGGGCGCGACGACTCCGATCGCCTCGGATGGTACGCCGCTCTCAAGCGGCGGAAATTCCCACTCGAAAGGCTGCGACTCCGAACCTGCTTCAACCTGGTCGGCTTCGTTGAGCGGCTCAGCGTCCGGGCTACCATGCACGAGAGCAGCGATCACCTCGCCCACTTCGCTCGCCGGCGGCTCTTCGAAGTCCTCAGGCACGGCGCGGCCGTTCGAGACAAGCCAACCGGAGAGACGGTCGAGAAGCTCGGTCGTCGTGGAGTCTGCGGCGTGCGGACTCAGCACAGCGTGCAGGGGCAGGTCATCCACCCAGTCCTCGAGGTCCGTGCGCTGCTCTCGCACGACGATCAACCCAATTTCCGGGTACCGCTGGGTGAGTTCACCGACCAGTCCGCGAGTCTCTTCGAAGTTGAGGACAGGCCCGAGGAGCGCAATTCGAGGTTGGTGATGCACACGTTCGACAACGGTTTGAGGGCCGAGCATGAGGAATTCACCGGGTACGACGGCAAGCCGACTGCCGAGTAGCGACCTCAGGCGGGTCTCGTACTCGGCAGAGCGACTGATCAGCAAGAAGGGCTTCACTGCCAGGCATTGCTTCCGTCGACGGCGCCGGCACCGCTGTTGTCGGTCAACTCGTTCTCGAGCGTGAGCCACATCTGCGCATATTGAGCGGCCTCCCCCTCCGTGAACCAGACCCAACGCACGACATCGGGGGCAGAAAGCGCGATCGTCAACATGATGTTGTCGCCGGATCCCTGGTCCTGTGCCTCGCCGGTCTCCGGGTCGACGGCCACAACGCCTTGCACCTTCGTGACCAGAACCCCGTGGAAGGCGAACTGCGAGATCGGATTGACGACGTCTTCGGCGTCGCCTACTTCATCGGGATCGACCGTCCCCACGAGCCCGATCCGGTCACCGGCGCGGACCTGCCCACCGACGACTCGGTCAGCCGGGAGCGTGAACGAGAGCAGCTGCATTCCCTCCGGGACCGGCACATCTCCTCGCGCCGCGAGCTCGTCCGGGTCAACGAACCGCGTGACAAGCAGCTGTTCCCCGGGGAGGAGGTCGGCATCGGCGACCAGCCCAGCCAAATCGTCGAGGTCGGTGACCGCGCCCTCAGCCAGGTTGCGCTGGAGGACGGTGTCGACTCTCACGAACTCCGCGACGTTCTCACCCGCGGTACCTTCGGGGATCGACTGCTGGACAACGTATGCGTCCACCAGTTCCGCGCCCTCAGCCGCCCGGAGGTCGGCCCCCCGAACATAGCTGACCAGCACGAAGGCGCCGACCACGGCCAGGATGAGGGCGACGATCGCGCCGATGATGCGGGTCTTCATTCGGGTCCTTGCGAGTTTGGGGGCGTATAGGGCTTGGGGCGGTCGGGTTCACCCGATGAGGCGCGCGATCGAGAGTCCACCGTCGGGAGAGTCGCCGAGCTCGAAGTCCTCACCGATCGCGACGTAGCGTTCGAAGTATCCCTGCAGCCCGAACTCTCCGCCCTTGAATCCGGGTGAGTTCTGTTCGCCGGGGAGGTAGCAGTTTCCTCCGACCTTGACGCCGGGTGCGTCGCACTTCCCGCTTGCGACATGGAAGCCCGTCACCTTGAAGGCTGCGAAGCGACTGATGTTGTAGCTCCCACCGCTTCCACCGCTTCCTGCCGTGTAGGAATCGTAGAGCGGGATCAGGACGGTCTTGCCGAGCAGCCCTGCGATGTAGTCGTCGGGGCAACCGCCTGCCTTGGTGTCGGAGCTACCTGGGACCCCATCCTCCGGAACACCTACCTCCACGATGACCTCGCAGTCAGGGCTGCCGTCTCCGTCGATGTCATCGCCCTCGAGCCAGCCGAAGCCGCCTGGGTATCCGGGCGCGCAGTCGGCCGGGTTCTTCGAGCCTTTGCCCGGGCCGATGAGCAGAAGGATAAACGGGTCGCCGGTCGTCTCCGTGCCGGGGTCGAAGTGTTTGGAGAGCTCGCACTCGGCGATCGCCAAGGGGATCGTCGACCCCTTCTCGGGTGAGCCCCACTCGGCGGTGGCACGCGCTCGGACGGTCGTATTGTTCGGGTCGGAATCGCCGTCGACCAAGGATGCGAAGAAGTGCGGGAACTCTGCCGCAGCTGCCAGACGGACGGTGTTGTTCGCGAGGTCGAGGAGTTCGATCTCCGCCGCTCCATCGACAGGGGTTCCGCTGTTGTCCCCGATGAACGTATTGCCCGTGGACGCAGCTGTCGAGGTGCTACAAAGTGCTTCGTCCTTCGCGCACATCTTCGCGACAGCCAGCGCGGCGGCGTCCGCTCCGTGCTGAAGTTGCGTGCGTTCGGCGTGTTGCGCTGATACATCGAGCGCGAGCGCTCCGATACCCATGAGCGGGATCATCAGCAATGCGATGAGCACCGCGTTGGCGCCGCGCTCCTCTCGGAACACCGTCTGGCTGTGCTGCGTCAACCACCGCATGGCATCGTTCCTGTCGCGCTGAGTGTGATCGGACTGCCGAGTGCGTCGGCAAACCAGGTGGTGATCGAACCGGGTGAAACCTCGATCACCGATGACGCGATCTCCGCGCCCTCGCAATCGATGTCGATGTCGATCGTGGCGGAGGACCAGTCGACGAAGCCCGGGATCGCCGTTGCCCGGTCGGTTGCCTCCTGAACGACGTCGGCATCCTCGGGATGGATCGCAGCGTAGCGGGCGGAAATCCTGGCACCGTCCGCGATCGTCGCCTGAATGTTCCAGAGCCGGGAGAATTCGAGCACCGTGATGAGCAGCATGATCACCAGCGGGAAGACGAGAGCGAATTCGACCGCAGCGGCTCCGCGCTCATCCTGACGTTTCCTCATCGGAACCCAACCCTACTGCGAAGGGGGTCCGGGGAGCACGATCGCCCCCCGAACCCCGCTGACAGGCTTTGCGCAGTCAGGTCAGCTGACGCCCTGGCCGGACATCCACGTGCCGATCTCGGCGACGAAGGTGTCGAGGATTCCGGTGAGCGCGGTCGCGGCAACGACCAGCGCGATGGCGACGAGACCGAGGACGAGCGCGTACTCGGTGGCAGTCGCGCCTTCCTCCTGGCTGCGGAGCGTGGCGAGACGGGCCTGGGCCTTGGCAACAAGCTTGGACATGAGTGACACCCTTCGGGTCGAACAGAATCTGGGGTGCCGCCCACACGTGCAAGCGGCCAGTGAACCGTATCGATGCGAACGAATCAGACGCTATGCCCCACTTCGGGGCACCCCCTGACTGGGTACAGGCAGGGGTACAAACGTGACCTGCCCGTAACCGAGCGATTGTCATCCGAGTGCTATGGTCCGCTTTTCGGGGGACACGAGGCTCGAGGTCAGGGGACAGCCAAGAGTACGCCAGTCGCGATCGACCAGTCAGGCCCCCAGAAGCACCAACGCCAGCACCGCCCCCGCCAGCATCGACGGCCCGAACGGCACCGATCCCTTCAGCGTCACGCGCCGCAGCGCGAGCGCCACGATCGCCACGATTCCTCCGACGAGGAACGCCCCGAACAGCCCCGCGACCCACATCACCCATCCGAACCATCCGAGCGCCAACCCCAGCGGCAGCGCGAACTTCACGTCGCCCATGCCCATCGCCTTCGGCGAGATCAGCGCGAGCACGAAGTAGAAGAGGAACATGCCGGCGGAGCCGGCGGCCGCCCACGCGAGCGCGAGCCACTCGCCCGTGAGGGCGGAGGCGAGCATGAGGAGCACCGCCACCGCGAGCAGGGTCGGGAAGACCATGGCGTTCGGGAGGCGCTTCTCGGTGAGGTCGACGATCGAGAGAGCGACGCCGGCGGCGGCGAGCGCGAGCAGGGCCGGCAGCACGGGGTCGAGGCCGTAGCGCCAGGCGACGAGTCCGAACAGGAGGGCGGTCGTGCCCGCCGACCAGGCGCGGAGGGCGCGCAGCGGCATCCGCTCGGTTCGATCGCGACGGATGTTGCGGTCGGTCCAGGCGGCGAGCGGCCACCAGCCGAGCACGGCACCGACGATCGCGGCCCCGACGGCGAGGGCGACGGGGGCGAGGGGCATGGTGTGCAGCGTAGCGCGGCGCGCGACGCCCGCGCGGCGTAGGCTCCACCGCGAAGGCACCGACAGGGGGAAGACATGGATGACGCGCAGGCGACCTACGACGCCGTGGCCGACGAACTGCTCCGAGATGCCGACCACGACGTGGATGCCACGCCCGACGGGTTGCTCGTGAAGGGCAGGCTGTTCGCGTTCCTCGACGGCGGCGAGCTCGTGGTCGACCTGCCCGAGGCGCGGTCGACCGACCTGCAGGAGCGTGGCATCGTCGTGCCGTTCCACTCGACGCGTGGCGGCGACAGCCGCACCTGGGTGCGCGTCGCCGACCTCCAACTCTGGTCGGAGCTCGCCCGCGAGGCGCACGAGTTCGTCGGCGAGCCACCGGTCGGGCGTCAGTCGTAGGGACCGCCGTCGGCTGCGTCAGCGGTCGCGCTGGCCTCCGAGGCGGCTAGACCTCGAGCACGTCGGGCAGCGTGTACTCGCGCGCGAGCACGATGTCGCCGGGCTTGTAGACGCGGAAGAGGAAGTTCCAGCCCTCGCTGATGTCGAGACGGTTCGGCTTGTCGCCGACGATCTCCTCCGAGCCGAAGTACACGGTGAACGTGCCGTCGTCGTTGTAGTGCGTCGTCGCCGGGCTGAGCGTGGCGTTGTCGGAGTGGAAGAACGCGTCGTCGCCGTACACGGCGATCGACCAGAACGCGTCGCACGGCGGCACCGTGTACGTGGCGGTGTAGGCCTTCGAGGCACCCGCCGGGCCGGTGTAGTTGATGTACACCGCCTCCTTCTCGGGGAACAGGCCCCACGCACCCGCGACCGCGAGGTGACGGGTCTCCTCGTCGACCTCGCCGCGACGGCCCATCCATTCGGCCGGGTACTGGGTATACGTGCGGAACTCCTGCTCGTACTGCGCGCGGAGCGCGAACATCGAGTCGTAGTCCCAATCGGCGGGCGCGAAGTCCTCAGCGCTGTCGGCCTCGATCTCGAACCGGTGCAGCACCTCGACGACCTTCGCGATCTCGTCCTCATCGCGCATGTCGTGCAGTTCGACGCGCGGCACGGCGACGCAGTAGCGGGTCGGCGAGTCGATCTCGTGCCACCCCGGCTCGTGGAACACGTCGACCGTGTAGTGGTCGTTGTCGATGACCATCAGCGAGACGTACCGCCCGTCGGCGACCTCGGGCACGTAGACCCGGGCGCCCTTCGCAGTGTCGATCACTCCGCCGCCATAGAGCGTGTCGCGGTTCATCCGCACCACGGGCTGCTCGTCGGTCGGCACCGGACGCGAGATGAGGTAGAACTCGTTCACCTTCCCGCCGGCGCGCTGCTGGAAGACCGCGAAGCGGCCGTCCACCTCCGCGCGGATGTAGGTCTCGGGCGTCACGGTCACTGCCATCGGTTCTCCCCCTCGTCGGCGATGCTCTCATCGTAGAACGGAGAGGTGTCTACGAATCGAGGCCCGAAGGGGAGAGCATCACCCGTATGGGGCTGACGGGCGCCGACCGCCGTCCCTATCGTGCGACTCACCGACGTACCTCGCGCCGGGAAGGAGAGCAACGATGCGCAACCTGACCCGCACCACCGTCCTCGTCGCCGCGGTCGCGGTCATCGCCGGCCTCGGGCTCGCCGCTCCGGCACACGCCGCCCCTCCCGCGAAGAGCAACGCTCCCGTGGCATCCGCCACCGCCGGAACCCCCGACGACGACGCCGTCACCATCGACTACGCGATCAACCGGGGCGCCCAGGCCGTCGCGGACCAGGCGTGCGATGTCGACGGCACGCCCGTCGCGTGCGACGCCGCAGCGGACACGACGACCAAGAAGGCGTCGACCTACTCGGTCGACCTCGGCGACCTCACCGACGGCGACCACAGGTTCACCGTGACGTTCACGCTCACCGACGGCAGCAGTGCGACCGCTGCGGCGGGATTCACGATCGACGCAGCGCCGACGCTCGAGGAGGTGTGCGCGTCCTTCACCGGGACCCTCACGGAGCCCGCCTTCGATGAGGGCTCGTATTGGACCTGCATCGCGGAGCCGTACACGGGGACGATCACCGACACCTCCGAACTGCTCCTCTTCGGCCTCAACGCACTGCGGCCCTACTGCCCGAGCAACAACTTCGATCTCTCGTACGCCTCAGGTTCCCCGGTGAGCAGCGCCGGCTGGTACTGCCGCATGGTCTGACGCATCGCGGGCAGGGAACGGGCGGCTAGACCTCCCCGCGCGAGATCCCGACCATCTCGTCGCGCGGCACGACCTTGATGCGGCGGCGCTCCTCGGCGGCGCCGAGCGCCTGCTCGTGCTCGTCGAGGCGGTGCCATCCGTCGAGATCGGTCCACTCGATGCCGCGGGACTCGAGCAGCTCGATCACCGACTCCTCGGAGGGCGACTCGGGCCGCCACCAGTTGCCGAGGTCGTTGATGAGGTGCTTGATCGTCTCCATGGCGTCGGACTTCGTGTGGCCGATGAGGCCGACCGGCCCGCGCTTGATCCAACCGGTCGCGTAGACGCCGTACATCTGGCGCGACTGTCCGGTCTCCTTGTCGCGGATCAGCACCTGGCCCTCGTGGTTCGGGATGACACCGAACTTCTTGTCGAACGGGATGCCGGGCAGCGGCGAACCGAAGTAGCCGACCGCGCGGTAGAGGGCCTGGATCGGGATCTCGCGGATCTCACCGGTGCCGACGACCCCGCCCTCGCCGTCGGGCGCGGTGCGCTCGTACCGCAGCGCGGCCACCCGCCCCGCATCGTCGGAGACGACCTCGAGCGGCTTGGCGAAGAAGTGCAGGTGCAGGCGGCGTGACGCCTGTCCGGTTTCGCGCTGCCGCCACTGCTGCAGCACCTTGTCGATCACGAACACCTGCTTGTTGCCGGCGACGGCCGCGCGCGCGGCGTCGTCGTAGTCGAAGTCCTCGTCGTAGACGATCATGTCGACGTCGCGCAGCTCGCCGAGCTCGCGCAGCTCGAGCGGCGTGAACTTCACCGACGTCGGGCCGCGGCGGCCGAACACGTGCACGTCGGTGACGGGCGACGACTTCAACCCCTCGTACACGTTCGCCGGGATCTCCGTCGGCAGCAGGTCCTCCGCGTGCTTCGCGAGCATGCGCGCGGCGTCGAGCGCCACGTTGCCGTTGCCGATGACGCCCACCGACTTCGCCTCGAGCGGCCACTCGCGCGGGTAGTCGGGGTGCCCGTCGTACCAGCTCACGAAGTCGGCCGCGCCGTACGACCCCTCGAGGTCGATGCCGGGAATGTTGAGGTCGGCGTCCTTCACCGCACCCGTCGCGAAGATCACCGCGTTGTAGTGCTTCTTCAGGTCGGCGAGCGTGATGTCCTCACCGAACCGCACGTTGCCGAAGATCCGGATGTCGCCGCGGTCGAGCACCTCGCGGAGCGCCGTGATGATGCCCTTGATGCGCGGGTGGTCGGGCGCGACGCCGTAGCGCACGAGCCCGTACGGCGCGGGCAGGTGATCGAACAGGTCGATCGAGACGTCGAAGTTCCGCTCCGACTTCAGCAGGATGTCGGCGGCGTAGATGCCGGCGGGGCCGGCGCCGACGATGGCCAGTCGCAACTTGTTCCTCGTCACCGGCGGTGACCTCCTGTCGTCGATGAAGGAGCCGAGCTCAACTCGAACGCTCCACGATGGTGTCGGCGAAGCGCGTCAGCGCCTTCTTCACGCTGCCCTCGGGCACCGGCCCGAGCGCGGCGACGGCCTCGCGCGCCCAGCGGTGCGCCTCGGCGAGCGTCGACTGCGTCGCCTCGTGCTCGCGCAGTTCGTCGACGAGCGCGTCGACCGTCGCCCGAGACGGCACGATGCGAGCCGCGAGCGTGTTCGTGTCGAACGGATCGCCCGCCTCCTCGGCGGGTGTCGGAAGCACGTCGCGACGGATCCGGTCGAGCAGGTCGGCCGACGCGGCATCCGTCTTCGCCAGGTCTTCGAGCCGCAGCAACGGCAGCGTCACGACGCCCGCGCGCAGGTCGGTGCCGGGGACCTTGCCCGTCTCCTCGGGCTGCGGCGACAGGTCGATGACGTCGTCGATGAGCTGGAACGCGACGCCGATCTTCTCGCCGAACTCGATGATGGGCGCCTCGAGCGCCGGGTCGGCGTTGCCGAAGATGATGCCCGACTGCGCGGCCGCCGCGATGAGGGAGCCCGTCTTGTCGGCGAGCACCTGGATGTAGTGCTCGATCGGGTCCTCGTCGGGGTCGGGCCCGACGGTCTCGTTGAGCTGCCCCAGCACGAGGCGCTCGAACGTGTCGGCCTGCATGCGGATGGCGCGCTCCCCGAGCTTCGCCATGAGCTGGCTCGCCCGCGCGAACAGCAGGTCGCCGGTGAGGATCGCGACCGAATTGCCCCACACCGTCTGCGCGCTCGGCACGCCGCGTCGACGCTCGGACTCGTCCATGACGTCGTCGTGGTACAGCGAACCGAGGTGCGTGATCTCGATCGCCATCGCCGCCGTCACGACATCGTCGACGGCGCCGTCGCCGAGCTGCGCGGTGAGGAGCGTCAGCATGGGGCGCACGCGCTTGCCGCCCGCCTCGAGCAGGTAGCGGCTCGTGACATCCGCCACCGTGTCCGCGAAGCGGACCTGCTCGGCGAGCCCCACCTCGACGCGCTCGAGCCCGTCGTCGATGGCCCGGGCCATGGCTCGATCGGCCGCGGAGGCGAACACCCGCTCGCTGAGGCCGAGATTGGCCGCGAGCGAGGAGGCGCGACGGACCGTGTGGCTCGGATTCACGAGAGCCAGCCTACCGAGAGCGAGCCGAGCGGATGCTGCGAGCTTGTCGAACGCGTCGGGCTCAGGTGTCCACCACGTCGAGCGGCTTCCGCGCGCGGTGCAACGCGACGATGCCGGCCGTCAGGTTGCGCCACGCGACATCCGCCCACCCGGCCTCGCGGATCCACCCGGCGAGCGTCGGCTGGTCGGGCCAGGCGTTGATCGACTCGTTCAGGTACTCGTAGGCATCGTCGTTCGAGCTCGACAGCTTGACGAGCGGGGGCATGACGACCTTCTGGTAGAAGTCGTACCCCGCGCGCACCACGCCCACCGGCGGGTGCGAGAACTCGCACACCACGAGGCGTCCGCCCGGCTTCGTCACCCGCAGGAACTCGGCGAGCGCGACCTTCGGCTCCTTCACGTTGCGCAGGCCGAAGGAGATCGTGACCGCGTCGAACTCGGCATCGCCGAACGGCAGCTTCATCGCGTCGGCCTCGACGAACACGAGGTTCGGCACGTGCGCCTGGCGGCGGCGGCCGACCTCGATCATGCCCGGCGAGAAGTCGGCGGCGACGACGCTCGCACCCGACTTCGCGAGGCTCGCGCTCGAGGTGCCCGTGCCCGCCGCGACATCCAGGATGCGCTCGCCCGGCTTCGGCGCGACGGCCTTCGTCGTGGCGACCCGCCACAGTGCGGCGTTGCCGACGGAGAGCACCGCGTTGGTGCGGTCGTAGCGCGCCGCGACCCGGTCGAACATCGCCGAGACGTCACGGGGGTCCTTGCCGAGGTCTGCGCGCGTCATGCCTGCGAGTCTACGGTCGCCTCCTGCACCCGGCGGCAGAGTTCGCAGGACCACACGCGTCATCCCCGTTGTACGGCACCCGTCGGCCCGCTCATCCTGCGAATTCGCTCGGATGACGCGGCCGAACCTGAGAGTTTCCATGCATCGGGATGGATCTTCAGCTCGACGGCGTTCGATCATGGTGGACGGCGCGGATGCGCCATCCGCTCGATGAAAGGAACGGCACGGCATGAAGGCGATCTGGAACGGCACGGTCATCGCGGAGTCCGACGACACCGTCGTGGTGGAGGGCAACCACTACTTCCCGCGTGAGGCGATCCGCCCCGAGTTCTTCGTCGCCAGCGACAACCGCACCGTGTGCCACTGGAAGGGCACCGCGAACTACTTCCACGTCGAGGTCGACGGCCAGCGCAACCCCAACGCCGCCTGGACCTACAACACCCCCTCCGACGCGGCCGCCGAGATCCGCGAGCACGTCGCGTTCTGGCACGGCGTCGAGGTCGTCCCCGCCTGAGGCGGCGCCGACACTGCGCCCCGTGAGTCCGCCTCGTACCTTCCGGCGTAGGCTGGTCCGGTGACGCGAACGGATGCCGCGGCCCCTCCCGCCGCCGACACGAGGTTGCGCGTCCGCACCGTCGCGGTCGACGAGACCGCACCGCTCGTGCCGCGCCTCGACCCCCGCCATCCGCTGCTCTGGATGCGCCGCGGCGAGGGCATGATCGGCCTCGGCGAGGTGCTCCGCATCGAGTCGCGCGGGGCCGATCGCGTGGCCGACGCCGCCCGCGAGTGGCGGCGCGTCGCCGGCAGCGCCGACGTCGACGACCGCGTCGGGCTGCCCGGCAGCGGGCTCGTCGCGTTCGGCGCCATCGCGTTCGCCGACGAGTCCGCGGCCACGAGCGTGCTCGTCGTCCCCGAGATCGTGCTCGGCCGCCGCGACGGGCGCGCATGGGTCACCCGCATCGAGCTCGTCGATGAGGCATCCGCCGCCCCGCCCGAGCCGGTCGAGCTGCCCGCGCCCGCACCCAAGCGCGACGTCCCGCGCGTGCGCTTCGAACCCGGCGCCATGCCGCCGGAGGCATACACCGGCGCCGTGGCCGAGGCCGTGCGCCGCATCGACGACGGCCGCTTCGAGAAGGTCGTGCTCGCCCGCGAGATCGTCGGCACCCTGCACGAGGGCGCGGGGCTACGTGCAGCGCTCGCGAAGCTCGCCGACGACTACCCCGACACGTGGGTGTTCGCCGTCGACGGCCTGATCGGCGCGAGCCCCGAGACGCTCGTGCGCGTCGACCACGGCACGGTCTCGGCTCGCGTACTCGCCGGCACCGCGTCGCGCGGGCGCGACGCGGCATCCGATCGCGGCCAGGCGGCGCGCCTCGCCGCGTCGCACAAGGATCTCGCCGAGCACGCCCTCGCCGTCGAGAGCGCGGTGGCGACGCTCGCCCCGCACACCGCGCGGCTCGACGCGAGCCCCGAACCGTTCACGCTGCAACTGCCGAACCTCTGGCACCTCGCGACCGACCTCAAGGGCACGCTCGGCGACGGCTCGAGCTCGCTCGACCTGGTCCGCGCGGTGCACCCGACGGCGGCGGTCGCAGGCACCCCGCGGCGCGTCGCGCTCGACGCGATCGCCGAGCTCGAGGGCTTCGACCGCGGTCGCTACGCCGGCCCGGTGGGCTGGGTCGACGCCGAGGGCGACGGCGAATGGGCGATCGCGCTGCGCTGCGCGCAGGTGTCACCGGATGGCACGGTGCGCGCGTATGCCGGTTGCGGCATCGTCCACGACTCGGTGCCCGCCGACGAACTCGCCGAGACCGACATGAAGTTCCGGCCGATCGTCGAGGCGTTCGGGGCGCCGCCGCCCTCGCCTCCCGTGCCGTAGGGCGGCAGCCGGCGCGCGCGGCCGGGCGCCCAGCCCGCCGCGCCGCGCGTGAGCCGTTCGCTCAGCCCTCCGCGAGCCGCGCCTTCTGCTGCTCGATGTCGTAGTCCGCGAGCGGCCAGTCGAGCTTCATCCCCTCGAGTGCGTCGATCAGCAGGTGCTGCACGGCGAGACGGGCGTACCACTTGTGGTCGGCGGGGACCACGTACCAGGGCGCGTGCGGCGTCGTCGTGCGATCGAACACGACCTGGTACGCCTCGCGGTACTTCGGCGCGAGCATCCGTTCGTCGATGTCGCCGGGGTTGAACTTCCAGTGCTTGTCGCGTCGCTCGAGCCGCTTGAGGAGGCGGTCCCGCTGCTCGTCCATGGAGATGTGGAGCATGACCTTGATGATGACGGTGCCGGATGCCGCGAGCTCGGCCTCGAACTCGTTGATCGCGTCGTACCTGCGCTCGATCTCCTCGGGCGGCGCCAGTTCGCGCACGCGCGCGATGAGCACGTCCTCGTAGTGCGACCGGTCGAACACGCCGATCATGCCCGCCTCGGGCACCTCCTTGCGGATGCGCCAGAGGAAGTCGTGCGCCAGCTCCTCCTCGGTGGGCTTCTTGAACGTGGCGAGCTGCACGCCCTGCGGGTCGACCGCGCTCATGACGTGCTTGACGATGCCGCCCTTGCCGGCCGTGTCCATGGCCTGCAGCACGAGCAGGATCCGACGCGGGTCGTCACCCATCTGATGGCCGGCGAACAGCTGCTCCTGCAGGTCGGCGAAGATCTCCGCGCCGACCTTCAGCGACTTCTTCGCCTGCTTCTTCTTCCCCTCGAACCCCGGCGCCGAGCTCGTGTCGACATCGGCGAGCACGAAGTCCTGCCGCACGCGCAGCACGTCCATCGGATCGCTCGCCCAGTACTTCTCCAGCCCCACGTTCGCTCCCCTCACGGCCGCGACGGCCGCGGCGCTCCCCCATCATCGGGGGCCGACGGATGCCACGGCAAGGGGTCGGCCTTCCCGTCCCGCCGTCCCTGCTGGCGGATATACGATCGGGCGCGCCGGTGTCGCAGACGCGTGCTCGGGCAGTCGGATCGTATATCCGCCGAGCTGGACGACGGTCAGCGCGGCAGCGGGACCTCGAGGAGCGTCGGACCGGTCACGGCGGTCCCGAGCGCCTCGTCGAGCTCGCCGCGCGTCGCGGCGCGACGGAACTCCCAGCCGTAGGCGCTCGCGAGCGCCGCGAGGTCGACCGATTGCGGCGTGTACTGCACCCGGTCGAACGCGTCGGCAGGGGCGGATGCCGCGACCTCGAGCGCGTCGAAGATCGTGCCGCCGGCGTCGTTGCCGACGATCACGAGCACGCGGGGGCGCGCCTCGCCGGCGCCGAGCAGGAGGGAGCCGACGTCGTGCAGCAGGGTCAGGTCGCCGATGAGCACGCGCGTGACGCCGGTCGCGGACCGGTCGACCTCGGGAGCCGCGCCGCCGTCGGCATCGCCACCGGCGGACGCGCCGGCGCCCGCACCACCCCCCGCACCCGGCCGCGCCGCCGTCTGGCTCGCGATCGCGATGCCGATCGCCGTCGCGACAGTGCCGTCGATGCCCGCGAGCCCGCGGTTCGCGTGCACGGGAATGCGTCGTCCCGGCACGTTTCGGTCGGCGTCCCGGATGAGGCGCGACGCGCCGAACACGAGCCGGTCGTGCGGCCAGGTCGCCGCCCACAGCGCCTCGACGAGCATTCGCCGATCGATCGGCTGCCGGATCCGCGCCAGCTGGTCCTTGAGGTATGCGCGCTGCGCGGCGTAGTCGCTCACGTGCCCGGTCTCATCGACGCCGCTGCGGAGTCCGCCTCCGCCGGGCGCCGGGTCGCCCGCGCCATCCGCTCCCGCCGCGACGACGTCGCGCCGATCGAGCAGCATGCGGCTCGCCCGCACCCACCGCCCCGTCCACGCACGCTCGTCGGCCGTCGGCTCGTGCGGCTCGACCGCAACGGCCCGCTCGAACCGGTCGACCGCATGCCCCGGGTCGAACCACTCGATCCCCCACGGCGCGACGGCGATCACCTCGACGCCGTCGCGCTGCACGAGCGCGGGCACCTCGCGCGACAGGGTCGGATGACCGAACACGATGGCCCGCTCGACCTCGTCGCCGAATCCGGGCTCGCGCAGCAGTTCGCGGTAGGCGACGACGAGGTTCGGGCCGAACCGGGCGCCGCTCGTGACCTCCGCGAGGAGCGGCCAGCCACCCGCCCGGGCGAGCTCCTCCGCCTCGGTGCCCGCGCCCGCGCCCGCGATCACGACCGTTCGCGGGCCGTGCGGGAGCCGCACACCGCGTCCGACCGGCCCGCCGTCGTCTCGCGCAGCGCCGGTGATCGTCGCGACGGATGCCGCGGCATCCGCTCGCACGACCGGTGCCGCGTCGAGCGACTCGGCCGACGAGAGCGGCTCGCGGTACTGCAGGTTCAGGTGCACCGGGCCGGGCCCGGGGTGCGGCACGAGCACGCCGTCGGCGTCGACACCGAATGCGGCCCGCACGCTCTCGCGCGCGAGGCGCGCCGCGGCATCCGCCTCGCCGGCACGACCCTCGGGCGGCGCGACGTCGTGCTCGAGACGCACCGCCCCCGCGAAGATGCCGGGCTGCACGGTGGTCTGGTTCGAGCGGATGCCGCGGAGCTCCGCCGGCCGGTCGGCGGTCGCCACGATCATCGGCACGCCCGCGTGATGCGCCTCGAGCACAGCCGGGTGGAGGTTCGCGACCGCGGTGCCGGAGGTCGTGACGACCACGGCGGGCCGGCCCGTCTCGACGGCGAGGCCGAGGGCCAGGAAGCCCGCGCCCCGCTCATCGATGCGGACGTGCAGGCGGATGCCGCCGACGCGTTCGAGTTCCGCGGCGGCGAGCGCGAGCGCCTGCGAGCGCGATCCGGGCGACACGACGACGTCGGTCACGCCGGCACGCACGAACTCGGAGAGCAGCGCGAGCGCGGCTGCGGTGGCGGGACTCGCGACCGTGCGGGGAGCCTCAGCCATTCGGCAGACCCGAGGGTCCGGAATCGCCGGGGCCGTCGGGGCCGTCCGTGCGACGGCGGTCGGTGCCGAGCGCATCGTCGGGGCGCGGGTCGCCCGGGGCGTCGCCGAGCTCCTGGTCGAGCTGCTCGAGCTCCTGCTCGAGGCGGCGGATGCGCTCCTCGTGCTCGGCGTCGGCACGCAGGCGGCGCAGGAACTCGGGGTCGTCGTCGGGCGCGTTGCTGTGCGGGTTGGTACGGCCGACACGGATGGCGCGGCCGCGACCCACGATGAACCACAGCGCCGCACCGATGACGGGGACGAGCAGGATCACCACGATCCACCAACCGCGCGGAAGACCGCGGATGCGGGTGCGATCGAAGAGCGCGCAGTCCACCGCCGCGTAGATCGTGAAGACCACGGCGGCGACACCGGCGATCAACCAGAGGCGGACCATGCACCGATTCTAGGCGCGTCGCATCACGTTCGGCTGGGAGCGAGCACCCAGACTGCGCCGCCTACACTGATCGGGTGAACGCCCTCCCCGTCTGGCTCCGCTACACGCTGCTGCGCGTGCTCCTGTTCGCCGCGCCGCTCGTGGTCCTGCTCGTCGCGGGCGTCACTCCGTGGATCTCCGTGCTCGTGGCCGCGCTCTTCGGATTCAGCGCGTCGCTGATCTTCCTCCGCAAGCAGCGCGAGGCGATGGCGCAGGACCTCTACGAAGCCCGCCACCGCGAGCAGCCCGTCGTCACCGCCGACGACGAGGCCGAGGATTCGGCGGTCGACGAAGCCGAGCAGCGCCGGGCCGAGTAGGCCTCGCCCGCGGCATCCGCCGTCGACCGCACACGCCGCCCCGAGGCATCCGTCGACCGCACACGCCGCCCCGCGGCATCCGCCTCGCCTAGAACGCGAAGGCGAGCCCCATGCCGACGCCGTAGGCGAGCGCCGTGAGGCTCGCCAGCTGCAGGCCGATGACGAGTTCGCGCGGCGTGCGCGCCCAGCCGACGATCACGCACGCCGGAATCGCGGCGAGCAGCGCGAACAGTACGAGCCACGCCGGCGGGTAGAGCAGCGCCCAGAACACGGTGATGCCGAACGGCACGAGCATGAAGACGGCGAACAGGATGCGTCCGACGAGCGGGCCGACGAGCACCGCGAGGGTGCGCTTGCGCGACAGGCGATCCTGGTCGACGTCGCGGAGGTTGTTCGCCATCAGCACGGCGCACGCGATGAGCCCGACGCCGACGCCGCCCGTCCACGACTCGAGGTTCACGTCGAGCGCCTGCACGTAGGTCGAGCCCGCCGTTGCGACGAGGCCGAAGAAGACGAACACGAACAGCTCGCCGAGTCCGTAGTAGCCGTACGGGCGCTTCCCGCCCGTGTAGAACCAGGCCGCGACGATCGCAGCAGCGCCGACCGCGAGCAGCCACCACTGCTGCGTGATGACCACCAGTGCGAGCCCTGCGGCGGCGGCCAGGCCGAAGAACACCAGCGCGACCGTGAGCACCTGCTTCGGTGTCGCGGCGCCCGAGCCCACGAGCCGGGCTGGGCCGACGCGGTGCTCGTCGGTTCCGCGCACGCCGTCGGAGTAGTCGTTGGCGTAGTTCACGCCGACCTGCAGCGCGAGGGCGACGACGAGCGCGAGCACGGCGCGCCACGGATGGAACGGCTCGTCGAGGTAGCCGAGCATGACGACCGCGGCGCCCGTGCCCAACGCGACCGGCGCGATCGCGAGCGGCAGGGTGCGCAGGCGCGCGCCGCCCACCCAGTCGCGGAATGTCGCCGGTCCGCGCTGCGCACGCGGCGCACCCGCGGCGACCTTCGCCGGGTTGCCGGAGCGCCCGTTCGTGCGGGGCTTCGACGACCTCGCCGGCTCGGGGGGTCGGGCCGACGAACCTGACTGGGTGCGGGGGGTCTTCGGGCGTGCCACCCCGACATGCTATTCCGCACGCCTCCGCGCGCGCTCCATCCTGCGGCGCGGACTGCGCTCCCGCGCCGGCACCGCCCGAGTTCGCAGGATCAGCCGCCCGACGACCCCGCCAGCGACGCCAAGACTGCTCCCATCCTGCGAACTCGACCCGGATGCCGCGACCCACCCGCCCACCGCGCCATCCACCCACCCCGCCAACGCGCACTTCGCAGGATCAGCCGCCCGACAGCCCCGCCGGCGACCCCAAGACTGCTCCCATCCTGCGAACTCGACCCGGATGCCGCGACCCGCCCGCCCACCGCGCCATCCGCCCACCCGCCAACACACGCAATTCGCAGGACCAGCGGCCCGACGACCCCGCCAGCGACCCCAAGACTGCTCCCATCCTGCGAATCGCGCCCGGCAGGGCAGCGCCGAGCGCGCGACGACGCGAGCCGGCGGCGCAGGTCAGTCGCCGGCGGCGCTCCGGGCGAGGGCGGATGCCGCGACGCGGTCGGGCTTGCCCGACGCGAGCCGCGGCAGCTCGTCGACCACCACGATGCGCACGGGCCGGCCGGCCGGCGGTAGCCCCGCGGCATCCGTCGCCGCACGCAGACCCTCGAGCGCGCCCGGTTCTCGCGCGGCGTCCGACGCACCGACGACGACCGCCGCGCGCTCCCCCCACTCGGCATCGGGTACGGCCACGACCACGGCCGCGCCGAACCCGGCGACGCCGTGCACCGCTCGTTCGACTTCTCCGAGCACGACCTTGACCCCGCCCGAGATCATGACGTCGTCGGCGCGGCCCGAGATGCGCAGCCGCCCGTCGTCGCCGATCGAGCCGAGGTCGCCGGTGCGGTACCAGCGCGTGCCGTCGGCGTCGACCACGAAGGCGCGCGCCGTCCGGTCGGGGTCGTCGAGGTAGCCCTCGGCGAGCATGCGCCCCGCGAGCCGCACCTCGCCGTCGACGATCCGCACGTCGACGCCGGGCAGGGCCATGCCGTCGTAGACGCAACCGCCGGCCGTCTCGCTCGACCCGTAGGTGCGGTGCACTCGCGCACCGAGGCCGGCGGCGCGCTCGACCAGCCCGGCCGGCGCCGCCTGGCCGCCGAGCAGGATGCGCTCGAACGATCCGAGTGCGGCCCGCACTGAACGCTCGTCGGAGGCGGCGTCGACCAGGCGCGAGAGCTGAACCGGCACGAGCGAGGTGAACCAGGGCCGATCGGGGTCGAGTTCGCGCGCCGCGGCGACGAACCCGTCCGGCGTGAAGCCGCCGGCGGGCACGACCGACGGCTCGGTGCCCGCGACGAGCGAGCGGACGAGCACCTGGACGCCCGCGATGTAGGTGGCGGGCAGCGCGAGCAGCCACTGCCCGTGCACGCCGCCGAACCACGACGAGGTCGCGCCAGCGCTCGCTCGCAGCGCGGCACCCGAGAGTGCGACGCGCTTGGGTCGGTCGGTCGATCCGCTCGTCTCGACGACCACCGCGACCGCGTCGTCGACGAACTGCTCGATGGGGTCGCCGGGGCCGCCGGGGTCCTCGTCTCCCGGGACCGGCAGCACCGCCGGCCCGTCGAGGAGCACCGCCTCGCGGAGCTGCGCCAGCATCCGAGGCACGTCGCCGGCGGGAACCCGGATGAGCGGTTTCATCGCACCACGCGCAACCGGACGAAACGGTGTCGCCGCACCGAGCGGCCGGATACCGGGCTCAGTAGTGCCACGGGAACGCGCCCCAGTCGGCGTCGCGCTTCTCGAGGAACGAGTCGCGCCCCTCCATTGCCTCGTCGGTGCCGTACGCGAGCCGGGTCGCCTCGCCCGCGAACACCTGCTGGCCGACGAGCCCGTCGTCGACGGCGTTGAACGCGAACTTCAGCATGCGGATCGCCGTCGGCGACTTCGTGAGGATGGTGCGCGCCATCGCGATCGCCTCGCGCTCGAGGTCGGCGTGCGGCACCACCCGGTTCACGCCGCCCATCTCGTACGCACGGTCGGCCGAGTACTCCTCGGCGAGGAAGAACACCTCGCGCGCGAACTTCTGCCCGACCTGCCTGGCCATGTACGCCGACCCGTATCCGGCGTCGAAGCTGCCGACGTCGGCATCCGTCTGCTTGAACCGGCCGTGCTCGCGTGACGCGATCGTCAGGTCGCACACGACGTGCAGCGAGTGGCCGCCGCCCGCCGCCCAGCCGGGCACGACCGCGATGACGACCTTCGGCATGAACCGGATGAGCCGCTGCACCTCGAGGATGTGGAGTCGGCCCGTCGCCGCGGCGGCGGCGGGGTCTCGGACGACCTCGCCCTCGGCGGCCGAGTACTGGTACCCGTCGCGCCCCCGGATGCGCTGGTCGCCGCCCGAACAGAACGCCCACCCGCCGTCCTTCGGGCTCGGACCGTTGCCGGTGAGCAGCACGACGCCGATGCGCGGGTTCGTGCGGGCGTCCTCGAGCGCACGGTACAGCTCGTCGACCGAGTGCGGGCGGAACGCGTTGCGCACCTCGGGCCGGTCGAACGCGACGCGCGCGATCCGGCCGTCGGTCGAGTGGTGGTAGGTGATGTCGGTGAAACCGGCTCCGCCGGTGACGGATGCCGCGGCATCCACCCATTCGCTCGGATCGAACAGCTCGGACACCTCGACGACCATGCCCTCAAGCCTATGCGGGATGCGTTTCTCAGGAGCCTCCGGCCCGATCCGCACGCTTCTCAGGACGACACGCCGGGCGCGGCACGCGCCATCGGCGTGTCGTCCTAAGAAGAGCAGGTGCGGCCGGGTGGCAGACTCGTCGCATGAGCGCCGACGCCCTGCCGCCCCTGCACGACCTGCTCGCGACCGCCAGGGTCGTCGCGCTCCCGCTCGTCACGCGGTTCCGCGGCATCGACGTTCGCGAGGCGCTGCTGGTCGAGGGCCCGGAGGGGTGGACCGAGTTCGCGCCGTTCGCCGAGTACGACGACGAGGAGGCCGCGACCTGGCTCGCCGCGGCGATCGACTTCGGCTGGAACCCCACGCCGGCCGCGCACCGCGACCGCATTCCGGTGAACGCGACCGTGCCGGCCGTCGACGCCGACGCCGTGCCGGCCGTGCTCGAGCGGTTCCCCGGCTGCCGGACCGCGAAGGTGAAGGTCGCGGCATCCGACCAGACGCTCGAACAGGATGTCGCGCGCGTGCGCGCCGTGCGCGAGGCGATGGGCCCGGAGGGGCGCATCCGCGTCGATGCGAACGGCGCGTGGAACATCGACGAGGCCGAGCACGCGATCCACGCGCTCGCGCCGTTCGATCTCGAGTACGTCGAGCAGCCGTGCCCGAGCGTCGCCGAGCACGCGGAGATCCGCTCGCGCACGAAGTACATGGGCATCCCGATCGCGGCCGACGAGAGCGTCCGCCGCGCCGACGACCCGCTCGCGGTCGCCGCGGCGGGTGCGGCCGACCTGCTCGTCGTGAAGGCGGCGCCGCTCGGCGGCATCCGTCGCGCACTCGACGTCGTCGAGCGGGCCGGCCTCCCGATCGTCGTCTCGAGCGCGCTCGACACGAGCGTCGGGCTCGCGATGGGCGCGCACCTGGCGGCGGCCGTGCCGACGCTCGAGTACGACTGCGGGCTCGGCACGGCCTCGCTCCTGGCGGCGGATGTCACGGGGGACCCGCTGCTCCCGAGCGGCGGCGCGATCGAGCTCCGCCGGGTCGAGCCCGATCCCACGCTGCTCGACCGGTACGCCGCCGACGGCGATCGGACGGCCTGGTGGCTCGCCCGCCTCGAGCGCTGCCACGCGGCCCTCGGGGCTCGAACGTCCTGATCAACGCCGGTTCTCGTCCGCGGCCGAGAACCTGAGGAATGCCCCCGATTCTGGGGGTGTCGCGGTCGCGATGTCGGGGAGGACCCTGAGTCCATCAGCGTCGATCGGGGGCATCGTCGGTTGCGGCGGTCCGGTCGGCGGACCGTTCCAACCCGACAGAAGTGGAGCATCGGATGATCTCGAGGACCATGACCAACATCGGCGCGGGCATCGGCCTGGCCGCCGCGATCACGCTCGGCAGCGGCATGGCCGCCTACGCGCACGAGTGCTACAACGCGAACCGCTCGGAGAAGGGCAACGCGGGCGCCGGCAACTCACAGGCCTGGTTCACGGTGTACTTCGAGGAGCTGACGGTCGGGCTCGACGAGGCCGACGCGGAGTGCGTGACCGACGCCTACGCGTCCACCGGCGCACCGATGTCGTTCACCATCCACGTGAAGGGCGCGAACGGCCAGGGCGGCGTGGTCGCCGGCAACAACCCGCACGACGCGAAGGCCGGCGACGGCAAGGGCATCGACGAGATCTTCGCCGCGCACGGCGCCGACCTCGTCTACGCATTCGACAGCTGCGGCGTGGACATCCCGCTCTGACGAACCGATCCTCGACGGACGACGATGCCCGGCGCCGGGGGTGCGCCGGGCATCGTGTCGCGCACGCGTCGGCGCCCGGGAACGGATCCCGGGCGCCGACGCGCGCTATCCGGGCGACGCGGCGCACACCCGCGTCGCCCGGCGACCTCAGGCCCTGACGCGCGACCGCCGCAGGCGCGGCCCGGCCACGATCGTGGCCGCGGCGAGCAGCGCCGCCGCGAGCAGCGCCGCGAGCGCACCCTGCGTCGTGGTGAGCCCGAGCGGCCCGACCACCGTGAGCCCCGCAACCGCTTCGGTCCCGGATGCCACGCCGATCAGCCGCACGTGGTGCCCGTCGAGCTCGGTCCCCTCGGGGATCGTGATCTCGAACGCCACCGAACCGTCAGCCCCGGCGGACTGCGCCTCGAGGAGGCGCGGGGTCGATTCGAGCCACACCTGCACGAGTTCGCCCGACTGGAAGCCCGAGCCCGCGACCGCGAGGGTCGACCCGGTCCGCACGGATGCCGTGTCCAGGCGCACGACGGGCGCCGTGCCATCCGTGACCGCCGCACCCGACGTCGGCGCAGCCGCGGCGGCCGAACCCGGCTTGCCCTTGCCTGCACCCGGCCCCGTGACCTTCTGCTCGGAGACGAGCACCGCGGCCGTGCGCGCCGGGATCGTCAGCGTCCCGGTCTTCGCCTTCCACTTCGTCTCCTTGACGACCTCGTCGACGCCGGTCCGCAGGGGCTTGGCGAGCTTGAAGTCGCGGCCCGCGAGCCCGTCGATCGCCTCGGTGATCGGCTCGCCCGAGGCGTTGAACACGACCAGCGCGCCCTCGAGCGTCGGGTCGACATCCTCGCCCACCAGGTCGTCGATGAGCATCACGATGAGGCCGTCCGTGGCATCCGCCCCACTGTTCGGGAACGTCACCTTCTGCTCGATGAGGTCGGCCGAGCCGAGGGTGAGCAGGTCGACCGATGAGCGCACGCGCAGCAGGTCGAGGGCGGATGCCTCGGCCGCGGCGATGTCCTCGGCGGTCGGCTTCAGCGCCGGGTCGGCGAGCAGTTCCGCCATGATCGGCCAGTGGTCCTCGTTGTCGGCCTTCATGGGAAGGCCCGATCCGAAGGTCGACTCCTGTCCGGTCCAGTCGATCCGGTTGAACCAGTCGCCCGAGTTGTAGCTGTTGCGATCGAGCGACTTCGAGCGGAGCAGCTCGGTGCCGGCGTGCCAGAACGACGGGCTCTGCGAGAACGACACGGTCGCGAGCGACAGCGTGTTCATGCGGATGCGGTCGGCCATCGACGTCTCCTGCGGGAGCTTCAGCACCCCGAGGTCGAACAACGTCTCGTTGTCGTGCGCGTCGACGTAGTTGATGACCTCGTCGGGCTGGTCGGCGTAGCCGGCCGGCGACCCGTTGTAGTCGACCTCGGCGCCCGTCTTCACGACCCCGTCGTATCCGGTGAACTCGAAGTCGCGGAGGTTGCCGGCGAGGCCGATCTTCACGAGGTCGGTCTGCTGGCCCAGGTTCCGGATGCCGTCGCGCACGGGCCGGCCGTTCGGCTCGCCCGCGAGGCCGGTGCCGAAGCCCTGCTCGTACTTCGAGTCGCCGGCGACCGGGCTGCCGCCGTGCACGCCGTCGCGCAGCCGGTCGTTGAACGTCGCGATCCCGGTGCCGCCGAGCTGGCCCTGCGAGGCCTGCTCGAACCTGGCGTTGTTCGCGACCTCGCCGAAGTTCCAGCCTTCGCCGTAGAGGAACACCGCCGAACCGTCGACGCCGTCCTCGGCGAGCGTGAGCTCGTCGAGCGCGGCCCGCACGGCGAGCAGGTTCGCCTTCGAGTGGTGACCCATCAGGTCGAAGCGGAACCCGTCGACCTTGTACTCCTTCGCCCAGAGCACGACCGAGTCGACCATGAGCTTCTCGGCGACGGCGTGCTCGGTCGCGACGTTCTGGCAGCACGTCGAGGTCTCGACGCCGCCGGTCGCGTTCAGGCGCTGGTAGTAGCCGGGCACGACCTTGTCGAGCACCGACTTCTCACCCTGGCCGGAGGCCGCGGTGTGGTTGTACACCTCGTCGAGCACGACCTGCAGGCCGCTGGCGTGCAGCGCCCCGACCATCTCGCGGAACTCGGCGACGCGGGCGCCGCCGTCGGGGTCGACGGCGTACGAGCCCTCGGGCGCCTGGAAGTGGTACGGGTCGTACCCCCAGTTGAACCCGTCGAGGTCGCGGATCGCCTCGATGCACGCCTGCTGCTCCTCCGACGCCGGACCGAACGACTCGAGGTCGCAGTCGGGGGTCGCCTGCTGGTCGCGGCGCTCCTCGATGGTCGCGATGTCGAACGTGGGCAGCAGGTGCACCGTGTTGATGCCGGCCGCGGCGAGTTCGCGCAGCTGGGCGGTGCCGGCGCTGTTGCGCGTGAACGCACGGTACGTGCCGCGCTCCTCCTCGGGCACCGTCTCGTCGGTGATCGAGAAGTCGCGCACGTGCAGCTCGGTGATGGCTCGGTCGACCTGCTCCTCCACGACCGGCGCCGGGGTGTCGGTCCACAGCTCGGGCGCGAGGGCGTCGTCGTCGAGGTTCACGAGCACGGTTCGCGCCGAGTTCACGGTGAGCGCCTGCGAGTACGGGTCGGTGACCGAGTTCTGCTCGATCGCGCCGGTCGACGGGGCGTACACCTCGACGAGCCAGCGGACCTCGTCGCCCGCTCCGAGCGCGGCATCCGTCACCGACCACACGCCGGAGTCGGCGTCGAAGCTCGCCGGCAGCACCTCCGCGTCGCCGGTCGAGCCGGCGTCCCAGCGCTGCAGCGAGACCGTCCGCGCGGTGGGCGCCCAGACCGACTGGGTCGGCTCGTCGCCGTCCCATGAGGTTCCGAGCGTGACGGATGCCACGCCCTCGCCGTACACGTCGTCGAGCACGCCCGGGAGCTGCACGCCCGTGAAGGCGGTCAGTCGGTCGCCGTCGCGCTGGGCGACCTGGAGCTGCTCGGTGAGCAGCCCCGTGATCGCGTCGCGGTCGAGGCCGACCGGGCGCAGTGCCGCGTAGCTCGCGAGGTGCGGGTAAGCGGCGATCAGCCCGTCGCCGAGGCCCGCCGGGTCGAATTCGAGCTCGACCGGGTCGCCGCCGCCCGTCACCGCGCCGTCGGCGACCGCGAGACCCGCGTCGGCCGAGTGCTCGATCGTCCACGACAGGTCCGCCGCGTTCGCGCCTCCGAGCAGCGAGACCGGCCAGGCGAGCGTCTCGGCGTCGAGCCAGTAGGCGCGCTGGGTGCCGATGCCCGCCAGCGGCGGGTCGGCCACGACGACCTCGAGCACATGCGTGGCGAGCGTGTACCGGAAGGTCACCGTCTTGCCCTCGGTCGCACTGAAGGCGATGTTGCCACCGTTGCGCACGCCGTCGGCGCCGTAGTTCTCATCCCACGACAGACCGTGCGCGACCTTCACCTCGTAGTTGCCGGTCGGCAGCTGGTCGGTCGAGAACTCGTAGACGCCGTCGCCGTCGCCGTCCTGCGCGAAGGTGACCATGCAGTCGGGAGCCCAGTCACCGGGGCATCCGAGCTCGGACTGCAGGCTGCCGGGAAGCGTCACGATCGGCCCCTCGGCGGTCGACGAGAAGACCTTGGTGCGCGGATCCCAGTAGAAGGTGACCGGGCCGCCGGCCGTCGTGTACTCGACGTTCGCGCCGCCCTCGACGCCGTTCGCGCCGTAGTTGAGGTCCCAGCTGCCGTTGATCGCGACCTTGTACTCCCACGTTCCGGCCGGGATGTCGAACGTGCCGGCGTACACGCCGTCGGCGCGCTTCGTGAGCTTCGCCGCCTCGCAACCGGGCTGCCAGTCGCCCGCGCAACCCATCTCGGAGTTGTGGTTGCCCGGCACCGTCACGAGGTCGATCTCGGTCTCCGGCTCCTCCTCGACGACGAGGTTCACCGCGTTGCCGACCGAGGCGTAGCTGGATGCCGCGGCACGCTGCCCCGCGGCATCCGTCGAGATCGCGCGGTACTCGACGAGCGTGCCGTTCGCGAGCCCCGCCGTGTCGTGGAAGACGCGCGGCGTGGTGTCCTCGGCGGTGCCGAGGCCGTGCCACTCGTCGGAGCCGGCGACACGCCACGCGAAGCTCGTCTCCTGCCAGACGTCGGCCACGTCGGCCGAGACGGGAGTCGTGCCGGTCACGCCGGCGCCCGCTGCGGGCAGGTCGACGGCGATGGCGGATGCCGCGTCGGGCGCCGTGACCTCACGGTCGGCGCGCAGCACGACGGCACCGAGCGCCGGCACCGAGACGGAGGCGACGCCCTCGGCGCTCGCCGTGACGCCTGCGTCGGTGCCGTAGAGGGGCGTGAACACGCCGTCGGCGGTCAGCGTCGGCACGTCGACCGTCTTCGCTTCGTTCGCGTTGTTCACGGCGACGAGGTACTCGATCTTCTCGTCGCGGTCGACGCGACTGAACGCGTACACGCCGGCCCCGTCGGCGACGTAGCGCTCGATCTGCGCACCCTGGTCGAGCGCGGGATGCGCGTCGCGGAGCGCTGCGAGCGCCGCGATGTGCTCGTAGAGCGGCGCATCCGTGTCGTAGCGGTCGACGCTGCCGGCCTGCTCGCCGGTGACGAGCGGCTGGTTCGCGTACTCGCCGACCTCGGTCGCGAAGAGCGTCTGCCGAGCGTCCTTGTCGCCGCCGGCGCCCGCGAAACCCTGCTCGTCGCCGTAGTAGACCACGGGCTGACCGCGCGTGAGGTACATGAGCTCGTGCGCGAGCTCATCGCGCTCCAGGGCGTCACCGGTCGAGGCGAGGAAGTAGCCGACGCGTCCCATGTCGTGGTTGCCGAGGAACGTGGGCAGCACGGCGGCCGAGGTGTCGGGCGTCGTGTACCAGTCGTCGCCCGCGAAGAGCGACTGCAGGTTCTTCGCCGAGTTGCCGGCGGCGAAGCTCACGGCCTGGGACTGGAAGGTGAAGTCGAGGACCGAGTTCATGTCGGTGTCGCGCACGTACGGCGACAGCTTGACCGGGTCGGCGTCGTAGACCTCGCCGAACATGAAGAACTCGGGCTTGCCCGACGCGTGCGCGTAGTCGAGCACCTCGGTCGACCACGTCTCCCAGAACTCGAAGTTGACGTGCTTGGCGGTGTCGATGCGGAAGCCGTCGATGCCGAGGTCGATCCAGTCCTGGTACACGTCGACGAATCCGTTCACGACGGTCGGGTCCTCGGTCATGAGGTCGTCGAGGCCGACGAAGTCGCCGAAGGTGACCGACTCGCCCGCCCACGTGGAGTCGCCTCGGTTGTGGTAGATCGTCGGGTCGTTGAGCCAGGCCGGGACCTTGACGTCCGCTTCCTCCGGCGCGACGACCGGCGTGTACGGGAAGCTCGTCGCGGCGTCGAGGTCCGGGAAGTCCGCGCTGCCCGCGATCGCGCTCGGGTCGAAGACGTCACCCGCGGCGTCGCGATACGGGCTGGTCGCCTTGTCGACGTAGGAGTACTGCCCCTCGGCGTAGTCGATGACGTCGGCCGTGTGGTTGGTGATGATGTCGAAGTAGATCTTGATGCCGCGGTCGTGCGCCTCGGCGATGAGCGCCTCGAGCTCGGCGTTCGTCCCGAGGTGCGGGTCGATCTGGGTGAAATCGGTGATCCAGTAGCCGTGGTACCCGGCGCTCGCGTTCGCGCCCTCGCCCTGCACCGGCTTGTTCTTGAAGCTCGGGGTGAGCCAGATGGCGGTCGTGCCGAGCCCCTCGATGTAGTCCAGCTGGTCGCGGAGGCCCTGGATGTCGCCGCCCTGGTAGAAGCTCTTGTCGGTCGGGTCGTAGCCGTGCGCGAGGCGGTCGCCCTCGATGCCCGCGGTGTCGTTGGACGGGTCTCCGTCGGCGAAGCGGTCGGTCATGACGAAGTAGAAGTTCTCGTCACCACCGGCCTGGCGCGCGGGAGCCGCGACGAGGTCGGCGTCGGCCGCGTCGTCGTAGGCGCCGTCGATGCTGAGCAGCTCGAGCCCGACGCGCTTCTGCGCGTCGTCGAACACGACGCGCACGTCGACCTCGCCGCCGACGGTCAGCGGGATGTTGTCGCCGCCGCCGTTCAGCCCCCAGGAGGCGTCCCAGGTGTCGTTCGCGGCGACCTTGTACTCGTACTGGCCGGCGGGGAGCGTGAACTCCGCCGCGTAGAGGTCGGGGGTGTCGGTCGCGACCAGCTCGGTCGCCGGGCACTCGGGCTGCCAGTCGCCCGAGCAGCCGAGCTCCGACTGCAGCGAGCCGACGAGGGCGAACGTATCGCCGTCGGCCGACGCCGCCGGTGCGACCGGCAGAACTGCGAGGGCGGATGCCGCGACGGCGCCCGTGATCCCGAATGTCACCCATGTCCGAGCGCGCGCCCGATGCGTCATCCTTGACTCCCGATTCCGGCACGACGACGTGCCACTGACATTGGGAGCGAACGTAGCAGCGCGACGGAGGTTAATGCAAGCGCTTGCACTCACCGTGACCAAGAGAGGGCCGCGGGACCGGGGTTCGGCCGCCAAATCCGGGCCGGCTGCCTCGAGCAATGGCGTAATCGCTTGCATCCCGGGCCCGGCGTCGTCCCCTTAAATGCAGAAGAGCCGCCCGGTTGGGCGGCTCTTCTGGAATGGTTGTCCGGCGGTGTCCTACTCTCCCACAGGGTCGCCCCTGCAGTACCATCGGCGCTGCGAGTCTTAGCTTCCGGGTTC
>NZ_JBIZVY010000004.1:0-506502 GCF_044769845.1 Agromyces sp. GXQ0307 | reverse complement strand
CTTGGGCATGAAGACATCCTCCCAGCAGCGCCACACGGCACCACAGCTCAGGTGTCACCTACCCGTGCAGCAGACCCTATCGGCCGTCGCGGACGGTCATGCGCCTCGACTCATCGACTCGCCCGCGGTGGGACACTGATCGCTGTGACCGTCGAGTTCGAGTGCCGGACGCACGTGCCCGCCGGCGTGCAGGAGACATTCGACCGCTCTCGGAGCATCGACCTTCACATGGCGTCCATGTCGCATTCGCGCGAGCGCGCGATCGCCGGCATCACATCAGGCCTGATCAGCGAAGGCGAAGAGGTCACCTGGCGGGCATGGCACTTCGGGGTGCCGATCCGAATGACCAGCCGCATCACCGCAATGACGGAACCGGAGTACTTCGTCGACGAGCAGCTGCGTGGGCCGTTTCGCTCGTTCCGGCACGAGCACGAGTTCCGACCGGACGGGTCCGGCACGCTCATGATCGATCGGGTGAAATTCGCTGCGCCGTTCGGACCGCTCGGCACGATCGCGGAACTGGTGATCGGCCCGTATCTGCGCCGTCTCATCGAGAAGCGCAACGCCCACATCGCGGCAACCGACTGATCACTGCCCATCCTTCGACGCGGATCCTCGAGCCCGTCTCCAGGGGGTTGGGCTCTCCTGGTCAGTTCGTCGGCCGGATCGGGGGCAGTGGCGCCTCGCCCCACCAGCCGAGCCCGTGCCGGTCGTAGACCAGCGAGTCCACGATCGACCCGAGGGGCTCGCCTATGGCGAGATCCGCGAACTCACGACCCGCCTCTTCAGGGGTGGGGCCGAACCCGGCGTCGGAGGTGAGCCAGTGTTGGTACCAGAACGGGGGCCGTCCCTCCGTCGAGCTGGACGTGACTCGAACTCCGACCGGTGGACCCCACGGCGACTGGTAGATCAGGCAGTAGCCGTCGTCGAACGCCCACGCATCCTGAACGCTGACCTTCTGGCCGAGCCCTGCCTCGTCGCCGAGGTGACGAAGGCATGACAGCAGCGCCCGCGGGCCCCATGCGTCGAGCGCCGATGCCTCCAAGCTCGTGACGAGCGCGCGGTGCTCCGGTGTGTACACGCGATTGATGGTAACGACGCTCGGGATATCGGTCTGACGCCGACGCACAGACGATCCCTCAGCGGTCATCGCCCGCCCGGCTACGCTGCTGCAATGAGGCGACGCCGGGAGAACGAGGATGGCTCGCTCCTCGCCATCGCGCTTGGTGCTGTTGGAGTTCTCGCGATTGCGGTGGGGTCGTGGTGGTTCGCGGTCTTCCTCTACACGTCCGTCGATGGGGACGTTCTGATCCCTGTCGATGAAGGACGTTGGTCAGGAGCCCCGACCCTGTTCCTCGTCGGGTTGTTCGGGCTCGTAGGGCTTGCAGGAATCGGCATGTTCGGCTTCCTGGCCTGGCTCATGGTCCTCGCCGCAGGCGAGGGCCGCGGTGGACGCAGGTAGCGCGAAGCCGATCCCGCTATGCGACTCGGAACGCCTCAACGAGAACGATTACGCCGATGGCCACCACGCCGATGCCGGGCCCGGTCATGGCGCCGGGCTTACCGGCATCGGCCACGTCTCTCCCGAGCTGCCCGACGTTTCGACGCAGGTGCTTCTGGGCGAACCGAAGCATCCGCTCCTTGTTGAGAAGAATGAACGCGCCGAGCCCCAACAAGACGACTCCGTAGAGGAACAACCAGACGTTCACCGACAACACCTACCATGCGACCGGCGACGCGCCAGCACGGATGGGCATCCGAGCACGCTACCGCGACCACGAGGCGAACAGATGCCCACGCGTCCGGAAGTCGTCCCTCGGCGAGGTGACAGCCATCCCGAGTGGTACACTATTCCGTACCACAAATTCGAAGGGGCGGACATGTCGGCAATCACCGCGACCGAGGCGCGCAAGAGCCTGTTCGGCCTGATCCAGCAGGTCAACGACGATCACACCGCAGTCGAGGTCGTCTCTCGACACGGCAACGCCGTGATCATGTCGAAGGACGACTACGACGCGATCACGGAGACCGCTCACTTGCTGCGCAACCCTGCCAACGCCGAGCGGCTCCTGGACGCGATCGAGCGGGCGCGTCGCGGCGAGTTCGCGCAGCACGACCTCCTCGAAGCGTGACCCGCGCGCTCGCGTTCGATCAGAACGGCTGGGAGGACTACGTCTACTGGCAGACGCAAGACCGCAAGACGCTCAAGCGGATCAACGTCCTGATCGCCGACGTGCTCCGTGACCCGTTCGCCGGCATCGGGAAGCCGGAGCCGCTCAAGCACATCCTTTCGGGTGCGTGGTCTCGCCGCATCGACGAGACGAATCGGCTCGTCTACTACGTCACGGACGACCACATCGTCATCCTGCAAGCCCGCGACCACTATTGAGGTGGGCGACCGCGCCCGCACGGAACCGCAGCGCCCACGGACGGTCCGCCAGCGACGCACGGACGGTCCGCCGGCGACGCACGAGCGATCCCTCAACGGCACAGAATCGCCGGCGCCCGTTCGGTCACATTCGTTCACTACCGGGTCGTGTGGCGGGGCGGCTCCGCAAGGGGCGATCACCGCAAAGTTGCTCGGAGCGAGTCAAGCCCTTCATACTCCCGCGCGAGGTAGGCGAAAGCCTTATTGCCGGCTGCGAGGTCGAACACCGTCTTCCTGTATGCGCGGCGAAGTGGGATACCGAGTTCGACGAGGCTGGGAAGCTTCGCAAGCGTCGTCAGCTGTTCGGCCGGTAGGCGGGTCCCTGGCAGATGAAGGGTTCGGAGGTTCGTGAGCCGACTAATCCATTCGAGATCGGCCACGTCGAGCGTGCGGTCCGAACCGAGATGACCGTTGCCGAACGCCAGGCTCACGAGCGACTGAAGCTGTCCGATCACCTCCGGGTTGCTGGCGGAGAAGGGCTGATCGATCACAAGCGTCTGGAGCTCGTGGAGGGACGCCAGCGGCCGAAGATCCGTCACTGCGCGGGCGCCGCCGAGCGAAAGCGTGCGCAGCTCCTTCAGCGAAAGCAGGAGATTCAGGTCCGAATAGGGCCCACTTCACCGCAAGCGACTTCAGCTGATGCTGTCCGCCGACGGCATCGAGGAACTCCTGCGGTACTCGAGAGACGAGGTTCAGTTTCCGTGATGCGTGTGGTCGAACCGCTCAGGAACTCGACCCACTCGGCCAGGATCCGCTTCTGCTCGCTGCGTTTCGTGACTCCGTTGCCCTCCAGCTGCGTCGCCTGGACTTCAACCGAGCGCTGGCCTCGATACTGCTCGACGTGCCAGAGAACTTCGCGTCGACGCCCGAAGAAGTTGGCCACCGACCATCTTGCAGCACGTCCCGCTGCGATCGGTATCCGCGACGGGACGGTCGACGGGAAACTGGTTGAGAATGAGGCCATGGTGTTTTCGCGCCGTCGGTCGCGGCGGAAAGCTGCTTCCGCTCGGACGCCCATCGTCCGAGATCGTGGCGATCACGGAGTCGGGATGATCCTCGATCGAGCCGACGTGGAGCGGCTCGGTGTCGCCGAAGGTTCCGCGCTGGGCTTCGAAGAGGCGCCCAAGCCGGACGGCGCCGGGGTTGGGCTGCGCGTGCTCCGCGTCGCCGGTGAGCCTAGGTTCGAACTCTCCCACTGGTGTGGTACCTGCCCGTTCCTCTTCGAGCGCCTGCCGGCCGAAGGCAAGTTGCCCGTCCCGGAGTCTGCTTTCGCCGAGCGATTGCGGACGGGGCTGCCAGCGATCGATCGCGAGGTGGTGGAATCATTCGCCCGTCTCCTGCCCGAGGGCGAGTACATTCCGATCCTGCTCGACGTAACGCCACAGCTTGTCGAACCGGGAGGCGAACGCGACTACTTCGCACATGAGCAACTCGACACCTACTGGGGCCCGGCGCAGGACCCGCAGACGCCGTACTACCGGACCTTCGAAGCGCCAGTGGGCGAGGAGGCGCACCTCTACGAGTTCGTCGTACCGATGGTGCCGCCGTCGTGGAACGATCCGCTTGGCGTCGAGTCTTACGCCGACCGCGACTCATCCGGTCTGCTGCCGACCGCGGTCGCCGTCTCGATCCTTGATGTCACTGCACCGGCGATGGACCAGGGCGCCGATTGGTACTGGCACTGGACTCTCACCCACTTCCTGCTCGACGGGCACCACAAGTTCGAGGCGGCCGCGCGGGCCGGAGCGCCTGTCCGGCTACTCAGCCTCGTGGCCACTCGGGACGGCCTGTCGACTCCCGACGAAGTCTCAACAGCACTCAATGTCAGGAACAAGGCAGCTTCCGCGCGCCGGGCGCGCCGAGCATGATCCGCGGAGATGCCGACGTAGCGTCGTTCGCAGATGCCGAGGGCCCCGGCTTCGCGTCACGCTCAGGAGATGCATCTTGTCGATTGCCGGCGCCGTGCGAGACTCGTCGAGAACGCCGAGGGATCGATTCCGATCTCGCAATCGCGGCACCGGCGGCACCCTCGTAGTCACTTAATAGTCACAAAATCGAGATCACGGTGGTTCACTCGAGTTCACACTTCCGCGTGATTCCGGGGCTCGTGAGCCCGAGTGAAGGCGAGTGAATCACTACTGGATAACTTCTGCTTCCCAAGCAGACAGCGCGGGTTCGATTCCCGTCATCGGCTCTTCGTGAATTTGGCCTGATCAGATACGTTTTCTGCCACAAGATCGACGAATGTCGATTCGATTTGTTTTCGTCGAGTCACGGTTTACTCACGGTTAGTGATTCAGTTTGTTTCCGTGAGCGGACCCCGCTCAACTGTGCTGCCCGCCCCTCGCTCTGCCGAGAGACGCGACCGCGCCCGAGGTTCCTGGCCTATGCCCCCGGTCGCCGCGACCGCGACCGCGATCGGCCGATTGATGAGCCCGGATTGCGACACGTGGTCATCCATCCTGAATCAGAGGACGGAACCAAACCCAGGCCGAATCATAGACCTGTACCTGCCAGCCTTGCCGGCAATGGCGCAGGCTCTCGACGCCTCAGCCGCGCAAATGCAATGGACCCTCGCGGGAACGACTGTGGGCTTCGCCGCCGGGCAGGCTGTCGTCGGACCGTTAAGCGACCGCCATGGCCGACGGCGGCCACTCCTGGCTTCAATTACGCTTCATCTGTTCGCCAGCGCCCTGGTGGCTGCGTCGCCGACCATCACCCTCCTGCTCCTCGGGCGGGTGCTACAAGGCTTCGGCGCGGCCGCGGGCGTCGTGGTCGCTCTGGCCATAGCCAGAGACCTATACGGCGGCCCGCCGCTCGTCGTGCTGCTATCCAAGCTCGCGCTGGTTACCGGCCTCGCGCCCATCATCGCTCCCGTCGTCGGTGCCCAGATCCAGCAGTTGAGCGGATGGCGCGCCATCTTCGCCGTCCTCACCGGGTTCAGTCTTATCGTCCTCGTCGCGCTGGCAGCGACGGTGCCTGAAACATCGCGTCTGCGGTTCCCCGATGGCCACGCGGTCGTCCTTACGTACCGTGCACGATACATCGCCGTCTTCCGGGATCGACGCTTCTGGGGCGCGGCACTCATCGGTGGGATGAACTTCACCGCTCTGTTCGCCTACCTCGCCTCAAGCCCGTTCCTAGTGCAGACGGTGTTCGGATTCGCACCCGCGCAGTTCGGACTGGTCTTCGCCGCGAACTCGGTCGGCGTTGTCATTGGCATACAGTCCGCGGCACGCCTGGCACAGCGTATCGATCCGCAGAGAATCCTGCTCGTCGCACTGCCGCTCATGGCTGCAGCGCTGGTCTCCATCCTTGTCTGGGGCCATAACGACAATCCGGCATTCGTTCTCGGATCCGTCTTCCTGTACATCACGTTCGGAGGGCTCTGCGTTCCTTGTGTACAACTCATCGCCCTTCGAGATCACGCCCGACAGAGCGGAACCGCCGCATCCGTGCTCGGGATACTGAACTACGGGCTGGCGGGACTGCTTTCACCCATTCTGGGGCTCTTCCCCATCACCAGTGCTGCCCCAATGTCCGCGTACATGCTGACCGCAACGTGCGTGAGCATCGGGGCACTCATGTATCTCCTACGACCGTGGCAACCTGCTCAACGCCAATAGCGCCAGCCGGGACCGCGCATGTGAGCGCCGCAGGGTTTCTCAACCGGATGTCGCACCGAGGCCGAGGCCGAGGCCGTCAACCGCTACTACCGCACGTTCGACGCTGCGCCACTTCGACGTGCTCGGCATTAGCGAGTTCAGCCTCTGGAGGGACAACTGCGTGACCCATAGCGGACGAAGCGCGCGCTCGAGCTGTTCATCGAGCACGTGGTAAGGGCGTTCCGGGACTGACCGCGGCGGATATTCCCGGTGCCCGCGCTGACGCGCGTGCCGTTGGGCCGCGATCTGCGACGCGCTCTGGGTGCGGCTTGCCGACTGACGCGAGCCTGACTCTGGAGCGCGGTCGTGCATCGGGGTACAGAAGGTCCGCCTGCGCATCTCCTGGCGCCTGCAAAGACCTGCGCCGCTTCCCGGATACGAGACGGCGGGCGCCCCGCCAGGGCACCCGCAGCCTCAGGATGGCCGAACACTCGTCAGTCGGCGTAGCCGAGCCCGAAGCCGAAGGGGTAAAGCGCCGGCGCGATCGTGCCGGTGGACGGTGGCCAGCTGGTCAGCTGAGGTCCGGTCCCGCGGCAGCGCCAGCGCGGAACACGTCGATCGCGGTCCAGGCCATGAGCGTCGCGGCGTCGAGCAGGGCCCGCTCGGCCGTGGGCCCGATGCAGGCGGCCGCGAACTCCTTCTGATGGTTGCCGTAGGGCAGCGAGTCCAGGCCGATGTACGGATGGATCGCCGGCACCAGTTGCGACACGTTCCCCATGTCGGTCGAAGCTCGGTTCATGCGGCCGGCGGTCCGCGGGTCCGCGAACGCGCGACCGCGGGCGATCGCGCTGGCGCGGTATGCGGCGAGCGCGCGTTCGTCCGTGCGGAACTCGGCGTACGGCTTGCTCTCGGGGGTGATCGTGAGCGTCGCGCCCGACGCGAGCGCTCCGGCCTCGAAGCACCGGCGCACGCGGTTCTCGAGCGCCTCGAGCTCGGCCAGGGTTCCGGCGCGCACGTACCAGCGCCCCTCGGTGCGTTCGGGGATCGCGTTGGGCGCGAAGCCGCCGAGCGTCTGGATGCCGTGCACCCGGGTGTCCTCCGGCAGCTGCTGTCGGAGCAGGCCGAGCGCCACCTGCGCGACCACGAACGCGTCGTTGGCGTTCACGCCCTGGTCGGGATAGGCCGCGGCGTGCGCCGAGACGCCGTCGTAGGCGATGTGGCTGTGCGTGACGGCGAACGGTCGGGCCTCGGCGACGTCGACCGGCGCGGGGTGCACCATCATGGCGAGGTCCAGGTCGTGGAAGGCCCCCGCCTCGATCAGCTCGATCTTGCCGCCGCCCCCCTCCTCCGCCGGGGTGCCGTAGACGCGGACCGTGATCCCGAGCTCGTCGGCGACGCGGGCGAGGGCGAGGCCCGCGCCGACGGCGCTCGCGGCGATGAGGTTGTGCCCGCAGGCGTGGCCGAGCCCTGGCAGGGCGTCGTACTCGGCCATGATGCCGATGACCGTCGGCCCGCTTCCGGCCTCGGCCAGCAGCGCGGTATCGAATCCGAGGTAACCGGGGGTGACGCGGAAGCCCCCGACCGACAGCGCCTCGCCCACCCAGGCCGCCGCGCGGTGCTCCTCCCACGCCGTCTCGGGGTTGGCGTGCAGCACCTCGGAGAGCGCGATGAGGCGCGCGGCGGCTGCATCGACGACCTCCTCCGCTGCGGACTTCATCGTGCGCTCACTCATCGCCGGGCACGCCGTACGACGGCGCGGCCGCGGGGCTGAGCCCGCGGGAGACGTAGTCGTCGCGCTGCGGCATCCACAGGCCGAGCAGGTCGGCCAGTTCGCCGATCGGGTCCGCATCGGTCCAGTCCACGCGCAGGTCGGTGACCCGCCAGCCGGCGTCGCGCACGACGGACAGCCCGGCGGAGTGCACGTCGCCGGCCTCGCCGCCGGCATCCATCGCCGCGGTCATGGCGGCGAGCAGCCGCTCCTCGAGGTCGCCCTCGGTCGCGAGGAAGCGGTCGACCATGATCCGCGGGATGTCGGCCGAGGCGAGCAGGTTCCCGCCTGCGGCGACCCCCGGGCCGGTCGCGTCGGCGAACACGCCGAGCGCGCGCGCCCCGGAGAAGACGACGCCGTCGCCGACCCGGCCGACGACCAGCAGCTGGCGGTACTCGACATCCTCAGCGCGGTCGACGACGGCGCCGAGCGCGTCGGCAGCGGATCCCCCCTGCCGGAGCCGCTCCAGCACCGCGGTGCCGAGGCGCGGGTCGGTGACGTTCTGCGAGTTCACCGCGCCGGCGCCGTCGAGCAGGTGGGAGCAGCGGGCGGCAACGGCGGGCGAGGACGAGCACACCGCCGAGCCGAAGGCACCGGTGTCGTCGCGGGCCACGATCGAGAACGTCATCGGCCCCGCTCCGGTGCGGAGTCGCGACCGCTCCGGTCGCTGATCACCGCGGTCGCGTCGATTTCGACCAGCCATTCCGGTCGTGCCAGTGCGCTGACCACGAGGCCGGTCGAGACCGGGAACACGCCGGTGAGCCAGCGGCCCATGACGCGGTACACGGTCTCGCGGTAGCGCGGGTCGATGATGTAGACGACGACCTTCACGATGTCGTCGAGCGACGAGCCCGCCTCCTCGAGCAGCATCGCGATGTTCGCCATCGCCTGCTCCGCCTGGGCCTCGACGTCGCCGATGCCGACGGACTCGCGCGTGTCGAGGTCCTGGCCGATCTGGCCGCGCAGGTAGACGACGCCGCCGGCGACGACGGCCTGGCAGAGGTCGTTGTCGAGGTTCTGCTCCGGGTAGGTCTCACGCGTGTTGAACGGGCGGATCCGGGTGTGCGTGGGCATCAGGCGACCTTCGTCGCGAGGATCTCGCGTGCGGCGTCGTGCGCGAGGTAGTCGCGCTGGATGCCGATCTGGTCGGCGATGAACTTCGCGTCGTGCCAGACGCCCCAGATGAAGCTGGAACCGCGGCGCGACAGCCACGGCAGCCCGAGGAAGTAGACGCCGGGCTCGGACGAGATGCCGCGACGGTGGTCGGGGCGGCCGTCCTCGTCGAACGCGTCGACCTGCAGCCAGCCGTAGTCGGCGGCGTAGCCGGTCGCCCAGACGATCGACGTGATGCCCGCCTCGGCGAAGTCGATCTCGAGGATCGGGTCGGTGACGCAGTCGGGGTCGGGGCCGAACACGTGCGCCTCGGGCTCCTCCGGCAGGTCGAGTCCGTTCCTGGCGACGTACTCGTCGGCCTCGTTCAGCATCGCGAGGTAGTTCGCGTCGCCGTGGGCGATGCTCTCGGCGAGCCCCGGCTCGAAGCGCATCGCACCGCCTGCGAAGGCGCCGGCGCGCCCGACCAACGTGATGCCGGAGGCGGCGAGCTCGCGGAAGTCGACGGTCCGGCCGCCGTCGGCCCCGCTGACGGCGATCGTGACGTGCTCGGCGCCGGCCCGCGGCGTCGTGATCTCCCACTTGCCGAGGACGCCCAGCCACCAGCAGAAGTCGCGCTGGCGGTAGCTGCGCGGGGGTCGATCGTGCGGCCCCACGGCGAGCACGACCTCGCGCCCCGAACGACGGAGCTCATCGGCGATCTGAACACCGGACGAGCCGGCGCCGACGACGAGCACCGCCCCGTCGGGGAGCTGCCCGGGATTGCGGTACGACATCGAGTGGAGCTGGTGGATGCCGGCGTCCTCCGGCACGACGGCGGGGATCACCGGGCGCTGGAACGGGCCGGTGGCCGCGACGACGAATCGCGCGTCCCACGTCCCATCCGTGGTCTCGACGAGGAAGCCGGGGCGACCGTCGTGGCGACGCACCGAGGTCACCTCGACGCCGGTCCGCACCGGGGCGCCGATGTGCGCGGCGTAGCGCACGAAGTAGTCGGCGACCTGCTCCTTCGGTGCGAACGAGTCCGGGTCGAGGTCGAACTCGAGCTCGGGGAAGCGGTCGTGCCACGCGGGCCCGTTGGCCACGAGCGAGTCCCACCGCGCCGAACGCCAGCGTTCGGCGATGCGATCCCGCTCGATCACGACGTGCGACACGCCCTGAGCGCTCAGGTGTCCGCTCATCGCCAATCCGGCCTGGCCGCCGCCGACGACGACGACCTCGATCTCCTGGCTCGACATTCCCATACCTCCCGTGCGGCGATGACGACGCCGACAGGAGTCAGGCTATGAACGGCAGGCACATCCGTAAACCGTTGAGTTTCGCTGTAGTGCATCTAGAGAATTGATAAAATGGCGGGATGGCACGGTTCAACCGCCCCGACATGACACTGGTCCAGCTGCAGTACTTCGTCGCCGCGGCCTCGAAGCACTCGATGACCGAGGCCTCGATCGACCTCCACGTCGCGCAGTCCGCCGTCTCGACCGCCATCGGCCAGCTCGAACGATCGCTGGGCGTGCAGCTGTTCATCCGCCAGCGCAGCAAGGGACTCGCCCTGACGGATGCCGGGGAGCAGCTGCTGCGCGACTCGCGCGCGCTCCTCGCCCAGGTCGACGAGATGACCGACACGGTGCGCGGTCGCCACTACGACCTCCGCGGCACGCTCCGGATCGCCTGCTTCGTGACCCTGGCCCCGTTCGTCCTGCCGAAGCTGATCTCGCACGTCCAGGAGCAGCATCCCGCGCTCAGCATCGACGTGATCGAGGCCGATCTCGACGGCACGGTCGAACTGCTCATGACCGGTGCCGTCGAGGGGGCGATCGCGTACGACTTCGGCGAGTTGCACGACCTCACGTTCGACCACCTGTACACCGCGGCGCCGCACGTGATCCTGCCCGCCCACCACCCGCTCGCGCGCCGCAAGCGCCTGAAGCTCACCGAGCTCGCCGACCACGACTTCGTCCTGCTCGACATCCCGCATTCGCGCGAGTACTTCCTCGGCATGCTCCGCGAAGCCGGAATCGACCCTCGCATCCGCTACAGCTCGCGCAGCTACGAGACCGTGCGATCGCTCGTGGCCCGGGGCCACGGGTTCTCGATCCTCAACAACGTCCCGATGTCGCCGCGCACCTACGACGGCGGCGAGCTGCGCTCGATCGCCATCGCCCCACCCGCACCCGCGCTCGACGTGTCGTTCGTCCGGGTGTCGAACGTGCGACCGACCACCAGGACGCGGGTGTTCGCGACGCTCGCACGCGAGCTGTTCGGTGCCACGGCGACGGACGGCTGAGGCGCCGGCCCGGAGGCATCCGCTTCGGCGATGCGCGCCATCGCGCATCGAGACCCTCCCCTCCCACCGATCCCGGCACAATGGAGCCCTACCCGAAGGGACCCTCGCATGACCTCGCAGATCGCCGTCCTCGGCAGCGCCAACATGGACCTCGTGGTGACGCTCGCCCGGAGGCCCGAGCCTGGCGAGACGGTGTCCGGGACGCACTTCGCGATGGGGCCGGGCGGCAAGGGGCTGAACCAGGCCGCGGCCGCCGCCCGCGCAGGCGGGCGCGTCCGCATGCTCGCGGCCGTCGGCGACGACGACTTCGGCGCCGAGCTGGTGCGCCGCATGGCTGCCGAGGGCATCGACACGGGCGGGGTGACGCGCCGTTCGACCGCGACCGGGACCGCGCACATCGCGGTCACCGACGACGGGGAGAACAGCATCGTCGTCGTCCCCGGCGCGAACGCCGCGAACGAGTTGAGCGACGTCGACCGGGCGTCGATCGCGGGCTCCGCCTACCTCGTGGTCCAGCTGGAGCGGCCGTCCGCGCTGCTGCGGGAGGCGATGGGCTTCGCCCGGGCGAACGGCGTGGCCACCGTGCTCACGCCGGCACCCGTCGACGGGCACGCCGCCTCGCTCGTCGAGCTCGCCGACATCCTCGTCCCCAACGAGGGCGAGGCGAAGGAGCTCGCCGGAACGGACGACGCCGAATCGGCGGCGATCGCACTCAGCCGGACTGCGGGGACCGTGATCGTCACCCTCGGCGCCAGGGGCGCGATCGTCGCGCAACAGGGCCGGATCACCGGACACGTGCCGGCGCGACCGGTGACGCCGGTCGACACGACCGCCGCGGGCGACACGTTCGTGGGCGTGCTCGTCGCCGCGCTCGCCGACGGCGTCGAGCTCCTCGACGCGCTGTCGACGGCGACGGCCGCCGCCGCGATCACCGTCACGAGGAGCGGCGCGGTCGACGCGATGCCCTCGCTGGCGGAGATCCGGGCCATCACGGCCGGGAGGCGATAGCCCCCGTGCGACCAGCAAGACGCGACGCGACCGACGGTGCCTGGAGCTCATCCCCGCGCACCGTCAACGAGGTCGCCTTCGATCGGCTGCGCGAACTCATCTCCTCCGGAGAGATCGAGATGGGCTCACGCCTGGACGAACGCACGCTGTCCGACCGGATCGGCGTCAGCCGGACGCCGCTGCGCGACGCCATCGGCCATCTCGTCGCCCTCGGCGTCGCCGAGCACCGGGTGTACCGGGGGACCTTCCTGCGATCGTTCACGCCGAAGCAGGTCACCGAGCTGTACGAGGTGCGCACGGCGCTCGAGGGACTCGCCGCGTACACGGCCGCCGGGTCCGCCGAGCCGGCCGACTGCGATCGGCTCGAGGCGATCATCGAACGCGGGACCGACGCCTTCGAGCGCGTCGACCTGACCGCGTTCGAACGTGCGGACCGCGAGTTCCACGCACTCGTCGCCGAGCTGTCGGGCAACGACCTCCTCGTGGAGGAGCTCGATCGGCTCGCGCTGCGGATCCAGCTCGTGCGGCGGATCGCGAACCTCGAGGCCACGGTGGCCGCCGAGACGATCGGCGACCGTCGCGAGGTCCTCGACGCGATCCGCCGGCGCGACCCGGCCGCAGCCAGGGCGGCGATGGCACGGCACATCGGCGCCGTGCAGGATGTCGCGGTGCGCCGCCTTATCGCGCGCGACTGACGGTGGGCTCGCACCCACCGCCAGTCGTGCGATCAGGACTCGGCGCGTCGTGCGATCAGGACTCGGCGCCCTCGGCCGTGCGGTGCGCGCTCGAGAACGCGATGGCCAGTTCGGCCTGCGTGTCGCCGACGTTGCGGGCGTTGTGGATCACGCCGCGCGGGATGGAGATGACGTCGCCGGCCTCCATCGGGAACTCCTCGTCGTTCCAGGTGTGCACTATGCTGCCCGTGAGCACCATGAGGATCTCGTCGCAGTCCGGATGCCAGTGCCGGCCGTTCGCCTGCCCGGGATCGAGCACGCACTTGCCGGTGGTCATCGTCTCCGAGTTCCCGATCGCACCGGAGACATACCACTCCAGCCGGCCCCAGGGCTGGGGCTCGATGACGTGCTGCGCCGCGGTGCGGAGCGTGCGGGGTCGTGTGTTCTCGGTCATTCCTTCTCCTTCGTGATGTCGACCAGGTCGCCGTCGGAACGCACGGCGGCCTCGAATACCTGCATGACCTGACGGGCGAACGCCAGTCCGCTCACCTCGGCCGGCCGGCCGGCGAGCACGCAGTCGAGGAAGTACTTCAGCTCGCCGTACATGCCCTGTGTGAACACGGCCTTGTTCTCGAGCGTGTTCATGCCGTCCTGGGCCTCCCAGGTGATGCCGCCCGAGTCCAGGCCCTCGGGAGCGAACGTCGTCCCGGTGGCGTACGAGAACGGGATGCCGCGCTGGTACGTGATCGAGCGGGAGTTGCGGATCTCCACGCTCCTGCCCTGCCCGACCATGAAGTAGCGCTCGACGGGCTGGAACGCCGGAGCGCTGTCCGCGAGGTGCAGCGAGGTCACCGTGCCGCTCTCGTGGCGGATGACGAGCACGCCCGAGTCGTCGTCGGCGCGGTGCACGGCGACCTGGGCTGCCGGACCCGCGAGCGAGAGGAGGAGCGCGGTCGGGTGGCATCCGTCGATCAGCCAGCGGTTCTTCCCGCCACGGGCGATGGACTCGTCGTCGCCGCGCGGGATGTTCATCGGGTAGATCCCCGACATCGTGTGCAGCGGACCGAACTCGTCCAGCGCGAGCAGCTCGCGCGCCTTCGTCGCGGCGGGCATGAACACCTTCTTGTAGCCGACGACCGCGATCCGGTCGCCCTGCGCGGCGATCATCGAGTCGACGTCGGCGACGCTCGTGCCGACCGGCTTCTCGAGCCAGACGTGCAGCCCCGCGGCGAACGCCTCGCGCGCCAGTTGCGGATGCAGCTGCGGCGACACGCACAGCAGCACCGCGTCGAGCTCCTCGGCGGCGTACATCTCGGCGGCGCTGCGGTACGAACGCTGGAGCCCGTACTGCCGCGCGGTCGCGTCGCCGAGCTCGCGGTCGAGGTCGGCGATCGCGACGAGGTCCGCCGGAAGGTAGGTCAGGGTCGGCAGGAGGTTGCGGTAGGAGTGGGAGCCGACGCCCACGACGCCCAGGCGCACGCGCCGGTCGAAATCCCGCTGGTACGTCATCGGATGCTCCTCGAGAAGGTGGACTGCAGGTAGCGGAGGTCGCGCAGCGCGAGATCGGCGTAGTCGTAGCCGGGCTTGGGGCGACCGTGCTGCGACGGGTTCAGGCAGATGACCGGGGACACGCCGTCGTCGATCACGCGACGCGTGATCTCCTCGACGGCGAAGTCCGAGTCCTCCAGCGCGCTGTTCCACGCGAGCGCGTCGGAGCCCCCGTTGGTCTGCCCGCCCTTCAGGTGGTAGTAGCTGATCAGCGGTCGGAGCGCCTCGTAGTCGTCGATCGTCGGGAACACGCCCGTCGCCCACTGGTTGTTGACGTCCCACGTGAGCGTGACCGACGGGCGGTCCAGCCAGGCGAAGAAGTCGACGAAGTCGCGGGTCTCCGAGAGGAAGCAGCTGAAGGCCTCGTTCTCGATCGTCGGCGTCGCCCCGGAGGCCGCGACCCGGTCGATCGCCTCCCGGTAGACCTCGACGACCCACGGATACCGCTCCTTCAGGATCGCGACGGCGCTCCGTCCCTGCTCGCGCTCGGGCAGCTGCGCGGCGATGAGGCGGAAGAACCGGGGGCGCAGCACCGCTGAGATCTCGAGCAGGTGGTCGAGCCGACCGAGGTGGTCCCGGCGGAAGGCCTCCTCCCCGTTCGCGACGTCCTCGAAGAACACCCCCGTCGAGAGGCACACGACCTCGAGGCCGGCCTCGTCGATGGCGGCGCGCGCCCGGATCGCCTCCTCGATCGTCAGGTCCGCGATCCGCTTGCCGTAGATCTGGTCGCGCAGGTCGACCCAGCGGATCCCCCACTCGCGGTGACGTTCCAGCGCGGCGTCGAAGTCGGCGTCCGCCATCGAGTTGAGCATCGTGAAGTCCACGTCGGTCATGCCCCGCTCCCGACCTTCAGCTGCTTGAAGCTGCGCAGCTGCTCGGTGATCGCCTGCTCCGTCGGGAGCCGCTCCATGCTCGACGCGCCGAAGAAGCCGTCGACGCCGCGGGTGCGCTGCAGCACGAACTCGGCATCCGCCCGTTCGGCGATCGGGCCGCCGTGGCACAGCACGATGACGTCGTCGCGGACGCCGGCCGCGGCATCCCGGATCGACTGCACCCGGCCCACCGATTCCTCCAGGGTGATCGCGGTCCGGGCGCCGATCGACCCGTTGGTGGTGAGGCCGACGTGCACGACGATGATGTCGGCGCCGGCGTCGGTCATGGCCTGCGCCTGCTCCTCGTCGAACACGTACGGCGACGTGAGCAGGTCCTGCCGACGGGCCTCGCGCACGGCATCGACCTCGAGCGAGTAGCCCATCCCGGTCTCCTCGATGTTCTGCCGGAACACGCCGTCGTACAGGCCGACGGTGGGGAAGTTCTGGATGCCGGTGAACCCGAGCTCCTTCAGCTCGGCGATGAATCGCGGCATCGAGCGGAACGGGTCCGTGGCGCAGACGCCGGCGAGGACGGGCGTGTCCTCGACGATCGTGAGCACCTCGGCCGCCATGTCGACGACGATCGCGTTGGCGTCGCCGAACGGCAGCAGGCCCGCCAGGGATCCGCGCCCCGCCATCCGGAAGCGACCGGAGTTGTAGATGATGATGAGGTCGGCGCCGCCCGCTTCGGCGCACTTGGCGGAGAGTCCCGTCCCCGCCCCGGCGCCGATCACGGCCCGCCCTGATTCGACCTGTCCTCGGATGCGCTCGAGCGCTGTCTCCCGGTTCACCGGGTACCGCCTTTCTCCTGGGATGCGATGGCTTCGTGGAGGGCGTTCGCCATCGCGCGGGCGAAGTCCTCGTCGTTGACGGGCACGTCCCGGCGGACGACGGCGATGTCGTCGTGCAGCTCGTCGACGAGCGTGTCGATGAAGGCCCGGTCGGCCACCGGGTCGAAGAACGGGCCGCTCTCGACGTCGATGCCGGAGAATCCGGCCTCGGGGAGGAACACCATAGTGGTCGACCGGTCCTCCCGTGCGTTCAGGCGAGCCGCCATCCGTCGCGCGATCTCCGTCGACTCCTCGGGCGAGGTGCGCATGAGGGTCACCGAGTCGTTGTGGTGGTACAGCGTCCGGGTCCGGTACTCCTCGGGAACGGTGTCCGGCGCCCCGAAGTTGACCATGTCGAGCGCCCCGGCGCTCACGAGGTGCGGCACCCCCGCCCGGGCCGGCGCGGTCAGGCGCCTCGGGCCCGCGGCGAAGACCCCGCCGACCAGCTCGTCGGCGAGCTCGGTCGTGGTGATGTCGAGCACGCCCACCGTGAGGCCGGCGTCGATGATCGCCTCCATCGAGTCGCCGCCCGCGCCCGTGGCGTGGAACACGAGCACCTCGTATCCGTGCTCCTCCAGGACTTGGCGGGCGGCGGTGACCGCGGGCGTGGTGAGCCCGAACATCGTTGCCGCGATCACCGGCCTGGTCCGGATCGCCGGGACGGTGGCGTGGGCCATGCCGGCGATGGCGCCGGCGGCGTTGGTCAGGATGCGCGCGGAGATCGCGTTGATCCCGGCGATGTCGACGATCGAGTACATCATCGTGATGTCTGTCGAGCCGACGTACTGGCGGGTGTCTCCCGAGGCGACGGTCGAGACGATCAGCTTCGGGAAGCCGACCGGGAGCGCGCGCATGACCTGCGAGGCGAGCGTGGTGCCGCCGGTTCCGCCGAGGGCGAGGATGCCGTCGATCTCACCGGCTTCGACGAGTCGGGTGACGACGGCCGTGGCGCCCTGCGCCATCCGGGAGATCGCCGTGCCCCGATCGGGTTCGGCGCGGACGTCCTCGATGGTCATCCCGATCGCGCCGGCGACGGCCCCGTTCGAGACCGCGGCGACGGTCGGGCTCGAGCCGCGGACGCCGACGTCGATCAGGTACGGGGTGACCTCGAGCTCGGCGAGCGCTTCGGCGACGAACGCGTACTCGTCCGCCTTCGTGTCGAGGGTGCCCAGCAGGGCGACGGTCGGCATGTCGACTCCTAGATTGTTCGTTGTATACCAGAGTGAGGGAAGGGATGCGGCGCCCTCATGAGGGAGGGCGCCGCATCGGCGCGGGGTCACTTCATGCCGGTCGTGGCGAGACCCTTCACGAAGTAGCGCTGCAGGAACAGGAACAGGATCAGTACCGGGACCACCGCGACCGTCGCGCCGGCGAAGGTCAGACCCCAGTTGGGCAGCTCGTTCGGGGACACCTCGTGGGCGACCGCGACCTGGATGAGCTTGTTCTCGGGGCTCTGGATCGCCACCAGCGGCCACAGGAACGCGTTCCACGAGAACAGGAACTTGATCAGGATGAGGGTGGCGAGGGCGGTCTTCACGTTCGGCAGGATCACCGAGAAGAAGATCCGGAAGTGGCCGGCACCGTCCAGGCGGGCCGCCTCGTCGAGCTCTCGCGGGATGTCCTCGAACGCCTGCTTGAGCAGGAACAGCCCGAACACGCTCGCGACCCCGGGCAGTGCGACGCCCCACAGAGTGTCGCCGAGCCCGATGCCGGAGACGACGCGGTAGAGGGGGACGAACATGGCCTCGACCGGCAGCATGAACGTCGCGAGGATGATCGCGAAGACCGCACCGCGCCCCTTCCACTGCATGCGGGTCAGCGCGTAGGCGGCGAGCGAGCAGACGACCAGCGCCCCGGCGACCTCGATCGAGGCGACGATGAAGGAGTTCAGCAGGCTCTGCCCGACGCCCTTCTCGACGAAGAGCTGCTCGAAGTTCGACAGCGTGGGGTTCAGCGGGAAGAACGCCTCCCAGCTGAACGGGATCAGGCCGGCGAAGATGTCCTCGGCGTCCTTGAATCCCGAGGAGATGATCCACATGAACGGGAGGAGGAACACGATCGCGATGACGACGAGCATGAGCAGCCCGAAGATCCGGGCGACCCAGGTGCCGCCGGTGCGCTCGCGCTCGTCGGTCCCGTGCTGGATGAGTGCTTCGGTGGCGGTCATCAGTAGCTCCAGGTGGTTCGGAGGAGTCGCATCTCGATCCAGCTGATCAGCAGTGCGAACAGCAGCAGGATCACCGACAGCGCGGACGCGAATCCGGGCTGCTGCAGGAAGAACGCGGTCCGGTAGATGTCGAAGACGAACAGGTTCGTCGAGCCCTCGGGTCCGCCCGACGTGATGACGTAGGCCGGCGCGAAGGCCTGGATCGAGAAGACCGTCATCACCACGACGACCAGCACGGTCGTCCGCGACACGAGCGGGATGGTGATCGAGATCAGCCGGCGGAACGGGCCCGCCCCGTCGACGCTCGCCGCCTCCTTGATCTCCTCGGGGATCGCCTGCAGCCCGCCGAGGAAGATCACCGCCGCGAGACCGACCTGCTGCCAGACCGACAGCAGGATGATCGACGGCAGTGCGAGCGAGGTGTTGGTCAGGAAGTTGACCGGACCGAGCCCGGCCGATGCGAGCGCCGAGTTGAGCAGGCCGCTCTGGTTCAGGATGAAGCCCCACATGGTCGCCACCACGACCGCCGAGGTGACGACGGGCAGGAACACCATGGTGCGGATCAGTCCGCGGGCCGGGAGCTTCGCGTTCAGGTAGACCGCCAGCAGGAAGCCGAGCGGGACCGTGAACACCAGGAAGCCGGCCATGAAGACGAGCGTGACGAGCATCGACTGCAGCGTCGTCGGGTTCGTGAAGGCCCTGACGAAGTTCTCCCCGCCGACGAACCCCGCCATGTCCGGGTTGTAGAGCGTGAACTCGTACAGGCTGTCCCGCGCCATCACCGCGAGCGGGACGTACTGGAACAGGAGGATCAGCAGCATGAACGGCGCCAGGAAGATCGCGGCCGTCCGGATCTCGTGCCGTCCCCGCTTCCGCCTGGGTGCCCGCTGCGCCTGACCTGCCCGGATGCGGGCGGGCGCAGGGAGTCCTGCGCCCGCCCCGTCCGAGGCGCGATCGGTCAGCGTGTTCGTGACCGTCATCATGTGCCTACCTCGTGTGTCTTTCCGTGGATCGTTACTTCAGGTGATCCGCGAGCTGGTCGACCGCCTGGTTCAGCCGGTCCTCGGGGTCAGCGCCGTACGCGATGTCGGCGAGCGCGTCCGTCACGTACTGGTCGTACGCGAAGAACCCGGTGGTCTGCGGACGGGGCACGCCCCATTCGCGCAGCTGCTCGACCGCGACCGCCAGCGGGAACTCGTGCATGGCGGGCATCTCGTCGATGACCGAGTTCAGGACGGGGACGATGTTCGTCTCCTCCGCGTAGCGCATGAGCGCGTCGTGCTCGCTGATCGCGACCACGAACTCCGCAGCCGCGTCGGCGTGCTTGCTCTTGGACGCCACGCCGATCGTGATCGAGCCGGTGTGGACGGTCGGGGTCGTGAAGTACGGGACCGTGGTGACGCCCCACTCGAAGTCGACGTTCGCCTCGTTCAGGTCGTTCGCGAGGTACGGGATGTCGATGTCGAAGCACGCCGTCTGGTTGAGGAACGAGTCCGGGATCGGGGTCTGCGGGCTCACGGCCGTGTCGCCGTTGAACATCTTCTGGTAGAAGGTCGCCGCCTCGATCGCGCTCGGCGTGTTGAGGTAGCCGTCGGCGGTCGTGCCGTCCTCGGAGATGGCGTAGTAGGTGTTGTACGCCTCCGAGCCCTCCTTGGCGTCCGGGTCCCCGGCACTGCGCAGGATCGGGAGCGCGGTGTTGATGGCGCCGGTGCCGTAGCGCGTGCCGGCCAGACCCCAGACCGTCGGCGACGACGCCGGACCCTGCTGGCAGGTCTGGAACGCCTCGTACGCCTCCGGCCAGGTCCAGCCGTCCTCGAGGGTCTGCGGGACCTCGATGCCGGCGGCATCGGTCATCGTCTTGTTGTAGTACATCATCATCGCGCTGGTCTGGATGCCGGTCGAGTAGAGCGCGCCCTCCCAGCTGTGCTCGGTCAGCGTCGACTCGAGCACGTCGTCCAGCCACTCCTCGGACACGTAGTCGTCGAGGGGGAGCAGCACGCCCTGCGATGCGAGGTTCTTCGTCCACGGGCCGTCGTAGCCGATGAGGTCGAGCGGGGCGCTGCCCGACGCCTGCACCGAGATCGTCTCGGCCAGCTGGTCGAACGGCACCCGCTGGATCTCGACGTTGACGCAGGAGTGGGTCTCCTGGAACTCCGCGACCTGCGAGTCGGACGGGTAGCCGGCGGACGAGGAGATGCCGTTCAGCGTGATGACGCCGTCGGGGCATTCGTCGGTGACGGTGTCGGGGTCGGCGCCGCCGCCGGCCGCGCAGCCGCTGAGTGCGAGCGCGGCGACGAGCGGGATGCCGACGATGGCAGACCTCCGCCACCGGTTGCGAGGTGAGTTCATGTGATCGTTCCTTTCACTGCAGGGGAAGGTGCTCATGCTCGGAGGGACTCGAGCACGGTGCGGTCGAATCGCGCCTGATCGGCTGAGAATCCCCACCACACATTCGGTGCCGCGTTGCCGCGGTGGTTGACATCGACCGTGGTGCGGCCGAAGTTCTGGAAGCCCGTGGTGTCGACGCTGACGGCGACGTGACGGAGGTCGACGACCTCCGGGTCCATCAGGTACGACACGCAGAGCGCGTCATGGACCGGGGCCGATGCCGGCGAGTCCATCGGGTGCGATGCGTCGTGCCCGGCGATGTAGAAGTCGAGCACCGCGGCGACGGCGGCGGCGCCGTCCGTGCCGAGCGCGCGGATCTGCTCGATCATCGCCCGGTCCGTGACGACGTCGTGCGTGGCATCCAGCGGCATCACGGTGACCCGCTGGAACCCCGCCTGGAAGACCACGTCGGCGGCGATCGGGTCTGCGTAGATGTTGAACTCCGCCGCGGGGGTGCGGTTGCCGAACTCATGGCCGCCGCCCATGATCACGATCTCGTCGATCGCGTCGACGATCTCCGGCGCGGCGGTCGCGGCGGCCGCGATGTTGGTCAGCGGCGCCAGCGCGACGATCGTGATGGGCTGCGTGGTCGCGCGCAGCGTGGCGATGAGCCAGTCGATCGCCGAGGTGGACTCCGCGGTGCGGGTGCTCGGGGGCAGCGGCAGGACGGACTCGTGCATGAGCCCGGCGGAGCGCCCCGGCGCGAACGGGTACGGGCGAGGCGCGAAGGGGCGACCGAGTCCCGCGTACACGGGGATGTCCGGCCTGCCGATGGCACCCAGCATCCGCAGCGTGTTGTCGGTGGTCTCCTCCAGGGGGAGGTTCCCGCGCACGGTCGTGCACGCGAGCACGTCCAGCCCCGAGCGACCTGCTGCCATGGCGATGGCGACTGCGTCGTCATTGCCGGTGTCGACATCGAGCACGATCTGCCGGTTCATCATCACCATCGATTTCCTCGGGTTCCGGAGTGGTTCTTCGAGTTCCTGAGCGGTCCTCTCGAACCGATGCCGCTACCGTAAGCGCGCCGGTTCATGTTCCGCCAATAGAAGGATTGGGCCTAGCGCATCAAGAGAACTGATGCAGCGACCCGTTGCCGACCGGTGCGCAACGCCGATGTCACACTTCCCGTCCTGCGTCGACTTTCCCTCTAGAGACCCGCGATCGGCCGGCCTCGCAGCGAAACGTCACGGCCACCGCGGTCTTCTAGGATCGGCGACGCGGGGTCGGTTCGATCCGCCCAACATCACCGACATCGCGTAGGCAGTGGAGCACCTCCTTGGCCCAGATTTCACTCCGCTGGACGGGGAGACGCGGTCGTATTCGGACTGATCGGACTTTCACGCATAACGCCGGACACCCGGGCGTGCTCACGAACGCGTACTCCGCCACCCGTCGCCAACTCGCCGATCTCGTGGCACGTGCGCATCCGTGGGGAGCTATACCTGACAGGCGCCTACGGGGTTCACCGGTGAGGTGAGTGTCGGGTTCGCTCTTTCAGTTTGAGCCGGATCCGGCTCGACTGGCGCGGACGCACGCCGCCGCTGTCGAATCGTTGCTCGCCAGGCTCCGCCGGACGGGCCGGGGCGACCGCGCTGCTCACGATTAGCTCACGGTTTTGCCGAGTTCACCAGAACCCACTACGTTTCACATTCCGCGTGATCTCGCGGCTCGTGAACCCGAGTGAGCCACCGTGAACCGGCACTTAGGAACTTCTGCTTCCCAAGCAGACAGCGCGGGTTCGATTCCCGTCATCGGCTCTTCGCGAATTTTCCCTGATCAGGCCATGTTTTCGACGAAGTATCGACGTTCATGAATTCGATTTGTTTTCGTCGCGTCACGGTTAACTCACGGAAAATGATTCAACTTGCTTTCGTAAGCGGAACCGCGATGACCCCTGCCGCCGGGCACCCAAGTGTTCTGAGCCGGCCCTCGGACCGCGGCGGCCACGGCCAACGGTGAGTACGGAGCGTTGCGACGGCCCGTTCCCCGGCTCGCTGGCCGCGGCCTGCTTCGCATCCTCGACACTTCGGGCGACGGGGTCGAACTCGAACGTTTCATGGACGAGTGGCTCGGCGCGCTCGTCGAGCACCACGAGGATCACCGCTCCGAGGTTGTCTGCACGCTCGGCGATTGTCTCGACTCACGCGGCAACTACGATCACACGGCGGACGCGCTGATCATCCACCGGAGTGCGCTGCGGTACCTCTCGGCCGCATCCGCGAGGTGAGCGGCCGGGACCTCGCCGACCCGAACTCCCGGCTGATCTGCACATCGCCGCGCGGATCCGGTCAGCTCTGCAGGACAACCTCCGGTGAGGCCACCGCCCGCATCTCAGCGTGACCTGGCGAGCCGCGGATTCTGCCGGTTCGGCACTCCACGGGGCCAAGACTCGCGGACGCATACTTCTGCCAAATCGAGGCACCCGGGTGCGACCACGGCTCCACCCCGTGGCCGCATCCGGATGGTTCAGGGGAGCCCGCGGACGAGACTCCAGCCGCGAGTTCGCCTGCGACCCGGTCGGCCCGACCAACAGCGCTACGAATCGAGAACGGCGGACGGGTCGGGCACACCGGCGGCTTCCGCGAGGTCGAAGACCAGGGCGAGGCTACGGCTGTTGTCGGCAGGCGTCACCCCGGTGGCCTGGTCACCGTCCATCGCGCGTACGAAGTCGCGCCACGCGAGCGCGAGGTCCTCGTCCGCGACGGGCGGGTGGGTCGTCGCCACGCGGCGCGGGCCGTCGCCGGTGTCAACGTCTACCGCGAGGTCGCGCACTGTCAGGGTGCCGCGGTCGCCGACGAATACCCAGTCGCCATCCCATGGTGTGGTCGTTTCGCGTGCCGCCCAGGTCCCGTCGTACGTAACCTCGGCACCCCCCTCGAGCGACAGCTCGGCTTCGAGATCCGTTACGCCGGCATAGGACGTGTCCGGCCGGCGCATTGCGGACGCCCGGAGCACGGTGGCTTCCTGGCCGGTGAGGTGGCGCAGCAGGTCGACGTGGTGGATCGCCATGTCGGCGAGAAGCGGATGGGCCAGTCGGTCCCGGCCTCCATCGGGGAACTCGGGTTGCGCGAAGGCGACCTCGATTCGGCGAAGTCGGCCGATGCTCGGCAGGTGGGCGCGCACCGACTCGGCCCAGGGTCGGAGTCGGTAGTTCTGGTTGATGCGCACCACCGCGCCATCGCCGGCCAGCTGCTCGAGTTCGGACAGCTCGGACCGGGTCGCCACTGCGGGCTTCTCGCACAGCACGGCGACGCCGCGGCTCACGGCTGCCCGGATCGCGTCGAGATGCAGCCCGACCGGCAAGGTCACGATCGCCGCGTCGAGTCCGTCGACATCGAGAGCCGAACCGAGGTCGTCGACGACGTGCACATCCGGCAGGTCGACCGTCGTCCCGCCCGGCCGGACCGCGACCGTGACGACGTCGACGTCGGATTCGCCATCGAGGACGCGACACCACGTGCGTCCCCAGCGGCCCATTCCGAGTACCGCGACCTTTCGAGGCATCGGCATCCCCTTCCCTGTGTGCGTCCACCGCGGATCGGACGAGCGGCCGGGCCCCACCCGTGGGACGGTTCCCGGCCGCTCGGTCCGAGCGCGCGATCAGCCCTTGTAGCCGGAGGGCGCGGTGAGCACACCCCGCTCGATGAGCTTTCGGATGTTCGCCGCCCGCGTCGCGTCCTCCCGCGCCAGCCAGCCCTCAGCCGGAGGAGCGTCGAGGTACTGGTTCTTGGGATAGATCGGCTCGTCGTAGATCGCGCGGTACTGCTCGGTGCGCAGGTCCTTGAACTGGTTGTACAGACCGTTGGCCACACGCGCACGACGCAGGGCCTCGATGTCGATCGTCGTGCAGACGAACGAGTCGCCGGACGTCCAGCCGCGCTGCTGCGTGAGGATCTGGCCGCGCGGGCCGACGATCATCGACTGGCCGCCGAAGAGGTCCTGCATGCTGCCGTCTTCACGGACCTCGGGGCCGAGGTTCGGCGCCACGACATAGGCCGAGTTGAACATGGCGTGGGCGCGGTTCTGCAGCTCCCACATGCCGTTCTGCACGGCCGGCTCGATGAGCGTCGGGCGGATGATGATCTCGGCGCCGTTCATCGCGAGACCGCGGGCGATTTCGGGGTACACACCCTCGTGGCAGATCGCGATGCCGATGTTGCCGATCTCCGTCTTCGCGACCGGGAAGATCGCGTCCATGACGTTGCCGTTGGCCTTCTTCTCGATGAACTCGTCCCACACGTCGTGCGGGTTCATGTTCCCGAGCATGCCGCCCTCGTAGGCGTCGGACGTCGCCTTGTACCGCTTGTAGACGATCTCGCCCTTGGGGTCGATGATGAAGGCCACGTTGAAGTGGCGGTCCGGGAAGTCGTCGTCCTTGACCATGTACAGCTCGGCCGCAATGTAGGTGTCGAGCTCGATCGCCTTCTTCGCGAGCTCGTCGGTCTCGGGGCCGGGGATCGTGACGGCGAAGTGCGCCTCACGTTCGCGGTTGCCGGGCGTGTTCGCGATCATGCCCTGGATCGCCATCTCGGGGAGGACGACGAGCTTGACCGGAGAGCCCTCCCACCGGCCGACCATCACGGCGGTGTCGATGAACTCGTTGATGCGCTTGACGTTCGCCACGCCATCGCCGGGGTTCTTCACGTTGATGGTTCGCGGCGAAACGGCCACGACGACGAAGGGGTCGATCATTGCTGTTCTCATTTCTTCTCTTCGGTGAGCAGATGCGGCTGCGGAAACTGGCGTCTCTGCCATCCGGACGCTGAGTTAGCGCTAACTCAGCATAGGCACATGATGCGAAAACAAGCAAGCAGTTTCTAGAAATACCCTGATCAACCGTCTTTTTGTTGCGCGCATTCATGGTCAACGCACTGAGAGAGCGCACTACCAAATGTCCACGCATCGGGCTCGCCGAGGCTGGACGCGATGCGCGTCCTGCCGTGCTGGTCCGATTCAGTGCGCGGGAGCCGCAGTGGTGTCGCGGAGCACGAATTCGGGCTGGATGTAGGGGATGTCCCCGTGCGACTCTCCGCGGATCATCTCGAGGATCCTGGTGACGGCCACATGTCCGATCGCCTCGAAGTCGAGCGTCACGGTGGTGAGAGCCGGCCGATAGTACGGCGACTCCTTGACGTCGTCGAAGCCGACCACACTGACATCGCCGGGCACCTCGAGCCCGGCCTCATCGAGCGCCTTGATGACGCCCAGCGCGAAGGGGTCATTCGCGGCGAACACCGCCGTCACTCCGGGCGTGCGCGCGAGCTCGCGGCCGACCCGGTACCCCTCCGCCGCCGACCAGTCGGCTGTCTCGAGCGGTGGCGGGCCCACCCGCCCTGCCGCCGCGAGCTCTTCAGCCCAGCCGCGCCGGCGCGCAGTCGTCGCCATCCATCCCTCGGGGCCCTGTACATGCCAGACCGTCTCATGGCCCAGGTCGAGCAGGTGGCGGACGGCCACCCGTGCGCCACGCACCTCATCGATCGAAACGCTCGTCGAGCTCGGCGGTGTTCCCTGCTGGAAGGTCACCACCGGCACGTCGATGTCGAGGGCTTCGAGCACGGCGATCGCCTCGTGGAGCGGTGCGAGCACGATCACGCCGTCCACCGCGTCCGACCCGACCGAGTCGAACGCGGCGCGGATCGCGGCCCGGTCGAGCGAATCGATCGTCACGAGGCGCGTGGAGTATCCGTGCTGACGGGCCTCTTCGGAGATGCCGTAGAGCGCGACGGACGGACCGAGCACCGAGAGCTCGAAACTCACCACGCCAATGGTCATCGTCCGATTGCTCGCGAGCGCCGCTGCGGCGGGGTTCCGCCGGTACCGAAGCTGCGTGATCGCGAGTTCGACGCGCTCACGGATGTCCGGTGCCACGTTGGTGGCCCCCCGCACGACGCGCGAGACGGTCTGCTGCGAGACGCCGGCGAGCCGGGCCACATCCACCATGCGAGGGCCCTTGGACCTCGACGCGAGCCGCTCTCCCCGGCCGTTCCCCCTGGGCTCCGGAGCGGCAGGTGTCGACGGCATCCCATCATTATGCCCGGCCCGCTGCACCCGAACCGGGAGCAGCGGGCCGGCATTCCCCGTCTCGATCAGGGCCGCCGATAGCGCAGGACCTCGGGATGCCGGTCGTACGGCCACTCCGCCCCCTCGACCATGTACTTGCGCGTCGTGTAGCTGCCGTCCATGGTCGATGCGAGGGAGGGCGGGCCGTCGAAGCCGATGACCCCCCACCCGATCCGATTCTCGTTGCCGCCGTAGACGGGGTCGCCGTAGAAGCCCTGCCGGGTGTTGAGGACGAGCAGCGGGAAGAACTCGAGGAAGTCCTCGTTCACCGGCTGGTTCCCCGCGGGCGCGCCGCCGAGGCCACCACCCTCGTCGTCGAGCGTGAATCCGCCCGGCTTTGCGGCGCCCGACAGCTTCTCGAGCACCGCGTCCTGGTCAGCCTCGCCGAGCTCGAGGAACGTGCCGCCCCCGAACTCCTGAGCGAGCCGGTCCATTTCCTTGATGCCCTCGCGGTAGAACTGCCGGCGCTGCTCGATGCGCTCCTGCCACACCTCGGCCTCGCGGCCTTCCATCCTGAGGAAACCCACCCCATCGGCGGCGGGGAAGATGAACAGCGTGCCGGCGAGCATCCGGTCGATGAAGCGCACCACCTTCGCCTCGCGGGCGCCCGGGTGGTGGTCGGTGGGGATGATCCGCGCCGTCGCAGCCTCGATCGTGTCCCACTCGTGCTGAGAGAAGAAGGTCGGCCCCTCGACGTCGCGCGTCGATACGGGCACGGTGACCCATTCCGCTTGTCCCATGGATTCTGTCCTTTCGTGTCGTCCAGCGGCTTCGGCCGCGATCAGTCCTCGGTCCAGCCGTGGCGGTCGACGTGGAGGATCCGGTCGGAGCAGCGCCAGGCGTTGGCCATGATCGTGAGCGCCGGATTGATACCCGTCGCCGTGGGGAAGAAACTCGCGTCGAAGACGTAGAGGTTCGGAACCTCATGCGACCGGCACCAGCGATCGACGACGGATGTCGCGGGGTCGTCGCCCATCCGTGCGGTGCCGAGCTCGTGGGAGGTGTTGCCGGTGATCCTCTCCATGTTCACGGGGATCACCTTCCGTGCCCCCGCAGCCTCGAGGATCTCGCCGTTCTTCGCGACCTGCCAGCGCTCGTGCGCGAAGTCGTTGGAGTGCGGCGTGTGCGTGATCCGGGCGACCGGAAGTCCCCACGCGTCCTTGACGTTCGGGTCGAGGTCGACCCGGTTGTTCTCCACGGGCATGTCATGGAGAAGCATCCCGATCTTCATGCTGTGGTTGAAGAACTCCCGGTCCGCGTCCTTCGATGCCTGGCCCCACGTCGGCCGTCCGGGGAAGCTCCAGTTCACCGGGTGCCCGATCATCGAAGGGAAGATCAGCGAGCCGAGGATGTGGCCGCGACTCTCGTCGGTCTCGTAGAAGTCGAACGAGCACAGGCTCATGTAGTGGCCGGCCCAGCCGTAGAGCGGGTCGGTCACCTCTCGGTCGAACAGGCCCACCGAGAACGAGTACTGGTGGAACGTCGCGTTCTTGCCCACCATGCCGTTGCCGTTGCCCAACCCGTCGGGGAAGAGCGCCGACTTCGACATGAGCAGCAGCCGCGGAGTCTCGATGCCGCCGCCGCAGACGATCACGGCCTTCGCATGCTGGACGAACTCGTCGCCGTCCTCGTCCTGATAGCGAACGCCGGTGGCCCGGCCGTCGTTGCCCACGAGGATCTCGCTGACGTACGACTCGGGGCGCAGGTCGTAGCGGCCGGTCGCGACCGCATCCGGGATGAAGCTGATCAGCGTGGACGACTTGCCCGTGCCGGGGTCGGGATACTGCTGCCAGAATCCGTTCTCGCTGAAGGGCTGCCGGCCACGATACGGCTCGGTCACCATCCCCTGGGGCATGGGGAACGTGCTGTGCCCCAGCTTCGCCATCGCGGTCGAGAACGTCCGGCCGATCTGGCTGAGCGGCGACGGCTTGGTCGGGTACCCCCGGCTTCGCCACGCCTCCCACTTGTTGGCGCCGGCGAGGCCGGACGTACCGAACTCCCATTCGACCCGCGTGTAGTACGGCTCGAGCTCGTCGTAGGTGATCGGCCAGTCGACCAGGCTGGCGCCCGGCACGTCACCGTGCAGCGAGCGGAGCTTGAAGTCGCTCTCGGCCATGCGCGGCACCATGCCACCCCAGTGGGTCGTGCCTCCGCCGACGACCTGCGGCGTCGCCGAGAAGTTCGTGACGACCGCCTCCTCCTGATCGTTCGGCCGGTAGGTGCGCGGCTTCAGCTTCGGGTCCTGCCAGATGAAATTCCGGTTCAGGAACTTCAACTCGTCGCCGGACGCGTGTTCGGGCTTGAGCCACGGGCCGCGTTCCAGGCCGACGACCCGAAGGCCCGCCTCTGAGAGGACCTTCGCGGCCGTTGCGCCGCCGGCTCCGGCACCGACGATCACGACGTCGACGGGCTCTGGCTGCTTCTTCCGGTTCATGGGAGTTCCTTTCATCTTCTCGAGGCCCGGTCTCGCGCTCACGCGGCCGAGGCCTCGATGCCGTCGCGTCCGACCTGCGCCAGCGGCAGCAGCTCGGCCCAAAGCTCATCCGGGATGTCGTGTGCGAGGAGCGCGATGGTCTCCTCGATTCGGCTCGGCTGCGACATCCCGACGATCGTCGATGCGATGCGCTGGTCACGGACCGAGAACTGCAGGGCTGCGGCCGCCAGCGGCACGCCATGGCGCTCGCACAGCGCCTCCATCTTGAGGACCCGGTCGATGGTCGCCTGCGCCACCGGCGCATAGCAGTACCGGGGCACGGCGCGCGGGCCCTTGACGAGCATGCCCCCGCCGAAGGGAGCCGCGTTCACGAACGCGACACCGCGACGCGCGGCATCCTCGATGAGCGGCTCGGCCGTCTGTTCGACGAGGGTGTACCGGTTGTGGCTGATGACCGCGTCGAACGCGTCCGTGGCGAGGTACTGCAGCTCGAGGTCGATCGGACCGCCTGCCACGCCGAGGTGTTCGATGACCCCTTGGTCGCGCAGCTCGATCAGCGCCTCGAGCGGACCACCGGGAGCGGTGCCCTCCTCGAAAGAGATCTTCTCCGGGTCGTGCAGGTAAACGAGCTGGAGTCGGTCGAGACCGAGCCGTTCCAAGCTCTCCTCGACCGAGCGGCGGACGCGGTCGCCCGAGAAGTCGGTCGACCCCGGAAGCGGGTCGACCTTCGTGGCCACGACGTACCCGTCGGGGATGCCTCCGCGCTCGGCGATCGCGCGGCCGATGCGCTCCTCGCTCGCCCCGCCGCCGTACTCGTTCGACGTGTCGATGAAGGTGAACGGACTGTCGAAGACCTGTCGGATCGTGGCGACTGCGGTGTCTTCGTCCACCTCGTAGCCATACTGGGCCGGGAAGCTGCCGAGGGCACTCGTGCCGACGCAGACGCCGGAGACGGTCAGGCCGGTGCGGCCGAATGGGCGATCAGACATGGGGTTCCTGCTTTCTGTGTTCTGGTCGTGGCTGCAAGTCAGCGCGAGCGCTTTCGCGGAGGAGGAAGGTCGGCTCGACAGGTGGAACGGGACCGGGCTCCTGCCCTGTCATTCGGAGGAGCAGCTGGTCGACCGCCCGCCGTCCGACCTCAGCGAAGTCGAATCCGATGGTCGTGAGGCCAGGTCGGTAGTAGGCGGACTCGGGAACGCCGTCGAAGCCCACGACGGAAACCTCCCCGGGCACCCGTACGCCCTCGTCGGCGAGCGCCTTCATGACCCCGAGGGCCATCTGGTCGTTCGCGGCGAAGACCGCCGTGACGCGAGGGTCGGCAGCGAGTGCTCGCCCCGCCACGTAACCTGACTCCGTTGTCCAGTCCCCCACGAGCGGTGGAGGCGCGACGAGCCCGCGCTCGGAGAGCTCGCCGGTCCAGCCCGCGATCCGCGCGCTCGTGCCCAGCCAGCCTTGCGGCCCGCTCACGTGGTGGACGGTCCGATGCCCTGTATCGACGAGGTGCGCGGTCGCCATGCGTGCGCCGGCGACCTCGTCGGTCGCGACCCGATCGACAGCAGGTGCGGCTCCCGGGTGGAACACCACGAGGGGAGTATCCGTCTCGACGCCCTCGAGCGCGGTGAGCGCGCCCTCCACCGGGGCCAGCACGATGATTCCATCCACGGACTCGCCGACGAGATGGTCGAGTGCGCGGCTCATGTTCGCCCGATCCGCTTCTACCATGCTCACGATGCTCGTGGCGTATCCAGCCCGTCGGCCTTCGTCGGCGATGCCCGTCAGTGCGGCCGATGGGCCGTACTCCGCTAGTCCGAAACCGACGATGCCGATACTCATGCTGCGGCTCGTCGCCAGCGCCCGCGCGGCCGGGTTGCGACGATAGCGCAACTGCCGGATCGCCTGCTCGACGCGATCTGCCAACTCCGGGTTCACGCTATCTGAGCCGTTGACCACACGGGAGACGGTCTGGTGCGATACTCCGGCGAGGCGGGCGACGTCGATCATCCTGGGCCCACGCCCGGGTCCTGCTTCTCGGCGCACGACTGACCTCCCTCCTGTGCGGGTAGTGGTGATGGGACTGGGATCTGTCGGTGGCGGCTTCGCCACCTTCCTGAGCTACGCAGCTCGCGGTCTCCGGCGCCCGAAATGTCTCGAGAAGAACGAGGAGATGCGGTGCACGCCGCCGGCGCTGGAGAGGAAGACGGCGATCACGATCACCGCGCCCTTGATCACGAGCTGGGGCTCGGACGAGATGCCGACGAGGTTCATGATGTTGATGATCGTTGCGAGCACGAACACGCCGACCACCGCGCTGAGCGGGTCGCCCTTGCCGCCCATGAGCGACGCGCCGCCGACGACGACGGCCGCGATGGCATCGAGCTCGTAGCCGACGCCGATCAGCGAGCTGCCCTGGCGCAGCTGCGCCGCGGCGATGAGGCCGGCGAGCCCGGCGAGGAACCCGGACATCGTGTAGACGATGAGCAGGTTGCGCGCGACCGGGAGGCCGGACAGACGCGCCGCTTCGGGGTTGCCGCCGATGGCGTAGAGGGAACGGCCGAAGGTCGTGAACTTCGCCACGAACGCGGCGATGAGCGCGACGACGATGAAGATGAGCACCGGATTCCGGACGCCGAGGACCGTGCCCGCCGAGAACCACTCGATGAACTGCTGGTCGAGGATCTGGATGAGGCTCGTCGACTGGATGATGTAGCTGAACCCCTTGACCGCGCTCATCATCGCAAGCGTCGCGATGAAGGGCGGGATGCGAAGCCACACCACCAGCAGGCCGTTGATGAGCCCGGCGATCGCGCATGCGGTGAGCGTGAACGCGACCGACAGGCCGGCCGACATGCCCGATTGCAGGGTGAGCGCCACGATGACCGTCGACATCGCGAGGATCGAACCCACTGACAGGTCGATGCCGCCGGTGAGGATGACGAAGAACTGGCCGACAGCGAGCACGGCGACGATGGATGCCGCCGCGATGACGTTCTCGGCGTTGCGGATGGTGAGGAAGTCGGCCGAGGCGTAGTAGCCGACGACGATGATCGCGAGGAGCACCAGGAGGAGGTAGCTCTTCGGCAGGGCGCGGCGGAGTGCGTCGCCGATCCGGCTCCGGGTCGAGCTCGCGGTCGCCGACTTCGGGCCGCCGCTCTGCTCGGGCGGGGTCTTGAGGATGGTGTTGGACATGATGTTCTCCTGTGGTGGAAGCCCGGTCGCCTAGGTCGGCGCGTCTCAGGCGAATCGTTCGAGGATGGCGTGACCGTGCGGGTCGATCTCGTCGTGCGTCAGTTCGGCGACGACCTTCCCGCGGGCCATGACGAGCACGCGGTCGCACATCATCGCCTCGGTGATCTCCGAGCTCGCGACCACGACGGTTCCGCCTTGGCGGGCGAACTCGCGGAGGAGCTCGTACATGTCCTCCTTGGCGCCGACGTCGACGCCGCGCGTCGGCTCGTCGCACACGAGGATCCGCGCATCCCGTACGAGCCAGCGGGCGAGGATCGCCTTCTGCTGCGTGCCGCCGCTCAGCGTGCGCAGGGGCTGGTTCACGCCGGAGACCCGCATGCCCAGTCTGTCGACCATGTCGGAAGCGACACGCCGCTCGCGGTTGGAGTCGATGACGCTGAGTCGGCTGAACATCGGGAGGCTTGCGAGCGTGATGTTCGCGGCGACGCCCATCTCGGGCACGAATCCCGCGGCCTTGCGGTCCTGCGGGAGCAGACCGATGCCGCGGCGGATGGCGTCGCGGGGGGCGGTGAAGTCGACGCGTCGGCCGTCGATGCTCATCTCGCCGGAGGTGTGCCGGCGGGCCCCGGCGAGGAGGCTGGCGAGCTCCGACTGACCGCTGCCGATGAGGCCCGACAGGCCGAGCACCTCGCCTTCGCGAAGCTCGAACGAGACGTCGTCGACGCTGCCCTCCTCGTCGGAGACGTGATCGACGGTGAGGATGACGCGGTCCTTCGCGCCAGGGCCGAGGCGTGGCGACCGCTCGCCGCGCAGCGCGGCATCGGCGATCGAGCCCTCGAGGCTCTTGCCGACCATCGCGGTGACGACGTCGGCGGGACGAGAGGACGAAGTCGCGAGATCTGCGGCGTTGACGCCGTCCCGCAAGACGGTGACCGCATCGCAGAGCGAGTAGACCTCGTCCATGCGGTGCGAGATGTACATGAGCGTGACACCCTGTTCCGCCAGTGAGCGGAGCACGGTGAAGAGTCGGTCGACGTCAGGCTGCGGCAGCGTCGAAGTCGGTTCGTCGAGGAGCAGCACTCGGGCGTCCTTGTGCAACGCCTTCGCGAGCTCGACCGCCTGCTGCTCCGCGGTCGAGAAGCTTCCCACCGGCCGCCGGACATCAAGGTCGAACCCGACCCGGTCGAGCGCGTCGCGCGCCTCCGTCTGCATCCGGCGCCAGTCCACCGCGGTGCCGCCGCGTCGGGGTAGCCGCCCGAGGAAGATGTTCTCGGCCACCGACAACGACGGGACGAGCGAGAGCTCCTGGTAGATCGTGTGGATCCCGGCGTGCTGGGCATCGAGCGGCTCCCGGAACCGCTGCACCTCGCCGCCGAGCCGGATCGTGCCGGCATCCGGCGTTTCGGCGCCGGAGAGGATCTTGACGAGGGTCGACTTGCCAGCGCCGTTCTGTCCGGCGAGGGCGTGGATCGAGCCGCGGCGAACGTCGAAGCTGACGCCCTTCAGGGCGTGCACTCCGGGGTAGGACTTCGTGATGCCCTCGAGCTGCAGCTCTGGCATCCGCTCGTCGCTGCCGGCGGCAGCCACGGCCCCCGCCGGGGTTTGCTGGTTCGCGAGCATCGGTGCTCCTTCGTTTGGTGAGGGGTGTGGGCCGGCTCCGGAGCTGCCGGAGCCGGCCCGCCGGTTCAGTCCTGTGCGCGGACGTAGGTGTCTTCGGCCACGTAGTACTCGGCCGCGTTCTCGGGAGTCACGACCGTCGTCTCGATGAACAGCGTCTTGTCGGGGCACTGCGACTGATCGTCGTTGAAGGCGGCCAAGGCCATCCGGACCGCGGTTGCGCCCTGGTCCCACGGCTGGTTGGACGCCGTCGCCTGGAGCGGACCGTCAGGATCGTCCAACATCTGCTTGACCGAGACCATGCCGCCGTCGTAGCTGGAGAGGATGACGCCGTCGCCCCAGACGCCGGCCTGCTGGAGGCCCTGCACGACGCCGCCGTTCATGACATCGCTCATGCTGTACACGACCTTGAGGTCGGGATTGGCCGTCGCGACATCGCGAATGGGGGCGAGCGCCTTGTCGGGCTTCCATTCGCCGTACTTGGTGTCGAGCTTCACCGTGGATACGCCGGGGTGATCGGCCATCACGCCGTCCCAGCCCTCCATGAAGCCGTTGAATCGAAGATCGCTGAGCACGTCGCCCGGGAAGCCGCCGATGCCGACGACCTTCACCTCACCTGCGTCGCCGAACTTCTCGAGCGCCTTCGTCGCCGCGACCTCCCCGGCGAGTGACCCGGTGTACTCCTGGTCCTCGGCGACGTAGCAGAACATGTCGGGCACGAGGCTCTCGTCGAGGTTCGAGTTCACGGTGACCAGCGGAATGCCCGCATCCTTCAGCGCCGCGACGGACGGCGCGACGCCGATCGGGTCGTTCGCGTTCATGATGACCACGTCGACGCCCTTCGTGATGAGCGTCTGCACGTCGGCGTTCTGTCGCACCGTGTCGCCGTTCGCGTCGAGCAACTCGATCCGTGCGCCGATCTCCTCGGCCTCGGCCTGGCCTCCCTCGACGAGGGTCTTCCACCAGTCGCTGCCGCTGATGCCGCGCTGGCTCCAGCCGATAACCAGGCCTTCACCGGAAGCTTTGTCCTCAGCGCTTGCCGCGTCGCCGCCGGGGCGGCAGCCGGCAAGGGCTAGGGCAGCGACTGCGAGAGCGGCCGCGGCCGCAATCCGACGTCGCCGCCGGTCGAACCGTGCTGTGGGATTCGCCATTTCGAACACTCCTTCGTGCCTGTCCTGGACGGCCTTCGACGGCCGTGCGTAGTGCGACGGTAACGCAGAGTTAGCGCACTATCAAGTGCTGGAACCTATCGTTCTCAGGGTTTCGTCCAATTCGGACGTCATTCCCAACGGATTCTATTCGCCTTAGAATGGCTGATCAGACTGATTTTTGTGCCACTCTGGCATGACACACGTGCCGTGAGAATCAAGTAGTGACGACCGCGCGGGATCAAGATAGAGTGACCGCTAACTCCACGCTGCGGTGTGATGCTCCGGCCGCGCGGTTGCATACGACGGCCAGCGCGGGAGGGCGAGCGATGAGCTCGGCGTGGACAGAGAGGACGACGAATGGAACGGCAATCGCTGGGGCATCTCCGCAGGGACGCCGACTGGCCGGGCGCTTCCGGCCGCTGGGAGGTGCGTGCCTGGGCGGCTGTTACCTTCATCACGTCGGGGGCGCGATGATACGCCCCGGTACGTGTTCTCACCGGGGCGGACCGCAGATCGAGGTCGCCATCGCTCGCACGCGGGCCGACGTCGCCCGCCTGCACGGCGAGCTCACCCGCTACGGGCTCGTCGTGTGGACCGGCGGCAACGTCTCGGGCCGGGTGCCCGGCGCGGACCTCTTCGTCATCAAGCCGTCGGGCGTGAGCTACGACGACCTGGCGCCCGAGAACATGATCGTCTGCGACCTCGACGGCAACGTCATCCCCGGCACGCCGGGCGCCGACCGCACCCCGTCGAGCGACACGGCCGCGCACGCCTACGTGTACCGGAACATGCCCGAGGTCGGCGGCGTCGTGCACACGCACTCGACCTACGCGGTCGCCTGGGCGGCGCGCGGCGAGGAGATCCCGTGCGTGATCACCGCCATGGCCGACGAGTTCGGCGGACCGATCCCGATCGGCCCGTTCGCGATCATCGGGGACGACTCGATCGGCAAGGGCATCGTCGAGACGCTCCGCGGCCACCGGTCGCGCGCCGTGCTCATGCAGAACCACGGCCCGTTCACGATCGGCGCCAACGCCAAGGACGCGGTCAAGGCCGCCGTCATGGTCGAGGACGTCGCCCGCACCGTGCACCTCGCCCGCGAGGCCGGGCCACTGATCCCCATCCCGCAGGAGTCGATCGACCGGCTGTACGACCGGTACCAGAACGTCTACGGCCAGGCCTCCGACGCGCGTCGGACCGGTCAAGCCGGGCAGGCGGCATCCGTCGACACTGCCGTGGGCAGGGGTGCTCGTCACGGTTAACTCACGGTTTAGCCGAGTTCACCGGAACTCACTGCGTTTCACATTCCGCGGGATTCCACGGCTCGTGAGCCGGGGTGGAGGACAGTGAACCGGCACTTAGGAACTTCTGCTTCCCAAGCAGACAGCGCGGGTTCGATTCCCGTCATCGGCTCTTTGTGAAAATCTCCTGATCACGTGGTGTTTCTGTCGGTCAATCGACGCTCGTCGATTCGATTTGTTTTCGTCGCGTCACGGTTTACTCACGGTTAATGATTCAACTTGTTTTCGTGAGCGGACCCGGCTCAACTCTGCGGGAGCGCCTCTCCCACTGAGAGATGAAGCCGCAGCAGTGTGCCCTGGCCGAGGCCGGGGCCTCACCGCGAACGGGCGACGATGAGCCTCCGATGAACCCGGGGCGCAACAGCCGTTTCGCTGGTGGTGCCGTTGAAGGTCAGCCGATCGACGATCGCGGCGCAAGGCGCGGGTCGGTGAAGGTCTCGTCCGCCGCTGCAGGATTCGTTGGATGCGATCGCGACACGACTCTGCCGGTTCCAGAAACATGCCGCGGCTGCTGCACCTGGTTCCCCGTCAGGTGCAGCAGCCGCTGAAACGCATGCGCGCCAGGGATTCACTCGGCGTACGAGCGTTCAGCGCCCGCTACACCTCAACGTCGCGTCGGAAGGCCGAGAGCGCAGCTGCGTACCGTCCCGGTTCCTGGCGAGTTTCTTCGGTGACGAGCATCGCCGATTTCTCGAGCACACGCGTGTAGTCGCCTTCGCAGGGAATCGTGACTACTTTCGTCAAGCCGGCCTCCCATGCGGGCACTAGCGCGTCGAGCGCAAGACGCTCGGGCGTGGCGTCGACGGGAACCGCATTGCTCTTTCCCAATTCGTCGTAGAACGTCTGCTGCCACGCCGAGAACGACTCATCAAACGCTGCAACGCCAAATCGCTCACGCCAATTGGGCCCAGCCAACTCGCTGAGGATCTCGGCTCGCTCCGGTGAGCCATCCGCCGTCGTGTGGAGCCTTCGAAGCTCGCGTGGGTCCGCGCCGTGGGCGGTGAAGCGAAGGCACTCCTCCCAGATTCCTGGCCAGGCCTCCTCCCACACCGGCGCCTGTTCGGCCCGTCCAAGGAAGATCGGAGGGTTGGTCAGTGGTGGCGGGTTATCCCCCCTTGGGTGCAACCCCCATGCCTCGCGCACCCAGAGCAACTCAAGAAGCGAGTTGGCGCCGCTTTCCACCGAGATCGCCATTCCCGCCGGCCATGGGTTGTTCCGAGTCTCATCGAATGAGCGCATCGTCTCAGGTCCTTTCAAGCCAGTGCCATCGAGAAGCTGGGCAGGCAGCGGGGTCAATCAGCTGCCGTTCCTGGCCCCGCTGCCCACGCACTACGTTCTAGCCTTGCCTCATCCGAAATTGAAGCTCGGTCCACCCGAGTAGCAGGTGGCCCCGTCGACAAGCTTCACCATGGCGACCGGGCTGAAGCCGGGAACAATTGCATACCCGGGTCCGATCGCAGTGGTGGAGTCGGACTTGCTCCACACGGCGGGACCTGCGCCCTGAGCGTAGTTCTTCTCTCCGGTCGTGATGAACCCGTAGGCAGTCACGCGCCACTGATGCAACTGGACTGGGAGCCTCACTGAGTACCCGGTGGTGAAGCTCACGCGATCGTTCGCGCCCTTGCTCCCATTCAGCCACGCCTGACCACAGTCGCCCACGACTGTGTCGAACGTCGTGAAGTCCGCTGAATCCGCGGCAGCTTCGCGGACAAGAGCTTTGGCTTCGTCGGTCACGGGGACCGAGCGAGTTACTCCCGACTCGTCGGTGACGATCTCGAAGCCGTTGGCCTCCGCGATCGCCGCGTCGTAGCCGGCGATGGACATCGGCATGTTCTCGTTGATTATCGTGGGCGCTTCGTCTGGTGAATCCGCGAGCGCCGCTTGCGGCGCAAGAGCAATAGCGAGGGTCAGTGCCGCCGCGCCCGAGATAGATAAGGCTCGACGCGCAATCTTGCTGGTCATTGAATCTCCTTTGATGAGCCCAATCTGGGTCTCAAGAGGAGATGTCCGACACACCCCGAGTGGTTCCACACTCGTCCAGCTCACGAAGGGTCGTGGTCCGGGGTCCCCCGATTAAGTTGAGTCCCGCATAGTGGTGTAGCGCGATGATCGAGCTCGTTGCTACAGACGTGAGCGCGGTGACCGTGTGATCTGTGAGTGTTGATCTCGGGCGGTTCGGTGCGAATCGCCGCCATGATCGATGTCGACGCGTTCGCTTGACTCCCGTGTGATCTGGCCGCTCCCGCGTGCGCGCTGAGATAGCCCCGCGGGAGCGGCCAGAGCAGCGCCTACGCGGACCTCTCCGAGGGTTCGCGGCGCGACCATATTGCAGTCGCGATGACAGCGCCGACGACGATCGCCACAGCTGCACTATGACCGCCGTGGCGAAGAAGAGTCGTTGGAGCCGGACTGACGCTGCCGACTGCCGACGAATCAAGCCCGAACGCGAACGCCACAACAAACAGAGTCGCCAAGCTACCCGCGGTCGACCACGCCAGAACCCGGTCCGCTCGCCGAACGAACAACGCAACACCCGCTCCGGCAACGACTGCAAGCGCAATCGCAACCGTCGCGGCGTCCACCGTCGCCCAGAGGGAGATAATGCTGACGATTCCGAAGGTGACGGCACCGATCGCTATGCCTACGACTATTCGGCCGATAGTCACAGCCATGGTTCCATCCTTCACTCCTTGAACTGTTCGCGCGGTCATGTCGCTCGATCTAGTGTCCGCACGAGAGCGAGGTCGACGCGGAGTAGGTGACACTGCCGTTGTTGTACAGTCCGCCGGAACGCCAGCTCGTTGAATTGCTGTTCTGGCAAGTGTAGGAGACAGTAAGGACGACGTTGACGCCCGGGTTTACCGTCGTTGCCTTGCGGTTGTACTCGGTCCACCAGATGGTGTAGGAATCCAGCAGCGCCGTGCCGGTCTTGCTCCCTACACATCCGGAACTGCGCTGGAACTGGACATGCGCCACTGCCTTCCCGGATGACTTGTACGGGTTGTTCGCCGTCACTGACTCGGTGCAGCTTGCGGTAATCCCGTAGTAGGTCGTGACCCCGTCCACGCCGGCCACAGTGATCTCCTTGCCGGGGGCCGGCACCAGTGCCGGTTCCTCGTACGGCATGTACTGCGTCGTCACCTCAGGCGCCGGCGTCGGACCTGACCCGTCTCCTGGATCAGCCGCGAACGCGGGACCCGCCATCAACGAAGCGATTAGGCCGACCACTGCGCCTACGAATGTGATCGAAGTGGTGCGTCGCCGCACCTTCGCTTCTCGCACGGCGACGGGGGCGGGGACCTGCCGACTTCCTATCATCTCTGAGTCACTCCAATCGTGGCGAAAGGGCTCGCCTACGTATGGATGTCCGGCATCCGCCATTCGGTTCCATCGCAACGCAGATCGGGATGCTCGGCGGCCCTACCTTGGCTCGCTCGCGGGAATCCCCACTCGAACATGGAACCCGATGAGACCACCCGGACATCTCTCCGTGGACGCAGTAACAACACGAAGGAGCTTTCGATGCCAACGATCATGACCGCGGTTCTGGCTGCCGCACTAGCGCTTGGCGGCGGCGTAAGCGATGACGCTGAAAGTCATTGCGGCGCGTTGGCCGCTCCTGTCGGATCGAGCGACGTGCATGGCGAACTCGTCTGCTTCGATTCCATGGACGCTCTCGATGCGTACATGCAGGGCTCCTTGAGTCGTTCCGGAATCGAAGCAGCTGCGGCTGTCGCTCTCGGGACGCTGTATGAACACAGCGGGTATGGCGGGTCGAGCTTCACTCTCTATGGTTCCGGAGGCTGCTCGGGAACGAGCTACGGTTTCGCCTCGCTGGGCGGTGGGTGGGATTCTCGAGTCAGTTCAGCCCGTGGCTACAACGGGTGCTCGTTGGCTCTGTATACGGCAGTGAGCTACGGCGGAACCATGTGGGACTGCGGGTCCGCATGCAGCTCCCTCCCCGGGCTTCTGAACGATCAGGTGCGCTCCGTGATTGCTCGTTAGCTCAGTCGCGAAGAGGTGCCATTCCGAGACGGTTGCAGATGGTGGATTCGTTCGCGGGGACCACTGCCGCGGCACCGTCTGGCATGACGCAGACCACGAAGTGCTCCGGCACTTGGCCGGGAGGATTGCTCTCCGCGAGCGGGTCGTATCCCGGCTCGTGGAATCCGTCGAGCCACATCTGGGTGCAGAGAGCGATCGAGTCTTCGACGCGCCCTTGCCCGTCGTCTGAGGCAAGGGTGCCGCCGACCGCCCCAGGGAAGCCACCGTCAGGCCCTCTCACGTCGGACTTCAAGCAGAAGACGTACTGAGCGTTTGAAGCTCGCTGAGCCTCTAGGACGATTGCACCTGCGGCCGCCCCACTCCCGGCGACAACGAGGGCAACTCCGCCGGCGATCCACCAGTTTCGTCGCTTCCGGGCCTCACGGCGTTCGGGCTGGTCGCGGATTTCTCTCAGCAGCATTGCTCGGATCGCTGCGTCTCGCCTCGGATCCATTTCGGGGAGGTCGGTCTGTTCAGTCATGAGCTCACCCCGTCCAAGCTTGGCGCGTACTCGCGGAGGTCGGCCTGCAGACGTTGTCGAATTCGCGAGAGTCTTGATTTCACGGTCCCGACTGGAAGATTGAGCGCACTTGCAGCTGCGGCCATCGACAAGTTCTCGACGAGGCAGAGCTCAAAGACCTGACGGTCGCGGCTATTGAGCTTCCCGACTGAGGCGAGGAGCGCGGGCGTTGCGCTCTGGGCGTGCAACCGGTCGATGAGTCGGCGTGTGGGGTCCGGGACCGCGTCCACGGGTGACACCTTCGCGAGAAGACGTCGGTACCTGCGTGCCGAGCGCTGCTGGCTCAGCGTGACGTTCACCACAACCGCTAGGAGCCACGGGCGAAGCGATCCATCGACGAAACGCACGTCTTCTCGTTTCCGCCACGCTTCAAGAAACACGATGGCCACGACATCCTCCGCGTCACCTGCGCTCGCGAGCCGCGCAAGCGCAGCTCGGTAGATGACGTGCTTGTAGCGGTCGTAGAGGACCCCGAACGAGGCTTCGGTCCCCGCGACGGCTTCGAGCCAGAGTGAGGAATCGGATGGGATCTCTTGGCTCATACCTAGGCAATGAAAGCATGATCTTGCCGGTTTCCCGAAACCTGGACGCGGCTGCTGCACGTGGTTCCCCCTCACGTGCAGCAGCCACTCAGCTCAGGTTCGCCAGGCGTAGCCCGCGCCGGTCACCCCGGAGACGGACAAGCCCTTCACCTTGGTGTAGGCGAACGAGTTCCCCCAGGGGACGAGCGCGGTACCCCCGTCGTAGCTGCACCCCATCCCGTACCAAGTGAGCGAGGGGTTCCAACCGCGTGCTTGCATGCAGATGAGCACATCGGATCGGTTGTCCCACGAGTACTCACGCTTGTAGCCCGTGTACCCCGCTACGGCGCACCCGTCGACGCTCTCCCAGTAGATTCCGGGCCCAGCGACGCCGTTGAGCCACACGCCGCAGGCGGCCAGGATGCCGTCCTCGGCTTGGCTGAGTCGTCCCGACTCCGCGTCGGCAACACGCACGCCGGTCTCCTCGACGATCTGGGCTGCCTCGATCGGCAGTGATTCGAGCCTTCCGTCCGGGCGGTCGGTGAAGAGTGACCCTTCGCCTGCCTCGATCGAGACGACCACGTCGCCCTAATCGGTAGCGACGATCAGTTCGCCTTCGTACGTTGCCGGATCGAGTTGCCCTTCCTCGTTCACACTGGCATTCACGGTGGCCGGGGTAGCGGCCACAGGGTCGGCATTCGCAGGGGCCGCCACCCCGAGCCCGACCGCGACGGTGATCCCGGCGACCAGAGCGAGCCTTACGGCTCGCGAAATGGGTTGTAGCATTCTCATCCCTTCCGAGGACACGTACGTTCGCGGCCTCTGAAGGGAGATGTCCGACTGGCTATCGCGGTTCCATTTTCGCCCGGCCTTGTATGAATCCCATGACGAGGGCCGCCCCGATCAGCGCAGCCCCAATCGGTCCGGCAACCTCTCGCAGCACACGGACGACGAGTTCGATGGCGACCCGCGCCTCCTGGCCCTGAGAGGTTGCGCCGATTGCCGCCCAATCTGCCACTGCGGGAACGAGAACGATGAGTAGCGCGGCGCACACGGAGACAGCGATGCCCCAGATGATCACTGTTCGCGGGGCGCCGTCCATGGAAAAGGCCTTGCCCTTCTTCGCGACGTCCGACATATCAGCTTCCTTTCGAGAGGGTGGCACGCGTTCTACACAATGATGTCCGGCACGAACCGCCTGGTTCCGAATCGCGCGTGGCGACCTCGGTCATTCTCCGAATTGCGATCGTGCGTGGTTGAGCCGGTAGCTGGTGGTGCCGGTTTCGATGATGGTGCCGTTGAAGGTGAGCCGGTCGACGATCGCGGCGCACAGGCGCGGGTCGGTGAACGTCTTGGTCCACCCGGAGAAGGACTCGTTTGACGCGATCGCGACGGAGGCTTTCTCTTCGCGTTCGGTGAGGACTTGGAAGAGGAGTTCGGCGCCGCGGCGGTCGAGTTCCATGTAGCCGAGTTCGTCGATGCAGAGCAGGTCGACGCGGCCGTACCGTGCGATGGTGCGGGCGAGTTGTTTCTCGTCGGCGGCTTCGACGAGCTCGTTGACGAGCTTGGTCGCCAACGTGAACTTGACCCGGTACCCGCGTTCGGCGGCCGCGGTGCCGAGCCCGATGAGCAGGTGGCTCTTGCCGGTGCCGGAGTCGCCGATCAGGCAGAGTGGGTCGCCACGGCGGATCCAGTCCCCGGTCGCGAGGGTGTGGATGGTGGCGGGGTTGATGTTCGGGTTGGCGTCGAAGTCGAAGTCCCCGAGCCACTTCTGCCTGGGGAACCCGGCCGCCGCGACCCGGCGGATTACGGGGCGGCGGTCGCGGTCGTCGCACTCGGCCAGCAGCAGTTCGGCGAGGAAGCCTTGGTAGGTGAGCTGTTCGCGTTCGGCGATCTTCACGGCTTCGTCGATGACCGCGCGGATCGTCGGCAGGCGCAACCGTCGGCAGGCCTGATCGACGGCGGTGGCGGCGGCTTCCTCGGTCATGCCACGCTGCCGACGCAGCGTGCTCGTCACCTTGGTCGGTGTGCTCATGATCCCGTCGATCCTTCCCGTGCATTGGCGCCCGTCGTCGTGCGGCGGGTGAGGAGCTGGTCGTACTGCGCCATCGACGGCAGGGGCCGGGTGTCGGGTGGCAGCCCGGCGATCACTGCGGCCGGGTCGGCGAGCCGGCGTTGGGTGAGACTGACCACTCGTTGCTCAGGCCCTCGATCGTGTGCGACGGGCTGACGGTCTGATCCGGACCCAGCGGCGTGCAGGCGGGCTTCGACGGCGACGACGTCGGCGGATACCGCGCCGACGGTGAGCGCGGCGCGGACCCCGGCGGCGACGTCGTCGGGTCGCATGGTGCGGTGCAGCAGGAGCACATCGATCAACGCGCGGGTGCCGGCGGTGTCGCCGTCGACCTTGCGGGCGGCCTGCCAGAACGCCTCATGCGCCGCCGTGAACACCCCGATGCGCGGGCCCGGGCCAACGCCGTAGACCCGGGCAGGGCGCCGGGTTTGCGCTGGAGGACCTCGAGGTAGTGGTCCAGGTCGATCGACTCCCCACCGCGGGTCACGACCCGTTCGTGCCGGGCGACCGGTTCGTGCCCGTCGAACACGACGACCTCGGATGCTCGGAGCGAGACTCGCACCCGCCGGCCGATGAGGTGGGCGGGGACGGAGTACTTCGCCATCCGCACCGTGATCAGCGCCGACCGGTCCACCCTGGGGTGCAGGATCAGCCCGGGGTCGAACCGTTCGAACGGCAACGCCGCCAGCAGCGGTTGCTCGTCGGCGAAGGCCTGCCCCACGGTGCGGAGCCGGGTGCCGATCCGACGGGTGTTGTCGCGGGCGTCGTAGTCGCGGACCCGCTCGTTCAGTTCCGCGAGGGACTCCACGACGGGCATCGGGGTCAGCCAGGTGCGGCGGAACCGGCCCACTTCGCCTTCCACGCCGCCTTTCTCGTGGGCGCCGTCGATCCCGGGCTGGCAGTAGAACGCGTCAAACCCGTAGTGCGAGCGGAACAGCACCCACCGCTCGTTCTCTACCCGATTCCGGCCCTGCCCGAAGAGCACCATCTGCACCGCGGAGGTGAGGTTGTCGTACCGGATATGTCTCGTGGGGATGCCGCCGAGCTCCTCGAACGCGTCGACGTGGCCTTCCAGGAACGCTTCCTGCGACTGCGTCGAGTACACCCGATGCACCGACCTGCCCGAATGCGAGAGTCGGAACGTGAACAGGTGGCACTTCGTCTTCACCCCGGCCAGGACCACCCACACTTCGCCGAAGTCGACCTCAGCCTCCTCACCCGGCGCATGCTCCTGCGGCACGAACACCTCGACCCGGCGGCCGGCCTCACGATCGATCTGCGCCCGCCGAACCCGCACGTAGTCCCGCACCGTTGAGTACGACAGGTCCGTAGCCCCGTGTTCGTCGACCAGGCGCGCCAGGACCCTCGTCGCGGTGTGCCGCTGCTTGCGCGGGGCGTCAAGATCCTGTCGCAGCATGTCGTCGATCGCCGCCTTGAACGGGCCTAACCGCGGTGAGACTCGGACTGGGGTCTTCCGCGGCGGCGGATCCGGCCGCGACAGTGCGGTCCGGACGGTGTCGCGGCCGACGCCGTGCTTGCGGGCCAGAGCCCGGATCCCGAGCTCTTCCACGCGGGCATCACGGCGGATGCGGGCGAACAGGTCCACACGACTTCCCATCTGACCAGCCCTCCATTCCGCGCCCTCGTCATCGAGGCGCGGAACCACCGTCAGAGGTGGTCCTGAATCAAACCGTCACAACACACCGAGAAGCCCAAGGGTGGTCTCAGATCAAGCCGTCATCCCGGTCCCGAATCAAGCTGCCATAGTCGTCCGGGTTTCGGTGTAGATGATCATGGCTCGTCAGCTCGGTCGAGCCTCAGCTCGTCGTTCCGTTGTCGAGCGTGAAGATCGGGTCGAGCAGGGAAGCGACGATGCTGAGTTGCGCGTCGAGGCTCTCTTCGGAGATCGCCTCGAGCCGCTCCTTGCGTCGCCATGCCGCCCATCTCGCCTGCCCGACTTCGCCGTAGCCGACGATGAGCGGAGCGATCGGTTGAAGCTCGATTCCACGGTAGCGGGCGACTGCGCGTGCCGAGCCCAGCAGCTCCTCGGGCTCGATGCCCTGCCCGGCGAGTTGGACGATATCGACGTAATCGCGCCAGCGGGTGCTGGTGATGCCGCGTTCGAGGATGGTCACGCCCTTCTCGGCGATGGTCGTCTCGGGTGCGTAGCCGAGCAATTCGATCGGGTCGCCCAGCACCCGGTCGATCCGCACCCTGCGCGGTGCCGGGACGATCGGGTCGCCGGTGGAGACATCCCATGCCGCCGCACCCAGCCAGGGCCCGATCTCCGCGTCGACACGGACGCGCAGGCCGGGGTAGTCGGCGTGTTCGCGGATCTGCTGCACGGTGGTCGTGGCCGCGTCGAACGCGACGCCGTCTTCGACCGCGACGGCAGCGACGTCGCGGACCACCCTGGCGAGGTGGGCGGCAGTGACGTCGGCGTTGACCGCGTTCGCGTCGACGTCCTTCGTCGGACGGCGCGCACCGTACGCGGCGAGCAGGATGCCGCCCTTGAGGACGAAGTCCTCGGCGTGCCCAGTTCGGGTGAGCCGGTCCAGGAACGACTCCAGCGTGTGCCGGATCAGGTACTCCTGTGTCGGAGCAGGCGTGCCATGCTTCGCTGCGGTCGAGCGTGCCGCAGACTGCAGCCGGTGGAACACCTCGTCACCGGCGCTCACGCGAGCACGTCCAGCGCCTGCAGCACGGGGCCCTTCGCGCGCGGCAGGCGGGACGCGATCTCGATCAGCCGGGCCGGCTTGCCACCACGACGCAACCACTCCTTCAACGCGTCGCGACCGAGCTCGTATCCGGTCTCGCCACGGAGCCGGAACGCGTCGACGATCGACCGCTCCGGCGACGTGATGCCGATCATCAGGTCCGTACCAGGGATCGGGATCTCCTCTCGGCCGACCCCGAACGTGGCACGGTCGAACGAATGCCACGCGATCGACCCGCTGCCGGCCGGGATCCGGGACCCCCGCGGGATCGCGACATCCAACACCGTCGGGATCGCATCGGTCAGGTCGTGATGGGCCAACGCCGAAGCCAGGCAGATCATCGCATCCGGGCGACGGGTCGCGGCCTCGAGCAAATCCCAATCCGCCGCCGAAGCCTCGGCAGGCAGGTAGATGCCACGCGCGATCCGCTCATACTCGCCCGCCCGAGCGGCACGATAGAACCCGCTGCGGGACATGCCTTCACGCCCCGCAGCGCCAGGCGTCAGCGTTTCCACCGCAGGCCACCTCCTTTGCCGAGACATAATGTGTACAGTTGATAATAGCTGATGACGTTTAGTGCCAGCAAGGCTTCGGCGGCCGTGACCTCAGCGACGGGACCTCGGGCCCCGTGCTCACGGTTAACTCACGGTTTTGCCGAGTTCACGCGAACGCACCACGTTTCACGTTCCGCGTCATTCCGCGGCGGGTGAACCCGAGTGAACCAACGTGAAACGCCACTTAGGAACTTCTGCTTCCCAAGCAGACAGCGCGGGTTCGATCACCGTCATCGGCTCTTCGTGAATTCCCTGATCAGGCTCTGTTCCTGTGCACCTCGAGCGGGGTTCCATCTGATCTCCGAGCCGTCGCCGCACACCGGGGAGGAAACACCCGGCGGCTTCCCGTAGACTGCGCGGACCAGGGGGAGTACTCCGGCACGATCGCTCGTCATTACGGATGCACGTCGCATCCCGGGCCATCGGTTCCCGATCGAGGGGATGGAGAAGACCTTGGCGTCGATCCGTCCACGCCAGGTTTGGAGCCTCCCTTGAACGTCACCCCCCTCGTCTGGGTCGTCACCGTCGCCGTCACGGTGGCCTTCTTCGTCTACGAGTTCTTCGCGCACGTCCGCAAGCCCCACGAGCCGACGATCGGGGAGTCGGCTCGGTGGTCGGCGTTCTACATCGCGCTCGCCCTGCTGTTCGGCGTCGGGATCGGCGTCGTCTCCGGGTGGACGTACGGCGGCGAGTACTTCGCCGGCTACCTGACCGAGAAGGCGCTGTCCGTCGACAACCTGTTCGTCTTCCTCATCGTGATGTCGAGCTTCGCGGTGCCGAAGATCTACCAGCAGAAGGTGCTGATGATCGGCATCGTCATCGCGCTCATCCTGCGCGGTGTCTTCATCGCCGTCGGTGCCGCACTGATCGAGAACTTCTCCTGGGTGTTCTACTTGTTCGGCGCGCTGCTGCTGTTCCTCGCCTACCAGCAGGCGTTCTCCCACGGCGCCTCGAATCCGGTCGACAGCGGGTTCATGCGGTTCGTCCGCCGTCATCTCCGGGTGACGAACGAGTACCACGGGGACAGGCTCACGGTGCGGAGGGACGGCCGGCGATGGGCGACGCCGATGCTGCTGACCATCATCGCCATCGGTTTCGTGGACCTGATCTTCGCGGTCGACTCGATTCCGGCGATCTACGGGCTGACCGAGGAGGCGTACATCGTCTTCACGGCCAACATGTTCGCACTCATGGGGTTGCGTCAGCTCTTCTTCCTGATCGGCGGCCTGCTCGAACGGCTGGTCTACCTCGCGCAGGGGTTGGCCGTCATCCTGGCCTTCATCGGCGTGAAGCTGCTGATCCACGCCCTGCACAAGAACGAGCTGCCGTTCATCAACGGCGGCGAGCCGATCACGGTGATCCCCGAGATCCCGATCTGGCTGTCGCTGCTGTTCATTGCGGCGACGATCACCGTGGCCACCGTCGCCAGCCTCGCCAAGACCCGCGGCGACCGCGGCACGCCGGTCGCCGAGCAGTCGTCGACCTCCGTCGACGACGGACGCCCGTGACGCGAGCGGGGCTCACTCCGGCACGTCGTCCTCACCACGCAGGGTGGCGCATTCCGACTCCGACCCGCCCGGGATGTTCGTGGCGGAGACGACCGTCTCGGTCGTGGCGCCATCGACGGTGATCCCGAGCACGATGTTCGTGACACAGGACTGGACGTCCTCCAGCACCACGGTGAACGTCTCCCCCAGGGCGACGCACGTCGGCACGCCGACGACGTCGCCGATCGGTTGTCCGTTGGCCAACGCGTCGGGCGACGGGAGCGGATCGACGCCCATCCGGCGGTGACCTGCCAGCACTTGAATCGGCGGCCCGACGGGCGCACAGTGGAGAGAGCAGAGGGAGGTCCCATGCGAGACGCCACGCTTCACCCAGACCTCGTGCCGATCCTGTCGCCGGGGCGGCACCGCTCGCCGCGGCGCGGCGCCTGCTTCATGGAGTTCGCGTCGTACCTCGCGGGCGAGCGGTGGACCGACCACCCGAAGTGCACGCACGGCACGCTCGCGCACCTCGCGCGACTGGTGAACGACCGGACGACCGATGCCGGGCGCACCCGCCTCACCCCGCTCATCCCGTCGGTGATCGGCGTGACGAGCGATGATCCGCGACTCGACCTCCTGCTCGCCGTTCGAGCCGCCCACGCGGCCCTGCCGGTCGCCGCCGAGGAGCGCCAGCGGTCGCAGGCGGTGGGGCTCCGGGCGGCGCTCGCCGCGATCGGGGACCGCGACGACGCGTTCTCCGCGAATGCGCGCGAACTCGCCGAGTCCGCGCTGCGCTCCGCTCCGGCGGCCGACGCCTGGGCCATCCGGTTCATCGACGAGGTCGGTCGGGGCCGCCCGCGCACGTCGGTGAAGCAGTGCCGCGATGTCATCACGGGCGCCGTCGACGGAATCGCGACGGCCGTCGTGCCCGATCGCGACGAGCGGCTCGTCGCTCTGCTGGCTGCAGCGGTGTCGGATGCGCTCGAGTTCACCGGCCGGAACGCGGAGCCGGCGCACGCCGTCGGCGAGCGGCCTGCAGCGCGCGTCCTGCAGTAGCGTCGGGGAGCATCGGCGACCGCGGTGGCGAACGGCTCGACGGATGCCACGGGCGAGCCGGGAGCGCGTCCCCGGAGTCCCCACTCCTCGCACAACCCCGACTCGCCGGCGGATGGTCGAGGTCGCGCATCCCCCTGGTGGCCTGCCTCGACCTGACGAGTCTGCATGACGGATCGGGTTTCGATGAATCCCCGCCCGACCCTTGACTCAGCGGGCGAATGATGCAGCCGGGGGGAGGCCGGCGTTCGCGGGAGCGGTCAGGATGTCGCGACCGCGCGAAGCGCATCGACGCCGCCGGCGCGGTAGCTCTCCCAGTCGCGGCTCCCGCCGCCCGGGACCGGGCGTGCACCCCACACGTCGGCCAGCGACGCGGCGAGCGCGGCGATCCCGGGCCCCGACGCATCCGCCGGCAGCGCCCGCAGCAGTTCGCCGAGCGCCGCCGTGCGGCCCTCGTGGAACTTGCCCGCGGGGTGCGACCGGCCGTCCTTCGCGAGCGCGCACGAGGTGGCATCGCCCATCGTCTCGGACCAGGCCGTCGCCGCCGAGGCGCGGAGCGCGCGGACGTCGTCGCGCACGAGCACGGGCGACCGGCTCAGCGCCCGAAGAGCTTCGCGAAGAAGCCCGTCGAGGGCTCGTTCTCGTGGCCTGCGCAGCGCTGGTTGCGCGGCACGCCGCGCATGACCTGGTCGACGTGCTGGCCGCAACCGGCCCAGGTGGTCTTGCCGCACTTGCGGCACGTGACGGCTCGGCACATGTGGTGCTCCTCAGTTCGAAGGGTGGTGGGTGGGGCGGATGCCGCGGCTCAGCGGTCGCCGTGGTCGCCGTCGCACCAGCGGTCGGCCGGGACGACGTCCTTCACCGAGTCGATGTGCTGGCCGCAGCCGGACCAGGTGGTCTTGCCGCAGGAACAGGTGACGGGGCTGCACATGGTGGTTCTCCTTGGTTCGAGTGTGCGTGGTGGTGGTGGTGGATCGGAGTGTCAGGCCGCGGCCGCGGCCTCGCGGACCTCGGCGTGACGCCGGGCCGACTCGCCGGCCGACCACGTGAGGTAGCCGCCGTCGAGGTTCACGGCCTCGCGGCCGAGCTGGGCGAGCAGGCGCACCGCGGTGTGACCGCGCTGGCCGACCTTGCAGTGCACGATGAGACGCCCGGCGGGCAGCTCGTCGACGCGGTCGCGCAACGAGTCGAGCGGGATGTTCACCGAGCCCGGGATGGCGCCCGCGGCGACCTCGCCGGCCGTGCGGACGTCGACGAGCACGGCGCCATCCGCCATGGCTGCGTCGAGTTCGTGCCACTGGATCGACGGAGTGAGACCCTCGGCGGCGTTGAGCGCGACGTAACCGAGCATGTTCACCGGGTCCTTCGCCGACGAGAACTGCGGCGCGTACGCCAGCTCGAGGTCGGCGAGGTCTGAGGCGGTGAGGCCGCCGGCCATCGCGGTCGCGATGACGTCGATGCGCTTGTCGACGCCGTCGCCGCCGATGCCCTGCGCGCCGAGGATCTCGTCGGTCTCGGCATCGACGACGAGCTTCAGCGCCATCTGCTCGGCGCCCGGGTAGTACCCGGTGTGCGAGGCGGGGTGCGTGTGGATGACGCGGACGTCGCGCCCGACGCGGCGCAGCAGCTTCTCGGGCCAGCCGGTCGTGGCGATCGTGAGGCCCATGACGCCCACGACGGCCGTGCCGAGGGCGTCGCGCACGCGGATGTCGCGGCCCGCGATCGCGTCGGCGGCGAGCCGGCCGTGGCGGTTGGCGAGGCCCGCGAGCGCAACGAGCCGGTGCTCGCCGCTGATCGCATCGAGCTTCTCGACGGCGTCGCCGATGGCCCAGATGTGCGGGTCGCTGGTGCGCAGGTCGTCACCGACGCGGATGCCGCCGCGCTCGCCGATCTCCAGACCGGCCGCGGTGGCGAGCGAGGTGTCGGGCCGCACGCCGATCGAACCGAGCACGAACTCGGCGGGGACGGTGGTGCCGTCGCTGAGGAGCGCGGTGTCGGTGTGGAGCTCGGTCACCTGCGTGGCGAGGCGCACGTCGACGCCGGCGTCGCGCAGGCGGTCGGCCACGGGCGCGGCCATCTCGGGGTCGAGCGGCGGGAGGACCTGGTCGCCGAGTTCGACGAGCGTGACGTCGAGGCCGCGGTGCACGAGGTTCTCGACCATCTCGAGGCCGATGAAGCCGGCGCCGATGACGAGCGCGGTGCGCGGGGCGACCTCGAGCTCGGCCATCGCGCGGTCGACGTCGTCGATGTCGCGGAGAGTCAGCATGCGGTCGCCGCCCGGCATGGGCGGACGGACCGGGGTGGCACCGGGTGAGAGCACGAGCGCGTCGTACGCCTCGGTGGTCTCCTCGCCGGTGACGAGGTCGCGGACGCGAACGGTCTTCGCCTCACGGTCGATCGAGACGGCCTCGGTGCGGACGCGCACGTCGAGGTTGAACCGGCTGCCGAGCGAGGCGGGAGTCTGCAGGAGGAGGCTGGAGCGCTCCTCGATGACGCCGCCGAGGTAGTACGGCAGGCCGCAGTTGGCGAACGAGACGTGGCCGCCGCGCTCGAGCACGACGATGTCGGCGTGCTCGTCGAGGCGACGGAGTCGGGTCGCGGCGGACATGCCGCCGGCGACACCGCCGATGATGAGGTAGCGCTTGGAGGTCATGGCTCCACGGTAACAATACCCCCGGGGTATTGTCAAAATAGGTCACGGGTATCTCTCAGGCACCGTCCGCGGCACCGGCGACCCGATCACCGGCGCCGGCGCAACCCCGATCGCCGAGAGGTCCAGGCGAGGTAGCCGCCGAGCGAGCCGAGCACGCCGAGCCCCGTTCCGAGCATGACGCCCTCCCACGATCGCCACCTCCGCTCGCTCCGGACGATCCCGCCGACCCCGGTGATGAGTGCGGCGCTGATCATGCCGGCGACCAGCCGGTTGCCGATCCGCTCCGCGCGGCCCACGAGCGGCTCGAGCTCGGCCGCGCGCAGGTGCACCTGGATCCCGCCCTCGTCGGCGTGCTCGAGCAGTCGTCGCAGGCTGCCGGGCAGGTCGAGTGCGAGTTCGCCGAGGTCGGCCGTCGCCCGCGCGAGTCGCTTCGCGAGCACCATCGCGCTGAGCCGTTCCCGGGCCAGCCGCTGGGCGTACGGCCGGAGGGTCTCCCCGAGCCGGAACTCCGGGTCGAGCCGGATCGCGAGGCCCTCGATCACGAGCAGCGCCTTGAACAGCAGGGCCATCTCGCGCGGCAGGCGCAGCCGATGGCGGCGCAGGATCCCGAAGAGCTCGGCGATCATGCGCGCGAACGGGGTGTCGCGCAGGGAGTCGAGCCGGTACCTGGCGAGGAAGTCGGCGAGGTCGTCCTGCAGGAGCTCACGATCGACGCCGGCGGAGGTCGGCGACAGGACGATGAGTGCCGCCGCCAGCCGTTCGGGGTCGCCGCGGACGAGCGCGACGAACAGCGCGCCGAGCTGGTCGCGGAGCGACTCGTCGATCTCGCCGACCATGCCGAAGTCGATGAGCGCGATCGTGCCGTCGGGCTGCACGAACAGGTTGCCCGGGTGCGGGTCGGCGTGGAAGAAGCGGTCTTCGAAGGTCATCTTGAGGACGATCTCGGCGCCGCGACGGGCGACGCGCCTGCGATCGACGCCCGCCGCGTCGAGCGCAGCCGCATCGCCGACGTTGAGTCCCGTCATCCGCTCGAGGGTCAGCACGCGCGAGGTCGTGTAGTCCCAGTAGACGCGGGGGATCGCGACATCCGCCTCGAACTCGAAGTCCTCGGCGAAGCGCTCGGCGTTGCGCCCCTCCTTGAGGTAGTCGAGCTCGGCGAGCAGGGTCTGCGCGAACTCCTCCGCGAGGCCCCGCGCGTCGTGCTCGCGGGCCAGGCTCCACGTGCGGGTCGCTCGGTCGGCGAGGTTGCGGAGGATCTCGAGGTCCTGCTGCACCTGCGCGACGGCGCCGGGCCGGCGGACCTTCACGACGACCTCCGTGCCGTCGTGGAGCACCGCGACATGGGCCTGCCCGATGGAGGCGGACGCCAGCGGCGCGTCCTCGAACGAGGCGAACAGCTCCTCGGCCTCGGCGCCCAGCTCGCTGCGGATCACCGCCCGGATCTGCTCGACGGGCACGGGCGGCGCGGCGTCCTGCAGCTTCGCGAGCTCGTCGGCGTAGGCGGGCGGCACGAGGTCGGAACGCGTGGAGAGCAGCTGCCCGAACTTGATGAAGGTCGGGCCGAGTTCCTCGAGCGCGCGGCGCACGTGCTCCGGCGCGTCCGGAGCGACGGCGGCCTCCGCGTCGGCGTCCGTCGGCGCGCGACGGAACGGGTTGCGGCGGCCCGCGCCGAGCAGCCCGGCCAGGAAGCCGAAGCTGTGCCGGCGCAGGACCGCCCCGATCTCGCGGTACCGTGCCCGGTGCCGCGCGTCGGTCGCCCCGGCGCTCAGAACTTCGACCCCAGCGCCTTCGCCTTGATCGCCTCGAACTCGCCGTCGCTGATGACGCCCTGGTCGCGCAGCGCCTGCGCCTTCGCGATCTCCTCCGACGGGCTGGCGAACGAGATCTGCCGGTACTCCTCGGCCGTGTGCGTCTCGTACTCGACCTGCTGCCGCCCCGAACGCTCGGCCATGCCGCGCCCGCGCGCGATCAGGTAGACGAGCCCGGTGATCCAGGGCAGGAACACGAGGAAGATGATCCACACCGCCTTCAGCCAACCGTTCAGCGAGTGGTCGCGGAAGATGTCGATGACGATGTAGATCAGCACCATCAGGTACGCGACGTACGCGAAGATCCAGAAGAAGAACCAGAACCACTGCCAGAGATCCACGGGGGTGTCCTTTCGACGACGGCCTCGACGAATCACACGGTACTCGTGGCCCCCCGGAACCGATGGCCTTTGGTCCCGATTCCGGCATCCGGCGCGTCGGGAGGCGGGGCCGCCGTCAGGCGACGCGAATGGCGCCCATCATGCCGAGGTCCTCGTGGTCGAGGATGTGGCAGTGGTACACCGTGCGCCCGGTGATGCCCTCGAACGCGATCCGCACCACGACACGCCCGCCGGCCGGAACCGGCACCACGTCGCGCCGGTCCACGCCGTCCACCGGTCGCCCGTCGACCTCGACGAGCTGCATCGGCCACACGTGCAGGTGGAACGGATGGTCCATCGTGCTCGTGTTCTCGATCGTCCACTCCTCGATCGTGCCCGCCGGCTGCTCGATGTCCGTCCGGCCCTCGGCGAAGGTCCGCCCGTCGATCGTGAACCCCATCCCCTGACCCATGCCGCCGCCCATCCCGCCCATCGCGAGCGTAAGGGTCCGTCGCCCGGTGACCTCCTCGTCGCGCAGGTCTCGAAGCGCAGCGGATGGCGCGGGCAGCGGTGCGGCGGAGGCCGCACCATCCCCCGACACGACGAACCGCGCCAGGTCGGCGCCGGTCGTCGCGCTGCGCGGCGCGCCCATCATGCCCATGCTGCCGCGGTCGAACGGCAGGGTCTGCAGCACGGCCTCCCCCGCGGTCGCCTCGACGAGCACGTCGGCGCGATTGCCCGGCAGCAGCACGATCTCGTCGACCTCCCGCGCCTCGCGGAAGCGTCCCGCATCGATGCCGAGCAGCTGCATCCGCTGACCGTCGAGGCGCAGGCGCAGGTACCGCGAGGTGCAGGCGTTCACGATCCGCCAGCGCTCGCGCTCACCCCGCGCCGCGACCATCGTCGGGAGCAGCTGCCCGTTCACGAGCACGAGGTCGCCCTCGCGTCCGAGCATGCGGTCGACGCGTGTCGGGGCGGCCACGTCGCCGTTCGCGTCGAAGGCGATGTCGGCGATGACGAGCACGCGCTCGCGTGCGACGTCGATCGGCTCGGCATCCTCGACGATGATGGCGCCGTACAGCCCCGCGAACAGCTGGTCGGCGGTCGTGCCGTGGTGGTGCGGGTGGTACCAGAACACACCGGGCGGGTGGTCGTCGCCGAGCTCGTACGAGTAGTCGAACGTGCCGCCGGCCGGGATCATCACGAAGACGTTGTCGGAGTCGCCCTCGGGCGAGACCTCGAGGCCGTGCGTGTGCAGGTTCGTCGTCGCGCCGAGGTCGTTGCGGTACCGCACGGACATGCGGTCGCCCGGCCGCACCCGGAGCGTCGGGCCGGGCATGCCGCCCTCGAATCCGAGCACCCGCACCTGCCGGCCGTCGACCGTCACCGTGGTGAGCCCCGCCGCGAGCTCGACGTCGAGGCGCCCGTCGGAGCTCGTGCGGGCCTCGGGTTCGCGGAACGTCTCGCCGACGGTGCCGTCGGCCGCGTCCGGCGCATCACCGGGCGGGTCGGACGCGCCGGTGCCGCCACCGTCGAGCCGCGTCGAGGTCCACCACGCGAGCCCACCCGCACCGAGCGCGATCGCGCCGACCGCGGACGCGCCGCCGATCAGGAGCGCCCTCCGGCTCGGGCCGGACCCGCCCGGGTCCCGACCGCTCACTCGCCGAGCGCCGCGAAGAGCTCGTAGACCATGAACGCCGGCCAGAACAGGCCCTGGAAGATCGCCCAGACGTACTCCCAGAACGCGTCGGCCTGCTGCCAGAAGTACACCCAGGCCCCGAAGATCCCGAGACCGTAGATCGCGCCGCCGCCGGCGAGACCCGCGTTCGAACCGTTGCTCATCGCGCACCTCCCGCATCCGAGGCTATGCGGCGCACGGGATCCGCCACGGGCCCAACGGCCCGCGCGTTCGGCGCGCGGACGGGCAGGCTCGAGAGGGAGGCCGCACCGCGGCCACGCGCGTCGGAGGACCGCGCGACATCCGAATCGAACCCGGAGCAGCCATGCCACGCACTTACGTCATCACCGGAGCCGCGAGCGGCATCGGTCGCGCGACCGCCGACCTCCTCGTCGAACGCGGCGGCCGCGTCATCGGGGTCGACCTGCACGACGCCGACGTGAACGTCGACCTCACGACCGCCGAGGGCCGCGCCGACCTCGTCTCCGGGGTCGCCGAGGCGAGCGGCGGGCGCATCGATGCGATCATCGCCAACGCGGGCCTCGCACTCCCGATCGCGAAGACCGCCGCCGTGAACTACTTCGGAGCGCTCGCGACGCTCGACGGGCTCCGGCCGCTGCTCGCCGGCTCGCCCGCGCCGCGCGCGGTCGCGACGGCGTCGATGGCCTCGCTCTTCCCACCCGACGACGCATTGCTCGACGCGTTCCTCGAGGGCGATGAACCCGGTGCCATGGCGCGCGCGGCCGAGCTCGAGGCCGGGACGCCCGAGCAGGGGAGCCTCATCTACGGCACGACCAAGCGGGCGCTCGTGCGGTGGATCCGGCGCAACGCGCCCGGGGCCGACTGGGCCGGTGCGGGCATCCCGCTGAACGCGATCGCACCCGGCGTCGTCGAGACGCCGATGACCGAGGCGTACACGAGCACCGAGGAGGCGCGCGCCTCCATCCTCGAGATGGTGCCCATGCCGCTGAACGGCATCTTCCAGCCACGCGACGTCGCCTACCTGCTCGCGTGGCTCACGAGCGAGGAGAACGCGCACCTCTGCGGGCAGGTCGTCTTCATCGACGGCGGCTCCGACGCGATCATCCGCGGCGAATCGAACTGGTGAGTCTCAGCGGTCCGGCCCGGCCGGCCCGTCCGGCTGCGCCGGCCCGTCGGAATTCCCGGGTCGGTCGCCCTCCCACTTCGTGCCCTCCAGGTCGCCGCGGAGCGTACCCGTGATCTCGTCGACCGCCGCGCCGACCGTCGGCGCGAACCGGTCGGGCGTGAACCGGTCCTCCAGGCCGTAGCGTCGGAGCACGTCGACGACGGGATCCTTCATCTCCGCGATGACCAGGCGGATGCCGCGGCTCGCGAGCCAGTCGTCCAGCTCGACGAACTCGTCGATCGCGGTCGTGTCGATGTCGGTGATCGGCTCGGCGGCGAGGATCACGGTGCGGACCTCCGGCCCCGCCGCCTCGACGCGCGAGCGGACGAAGTCGTCGAACAGGCCGCCGTTCGCGAAGAACAGCGGGGCGTCGAAGCGCACGATCACGACGCCGGGGATCCGCTCGCCCTCCGGATTGCGCGACAGGTCGTGGTACCCGCGGAGCCCCGTGACGCGACCGAGCTCCGCACGGTAGGGCTGCCACGAGTGGTACACGAACGCCAGGAGGGACAGCCCGATCGTCACGGCGATGCCCTGGATGACGCCGAACACGAACACGCCCACGAACGCGGCCGCCGAGAGCGCGGCATCCACCCGGTCCATCCGGATGAGCCGCACGAACCCGCGCACGTCGATGAGCCGTGCCGCGGCCATCACGACCACCGCGGCGAGCGTCGCCGACGGAAGGAATGCCGTCACGCCGGGCGCGAGCAGGATGAACAGCACCAGGAGCACCGCGCCGATCACGCCCGTGAGCTGCGACTTCGACCCGGCCTGCTCGGCGACCGGCGTGCGCGACGACGATGCGGAGATCGGGAACCCGCCGAACAGTCCCGCGGCGACGTTCGCCGATCCGATCGCGGCCATCTCGGCGCTGCCGTCCACGGTCTCGCCCCGGCGCGCGGCGAGCGAACGCGAGAACACCGCCGTGTCGGTGAAGGCGACGAGCGCGATGCCGGCGGCAGGCAGCGCGAGCCCCGCGACATCCGACCATTCGAGTCCGGCGAGCGCGGGAGCGGGAAGGCCCTGCGGCAGCGCGCCGACCACCGGCAGCTGCTCGCCGAGACCGAGGATCCACGTCAGCAGGGTCGCGACGACGACCGCCACCAGCACGCCGGGCACGGGTGAGCGCAGCAGGGTGAGCCCGACGATCACCGCGAGCGAGCCGAGCCCGAAGGCCGTCGCGAGCGGTTCGACCTCACCGCCGACGAGCGCGGCCCCGATCGCGCCGACCTCGGCGACGGGCGAGTCCGCGTCCACCGAGAACCCGAGCAGCGGCGGCACCTGCGAGATGAGCACCAGCAGGGCGATCGCGTTCAGGTACCCGACCCGGATCGGCTTGGAGAGCAGGTCGGTGACGAAACCGAGGCGCAGCACGCCGCCGATGAGCAGGATCGCGCCGACCATGATCGCGAGCAGTCCGGCGAGCGCGACCGCCCGCTCGTCGTCGCCGATCGCGAGCGGCAGGATCGCCGCCGCGATGATCGGTGCGAGTGCCGAGTCGGGCCCGAGGACCAGGATGCGGCTCGGACCGAAGAGGGCGTACGCGAGCAGGGGGACGATGGTCGCGTACAGCCCGGTCTCCGGCGGGAGGCCGGCCACACGCGCATACCCCATGCCCGCCGGGATGAGCAGGGCCGTGACGACGATTCCAGCGCGCAGGTCGGGCACGAGCCAGTCACGGCGGTAGTGGCGCGCGACCTCGACGCCGGGCGGGACCCACCGCGGCATCCGTCGTCGCCCCTGCTCGTCGTTCGCGCCCATCCGGCCTCCGGTTCCGATGATGGCGGATGCCGCGGGCGCGCGTCAGGCCTTCGCCGACGTGTCGAGCGATCGCCAGATCGGGGGGTGCGGCAAGCGGTTCTCGCGATAGAGGCGGTACGCGAACGGCGCCCAGACGACGAGGGCGACACCCGCGCCGACGAGCGCGCCGCCGACGGTGTCGCTCAGCCAGTGCGCGCCGAGGTACATGCGGCTGAGCATCATCAGCACGGTCCACGCGACGCCCGCGACCCACACCCACGTGCGCATGAACACGAGGCCGAGCGCGGTCGCGATGAGTGCGGCGGCCGAGCTGTGCCCCGACGGGAACGAACCGAAGTCGGGGTGCACGAGGATGTCCTCGGGTCGGACGCGACCGACCGTGACCTTGACGAGCCGCGTGACCCCCGCGCTCGCGAGGGCGGCGATCCCGAAGTAGAGCGCCGCCCACGGCCGCCGCCAGACGAGGAGCGCGGCCGCGATGAGGATCGGGAAGACGACGTTCGACAGCACGCCCCCGCCCAGCACGTCGAGCGCGAGCGCCATCGTCGTCACCGCCGGCGTCCGCGCCGCCGCGAGCGCGGTCATCAGGTCGACCTCGAAGCCGAACGCCTGGCGCTCGGTGTGGACGATCACGATGCCGACGAGCGCGACCGCGACGAGCGCGATGATGCCCGCGACGAGCCACGGGCGGCGGCTCACGCGCAGCGGGGCGGGCGCGTGCGGGTGCGGGTGCCCGGAGTGTCCGGCCCGCCCGGTCGGCGGCGGCGTCGCGCGCGCGTCCTCCGCCGCGCGCGCGGCGTCGCCGCCCGACGGGCCGTGCCCCGCGTCAGCGCCGTTCATCGCGCCCCCACGCCTCGGGCCGCCGGTCGGACTCGGCGATCTGCTCGGCCGTGCCGACGCGCACCGTGCGCCACGTGTCGACCGCGATCACGAGGCCGAGCACGACGAGCGAGAGGAAGATCGACCCGAGCGCGTCGGTCGCCCAGTGGTAGCCGAGGTAGATGCGGCACGCCGCAGTGAGCAGCACGACGACCGCGGCCGCCACGAACGCCAACGTCGTGATGACCGGCCGCCGGTGCCGGGAGAAGACCAGGTAGGTGCCGATGAAGAGGAAGTCGGCGACGCCCATGACGTGCCCCGACGGGAACGACGAACTCGGATCGTAGCCGAAGAGCATCTCGTCGGCGGGCGGCCGGTCGCGTGCGATGAGCGGTGCGAGCAGTTGGACGGTGATCACGCCGAGGATCATGCCGCCCGCGAGCAGGAGCGGGCGCCACGCGTGCTTCGCGAACACGCCCCATGCGACCGTGGTGACGAGGATGATGATGGGCATCGCGATCGGACCGAAGCCGACGGCGAGCACGATCATGAACACCGTCAGCCAGTCGTCGCGGCCGGAGTCGAACCACGCCTCGACGGGTGCGTCGATGTAGGAGAGGTCGTCGGACTCGAGGATCGAGTCGAGCACGACGAAGAATCCGACGAGTCCGACCACGACGAGCGCCGCCGCGGTGACGTAGAGGTTCCGGCGCGCGCGCGCGGAGAGGTACCGCTCCTCGACGATGAACCGCTCGTGGAATCGCCGCCAGCGGCCCGGACGGGCCTCTCCGTCCGCACCCGCCTCGGTCGACGCCGTGCCCTGCGCCCCGCTCCCCTGCATGCCGGCCTCGGGTTCGGCCATGGCGCACCTCCTCTCCGCCTCCGCACCCGCGGAGGTCACCACAGTATGCCGCGCGCGAGCCCGGCGGGTCGGGGGGTTGCGGCCCCGACGCTCAGGTGTCCCGCTCGACGGGCCCGATGTCCTCGCGGTGGTCGTCCTCCCCGCCGGGCGGGAAGTCGTGTCGGTCCGGCTTGCGGCTGAGCGCGAGCACGCTCACCGTGAACCCGCCCCACACGAGCACGATCGCGAGCACGAGGAAGAAGATCGCCGTCCCGGTCATGACCGGCCTCCCTCGGCCGTCGTGGTGGCATCAGCCTGCGACATCCGCTCGGGCAGTGGCGGCCACGGTCGGAACGCATCCGGGCTCCGCCGCCATCGGACGCCCGTCAGCACGAGCGCCGCCACGGCGAAGAACACGACCGTGCCCCAGCCCATCACGGCGAGGTACCACTCCGGGTAGCCGGCGTAGCCCTCGACGATGAGCGAGACGATGCGCTGGACCAGCATGTAGCCGAGCACGATCGGGGCGAGGACGCCCGCCAGCAGCGTCCACACGCCGCCGACCCGGAACGTCGAGACCGCGTTCAGGTGGTACCGCAGCTCGGGGCCCTTCCGCAGCACCCAGAACGCGAAGATCCCGGCGAGCACGGCCGAGAGGACGATGCCGATGTTGTTCGCCCAGTTGTCGACCGTGTCGAGCGCGATGAGCCCCGTCGTCGTCGAGAACAACAGCACCGAGAGGACCATCGACACGATGCCGACGCGGACGGCGGCCTGCCGGGGCGTGAGGCCGAACTTCTCCTGGAAGCCGGCCGAGACCACCTGCAGCACCGAGAGCAGGGAGGTGAACCCGGCCATGGCCAGCGAGCCGAAGAACAGGACGCCGAAGATCGGGCCGCCCGGCATCTGCGAGACGATCGCGGGGAACGTGATGAACGAGAGCCCGACGCCCGTCAGGCCCTCGAGCTCGGCGACGTCGACACCCTGCTGGAACGCGAAGAAGCCGAGGGTCGCGAACACTCCGATGCCCGCGAGGATCTCGAACGACGAGTTCGCGAACGCCACCACGAGACCCGGTGTCGTGAGGTTCGCGCGCCGCTTGCGGTACGAGGCGTACGTGATCATGATGCCGAAGGCGATCGAGAGCGAGAAGAAGATCTGGCTGTAGGCCGCGATCCAGACGTTCGGGTCCGCGAGCGCCGAGAAGTCGGGCGTGAACAGCGCGTTCAGCCCGTCGACGGCGCCGTCGAGGAAGAGCGAGCGGACGACGAGCGCGGCGAACGCGACGACCAGCAGCGGTAGGAAGATCACGTTGATGCGCTGGACGCCCCGCGCGACCCCGAACGCGAGGACGACGATCGCGGCGATCCAGATGATCACCAGCGGGATGAGCACGGCCGGCACGAACGTGAACGAGAACCCCGGGTCGCCGACCTGCAGGTACTCGCCGGTCAGGAAGCCCGCGGTGTCGTCGCCCCAGCGGAGGTCGAACGAGAACACGAAGTAGCTCGCCGCCCAGGCGATCACGACCGTGTAGTACAGCGCGATCACGAAGCAGATCATGACCTGGAACCAGCCGAGGCTCTCGAGCCACTTCAGGCGCCCGCCGCCGAGACGGCGGAACGCGGTCGGCGCCGCGCCGCGGAATCGGTGCCCGAGCGCGTAGTCGAGGAACAGGATCGGGATCCCCGCCGTCACGAGCGCCACGAGGTAGGGGATCAGGAACGCGCCGCCGCCGTTCTCGTACGCCACCCCGGGGAATCGCCAGATGTTGCCGAGGCCGACGGCCGACCCGATCGCCGACAGGATGAAGCCGACCTGCCCCGTCCACATCTCGCGCGGCTGCGCCGCCCCGTGCTCGCCTGCGGTTGCCGACATTCGCGCCTCCCCGGCCCGTCGCCTGCGGTCGCGGCACCATCGCCGTGCGACCCGAACGACTGAACGCTACCAAGGGCGGGGCGGATGCCGCAGCCTCCGTTCGGCGCGCGCCGCCGCGCCATCCGCCCCCCGTTCCGGTCCTCGGAACTCAGTACCGATCGGCGACCGGCAGGCGACCGGATGCCACGGCCGCCGTGAACGCGGCGAAGTCGCGGTCGTTCTGGTCGGCGTAGTCGGAGGCGAACTCCGCGATCGCCCGATCGAATCGGTCCGAGGCGCCGAGGTACTCGGCGATCGCGACGCGGTCGCCGGCGCGGGCATGGGCGCGGGCGAGCGTCTCGCCGCAGGCCTCGGCGTAGAGCTTCGCGCCGCGCGGCTGCATGACCTCGATGTCGGCCGAACCCTTCCAGTCGTGCAGCTGCCGGATGTAGAAGTCGCGCTCCACGCCGTCGACGCCCACGACCCGCTGCCAGCCGAGGAACAGGTCGCTCGCGGACTGCATGAGCCGCTGGCCCTGCACGACCCGTTCGCCGTGCTGCTCGTAGCGGCTCGCCGGGAGGAAGCGCTCGAGCACCGACGCCTCCGCCTCCTTCGCCTGCAGGATGAGCGGGTCGTCGTCGCCACGCCCGCGCAGCAGCACGATCCAGGCCCGCGTGCCGACGCTGCCGACGCCGACGACCTTCCGCGCCATGTGCACGTACTCGTACTCGTCGACCGGATGCCGCGGCAGCCGGAGCGTCGTGCGGTACTGCCGCAGGATTCCGCGCATGATCCGCGGGATGTCCTCCTCGACGAGGCCCCGCTCGATCAGGTCCTCGACCGGGACGATGAGCGGCGGGTCGGCCATGATCCGCATCCGACCGCCCTCGATCGTGACGAGCTTGGAGAACGCCCGCACGCTGTCGCGCGTGCGCGACTTCGCGAGCGCCGCCTCCGTGCGCTTCACCTGCGCCTTGCCGACGCGGTTCGACTCCCGCTCCCGACGGAGCCTCGCACGGATCTCGTCGGCGTCGAGCCGGTCGTACCAGGCGTCGAGCACGCGCGCCCTCGCCGATCGCCGCATCTGCTCGCGGTAGGCACGGACCGCGGCGAGCACCGCGTCCCGGCGCTCCCCCACCGTGAAGCCGCGGTGGCGGCCCGCGACCTCGAGGCTCGCCGCGAGCCGCTTCACGTCCCACTCCCACGGCCCCGGCAGCGTCTCGTCGAAGTCGTTGATGTCGAAGACGAGATCGCGCTCGGGCGAGGCGAACACCCCGAAGTTCGACAGGTGCGCGTCGCCGCAGATCTGCGCCGTGATGCCCGAGACCGGGGTGGTGGCCAGGTCGGCGGCCATGATGAGCGCCGCACCGCGGAAGAAGTCGAACGGCGTGCGGCCCATGCGGGCGTATCGGATCGGGACGAGCTCCGGTACGCGCGTCGTCGCCTGCTCCTCGAGCAGGGCGACGGGATCGGCCCGGTCGGGCGACGGCGTCCAGCCGGCGTGCGAGGTACGCGGCGCCCGGGCGCGCGCCGCCCGGCCCGCGGAGGCGCGCGCGCCGAAGTCGTCGCGTGGCGCGAGCTCCTCGATGCCCGTCGGATGCGGGCCCGTCTCCGCGTCGGGGTCGGTCACCCGCCCGTCGAAGCCCACCGTCGTGCTCATGGCCGCTCCTCTCCTGCCCCTGCGAGGTCGTCCTGCTCGGCGGCGGGATCGGGGTCCTCCTGCTCGGCGCCCGGATCGGCGGCGTCGCGCCGACCGCGCGTGCTCGCGCCCTCCACGACGTTCGGGATGCCGCGGGAGAACAGGAGCGCGAGCAGGGCGATGCCGATCAGCCCGACGAACGCGACCCGCAGCGACTGGAGCTGCGCCTGCCCGTACGTCTCGCTCAACTCCTCAGCGTCGGCGCTCGAGAGCCCCGCGTCCTCGGCGATCCCCTGGACCGTCGAGGCCGGCACCAGCTCGACGCCCTCCGCCGTCGCCTCGGCCACGGCGTCCCGGACCTCGGCCGGCAGGTCGCTCGTGGCGACCCCGGACGCGAACGAGGTCGCGAGCGCCCCGATGAGCACCGACCCGATGAGAGCGGTGCCGAGCGAGGATCCGAGGTTCTGGAACACGCCCTGCATGCCGCCGACCTCGCTCGACTTCTCGGGCCCGACGCTCGACATGTTCACGTTGCCGAGCTGCGATGCGAGCAGGCCGAGCGCGGCGCCGGCGATGAACATGCCGATGCTGAAGGCCACCTGGCGCAGCTCCTCGTCGACCGAGGCGAGCAGCAGCACGGCGGAGCCGACGAGCACGACCTGCCCGACGCGGACGATGCGTCGCGGCGACCAGATGCGGGAGAGACGCGTCCCGGCGAACGAGAAGATGATGAGCGACACGGAGAGCGGGAAGATCCGGATGCCGGTCTGCAGCGCGTCGAGCCCGAGCGTCATCTGCAGGTAGACGGGCACCATGAAGAACAGGCCCGCCGTCACGGCGTACTGCGCCCCGAGCGCCGACAGTCCGCTCCGCAGGCGGTCGATGCGCAGCAGCGACACGTCGAGGAACGCCTCGCGGCCCCGGTCGAGCAGTCCACGCTGCCGACCCGCGAACCAGGCGAGCAGCACCCCGCCGACGATGATCAGCCAGGTCGTGAGCGAGATGCCGAGCGGCTCGACCGGCACGCCGTTGATCTCCGGCGAGTCCAGCGGCACGATCCAGCCCCAGGTCTTGCTCTGCAGCATCCCCAGCACGATCGCGATGAGCCCCGCCGACGAGAGCACGACGCTGAGCGGGTCGATGTGCAGCCTCGCCGGTTCGTGCCGGTCCACGATCCGACGCGAGAAGAGCACCACGACGGCCATCACCACGACCTCGCCGATGAAGACGTACCGCCACGAGGCGTAGGTGGTCAGGAAGCCGCCGATGAGCGGTCCGGCTGCGACCGCGGCGCCGGACGCCGCCCCGATCATCGCGTACGCGGTCACCCGCGCCCGGCCCTCGTAGTTGTCGGCGATCAGCGCCGCGATCGCGGGGATGACGAGCACCGCGCCGACGCCCTCGATCACGCTCCAACCGGTGAAGAGCACGACGATGTTCGGGCTGAGCGCCGTCGTCAGCGACCCGATCGCGTAGATGATCGCACCGATGACGAACGCTCGGAGCCGCCCCCACACGTCGCCGAGCTTCGCGCCGACGAGCATGAGGGCGGCCATCGTCAACGTGTAGAACGTGATCGCGGCCTGCATCGCGGAGACGGTCGTGTCGAGGTCCTCGACGACCTGCGAGATCGACACGTTCATGACGGTGCTGTCGAGCACCATCACGAACTGCGCCGCGGAGAGGGCCGCGACGACCACCCACGACGTCCGCGCGGGTGCGCCGGCCGAGGACTCCCCCTCCGCCGGCGCAGTCTCGCCGGCGGGCTCAGGCTGCGCTTCGGAAGGGCTCATGGTGGTATCCCTCTCGGTCGAGGACGGCGATGGTGGACTCCGGGACCTCGACGAAGATGCCCGGCAGATCGTTCAACGGCTCCGAGACGACGACGTGCGCGCGCTCGCCGAACTGCGTGAGCCGCTCGGCATCCGGGTACATCTCGCGGATCGTGGGGATGTCGACCGAGTGGAAGAGCGTCCGGGAACGACCCTGGGTGGAATAGCGCAGCGCCCAGATCGTCGCGCCGTCGGCCACGGCGACGGTGCCCTGCATCGGGAACATCACGCCGTGGTCGCGACCGACGCGTTCGACGAGATCGACCGTCGCCCGCAGTGCCGCGACGGGGTCGTCGGCCAGCCCGTTCGTGATCGCGAGGTGGAACAGCACCTCGGAATCGGTCGTCCCCCGCACGTGCGGGTAGAGGGACGGGTCGATCGCGAACGTGAGGTCGCGCTTGACCTTCGCGAACTCCGACAGGAAGCCGTTGTGCATGAACAGCCAGTTCTCCCAGCGGAACGGATGGCAGTTCGTCCGCTGGATCGGCGGCCCCGCCGCCGCCCGCACGTGACTGAAGAACAGGGGGCTCTCGATCGCCCGGGAGAGCTCGCGCACGTTGTCGTCGTTCCACGCGGGTTCGGTGCTGTGGAACACGGCCGGGATGCTCCCCGCGACGGCGCCCGCCGGATACCACCCGATCCCGAACCCGTCGCCGTTCACCGTCTCCGCGCCGAGCGGCGAGTCGAGCGACTGGGCGACCAGCGAGTGCTTCGCATCGAGCAGGACCGCCGAGGTCCTCAGCGGCTCACCCGAGTACGCCAACCATCGGCACATGCGAACGCCTCCCCCCGGCGCGGAGCCCGCTCCCCGTCGGCGCCATTCTGGACCCGTCCGAACGCTCGCGGCGGGCCCAAAGTCTCATTCCCCGGCTTCGGCCGGTTCGGCCGGGATGGGGCACGGCGCGGCGTCCGTCATGCGCTGCGTCGCCTGCTCGAGCGACCACGGAAGCTCGACGAGCGGCAGGTCGCGGCCCTCTTCGGGCGACGCCTTCGAGGCGATCGACGCGAGCGCGAACGCCGCCTCGCGCACGAGCACCTCGCCGCCGGTGGAGTTGTTCAGCGCGAGGATCACGGTCAGCCCGGTCTCCGGGTCGGTGAACATCGCGGAGAGCGCGCCGGTCGACTCGCCGGCGACGCCGCGCAGCGGCCCGAACTGCTGGGCGCCGATCCCCTGCGCCTGCCATCCGGGTGCGTCGCCGCCGAGCGGGGTCAGGGTCCACACGTCGCGTGCGGTGCCCTCCTGGAACATGGCCCCGGTCGCGAACGACTCGCTGATGGCCTTCGCGTCCGCGAGCGTCGTGCGCGCTCCGGATGCGGTGCCGCCGATCGAGCTGGAGCGCCGGGAGACGTCGACGATCGCGTCGCAGGCCGGCTCGGCCCCCGAGTACGAGGCGGCGTAGCCGCCCAGTGCACCCGCATACGAGACGTCGGTCGGGGCGGGCAACGAGGTGCCCTCGAGTTCCAGGGGATCGAGCACGTACTGCTCCGCGAGGTCGCTCCAGGTGCGCCCCGTCTTCTCCTCGAGCGCCGCGGTCAGCAGCAGGATGCCCGTGCGCGACTCGACCCAGATCGTGCCCGGGTCTCCCTTCCGACCCGCGGCGAGGCCGCTCGCGAGCAGTTCGTTGGCGGGCCAGATCCGCTCGGGGTTCTTGACGAAGTGCGCCCGGAGCGGGGCGTAGTAGTCGGCCAGGCCCGAGCGATTGCGGCACAGCTGCTCGAGCGTGATGCCCTCGAGTCCGGGGATGCCCTTCACCATCTCGGACACCCGGTCGTCGAGCTTCACGACGCCCGCGTCGACGAGCCTCAGCATCACGGCGCAGGTGAGCTCGCCGGTTCCGTCGGCGAGCTGGAAGCGGGTGTCGGTCGTGACCCGCGCGGCGCCGTCGGCGAAGTCGACCGTGCCCGTGCCGACGGCCCAGCTGCCCGCCCACGGGGCCCAGACGCCGGCGACCGCTCCACTCGACCCGCTGAGCCGGACGGCTTCGGCGAGCGTGGCATCGAGCTGCTCCACGACCGAGTCGTCGAACGCCCCCTCGACCTGGTCGAAGTCGGCGGCGGGACTCTCCGACGACGTGCAGGATGCGAGCCCGGCGATCACGAACACGGGCGCCAGCGCAGCGGCGATCAGCCGACGCATCCGCCATGTCCGTGCAGCCACCGTGCCCCCCGCCGTGTGTCCGCTGCGATTGTAACCCGATCGCCGCCGCCTTCCGCACGGCGCTCCGCCGCGCCCCGGCGGCTCACTCGCGCGCGCCCGACGCCGGTGTCCCCCGATCGACGGGACCGCCGATCCAATCCGGCTCAGACGTCGTGCCGAACCCCTCCCAGCACGGCGTCCGCCGCGCGACGACAAGGAGGCATCGCCATGAAGAACTCACCCAACCGCATCGCCGCGACCGTGTTCGGCGCGGTCTACGTCCTCGTCGGCCTGCTCGGCTTCGCCGTGACCGGCGGCGTCGGGTTCATCGCGACCGAGGGCGGACTGCTGCTCGGCGTGTTCGCCGTGAACCCGCTCCACAACATCGCGCACCTCGCCATCGGCGCGGCCCTGCTGATCGCGGGCCTGTCGAACGTCGCGGCGGCGAAGACCGTGAACGCGGTGGTCGGCGCGGCGTACCTGCTGCTCGGAGTCGTCGGCTTCTTCATCGCCGGCACGCCGGCGAACATCCTCGCGCTCAACACGCCCGACCACTTCCTGCACTTGGCCAGCGCGATCGTGCTGCTGGGCGTGGGCGTCGGCGCGGAGCGCTCCGCACGCGTGGCGACGGCGTAGGGAGCCGGCCATGCGCGCACCGGCGACGATGACCCGGACCTGGCCCATGCTCGCCGCACTCGGCGGCGGGCTGGTCGGCACCGCCCTCGCCGCCGGTGCCGGGGGTGCAACGCAGGTCGTCCTGGCCGGGCTCGGCGTCGCCGCGCTCGGCTGGGGCGTCCTGTCCCTCCGCGCGGGGCGTGAACTCGCCCCGCGCACCGTGCTCGCGGTCTCCGTCGCGACGCTGCTCCTGGCCGGCGCGGCCGTGGCGTCCGGCTCGATGACGGATGTCCCGGGCCTGCCGCTCGCGGCGGCCTGCGTGTTCCTCGCCGCGGTCGCACTGTCGGTCGCCCCCGCCGCACGACGGGCTCGGGCCGCGCAGGCGGAGCCGGAGGCATCCGCCCCCTCGCCCACCCCCACCCACGCGGTGCCGGCCCAGCCGGAGGCATCCGCCGTCTCACGCACCACCGCCGCCCGGCGAACGCCGGCACGCCCCTCCCCCACCGCCGAGGCCCGGCGTTCACTCGCAGGTCTCGCGATCGGCGCCGTACTGGTCTCCGCGCTCGCCACGCCGGCGCTCGCCGCCACCGAGGCCGGCCGCTCGGCCGTTCCGCACGGCGAGCACGGCACGCAGACCGTCGACGCGCCGACCGAGCCGGCCCACCACCACTGAACCCACCGACCGCGGCCGGGGGCGCGTGGCGATGACGCCCCCGGCCGCTTCCTGTTCAGGAGCACCCGTCGATCGCTGCGTTCCACAGGAGAATCTGCGATCCGCAGGATCGGAACCGGAGCGGGCTCCTGTGCATCGCGGATTCTCCTGTGAATCGCGGGGGCGTCGGCGCGGGCCTCCGCGAGACCGTCCGCGCGAGCGCCGCCCTCGCGGACGCGCTCAGGCGGGCAGCTCGTCGGCCGTTCCGAGGTCGCGCGATGCGCCCGACATGAACCGCTCCACGTCGCGATCGACGATGATGTCGCGCGGCACGAGCGGCCTCGCGAGGTAGAGGCCCTCGAGACTCGTCAGCCGCGACAGCGCCACGTAGGTCTGTCCGGGGCTGAACACCCTCGAGCCGAGGTCGACGATCGCCGTGTCGTAGCTGGCGCCCTGCGACTTGTGGATCGTGACCGCCCACGCGAGCCGCAGCGGGAACTGCGTGAACTCGGCGACGATGTCGCGTGCGAGCTTCTTCGCCACCGGGTCCCACGAGTACCGGTACTTCTCCCACGTCGCCGGCTCGACCTCGTGCTCCTCGCCGTCGACCTCGACGCGCACCTCGCGCTCGAGCGAGGTGACCGTGCCGATCGTGCCGTTCACCCAGCGCGGTGCCTCCCCCCACCCCGCGGTGTCGTTGCGCAGGAACATGACCTGCGCCCCGACCTTCAGCTCGAGCCGCTCGTCGGCCGGGTAGCCGCGACCGCCGAACTCGCCGTTCACGTCGGCCTCGTTCGCGATCGAGTGGCCGGGCAGTCGGTGCAGCGCCGCACGGTTGATGCGGTTCACCGTCTCGTTCGTCGTCGCGAGCGTGATCGCGCCCTGTTCGGGCAACGGCCGCCGCGCGCCGGTGTCGTTCAGCACGCCGGCGATCTCGGCGGTCACCATCCCGTGCCGCACCGCGTTCAGCATGTGCTTGAACGCGTCGTCGTGCTGCCGGTGGATCTCGCCGAGCTCGTAGATCCGCAGGGACGCCTCCTGCCAGACCTTCGCATCGAAGAACCACATCGACCGGTAGGTGTCGGCGAAGTAGCGGCGCTCGTCTCCCGATCCGGGCACCGGGGCGAGCTGGTATGGGTCACCGAAGAGCACGACCTGCACGCCGCCGAACGGCTCGTGCGGGCGCTGGCGAGCCTGCCGGAGCGACCGGTCCATCGCATCCATCAGGTCGGCGTTGACCATCGAGACCTCGTCGACGACGAGCGTGTCCATGGCGTTCAGGATCTTCCGGACCGCGTCGTTCTGGTCGATCTCGTGATCGGCGACGACGCCGATCGGGAGGCGGAACAGCGAGTGGATCGTCTGCCCGCCGACGTTGAGGGCCGCGACCCCCGTCGGCGCGCAGATCACGATCTGCTTGCCCGTGTTCCAGTTCAGGTGGTTCAACAGCGTCGACTTGCCCGTGCCCGCTCGGCCGGTCACGAACACGTGCTCGCGCGTGTGCTCGATCGCCCGGAACACCGCCTGCTGCTCGGCGGTGAGAGTCACGTGCTGCAACGTCGGGCCTTCGGTTCGCGGTGATGACGGGTTCGGGCGGCGCGCGCGAGGCGCTTCGTGGGCGGATGTCGCGTCGCGGGCGTCTTCACTGTAGACCGCGATGCTGCGGGTCGGAGCGCGGGCGCGACATCCGTCGACGCGTCACGCGGCGTTGTGGAGAAACCGTTCCGTCACACCGCCCTGTCTAGACTTGCCGGGTGGGGAGCTCGGGTCGACGTGACGGACGCCTGTCGCCCGTTGCGATCGCCGGGTGGACGGGCCTGGCCGTCATGCTCGTCGGGGCGTTCCTCGCCGCCCTCGCCGGACTGAACCAGAGCCTGTACGGGGCCCCCGCGTTCGTCGAGCGCTACCTCGACGCCATCGCGCGCGACGACATCGTGAGCGCCGCGGCGACGCCGGGCGTCCGCCTCGACGAGGGCGACCTCGCCGGCGCAGGCCTCCCCGCCGACATCTCCACCGCGATGCTGCGCTCGAACGTCGTCGACGCCGGCCCCGAAGACGTCCGCGTCATCTCCGACGAGGCCCACGACGACGGCGGGCACACGGTCACCGTGAGCTACCGCCTCGACACGGCGATCGTGCAGACCGCGTTCGACGTGAACCCGATCGAACCGCTCTACGGCGTACTGCACCGGTGGGAGTTCGCGTCGAGCCCGCTCGCCGTGGTCGAGGTCACCGCCGCCCAGAGCCCGCTGTTCACGGTCGGGTCGCTCACGCTCGACGCGCGCGCCACGAAGACCGGCGACGAGCTGTCGGCGTTCTCGCAGACGACGCAGTACCTCGCGATCGCGCCCGCCGTGTACGAGTTCGGCTACCAGTCGACGCTCCTCGAGGCCGTGCCCGTCCAGGCGATCGTCGAACCCGGTGCGCGGGCCGAGGTGAGGGTCGACGCCCTCCCGACCCCGGCGTTCGTCGAACGCGTGCAGGCGAAGGTCGACGAGTACCTCGTCGACCAGTGCGCGAGCCAGCCCGTGCTGCAGCCGGCGGGGTGCCCGTTCGGCGTGGTGGTCGACGACCGCATCGTGGGCGAACCGGCGTGGAGCATCGTCGAGTCGCCGGCGGTCACCCTGGTCCCCGGCGAGACGACGTTCGAGATGCCCCCGACGCCCGGCCTCGCGCACATCTCGGTCGAGGTGCAGTCCCTGTTCGACGGCACGTTCTCGACACTCGAACAGGACGAGTCGTTCACGCTCGCACTCGACGCGACCGTGAGGCCCGACGGGTCGATCTCGATCCAGCTGCGCTGACGCGCTCAGCGCACGCCGTCACGCTCGGCGAGCGCCGCCAGCCGAGCGTTGTACTCCTCCAGTTCGGCCTCGCCGGTCCGGTCGGCGTGCCGATCGCGACGCCTGGTCTCCTTGGCGTCCGACCGCGACCACTGCACGGCGACCGTGATCGCGAGCGCGACCGTCGGGATCTCGCCGATCGACCACGCGATGCCGCCGCCGACCTGCTGGTCGGCGAGCGCGTCGGTGCCCCACCCCATCGCGCCGTACCAGTCGGCGAGCATCAGTCCGGTGCCCATCATGATCGCGAGGCCGAAGAACGCGTGGAATGCCATCGTGCCGAGCAGGAGCAGCAGTCGGAACGGGTACTGCAGGCGGTACGGCACCGGATCGATGCCGATGAGCGACTGGACGAAGAGGTACCCCGTGATGAGGAAGTGGGTGATCATCCACTCGTGCCCGATGTGGTCCTCCATCGACCACCGGAACAGCGGCGAGTAGTAGAACACCCACAGCGATCCCGCGAACAGCACGGCCGCGACGATCGGGTTGGCGATGATCGACGCGAAGCGCGAGTGCACCGCGAGGAGGATCCACTCGCGGCCGCCGCGGCTGCCGTCCTTCCTGGGGCGGATGGCTCGTGCCGCGAGCGTCACGGGCGCGCCGGGCACGAGCAGCACCGGCACCGCCATCGTGAGCGCCATGTGGCCGAGCATGTGCGCCGAGAAGAGGTACTGCTCGTACGCGGCGACGCCGCCGCTCGTGATCCAGGCGAGCAGCAGCAGCCCCGCGACCCACAGCACCGTGCGGTAGATCGGCCAGCGGTCGCCGCGGCGGCGGAGGCGCAGCACGCCTGCGACGTAGAAGAAGATGCCGAACCCGCAGGCGATCAGCCACAGCAGGTCGGGGCTCCACTCGGTGAAGTACCGCAGCGCGTCGGGCGCCGGCGGGAGCGGCTCCCCCGTGAGGATCTCGGCGGGCGTTCGAGCGAGTCCGCCCGAGACGTCCTCGTTCACCGGTGTCGCCGTCCGCGCGAGCGCGGCCGCCACACCCGAGGCGATGCCCATGAACGCGAGTTCGACGACGACGAGCAGCCAGAACGTGCGGTCGGCCGGACTGCCCGTCGCTCCGCGACTCGTCGCCGCGCTACCTGCACGGAGCATCCGCCCGATCATCACGCGCCGTTGCGCGGCCCCGAAGAGGCCGAGCGCGACGAGGGCTGCGACCTTCATCGCCACGAGCACGCCGTACTGCGTGGCGAGCTGGTCCCAGGTGCCGATGCGCAGCGCGGCGCTCGCATAGCCCGAGATCGCGACGACGATGAAGGCGATGAGCGCGACCGTCGAGTATCGCGAGAGCACGACCGCGAGGCGGTCGCCGTCGAGGGCCGGCTTCAGCAGCACGATCGTGAGGAGGCCGCCGAGCCAGGCGGCGGCGAACACGAGGTGGAGGCCGAGGGCCGTGATCGCCTCGTTGTGCCCGGTCGCGCCGGCCGCGTGGCCCTGCTGCGCCATGGGCACCAGTGCGACGACCGCGAGCACGGCGACGAAGACGAGCGCGGTGTGGTTGCGCACCGCGAAGCAGAGCACGGTCACGGCCGCGGCGATGAGCGTCGTCGCGAGCCACGCCTGTCCGAGCTCGATCGAGGTCACGAACTGGCCGAGCTGCTGACCGAACCGGTCGTCGAGCGAGAACTCGGCGCCGGTGACGAGCATGAAGGTCAGGACGCCGGTCGCAGCGCTCGCGACCGTCACCACGGCAGCGGATGCCGCGGCCACGTCGAGTGCGAGGTCGAACTCGCGCCGCGCGGGGCTCAGCGCCCAGACGGCGAGGACCAGCGCGCCGATCATGCCGGCGGCACCGACGTTCACGAACAGCTTCGCGACGGGGACGCCCCAGCGGGCGACGGGCCCGGGGTCCTGGATCGGGTACGGCTCCGCGCCGCCGCCGTACGCGAGCGCGACGATCATCGCGGCGAGCGCGACGGCGACGAGGGCGGCTGGGCCCAGTACGCGGGCGGAACGGATCACCGTACGAGCCTAGGCGAGCCGGCTGGGAGCGGACGCCGCCGCCGGGCTCCGCCGGTGCGCGGTGCGAGCACGACGAAGGGGCGCACCGGATCGACCGGGCGCCCCTTCGGGAGTCGCGGAGTGCGTCTGCGGACGCGCGCGGTTACTTCGCGGCGGCCTTGAGCTTCGAGCCCGCGGTCACCTTGACCGAGTTGCCGGCGGCGATCTGGATGGTCTCACCGGTCTGCGGGTTGCGGCCCGTGCGGGCGGCGCGGTGGGTGCGCTCGACGGCGAGCCAGCCCGGGATGGACACCTTGGTGCCCGAGCCGACCGACTCGGCGAGGGTGTCGAAGAAGCCGTTGAGCACGGCGTCGACGGCCGTCTGGCTCTGGCCCGTCGACGCGGCGATCTTGGCAACGAGCTCCGACTTGTTGAGCGACTTGTCAGCCATTGAATGTCCTCCTCGGACCTTCGCTGTTGGTACAGCTGTCGTGTGGAAACACGAGAACGGATCGTATCGATCGCCCCCGTAGCCGTTCAGGCCGCCTCGAATGTAGCAGAGTCCCGCGGAAACACGCGGATTTCCGGCCCTCGAACGGCGGTTCGGGTGCCGACGTCCGGGGGGCTTGACGGATGCCGCGCACGCCCTTGCACGCGCGACGGGGTCGCTTCGCGACATCCCGAGCACGTGCGGTCCGTGCGGATGTCGCGGAACGACCCCCGCACTCGGGGTGCATCGGCGCAGACGACGAGAGGGGCGCCCCGGAACACCGGGACGCCCCTCTCGGGAAGCTCTACTGGATCACCAGGACGACTTCGTGATGCCGGGCAGCTCGCCGCGGTGCGCCATGTCACGGAAGCGGACGCGCGAGACGCCGAACTTCGTGAGCACGCCGCGGGGGCGGCCGTCGATGGCGTCGCGCGAGCGGACGCGCACCGGCGAGGCGTTGCGGGGCAGCTTCTGCAGGCCCACGCGCGCGGCCTCACGGGCCTCGTCGGTCGCGTTCGGGTCGACGAGCGTCTTCTTCAGCTCGGCGCGCTTCGCGGCGTAGCGGTCGACGACCACCTTGCGCTGCTCGTTGCGCGCGATCTTGCTCTTCTTGGCCATGTCTTAGCGCTCCTCTCGGAAGTCGACGTGCTTGCGCACCACGGGGTCGTACTTCTTGAGCACGAGACGGTCGGGGTTGTTGCGACGGTTCTTGCGGGTCACGTAGGTGTACCCGGTGCCGGCCGTCGAACGGAGCTTGATGATCGGACGGATGTCCTGCTGCTTCGCCATCAGAGCTTCACCCCACGAGCCTGGATGTCCTTGATGACGGCCTCGATGCCACGGGCATCGATCACCTTGATGCCCTTGGCGGACACGTTCAGGGTGACGTTACGACGAAGCGACGGCACGTAGTAGGTCTTCTTCTGCACGTTCGGGTCGAAGCGGCGCTTCGTCCGGCGGTGCGAGTGCGAGATGTTGTGGCCGAAGCCGGGGACGGCTCCGGTCACCTGGCACACTGCTGCCATTGGTCTTTCCTCCAATACCGAGGGGCCGGACGGCCCCTCCCAAGGTCTCTTGTCTGCAGGCGGATCCCCTCCGCGCGAGCGGGAGATACAGGGGATTCGTCCCACGGTCCGGGCGGTGGAAGCGCCCAGCCAAACGTCGAGTCTACCAGACGGGCTGGTCGCGGCCGAATTCGAGCGGATGCCGCGGGGGGGGGGGGGGGGGGCACGTACCGGCACCTCGCAGTCGGGCGGGCGGCTCAGCCCGTCGGGATCGTGCGCCGCGACAGCAGCGCCGCGACGAGGAAGCAGAGGGCGCCGAGCATCGTGCCGAGGTTCGCCCAGAGGAGGCTGGCGAGCGTCCCCGTCTCGGGGAGCACGTACGCACCGATGGCGGAGAGGGCGAAGAACACCGAGCCGAGCATGTTCAGCCAGGTGCCGTGCCAGGTTCGGGCGTCGGTGTCCCACAGCTCGCCGCGGCGACCCGTGGCGACGATCGCGAAGGAGCTCGCCGCGAGGAACGCGAGCGAGCCCCAGGCGTCGGGCTTCCAGCCGGCGCCGACGTAGTCGGGATCGGCGATCGCCGCGACGAGGGCGAGGCTCGTGCTGAGGTTGAACAGGAGCGTGCCGGCGAACTGCACCGCCGCCGCCCACCAGTCCCAGCGGTCCGCGAGGTTCGTGTCCTTCCGCGGCACGTGCCGCCCGCTGAGGCTCAGCTGGATGAACGCGGCGAGCGTGAAGAACACCGACCCGGTGACGAACGTGATGTTGACCCCCACCGTGCCGAGCCACTGGGCGTAGAACGGGAACGCCGCGACGAGGAAGCAGAGCGAGCCGACCGCGAAGCCCCACGCCTCGCGGCGGAGCCGCCGGACGGTGCCGGTGTCCTCCCCCACGGCTCAGTGGTGGAACGTCTGGACGAGGCCCTCGTGCGGCATCGGCCCCTCGAGTCCGTCGAGGAACTCGGTCTCCTCGCGGATGTCGCGCAGGAGGTCCTCGGCGAGGTCGCGGCTGAGGCCGTTCCGGCACACGATGCGCATCACCGTCTGGTCGGACTGGTCGCCCGAGAGCGGGTAGGCCGGCACGAGCCATCCCTTGATCCGCAGCCGCTCGGCGAGGTGGTACAGCGTCCACTTGTCGGTGTACCCGGGCGTCTGCCGCCAGGCGAAGACCGGGATGTCGGTGCCGTCGGTCAGCAGTTCGTACGCGTCGAGCGAGGCGATCTCGCCGGAGAGGAACACCGCGACATCCTGCGAGGCCTGCTGGATCGCGCGGTAGCCCTCGCGCCCCAGCCGGAGGAAGCGGTAGTACTGCAGGAGCACCTGGGCGCCCGGGCGGGAGAAGTTGATGGCGAACGTCGGCATCGAGCCGCCGAGGTAGCTCACCCGGAACACCAGGTCCTCGGGCAGCGCCGCCGTGCTCCGCCACACGACCCAGCCGACGCCCGGGTAGACGAGCCCGTACTTGTGGCCCGACGTGTTGATCGACTGCACGCGCTCGACGCGGAAGTCCCACTCGAGGTCGGGCTGGAGGAACGGCGCGACCATCGCACCCGAGGCACCGTCGACGTGGATCGGGATGTCCAGGCCGGTCGAGGCCTGGATCTCGTCGAGCTTCGCCGCGACCTTCGTCACGGGCTCGTAGGAGCCCGTGTAGGTGACGCCCATGATCACGACGACGCCGATGGTGTTCTCGTCGACCACGTCCTCGAGCCCGGTGCCGTCCATCAGCGGGTGCTCGTCGCTCGTCGGGATGAAGCGCATCTCGATGTCGAAGAAGTTGCAGAACTTCTCCCAGCAGACCTGCACGGCGCTCGACATGATGAGGTTCGGCGTCTCGGTCGACTTGCCGGCCGCGCGACGCGCGTGCTGCCAGCGCCGCTTCAGCGCGAGGCCGCCGAGCATGCACGCCTCGGACGAGCCGATCGTCGACGTGCCGATGGCGTCATCGGGGTCGGGCGCGTTCCACAGGTCGGCGAGGATCCGCCAGCAGTACTCCTCGATCGCGGCGGTCGCCGGGTACTCGTCCTTGTCGATCATGTTCTTGTCGAACGCGTCGTGGTAGAGCCGATCGCCGTGCTCGTCCATCCACGTCGTCACGAACGTCGCCAGGTTCAGCCGGGCGTTGCCGTCGAGCATCGACTCGTCGTGGATGATGCGGTACGCGGTCTCGGGCAGCATCTCGCCGTCCGGGATCTTCGTGTACCTCGCGGTGGTCGCCTCCCCCGGCCGTGTGAACGTCGGCTCGAGTGCATCGTCCTGCAGCATGGTTCCCCCTCGGATTCCGTCGGATCGGGGCCGCGGTCCGGACGCCGTCACGCGACGGACGCGCGTCGGCGGGTCCACGGCGGCCACCCCTCCGGGGCCGAGGCTACGCCGGTCCCGCGTCCGGCGCCTCACCTGTTCTGGGTGACGTCGCGGCATCCGAAGGCCCCCCGGCAGCGCCCGACGTCCTTGAGGCACGCGGCGGGCCGCCCATAGGATGCGACGCGTGGTGGGGGACACGCGCAAGGACGTCATGCCTGCACTCGAGCTGGACCGCGTCCTGCTCCGGACGAAGCTGAGCGCCCCGCGGCCGCCTGCGGAGTTCGCCAGCCGTCGTGACGTCATCGACCGCGCTCGCACGAGCGGCGCCGGCATCGTCGGCATCAGCGCCCCGGCCGGATACGGCAAGACCACCCTGCTCGCGGAGTGGGCCGCGACCGAGACCCGCCCGGTCGCCTGGGTGTCCCTCGATCGCTTCGACGACGATCCGGCCGCCCTGCTCGCGCTGATCGCCACCGCCCTCTCCCCCGTCGTCCCGGAGATGGCCGCGATCGTCCCCGAGATGGGCGGCATGAACCTCGGCCCGCTCGCCCGTTCCGCCCCGCTCCTGGCCTCGACCATGACGAACGCGCCGACGCCGTTCGTGCTCCTCGTCGACGATCTCCACGAGGTCGACTCGCCAGCCTGCCAGGACGTCCTCGAGGTGGCGCTCTCGGGCGTCCCCGCCGGTTCCCAGGCCGTGCTCGCGGGTCGGCACGAGCAGGCGCACCTCGTCCGTCGGCGCGCGGAGGGCCAGACATGGGAGGTCGGCGCCGCCGACCTGCGAGCGGATGTCGCGGCGGCCCGGGTCATCTTCGAGACGGTCGGCGTCTCGCGAACCGACGCGGAACTCGGCGCGCTCGTGGAGCGGAGCGAGGGGTGGCTCGTCGGCCTCGTCCTCGCGGCGATGGTCGCGCGTGACGGCGGCCCCGGCGCGTCGATCGCCGGCGACGACCGATTCGTCGCCGACTACCTGTACCGGGAATGCGTGCGGAGCCTGTCGGAGGACGCGCAGCGCTTCCTCCGTCGCACCTCGATCCTCGAGCAGATGTCCGGTGCCGTGTGCGACGCGGTCCTCGAACGCTCGGACTCGACCGCGATGCTCCGAGAACTCGAGGCCGCCGGGCTCTTCCTCGTCCCGCTCGATCATCGACGCGGGTGGTACCGGTACCACGGGCTCTTCCGCGAATTCCTGCGCGCCGAGCTCGACCGCACCGAGGCGGCGCTCGCCGGGGACCTCGACCGCCGTGCCGCGGGCTGGTACGAACGGAACGGACTGCCCGCCCGGGCCATCGAGCACCTCCTCGCCGCGGGCGACCGCTCGCGCGCGGTGCACCTCGTCGCAGAACGCTCGCTGCCCACCTACCAGGCCGGTCAGGTGACCGTCGTGAACCGGTGGCTCACCGAGCTCGGCGAGCACGCGGTCTCGTCCTACCCGCCCCTGGCGGTGCTCGCCGCCTGGGAGGCGGTGCTCACGGGCCGGACGGCGGATGCCGAGCGCTGGGCGGATGTCGTCGAGCGCGCGTCGTACGACGCGATGCCCGCCGACGACCAGCCCGAGTTCGAGTCGGCCCGCGCGATGCTCCGCTCGGCCATGCTGGCCGACGGCCCGGACCGAGCCGCCGCCGACGCGGAGTTCGCCGTCGAGACCGAACCGGTGTGGAGCCCGTGGCGCGACCAGGCGCTGCACCTCGCCGGCGTGGCGGGCCTGCTCACCGATCGCACCGCGCACGCCGCCAGCGCGTTCGCCGAGGCCCTCGAGCAGGCGACCTCGATGGGCAATGCCGACTCGGTCGTGCTCAGCGCGCCCGAGCTCGCGCTCATGGCGCTCGACAAGGGCCGAGAAGAGGAGTCCGAACGGTGGTCGGCCGTGGCCCTCGAGGCGATCGACGCCCACCACATGGACGGCTACCCGACGGCGGCGCTCGCGCAGGCCGTCGGTGCCCGCCTCGCCATGCGTCGCGGTCACGACGAGACGGCCGACCGGCTGCTGGCGCGCGCGATGCGCGCCAGAGTCGGCTGCACGTACGTCCTGCCCTACCTGGCCGTCAAGGTCCGCCTCCAGCTCGCGATGGCCTACCGCGAGCTGGACCAGCGCACGACGGCCATGCACCTCCTCCGTGAGATCGAGGACGTGCTGGCGCACCGACCGCGGATGGGCCGCCTGGTCGACGAGGTCGCCGAGTTCCGTCGCCGATCGGAGGGGTCCGCCGGGGCGAGCGGAGGGACGCCGTTGACGCCGGCCGAGCTCCGCCTCCTGCCGTACCTCCAGACGCACCTCACGCTCGCCGAGATCGGCCGGCGCCTGTTCATCTCACGGAACACGGTCAGCTCCGAGGTCGGTTCCATCTACCGCAAGCTGCGGGTCACGACGCGCGGCGACGCCGTGGCGCGGGCGGTCTCGCTCGGCCTGCTCGGCGCCTGAGGAGCGCCGACTCGCGCCGACGCCGGGCGGCGCGACCCAGCGGCACGCGAGCCGGCCCGGGCGATCAGTACTCGTCCCCCACTGCGAGTCCGACGTCGCAGCCCAGTGCGAGCGCCAGCTTCGGGGCGGCCGCGACGACCCGGGCCAGCCCGACGACGGGCGCGACCGCGACCAGCACGTCGACGATCTCGGTCGGGCTCGCCCCGGCGCCGACGGCGGCGTCGGCCTCCGCACCGAACGAGGGCTCCGCTCCGCCGACGGCCACGAGGGCCGCGATGCGGGCGAGTGCGAACGTCTTCCCATCGAGCGCCGCCGCGTCCGCGAACTCGGCGTCGATGCGTTCGTCGTTGAAGGTGAACCGGCGCAATCGTTCGGCGTAGTCCACGGCACCACCCCTCTCCGGGTCGGGCACTCGCGTGCGTCGGCACAGTCCACCGCTCCGGTCGGCGCGCCGCATCACCCGAAACGCGTGAACCCGGCGTCGGCGGTCGGTTCACCCGATTCGGGTGATGCGGTCCGGCGATGCGCCGCCGTAGCGTGCCCGCGACGGGGGCGCGAGCGTGGATCGCGGCCGTCGCAGACCACTGGGAGACGTCGCCGCAGGACTCGGGTCCGTCGCGGCGCGGAGGGGACGACACCATGACCGACGACGCACGCGACCCGGTGATCGGCCCGCCGCTCCCGCCGGCACGGACGCTGCCGTTCCCGCCGCCGAAGTCCGGCAGCGTCGCCGGCCGCACGATGCAGGAGTCGACGTACAGCCCGCGGCCGCCCGAACGGCACCTGCCGGCCGACGCACCGAACATCCTCGTCATCCTGATCGACGACGCCGGACCGGCGCTGCCCACGACGCTCGGCGGCGCGGTGCGCACTCCGACGCTCGACCGCATCCGCGCGGGCGGCGTCGGCTACAACCGCTTCCACACGACGGCGATGTGCTCGCCGACGCGCGCCTCGCTGCTGACCGGTCGCAACCACCACCGCGTCGGCAACGGCCAGATCGCCGAGCTCGCGAACGACTGGGACGGCTATTCGGGCCACATCCCGAAGAGCAGCGCGACGATCGCCGAGGTGCTGCGCCAGTACGGCTACTCGACGGGCGCGTGGGGCAAGTGGCACAACACGCCCGCCGAGGAGACGACGATCGCCGGTCCGTACGACCGCTGGCCGACCGGGTACGGATTCGAGTACTTCTACGGGTTCCTCGCCGGCGAGGCCTCCCAGTACGAACCGAACCTCGTGCGCAACACGACCTCGGTGCTGCCGCCCAAGTCGCCCGAGGAGGGCTACCACCTCAGCGAGGACATCGCCGACGACGCGATGTCGTGGCTGCGCGACCACAAGGCGCTGAAGCCTGACCAGCCCTTCTTCATGTACTGGGCGACGGGCGCGCTGCACGGCCCGCACCACATCATGAAGGAGTGGGCGGACCGGTACGCCGGGGCGTTCGACGACGGCTGGGACGCCTACCGCGAGCGGGCGCACGAGGGGGCGAAGGCGGCCGGATGGATCCCGGAGGACGCCGAACTCACGCCGCGCCCGGAGAGCCTGGCCGCGTGGGACGACATCCCCGAGCACCAGAAGCCCTTCCAGCGCCGTCTCATGGAGGTCGCGGCCGGCTTCGGCGAGCACGCCGACGTGCAGGCGGGCCGGCTCATCGACGAGGTCGAGCGGCTCGGCTACGGCGACGACACGATCATCATCTACATCTGGGGCGACAACGGCTCGTCGGGTGAGGGCCAGAACGGCACGATCAGCGAGCTGCTCGCGCAGAACATGATCCCGTCGACGGTCGACCAGCACCTCGCGGCGCTCGACGAGCTCGGCGGCCTCGACGTGCTCGGCTCCCCGCTGACCGACAACCAGTACCACGCCGCGTGGGCGTGGGCCGGCTCCTCCCCGTACCAGGGCATGAAGCTGCTGGCCTCGCACCTCGGCGGCACGCGCAACCCGATGTTCGTGCAGTGGCCGGCGCGCATCGAGCCCGACGCCGTGCCGCGCACGCAGTTCCACCACGTCGTGGACGTCGTGCCGACGATCTACGAGATCCTCGGCATCTCGCATCCCGAGGTCGTCAACGGCATCCCGCAGGACCCGATCGACGGCATCAGCCTCGCGTACTCGATCGACGACGCGGATGCCGCGGGCCGCCGCCGCACCCAGTACTTCGAGATCATGGGCAGCCGTTCCATCTACGCCGACGGCTGGATGGCGTCGGCCCTCGGCCCGCGCCTGCCGTGGGTGCAGGGCGCGCCTCCCGGCATCCGCACCTGGACGCCCGACCAGGACCGCTGGGAGCTCTACGACCTCGAGCACGACTGGAGCCAGGCCCGCGACGTCGCCGCGCAGCATCCGGAGAAGCTCGCCGAACTCAGGGAGCTATTCGCCATCGAGGCGGCGCGCAACGACGCGCTCCCGATCGGCGGCGGGCTCTGGGTCGTCGCACTGCACCCGGAGGATCGGATCGCGCCGCCGTACACGGAGTGGGAGTTCAGCGGCGACACCGTGCGCGTGCCGGAGTTCTGCGCACCGGCCCTCGGCAACCGGCCCAACACGGTGACCATGCAGCTGCACCTGCCGGAGCGCGCCGACGGCGTGCTCTACAAGCTCGGCGGCACCGGCGGCGGGCTCACGTGCTTCCTGGTCGACGGCGTGCTGACCTACGAGTACAACCTCTTCCTGGTCCAGCGCACGGTGATCGCGTCGGCCTCGCCGCTTCCCGCGGGCGACGTGACGCTCGAGGTCGAGACCTCGTACGTCGAGCCGCGGCCGGGCGGACCGCTGAAGGTCGTGCTCCGCGTGGACGGCAGCGAGGTGGCGTCGGGCACCGTGCCCGTGAGCGCGCCGCTGCTCTTCTCGGCGAACGACTGCCTCGACATCGGTCGCGCGTACGGCGGCCCCGTGTCGCGGCAGTACGCCGACCGGATGCCGTTCGCGTTCGAGGGCCGCATCGACCGGGTCCACGTCGCCTACCCGCAGCCGTCGGGGGCGTGATCCCGCCATGAGGTGGAGACGGGATCGGGCGTCGTCGTCGGCCGAGCGCGGCCCGAACCCGGGTGCGGTCGCCGGCGCGGTCGCCGCAGGCGACGGCAGCGGGACCGGCGAGGAGGTCGCCCCGCCGACGCCTCCGGTCCCGGTGCACCGCAACGCGTTCATCATGATGGGCATCGGCGGGGCGGTGCTCGCGGCCTTCGGGCTCGCGGCGATCGCGCCGATCTTCGCCCCGGTGTTCTTCGCAGTGGTGCTGACGATCTGCGTGCACCCGCTGCGCGACGCGATCGAGCGCCGAGGCATCCCGAGGGGCATCGCGACGGGATCGGTGATCCTGGCCGTCCTGGCGATCCTCGTCGTCTTCGGGTACGCCGTCCTCGTGGCCTTCGGCCAGTTCGGCGCGCTGCTCCCGCAGTTCGAGCCCGAGATCGAGGACTGGCTCGGCGATGTCGCGACGTGGCTGGCATCGATCGGCATCACCGCGGACCAGATCGCCGCGCTGGGTGCGGACTTCGATCCCTCCGCGCTCGTCGGGTTCATCGGTGGGCTGGTCGGCGGGCTCACCGGCTCGTTCACGCTGCTCGTGATCGTCTTCACGATGCTGCTCCTGCTCGCGATGGATGCCGCGTTCCTCCCGACCCTGCTCCGGCAGCTGCGGCCGCACCGCCCGATCGTCGTGGAGGCGTTGGCCGGCTACGCGTCCGGAGTTCGGCGGTACATGGTCGTGACGACCCTCCTCGGCCTGGTGCAGGGCTTCCTGAACTGGGTGGCGCTCCTCCTGCTCGGGGTTCCCGGGGCGTTCATCTGGGGCCTGCTGTCGTTCCTCTGCAGCTTCATCCCGAACATCGGCTACTTCATCGCGATCATCCCGCCCGTCATCTTCGGAGGCCTGGTGGGCGGATGGCCCATCGTGATCGCCGTCGTCGTGATTTACGGCCTCGTGAACGCCGTCGTGCAATCCGTCGTCCAGCCGCGCGTCGTCGGCAACGCGGTGTCCCTGAGCCAGGGCATCACGTTCTTCTCGGTGCTGTTCTGGGCGCTCGTCATCGGCCCGATCGGCGCCGTCCTCGCCATCCCGCTGACGCTGCTCGTTCGCGTGCTGCTCATCGACACGAATCCCTCGATGGCCTGGATGCGCCCGCTCCTCGGCGATCTCGGCGAGGCCAAGGACGCCATGGCGGCATCCGACGCCGAACTCAAGGCGGCTCGCGCCGCCCGGCGCGCCGAACGGTCGCAGTCCGCGCGGCCCGGCGAGCGCGGCTGAACACGCCGGCAGCGGCGGTCGACGATGCAGACGCTGCCGGCGATCGGGCACCGGCTCCAGGTCGCCGACGCTCAGGCCGCGGTCGGTCGGTCGGTACCGGTCTCCTCCGGTTCGGCCTTCCGTGGCGCGAGGAAGAGATTCGCGAGGTAGCCGGTGAAGGTGCCGAAGATGCCCACGCCGACGACGATCATCAGGGCGCCGGCGAATCGACCCGCGTTCGTGACGGGGTACTCGTCGCCGTATCCGACCGTCGAGATGGTGACGATGGTGTACCACAGAGCGTCCGACGCCGAGGTGATGTTCGCACCGGGAGCGCGCTGTTCGAGGTAGAGCATCGTGAGGCTGCCGAACTGCAGTACCAGCACGCCCATGAGGAGGAGTGCGTAGAGTGCGCTTCCCGCCCGGTCCCGAACGAGCGTGCGCCAGATCGTGCGGGCACCGAGCTCTCGGAACAGGCGCACGACCCGCACGATCCGGAACAGCCGGAGGATCTTGAGCTGTGCGAACGGCAGGCTCGCGAGCAGGTCCGCCCATCCGAAGTGACGGAAGAAGTAGGCGCCTCGCTGCGGAGCGGTCGCCAGCCGGTACACGAAGTCGATGAGGAAGATCGCGCTGAACAGCGCGTTCATCACCTGGAGCACAGTGTCGAGCGCGTCGTCGGCCAGCGCGTACATCAGGACGAGGTTGACGATCGAGAGCACGGAGAGCGCCCCGACGAAGATCTCGTATCCCGTGCTCTTCAGCTCGCTGCGCGGCTTCGCCATGCACGGAGTGTGGCACGGGTTCGCCGGTCGGCATGGGAGCCACGTGGGGCGCGCGCCACCGATTCGGCTCGGCGATGGGCCCACGCCCCGCTCGAGGGTCATTCCACGCGGGTGATCTCCCCGGCGCGCCAGCTCTTGTCGAAGAAGGCCGCCGTCGGACTGTAGAACCGCAGGATCGCGAAGAACCCCCTGGAGGGATCGGTCTGCAGCCAGTTCGATGCCCGCCCCTCCGGCTCGTCAGGTCCGAGGTGGATCACCGTCGAACCGTCCTCCTCTTCCCGGACGTCGCCGACCTGGCTGCCGATGTCGGGGTACCGCTGACCGGTCTGCAGCATCGAGCGTGTCTGGCGGTCGTAGATCATGATCGACCAGAACCGGGCCTGCGGAATGCCGGCCGGCAGGGTCAGCCGATAGGTGCGGGACCCGTCGAGGTACTCGCCGTCGGCGTCGCGCACCGCGATCAGGTACTGCGATCCGATGCCGGTCAGCCGCATGCACATCGCCGGGGTAATGCCGGTGTAGGGATAGAAGAAGGCGATGCGCGCGTTCAGCTTCCGGGCGCCGTCGTCCGGCACGGCAACCACGCCCTCGGGCGTGATCTCCGGCGGCGGGGCGAGGAACTCGTACCCTCCGAGGAAGAGCATGTTCATCCACTGCGACCCCTCGTAGTAGGCGAACCCCTCCTCCTCACGCGGGGCGAACGACACCGTCCTCGCCGTGGCGTTCCCCACGGCGACCGCCTCGTCGAGCACGCGACGCATCCGCTCGTCGGGAGCGAAGGGCGATCCCTTCGAGATTCCGAGCGCGGCGAACAGTCCGAGGACATCCGGGTCGCCGGCACCCGAGGGCTGCGACTGGATGAAGTCGTGCATGTGCTCCCAGTACGATGCGTCGTTCGGCGGCACGGTGTTGAACGCCACCCCGGAACCTTCGACGAACGTCGTCTCGGTCGGCGGTTCGACCGGCGTGAGCGGGGCTCCGCCTCCGAGGAACGTCGCCACCGACGTCCCGGCACCTCCGGGCCGGTACGGGCTGATGCGCAGGCCCTCTCGGATGGCGGCCGCCGGACGCTCGGGATCACCGTCGATCATGAACGCGCGCAGCAGCGCGATCACGTGCGTGGTCCGGGCGTGCGAGACGTGGAACCCGCTGTCCGGGAGTACGCCGTCGTGGCCGGGACCGACGATGAGGTAGCGTCCCCCGGTCCCCCGGTCGGGCCCGGGCACGCCGACATCCGTGACCCACCGGAACCACAGGTCGTCGATGGTGCCGAGGATGGCCGAACCCTCGGGCATCCTCGGCACGTCGAGGATCATCGGTCCGTCCGTCAGGTCGAGGAAGCTGAGCGCGTACACCGTGTCGCAGTTCGCAGTCAGGAACACGGACTGCGAATCCATCAGCTCCGAGAAGAGGAGCACCGAGTGGTCCTCGACGCCGATCGAGCGGAGACCCCGGTGGATGGCATGCATCGACGCTCCCGGATAGCCGCTCAGGAACGCCTGGACCCCGTACACGAAGTCGAGGTGGTCGTAGACCCGGCCCGCGGTCTCCGCGGTGGGCGCACCGTCCACGAACTCGAGCCGCCCGATGCGGCTCTCCACGTGGTCCGGGGTGGAGATGGAGTCGCGGAACGCGTCGGTTCCGTGCTGGTCGTTGGTGGTCATCGCGTCCCCCTCGGCGCGAGCCGCCGGCCGGTTTGCAGGGCTCGCGCATGTCGCACGGTACGACCGGTGCCGAGGACCGGCATCATGCGATGTGCGTGAATGAGCCGGCTCCGGACTCCGGCAGGGGGACGACGAAGCGGATGCCGCGGGCACGACGTGCGCCCGCGGCATCCGCTCTTCGTCTCATCGCGCCGTCACGGCGCGACCCGGCCTCCCGAGGCCGGCCGACCTCAGGAGGTCAGGGAGTCGACGTACTCCTGGTTGTCGGCGATCCACTGCTCCACGATGGGGCCGTAGTCGTCGGTGTCGTTCTCGTTGAACATGGCGTTCTCGAGCGAGTAGAGCAGCTCGCTGTCCATCTGGAAGTCCTTCAGCCAGCCGCTGAGCGTCGGGAAGTTCTCCTCGAAGCTCTTGCCGCCGAACGAGTGGATGCCCTCGGCGTCGCCGAGCATGCCCTCGGGGTCCTCGAGGTCCTTGATGGGGAACGCGTCGTAGGCCCAGTGCGGGCGCCACAGCGTCACGGCGATGTTCTCGCCCGCGTCGGTCGCGGCGGTGAGCTCGGCGAGCATGGCCGGGGTCGACGAGGTGAGGTACTCCATGCCGTCGAGGCCGTAGGTCGGGATGACGCTCTCGGTCGTGACGCGGTTGAGACCCGAGCCCGGCTCGATGCCGACGAGGCGGTTGCCGAAGGCGTCGGCGTTCGCGGCGAGGTCGGCGAGGGAGTCGACGGGCGCGTCCTCGTTCACGGCGATGGTGAGCTTGGCGTCCTCGTTCCAGGCGCCGAGGTCGACGAGCTCGTCGCCGTACTCGTCGATGTAGTCCTGGTGCGTGATCGGCAGCCAGGTGTCGAGCACGACGTCGTAGTCGTCGTCGCTCAGGCCCTGGTAGACGGGGGCGACGTCGGCGTACTCGAGCTCGACGTCGTAGCCCTGCTCCTCGAGCACGGCCTTCCAGAGCTCGCTCGCGGCGATGCCCTCGTCCCAGCCGTTGAACACGGCGATCGTGAGGTCTTGCCGGTCGCCGTTGTCGAGCGTCTCGGCGTCGGCGTCGGCACCGGAGGCGCAGCCGGAGAGCACGAGGGCCGCGGCGCCGCCGAGGGCGAGCGTGGGGATCAGGTGACGCTTGGTCATTGCAGGGTGTTTCCTTTCCTCCCGTGTGCTGTGGCACGGGTGTTGGGGATGGTTCCGCGCGCGGGTCCGCGCGGGCATGCCGGACACCGCGGCATCGCCGGAGCGGGCGCCGTGGTGACCGGATGGTCTGGTTACGTGGTCGCCACGGGCGCCGGCTCGTCGGCGGGGCGCGCCGCCGCGACATCCGCTCGCTTCGATCGGAACGACCGCTTCGTGCGGCCACCCCCGAACGCGCCCGTGATGCGATCGAGCACGATCGCGAGGATCACGACCGACAGGCCGGCCTCGAAGCCGAGCCCGACGTCGATGCGCGTGAGCGACTGCACGACGTCGCCACCGAGCCCGCCCGCACCGACCATGCCGGCGATGACGACCATCGAGAGCGAGAGCATGATCACCTGATTCACGCCCGCCATGATCGACGGCATCGCGAGCGGCAGCTGGATCTGCCGGAGGATGCGCGACGGCGAGGAGCCGAACGCGTGCCCGGCCTCGACGACCTCGCGGTCGACGCCGCGGATGCCGAGCTCGGTGAGGCGCACGCCGGGGGCCATCGCGAACACGATCGTCGCGACGATGCCGGGCACGACGCCGACGCGGAACAGGATCAGCGCAGGGATCAGGTAGACGAAGGCCGGCATCGTCTGCATGAAGTCGAGGATCGGGCGGATGACGCGGCTCGCCACGTCGTTCCGTGCGGCGAGGATGCCGAGCGGGATCGCGATCACGACGGCGATCGCACTCGAGACGAGCACGAGCGCGAGGGTGTCCATCGCGTTCGCCCACTGGTCGACGCCCACGATCACGAGGAGGCCGACGAGCGTGCCGACGGCGAGCTTCCAGCCCTTCGCGAACCAGGCGATCGCAGCGATCACGACGATCACCGCCCAGAAGGGCGGGGTCGACAGGATGACGTCGACGAGGTCGTAGAACCCGGCGAAGATCGCGCGGATGACGTCGAACAACGCGCCGAGCGCGTCGGTGAGGACGTCGATGACCGCCTCGGCGACGTCTCCCAGGGGGAGGCGGAACTCGTTCATGCGCGGCTCCCCTCGGTCGCGGCGTGGTGGTGGTCTGCGGGGAGCTCGCTCTCGCCCGGGTCCGTCCCGTGCAGCGTGGCCGTGATGACCTCGACGGGCACGGTCGCGGGCGGATCGACGACCGTGATCTCGCCGGTCGAGGGCGCGACGTTGCCGAGCGCCGCGAGCAGCGTCACGCGCGGAACGGCGCCGAGCAGCCGGTGGCGCTCGTCGACGACGGCGAGCGGGAGCTCCTGCTCGACCGAGCTGCCGAGCAGGTCGGCGAGGTGGACGTCGGGGCCGACGGTCGCGATGTCGTCGCGGATCGCGGAGTCGAGGCTGCGCTCGCCGCGCTGGACGAGGCGGAGCACCTCGCGGTCGTGCGCGACGCCGAGCAGGCGCCGGCCGGGGGCGACGACGAGGACCGTCGACGTCTGCAGGTCGCGCATCGCGCGCAGCGCTGCGCGCGGTCCGGCGCTCGACGACACGATCGCGCGAGGCGCCTCCATCACGTTCCCGGCCGTGAGCACGCGGGCGCGGTCGACGTCCTGCACGAACTGCGCGACGTAGTCGTCGGCGGGATCGGTGAGGATCTCCTCGGCCGTGCCGAGCTGCACGATCCGGCCGTCGCGCATGACGGCGATGCGGTCGCCGAGGAACATGGCCTCGTTGAGGTCGTGCGTGATGAAGACGATCGTCTTGCCGAGCTCCTGCTGCAGCTCGACGAGCTGCTCCTGCATCTCGCGGCGGATGAGCGGGTCGAGGGCGGAGAACGCCTCGTCCATGAGCAGGATGTCGGTGTCCGCGGCGAGCGCGCGGGCGAGCCCCACGCGCTGCTGCATGCCGCCCGAGAGCTCCGACGGCAGCTTGTCGCCCCAACCGCCCAGGCCGACGCGGTCGAGCACGCGCGTGGCGCGCTCTCGACGTTCGTCGGCCGGTACGCCCTGGATCTCGAGGCCGTAGGCGGCGTTGTCGAGCACCGTGCGGTGCGGCAGCAGGGCGAAGTGCTGGAAGACCATCGAGACGTGGTCCCGGCGGATGGCACGCAGTCGCTTCGGCGAGACGCCGGTGATCCGCTCCCCCATGACCTCGACCGATCCGGCGGTGGGTTCGAGCAGGCCGTTGAGCATACGGATCAGCGTCGACTTGCCGGAACCGGAGAGGCCCATGACGACGAAGATCTCGCCTCGGCGGACGTCGAACTCGGCGTCGACGACCGCAGCGGTGCCGAGGTGGGCGACGTCATCACGAGTCGCCCCGTCGGCGAGGCGCCGGAGGGCCTCGGACGGCCGACGGCCGAAGAAGCGGGTGAGGCCGCGCACCTCGAGCGCGGGCGGCGCGTGGCGCGCGGCGGCCGCGGCGGCGGGGTCGGAGGACGTGGCGGACTTCGCCGCCGCCGTGGTGTCGGCGGGCGCGTCCGGGGAGGTGCCGGGCGGCGCGGCGACATCCGTGGTCGCGACGCCGTCCTCGGGGGGAACGGATGATTCGAGCATGTGTGCGGGCACTCCGAGGCGCGCTCGACGCGCCGGCCATGGTGCGCTGCGGCCGACGAGCAGGAGCGTACTCAGGGTCACGGCCGGGTTCCGCGCGATCCGGGAGACGGGGCTCGAGCCGCGGCGTTGCTGTGCACCGGGCGAGCACCGAATCCAGCGCATCCGGCCGTCCGGGCCGGATACCACGCAAGGAACCGTACGACCCCGGCGGGCACTCGAGGGAGTGCCGGGCGGCGGGGGCGCGGACTGGGCGGGCTGGTCCACGTGGACCGTCGTCAACCGTATCCACGTGTTCGACGTGTTGTCGAATCGTGGCAACCGAAACGGTGCTGACCGGGACTTTCGCGGTCGACCTGGGCGGACCTCGGCGGGCGGCGCCCGTGGGACCTCAGACCCATGGAATACCCCATGGGTATAGCTAGGATCGAAGTGCGGCACGATCATCGGGCCGCGGTCGCCGGACCGACGAGGTCCCCACACAGGAAGGCATCGCCATGCCCAGCCGCAGGCCCACCATCATCGGCGCCGTCACCGCGCTCCTGCTCGCCGGCTCGGCCCTGTCCCTCACGGCCTGCACGCCGGCACCGACCGGCACCGCACCCGAGCCGACCACGGAGACCTCGGCGGCGCCCACGAGCCCTGCCCCCGAGGCATCCGCCCACGACCGGGCCGCGGCGTACGACACCGCGGCGACCCTCACGTACCTCATCGAGGAGGAGAAGCTCGCCCACGACGTGTACGTCGTGCTCGGCGACCTCTGGGGTGCGCAGGTGTTCTCCAACATCGTGGAGAGCGAAACGACCCACCAGGCGCTCGTCGCTCCCCTGCTCTCCGCGCGCGGCCTCGACGACCCGCGCTCCTCAGAGGTCGGCGTGTTCACCGATCCCGACCTGCAGGCGCTCTACGACGAGCTGATCGCGCGGGGATCCACCAGTCTCGACGAGGCCATCCGGGTCGGCATCGCGATCGAGGAGAAGGACCTCGCCGACCTCGGCTCCGCGCTCGAGCACGAGGACGAGGCCGACGTGGTCAGCGTGCTCGAACGGCTCTACGCCGGTTCCGAGAACCACCTGGCCTCGTTCCAGCGCCTCGCCTGACCGCGCGCCGGTCGCGGAGCGGGGCGTCAGGCGCGCGGACCCTCCGCGCCCTGGCGCGAACACTCCGCGCAGAGTCCGAACACGTCGACGACGTGCGCCGGCGCGGTGAAACCCTGCTCCGCCGCGACGCGCTGCGCCCAGGTCTCGACCTCGTCGGCCGCGATCTCCACGGTCAGGCCGCAGTTGCGGCAGATGAGGTGATGGTGGTGGCCGGTGCTGCACGCGCGGTAGATCGCCTCACCCTCGGGCGACTGCAGGCAATCGGCATCGCCGCTCGCGGCGAGATCGCCGAGCGCGCGGTACACGGTCGCCAACCCGATCGGGGACCCGCTCGCGTGCAGCGCCGAGTGGAGCGCCTGCGCGCTGATGAAGCCCTCGGTGCCGTCGAGTGCGTCGCGCACCGCTTCGCGTTGCCAGGTGTTCCGTTTCATGCGATCCGTGCGTCCTCCGCGGTCTCCACGGGTATCGGAGCCCGCCTCGAGGGTAGTCGTCGCAGCTGGGAGCCGCCGAGCGCGACGAGGAAGAACGCGGTCGCCGAGAGCGCGATCGCCGGCCCGGCCGCGACCGCGAGCGCACGGGAGGCGAGCACGCCGACGACCCCGGACGCCGCCCCGATGACGGGTGCCGCGAACAGCACGCCCCGGTAGGTGGACACCACCGCGCGCGCGGCCGCCGCGGGTGCGGCGATGAGCGCGATGGCGAGGATCGCCCCGACGGCGGGAAGCGAACTGACGACGGATGCCGCGGTGAGTCCGAGCACGAGCAGTTCCACCGGCCACTCCCGGAAGCCGGCCGCTCGGAACCCTCCCGGGTCGAACGTCGAGAACGCGATGCGCGGACCGAACGCCCCGACAAGGACGACCGCCCCGACGAGCACCACCGTCGCGAGGAGGATGTCGGCGTCGCTCACGGTGAGGATCGAACCGACGAGCAGCGACTCCGGGCGCACCGGGATCCCCGGGATGACGGCCTGCAGGAGGGCGCCCGCGGCGAAGCCGCCCGTCAGCACGATGCCTGCGGCGACCTGTGCGCCCTGATGCCGCACGCGTGCGATCGCCGCCATGACGCCGACGATGGCCACGGATGCCACGGCTGCGCCGAGCGGGACGCTGAGTCCGAGCGCAGCCGCCACGACCGCACCGGGGTAGGTCGCGTGGGTCAGCGCCTGTGCGAAGAACGTTCGGCGTCGGAGCACGACCAGGGCACCGACGAATCCGGCACCGGCACCGATCACCACGGCGGCGACGAGGGCGCGCTCGAAGTACCCCATCAGCGACCCTCCGGCACGTCGGACCGGCGAGCGGACTCGGTCCGCGCCTGCGCGCGCGACATCCGGTCGCGCACGAGTCGGACGCCGAGCATGACCGCGTACACCACGACGAAGACCGCCACGACGGTGCTACCGGCCGGCAGGTCGATGCCGGCCCCGACGGACACGCCGAACCCGACCGCGAGGCCGAGCCAGGCGCTCACGGCACCGACGGCCGCGGCCACCGGGAACAGCCCCCAGAGTCGCACGGTCGCGAGACGAGCGGACGCGCCGGGAACGATGAGCAGCGCGAGCACGAGGAGGGTCCCGACCGTGCTCGCCCCCGCGACCACGACCAGGGCGATCGACGCGTTGAGCACGAGGTCGAGGGCGATGCCGCGGTCGCCCGCGGCCCGGCTGCCCTGCGGATCGAACGCGCGGAAGACCTGCTGCTTCAGCGTCGCGCCGACCGCGGCGGCGGCGATCAGCGAGACGACGAGCAGCGGAACGACGTCGTCGGGAGCGATGGTGAGCACACGCCCGAAGAGCAGCGCCTCCAGCTCGCCGGCGTAGTCGTCGCTCCGCGAGACCACGATCACGCCCACGCTGAAGGTCGCGGTCAGCACGACCGCCACGGCCGCGTCGGACGTGACCCCGGCCCGGACGAACAGGGTGAGGAGCACCGCGCCGATGAGTGCGGCGATCGCCGCCCCCGGCACGAGGCCGGCCGTTCCCCCGATCGCCAGTCCGATCGCCAGGCCGGGGAAGACCGCGTGCGTGAGCCCGTCGCTGATGAACTCGAGCCCGCGGAGGTTCACCAGCACGCCGACGACCCCCGCCACGACCGACAGCACCAACAGGACGAGCAGCGCGCGCCCCATGAACGGCAGCGCGAACGCGCCGAACAGCACGTCGCCGAGGCTCATCGCGCACCACTCCCCCGGTCGCATGCCCGTTTCGGCATCAATGCCCCTCGTGCCCGGGCACGACCACCGTGTGCTCGTCGATCTCGACCTCGACGCCCTCGAAGCACTCCTGCACGTTCTCGAGCGTGAGCACCTCGTCGACCGGGCCGCAGCCGATCTGGCTCCCGTTCACGAGGAGCACGGAATCGCACACCTGGCGCGCCAACTCGAGGTCGTGGGTCGAGACGATGATCGCGACGCCGCGCGCCTTGAGGGTGCGAATCGTCTCGATGAGCGCGTCGCGATTGACCTGGTCGAGACCGTTGAACGGCTCGTCGAGGAGCAGCAGGGCGGGCTCTGACGCCAGGGCCCGGGCCAGCATCCCCCGCTGCCGCTGGCCGCCGGAGAGTTCGCCGAACCGCGTGCGGGCCCGGTCCGCGAGTCCGACCGTCTCGAGCGCGCCGCGCACGACCTCCCGGTCGCGCCGACCCGGCCAGCGCAGGAACCCGAGCCGGCGGTACCGACCCTGCATCACGACCTGCTCGAGGCTGATCGGGAAGTCGGGATCGAGATCCGACGACTGCGGCAGGAACCCGATCATGCCGTCTGGGGCATGTTCGGCGCCGCCGACCCGCATCGAGCCCTCCACGAGCGGCACGAGGCCGAGGAGTCCTCGCAGCAGCGTCGACTTGCCGGCACCGTTCGGCCCGATGACGGCGACGGCTCGACCGGGGTCGACCGAGAGTCGGAGACCGGTGACGCCCGCCCCGCCGGGGTGCCGGAACGCGGCATCCTGCAGTACGAGGACGGGTCCGGATTCGGTCATGCGGTCATCCTCCCAGCACTGCAGGCGCCGGGGAAGGCTCGACGCCCCACGACTCGAGGATCAGCTCGACGTTGTGCACCTGGCTGCCGAGATAGGTCTCACCGTCGGAACCCGGCTGGCCGAGCGAGTCTCCGTAGAGCGCGTCCTCACCCGAGTAGACGGCGACGCCCGCCTCGTCGGCGATCGTCTCGGCCGCCTTCGGCGAGATCGAGGCCTCCGAGAACACGGCCCGTACGCCGGTCTCGGCGATCCGCTCCACGAGCGCATCGATCTCGGCCGCGCTCGGCTCGGCGTTGTCGTCGAAGCTCGGGATCACGCTGCCCACGAAGGTGATGTCGTAGGCGTGGAGGAAGTAGGTGAACGCGTCGTGGTTCGTCACGAGGAGGCGCTCCTCGACGGGCACCGTCGCGACGTTCTCCTCGATCCACGCGTCGAGTGCCTGGAGCCGCTCGGTGTAGTCGGCGGCGTTCTCGTCGATCGCGTCGGCGTCGATGCCCGGCACCGTCTCGAGGCCGTCGGCGATGTTCGCGACCATCCGCTCGGCGAGCGCCGGATCGGTCCAGATGTGCGGATTGCCGTCGGCGTGCTCGTCGGCGTGCTCGTCGGCCTGCTCGCCGCCCGCCTCGGCCTCGTGGTCCCCGGCGTGATCGTCATCGGTCGCCTCGAGTTCGATGCCGGTGCTCGCATCGACGAGCACGCCGTCGAATCCCGACGCCGCGACGGCGTCGTCGATCCACGACTCGAGTCCGGCCCCGTTCACGACGAGCGCATCGGCGGAGCCGAGCGCGAGCAGCTGCGCGGCCGAGGGGTCGAACGAATGCGCGCTCTGCCCCGGCTCGAGGAGGCCCGTCACCTCGGCCGCCTCCCCCGCGACCTCGCGGGTGAAGTCGGCGACCTGCGTGGTCGTCGCGACCACCTGCACACCATCGGACTCGGAGGACCCGGCCGTCGCGCACCCCGCGAGCAGGGTGACGGATGCCGCGCCGAGGGCGAGCGCGGACAGGCGGAGGTGTCGGTGCGATGCGGTGGGCATGGCACGATGCTACGCGTTATTGATAATGATTGTCAAAACCACGAACCGGCGACCGTTCGCGTGACGTTCTGTGGACTGGGGCTGTCGTTCGTCGGACGTCCGTGCGAGAGTGTCAGCCGTGGAAACCACCACGAGCCCCATCACCCTGCACCCGTTCACCCCCTCCGACGCCGAGCGCCTGCTCGGCGGCCACGTCGACCCGCTCGACGGCTGGGAGGGCGGCTATTCGTTCACCGACGAGCCCGAACTCCTCGCCGACTACGTCCGCGCAGCGCAGCGCGACGGCGATCCGGCGCCCTTCGGCCCGTACCTCGTCCGCCGACTCGGCGCCGACGGAGAAGACGGCGCCGCCGTCGGCGGCGTCAACCTGTTCGGCCCGCCCGACGAGCGCGGCGCGGTCGAGTTCGCGTTCGGGCTCGTGCCCGCCGCGCGCGGGTCCGGCCTCGCCCATCACGTCGTCGACGCCGCGATCGCGGCGCTCCGCGAGGCCGGCGCGCTCGTCGCCCGTGCCGAGTGCGAGATCGCGAACCTCCCGGCGCGACGGGTCCTCGAGCAGGCCGGGCTCGTCGAGGTCGGTCGAACCGACGACGCGGTCGCCTACGAGATCCGCCTCTGAGGCGGCCCGCGGGCCGCCCGCCCGTCGGCCGATCGGCCGGCGCGGCACCCGCTACTCGAGCAGGAGCGCCGGCTCCTCGATGATCGAGGCCACGTCGGCGACGAACCGCGAGACGACGTCGCCGTCGACGACGCGGTGATCGAAGGAGCCGCCGATCGTCGTCACGAAACGCGGGCGCACCTCGCCGTCGACCACCCACGGCTTCTGCTTGATCGTGCCCAGGGCGACGATTCCCACCTCGCCGGGATTGAGGATCGGTGTCCCGGTGTCCATGCCGAACACGCCGATGTTCGTGATCGTGATCGTGCCGCCCTGCATCTCGGCGGGCTGCGTCTTGCCCTCACGCGCCGTGAGCGTCAGCTGCTCGAGCGCTGTGGCGAGCTCGACCATCGACATGTCCTGCGCATCCTTCACGTTCGGAACGATGAGTCCGCGCGGCGTCGCCGCGGCGATGCCGAGGTTGACGTAGTGCTTCACGATGATCTCGTCGTCGGTCCACTGGGCGTTCACGGTGGGATTGCGGCGCACCGCCCACAGCATGGCCTTCGCCATGATGAGCAGCGGCGAGATCTTGATGCCCGCATAGTCCGGGGACGCCTTGAGTCGCTTGAGGTACTCCATCGTCCGCGTTGCGTCGACGTCGACGAACACCGATACATGCGGCGCGGAGTATGCACTCTGCACCATGGCGGCGGCGATCGCCTTGCGCACTCCCTTGACCGGGATCCGCGTCTCGCGGTCGGAGGGCGCCTCGGGCGTCTGGATGTTGCGGAAGACGCTCGCCTGGCTCGCCTCGCGGATGACATCGTCGCGCGTGACGTCACCGAGTGGGCCGGTCGGCGCGACCCGAGACAGGTCGACGCCCAGATCCTTCGCGAGCTTCCGGATCGGAGGCTTCGCGATCACGGGAACGCCGTCGTCGTGGCGTTCGGCGGGCCGCGCGGCCTCCGATGAGCCGGCCTGCGCACCGGGCCTCGCTGCGGTCGCGGTGGCGGGCGCAGCCGCAGCGGAGGGAGCCGGCGGAGGCGGCGGCGCCGCGAGGTGCTCATGCGCCCCGCCGGGGGCGGGGTGCCGACGGCGACGGCTCCGACCCGGTCCGCTGCTGCCGTGCCCGACGAGCACGGCGCCGCCGCCGTCACCGGACGGCGCCGATGAGGTCGCGGGCTCTGCCGGGGCCGCCGGCGCGGCGACCGGCGCCTCGCTCGGCTCGGGCGCCGGCGAAGACATGCCGGATGCGGCATCCGTCTCGATCACGAGGATCGGCGTGCCCACGTCGACCGTGCGGCCCTCCTCGACGAGCAGCTCGCTCACGGTGCCCTCGAACGCGCTGGGCAGCTCGACGAGCGACTTCGCCGTCTCGATCTCGACGAAGACCTGGTCGAGCGAGATGCGGTCGCCGGGCGCGACGCGCCACTGCACGATCTCGGCCTCGGTCAGGCCCTCGCCCACGTCGGGAAGCGGGAATCGGATCTCGCTCATCGTGCTCCTCAGGTTCGTCGGTGCGGTCGGGGACGTCGGCGGGTTCGCCCGTGGGTCGGTCAGTACGCCAGTGAGCGGTCGACGGCCTCGAGCACCCGGTCGGCGCTCGGCAGGTACTCGGTCTCGAGCGCTGCGGGCGGGAAGGGCGTGTCGAAGCTCGAGACCCGGAGCACCGGCGCCTCGAGCGAGTAGAACGCACGCTCGGCGACCGTGGCGGCGATCTCGGAGCCGACGCTCACGAAGCCGTACGCCTCCTGCGCGACCACGAGCCGGCCGGTGCGCTGCACCGAGTCGACGATCGGGCCGAAGTCGATGGGGGAGAGGGAGCGCAGGTCGACGACCTCGAGGCTGCGGCCCTCCCCGGCTGCGATGTCGGCGGCCTGGAGCAGCGTGGCGACCATCGCGCCGTGCCCGACGACCGTGACGTCGTCGCCCCGACGGACGACCCTGCTCGCGTGCAGCGGCAGCCCGGCATGGTCGTGGTCCACCGGGCCCTTCGGCCAGTAGCGGCTCTTCGGCTCGAAGAACAGCACCGGGTCGTTCGACGCGATCGCCTCCTGGATCATCCAGTACGCGTCGTGCGGCGACGAGGGGCTCACCACGCGGAGGCCCGGGGTGTGCGCGAAGTACGCCTCGGGGCTCTCCTGATGGTGCTCGATCGACCCGATGTGGCCGCCGTACGGCACGCGGATCACGACCGGCATCGGCATGCCGCCGTCGTGCCGGAGGTTCATGCGTGCGAGCTGGGTGGTGATCTGGTCGAACGCCGGGAAGATGAACCCGTCGAACTGGATCTCGAGGACGGGTCGGTAGCCGCGCATCGCCATGCCGATCGCGGTGCCCACTATGCCCGACTCGGCCAGCGGGCTGTCGAGCACGCGGCGGTCGCCGAACTCCGCCAGCAGGCCCTCGGTGACACGGAACACGCCGCCGAGCGCGCCGATGTCCTCGCCCATGAGCAGGACCTTCGGGTCGTTGCGCATCGCCTCGGCCAGGCCCGCGTTGATGGCCTTGGCCATCGACAGCGTGTGCACGCCGCGGAGCTCGCCCGCCTCCGCCGACGCATCGGCGATCGTCTCGACCGTCATGCCTGGTCTCCTTCGAACGAGTTCTCGTACTCTTCGAGCCATGCGGCCTGGGCCTCGATGAGCGGGTGCGGCTCGCTGTACACGTGGGCGAAGATGTCGCTGCGCGGGGGAGCGGTGAGCTCGAGCGCGCGCGTGCGGACGCCGGCCGCGACCTCCGCGGCCTCCTCGTCGACGCCCTCGAAGAACTCGGCCGACGCCCCGCGGCCCTCGAGCCACGTGCGGAACCGGACGATCGGATCGCGAGCGGTCCAGTACGCGACCTCGTCGTCGGTGCGGTACTTGGTCGGGTCGTCGGCGGTCGTGTGCGCGCCCATCCGGTAGGTCACGGCCTCGATGAACGACGGGCCCTCGCCCGCGCGTGCCTCCTCGAGCGCCCGCCGGGTCACCGCGTAGCTCGCGAGCACGTCGTTGCCGTCGATCCGGATGCCGGGCATGCCGAAGCCGCCGCCGCGGAGCGAGAGCGGGCTGCGCGACTGCCGCGAGACCGGCACCGAGATCGCCCACTGGTTGTTCTGCACGAAGAACACCTGCGGGGTGTTGTAGCTCGAGGCGAAGACGAGCGCCTCGTTCGCGTCGCCCTGCGAGGTCGAGCCGTCGCCGTAGTAGACGAGCACCGCGGCATCCGCCTCGGGGTCGCCCGTCGCGGTCGCGCCGTCGAACTGCAGGCCCATCGCGTACCCGGTCGCGTGCAGCGTCTGCGACGCGAGCACGAGCGTGTAGAGGTGGAAGTTGCCGTTCTCCTCCGGCTTCCAGCCGCCGAGGGTCACGCCGCGGAGGAGCTTCAGGATGGCGACCGGGTCGAGGCCGCGGATCATGCCGACGACGTGCTCGCGGTAGGAGGGGAAGATATGGTCCTGCGGCCGCGCGGCGCGCGCGGAGCCGACCTGCGCCGCCTCCTGTCCGTGGCTCGGCACCCAGAGCGCGAGCTGGCCCTGGCGCTGGAGGTTCGCGCCGGTGACGTCGACCCGACGCGAGATGACCATGTCGCGGTAGAACTGCTCGAGCGCGGCATCCGGCAGCGCCTCGACCACGGGGAGGTAGGCCTCCGCCTCGGGCGTCGGACGCAGGTCGCCCTCGGGCGTCAGGAGCTGGACCGTCGGAGCGGTGAAGTCGCGTGAGGGGGCTGCCACCGTTCCACGGTACCCGCTCGGTAGGGGCCCCTTCTTGTGGAGGTCAGACAAGCTCCTTCAGAAGCCTTAGGAGTACGTCCACAGACTCCGGCTCGCCGACCGAGACCCGGATGCCGTCTCCCGGGAAGGCGCGCGCGACGACGCCGCCCGCGAAGAGCGCCTCGGCGACCTCGACCGTTCGCTCGCCGGTCGGCAGCCAGACGAAGTTGCCCTGCGCCGCCGGGATCGCCCAGCCCTGCTCGATGAGCGCCTCGCGCAGCGCGTCGCGCCGCTCGGCGAGCTGGTCGACACGACGCAGCAGCTCGGCCTCGTTGGCCGGCTCGAGCGCGGCGAGCGCACCCGCGGTCGCGACGGCGGTCACGCCGAGGGGGATCGCGGTCGCGCGCGCGGCGTCGAGGATCGGTACGGGCCCGATCGCGTAGCCCACGCGCACGCCCGCGAGGCCGTAGGCCTTCGAGAACGTGCGGAGCACGACGAGGTTCGGGTAGCGCCCGATGAGCGAGCTGCCGTCGACGGATGCCTCGTCGCGCACGAACTCCGCGTACGCCTCGTCGAGCAGCACGAGCCGATCGCCCGGGACGGCGGCCATGAACCGCTCGAACTCGTCGGCGGTGACGGGCACGCCGGTCGGGTTGTTGGGTGAGCACACGATCACCACGCGCGTGCGGTCGGTGACGGCCGCCGCCATCGCCTCGAGGTCGTGGCCGTGGTCGGGGCGGTTCGGCACCTGCACGCTCGTCGCGCCGGCGACGGTCACGAGCCCGGGGTAGGCCTCGAAGGAGCGCCACGAGTACACGACCTCGTCGCCGGGGGAGGCCGCGGCGAGCACGAACTGCGCGAGGAGCGAGACCGATCCCGCACCGACGAGCACCTCGTCGGCGGTGACGCCGTATCGTCCGGCGAGTCGCTCGCGGAGCGCGAGCGCCGTGGCATCCGGATAGCGGTTGACCTCGTTCGCGGCGGCGGAGATCGCCTGCGCGACGCCCGCGACGGGCGGCCACGGGTTCTCGTTGCTCGACAGCTTGAAGCCGTCCGCCGGGGCCGGCCGGCCCTGTCGATACGGCGGAAGCGAGGCGATCTCGGGGCGCAGGCGCACCTGCGTGGTCGTGGGCTCCGATGCGGTCACGGCATCCACCGTACCCCTTCGCCCGCGCGTGCCCCGCTGCCATAGTTGGGGGATGCGCTTCCTCCTGAAGGTCATCGTCATCGCGTTCGCACTCTGGCTCACGACCCTCATCGTCGCCGGCGTCAGCGTCGTCCCCTACGAGGACACGGACATCGCGACCGTGCTCACCTACCTCCTCGTCGCCGCGATCTTCGGCATCGTCAATGCGACGATCGGCACGTTCGTCCGGATCGTCGGGTTCCCCCTCTACGTACTCACGCTCGGCCTCATCTCGTTCATCGTGAACGGGCTGCTGCTGCTGCTCGTGGACTGGATCAGCGGCCTCATGGGCTTCGGTCTCGAGGTGGACGGATTCTGGTGGGGCGTCCTCGGTGCGCTGGTCCTCGGTTTCATCAGCTGGTTGATCGGGCTGGTGGTCCGGCCGACCGACTGAACTGCGCCGGCGACGGGCTCCGGCCCCGCGGCCGCACCGGTCACCGCCGCACCCGGTCGCTCCGCCAGTACGACACGTCGACGGGTGCCGACCCGCCGGTGAAGCCGGTCACGAGGTCGCGGAACTCCACGAGGCGCGGATCATCGTCGCGATCGATCAGGCGAGCGGTCTCGCGGTAGCGGTCGATCGCGTGCGCCGGGACGCTGTCGCCCGATGCGGGCACGACCGCGCCCAGGCTGCGACCGACCTCCACGCGCGCCGTCGCCGCGACACCGGACCCTGCGGTCGCGGGCACGAGATCCTCGGCGTGCGCCACCGAGAGCACGGGGACGTCGCCGGTCGCCACCTGCGCGACCGGACCGCCGAGGCTGATCGCGGCGACCACGTCGAGGTCGGGGTCGGCCGCCAGGTTCGCCGCGACCATGCCGCCCGCCGAGTGGCCGACCACGATCACGGGATCGCCGGCCTCGACGCCGGCCTGCGCCATCGAGGCGCGGAGGGCTCGCTCCGATGCGGCCGCCTCCGACGGCAGGCCGATGAGGTCGTGCAGCACGGATGCCCCGGCCACCCCGTGGAGGTTGGCCGTCATGTCGTACGGTTCCTCGGCGGGGGTCGCACCGAAGTCGGCCGTTCCGGCCGAGTACACGATCCAGCGGGGCCCGTCGTCCGATTCGTACCGCTCGATCCGAACCTGCGGCCCGCCCGCCTCGGACGGCGGGATGCGGTCGGCCAGGTCGGCGATGCCGTCGACCGCGCCGGCGTCGGGACCGGACCGGCCGGTCGCGGCGGATATGCGCGCGGGCGCATCGCCCCCACTGCCGCCGAGGGCGGCGACCTCGGGCGCCGCGACGCGGACCGGGTCGGAGATCGGCGTCTCGCGAAGCCCGCGCCCGCCCGTCGCGAGTGCGACGACGCCCGCCGCGGCGAGCAGGAGACCCGCGTTCTCCGGGGCGTCGAGCTCCGACCCGATCGCGAAGAGGCCCTGCGCGCGGAAGAGCCCCGCCAGGAACTCGTCGGCCTGGTCCGCCGCGGCACGGACGAACCCGACGAACCCGGGATCGGACAGGATCGGCAGCCCGTGCTCCGTGATCAGCGCCTCGACCGCCTCGGCGTAGCGACCCCGGTCGAAGACGAGCGGGAGGATGCTCGCCGCCGCGACCGGGGCGAGCGCGAGCGCGGCCGCCGACGCGACGGGCAGTGCCACGCTCGACGCGGCGATCCCCAGGAGCCCGGCGCCGATCCGCCGGCCGGCGTCGGCGAGTCCCGCGACGACGCCCTCCACCATCACGTACCTCGTCGCGCTCAGCCCGAGCGCGGTGGACAGATCGGATGCCGCCCGTCCGGCGGACCCGAAACCGGCATGCGCGGTGTCGAGGTCGATCGCGGCGGCCCACGCACGATCGGCGGGATCCCGAGTCGCGACCTGGTGCGCCTCCGCGAGCAGCGCGGCCGACCGGGCCGACCATCCGTCGGCCAGGTGCGCGACCGCCGCCAACCGAAGGGCCTCGGCGATGAGCGACTCCGTCTCGACCGAATGCGGACCGCCGCTCCGGACTTCGAGCCCGCTCACCAGCGGCCGCCCGCGCCCGTCACCGGTCGATCCGGTGTCGCGATCGCGAGCGCGGCGGCGTGGGCCTCCCGTGCCCGCTCGCGTTCGGCGACGAGCCCGTGCTCCGCGTCGAGCAGGCCCTGCTCGGCGCCCGCGAGCGCGAAGCGGAGCTCGCGGGCACGGTGGGCGTAGAGCTCGGCCGCGTCGTCGTGCCATCCGTCGAGCCGCTCGAGCACCAACCCCGGCCTGATCTGCTCGACCTCGACCCGAAGCCGCCGGAGGGCGGCGAGCGCCTGCTCAATCGCTGCGAGCCGAAGCGCGGCGGAGGCGGGGGAGAGGGACGTCGAGGGGATCACCCCACGAGCCTCGGCGCTCGGGCGAGGCGGGGCATCCGGACCACGCGACCGCGTGGGTGGATCGGCGGATGCCCGGCCGGGGGAGGACGGCACGCCCTCTCCCGCGTGGCCGAGCCACCGGCGCGCCGCGCGGACTCCGCGACCGGCCGTCAGTCGAGCCGGACCTGCTCGAGGGCGTACGCGGCGACACGCCCGAACGGTCCCGACGGTCCGAGGCGGTCGACGACCGCCGACGCGATCATGAGCGCCCAGCCGCGAGCGCGATCCCACGTCGCCTCGTCGACGCCGCGTCGGGCGTCGAGCTCTGCGCGGAAGATGCGGCGCGCGCGAGTGTCGAACGTCAGCCACGCCGTGGCGAGGTCCGTCGCCGGATCACCGGCGGTGACGTCGCCGAAGTCGACGACCGCCACGAGCGCGCCCGACGGGGCGAGCAGCACGTTGTGCGGGTGCAGGTCGCCGTGCAGCCAGACTGGTGGGCCGGCCCACGCGGATGCCGCGAGCGCCCGCTCCCACACCGGCAGCAGCCGCGCGGCATCCGGGATCCGCCCGCTGCCGAGCCGGACGCGCACATCGTCGTCCCGGTGCGCGAGCGGCACCCCGCGCCAGGCGCTGCGCGGCGCCTCGGCCGGTGCCGGCGTCGCGCCGAGTTCGGCGACGAACGCCGCGAGGCCGTTCACGGCGACGCCCCGCGTCTCAGCATCGAACGCGAGCCCGCTCGCGCCACGGAACCACGGCACGATGCTCCACGGCGCGTCGTACCCGAGCTCGGGCGCCGGCCGGCCGTTGCGGACCGGCGCGGGCACGGCCACGGGCAGGTGCGGGGCGAGCTCGGGAAGCCATCGCTGCTCGTTCCACGTGAGGCCCACCGCCTGGCGGCGCCGCGGCATCCGGATCGCCAGGTCGTCGCCGAGACGGAACATGATGTTGTCCCACCCGTTGGCCGCGAGCCGGACCTCGCCCGCGAGGTCGGGATGCTGCGCGTCCACGAGCTGCGCCGCACGGGCCTCGTTGACGTCGAAGTCGGGTGGCGGAGCATCCGTCACGGCCATCTCCCTCCCCGCTGACCGAGGAGCCGATACCCGCACCCGATCCCGCTCTGTTCGGAACCCCCGATTCGGTCCAGAATAGGGTTTCATGACGCCTGCGGACCCGGCCGGGGATTCCGCGCAGCGCTTCCGTGTCTCATTCGTCTGCACCGGCAACATCTGCCGGTCGCCGATGGCGGAGGTCGTGCTGCGCGAGCTCGCTGAACGTGCGGGGATCGCCGACCGCCTCGAGATCGTCTCCGCAGCGACCGGGGACTGGCACGTGGGCGAGCAGGCCGACCATCGCACGCTCGAGGCGCTCGCGCGCGCCGGGTACGACGGCAGCCGACACCGCGCGCGCCAGTTCGACCCCGAGGACTTCCCGGCGCTCGACCTCGTGGTCGCGTTCGACCGCGGCCAGTCGCGCGTGCTGCGGAACTGGGCGCGCACCCCGGTCGACGCGCACAAGGTGCGACTGCTGCTCGAGTTCGACCCCGAGCTGGCCCCGCTGCAGGACGTGCCCGACCCCTACTACAGCGACGATGCGACCTTCGACCGGGTTCTTGGGATGATAGAGCGGTCGACTCAGGCGCTCTTCCGGCAACTCGCGCCGGCTCTCAGACAAGGAAACCGATGACTTCGCTGCCTCCCCAGCCGCTCAGCCCGCTCGACGGGCGCTACCGCGCCGCCGTCGGCGAACTCGGCGAGCACCTCTCCGAGGCGGGGCTGAACCGCGCGCGCGTGCATGTCGAGATCGAGTGGCTCATCGCGCAGACCGATCGCGGCTTCTTCGGCACGAGTCCGCTGGCGGATGACGCGAAGGAGGCGCTGCGCGCGGTCGTCGCCGACTTCGGCCAGGCCGACATCGACGAGCTCGCGCGCGTCGAGGCGACCACGCGACACGACGTGAAGGCCGTGGAGTACTTCGTGCGCGGCAAGCTCGACGAGCTCGGCCTGTCGAACCTCGCCGAACTCACGCACTTCGCCTGCACGAGCGAGGACATCAACAACCTCTCCTATGCGTTGACCGTGCGCGACGCGGTCGCCCAAGTGTGGCTGCCGAAGTACCGGGCCGTGATCGCCAAGCTCGTCGGCCTCGCCGAGCAGCACCGCGACGCCGCGATGCTCTCACGCACCCACGGCCAACCGGCGACGCCGACCACCATGGGCAAGGAGCTCGCGGTCGTCGCGTACCGACTCGAGCGGATCCTCCGCCAGGTCGAGGCGACCGAGTACCTCGGCAAGTTCTCTGGCGCGACCGGCACCTTCTCGGCGCACGTCGTGGCCGCGCCATCCGTCGACTGGCCCACGGTCTCGCGCGAGTTCGTCGAGGGCCTCGGGCTCACCTGGAATCCGCTCACCACGCAGATCGAGTCCCACGACTGGCAGGCCGAGCTCTACGGCCGCATCTCGCACGCGAACCGCGTGCTGCACAACCTCGCGACCGACATCTGGACGTACATCTCGCTCGGCTACTTCCGGCAGATCCCCGCCGCCGGTGCGACGGGCTCGTCCACCATGCCGCACAAGGTGAACCCGATCCGCTTCGAGAACGCCGAGGCGAACCTCGAGCTGTCGTCGGCGATCCTCGACTCGCTCGCCGCGACGCTCGTCACCTCGCGCCTCCAGCGCGACCTCACCGACTCGAGCTCGCAGCGCAACATCGGCGTCGGCTTCGGGCACTCGGTGCTCGCGCTCGACAACATCCTGCGCGGGCTCGGCGAGATCGACCTCGACCGGGCGTTGCTGCTCGAGGACCTCGACGGCAACTGGGAGGTGCTCGGCGAGGCGATCCAGACGGTGATCCGGGCCGAGGTGGCCGCCGGTCGTTCCTCGATCGCCGACCCGTACGCCCTGCTCAAGGAGCTCACGCGCGGCAAGCGCGTCGGGGCGGCCGAGCTGGCCGAGTTCGTCGGCGGCCTCGACATCTCGGACGACGCGAAGCAGCGCCTGCTCGCGCTCACCCCGGCGACGTACACGGGCATCGCCGACCCGCTGGTCGACCGCCTGCGCGGCTGACGCGCGCTCCATTCGAGTGCGGTTTCTGCGGTGGAGTGCGGGGTGATCCTGCACTCCACCGCAGAAATCGCACTCCGTCGGGCGCCCGCGCGCCGCGCGCGCCGAGCGGGTGCGCGGGCGCGCGGGCTAGTGCGCCGAGTCGTCGCCCTGCCGGCGCCCGGGGTCGCCGCCGGTGCCGTCGCCGTGCTCGCCCGCATTGGGCTTCACGGCCATCGAGAGCAGCGCGAGCACCATCAGCACGATGATGAACACCCCGCCGAGGGTGATCAGCGTGATGGTCCAGTCGCGCGTCGCGAAGAGCACGATGACGGCGGTGAACACCGCCGCGATGGCGGCGCCGCCGACGTACTCGACGGGCCGCAGCACGTCGCGTCGGCTGGGGCGGTACCCGCCGTCGGGGGAGTTGGTCACGATCGCTCCGATCCGGATGCCGCGTCGCTCGAGCCCGTTCGCTCGGTCGCGGCCCACTTCAACGACAACCCGCCGATCACGAGCAGCACGCCGGCCACGACGAGGTACGCGCCGAGGAGGCCGACCGCCGTGACGGGATCGAGCGGGAGCAGGACGAACGCGAGGGCGAGCACGGCGGTCAGCCCGCCGACGGTCAGCCAGTCTCGCGCGGCGGCGACGCGACCGCGGCCGCGGACGCCGACGAAGAGCTCGAGGATGCCGGTGAGGGCCGCCCAGACCGCCACCGTGTAGGTGAACACGGCGACACCGGACGACGGGGTTCCAGCCAGCTGGAGTGCGACCAGGCCCGCGGCGGCCGTGATCACGCCGTTCCCCACGAAGACCCATCGCGACGTGCGATCGGCCACGAGGCGTGCGGACAGCGCGCCGACGACGACGCCCGCCACGAGCGCCCACCAGCCGAAGACCGCGAGGCCGAACCCGGCGGAGTGGTCCTGCGAGAACGTGATCACCACGGACGGGACGATGGCGAGCGCTCCACGGGTCACCGGGAGCAGCCAGGCGCCTGCGCGCTCGGGCGCGGCATCGCGGGCATCGGCCACGGCGACCTCTTTCGGCTGGGGAACCGTTCAATCCTACGCTCGCCCCGTTCGAGAGGATGCTGGGCGCCGCCGTCGCCGAGCATGGTGCAACGGATGCCGCGGCCCGAGCCGCGGCATCCGTCACCGTCTCAGCCGGTCACCGAGCGGCAGCGCGCCCGACCGGCGTCAGAGCGCCTTGAGGATGTCCTCGACCCGTTCCTTCGCATCGCCGAAGAGCATCTGGGCGTTGTCGCGGAAGAACAACGGGTTCTGCACGCCCGCGTACCCGGAGGCCATGGAGCGCTTGAACACGATCACGTTGTCGGCCTCCCAGACGCGGAGCACGGGCATCCCGGCGATGGGGCTCCCGGGGTCCTCGGCGGCGGCGGGGTTCACTGTGTCGTTCGCGCCGATGACGAGCACGACGGACGTCGATCCGAGGTCGTCGTTGATCTCGTCCATCTCCTCCACGATGTCGTAGGGCACCTTCGCCTCGGCGAGGAGGACGTTCATGTGCCCGGGCAGGCGGCCGGCGACGGGGTGGATGCCGAAGCGCACGTCGATGCCGCGTTCGCGGAGCTTCGCGGTCAGCTCGGCGACGGGGTACTGCGCCTGCGCGACCGCCATCCCGTACCCGGGCGTGATGACCACGCTCGAGGCGTTCTTCAGCAGCTCCGCGGCATCCTCGGCCACGATCTCGCGGTGCTCGCCGAGGTCGTCGTCGCCCTTCTTCGGCGCCTCGATGCCGAAGCCGCCCGCGATGACCGAGATGAAGGATCGGTTCATGGCGCGGCACATGATGTACGACAGGTACGCACCCGAGGAGCCGACGAGCGCACCGGTGACGATGAGCAGGTCGTTGTTGAGCAGGAAGCCCGCGGCGGCCGCGGCCCAACCGGAGTAGCTGTTCAGCATCGACACGACCACGGGCATGTCGCCGCCGCCGATCGAGGCGACCAGGTGCCAGCCGAGCGCGAGCGCGAGCGCGGTGACGACCACGAGCAGCCACAGCTCGGGCGTGATCACGTACCAGACCGTGAGCCCCACGAATGCGACCAGGGCGCCGAGGTTCAGGGCGTTCTTGCCGGGCAGCACGAGCGGGGCCGACTTCATGCGGGCGGACAGCTTGAGGAACGCCACGATCGAGCCGGTGAAGGTGACCGCGCCGATGAAGACGCCGATGAAGACCTCGGCGTGGTGGATGTCGAGCAGTGCGCCCTCGAGGTGCGGTTCGGCGAGCGCGCCGTTCCAGCCGACGAGCACGGCGGCGAGGCCGACGAAGCTGTGCAGCAGGGCGATCAGCTGCGGCATGCCGGTCATCTGCACGACGCGGGCCCGCCACAGGCCGATCGCGCCGCCGACGATCACCGTCACGACGAGCAGGATCAGCCCGGTCATCGCGGCCGGTTCGCCCCAGGCGCCCTGGAACGTCAGCCAGATCGTCGCGACCAGCGCGATCGCCATGCCGGCGATGCCGTAGCCGACACCGGCCCTGGCGGTTTCATGCTTGGACAGACCGGCCAGGGAGAGGATGAACAGCAGGGCCGCCACGAGGTACGCGGCGCCCGCGATGGATTCGGGGGTGATCAGGGTCTCAGGCACGCTCGGGGCTCCTCGGGAACGTCGTCGTCAGGGTCGCGGTGATGGCGGCGGCGCTCACGTCGTCGTCCGCTCGTCCTTGGCGAACATGCCGAGCATGCGCCGGGTGACCGCGAAGCCACCGAAGATGTTGATGCTCGCGATCAGGATCGCGATCGCCGAGAGCACCTGCACGACGACCACGTCGCTCGTGACCTGGAGGATGGCGCCGACGATGATGATGCCCGAGATCGCGTTCGTCACGCTCATCAGCGGCGTGTGCAGCGCGTGCGCGACCTTCCCGATCACGTAGAACCCGACCACGATCGAGAGTGCGAGCACCGTGAAGTGCTGCGGCAGCGGCGCCGGCGCGATCGCGTTCACCAGGAACAGCACCGCGATGCCGACGCCGATCAGCGCCGCGCGTCCGCCCTTGGAGAGCGTGCGCTTCGGCTTCTTCGCGACGGATGCCGCGCCCGCGCCATCCGTTGCGGACTGCGCCGGGGCGGGGGCCGCCGAGACTTGCACGGGCGGCGGCGGCCACGTCGTCTCGCCGTCGCGGACGACCGTCACCGCACGCTGCACGACGTCGTCGAAGTCGATGACGAGCCGCCCGTCCTTGCCGGGAGTGAGGAGCTTCACGAGGTTCACGAGGTTGGTGCCGTACAGCTGCGACGCCTGCGCGGGCAGCCGCGAGGCGAGGTCGGTGTAGCCGAGGATGATCACGCCGTTCGGCGTCACCGTCCGCTCGCCCGCGACCGAGCCCTCGACGTTGCCGCCCATCCCGGCGGCCATGTCGACGATCACGCTGCCGGGCTTCATCGCCGCGACATCCGCCGCCGTGATCAGCCGGGGCGCCGGCCGCCCCGGGATCAGCGCGGTCGTGATGATGATGTCGACGTCGCGCGCCTGCTCGGAGTAGATCTCCGCCGCGCGCCGGTCGTACGCCTCGCTCGTCGCCTTCGCGTACCCGTCGGTCGACTGCTCGACCTCGACCTCGACCTTCAGGTACTCGCCGCCGATCGACTTGACCTGGTCCGCGACCTCCGGCCGAGGGTCGGTCGCGCGCACGATCGCGCCGAGGCTGGATGCCGCGCCGATCGCCGCGAGGCCGGCCACGCCGGCGCCGGCGACGAGCACCTTCGCCGGCGGCACCTTGCCCGCCGCGGTGACCTGGCCTGTGAAGAACCGGCCGAACTCGTGCGCGGCCTCCACGACCGCCCGGTAGCCGGCGATGTTCGCCATCGAGCTCAGCACGTCCATCGACTGCGCCCGCGAGATGCGGGGCACGGCGTCGAGCGCGAGCGCCGTGACGCCCTGTGCCGACAGCGCCTCGAGGAGGTCGGGCCGGAGCGCGGGGCTCAGCAGGCCGATCAGCGTCGTCCCGGGCGAGAGCGCCGCGATCTCCTCCGGAGTCGGCTGGTTCACCTTGAGCACGATGTCGCTCGCGAACGCGGCCTCGCGCGTGACGAGCCCCGCGCCAGCGAGATCGTACGCCTCATCCGGGAACGACGAGCCGACGCCCGCGCCCGTCTCGACGACGACCTCGTAGCCCAGGCCGATCAACTGCTTCACGGTCGCCGGTGTGGCGGCGACCCGGGTCTCCGAGCCCTGCTCGGTGACGACGCCGATGCGCGTCATGCGTACTCCCTCTCGTCGCTCGACCCTCGTCGGTCGATGCGATGCGGCACCTCGTGGACGGGTCGGTGCGAGCCCGTCGTCCGGTGGGGGCCGGAGCGGCGACGGTGCTGCACGCGATCACTTTAGGTGCACGGATGTCGGTGACTCCATGTTTCGCGGCGCATGACATCGAAAGAGCGGTGATTCTTTCGCGAATCGGAAAGCGGGCGGCCCCGCCGGACGACCTCAGGCGAACTCGGCTCGGAAGAGCTCCATGGGCCCGGACATGCCCTTGAGCTCCGCCGGGCCGACATCGCGGAAGACGATCCCCTGCTCGTCACCCGCCTGGGCGACCGCCTGCGTCACGAGCACCTCGCCCGGTCGCGCGTAGTCGGCGATGCGCGACGCGAGGTTCACGGTCTGCCCGAAGTAGTCGCCCTGCTGGTAGAGGACCGGCCCGGTGTGCAGCCCGACGTGCGCCGGCGGCAGGCCGGCGGTCGTCAGCTCGTCGACCATCTCGAGCCCCGCCCTGACGGCCGGACCCGGGTCGCGGAAGTGGAACATCACCCCGTCGCCCAGCCACTTGATGGGCTTGCCGCCGTGCCGGACCGAGCCCCGCTGGACGAGCCGCGCCAGCGTGGCGGCGAGATCGGCCGCGGCCTCGTCACCGCGTTCCTGGGTGAGCCTGGTGTAGCCCGTGATGTCGAAGAAGCAGATCGCCGGCGGGCGCTCGAGGTGACTGTGGATGCCGGCCTTCGCCATGAGCACTTCGAAGCCCTCGATGATGTTCGACGTCCACGCGCGCGCCTGCTGCGCGTGGTACAGCCCGAGCATCGCCCGCTCCGCGAGCGGCGCGCTCCGATCGGCGAACTCCGGGTTGGCGATGTCGTCGGCCGACTTCCCGGCCGCCATCGCGGGCTCGACCACCTCGGAGTTCCACCACGCCGCCTCGGCCTCGGCCATTCGGCGGGTGCTCTCGCCCTGGACCCGGAGCAGGCGCTCGATGGCCGCCGGACGGAAGCCCTCGGCGATCTGCAGTTCCAGGAAGGGCACGACGGCCAACTCGTCCTCGCGGATCAGGTCGTCGGGTGACGGCAGCGGCGAGCCGATCGCCTCCCGGATCGTCGTGAGGAGGTCGAGCGGCACGCCCGTGCGCTCGCTGACCTGCTGGAAGGTCTCGCCGGCCAGCGGCGCGAACCGCTCGTACGCCTCGGCATCGAAGAATCCGAGCGAGAGCGCACCGTGGTCGAGTGCGACGGCGAGCCGCTCGAGCGGGATGGCGGCCTCCTCGAGCGAACGTGCCATCAGCATGCGCCGCACGTCGCCGGCCGAGAAGCGATCCCGGTCGGGCACCACGATGCCGAGTTGCACCAGACGATCGACGTAGGTCACGTCGACCCCGGCGCGCTCGGCCGCCTCCGTGCGTGAGAACCCGCTCACGCCGGTCAGCCTACTCGCGAGTCGCCCGACGTTGTTCGGATTCCGTTCGACGCGTTCTACTATCGACCGAGTGGCCGCGGCATCCGCCCCGGCCCCGATTCGGCGGGAGGTCGGCCGTGGACGCAGCCAAGCCGGCCCCACCGGCAGGATCGCAGACGCTGAGCCGCGGCATCCGCGTGCTCGAGGTCCTCGCCGACGCCGACCGGAACCTGACGATCGACGAGGTCGCCGCCGCGCTGCACGTGCACCGATCGGTCGCGTACCGCCTCGTCCGCACGCTCGAGGAGCACACGCTCGTCACGCGCGACGCGGCCGGTCGCCTTGCGCTCGGCACCGGTCTCGCGGCCCTCGCGGCGGGGGTCGCCCGCGACCTGCAGCAGGTCGCACTGCCCGAGCTGACCGAGGTCGCGAACGAGCTCGGCATGACCTGCCTCATCGCCGTGCTGGCCGACAACGAGGAGGCGGTGACGCTGCTCAGCGCCGCGCCGCGCCAGACCATGACGGTCGTGTCGTACCGCCCCGGGCACCGGCATCCGATCACGCGAGGCGGCCCGGGCAAGGCGATCCTGCTCGCCATGCCCGAGAGCTCCTGGCCTGTCGACGTTCCCGAGGCGCTGCGCGCCGAGATCGCCGAGAGCCGCGCGCGCGGGTACGCGCTGAGCCACGACGAGGTCGTGCCGTCGCTCCGGTCGGTCGCGGTGCCGCTCACCCTGCCCGGCCAGCCCCCGGCCGCCATCGCGGTGATCCACGTGTCCCTGCCGCGACCCGAGGAGGAGATCGCCGAGCGGCTCGCCGCCGCGGCGCGCGCGGTGTCCCGGAGCTACGGGGCCTGAACGCGCCGGGGCCGCGACGGGACGACCGCCCGCGGCGGGGCCCGTCGTCAGCGGCTGACGAGGTCCCCTTCGAGGGTGGCGTCGGCAGACGCCTCCACCGCCGCGCGCTGCGGCAGCAGGTTCCGCCGGAAGAACGCCGCGAGCTCGTCGGTCGCCGTGAGCGGCAGGACGTGCGCCACGTACTGGTCGGGCCGCACGATGACGACGGCGCCGTCGCGTGAGATGCCCCGCTCCTCGAAGATGTCGGTCGGGCACCACGCGCTCGGCCCGGCCGCGAACACCTTCTCCCAGTCCATGAGCGCGAGCGGCCCGGTCCTCGGGCGGAACAGCTCAGGGGCGGCCATGATGTCGACGTCCTCGTGCGGCTGCTGGTAGATCGCCTTGACGTCGAACACGGCGTCGGCGTCGAGTCCGTCCGGCGTGTACCGCGCCGGCGGGGCGTCGGGCGACGACATCCACTCGGCCCAGTCCGCGAGAGCGGATGCCTCACCGGCAGCGGGCGCATCGGCGAAGGCGTAGATCCGCCACCGCCCGTCGGCCCTGGCGTGGTGGCCCAGGTGCACGACGTTCCCGTCGCACACGAGCGACACCGGCGACGACTTGAAGCGCATGCCGATCGGGAATCCGGTGGCGAGCGCCTGGTGCTCCGCGTCGCCGGTGATCATCGACGGGCCGTAGTGCGTCATGAAGCCCGACGGGAACTCGGCGGTGCCGAGGTAGTGCTTGGCCAGTTCCTGCGGGTCCGAGATCTCCTCCGGCTTGCGGGCCATGAGCGAGGACCATTCGCGGTCGAAGTCGATCAGCTGCTGCGCGACCGGCTGCCGTTCCGACGAGTAGGTCGCGAGCAGGTCGGCGGGGGCCCGGCCGGTGACGACCGAGCCGAGCTTCCACCCCAGGTTGAACCCGTCCTGCATCGAGACGTTCATGCCCTGCCCGGCCTTCGCGCTGTGCGTGTGGCATGCGTCACCGGTGAGGAAGACCCGCGGAGCGACATCCGCCCCCTCGTCGCGGTCGTCGAAGTGGTCGGTGACCCGGTGGCCGACCTCGTAGACGCTGGACCAGGCGACATCGCGCACGTCGAGCGTGTACGGGTGCAGGATGTCGTTCGCCTTGGCGATGATCGTCTCGATCGGGGTCTTGCGCACCTCGTGGTGATCGTCCTCGGCCACCTCGCCGAGGTCGATGTACATGCGGGAGAGGTACCCGCCCTCACGGGGGATGTGCAGGATGTTGCCGGCGGCCGAGTTGATCGCGCACTTCGTGCGCCAGTCGGGGAAGTCGGTGTTCACGACCACGTCCATGACGCCCCACGCGTGCGCCGAGATGCCGCCGACGTGCTTGCGGCCGATCGCCTCGCGGACTCGGCTGCGCGCGCCGTCGCTGCCCACGACGTACTTGGCGCGCACCGTGCGCTCCTCTCCCTCGCGCGCGCCGGCCGTGTGGCGCACGCGCACCTCGACGGGGTACTCGCCCGCGGATGCGGAGCCCTCGTCGTGCACGGTGAGTCCGATGAACTCGATGCCGTAGTCGGGCACGATCCGGCCCGGCCCGTTGGCGGCGGCCTCGGCGAAGTAGTCGAGCACGCGCGCCTGATTGACGATGAGGTGCGGGAACTCGCTGATCTTGAACCCGTAGTCCTCGGTCCGGGAGGTCCGGATGATCTTCCTCGGGTCGGCCGGGTCGGGTCCCCAGAAGTTCATGTAGCCGATGTTGTAGGCCTCGGCGATGATGCGTTCGGCGAACCCGAAGGCCTGGAACGTCTCGACGCTGCGCGGCTGGATGCCGTCGGCCTGACCGAGCACGAGTCGCCCGTCACGACGTTCGATGACTCGGGTGACGACATCGGGGTACTGGGAGAGCTGCGCGCCGAGCAGCATGCCGGCCGGGCCCGAGCCGACGACGAGCACGTCGACCTCGTCGGGCAGTTCCTCGGGGCGGTCGATGCCGATGCCGGCGGCGGGCTGCACCCGGGGATCGCCGGACACGTAACCGTGGTGGTGGAACTGCACGTCGTGCTCCTCACGTCGTCGTGGTGCGAGTCGTTGCGTTCGATAATCGAATGTGGCTTTCGATTATCGCGCGAGGACATGCTAGGACGTCTTCGCACAGCGCACAAGCGCGCCCTCTACCGCTCGAGCCACCGAAAGCGGATGATTGCCTCATCTGGTTCCGTGGAGGGCGAATGGAACTGCGACACCTGCGCTGGTTCACCACCGTGGTGGAGGCCGGCTCGTTCTCGGCCGCCGCGCGGAGCGGCCACATCACGCAACCCGCGCTCAGCACGATGATCGCCCAGCTCGAGCGCGATCTCGGTGCGCGCCTGCTCGAGCGGGGCCGGGACGGCGTGCGCACCACGCCGGCCGGTTCCGCCGTGCTCGCCATCGCCCGACGGATGGTCGAAGACGCCGAACTGGCCAGGATCGCGGCTCGCGCCGCCGACGCCGCCGACGCCGGGGCGGCGGAGGTCGGTCTCGCGGTCGCGGACCCGAGCCTGCTGCCGCTCGTGGCTGCGCCGGTCGCCGCCGCTCGCGCCGCGGGAGCTCGGGTTCGGCTGGTCGTCGGCCGGCACCGGCCGTGGGACGTGGAAGGCGTGCTCCGACGCGAGGTCGACCTCGCCGTCGTGACCGCGCCGCTCGTCGAGCGCCGCGTCAGTACGACCGTGTTGGCGACGGAGCGGCGCGGCATCCTCGTCGGCCCCCGCAACCACTTCTTCACGGCCGACGAGCGCGACGTGACCTACGTCGAGCTGTCCCGACACATGACCGTCGATCCGCTCGGCACGCCGTCGGCATGGACCGACGAGTGGTCGTACCGCCCTTGGATGAACGGGGAACGCATGCGACGCGGCGGTCCGCCGGTCGACTCGATGGGTGCGACGTTCCTCTCGGCGCTCACGACCGAATCGATCGCGTTCGTCCCGCGTCGCGTGGGGCGCATGGGGGAGGTGCTCGGCCTCCGCTACCTCGAACCCGTCGACGGCCCCCCGTGCGAGCACCTGCTGGCCTGGCGGACTCCGCTGTCGTCCGCCGCACGACTCGTCGTGGCGGCGGTGACCGAGATCGGCGTCGCGACGGCTGGTGCCGATGCGCAGCCCGCGTGACGCCGCGGTACAGCCCCATTCCGATTCGTTATGGCAGCCTCCCGCGTCACCGTTGCCGACGCGACGGGCGGCAGCGCACGATGAGCCTGTCGCGCCCCGACTGGTGCGGTGCGACATCGCCGCGAATCGAGGGGGACACGTTGAACCGACCGAACCGGGCCACGCCGCACGGGCGCCCCATGACGAACGAGATCGATCCGGGCACCGCGGCCCGCACGACGACCTCCGGCAGGACGAAGGTGCGGCGCGCCGTCGCCGCGGCATCCGCTCTGACCACCGCCGCGGCACTCGCGCTGTGCGCCGCGCCGGCCGCTCATGCGGCACCCGGGAACGGCAACGGCGGCGGGAACCGTGTGGACATCGGCGACCACGACGGCATCGTCGTCGCGACCTGCGCCGACGGCGGCATCGTGTCGGGTCCCCTCGAGGGCTACGCGTCGTTCCACGAGCGGACGGACCGGGACGGGAACGTCGTCTCGCTCGCCATCGCGATGGAGTACAAGATGACCTGGACGCTCTCCACCACGGGCGAGTCCGTGTACCCGCACGGCACCCGGCGCCTGCTCATCGAGTTCGACGAGGGCACGATCACCGATACGGGTGCCTACCGCACGCTCACACTCGCCGGACAGGGCGCCGTGCTCAACTACGCGGGGATCTCCGTCTACGACCTGGCAACGGACGACGTGCTGTACCACCGGGGACCCGCAGTGGCCGACTCCGCCGACGAGGCGGCGAGCAACGACCTCGTCTGCGGGATCTTCGGAGTCGATGGCGCCTAGTGCCGCCCGTCCACGCGGTCAGGCCGCCGCCACGAGCACCGGCAGCGCCCGCTCGATCATGTCCATGGTCGCCGTGAGCGAGATGCGGAAATGCGCCGGCTGGTCGAACAGCGTGCCCGGCATCAGGAACACGCCCCGCTCGGCGAGCGATCCGCAGAACGCCGCGGCATCCCCGCCCGGAGCCCGGCCCCACAGGTAGAACGTGCCCTCGGGCTTCGTCAGCGTGTACCCGGCGTCGTGGAGCGCCCCGTACATGCGGTCGCGCTTGCGCGTCAGCTCGGCCAGGTCGATCGACACCGTCTCGAGCGCCGGCACCGAGTACTGCATCAGCGCGTCGGGGAAGCCCCACCCGATCGCGAGCTGGATCGGCATGGACGCCTCGCGCAGCGCGCGGCGGTCGGCGGGCTCGAGCAGCGGCGAGACGGCGAGGTAGCCGAGACGCTGCCCCGGCGCGAGCAGCACCTTGCCGTAGCTGTAGTCGATGAGCGTCCAGGGGTACGAACCCGCCGGGCTCGCGTAGCCGATCCCGTCGAAGCGGATGCGTCGGTACGGCTCGTCCGAGAGCAGCCAGATGCGGCGTCCGTGGCGCCGGGATGCCTCGTCGAGCACCTCCGCGAGCGCATCCCAGGTCGCCTTCGGGTAGACGCGCCCGGTCGGATTCGCCGGCGAGTTCACGACCACGAACCGCGTTCGGGGCGTGATCGCCCGCGCGATCTCGTCGACGTCGAGGCTGAAGTCGACGGGCGCGAGCGGGGCGCCGACGGGCACGAGGTTCATCGCGTGCAGCATCGGCGCATAGCAGAACCACCCGGGCACGGGGATGACGACCTCGTCACCGGCATCCGTCAGCAGCGCGAACGCGAGCGAGATCGCACCGAACGCGCCCTGCGTCATCGCGATGTCCGCCGGCTCGAAGTCCAGCCCGAGTTCGCCGCGAAGTCCGGATGCCACGGCTTCCTGCGCCGCGGCTTCGCTCGTCTTGTATGCGAACCAGTCGACCGACCTCGGCTCGAGCTGCGCGCGCATCGCCTCGGTCAGGCCGGACAGCGCCATCTCGTGCGGATTGCCGAAGGTGAAGTCGAGCGCGTCCGGGTCATCCGCCCCCTGGATGCTCGCGAAGAACGACGTCACCGTCGCGACCGAGTCCCTCGCCTCGGTCGCCCGCGTGGACAGGACCATGTCGACCGCCTTCCGGCTGCACTTCGTCACGGGTCGCTGCTCAGCATCCCAATGACCGCGCGCGCCGTCAATCGACCGTTCACCGCTCGCATCTGGCCGCAACGAACGAACCGGCGTACGGTCGGCTCACATGGGCAAGCTCATCGAGAACCTGGCGGAATCGGTCCCCTCGTGGGGCGCACGCGTGGCCTACGCCGAGAAGACCACGGTCGACGGACAGGAGGCGGTGCCCGTCGCGTTCGTCGTGTTCGGATTCGGGGCCGGCGAAGGCTCCGGCGACATGCCGGAGGGCGGCAAGGCCGTCGCCGGTCACGGCGAGGGTAGCGGCGGAGGCGGAGGCGGCTTCGCCGTGCCGATCGGCGCGTACATCAACGGGCCCGACGGCCTCCGGTTCCGGCCGAACACGATCGCCCTCGCGGTGGCCGCCGTCCCCCTCGTGTCGGCCATCGGCGGCGCGCTGGCGCTGATCGTCGGCGCCTCGCGGTTCCGCGGCATGCGCTGAGTCGGCCGAGGCAGACGGTCCTCGCGGTGACCGGTCGCGGGCCGCGTGATCACGGCCTGTCCGGATCGGATGCCTCGGCGGCGCCTGCCTCGTCGGCGCCTGCCTCGTCGGCGCCTGCCTCGTCGGCGCCTGCCTCGTCGGCGCCTGCCTGGCCGGCGGCACGCCGACCCGGCCGATCCGCCATCCGCGCATACACGAACTGGCCGAGCACGAATGCCGCCTCGAACAGGTGCACCACGAGGGCCGTCGTGTAGAACGCCCGCGCCAGGTCTTCGACCACGCCCAGCACCGCCAGCAGCAGCGGCACCTGGATCGCGACCTCGAGGACGCCCCAGAACACCGCGGTGAGTCCGGGGCTCCGACGCGCCTGCGTGCGCGCGGACCTGCGGTTCTCGGGCCGGCGCAACGCCAGGACGATCACCACCCAGACGAGCACCAGGAACAGCCCGCTGCTCACCCGCCACAGCACGGGTGCATGGAGCCCGTAGGCCGCGAGGGCGACTGGGAGCAGGGCGGCGACGATCACCACCAGGCCGATCGTCACGACCGCCCGCACCTGCGCGAGTTGCGACGGGCCGATCTCGTCCCGTCCGGTCACGCTGATGAGCGCCGCGAAACCCACGAACACTCCGGCGATCTCGGCGATCCCCACGAACAGCGCCGCGTCGTTCATTCCCGCATGCTCCGCGGGCTCCGCGGGCTCCGCGGGCTCCGTCGACACGTGTTCACGCGGGCACGGTACTGCGGCGGCGCGCGGGCGGCAACGCGCACGCGCCCGCTCGTCGCATCCCGACCGGCGGCTCGATCCTCGTGAGCAGCACGCGAGCGCGCGGCCCGTCGGGGGACGGGCCGCGCGCAGTGGGGGCAGCTCGGCTACACCTGCACCATGTCGGCGAAGCGCGAGAAGTGGCCGTGGAACGCCACGGTCACGGTGCGCGTCGGGCCGTTGCGGTGCTTGGCGACGATCAGGTCGGCCTCGCCGGCGCGCGGGCTGTCGCGCTCATAGGCCGATTCGCGGTGCAGCAGGATCACCACGTCGGCGTCCTGCTCGATCGAGCCGGACTCGCGCAGGTCGGAGAGCGCGGGCATCTTGTCGGCGCGTTGCTCGGGCCCGCGGTTCAGCTGGGACAGCGCGAGCACCGGCACCTGCAGCTCCTTCGCGAGCAGCTTCAGCGCACGCGAGAACTCCGACACCTCCTGTTGGCGGCTCTCGACGCGCTTGCCGCTCGTCATGAGCTGCAGGTAGTCGATGACGACCATCTTGAGGCCGACGCGCTGCTTGAGTCGCCGGCACTTCGCGCGGATCTCGACGAGCGTCATGTTGGGCGAGTCGTCGATGTAGAGCGGCGCATCGTTGATGCGGCCGCGGGTCGAGGCGATCGTGGTCCAGTCGCGCGTGTCGACGGTGCCCTTGCGCATGTTCTGCAGTGGCACGGATGCCTCGGCCGAGAGCAGTCGCATGGCGATCTCGGATCGCCCCATCTCGAGCGAGAAGAAGATCGTGGGCAGGTCGTGCGTGATCGCCGCGGAACGGGCGAAGTCGAGCGCGAGCGTCGACTTGCCCATCGCGGGCCGCGCCGCGACGATGATCATCTGCCCGGGGTGGAACCCGTTCGTGAGGTCGTCGAGGTCGGCGAAGCCCGTCGGAACGCCGGTCATCTTGCCGTCGGTGTGCTTCGCGGCCTCGATCTCGTCGATCGCGGTGCCGATGGCATCGGTGAGGGGGACGTAGTCCTCGCTCTCGACCGAGCCGGTCACCGAGTAGATCTCGGCCTGGGCGTTGTTGACCAGCTCCACGACTTCGCCCTCGCCGGCGTAGCCCATCTGCACGATGCGGGTGCCGGCCTCGACGAGGCGGCGGAGGAGTGCGCGCTCGGCGACGATCGACGCGTAGTACCCCGCGTTGGCCGCGGTCGGCACGAGGCTCGTGAGCGTGTGGAGGTACTCGACGCCACCCGCGCGCTGGAGCTCGCCGTTCTTGGTGAGTTCGTCGGTGACCGCGATCACGTCGGTCGGCTCGCCGTGCGAGTAGAGGGCGAGGATCGCGTTGAAGACGACCTCGTGCTTGGGCACGTAGAAGTCGATGCCGCGGAGCGTCTCGATGACGTCCGCGACCGCGTCCTTCGAGAGCATCATCCCGCCGAGGGCGCTCTGCTCGGCGAGCAGATCGTGCGGAGGGGTGCGCTCGCCGCGCCGGGCGTCGTGGTCGTCGACGGGTTCGGCGATCCCGATGTGCGCGATCGACACGTGCTACCTCCGCTCACCCGCCGGGCATGTTCTTCTGCCCCGCGACCAGTCTCGCCGGACCCCCCGACACCTCGTCGAACGGCTCTGGCGGGGCCCGTTCACGGCGTCATTCCGAAGGAGACTGACTCACCATAAGGAAGGGGTTCCGACAGCACAAGCCAGCCTGTGGATAACTCTGTGGACGACGTGGGCGAAACGCCGCTGAACATGTGCACAGATGCTGTGGAGAACTGTGGACATCTTGTGAATGACACGGTGTGAATTATGGATTGATCGGGGCCTTTGCCAATCCACACCTGTGGGGGGAAAATTCTTCCGTTTCTCACGCATCGCCGCATCGGTCCTGTGCACAAACCTGAGGACAGGACCCCGAAATGCGGACTTGCGGGGGGACTCGCGGCGGGTGTAATACACGGGCCGCGAAGACCCCGTGTGCGCCCACCCGGCCCGCAGACGACGACGCGGCGGGGGCCTCAGCCCACCGCCGCGTCGTACGTGCGTCGGAAGCGATTACTTTGCCGCGACCACCTGGAGGGTGATCGTCGCCGTGACCTCGTCGCGCAGCTTGACGGAGACCTCGTGGTCGCCGACGGACTTCACCGGAGCGGTGAACTCGACCTTGCGCTTGTCGATCTCGCCGAGCCCGGCGTCGGCGACGGCGGTCGCGACATCCGCGGGCTTGACCGAGCCGAAGAGACGGCCGCCGAGGCCGGCCTTGACGGCCAGCTTGACCTTGCCCGACTCGAGCTTCGCCTTGAGGGCCTGCGCGTCCTCCAGCGAGTGCAGCTCGCGCGCGGCGCGCGCGGCCTTGATCTGGTCGACCTGCTTCTGGCCGCCACGGGTCCACGGGGTCGCGAAGCCCTGGGGGACGAGGTAGTTGCGGGCGTACCCGTTCTTGACCTCGACCACGTCGCCGGCCTCGCCGAGACCCGTGACCTCGTGCGTGAGGATGATCTTTGCCATTGTCGTGCTCCTTAGCGGCCGGAGCCCGAGTAGGGCAGGAGCGCCATCTCGCGCGCGTTCTTCACGGCGCGGGCGATGAGGCGCTGCTCCTGCACGGAGACACCGGTGATGCGACGGGCGCGGATCTTGCCGCGCTCCGAGATGAACTTCCGAAGGGTCGCGACATCCTTGTAGTCGATGACGCCGACCTTGACGGACTTCGCGGGGGCGGCGTTCTTCGCGCCCTTGCCGCCGCGAGGCTTGCGGCGGTCGCCGCTGCTCTTTCCAGCCATGGTTCTTTCCTAATCGTGTGTGAGTTTCCGGTGCGAGCGGATGCCACGTGGCATCCGTCGCCGGCCTGACGGCCTAGAAGGGCGTCTCGTCGCCGTAGTTGGTGCCCGGGGTGTTCCAGACGTCGCCGCCGCCCGAGGACTGGGCGGGAGCGCTGGGCGCCCACGCGTCGTCGGACGACTGCTGGCCGCCCCCGTAGGAGCCGCCCCCGCCGACGCCGCGGTTGGACTGGGCGCGCGTCACGGACGCGGTGGCGTAGCGCAGGCTCGGGCCGATCTCGTCGACCTCGAGCTCGATGCTGGTGCGCTTCTCGCCCTCCTTCGTCTCGTAGGAGCGCTGCTTGAGACGCCCGGAAGCGATGACCCGGGTTCCCTTGGTGAGCGATCCCGCGACGTGCTCGGCGAATTCACGCCAGCAGCTCGCACGCAGGAAGAGGGCCTCGCCGTCCTTCCACTCGTTCGCCTGGCGGTCGAACGTGCGGGGCGTCGACGCGATCGTGAAGTTCGCGACAGCCAGCCCGGACTGCGTGTAGCGCAGCTCGGGGTCGGCGGTGAGGTTGCCCACCACGGTGATGACGGTCTCGCCGGCCATGGGGACTAGGCGTCCTTCTTGGCGGTGGCCTTCGCGGCGGCGGCGGCCTTCTTGGCGGCCTTCGCCTCCTCGGCCTTCTTCGCGGCGGCGACCTGGGCGATGCCCTCCTCGGCGCGGAGCACCTTGGTACGCATGACGGCCTCGCTGAGGTTCAGCTGGCGGTCGAGCTCGTTGGTGGTCGCGGACTCGGCGGTGAAGTCGACGACGGCGTAGATGCCCTCGGACTTCTTGTCGATCTCGTACGCCAGGCGACGCTTGCCCCAGATGTCGACGTTGTCGACGGTGCCGCCGTCCTTGCGGATGACGTTGAGGAACTTGTCGAGGCTCGGAGCAACGGTGCGCTCGTCGATCGACGGATCGAGGATGACCATCAGCTCGTACTGATGCATGACAGACCCACCTCCTTCGGACTCAGCGGTCACAGACGGTCTGTGACAGGAGGGTGTTCATGCGTCGTACTGCGGAGGCCCGGACTCGGGCACGCAGACAACCTGTCAAGTGTAACGGATGCCTCGCGCCCGCGCACATCGCGCCGGCGCCCCGCGCCCCCGGCCGCGCCCGCCGCCCGCCGCCCGCCGCATCTCACCTCAGCCGCTCGGCCCAGAGGGTCGCTTCGCGACGCCGTTCGGCAATTGACCGATCGGCGCTGTCGCGAAGCGACCCTCCCGCGGCTCATCGCGGTGTGATCGACCGGCGCACGACGGGCAGGCCGGCATCGAGCAGTAGCGCGCGGAACCTGGGCGCGGATCGCGCGGTCGACCAGTCCCAGCGGATCTCGGTCCGGCCGTACCGCCGCCGGATCCGGTCCGCACGCTTCTTCTCGTCGAGGATCACCTGTTCGATCGTGCGTCCCGAGCGGTAGGCGGGATCGAGGTACTTGACGTCGCCGTCGAACTCGCCGAAGCACCCGTATTCGGGCCAGTCGAAGTCCGTCCGATCGACACCGCCGCCCAGTCGAGGGAAAGCGGCCTGAAGGACGGGCGGTGGAAACCCCATCAGGTGCATCTGGGCCCGGCTCAGGGATTCGCCCACGGACTCGGCGCGAGCGTCGGCGAACGCGATCGCGGCGGAGGCCCTGCGTGCACCGCGTCGCGGTTCCCGTTCCAGCAGCTGCGTCAGCACAGTCGCGTCGATTCGGCGAGGTCGGTCGATACGGCCGGCGAGCGCGGCATCGAGCGCGACCACTGCGGCGAGGAAGCCGCGGCGACAGGCGACATCCACGAGCGTCTGAGCCAGGCCCGTCACGAGGTAGCCGTCGACCTCCTCCACCTCGTCGGGTTCGAACGGCGTGCGGCGCCACGCGACGCCGTTCCTGGAGCGGGGCAGGTTGCCGCGATGGTCTGCCAGCTCGACCACCTCTGGCAGCCTGCCCAGGTGCGGCAGCCCCCACACCGCTGCGGCCGACTCGTGCGAGAGCACCACGCGATCCCGCCGCGTGTGGACCACTGCGGCGATCCGAGCCATGAATCGCGCGCGTTCGGACGCGGCCGACCACGTGGTGGTTCCGACGACGACACCCGGCCGGACCGACGTCAGTCTCCCCGCGACCGCATCGCGCTGGAGCGTCCGGGCGCCGGTCACGCCGCGCCCCGCGGTCCGTACGTATCCCAGCGGCACCTCGCTCATGCTCGCGAGCCTGGTCGTGTGTCGAGTGACGCTGCGTCGCGTCGCGCCATCCGCGGACGACGGATGGCGCGGGCCACCTGTGGAGGGCCGCACACATCGCCACCGAGGGGGTCGATTCGCGTCAGGCCAATCGCTCGTAGCCGGCTGCGCTGACGCGAAGTGACCCCTTCGCGGGAGCGCGGGAGCGCGGGAGCGCGGGGGCGCGGGGGCGCGGGAGCGCGGGAGGGCGGCGCGGGGGCGCGGGGGAGGGAGCGCGCGTCAGGCGCCGCCGCGGGCGGCCCACCAGGCGAGCAGGCGCTCGCGCGCGGCATCCGGCCCGATCGGGCCCTCGTCGAGCCGCACGTCGAGCAGGTACTTGTACGCCTCACCGACGACCGGCCCCGGGCGGATGCCGAGCGCGGCCATGATCTCCTGCCCGTCGAGCTCGGGGCGCACGGCTGCGAGTTCCTCCTCCTCGGCGAGGCGCGCGACGCGCTCCTCGAGGTCGTCGTAGGCGAACCCGAGACGGTCGGCCTTGCGACGGTTGCGCGTCGTGACATCCGCCCTCGTCAGGATGTGCAGCCGCTCGAGCTGGTCGCCCGCGTCGCGCACGTACCTGCGCACGGCGGAGTCGGACCACGCGCCATCCGTGTACCCGAAGAAGCGCAGGTGCAGCTCGATCAGCCGTGACACCGCCTTGACCGTGTCGTTGTCGAAGCGCAGCGCGCGGAGGCGCTTGCGAGCGAGCTTCGCACCGACCATGTCGTGGTGGTGGAACGACACCGCACCGCCCGGTTCGAGCCGCCGCGTGGCGGGCTTGCCGATGTCGTGCAGCAGCGCCGCGAGTCGCACCACGAGGTCGGGGGAGTCGAGCACGCCGCGAGAGACCTCGTAGTCGATCGCCTGGTCGAGCACGGTCAGGCTGTGCTCGTAGACGTCCTTGTGGTGGTGGTGCTCGTCGATCTCGAGGCGGAGCGCCGGGATCTCGGGCAGCACCCGGGCCGCGATGCCGCTGTCGACGAGCAGGCGGATGCCGCGGCTCGCCGCGCCCGTGCACAGCAGCTTCGACAGCTCGTCGCGCACGCGCTCGGCGGAGATGCGGTCGATCTCGGGCGCGAGGGAGGACATGGCGGCGAGCGTGCCCGGCTCGACCTCGAAGCCGAGCTGGGCCGCGAAGCGCGCGGCCCGCATCATCCGCAGCGGGTCGTCGCCGAACGAGACCTCGGGTGCCGAAGGCGTCCGCAGCACCCGGCCGATGAGGTCCTCGACGCCGCCCGACGGGTCGACGAGCGTGCGCTGCGGCAGGCGCAGGGCGAGCGCGTTGACGGTGAAGTCGCGACGCACGAGGTCGTCCTCGAGCGACGTGCCGAAGACCACCTCGGGCTTGCGCGACGTGCCGTCGTACGCGTCGGCGCGGTAGGTCGTGATCTCGACGGTGTGCCCGTGAACGATCGCGCCGATGGTTCCGAATGCGCGGCCGATGTCCCAGTGCGCCTCGGCGACGGGCTTCACGACGGCGAGGATCTCGTCGGGCGTGGCGTCCGTCGTGAAGTCGAGGTCGTTGGTCGACCGCCCGAGGAAGGCGTCACGGACGGGACCGCCGACGAGGGCGAGCTCGTGGCCGGCCGCCTCGAAGGCGTCGGCGAGCGTGGCGACCGTCGGCGAGGCGGCCAGACCTTCGAGCCGGTCGAGGGCCTCCGCGACACTCTGCATTGCTCCATGTTAGGCAGGACCCCGCGAGCGGCGCCGCCCGCGACGGCGCATCGGCCGTCGGCACCCCGGCGACGCCCCGCATCCTCCCGGGCCGCTCCCCGTAGAATCGCCTCCATGCCGGCCGAGTCGACCCCTCCTCGACGCCTGCGCCGACTCCTCGCCGTCCTGTCCGCCGGGGCCGCGAGCGTGGCCCTCGGGGCCGCCGGCGCGGTCGCACCGCTGGACGGTCCGACGGGCGCTCCGGCCGCCCGCGCGTCCGAGCCCGAGAGCGGAGTCAGCGTGAGCGTCGCCCCTGCCGACGGCACCTCGGTGACGGCCGGTGCCCCGATCGACGTGGTCGTCGAGATCGTGAACGGCGGCGACGTCGAGGTCGAGGCCGGCACGATCGCGCTGGGCGTGGCCGCGTCGGGGCTCGACGACGTCGGCGACCTCGATGCCTGGACGACCGATGGCGGGCTCCCTGCGTCGGCGCGGACGGTGTTCGAGCGTGCGACCGCGGCGCTCCCCGTCGGCGCGGTCACGACTCTCCAGTTCACGCTCCCCGCGGGCGCCACCGATGCGGCGGATCCGGCGGTCGGCCTCGCCGCGTCCCTCGAGTCCCGTGGGGCGGATGTCGCGTGGGCCACCACCGCGGTGGCGAACGCGCTCGTCACCGACGGCGACCGCCCCGGTCTCGCCCTCGTGTACCCCCTGACCGTGCCGGCGGACGAGGGCGGTGTGCTTCCCGCCGAGCGGCTGGAGTCGTGGACCGGTCCGGCCGGCCTGTTGACTCGGCAGCTCGAGGCGGTCTCGGGGGCGGGCGTCGCCGTGGGCATCGACCCCCGGATCCCCGTCTCCATCCGCGCGCTCGGGTCGTCGGCGCCCGAATCCGCCACGGCCTGGCTCGAGGCGCTGGCCGAGATGCCCAACGAGGTCTTCCCGCTCGCCTACGCCGACGCCGACCTCGCGGTGCAGTCGCAGGCCGGGCTCGACGCCCCGCTCGAGCCGATCGGGTTCGCCGACGTGGTCGATGCCGCCGACTTCGCGGACGCACAGAGCCCCGCAGGGGCGACGAACGCCCCGGGCGAGGCGCCGACGGACGCCGAGTTGCTCGACTGGGACTTCACCCGGAGCGACCTGGCCTGGCCCGCCGACGACACCGTGGCATCCGGTGACCTCGACCGATTCGCCGCGGGCGGACTGACCACCGCGATCCTCGCGCCCGGCAATGTCGAGCCGACGGATGGCGCGTCGAACGCCGCGGCCACGATCGAGGGTCGCGGGGCGGTCGTCGCCGATGCGCGACTGCAGGCTCCGCTGCGACTCGCGGCCGCCGCGCAGACCGACGCCGAATGGCGCAGCGCCGCCTCCCGCCTGCTCGCGGAACTGGCGCTCGGCGCGGGGGACGCATCATCGACGCTCGTCGGCTCGTTCGCGCGTTCCGCCGGAGCCGACGCGCAACGCGTCGCGGAGACGCTCGCCGCGCTCGACGGATCGCAGTGGTCGCGCACCGCCACGCTCACCGAGGCCGTGGGCGCACCGCCGGTCTCACGAACCCTGGTCTCGCTTCCCGAGGACGCCCAGCGGCTCGAGAACGTCGAACGCCTGCTCGGTGCGGAGGCGGCGGTCGGCGAGTTCTCCGACGTGCTCGACGACCCGACCCTGCTCACCGCGCCGACGCGACGCGACCTGCTCGAACTCCTCGCGGTCGGATGGCTCGACCTGCCGACGGAGTGGACCGAGGCGGTCGGCCGGTGGCTCGTCGACCAGCGCGCGGTCACCGACTCGGTCTCGGTCGTCCCGACGAGCAGCGTGCTCGTGGTCGCGAGCGAGACCGGCATCCCGATCACGATCGAGAACGACCTGCCCTATGCGGTGAACGTGGTGGTGACGGTCGACCCGTCCAACGGTCGGCTGCTCGTCGAGGACACCGTCGATGCGACCGTCGAGGGGGAGAGCCGCCGGACCGTCCAGGTGCCGGTCGCGGCCGGCGTGGGCAGCGGCGAGGTCGATCTCGAGGTCTCGCTCGCGTCGCCCGACGGGACGCCGCTCGGCTCGGTCGTCCGGATCCCGGCGAACGTGCACGCCGACTGGGAGGGCGTCGGAGCGACCATCCTCGCCGTGATCGCGGTCGCCGCGTTCGGTGCGGGCATCCTGCGCACGATCCTTCGGCGTCGCCGCCAGCGTTCGGGCGCGGACGAGACGACCGATCCTGCTTCCGGCATTCCGTTCGTCGACGCCGAGCAGCGCGTCGACGCCGGGCAGCGCGTCGACGCCGATCCCGACCCCGACGCCTCGTCGCGACCTGAGGACCCCTCGAATGGCTGACGACCGCATCGCCCGGGCGAGCCTGTTCCTCGCGTCGGGGACCATCGTCTCGCGTCTCCTCGGCTTCCTGAAGGCGATCGTGCTGGCGGCGACGATCGGCGTCGTCGGCTCCGCGAGCGCCGACGCGTTCGCCGTCGCCAACGGCCTGCCGAACACGGTCTACGTCATCGTCGCCGGCGGCGTGCTGTCGGCGGTGCTCGTGCCGCAGATCGTGCGCGCGAGCGCACATGCCGACGGCGGCAGCGCGTACATCAACAAGCTCGTCACGCTCGCGCTCGTCGTCATCGGCGCGGCGACGATCGTCGCGACCGCACTGGCGCCGGTGCTCGCGTGGATCTACGGCGGGAGCTTCCCGCCCGACACGCTCGCACTCGCGACCGCGTTCGCGTTCTGGTGCCTGCCGCAGATCTTCTTCTACGGGCTGTACACACTGCTCGGCGAGGTCCTGAACGCACGCCGCAGCTTCGGCCCGTTCACGTGGGTCCCCGTCCTGAACAACGTGGTCGCCCTCGCGGGGCTGGTCGCCTTCGGCGTGCTGTTCGGCTTCGACCCGGACGGAACGCGCTCGGCCGAGGACTGGACGCCCGGGATGATCGCCCTGCTCGCCGGCTCGGCGACGCTCGGCATCGTGGCGCAGGCGGTCGTGCTGTTCTGGTTCTGGCGACGGATCGGCCTCCGGTACCGTCCGGACTTCCGCTGGCGCGGCGTCGGACTGCGCTCGGCGGGCCGCATGGCGGCGTGGACGTTCGGGATGCTGCTGCTCACGACGTTCGCGGGCATCGTGCAGACCCGGGTCGCCGCGACCGCCTCCGAACAGGGCGCGTCGGTCGCGGCCATCGAGAACGCCTGGCTCATCTTCATGCTCCCGCATTCGGTGATCACGGTCTCGATCGCGACGGCGTACTTCACCCGGATGAGCGAGCACGCGCGCGACGGATTCCTGGACCGCGTGCGCGACGACCTCTCCGGCGCGGTCCGGGCCGTGGCGCTCATCCTGGTGCTCGCCTCGGCGGTGCTCGTCGTCGTCGCCTACCCGTTCGCCGCCGTCTTCCAGCCCGGCAACCTCGCGAACGCGTCGGCCCTCGGCAACGTGATCGTGGCCTTCGCGATCGGCCTGGTCGGCTTCAGCATCCTGTTCGTGGTGCAGCGGACGTTCTACGCGCTCGGGGACACGCGCACGCCGTTCATGTTCACGCTGGTCCAGGTGATCGTGTTCACGATCCTCGCACTGACCGCACTGCTGCTCCCGGTCGAGTGGACCGCCGTCGGCGTCGCGCTGGCGACCACGATCTCCGGCACCGTCCAGCTCGGCCTCGCGCTCCTGCTGCTCCGGCCGAAGCTCGAGCGCCTCGACGCCACGCGGGTGCTCGCGAGCCTCGCGCGCGACATCGCCGCGGCCATCGTGCCCGTCGGGGCCGGCTTCGCGATCGTCTGGGCGTTCGGGGCCTTCACGGAGGGCGGCTTCGCGATCGCCGACCGCTGGGGTGCGATCCTCGTCATGGCGCTGACGGGCACGGTGATGGCCGTGCTCTACGGCGGCATCCTGTGGCTGCTCCGCTCGCCGGAGCTGCGCGGCTTCGCCGGCCCGGTGCTGGCCCGCCTGCGGCGCCGATGACGACGGATGACGCGGGGCGCGAGCCCGCGGCGTCCGCTCGTTCACTGCCCTTGCTGTGACCCGCCCGTGAGCGCCGCCGGCGCCGGAATAGGCGCCGCCTAGACTGTGTTCACCATGTCGTGGCATCCGGTGAGTAGGATGCCGCGGCATCGCACGGAACGACAGGAGCGGGTTTGCGCGACATCATCATCATCGGGTCAGGTCCGGCGGGATTCACCGCCGCCATCTACGCGGCCCGGGCCGAGCTGAAGCCGCTGCTCGTCGCGAGCTCCGTCGAGATCGGCGGCGAGCTCATGAACACGACCGAGGTCGAGAACTTCCCCGGCTTCCCCGACGGCATCATGGGCCCCGACCTCATGGGGAAGATGCAGGCCCAGGCCGAGCGTTTCGGCACCGAGGTCGTCTACGACGACGTCGTGGAGCTCGACGTCGACGGCCCCGTGAAGCGCGTCAGGCTCGGCAACGGCGGCGAGCACGAGGCGAAGGCGATCATCTTCGCGACGGGCTCGGCCTACCGCAAGCTCGGCCTGCCCGAGGAGGAGCGGCTCTCGGGCCACGGCCTGTCGTGGTGCGCCACGTGCGACGGCTTCTTCTTCCGCGAGAAGACCATCGCGGTCGTCGGCGGCGGTGACTCCGCGATGGAGGAGGCGACCTTCCTCACCCGCTTCGCCGACAAGGTCTACGTGATCCACCGCCGCGACCAGCTCAAGGCGTCGAAGATCATGCAGCAGCGCGCCTTCGACAACCCGAAGATCGAGTTCGTGTGGAACGCCGAGGTCTCGGCGATCCACGGTGACACCGCCGTGACCGGTGTCACGCTGACCGACACCGTCACGGGCGACGTCCGCGCGCTCGACCTCGACGGCCTGTTCGTCGCGATCGGCAACGACCCGCGCACGCACCTGGTGCACGGCAAGCTCGAGCTCACGGCCGAGGGCACGATCTCGGTCGACGGCCGATCGTCGCGCACCTCGGTGCCCGGCGTGTTCGCCGCCGGCGACGTGATCGACCCGACCTACCGGCAGGCGGTCACCGCGGCGGGCTCCGGCACGGTCGCCGCGCTCGACGCGGAGCACTACCTCGCGGCCCTCGAGGACACCGACGACCAGCCCGTCGAGGCATCCGCCGAGGCGGCGGAGGTCGACCACCTCGTGGCCGCCGATCTCGCCGACGCCTCGCGCTGAGTTCCGACGACGTAGATGCCGACGGCGGCATGCATCCGTGATGTCGCCGACCCACGCTTCCACCAAAGGAGACAACCCATGACCGCACGTGCAGTGTCCGAGGCCACCTTCGAGCAGGAGGTCCTCCAGAACGACAAGGCCGTCCTCGTCGACTTCTGGGCCGAGTGGTGCGGCCCGTGTCGCGCGGTGAGCCCGATCCTCGACCAGATCGCCACCGAGCACTCCGACAAGCTCGACATCGTCAAGCTCAACGTCGACGAGAACCCCGGCCTGGCGATGAAGTACCAGATCACCGCGATTCCGGCGATGAAGGTCTTCAAGGGCGGCGAGGTCGTCCGCACCGTCATCGGGGCGAAGCCGAAGCCGATCCTCGAGCAGGACCTGGCCGAGTTCATCGGCTGACCGTCGCCTGATCGACCCGAGGGCCCGTAACCGTTTCAAGCGGTTGCGGGCCCTCGGCGTCGCGGGGAGTGCGGCGTCACGCGTCGGCATCCGGTTCGGGCGCTTCGACGGCGCTGGCTAGCATGGAGAGCCTGAGCAGAACGGAATCCAGCAGTGACCTCTGACGGAGTGCCCGAGCGGGCCGGCAACAACCTCGACCCGTGGTACGCGAACTACGCCGAGCGAGCCGCCGGCTTCGCCGCCTCCGAGGTGCGCGCACTGTTCGCCGTGGCGTCACGGCCCGAGGTCGTCTCGCTCGCGGGCGGCATGCCCTTCGTCTCGGCGCTTCCGCAGGAGCTCATCACCTCCGCGTTCGAGCGGACGATGCGCGAGCAGGGGCCGGTCGCACTGCAGTACGGCTCCGGACAGGGCATCCCCTCACTGCGCGAGCACATCCTCGAGGTCATGTCGCTCGAGGGCATCCGCGCCTCGGTCGACAACGTCGTGACGTCGACCGGGTCCCAGCAGGCCCTCGACTTCGTCGCGAAGCTCTTCCTCGATCCCGGCGACGTGGTGCTCGCCGAGGCGCCGTCCTACGTCGGCGCCATGGGCGTGTTCCGCTCGTACCAGGCCTCGGTCGTGCACGTCGCGATGGACGACGAGGGTCTCATCCCCGAGGCGCTCCGCGAGACGATCGCGCACCTGCGCGGCCAGGGACGCCGCATCAAGTTCCTCTACACGATCCCGAACTTCCACAATCCCGCGGGGGTCACGCTCTCCGCAGCGCGGCGACCCGAGATCCTCGAGATCTGCCGCGCGAACGAGATCCTCGTGCTCGAGGACAACCCCTACGGCCTCCTGCACTTCGACGAGCCCGCGCCCGACGCCCTCCGGTCGATGGATCCCGAGGGCGTCATCTACCTCGGCTCGTTCTCGAAGACGCTCGCCCCGGGCTTCCGGGTCGGCTGGGCGCTCGCGCCGCACGCGATCCGCGAGAAGCTCATCCTCGCCGCCGAGTCGGCGATCCTCTCGCCGTCCTCGTTCAGCCAGCTCGTCGTGTCGGAGTACCTCTCGCAGGCCGACTGGCGCGGGCAGATCGATGCGTTCCGAGGGGTCTACCGCGAACGCAAGGACGCGATGATCGAGGCGCTGGGGGAGTACCTGCCGCAACTGTCGTGGACCGACCCGAACGGCGGGTTCTACGTCTGGGTGACCCTCCCCGACGTGCTCGACTCGAAGCAGATGCTGCCGCGCGCCGTCCGCGAACTCGTCGCCTACACGCCAGGCACCGCCTTCTTCGCCGACGGGCGCGGTCGCCACGCGATGCGGCTGTCGTTCTGCTACCCGACGCCCGACGCCATCCGCCTCGGGATCCGCCGCCTCGCGACGGTCGTCAACGGCGAGCTCGACCTCCTCGACACGTTCGCCGGCACCGGCACCCTCCAACTCCCCGATCGCCCCGGCATCGAACTTGCACCGCCCACCGACCTCAAGTAGTGGAGAACCCCTGATCATGAGCGATTCCACCGGCCTCTCCGTCGTCGTGCTCGCCGGGGGCATCTCCCACGAGCGCGACGTCTCACTGCGCTCCGGCCGGCGCGTCGCCGACGCGCTGACCGAGGTGGGTCATCGCGTCGAACTGCGCGATCCCGACGCCAACCTCCTGCCGTATCTCGCCGAGCACCGACCCGACGTCGTGTTCCCCGCACTGCACGGATCGAGCGGCGAAGACGGGACATTGCTCGAGCTGCTCGCCGCGCTGGGCATCCCCACGGTCGGCTCGACAGGTGCCGCTGCTCGTCGGGCATGGTCGAAGCCGGTGGCGAGTTCGCTCGTCGCGTCCGCCGGCGGCGCGGTTCCCGAATCGATCGTGCTCTCGCACGAGGCGTTCCGAGAGCTCGGGGCCGCGAGCGTCCTCCGCGTGGTCCGCGACGCACTGCCGGGAGACCTCGTCGTGAAGCCGGGCTCCGGCGGTTCCGCACAGGGCGTGACGATCGTCGAGGCACCCGCCGACCTTCCGCGCGCCATGGTCGACGCGTTCACCTACGCCGACGTCGCCGTCGTCGAGCGCCGCGTGTTCGGCACCGAACTGGCGATCGCGGTCGTCGAGACGGATGGCGCGCCGCGCGCCCTCACTGCGGTCGAGATCGTGCCGTCGGCCGGCGTGTACTCGTTCCAGGCGAGGTACAACGCGGGGGAGACCACGTTCTTCTCGCCGTGCCGCCTGCCGGAGGAGGCCGTCGAGCGCGCGACGGCTGCGGCGCTCCGCGCGCACCGCGCGCTCGGACTCCGCGACATCTCGCGCGTCGACCTCATCGTCGACGAACAGGGCACGCCCTGGTTCCTCGAGGCGAACGTGCTGCCCGGGCTCACCGAAACCTCGCTCGTGCCGCTCGCGATCGAGGCGTCCGACACCGATGCGTCGACGGTCTACGACGGGCTCGTTCGCACGGCGGCGCGGCGCGGCGCCTGATCGGCCCGCTGCGGCGGTCGGGTCGGCGCTCCGACGGGCGACTCAGCGCCGCTCAGAGCCCTTCGAGGTTCTCGCCGAGTTCCACGAGGATACGCCGCAAGTCCTGGACCGTCGCGAAATCGATGTTGATCTGGCCTTTTCTGGCACCCAGCGAGATCTTCACCCGAGTGTCGAGACGGTCACCGAGTCGCGTCGACAGGTCGTCGAGGAACTCCTGTCGCTTGCCGGCGGCGGGCTTCACCCGTGCCGGCTTCGGTGTTGCGGAGACGATCGACTCCGCCGCGCGAACCGACAGGTCCTCGTTCACGATCTTGTCTGCGAGCCGCTGCATGGCCTCCGCGTCGCCGGCGGCCAGGATCGCCCGGGCGTGGCCGGCACTCAACACCCCCGCTGCGACCCGCACCTGAACCGGCTCGGGCAGCTTCAGCAGTCGCAGCGTGTTGGAGATCTGAGGCCGAGACCGTCCGATCCGCGACGCGAGCTCCTCCTGCGTGATGCCGAAGTCGGCGAGGAGCTGCTGGTACGCGGATGCCTCCTCGAGCGGGTTCAGCTGCGAGCGGTGCAGGTTCTCGAGCAGCGCATCACGGAGCATCGCCTCGTTCGCGGTGTCCTTGACGACGGCTGGAATGGAGTCGAGACCGGCCGCCTTGGTCGCTCGGAGTCGGCGCTCGCCCATGACGAGCTCGTACTTACCCGGCGCGTCGGGGTGCGGCCGGACGACGATCGGCTGCAGGACGCCGAACTCGCGGACCGAGTGCACCAGTTCTTCGAGGTCCTCCGGGTCGAAGACGGACCGGGGCTGCTGGGCATTCGGGACGATGTCGTCGGGGTTCAGGCGCGCGAGATGGGCCCCCGGTACGGTCACGAGGTTCGCCTCGACCGCGTTCTCGACGGCGGCGACCGCCGTCTTCGGCGCCTCGGAATCAGGGAAGAACACATCGACCGGTCGGGCCGCCCTCGGCGCCGCGTCCTCCGTGGTCGGGATCAGGGCGCCGATCCCGCGCCCGAGTCCAGTGCGCTTGGTCGCCATCAGTCGGACTCCTTCTCTTCGGACGCATTCCGCGTCCCACGCAAGGCGATCTCCGCTGCCGCTTCGCGGTAGGAGAGGGATCCGGTGGACGCGAAGTCGTAGCTGATCACGCTCTGCCCGTAGCTCGGGGCCTCGGAGACGCGAACCGAGCGCGGGATGATCGTGTCGAGCGTCTGGGTGGGGAAGTGGTCGCGGACCTCCTGGGCCACCTGCTGGGCGAGGTTCGTGCGCGAGTCGTACATGGTGAGCAGGATCGTCGACAGCCGAAGTTCGGGGTTGAGGTGACGCTCGATGAGTTCGATGTTGCTCAGCAGCTGCGACAGCCCTTCGAGCGCGTAGTACTCGCACTGGATCGGAATGAGGACCTCGCGCGCGGCGACGAAGGCGTTGATCGTGAGGAGTCCGAGCGACGGGGGGCAGTCGATGAAGACGTAGTCGTAGGGGCGCTCCATCGCCGCGAGATGCGCGTCGAGCGCGCGACGCAGTCGCTGCTCGCGTGCGACCAGCGACACGAGTTCGATCTCGGCACCCGCGAGGTGGATGGTCGCCGGAACGCAGTCGAGGTTCTCGTGCTCGGTCGACGGCTGCACGACATCGGCGATGGGGAGGTCGGAGACGAGCACCTCGTAGACGCTCTGCAGTTCGGAGCGGTGATCGACGCCGAGGGCCGTCGAGGCGTTGCCCTGCGGATCGAGGTCCACGACGAGGACGTGAGCTCCGGCGCGAGCCAGCGCCGCGGCGAGATTGACCGCCGAGGTCGTCTTCCCGACTCCGCCCTTCTGGTTGGAGATCGTGAAGACACGGGTCGTCTCGGGAAGCGGCAGCACGGCCTGGTCGAGCGCGAGACGGCGCCGGGTCTCGTCGGCAAGCTGATCGGCCAGTGGAGTTCCTCCGTGTGATTCTGATGTTTCACGTGAAACCGATCCGAGTGGACCGGCGGCGACCGCGTGACTCGTCGCAGCGGCGTACGGGTGGGAGGCCGGCTCGGCTCGTTCCACACCAACCTCACCGGGCACGGCCGACGGCTCATCGCCCGCCCCGACAGCATACGACTCCGCGGACGTGTACTCCGATTCCGGGCCCGCTCCGGGCGCGACGTCGGTCCGGTCGCCGTCGACGCGCGGGGTCACGTCGCCGTCGAGGGTGTCGTCAGCGGGGCCCGGCGCGGACGACTCCGGCGGCGACTCGGACGAGTCGTTCGACTCGGTCAGTGTTCGGGATTCCGACCCCGCGTCTTCGACGACGGGGATCTGCGGTTCAGTGCGGCTCGCGGGCCGTGGTTGATGCAGGCTCGAGACCGTCTCGGCGGTCGCGTCACCCACGATCTCCCGAATGATGTCCTCCAGGAGCTTGTCCGGGTCGCTGTGGGGGAGTGGGTGGCTCGTGGGCGCGGCCTGGGGCTCTGCATCCTCGGACAGTGCCGCGGCCGTCGCCGCGTCCCAGTCGTACCGCGGTGCCGACGGCGGGCCGTTCGATTCGGCACCCGACACACGCCGGGCCGGCGTCTCCATGTCTGGCCTCGAGTCGTCGGCGTCGGCCGGAGCGGATGAATCGGTCGGCTGCAGAGTCTCGGGCCGAGGAGACGTGACGCCGGTGGCCTGAGACGCCCCGAGGTCCGCCCGCCCTCGCCACGCAGTGTCCGGCGGCGCCCAACGACGGTCGGCCTCGTCCTCCGGTCGGGCGGTGCCCGCCCGCGGGTCGCGCTGCGCCGGCGATGCGGACACGCCTTCTGGTCGCTCCCCGCTCGGACCACTCCGGGCGGCGGGTCGCAGCAGCGAATCGAAGTCGGGCTGGCCGTCCTGGGTCGCCCGGCTCCTCGCCGCCTCGGCAGCGTCGGTGCGGCGCTGCGCCTCGTAGGCCTCGATGCGCGTGAGTTCCGGTTCACGCTGCTTCGGCACCGGCGCAACGGGGTCGGACTGCGGCTTCCTCCGCTGGAACCAGCCGCGGCCACCGTTCGCCATGCCCCACTCCTGACCCGTTCCGAGATCTCGCACCGTGCATCGTCGTGCGATCGCTTCGAGCCCCAAGCCTAATCGCCGATGCCGACCCCGGAGCAGCGTGCCGCTCTCGAAGGGCGAACTCGGCGAAGCATTCCGAGCTGCCAACTCGTGCACTGTTTCACGTGAAACATGGCGTCCGTCCTGCACGTCGACGGAGCGCCCCCGCACGACGATCTCGTCGTCGAGGTCCACCGGTTCGAATCGCGCCTGGGGAGAGGTCTGACGGCACCTCGGAGCGATCGCCGAGGCGTGAACGGCTCCGGGGCGAAGCGCGCGCTTCGAGTCCAACTGCTCAGGGTGACACCATGCTCGAGACAGGCGCGTCCGACCGGGCTGCCTCGATTCGGTGGCAGCGGCAGCCTGGTCGCGGGCCACCGTGCGGTTCGCTGTCCTGGAGGTGCCGCGCGTCGTCACGGGTCGCCACCATGGTCACCGTCACTGCCGTAGCGGTCCTCGCGCGAATTGAGGTCGGCCCAAGGAACGTACGCACCGCTGTCAAGGATCACTCCATGCGTGCCGCCGGTCGCCGGTACATCGCAATCCATTGCGGATCGCGACCCCGGACTGCTCGGCAGGGCCGGGCACCGCCGGGAGCGAGCCGCTCGACGGAATCGTCGCCCCGATCGGCTCATCGCCGGATGGAATGCCAGGTGGATGCCCATCGCCGTCCGCCGCGAGTGATTGCGGGCCGGTCGTGGAGCGTCTCGCAAGCCCCGGAGGACTCATGGGTCTGATCCACCGCATGGTGCACGGCGGACCGCGCCAGCGCTGCTGGCCGCGCCTGAGGTCGACACGGCTTCTACGGGGGAAGCTGCACGGCGGAGGTGCGTGTCCCCGAGGAGGTCGGTCGTCGAGGCCGTCGACCGGTGCGGACGCCGCGACCGAGGACGCGGGCGACCAGCACGAGGCGAGGCAGGTCGGCGGTGAGCGATGAGGTCCCGTGACCATCACCCACCGCTGCCAGGTTCCACGTGAAACGGGCGAGGTGCCCGAGGTGCGGCCGCGCGCCGTACCCGCGCTGCGCTCACGAGCCGACCGAGCGCCCTCCCGATGAGCGTTGACGCCGGGGCCGGGGCGGGAGAGTGACGCGGACCTCGACCCGCTGCACCTTGCATCCGACGGCCCGCCCGCTCCGCCTTCGCGTCAGGACCGGACTGGAGCGAATCAGGATCGGGTGGCCGGCCATCTCATGTCGAGCTCATCGCGGCAGTCCTGCCGCCGCCGGCAGCATGGTCGGAGTCGGCGTTTCACGTGAAACATCGATCTGGGATCGGAACGGCAGTCTCCCGGGAGCCGGTCGAGTCGCACGGCCCGCCCGCTGCGGACGGCGTGCGCAGGGCGTGCCGCGACGACGTCAGCTCGCCGAGCCCACCACGGTCCGCTGGACCTCCAGAAGCGTGAATAGGACACCGGCAGCGACTGAACGCATCAGTCGGCCGATCCACCAGGCTGCTGGATCGCTCCCCGAAGTCGGGCTCGGCGAGGGCGCGAGGGGTCATCACGGCATACGCGCGCCGATGCCCGACCCGGTGAGCGATGCCGAGCCATCACTTTCGGCGGGCCGGCACGATCCCGCCTCGATGTTTCACGTGAAACGTCGAGTGCGCGCGGTTATTCGCCGGCGACGGGACCGTAGTCCGCGGTGATCGACCGCGTCGTCGGATCGAGGCTCATCACTCCGCCGTGCGGCAGGATCCACTGCGGCCTCGTGTGTCCGAACGGCGGTCCCACGCAGACGACGGCGTCAGGGTTGTACCGAGCCACTTCGGCCAGGATGGCATCGCGCTGCGCCGATCGCCGAACGTTTCGTTCCGCCGCCGGCGGCACCTCCTCATGCGAGCTCGTCGGCGGCCGAGCCGCGACCACGGCGGCGAGCGGGTCGAGCAGGCCGCGTTCTCCCATCGCGCGCACGATCCTCGCGACCCAATCCGCCGGTGGAAGCAGCTCGCTGGTCTCGATCAGCAGCACGGAGCCCTCCAGCGCCTCCGGTGGGAATGGGAACCGGTCCGCCACGAGGATCTGGTCGATGACCTCGAGGCATCCGCCCCATGTCGGGCCGCTCACCGGAGTCGACGCGCCCGCCCAGATCCACGGCTCGGTCGGTTCGCGTGGGACAGCATCCGTCAGCGAACGCGGATCCTCCCAGGGCACGCCGACGTCCTCCGATTCGCCGGGATCGACGACCTCGAGCTCGCCGCCGTCGAGGAGCGCGGCGCGCAAGGAGCGTGCGTGCACGTCGTCGACCGCCGGTCCCGCACCGAGGTGGACCTGCGTGCTCCCGCCGTAGAAGCTGGCGACGCCGTTCGTCCAGAGCCAGTTGTGGAGGTTGGTGTTGTCGCTGTGCCCGACGAAGGGCTTCGGATCATCGATGACCGCGGCGGGGTCCAGGTGCGGGATGACCAGGATCTGATCGTCTCCGCCGATCGTCGCGAGCACGGCACGGATGGACGGATCGGTGAATGCGGCCATCAGATCGGCCGCGCGATCCGCGGGCGACGCATCTGCGCGTCGAGTCGTGGGGTACTCGACCGGAACGAGATCGGTGAGTTCGGTGAGACGCCGCATCGCCTGCTCGTGGATCGCGGGGAAGTGCGCCGGCGCCGCCCACGCGGGAGACACCACGGCGACCCGGTCGCCGGGCCGAGCCTTGGGTGGCTGGATCACGCGATGCAACGCCATCCGCCGATCATCTCGCATCACGCCGTGGCGCGGTACGAGGTGATGACACCGACCGCGTCCCGTGAGCCTGCGGGAACGCCGCCGGGCGCGAGACGGCTACTCGGACGGGACGCGCGCCCGGAAGACACGGGTCACGTCATCGACCACGCCCTCGCCGAGCACGACGACTTCGACGTCGGTGAGGCGGTACTTGCGGATCGCCTTCTCGGCAGCGCCGATCTCTCCGTCGACCCCGCTGCCCTTCATGAGCACGAGCTCTCCGCCGGGGCGGAGGAGGGGAGCGGTGATGGGGATCAGCGTGCGGAGCGCGCTCACCGCCCGAGCCGTCACCTGATCCAAACGACCCTTCAGCTTGACGTCCTCGGCGCGAGCACGCACGACGTCGACGTTGGCGAGGGCGAGCTCGGTGACCTGGCGCTCGAGCCACGCGACGCGCCGCTCCATCGGCTCGATCAGCGTGAGCTGCACGTCGGGACGCGCGATCGCGAGCACGAGACCCGGCAGACCCGCTCCGGACCCGACGTCTCCGACGCGACCCGGACGGAGCAGGGGAGCGACGAGACCCGAGTTCACGACATGACGGGACCACAGCCGCGGCAGCTCGAGCGGGCCGATCAACCCGAGCTCCTCACCATGTCGAGCGAGGTTCTCGGTGAACGTTCGTGCGACGTCGAGGCGGTCGCCGAACACGGTCGCGGCCGACGGCGGCTCCGGTTCGAGGCCGTTCGACGGTGCGGGGACGGAGTCAGTCATGTTTCACGTGAAACGTCGGTCGGGGATCAACCCGCGCGCGTGATCACCGTGTGGCGGTCTGCGCCTTCACCGCGCGACTCGGAGTGCAGTCCGCGCTCCGCGACGAGGTCGTGGACGAGCTTCCGCTCGTACGACGACATCGGCGGAAGCGCGGCCTCCGACGCACCGGTCTCGATGCGCTCGGCCGCGCGAGCGACCAGGCGCCCGAGCTCTTCGCGGCGTGCGTCACGCGACCCGCCGACATCGAGGATCAGGCGAGAGAACGCGCCGGTCTTCGTCTGCACGGCCAGGCGCGTCAGCTCCTGCAGGGCCGTCACCGTGTCGGGCCGTGAGAGGACCGCGAGGTCCGCCGCGTCGGCGGCGTGAACGGAGACGTATGCGCGGCCGTTGCGGGCATCGATGTCGATGTCGCCGTCGAGGTCGCAGATGTCGAGCAGCTCCTCGATGTAGTCCGCCGCGATGTCGCCCTCCTCCTCGAGCTGCTCGAGGGTTCGGGTCGCGGCGTCGTGCTGGACGTCCGTCATCGGGTCACTTCCTGTTCTGCTTCTTCGAGCGGTTCTTGCCCATGGGCTGCTGCCGCTGCGTCGTCACGGGCTTCTGCGGTTCGGCGTCCTCGCCGTCCGCCTTGGTCTCGACCACGAGCTTGCCCTTGCGAGCCAGGCGTGCCTCACGTGCTTTGGCGGCATCGCTGCCGGGCGTGGGCATGTTGCGGATGACGATGAACTGCTGGCCCATGGTCCAGAAGTTCGACACGAGCCAGTAGAACATCACGCCGAGGGGGAAGGCGACACCCGAGAAGGCGAAGACGAGCGGGAGCAGGTAGAGCAGGATCCGCTGCTGGCGGAACATCGGGCTCGCCTTGGTCTCGGGCGACATGTTCTTCGAGACGATCTGGAGCTGCGTGATGAACTGCGACGCGGTCATCAGGATGATCATCGTGACGGCGACGAACATGGTCGACGCGCTGAACGGCTCGCCCGCCATCATCGCGTTCCACTCGCCGATGAAGGTCGAGTTGAGGGGCGCGCCGAGGAACGTCGCGTTCGAGAACGACTCGGCGAGCGTCGGCGTGAGGACACCCACACCGCCCCGGTCCGCGTGGATCGACGCGTCGTTGAGCACCGAGAACAGGCCGAAGAAGATCGGCATCTGGAGCAGCAGGGGAAGGCACGAAGAGAGCGGATTCGTGCCGGTCCGCTTGTAGAGCTCCATGGTCTCGCGCGACATCGCCTCGCGCGAGAACTGGTCCTTCTTGCCCTTGTACTTGTCCTGGATCTTCTTCAGCTGCGGCGCAACCTCGAGCATCCGGCGCTGGCTCTTGATCTGGCGAACGAAGATCGGGATCAGCGCGGCGCGCACCACGATGACGAGGCCGACGATGGCGAGCACCCAGGTGAGGCCCGCGTCGGGGTCCATCCCGAGGAACGTCCACAGCGAGTGGAACGCGACGAGGATCAGCTCGATGGCCCATTTGATGGGCCACAGGAGAATGCTGAAGATGTCCATGGGGGCGGGTCAGTCCTTCCGGGACGTGATGGGGGAGAGTTCGGGTTCCGCGAGGCGGGGCGAGGCGGATGCCACTGAGCTGCCGGCCGGGGAGTGGTCGTGGGGGTGCGGCCGATCGTGCGTGCGGATGTGCCCGCCATGGGGGTCCGCGGCGATCGGGACGCCGGCGCGTCGGCGACCGCTTCGGGCATGAGGAGCGTTCGAGGCCGCCGCTCGGGCCCAGCCGGCCGGAACCACGAGACCGAACCGGGTGACGTGGAACCGTCGGACGCGAGGCAGGGGCACGTCGTCGATCCCGCCGGCGGACCAGGGGTTGCAGCGGACGATACGCCACGCCGTGAGCGCCGAACCGACGACCAGTCCGCGATGCTGCACGGCGCCGAGCCCATAGGCCGAGCACGAGGGGTAGTACCGGCAGACGTCGCCGTAGAGGGGCGAGACCACGGCCCGATACGCGCGGATCAGCAGCACGCCCGCATTCCGGGGCAGGAGCCAGACGAACCAGGCGAGGTTCTTCACATCAACGCACTTCCGGTCGGACGGCGGCGACCGACGCGTCGGAGTCGGAACTCGACGACGCATCGCGCGGGGGGGCGGTCTGGCCGCGGCGGCCGGAACGCGACGTCAGGGCTGCGCCGAGCTCGTCGCGGAGCTCTGCGAAGCGGGCGCCGGATGCGCTCGGCAGCGCACGGACGACGACGTCGACGGCGGTGACTCCACCGTCGACGAACTCGCGGCCGGCCGCCTTCAACCGACGACGAACCAGGTTGCGCCGGACGGCGGTGCCGACCTTCTTGGACACGATGAAGCCGAAGCGCGCGTCGGAACCCGCCTCCCGTGAGCGGACGTAGCTCACGGTGTGGGGGCCGGCGACCTTCGCACCACGGCGCACGATGAACCGGTAGTCATCGGCGCTCGTGATGCGGTTGGCTTTGGCGAGCACCGAGGAACTTACGCGGAGAGCTCGGTGCGGCCCTTGGAGCGACGGGCCGAGAGGATCGCGCGGCCGGCACGCGTACGCATGCGGGCGCGGAAGCCGTGCTTCTTGGCGCGACGACGGTTGTTGGGCTGGAACGTACGCTTGCTCATCTTCTTCTCCGGCTGGGAAATTCCGCGCACGGACGCGTCACAGGTGCGCCGGCGGGGAGAACTCGGTGCCCGAAAGGGCTGCGGTCAACTGATTAAAACTACGGCTTGCGGATGCCACGGTCAAACCGAGCGCACATCGGAAGGGACATTCTCCACCGATCCACAGGTTGCCGACGGGACCGACACGCCGTGGCGCGCCGGATCCTCCACACGGCATTTGTCGGAGCAGGCCCGATTCGCTAGCGTGTGACACCAGTTATCCCCAGCCTCGTCGGCGGAATCACGCGGTTCTCGCAACTCTGCTCACAGGCGGTGGAGAACGCTGTGAACAGACGCCTTCGGGCCGCTCCGCCGAATCGCTCGGGGGAGCGACGAGCGGCCGCCGAACGGTGCGAGAGATTGCGGGGAGCGATGACGGAACAGCCCATCAGCGAGACGTGGGCGACGGTCCTCGAGCGACTCTCCGACGACGAGGCGATCACGCCGATGCTCCAGGGTTTCCTGAACCTCGTCGAGCCGAAGGGCATCGCGGCGGGCACCTTCTATCTCGAGGTGCCGAACGACTTCACCGCGAGCATGCTCAACCAGCGGATGCGGGTGTCGCTGCTCTCGGCGATGAGCGCGATCGAGGCGCCCTCGCCGGTGACGTCGTTCTACGTGGTCGTGAACCCCGAGCTCGAGCAGCTGCGTCCGGTGGAGCCCGACCTGAACGGCCCCATGGGCCCCGCGGCATCCGTCGGAACGACCGCGCCGGGAATGGGCGGTATCGGCATGGCCGCCGGCGCCGTCGGCCTGGACGGCAGCGATGACGTCCCGGTCGGGCCGCAGCCCATCTTCGACAGCGGCAGCGGCAGCGTCGACCGACCGCGCGACGCGCGGCTCAACCCGAAGTACTCGTTCGACAGCTTCGTGATCGGTCAGTCGAACCGCTTCGCGCACGCGGCCGCGGTCGCGGTCGCCGAGGCGCCGGCCAAGGCCTACAACCCGCTGTTCATCTACGGCGACTCGGGTCTCGGCAAGACGCACCTCCTGCACGCCATCGGCCACTACGCGATGAGCCTCTACCCGGGCATCCGCGTGCGGTACGTATCGTCCGAGGAGTTCACGAACGACTTCATCAACTCGATCGCGAACAACCGCGGCTCCCTCTTCCAGCAGCGCTACCGCAACATCGACATCCTGCTGATCGACGACATCCAGTTCCTGCAGGGCAAGGCGGAGACGCAGGAGGCGTTCTTCCACACCTTCAACACGCTGCACGACCACAACAAGCAGGTCGTGATCACCAGCGACGTGCCGCCGAAGCACCTCACGGGCTTCGAGGACCGCATGCGCAGTCGGTTCGAGTGGGGCCTGATCACCGACGTGCAGGCGCCCGACCTCGAGACGCGCATCGCGATCCTCCGAAAGAAGGCGCAGAACGAGCACCTCCAGGTGCCCGACGACATCCTCGAGTACATGGCGTCGAAGGTCTCGAGCAACATCCGCGAACTCGAGGGCACGCTGATCCGAGTGACGGCGTTCGCGAGCCTGAACCGCACGCCCGTCGACATGCCGCTCGTGCAGACGGTCCTGAAGGACCTGATCACGGATGACACGGACAATGTCGTCGCGCCGGTCGACATCATCACGGCGACCGCCGACTACTTCAAGCTCACGGTCGACGACCTCTACGGGTCGAGCCGCTCGCAGGCCGTCGCGACCGCTCGCCAGATCGCGATGTACCTCTGCCGCGAGCTCACGAGCCTCAGCCTGCCGAAGATCGGCCAGTTGTTCGGCAACCGCGACCACACGACCGTGATGTACGCGAACAAGAAGATCTCGGAGCTCATGAAGGAGCGACGCTCGATCTACAACCAGGTCACCGAGCTGACCGCACGCATCAAGCAGACCGCCCGCTACCGCTGATCCGGGGCGACGGATGCCGCGCCCTCGCGCGGCTCGTCGGCGTGCCCTCGGGCCGCTCCGCGGCGCTTCCTGAGAGCTCGCCGACACGATTCCGCACAGGTGTGGAAAATCTGTGGATTGTTAACGAGCAACCGCGCCACGACTGTTGAGACGCCCCGCAGGCCTGTGCACAACTCCGAACGCCGGTCGATGACGACGGATGTCCCGTTCGCCGGTTTCCACACACCGTGCACAGCCTCGATGCCCCTCGATCGGCACCAGTTCGCGGATCTCCGAACGCCATCCACAGTTTCCACACCGGTTAACACCGTTAAGAGATAGATGGATTAACCCACGGCGTTCGGCAACCTGGGACCGGGGGCCGTCGAGCCGACGGGACGTCGCATCGCAGGGCCCGAAAACTCCGCGTCGGAAACGAGCGTCCGGATAGCATGGGAGCCATCCAGCACCTCCACGACGGGAGAACCGTGAAGTTCCAGGTCAATCGCGACGTCTTCAGTGAGGCCGTGTCGTTCGCCGTCAAGCTCCTCCCGCAGCGCACGACCCTTCCGATCCTGTCCGGGGTGCTGATCCAGGCCGAGGGCGACGGGCTCGTCCTCTCGTCCTTCGACTACGAGGTGTCCTCGCGCACCGAGATCCAGGCCGACGTCGAGGAGCCGGGCACGGTCCTCGTATCGGGTCGCCTGCTCGCTGAGATCGCCGGTCGCCTGCCGAACGCGCCCGTGCGCGTGTCGACCGAGGAGTCGCGCATCTCCGTCACCTGCGGGTCGGCGAGCTTCACCCTGCTCTCGATGCCGGTCGAGGAGTACCCGTCGATCCCCGAGATCGGCGAGCAGACCGGCGTCGTTCCCGCCGAGGAGTTCGCGTCGGCCGTCGCCCAGGTCGCGGTCGCGGCATCCCGTGACGACGTCACCCCGGTCATCACCGGTGTGCAGCTCGAGGTCCGCGAGACGAACCTGAGCCTCGTCGCGACCGACCGCTACCGGGTCGCGATCCGCGAGATCGACTGGGACGGCGGCGGGGTCGCCGGCGAGGGCGACGCGACGACGACCGCGCTCGTCCCCGCGCGCACCCTGCAGGAGGTCGGCAAGACCTTCGGCCACTCGGGCACGATCTCGGTCGCGATCACGAGCCGCGACGACCGCGAGCTCATCGCGTTCTCGGCCGACCGCAAGACCGTCACGAGCCTGCTCATCAAGGGCAATTTCCCGCCAGTCCGCCGGCTCTTCCCCGACACCGTCGACAACTACGCCGTCATGAACACCGCCGAGCTCATCGAGGCGACCCGTCGCGTCGCCCTCGTGCTCGAGCGCGAGGCCGCGCTCCGCTACTCGTTCACGGCCGACGGTCTCACGCTCGAGGCCATCGGCAGCGAGCAGGCTCAGGCGTCCGAATCGATCGATGCCATCCTCACGGGCGACGAGACCGTCGTGTCGCTGAAGCCGCAGTTCCTCCTCGACGGCCTGCAGGCGGTGCCGAGCGAGTTCGTGCGCATCTCGTTCACCAAGACCGAGAATCCGAACAAGCCCGGCCCGGTGCTCATCACCAGCCAGACCTCCCGCGAGCAGGCCGGCGCCGACAGCTACCGTTACCTCCTGCAGCCGAACCTGCTCCTGCGGTAGGCCGACCCCGCGGCCGCGATGTCGGCGCGGGCGGGTACCGTGGTGGTTCGCGAGAAGGGAGCCGCACCGTGCACGTCGCGAGGCTCTCGCTCACCGACTTCCGCAACTACCGTTCGGCCGAACTCTCAATCGAGCCGGGTGCGACGGTGATCGTCGGGCGCAACGGGCAGGGCAAGACGAACCTCGTCGAGGCCGTCGGGTACCTCGCCACGCTCGGATCGCATCGCGTCTCGAGCGACCAGGCTCTCATCCGAGCCGGAGCGGACGCCGCGATCGTTCGGGCCCTGCTGTCCTCCGGTGGCCGGGAGGTGCTGCTCGAGTTGCAGCTCAACCGCCTGGGCGCGAATCGCGCCCAGGTGAACCGCGCGGCGGCCAAGCCGCGCGACCTGCCGCGCTACGCGCACACGGTGCTGTTCGCGCCGGAGGACCTGGCGATCGTCCGGGGCGAGCCGTCGGTGCGCCGGCGCATGCTCGATGGGCTGCTCGTGCAGCGGATGCCGCGGCTCGCGGGGGTGATGGCCGACTACGACCGCGTGCTCAAGCAGCGGAACTCGCTGCTGAAGAGCGCCCGCGCCCGCGGGCTCCCGGCCTCGCAGTTGACCACCCTCGACATCTGGGACGAACGGCTCGTCGAGCTCGGTGCCGAGCTCATCGACCGACGGGACGACCTCGTGTCCGAGCTCCGGGCGCCGCTGGCGGCCGCGTACCGATCGATCGTCGACGACGACCACCGCCCCGAGCTGCAGCACGTGCTCTCGATCGACGGCGCCGATCCCGACGACGAGACGACGGATGCCGCAGCGGCGTCGAGCACCGGAGGCACCGCCGAGGCCGGGGTCGGCCGCGCGACCACGGCGGAACGGTTCTCCGCGGCGCTCACCTCACTGCGGCGCAAGGAGCTCGAGCGCGGCGTGACGCTCGCGGGCCCGCACCGCGACGACGTGCTGCTCCTGCTCAACGGTCTGCCGGCGAAGGGCTACGCGAGTCACGGCGAGTCCTGGTCGTTCGCGCTCGCGCTGCGGCTGGCCTCGGCCGAGCTGCTCCGCCGCGACTCGTCGACCGGCGACCCGGTGCTCGTGCTCGACGACGTCTTCGCCGAACTCGACCGCCTCCGCCGCGAACGACTCGCGGCCGCCGTCGGCGGCTACGAACAGGTGCTGATCACGGCCGCGGTGCTCGAGGACGTGCCCGAACCGCTCTCGCACCGCGTCATCCGCATCGCGGCCGGCGAGGTCGTCGATGTCCCGGAGCCGTCGACTGACGACGGGGCCGAACCGCATCGCGAGGCCGCAGCATCCGTCGGCCCGGCAGTGGCAGAATCCATGCCGTCGGAGGCATCCGGTGTCTGAGGCCGCGCGCACCTACCAGCACTTCCGCGAGATCTTCGGCGGAGAGCCGCGGATCCGCCCCGGACGGGCCCGAGCGCGGGTTCGCGACGTCGAGGGCAGCGAGCCGTTCGCGCCCGGGCGAGACCCGAGGCCCCTCGGTGCCGCGATCGACGCGCTGACGGCGCAGCTCGGCTGGACCGGCGCGCTCTCCCAGCAGGAACTGCTCTCGGCCTGGCCGGAGATCGCCGGCGAGGACATCGCCCGGCACTCCGAGCCGATCGCGATCGAGGGCGGGGTGCTCCAGGTGCGCTGCGAGTCGACCGCCTGGGCGACGCAGCTGCGCATGATGCGAGAGGAGCTCATCCGCGCCATCCTCGAGCGGCACCCGCGGGCGGGGGTCGACACCATCCGTTTCCAGGGCCCGGATGCCCCCACCTGGAAAAAGGGTCCCAGATCGGTTCCAGGGCGCGGTCCGCGCGACACCTACGGCTGAAACGGCAAAATCGGTCACTTCATCGTTCTCGAGCCCTCAGATCGGCGCGGAGCGATTCGGGCGGCGACCGGGAGTTGATAGGATCGAGAGTCGCCAGAACGACGGTTTGGAGCCCGATTCACCCATGACAGCGGAACCGACGAAGGCCCAGGGTGCGCCTGAATACGGCGCCGACGCGATCCAGGTTCTCGAGGGCCTCGAAGCGGTTCGGAAGCGCCCCGGCATGTACATCGGCTCGACCGGGCCACGCGGGCTCCACCACCTCGTCTACGAGATCGTCGACAACTCCGTCGACGAGGCGCTCGCGGGGTATGCGACGAACATCGACGTGACGATCCTCGACGACGGCGCCGTCCGGGTCGTCGACGACGGACGCGGCATCCCGGTCGACATCCACCGCACCGAGGGCCGGTCGACCGTCGAGGTCGTCCACACCGTGCTCCACGCCGGCGGCAAGTTCGGCGGCGGCGGGTACGCGGTCTCGGGCGGCCTGCACGGCGTCGGCGCGTCCGTCGTGAACGCGCTCTCGAGCCGCTTCGACGTCGCGGTCAGGCGCCAGGGGCACATCTGGCGTCAGTCGTACACGGTCGGCGTGCCCGACGCGCCGCTCGCGAAGGGCGAGACGATCCCCGAGTCGGAGACCGGGACCACGACGATCTTCTGGCCGAGCGCCGAGATCTTCGAGACGGTCGAGTTCGACTACGAGACCCTCCGCGCCCGTTTCCAGCAGATGGCGTTCCTCAACAAGGGCCTTCGGATCACGCTGACCGACCTGCGCGCCGGTCACGTCGAGATCGACCCGGAGGACACCCCGACCACGGGCGCGATCACCATCCCGGTCCAGCGCACCGACACGTTCCTCTACGAGCGCGGGCTCGTCGACTACGTCGAGTACCTCAACAAGACCAAGAAGGCCGAGCTCGTCAACGACGAGATCATCTCGTTCGAGGCGGAGGACACTGAGCGCAACATCGCGCTCGAGGTCGCGATGCAGTGGACGACCGCCTACACCGAGTCGGTCCACACGTACGCGAACACGATCAACACGCACGAGGGCGGCACGCACGAGGAGGGGTTCCGCGCGGCGCTCACGACGCTCGTGAACCGCTACGCGCGGGAGAAGGGCATCATCAAGGAGAAGGACGACAACCTCTCCGGCGACGACGTGCGCGAGGGCCTCACCGCAGTGATCTCGGTCAAGCTCTCCGAGCCGCAGTTCGAGGGCCAGACCAAGACCAAGCTCGGCAACACCGAGGCGAAGTCGTTCGTGCAGCGCGTCGTCGGCGACCAGCTCGGCGACTGGTTCGACCGCAACCCGAACCAGGCTCGTGACATCATCCGCAAGGCGCAGCAGGCGGCCACCGCCCGCATCGCCGCGCGCAAGGCGCGCGAGGCGACCCGCCGCAAGGGCTTCCTCGAGACCAGCGGCATGCCCGGCAAGCTCTCGGACTGCACGAGCAAGGACCCGACCGTCTCGGAGATCTTCCTCGTCGAGGGCGACTCGGCCGGCGGCTCGGCCAAGACCGGCCGCAACCCCGAGACGCAGGCGATCCTGCCGCTGCGCGGCAAGATCCTGAACGTCGAGAAGGCGCGCCTCGATCGGGCGCTCGGCAATGCCGAGATCCAGGCGATGATCACGGCGTTCGGCACGGGCATCGGCGAGGACTTCAACCCCGAGAAGGCCAGATACCACAAGATCGTGCTCATGGCCGACGCCGACGTCGACGGCCAGCACATCACCACGCTGCTGCTCACGCTGCTGTTCCGGTACATGCGGCCGCTGATCGAGATGGGCTACGTCTACCTCGCGCAGCCGCCGCTGTACCGCATCAAGTGGTCGAACGCCGATCACGACTACGTGTACTCCGACCGGGAGCGCGACGCGGTCATCACCGACGGCCAGGCCGCGGGTCGCCGCCTGCCCAAGGAGAACGGCGTCCAGCGCTACAAGGGCCTCGGCGAGATGAACCACCAGGAACTGTGGGACACCACCATGAACCCCGAGACCCGCACCCTGTTGCAGGTCACGATGGACGACGCCGCAGCGGCCGACGAGATCTTCTCGACCCTGATGGGCGATGACGTGGAGTCGCGCCGGGCATTCATCCAGAAGAACGCGAAGGACGTGCGTTTCCTTGACATCTGACACGATCGAGCCCGGCGTCCCCGGCGGGGAGGGCTTCGGCATCCACGGGCGCATCGACCAGGTCGACCTGCACCTCGAGATGCAGCGCTCGTACCTCGACTACGCGATGAGCGTGATCATCGGGCGCGCGCTGCCCGACGTCCGCGACGGCCTGAAGCCCGTGCACCGCCGCGTCATCTACACGATGTACGACGGCGGATATCGGCCCGACCGCGCGTTCTCGAAGTGCACGCGCGTCATCGGCGACGTCATGGGGCAGTTCCACCCGCACGGCGACAGCGCCGTCTACGACTCGCTCGTGCGGCTCGTGCAGCCGTGGGCGATGCGCTACCCGCTCGCGCTCGGGCAGGGCAACTTCGGCTCGCCCGGCAACGACGGCGCGGCCGCGCACCGGTACACCGAGACCAAGATGTCGCCGCTCGCCATGGAGATGGTGCGCGACATCGAGGAAGAGACCGTCGACTTCCAGGACAACTACGACGGTCGCACGCAGGAGCCCACCGTCCTGCCGAGCCGGTTCCCGAACCTGCTCGTCAACGGCTCGGTCGGTATCGCGGTCGGCATGGCGACCAACATCCCGCCGCACAACCTCCGCGAGGTCGCCGACGGCGCCCTGTGGGCGCTCGAGAACCCGGATGCCTCGCGCGAGGAGTTGCAGGACGCGCTGATCCAGCGGATCAAGGGCCCGGACTTCCCGACGGCCGCGCAGATCCTCGGCGTGAAGGGCATCCACGACGCGTACCGCACCGGCCGCGGGTCGATCACGATGCGCGCGGTCGTCAACGTCGAGGAGATCCAGGGTCGCACCTGCCTCGTCGTCACCGAGCTCCCGTACCAGGTGAACCCCGACAACCTGGCGATCAAGATCGCCGACCTGGTGAAGGACGGCAAGCTCGCCGGCATCGCCGACATCCGAGACGAGTCGTCGGGTCGCACCGGCCAGCGCCTCGTGATCGTCCTGAAGCGCGACGCGGTCGCCAAGGTCGTGCTGAACAACCTGTACAAGCACACGCAGCTGCAGGACAACTTCGGCGCCAACATGCTCGCGATCGTCGACGGCGTGCCCCGCACCCTGTCGATCGACGGCTTCATCTCGCACTGGGTCGACCACCAGGTCGACGTGATCGTCCGCCGCACCGAGTTCCGCCTGCGCAAGGCTGAGGAGCGGATGCACATCCTGCGCGGCTACCTCAAGGCGCTCGACGCGCTCGACGAGGTCATCGCACTCATCCGCCGCTCGGCGACCGCGGAGGACGCCCGCGACGGACTGATGAAGCTGCTCGACATCGACGAGCTCCAGGCCCGCGCCATCCTCGAGCTGCAGCTGCGCCGCCTCGCCGCGCTCGAGCGACAGAAGATCATGGACGAGGCGGCCGAGCTGGAACGGCAGATCGCCGACTACCGCGACATCCTCGCGACCCCGGCGCGTCAGCGCACGATCATCGCGGACGAGCTCCGCGAGATCGTCGACAAGTTCGGCGACGAGCGTCGCACGCACATCGTCCCCGGCTTCGACGGCGACATGTCCGTGGAAGACCTGATCCCGGAAGAGGAGATGGTCGTCACCGTCACCCGCGGCGGATACATCAAGCGAACGCGGAGCGACAACTACCGGTCGCAGCACCGCGGCGGCAAGGGCGTCAAGGGCGCGCAGCTGCGCGCCGACGACGTCGTCGACCACTTCTTCGTGACGACGACGCACCACTGGCTCCTCTTCTTCACGAACATGGGCCGCGTGTACCGCGCGAAGACGTACGAGATCCAGGAGGCCGGCCGCGACGCCAAGGGCCAGCACGTCGCCAACCTCCTCGAGCTGCAGCCCGATGAGGAGATCGCCGAGATCCTCGACATCCGCGACTACGCGGTCGCCCGTTTCCTCGTGCTCGCCACGCGCGACGGCCTGGTCAAGAAGACCGACCTCACGGCGTACGACACGAACCGCTCGCGCGGCGTGATCGCGATCAACCTGCGCGAGGGCGACGAGCTCGTCTCCGCGATGCTGGTCGACGAGCACGACGAGATCCTGCTCGTGTCCAAGAAGGGCATGTCGCTCCGCTTCGAGGCGACCGACGAGGCGCTTCGCCCGATGGGCCGGTCGACCTCCGGCGTGAAGGGCATGAGCTTCCGCCCGGGCGACGAGCTGCTCGCGGCATCCGTCGTGCCCCATTCGAACGGCGACGACGGCGCGGATGCGCCCGCCGATGCCACTGGGCAGAAGCACAGCGCCGCGAACACGTACGTCTTCGTCGTGACCGAGGGCGGGTACGCGAAGCGCACGCGGATCGAGGAGTACCGCAAGCAGCAACGCGGCGGCCTGGGCATCAAGGTGGCCAAGCTGAGCGACGATCGAGGCGATCTCGCGGGTGCGCTCACCGTCGCGCGGGAGGACGAGGTCCTCGTGGTTCTTGCCAGCGGCAAGGTGGTACGCTCTGACGTCGCCGAGGTCCCGGCCAAGGGCAGGGACACGATGGGCGTCGTGTTCGCGAAGTTCGTCGCGGACGATCGCATCATCGCGATCGCGAAGAATTCCGAGCGGAACCTGGTGGAAGAGACCGCTGAGTCCGAAGCGGCGGAGACCGCGGGAGAGGAGTGAGCGTCATGAGCAGTGTCGCCGAGAAACTGGCCGGCAAGTCCAACCGGAAGCCCCCGGCCAAGCAGGTGCGCCTGCGCCTGGTGTACATCGACTTCTGGTCGGCGGTGAAGCTGTCCTTCCTGGTGGCCGTGTGCCTCTCGGTCGTGAACATCGTGGCGACCTTCCTCGTGTTCACGATCGTCCAGTCGACGGGTCTCTTCGAGAACCTCAACAGCCTGGTGCAGGATGTCGCCGGTGCGGGCACCGACCTGCGCTCGATCCTCTCGGTCGGCAATGTCATGGGCTTCGCCGTCGTGGCATCGCTGCTGAACCTCGTCGTGACCACCGCGCTCGGTGCGGTGGTGGCCGTGCTGTACAACCTCAGCGTCAAGATCACGGGCGGCATCCTGGTCGGCTTCACCAACAACTGAGGCCGTCCTCGGCTCGATTTCACGATCCCGAACCCTTCGGGTAGTCTGTCCTTCGGCCGAAATTCGGGGATATAGCTCAGGCGGTTAGAGCGCTTCGCTGATAACGAAGAGGTCCGAGGTTCAAGTCCTCGTATCCCCACTCCGAAAACTCCACACCCGGGTGCCTCACGGCATCCGACACGGGGCCTTAGCTCAGTTGGTAGAGCGCCTGCTTTGCAAGCAGGATGTCAGGAGTTCGAATCTCCTAGGCTCCACAGTCGTTCCATCCCGATCGGTACCTCGATCCCGGTCGATTCCCCCTGTCATCGGCACTCGTCGGAAATTTCTCGCACGAGGTGCATCCGATCCCGCCTCCGCCCCGGAAGTAGGGGATATCGGGTGGTAGGCACCCGCAGACAGAAGGGGAAGTCCAATGAAGCGCATTCTCGCAACCGGATTCATCGTCGGTCTCGCAGCGGTCGGTCTCGCCGCCGGCCCGGCGAACGCGGCGCCGAACGAGGCCGCCTGCTTCGGCGGCATCCACAAGACCCTCAACACGGAGGGCGCCCTCGGCTTCAACGGTGTCGGCGAGGTCGTCAAGGCGGTCGGCGGGCAGATGAAGAACGAGATCGCTCGCGGCCTCTGCGGCGACTGACGCCCAGGGCTTCTCAGCACCGTCGGCGGCGGCTCGGAACTTCGGTTCCGGGCCGCCGACTGCTGCCGCGGGAGGATCAGCAGGCGAGACCGCGCCGCAGGCGCCAGACTGGGGGAGTGCCCACTCGCCGACATCAGCGGATCGACGCCGTCGCGTCGCGCCTCCGGGAGTCGGGCAGCGTCTTCGCCGAGGACGAGGCCGCGATCCTGGCGGAGGCGGCGGCGGATGACGCCGAGCTCGAGCTCTTCGTACGCCGCCGCATGGCCGGCGAGCCGCTGGAGCCGATCGCCGGGTGGGTCCGGTTCGGCCGGCTCCGCCTCGCGGTCGGAGCGGACGTGTTCGTGCCGCGGCAGCGGAGTCTGCGACTTGCACGCCTCGCCGTTCGGCGCGCGCGATCGACGCACGCGCCGGTGGTACTCGAGGCGTACTGCGGGGTGGCACCGCTCGCGTCGACGGTCGTGGCATCCGTGCCCGGCGTCGAGGTGCACGCGGCCGATCGTGATGCGAGGGCGCTCGACATCGCCCGGCGCAACCTGCCGGCGGGCGCCGGTGTCCACGTCGCCAACGGGCTCGACGGGTTGCCGGCGGGGCTGCGCAACAGGTTGACGACGATCGCGGCGGTTCCGCCGTACGTTCCCGAGTCGGACGTCCGGCTGATGCCGCGAGAGGCCCGTGAACACGAGCCGGCTGCGGCGCTCATCGGCGGAGGACCGGACGGACTGGGCCATGCCCGCCGGCTCATCGGGACCGCTCGGCCGTGGATGGCGCGCGGCGGAGCGGTGCTCGTGGAACTGCACGCCGCGCAGCTCCCCATCGCGGTCGCGGAGGCTCGCCGCGCAGGTTGGCACGCTCGAGTGCATCCCCCGAACGAGTCGCGCACGGGAGTGCTCGAGCTCATCGCCGGGTAATACAGTGGCGGGATGGACATCCGCATCGCCGCATACGGGGTCATCATCCGGGACGGCGAGATCCTGCTCTCGCACTGGAACGAGCACGGCAGGTCGGCGTGGACCCTGCCCGGCGGCGGGATCGAGGGGGCTGAGCATCCGCTCGAGGCGGCGGCGCGCGAGATCCGCGAGGAGACCGGCTACGACGCCGAGATCGACCGGCTGCTGGGAATCGACACGATGGTCGTGCCCGCGGCGAAGCGCCACCATGGCGCGGTGCCCCTGTACGCGATGCGCATCGTGTACCGCGCGCACGTCGTCGGCGGGCAGTTGGCGAACGAGATCGGCGGTTCGAGTGATGAGGCGAGGTGGTTCCCGCTCGGCGAGATCGCGTCGTTGAAGCGGGTGAGCCTGCTCGACATCGCGTTGCGCATGAACGCGGAGGAGCCGGCGGACGGCGCGCCGTCGCGCGCCTGAGCGATGCCGGCACCGGGGATGGGCGACGGCCCCGCCCGGCGAGCGGACGGGGCCGTCGAGATCGGTCCGGATGCGGCGTGCACGGCGATCAGAGCGTCCGGGCCACGAGCGCGAGGGTCGTGAAGTTGCCGTCGCGGAGGCGGTCGGCCTCGTGGCGGAGTTCAGCCCTGCGTGCGAGATCGCCGTCGCGGAGGCGGTCGGCGTTCGCGCGACGGGCCTCCGCGCTGCGGCTCCAGGCCAGGAGCGCGAGACCGACCCGGCGGGCGAGGCGTTCCTGCAGGCGACCGGCCCCGGTCGCGACCTGTTGCGAGGTCGAACGGGTTGCGGTGAGTGAGGTGTTCACGGTGTGTTCCTTCTTCGGATGGGACGGATGGCGCGCGCGGGTGCGTCGCGCCGGGAGGTGACGTGGTGAGGGCTCCCGGAAACGTCGCCTCGCGGCATCCGGCGCCCGAGGAGGGCGGCACGGTGCGTCGCGCGCAGGCGTGGCGGGAGAGGTTCGGCGATCGGTTCCGCGTCCGTCGAGGACGGGGGATCCGAGGATCGGATGCCGGTGGGACGAGCGTTCGCCGGCGGGCGTGCGTCGTCAGGCGGTGGACCTGCTGCGAGCCGTCATGGCTGCGCGGTCAGCGCGGGAACGCGCGAGTCAGCAGGCCGCGAACGGGGCGCCGAGGAAGGCGACCGCCGTACGGATGGGCGACTGGATTCGCTGGGTCATCATGGGGTCTCGCCTCCTCTCCGGTGCAGTGCTCCGCCGAGTTCGGCGGGCCGAGTCACGACCATAGCGTCGTTCGCTCCTCACACGCAAGAGCGATCGCCGAATCCGTCGGAAATCAGTGCGAGCCCTGACTCGCGGACGCGCAGCGACGACGACGGCCCCCATCCGGTGCGGATGGGGGCCGTCGGGAAACCGTGGGGGGTCAGATGACGGGCGACGGTGCAGCGCCCGACTCGGACGCCGTGCCCGGCTCCTCGTCGGCGACCCAGAGTTCGTCGTCGGCGCGGAACGTCTGCCAGACCGCATAGGCGACGCCCGCCGCCGCGATGACGCCCGCCCCGATCGCGAGGTAGGTGCCGACGCCGGGGCCCTGCTTGCGCTTGACCTCGGCGGCCGCGCGCGGCGAGACGCGCTCGAGCGCCCGACGCACACGCGTGTCGTTGGCGATGTCGCCGATCGACAGCAGCGAACCGAGTGCGCTCCCGAGCGTGCGCTCGACCTGGTCGCCGGCGCTCCGCGCATAGCTGCGCGCCTGGTCGACGCCCGGCCGGACGTAGGTCTGGTAGCCCGTGCGCACCCGCGGAACGACCTCCTCCTGCGTGAGCAGGTTGATCTGGCGGCTCGCCTCCCGGGCGACCTTGCTCGCGTGGTCCAGCACGTCCTGCTGGTTCCCCCACAGATCCTCTGCACTGCTGCGCAGCCGCTTGAGTTCCTTCCGGCGCTTGCGTGACAGGCTCATCTCGACCTCCATCGTTGTGCAGCGAACTCCTCCATCCTGCCACCGAACCGGCTGGATGTGGGGTGGGAAGGCCGGGGGTTGCCAGCCTCGTGCCGAATCGTGCATGAGAGAATCGTCGGTATGCCGAATCCCACCGCAGTCGCGACGATCACCACCAACCACGGCGACATCAAGGTCGACCTCTATGGCAACCACGCACCGAAGACCGTGAAGAACTTCGTCGGCCTCGCGACCGGCGAGATCGAGTGGACGCACCCGGGCACGGGTCAGACCACCACCGACCCCCTGTACGACGGCGTCGTCTTCCACCGGATCATCCCGGGCTTCATGATCCAGGGCGGTGACCCGCTGGGCCAGGGCATCGGCGGACCGGGCTATCGCTTCGACGACGAGATCCACCCCGAGCTCGACTTCACCGAGCCCTACGTCCTTGCGATGGCGAACGCCGGCATCCAGGGCGGCAAGGGCACGAACGGCTCGCAGTTCTTCATCACGGTCGGTCCGACGACGTGGCTGCAGGGCAAGCACACGATCTTCGGCAAGGTGACGGATGGCGCGAGCCAGGCCGTCGTCGAGAAGCTGGCGTCGGTCCCGACCGACGGCCGCGACCGCCCGCTCGACGACGTCGTGATCGAGAAGATCACCGTCGAGCAGCTCTGACCGACGATCCCGTGAGCGACCGGGCCACACAGGCGAGCACCTGCTATCGGCATCCCGATCGGCAGAGCTTCGTGCTGTGCCAGCGCTGCGGTCGCACCATCTGCGGGGAGTGCCAGACACCGGCTCCGGTCGGCGTCATCTGCCCCGAATGCATGCGTGAGCAGCGCGCGTCGGCGCCGCGGACCAAACCCGCGGTGCTGACGCGCGTCCGCTCCGCCACGGGCCGTGGTGCGCCGGTGGTGACATATTCCATCATCGGCATCACACTCGTGGTCTACCTGCTCCAGCTCATCCCCGGGCTCGCGATCACCGATCGCCTGCTGTACGCGGGCGTCTACTCGCTGCCGTTCAACTTCGAGCCGTGGCGCATGATCACGTCGATGTTCGTGCATTCGACCGAGCTCATCTTCCACGTCGCGCTGAACATGTACACGCTGTGGATCTTCGGACAGCTCCTCGAGAACGTGCTCGGTCGCTGGAGGTTCCTGGCGCTGTACCTCATCTCGGGTCTCGCCGGATCGGTCGCCGTGCTGTGGCTCTCCGACCCACGGACCGGCGTGGTCGGCGCCTCCGGTGCGATCTTCGGCCTCATGGGCGCGTTCCTCGTGATCCAGCGTCGCCTCGGGGGGAACGCGACGCAGCTGCTGATCCTCGTCGGCATCAACCTCGTGATCGGGTTCGTGCCCGGTTTCAACATCGCCTGGCAGGCTCACCTCGGCGGACTCGTCGCCGGCGCCCTGATCGGGCTCATCTTCGTCGAGACGCGCAAGCGCGATCAGCGCACCCTGCAGGTGGTGCTGCTCGCGGCGCTCGTCGCACTGCTGCTGATCCTCAGCCTCCGGTTCTTCATCTTCCCGGTGTTCTAGTCGAGGGCCCTCTCTCGAAGGCGCGCCGGACCATGGGCCCGCCTGCTTCGGCGCGCCTGAGCGGCCCTGCCGACACCTCACTGCCCGGTCACTGTGGGTGGACGGCGACGGTTATCCACAACACTGTCCACAGTTGGGGAGAGTTACACGGGTGTGATTCTGCACATCGTCCGGAATTCCGCGCTTTCCACCTCTCCACAGGGTGTGGAGTATGTGGAGAAACCTGTGGAAGGTGTGGATAACACTGTGCAGAGATGAGGAAAGCGGGGCGGATGCCGCAGCATCCGCCCCGCTTCGAGGTCGTTCAGGCCGGCGTCAGCGCCAGCGGGTGGTCATGAGGAAGCCGATGAAGGCGATGCCGAAGCCGACGAGGATGTTCCAGGAGCCGAGCGCGGCCACCGGGAGGGCACCCTGGCTCACGTAGAAGAGGATGATCCAGACCAGCCCGAGCAGCATGAAGCCGAACATGACGGGCTTGAACCAGACGGGATTCGGCGCGTCCTCGCCGCTCGGCTGCTCCGCGCGCGCGGGCTTCGAAGAATTCGTGCGTGCCATGCCGGAGATTCTACTGCACCGACTTCGGCCTTCGATCCGGGCTCCCGAGCCCGTGCACGGGGCGCTGCGCGGTCGCAGAACGCGGGCAGCCCAATAGACTCGCGCCCATGCCGACAGATCCCGCGACGCCAGCGCCGCGTCCTCATCGGGTCGGCGTGGTCGGGGTCCTCGGCGAACTCCTGCTCACCGCCGGCGCGCTCGTGCTGCTCTTCCTCGGTTGGCAACTGTGGTGGAACGACGCGATCACCGGAGCGCAGCAGTCGGCCGCGGCATCCGACCTCTCGGTCAGCTGGATCGAAGGGGCGCACGCCCGTGGCGACGGAACGCCCGACGACGCGGCTTCTCCCGACCCGGGCGACGGGGGCACGATCGAGCCGCCGGTCGACTCGACCATGCACGCCTACGGCGATCCGTTCGCGGTCATGTACGTGCCGCGTTTCGGCGAGGACTCGCAGCGCACGATCGCCGAGGGCACCGGCCTGGACGTGCTGAACGACCCAGCGACGGGGGTCGGACACTACGCGGGCACGCAGATGCCGGGCGACGTCGGCAACTTCGCCATCGCCGCGCATCGGAGCGCCTACGGCGGCGGCATGCACGAGATCGACCTCCTGCGACTCGGCGACGGCATCTTCATCCAGACGCGCGACGGCTGGTACACCTACCGGTTCCGGAACCTCGAGTACGTCACCCCCGACGCGGTGGAGGTGCTCGCTCCCGTGCCCCACCGCCCCGAACTCGCGGCGACGGACCGGATCATCACGTTGACCACCTGCAACCCGCTGTACTCGACCGCCGAGCGCATCATCGCGTACGGCGTGCTCGAGTCCTGGCGCCCGGCGTCCGACGGGCCGCCCGACGAGATCGCGGCCGACGTCGCGGAATGGGGGCGATGAGCGTGTACGCGGCCTTGTGGCGTATCCTGCCGGGACCGGTCTGGTTCCGCGTCATCCTCGTGCTGGCCATCCTCGCCGGCGTGATCTTCGTCCTGTTCACCTGGGTGTTCCCGTGGGTGGACGGGATCGTGAACCCAATCGACGTCACGGTGGAGCAATGACCCGGATCCTCGTCATCGACAACTACGACAGCTTCGTCTACACCCTCAACGGGTACCTGCAGGAGCTCGGCGCCGAGACCGAGGTCGTGCGCAACGACGACATCCCGGTCGACGAGGTCGCCGAGCGCATCGCCGAGTACGACGCCGTGCTCATCTCACCGGGTCCGGGCAAGCCCGCCGACGCGGGCGTCTCGATCCCGGTCGTCGAGGCGGCCCTCGTCTCGGGCCAGCCGATCCTCGGCGTGTGCCTCGGACACCAGGCCATCGCCGAGGCGTTCGGTGCCGTCGTGACGAACGCGGAAGAGCTCATGCACGGCAAGACGTCGAAGGTCGTGCACGACGACAGCGCCTTCTACGACGGGGTTCCGCAGCACTTCACGGCGACGCGCTACCACTCGCTCGCCGTGGTCGACGGCACCGTGCCCGACGACCTCGTCGTCACGAGCCGCACCGAGGGCGGGGTCATCATGGGCCTCCGCCACGCGACGGCGCCGATCCTCGGCGTGCAGTTCCACCCCGAGTCGGTGCTGACGGAGGGCGGCTACCGGATGCTCGGCAACTGGCTCGCGCTGGCCGGTCTCCCCGAGGCGCGCGAGCGCGCTCGCTCGCTCGACCCGCTCGTTCGGGCGAGCTGAGCACCGGCGCGGTCGGCGTCCGCAACGGCTCGGGGCACGCGCAGGCCGGGAGGCCGAGAGAACGGGTCAGCCCGCGCAGTAGACGAGCTCGACCTCGGACTTCTGGGGGACGTCGCCCGGCGCCGGCGTCTGCCGGATGACCGGGGAACCCGGCTGCGATGCGCAACTCGCGTCCGGAACGGGCTTCGGCGAGAGTTGCAGCGACGATGTGCCGAGATACGACGACGCCGCCTGCAGCGACTGGCCGGTCAGATCGGGCAGGGTCACGTTGCCCGACGAGATCGTGAAGTTCACGGTGCTGCCCTGGTCCACCGACGAGCCGCCCTCCGGATCGGTCGAGATGACGACCCCCGCGGCGATGGTGGGCGAGTTCTGCCGCGTCTCGGATCCGGGCGTGAGTCCGGCGTCGGTGAGCGCCGTCTTCGCCTGTTCGAGCTGCATGTTGACGACATCGGGGACCGACACCGCCTCGCGACCCGTCGAGACGAACACGCTGATGGGCGTGCCGGTGTCGACGATCTCACCGGCCGCCGGCTCGGTCTCGATGACCTCTCCGGCGGGCACGGTGTCGCTCACCCGATCCATCCGAGTGGGCGGGAGCGTGAGCGACTGCAGCTGGTTGGCCGCGTCCTCCCACGTCGAGCCCGCCAGCTGCGGCACCTCGCGCGCGTTCGAGGGTAAGGTGTCGGCCGGCTGCAGGTTGAACGCCCAGTACATGACGGCGACGACGATGACGACGACGGCGATGATGCCCGACCAGATCCAGATCGCCGGTGGGCGACGCTGCGTGCGGGTCATCGTGTCGTCCTCCGTGAGCTGGCGGAGCGCCAGCTCGGAGGTGGAGAGCGAACCCGTCGGCGTTCCGAAGAACAACGACGTCTCGTCCGTCTTCTTCGGTACGGGCACCCGGCCGGATGCCGCGGCCTCGACGTCGGCGCGGAACTCCGCCGCGGTCTGGTACCGCGTGGTCCGGTCCTTCGCGAGTGCGTGCAGGACGACCGCGTCGAGCGCGGGCGAGACCTTCGGGTTGATCACGCTCGGCCTGACCGGTCGTTCGCTGACGTGCTGGTAGGCCACCGCGACCGGGGTGTCGCCGCGGAAGGGCGGACGACCCGTGAGGAGCTCGAAGAGGACGACGCCCGTGCTGTACAGGTCGGTTCGCGCGTCGACGGTCTCGCCCTTGGCCTGCTCGGGCGAGAAGTACGACGCGGTGCCGAGGATCGCGGTGGTCTGGGCGACGGTCGTCGCGGAGTCGGACACGGCGCGGGCGATTCCGAAGTCCATGACCTTCACCTGGCCACCGGTGGTGATCATGATGTTGCCCGGCTTGATGTCGCGGTGCACCACACCGGCCCGGTGCGAGTACTCGAGCGCGGTCAGCACACCGTCGATCACCCGCGCAGCCGCCGGCGGGTCGAGCGGACCGTCGTGGATGATGTCCTTGAGGAGTCGCCCCTCGACGTACTCCATGACGATGAACGGCAGCTGCACCTCGTGGCCCGAGGCGTCGAGCACGGTCTCCTCGCCCGCGTCGAACACGCGGACGATCGTGGGGTGCGCCATCCGGGCGGCAGACTGGGCCTCCTGCCGGAATCGCATCCGGAACGCCGGATCGGTCGCGAGCTGCGGCTTCAGCAGCTTGATCGCGACCTGACGCCCGAGCCTCGTGTCGGTGCCGACGTGGACGTCGGACATCCCACCGCGCCCGATGAGCGCACCCACGCGGTACCGAGCCGCGAGCATGCGATCTTCATCGTTCACCGTGTCTCCGTTTCGTGTAGGGCTCGTTCCGGGGATGCTAGGGCTGGATCGTGACCGGGGCGGCCGGTGAGAACGGCGAGTCGAGCTGACCGCAGAAGTACCGGTACGTCACCTCGAAGTCCTGCGTTCCCGCCTGCACGTTGACGCTCGTCGTTCCGGCGCCGACGGGACTCGGCGCGGTCGCGTCGTTCGTCACGGCCACCTCGTAGCCGCTCAACTGCTGACCGGACGGGCAGCTGGCCGCGGGCCAGCTCACCTGGACGATGCCGCCCGAGGCGACCTCGGTCGGGTTCACCGTCGGTGCGTTCGCGGGAGCGCTCGGCGTCTCGGGGGCGCCGAGGTAGGTCACCGTGATCGTCGAGCCGATCGGGACGGGTCCGCTCGGGTTCACGTCGGAGACGGTGTTGGCCTGGTCGGGAGTCGTGGCGGGCGCGCCCTCCTGCGTGCTCACGACGAAGCCGAGTCCCTCGAGTTCACCCCGCACCTCGTCGACGTTCCGGCCGATGTACGCGGCCCGGTCGACCTGCTCGGTGGTCGGTGCCGCCGTGGTGGTCTCAGGCGGGGGAGCGCTCGACGAGGTCGGCGGCGCGCTCGTCGTCGGCGGCCCGCTCGAGGTGGTCGCCGCGGGCTGGTTCCCGCTGTTCAGCGCGAGCGCGATGATCGTGCCGATCAGGACCAGGGCGAGCAGGATGATGAGCACGATGAGCGGCCACGTCCAGGGACTCCGCTTCCGCTCGACCGGCTGCTCCTCTTCGCCGTCCGGGACCGGTGCGCCCGCGGGCAGCACGGTCGTCGCGGCCGTGGCCGCACCCGCCTGGGGCATGAGCATGGTCGCCGCCGTCGCACCGGCCACGGCGCCGAGCACCGCGGGAACGGCCGCGGCGGCCGCCTGCACGTCACCGCGGCGCAGCGCCGTCGCCGCGCGTGCGAGGTGCGCGGCCGTCTGCGGCCGATCGGCGGGGTTCTTCGCGATGCACGAGTAGACGAGGTTCCGCACCGGCTCGGAGACCGTGACGGGCAGGTCGGGCGGGGTCTCGTTGATCTGGGCCATCGCGATCGCGACCTGCGACTCGCCCGTGAACGGCCGACGGCCCGCGAGGCACTCGTAGGCCACGATGCCGAGCGAGTAGATGTCGGTCGTCGGCGACGCCGGGTGGCCCGACGCCTGCTCGGGGGACAGGTACTGCACGGTGCCCATGACCTGGCCGGTCGCGGTGAGCGGCACCTGGTCGGCGATGCGCGCGATGCCGAAGTCCGTGATCTTGACGCGGCCGTCGGGCGTGATGAGGAGGTTGCCCGGCTTGATGTCGCGGTGCACGAGGCCGGCCGCGTGCGCGGCCTGGAGCGCCGCAGCGGTCTGCGCGACGATGTCGAGGACCTTGTCGGTCGAGAGCACGTGCTCGCGCTCGAGGATCGTCGAGAGCGCCTCGCCGGGGACGAGCTCCATCACGAGGTAGGCGCTGCCCTCCTCCTCGCCGTAGTCGAAGACGTTGGCGATGCCCTCGTGGTTCACGAGCGCGGCGTGACGCGCCTCGGCACGGAACCGCTCGAGGAAGCCCGGGTCGCCGAGGTATTCGTCCTTGAGGATCTTCAGCGCGACCTGACGGCCGATGACCAGGTCGGTGGCCTGCCACACCTCGCCCATGCCGCCGATGGCGATCCGGGACTGCAGCTCGTACCGTCCACCGAAGGTGAGCCCAGCACTCGGTCTCATTTGTTCAGCACCGCCTCTAGTACCTGTTTCGCCAATGGCGCGGCAATCAGATTGCCGAACCCCTCCTGACCAAGCCCTCCGCCGTCTTCCACGAGCACCGTGATCGCATACTGAGGGTCGTCGGCGGGGGCAAAACCTGTGAACCACAAGGTGTAGGGATCGTCCTCGCCGTTCTCCGCTGTACCCGTCTTACCGGCCACGCTGACGCCGTCTATTCTTGCATTACTCGCGGCACCGTTCTCGACGCCGTTGACCATCATCTCGGTCATCGTCCGGGCCGTCGACTCGCTGATCGCACGACCGAACTGCGTCCCCTCGAACTCCTCGATCGGGCGGAAGTCGGGCGCCGTGATCGACTCGACGAGGTCGGGGTTCATGACGATGCCGCCGTTCGCGATCGCGGCAGAGACCATGGCCATCTGCATCGGGGTCGCGCGCACGTCGCCCTGCCCGAACCCGCTGAGCGCGGTCTGCGGCTCGTCCGGATTCTCCGGGTAGGTGCTCGTCTCGGTGGGGTTCGGGATCGTGAAGTTCGAGTTGAAGCCGAACTTCTCGGCCTGCGCTCGGATCGCGTCGTCGCCGAGCTCGAGCGCGAGTTCGGCGAACGGGATGTTGCACGAGAGCCGCAGCGCGGTTGCGAGCGTCACCTCGGAGCCGCCGCCGCACGTGCCGCCGCTGGAGTTGCGGACCACCGAGCTCGTCTGCGGCAGCGTGAACTCGGCGGGGTTCGGGAACGTGCTGTCGGGCGTGTACTGGCCGGACTCGAGCGCGGCCGCGGTCATCACGAGCTTGAACACCGATCCGGGCGGGTTCATGTCGCCGCCGGTCGCCCGGTTGAAGAGCGGGTCGCCGGGGTCCTCGACGAGGTTCCGATAGGTCTCGTCGACCTCCTCGCCGTTGTGCACGGCGAGGGTGTTCGGGTCGTAGGTGGGCTTCGTGACCATCGCGATGATGCGGCCGCTGCTCGGCTGGGTCACGATGATCGCGCCCGTGTAGTCGCCGAGGGCGTCCCACGCCGCCTGCTGGGCGACCGGGTCGATGGTGACCTCGACGGAGGCGCCCATCGGGTCCTGGCCGGAGATCAGCCGGTTCAACGAATCGAAGAACTGCGATTCGGAGGTGCCGCTGAGCTCGGCGTTCAGCGACCCCTCGAGCCCCGTCGCCTCGCCGTTGACCGGGATGAACCCGGTGACGGGCGCGTAGAGCGGCCCGTTCGCGTAGATGCGCTGGAACTTGTAGTCGTCGTCGGACGGCTCGGAGAACGCGATCGGCTCACCGCCGACGAGGATCGGGCCCCGCTCGACCGAGTAGCTCTGGTACAGCGTCCGTGCGTTGCGCGGATCGGCGGCGAGGGTGTCGGCCTGCACGTACTGGATGATCGTCGACGCCACGAAGAGCGTGAGGAACATGAGGAGGGAGACGATCGTCACCCGCTTGAGTTCGCGGTTCATCCGTCGATCACCAGCCTCGGGTGGTTGCGGACCGTGTCGGAGAGCCTCAGCAGCAGGGCCACGATGATCCAGTTCGCGACGAGCGAGGAGCCGCCGGCCGCGAGGAACGGCGTCGTCAGGCCGGTGAGGGGGATGACGCGGGTCACGCCGCCCACGACGATGAAGACCTGGAGGGCGACGACGAAGGAGAGGCCGACGCCGAGCAGCTTGCCGAAGTCGTCCTGTCCGGCGAACCCGATGCGGAAGCCGCGGGCGACGAAGAGGACGTAGAGGGCCAGGATCACGAAGAGCCCGGCGAGCCCGAGCTCCTCGCCGAGGCTCGCGATGATGTAGTCGGACTGCGGCACGGGCGTGAGGTCGGGGCGACCCTGGCCCAGCCCGGTGCCGATGAGGCCGCCGTTGGCGAGCCCGAACAGGCCCTGCACGAGCTGGAACGAGCCGCCCTGCGCGTCGTACACGGCGGGGTCGAACGCGTTCAGCCAGTTCTGGAACCGCCCGTTGACGTAGTCGAGCGTCTGGCTGGCGATGATCGCGCCCGCGAAGAACAGGCTGAGCCCGAGCACGACCCACGAGAGCCGGCTCGTCGCGACGTAGAGCATCACGAGGAAGAGCCCGAAGTAGAGCAGTGCGGTGCCGAGGTCGCGCTGGAAGACGATGACCGCCATCGACAGCGCCCAGACGACCAGGAGCGGTCCGAGATCGCGCCCGCGCGGGAACCGCATGCCGAGGAACGTGCGGCCCACCATCGAGAGCGAGTCGCGATTGCGGACGAGGTAGCCGGCGAAGAACACCGCGAGGGCGATCTTCGCGATCTCGCCGGGCTGGAACGTGACGAGGTCGCCGATGCCGATCCAGACGCGTGCGCCGCCCCTGGTCTGACCGAGGCCCGGCACGAGCGGCAGCAGCAGCAGGACGATCGCGATGAGACCCGAGAGGTAGGTGTAGCGGAACAGCATCCGGTGGTTGCGGATCAGGAGGATCGTCGCGAGCGCGGCGGCGATCGCGATCACGCTCCACACGATCTGGCGGACCGCCGCGCTGTCCCATCCGGCATCGCCGTACGCGATGTCGATGCGGTAGATCATGGCGATGCCGAGCCCGTTCAGGACCGTGGCGATCGGCAGGAGGAACGGATCGGCGTCGCGCGCGACGAAGCGCATCGCGATGTGCAGGCCGAACACCAGCGCCGAGAGCCCGGCGCCGAGCAGCACGAGCTGCGTGTCGATGCGGCCGAGGGCGCCGAGCTGCACGAGCACGATGGCGCCGGCGTTGATCACGCACGCGACGAGGAGCAGGCCGAGCTCGAGGTTCCGCAGCTTCTGCGGCATCCGGATCCGCCGTACGCTCGCCGTCGCCGGCGTGCGCTCGGGTGCGCGAGCCGCGCCTCGATCAGTCAACGGACTCCTCCAATCGGTCCACGATGCGCATGGCCTCCTCGAGCGTTCCCGCCGTGATCGTCTGCTCGACGCGCTGCTGGTCGTAGACCTTCAGGTCGGCGATGTCGACCGTCGTCTCGGAGTGCAGGCGGTGCAGTGAGATCGGGCCCAGGTCCTGCTGGATGCCCTGGTAGACCGCGACGCGGCCGTTGTACTCGCCCACGTAGTAGCGCGTCTGCGTCCACTGGTAGCCGAGCGCGGCCACCGTGACGATCGCCGCGACGAACAGCGCGATCCAGACGCCCCACATGATGCGCCGCCTGCGCCGCCTGCGCTCGTCCTCTTCGATCAGTTCGTCGAAGTACTCCTCGGAGTCGGGCTCGAAGTGCGTCTCCTGGACGGGATGCGGGCGGAAGGGCGTCAGGCGGATGCCGGGCCGGCGTGCCGGCTCCGGGGCGGTGCCGAAGGCCAGCGGCGCGGCGGCCGAGCCGACGATGAGCGGCGGGGTGTCGGGCGCGGGCGGGTCGCCGATGTCGACGACCACCACGGTGACGTTGTCGGGGGCGCCGCCGTCCAGCGACGCCTTCACGAGTCGGTCGGCGACCTGCTTCGCTCCGACGTCCGCCGCGAGCATCTCGTGGATGTCGTCGAACGACACGACGCCGGAGAGTCCGTCGGAGCACAGCATCCACCGGTCGCCCGGGTGGGTGTCGATCACCATCGTGTCGATCTCGGGGGATGCCTCGACATCGCCGAGCACGCGCATGAGCACCGAACGCCGGGGGTGGACCATGGCCTCCTCGGCCGTGATGCGACCGGCATCGACCAGACGTTGGACGAAGGTGTGGTCGGTCGAGACCTGGCTGAGCTCGCCCGAACGGAAGAGGTAGACGCGGGAGTCGCCGATGTGCGCGATGACGACGCGGTCCTGCTGCACGAGCATCGCGCTCGTCGTCGTGCCCATGCCGGTGAGCTCCGAGTGCTCGGCGACGGTCTCCTCGAGGTTGCGGTTCGCCGAGAGCAGGGCGGACTCGAGCGCCGCCGCGGCGTCGGCCGACGAGTCGTAGTCGGCGTCGGCGTCGGCGATGCGGCGCGTCGCGATCGCGCTGGCGACGTCACCGCCCGCGTGGCCGCCCATGCCGTCGGCGACGAGGAACAGCCGACGGCCGGCATAGCCCGAGTCCTGGTTGCTCGCACGGACCCGACCGACGTGCGAGACCGCGGCGCTCGCCTTGACGCTGGCCATGGCCTACCGCCGCAGCTCGAACGTCGTCGCTCCGACCTTGACGGTGGCTCCGAGCGGGATGGGCGTCGGCACGGTGACTCGGGAGCCGTTGAGGAACGTGCCGTTCGTGGAGTCGAGGTCCTGGATCATCCAGCGACCGTTCCAGAGCATGAGGCGGGCGTGGTGGGTCGAGGTGTAGTCGTCGCGGATGATGATCGCCGAGTCGCTCGACCGGCCGATCGTGATCTCGTCCCGCCCGAGCGGGAACTCCGCGCCGGACTTCGCGCCCGACGTGATCACGAGCCGCGAGGCGTTCTCGACGGTGGCGTCGCCGCCGCCGCCCGCGGGTGCCGGCGCCGACTTGGAGACCGCGGCGGTCGGGGCGGTCGCGCTCGCCGCCGGGACGGGGCCGGGCGCGGCACCGGCGGTCGCGGCATCCGGCTGCAGCTTGCGCACGCGCTGGCCGAACAGGTCGCTTCGGAGCGCGTAGACGATGGCGAACACGAACACCCACAGGAGCAGCAGGAAGCCGAGCTGCAGGACGAGCAGCGTGAGTTCACTCATCGCTCGGGCCCCCAGAATCCGCCGCCGTCGCGGCGGTCGGCGGCCGGGTCGACGCGGCGGGCGGCCGCGGTGTCGGTGGGGTCGGCCTGGGCGAGCACCCGGAACACGATACGCGAGCGACCGATCGTGATGACCGAGTCGGGCTCCAGCACCGATTCCTTCACGGGCTGCCCGTCGAGCTGCGTGCCGTTCGTGGAGCCGAGGTCGCGCACGCGGGCGCGCTGGCCGTCCCACTGGACCTCGGCGTGCCGGCGGGACGCGCCGGTGTCGTCGAGTGTCAGGTCGGCCTCGCTGCCGCGACCGATGACCGTGCGTCCCTTGAGGATCGGATGGCGGCGTCCGTCGACGTCGAGCACGGGCGTCCACGCGACGCGGCCCTTCACGTTCTGCGACTCCACCTGCACCATGCCCTCGGAGAGGCTCGGGTCCGCGTGCAGCACGATGGAGATGCCCCCGGCGAACTGGAAGCGCTGGCTGGCGGCGTGCTTCTGCACGAGGTCGGTGAGCTCGTCGATGAGTGCCGGGCCGAGGGACTCCATGCGCTGGTGGTCGGCGGGCGACATCCGCACGATGAAGCGGTTCGGGACGAGCACCCGATCCCGGGAGACGACGGCGGCCTTCGTGTCGATCTCGCGCTTGAGCGCGGCGGTGATCTCCACGGGCTGCAGCCCCGAGCGGAAGGTCTTCGCGAAGGCGCCGTTGACGGCGCGTTCGAGACCCTTCTCGAAGTTGTCCAGTAGGCCCACAGGTCTCCCGTCCGGTGCGTTTTCGACTCACATGCTAACCGCAGCCCGTGCGAACCCGCCGGGCTCCGGGTGGAACGATGCGGTTCCGAGAGGTTCCGCTCAATCGAACACCGCGGCCTGCTCCTCCTCGTCGAGGTCCATCGACAGGGTCGGGATCGACGCCGTGAGCAGCGTGCCGTCGGCGCGCCGGGCACCCCGCACGTTCTGCATGGTCGGCGCTCCGACGCGACGCGCGCCGTGCCCGTCGAGCGGGACGACGACGGGTGCGTCGGCCGTCACGACGACCTCGTTGCCGCGGACCCCGAGTGCCAGCTCGGCGTCCGGCCCGCCGGTCTCGAGCCGGAACCGGATCGCGTCCTCGGTGAGGTCGACCCGGACCCGCGTTCCGCGGATCGTCAGCTTGAAAGACAGTCGCTCCCAGCCGTCGGGAAGCCGCGGATCGAAGGTGAACCGCCCGTTGTGGTCGCGGAATCCGCCGAAACCGGACACCAGGCCGGCCCAGACGCCGCCGGTGGAGGCGACGTGCACGCCGTCGGCGGCGTTGTGGTGCAGGTCGGCGAGGTCGACGAACAGGGCCGACCGGAAGTACCGCAGCGCGAGCTCGTGGTAGCCGACCTCGGACGCGATGATCGACTGCACCACCGCCGAGAGCGTCGAGTCGCCTGTCGTGAGCGGGTCGTAGTACTCGAAGTCGGCGAGCTTCTCCTCCGTCGTGAACCGGTCGCCCTGCAGGTACAGGGCGAGCACGACGTCGGCCTGCTTCAGCACCTGGAAGCGGTAGATGACGAGCGGGTGGTAGTGCAGCAGCAGCGGGAGCCGGTTGTCGGGCGTGTGCTCGAGGTCCCACAGCTCCTTCTCGAGGAACGCGGCGTCCTGCGGGTGCACCCCGAGCTTCTCGTCGAACGGGATGTGCATGTGCGCGGCGGCGCGGCGCCATCCGGCCACCTCGGCGGGCGTCACGCCGAGCCGTTCGATGAGCTTCTTGTGCGCGTGCGGGTCGAGCACCTGCAGGTCGTCGACGGCGGATGCCGCGGCCGCGAGGTTCGCGCGCGCCATCACGTTCGTGTACAGGTTGTCGTTCACGACGGTCGTGTACTCGTCGGGGCCGGTGACGCCGTGGATGTGGAAGACGTCGTCGGCGTTCGTGCGCCAGAAGCCGAGGTCCTCCCACATGCGCGCCGTCTCGACGAGGATGTCGATCGCGCCGCGCGCGAGGAAGTCCTCGTCGCCGGTGGCGGCCACGTACTGCGTGAGCGCATAGGCGATGTCGGCATCGATGTGGTACTGCGCCGTCCCGGCCGCGTAGTACGCGCTCGACTCCTGCCCGTTGATGGTGCGCCACGGGAAGAGGGCGCCGTGCTGGTTCATCTCGAGCGCCCGGGCGCGCGCGGGCTCCAGCATCCGCTGCCGGAAGCGCAGCACGTTCCGCGCCACGATCGGCGCCGTGTAGCTGAGGAACGGCATGACGTAGATCTCGGAGTCCCAGAAGTAGTGCCCGCCGTACCCGGAGCCCGAGACGCCCTTCGCGGCGACGCCGCCCCCGTCGGTGCGCGCCGTCGCCTGGACGAGTTGGAACAGGTTCCACCTGGTGGCCTGCTGCAGCTCGGGCTGGCCGGCGATCTCGACGTCGGAGCGGGCCCAGAAGTCCTCGAGCCACGAGCGCTGCTGGGCGAACAGCTCGGCGACGCCGACCTCGCCGCCGCGGTCGAGGGTGCGCTCGCAGCGGTCGACGAGCTCGCGCGCCGGCACCTTCCTGGCCGTGTGGTAGCTGATGAGCTTGGTGATGCGGATGGGCACGCCCTGCCGGGCGCGGATGCGGTAGATGTGCTTGGCGAGGTCGTCGCCGATCGAGCCGCTCTCGCTGAACTCGTTGTCGGTCGTGATCGAGTGCTGCGCGCCGACCGCGATCGCCATCTTGGAGTTCGTGGTCTGGTACCCGAGCACGTACCGGCCGTCCTCCGACTTCTTCTGCACGCGCGGCTGGAGCACGCGCTCGGTGAAGGTCTCGGCCTTGCGCGGGTCGAAGGCGCCCGGGGCCTCGGTGACGCCGCTCCGGTACTCGTCGCGCCCGTCCTGCCGGTTCAGCATCTGGCTCGAGATCGTGACCGCGGCATCCGCATCGAGCATCTCGACCTCGTAGTCGATGACGCCCAGGTGCCGGTCGGTGAAGCTCGCCATGCGACGGCTCGTGATGAGCACGCGCTTGCCCGACGGCGTGCGCCACTCGATGCGACGGCTCACCACGCCGAACCGGAAGTCGAGTCGGCGCTCGTAGCCCATGATCTCGGCCTCCGTGATGACGAGGGGCTCGTCGTCGACGTAGAGGCGGATGACCTTGGCATCCGGTGCGTTCACGATCGTCTGGCCGACGCGTGCGAACCCGAACGCCTCCTCGGCGTGGCGGATCGGCCAGGTCTCGTGGAACCCGTTGATGAACGTGCCGTGCACGTGTCCGTCGCGGCCCTCCTCGACGTTGCCGCGCAGCCCGAGGTAGCCGTTGCCGACGGCGAACAGCGTCTCGGTGCGCCCCATGTCGTCGGCGCCGAACTCGGTCTCGACGAGCGCCCACTCGTCGATGGGGAAGATCGTGCGGTTCAGCGGATCGGTGTCGGCGAACCTCATGCGCGGTCCTCCTCTTCTGCTGCGGCGGGAGCGCCGGGGGCGGGGGTCTGCGGGTCGGCCGCGTCGTTCAGGATGGCGGAGGTGTCGCCCGCGCGCTCGAGCGCCGGGATCAGCTCGTCGAGCTCGTCGACGATGACGTCGGCCCCGAGCTCGGTGAGCGCCTCGCGGCCCACGCCTCGGTCGACGCCGACCACGAGCGCGAACGGGCCGCTCGCGCCGGCCTTCACGCCCGACTCGGCGTCTTCGATGACGGCGCACTCCTCGGGGGCGAGGCCCAGCAGCTCGGCGGCGCGCTCGAACATGTCGGGCGCCGGCTTGCCGACGATGCCCTCGCGTGCGGCGACGGCCCCGTCGACGACGACTTCGAATCGCTCGGCGAGGCCGGCCGCCTCGAGCACTGCGGGTGCGTTCTTCGAGCTCGACACGACCGCGACATCCCCGCCCGCGCGCTCGATCGCGTCGAGCAGCGCGACGCTCGCGGGGTACGGTTCGACGCCCTCCTCGGCGAGGGTCGCGTTGAACGCCTCGTTCTTGCGGTTGCCGAGACCATGGACGGTCTCCTCCGTCGGCGAGTCGGAGACATCGCCCTCGGGTAGGCGGATGCCGCGGCTCTCGAGCAGCGACCGGACCCCGTCGTAGCGCGGCTTGCCGTCGATGTGGGCGAAGTAGTCGGCGTCGCGATACGGCTCGGCACCCTGCGCCTCGAGGAACGGCGTGAACAGCCGTGCCCACGCGTGCATGTGGACGACCGCGGTCGGCGTCAGCACCCCGTCGAGGTCGAACAACCAGCCGCGGATGCCGCCGAGGTCGACGTCGTGCGGATCGACGGGTGCGTGCGCGTCGCGAGGGTGGGTCACGGGCGATCCTTTCAATCAGGGGTGTCGGTCGGGCGCCGGTGCCGTGGTGCAAGGGTATGCCCGTCGTCGGCGACGGCGCGAGATGCGACGGTGGTTCCGAGCGGATGCCAAGGGTGCTCGTCGTGCGACCGACGCCGCGTTCACGGTCTTCGTGAGGGGCGGGCCGCGCCATCTGCTCGATTCGGGGGCGTCGATCTCCTGTGTTAGTCTCGGTTGGCTGGTTCGCACCCCGTGCGAAGCGGTATGCGCAAGTGGCGGAATAGGCAGACGCGCACGGTTCAGGTCCGTGTGCCCGAAAGGGCGTGGGGGTTCAACTCCCCCCTTGCGCACCATCTCAGAACGGCTCGAATCCCAGTGGGTTCGGGCCGTTCTCTCGTCAGCCCGCGCGCTGCTCGTGGATGGCGGTGTCGAAGCTCGAGCCGTTGAGCTCGACGTACGCGTGGCGCTCCGTGATCGAAAGCGTCATCGCGTTGCGGCGCTCGAGCATGCCCGCGACGTCGTCGACGAATCCCGGGTCGAAGCTGACCAGCGGGATGTCCTCGGCGCGGTGGATCCGCTTGCCCGCCCAGGCTGCGGCGACCTTCGCCGGGTCGCGGTGGGTGTAGACGGCGGCACGGTCGGCGAGCTTGGCGCCGCGGTGCAGGCGTTCGGCGTCCGGGGCGCCGATCTCGATCCACGCAACCATGCGCCCGGTGTCGTCGCGCACGAGCACCGCGGGTTCGTCGGTGGCGGCGATGCCCTCGCTGAAGGCGATGCCCTCCTCGTACTCGAGGCAGTAGGCGAGCAGGCGCGTGACCATGAACGCGTCCGTCTCGGACGGGTGGCGAGCCATGCGGAGCGTCAGGCTCTCGTAGCGGCCGCGGTCGACGTCCGCGAGTTGCACATCGAACGTGTGGATCGTCGCACCGAGGGCCATGGTCAACGAGCCTACGGGGCTGCCCGGCGGCTAGGCTGCGGGGCATGCGCCGGGTCCTCCGCTCGTTCGTCCTTCCGGGGCTTGGCGCGATCGCGGTGCTCGCCGCGGCCGGCCGGGCGGTGCGACTCGTCGGCGGCGACGACCCGCGCGAGGATGGCGCGGTGCGCGCGCTCCAGGGGGCGAGCGGCCATCCGCCCGTCGACGGCGGTGCCGTGGAGGACGACTCGGTCGACCGGGCCGAGCCGCGCGAGCCGCTCGATCGCATCACCGCCCCGCTCTCGTGGTACTCGGGAGTGCCGCAGACGATCGCCAACGGAGCGCTCTGGTGCGGCGTCACCTGGGTGCTCACGCGCGACCGGCGTTCCGCGATCGCCCCCGCCGCCGCGCTCGCGCTCGAGACCGCCTGCTTCGTGGCATCCGCCGCCCTGGTGGGACGACCGCGACCGCAGGGCGTGTGGCGGCCCGAGCCGCCGCACGCGACGTCGTCGTTCCCGTCGGGGCACACCGCGGCATCCGTGGCACTGCACACCACGCTCGCCGACCTGCTCGACCGGTACGACGCGCGCGGCGCGCGGACGCTGGGACCGGTGCTGCGGTACGCGATTCCGGCCGCCATCGCGTTCTCGCGCATCCACCGCGGGCAGCACCACATCTCGGACACGGTTGCGGGCGCGCTGCTCGGCCGCTGGAGCGCCGGAGTCGTGCGGCGGGAGCTCCTCTGAGGTCGTCGGGGACACGAGTGCCCGGACCGTAATGCGAACGATATTCGCGGGACCTACCCTGTTCACATGGCACCCGTTCCGCGGCGCACGGCCGCTCGACCCGCGATCACGTCGACGTCTCGCCGGGGGGTTCGCGGCGGGTTGGCGGTGGCGGTCGTCGCTGCGACGGCGCTCGCCCTGAGCGCGTGCACGTTCGGCCAGGACGACGTCGACTCCGGGCCGATCGACGGCGGCGACTTCGCCGACGACGGCTGCACGAGCGTCGTCGTCGCGACCTCGTCGGAGAAGGTCAACATGCTCGACGCGCTGGCCGCCGCCTTCAAGGAGTCGCCGGAGCATGCGGGCCTCGACGAGTGCGCGACCGTTCGGCCGGTCAACGTGTCGTCGGGCGACGCGACGCGGTTCCTCACCGCGGGCGGAGATTGGCCCGACGAGGACGCGCGTCGCTGGCCGACCCTCTGGTCGCCCGCCTCGACGGTGTGGACCGAGCGGGTCGCGGCCGCGGCATCCGCGTCGCTCGTGGGTGAACCGGTGTCGTTCACCCACACGCCGATCATCTTCGCGATGCCCGAGACGATGGCGAAGGCGCTCGGCTGGCCCGACGCCGAGATCGGCATCTCCGACTTCGAGGCGCTGTGCGCCGACCCCGACGGGTGGAGCAGTGCGGGCAAGCCGATCTGGGGCTCGTTCAAGATCTCCAAGACCAACCCGAACACGTCGACCACTGGCCTGTCGGCGATCCTGATGCAGTCGTACGAGGCATCCGGCAAGACGGCCGACCTCACGGCAGCGGATGTCGCGGGCGCCGAGGAGTTCTCGCGGGTGTTCGAGGAGTGCGTGATCCACTACGGCGACACGACGGGCAAGGTGCTCACGACGCTGTACGACGAGACGCAGAACGGTGCCGGGGGTTCCGGCTACGTCTCGGCCGTGGCGCTCGAGGAGACCTCGATGCTCAACTACAACCAGGGCAATCCCGACTCCCACACGGTGCAGCCGGGCGAGACCCTGACGCCGCCGAAGGAGAAGCTCGTCGCGATCTACCCGTCGGGCGGGTCGATGTGGTCGGACAACCCGATCACCGTGCTCGGCGCCGACTGGGTGACCGACGTGCAGCGCACCGCCGGCGCGGCGTTCGTGGACTTCCTCGCCACCGAGCCGGCGCAGCGGATCCTGCCCGAGTACGGGTTCCGGCCGCTCGACGAGTCCCTGCCGCTCGGCGACCTCTTCACCGAGCAGTACGGCGTCGACCCCGCCGGCCCGGCGATCACGCTGCCCCGACCGGCCGTCGACGTCGTCTCGGCGGCGCTCGACCAGTGGACGCAGATCCGCAAGCCGTCGTCGGTGCTCGAGCTCATCGACGTCTCCGGTTCGATGGACGACCCGATCGGCGACGGCCGCTCGAAGCTCGACGGCGCCATCGAGGGCGCCCAGGCGACGCTCGGCCACTTCCGCGGCACCGACGAGGTCGGCATGTGGGCGTTCACCACCGGCGTCGACTCGTCGGCGGGGGAGAACCTCATCGTGCTGCGGGATGTCTCGGCGCTCGGGTCCGATCGCGAGACGCTGAGTGCGTCGATCGACGATCTGCGGTACGCGAACCGCGAGGGCACGCCGCTCTACGACGCGATCGCCGTCGCGTACGACGAGATGGTCGAACGCGCGGAACCCGGTCGCATCAATGCCATCGTCGTGCTCTCCGACGGGCAGGACACCGATTCGTCGATCTCGATCGACTCGCTCATCGCGAAGATCGGCGGTGCCTCGCGTGAGGGCGGCGATGCGGCGCCCGTGCGGATCTTCCCCATCGCCTACGGCGAGGGCGCCGACACGGGCTCGCTGCAGCGGATCGCCGAGGCCACCGGCGGCCAGTGGTTCGACGCGTCGGATGCCGCGAAGATCGACCTCGTGTTCGCCTCGGTCATCAACAACTTCTAGGGGCGGCGGATGGCTGACCTGTTCCTCGCCGCGGCGGACGGATACGTCGACGACGCATCCGACGCGCTGCAGACCTCACCCGTCTACGTCTCGTCCGAGGTGGACGGCGCCTCCGCCCTGCAGGGCGCACTGCTGGCGCAGGTCGGCGACGACTCGATCGGCGTCGCCGTGTTCTCGGACAACGCCGCGCTCGAGGCATCCGGACCGGAGATCGTCACCCAGCTCGCCGAGACCACCGGCTACGACACGATCATCGTCGCGGTCGGCGACGACCTGTCCGCCGGGTCGCGCGTGCTCGAGGCGGGCGAGGCGATGCAGATCGCGAACGAGGCGGAGGCCGACGCCGACGGCATCGATGCCGCGCTCACCGAGACGGTGCAGGGCGTGCAGGCCGCAGACCAGCCGCCGCCGCTCGTCGTCGGCGGCGACGGCGGGGCCGGGATCGGCCCGGTCCTCGGGCTCGTGATCGGCGCGGCGGTGCTCGTCGCCGCGGCCGGCGCGGTGTTCGGGGTGGTCCGGACGCGACGGCGCCGTGGACGCGGTGGCGTCGACGCGAAGATCCCCGAGCCGATCCGCCGGAACGTGGCGATCCTGCGGGCGCTCGCCGCCGAGTACGCCCAGGTCGGGGCGCGCGGCAACGCCGTCGCCGCGCAGACCGCGAACGACATGATGGGCATCGCCCAGAACGTCGAGGAGCTGTTCGTCCGGCTCGACCGTGCGGGCGGCGGGCAGGCGGACGGACAGCGCGGCCTCGCCGCGATCGAGTACGACGACACGCTCCGCAAGCTCACCGCGGCCCTCGATCGCGACTACCTGCTCGACATCCTCACCCACCCGCACCTCTGGGACGATCCCGACGTGCGCGTGCGAGAGGTGCGCGACGCGGTCGTCGAGGTGTCGGGCGAACTCGTGCAGAACATCCGGCAGGTGAACGCCCGTCGCGGGCTGCACTTCCAGGTGTCGCTCGACGGCCTCATCGGCGGGCGCAAGGAACTGCAGGAGTGGGAGCGCGCGTTCGAGCGCGCGGCGGGCGAAGGCGACGGCCCGCCGACGGCGTCGCCGACGGCGTCGTGATGTCCTACTGCTTCCGATATCGGGCGCGAAGCACCAGATCGGGGTCGTGCTCCGCGTCGGGGGCGATGTCGATCGTGACGGTGGCGATCGTGCCGGTGAACGCACCCTTCGGCGTCGCATAGTCCTCGACGACGGGGTCGAGGCTGTCGCAGCCGATGTCCAGGCCCTCATCGAACGAGAACAGGCCGGGCACGGTCCGGTCGACGCGGCCCTCGCCGATGCGCGCGCCGTCGGCGAAGAGGCCGACATCGCCGCCCCTGCCCGCTCCGCCGCCGTCGTACGAGAATCGCAGCTCGAGCACGTGGTCGCCTGCCCCGACCGGTGCGTCGCTCCGCACCGTCGAGGTGTGCATCCCGACGAAATTATGCGCGTAGCAGAGGTGTCCGTCGCGGAGGTACAGCGCCCACCCGCCGAAGCTTCCGCCCTGGGCGATGAGCGCGCCCTGCGCGGGGCCATCCGTCGGCAACGTCACGACCGCGGTGACGGTGAACGAGCGGTTCTTGACGTTGAGCACCGTGTTCTCGTTCAGTCGCGACATGCCGGGCCGGAGGGTGAGGCGGGTGCGGCCGCGCATCAGGTCGGGCCGGCCGGCCACGACCGGGTCGAACCGCTCGCGTTGCCGGTCGTCGATGGGCAGGACGTTGTACTTCGCACCCTCGATCAGGAACCGCTGCTGCAGTTCGGCGAGCTTCTCGGGATGCTCCGCCGCGAGGTCGTGCGCCTGGGTCCAGTCGTCCGGGCCGTAGAGCTCCCACGTGTCATCCGCCAGCGCCGGGACGACGTCGTTCGGATCCGGCCACGGCAGCCAATGCTGTGTGACCGCGGTCCAGCCGTCGTGGTAGATCCCGCGGTTGCCGCCGATCTCGAAGTACTGGGTGCTGTGGCGTTCAGCGGCATCCGCATCGTCGATCGCGTAGGCGAAGCTCACGCCCTCGAGCGGCTTCTGCGCGATGCCGTCGACCTGTTCCGGTTCAGGAAGGCCCGCGTACTCGAGGATCGTGGGCACGATGTCGATGACGTGCGTGAACTGGGCGCGCCGCTCGCCCGCCGGGACGCGTGCCGGGTAGCGGACGATCATGCCGGTGCGGGTGCCGCCCCAGTGCGACGCGACGATCTTGCTCCACTGGTACGGGGTGTTCATCGCGTGCGCCCAACCCGACGGCATGTGGTTGAACGCCTTCGGGCCGCCGATGTCGTCGAGCCTCGGCTTGATGTCGGCCGTCGTCATGAGCACGTTGTTCTGGTACGCCATTTCGTTGAACGTGCCGTACGGACCGGCCTCGGCCGATGCGCCGTTGTCGCCGAGGATGTAGAAGACCAGCGTGTCGTCGAGCACGCCCTGCTCCTCGAGGGCATCGAGCAACCGACCCACCTGCTCGTCGGTGTGCGTCGCCATCGCCGCGTACGCCTCGAACAGTCGCGTGCCGACGAGCCGGTCGTCGTCGTCGAGATCGTCCCAGGCCGGGATCCTCCCGTTGGGCGCGGTCAGCTCGGCGTCGGGCGGGATGACGCCGAGCTCGCGCTGCCGTTCGAAGGTGAGCTCGCGCTCGCGATCGTACCCGTGGTCGAACCGGCCGCGGACGGCGTCGAGGTAGCGCTGCGGCACGTGATGGGGCGCATGCGTCGCGCCGAACGACAGGTAGGTGAACCACGGCTTGTCGGGCGTCAGGGCGTTCAGCCCGCCGAGCCACGCGATCGCCTGGTCGACGAGGTCCTCCGAGAGGTGGTACCCCTCCTCGGGCGTGCGCGGCGGCTCGATGGGCTTCGTGCCGTCGACGAGCGCCGGGACCCACTGGTGCGTGTCGCCGCCGATGAACCCGTAGAACTTCTCGAACCCCTCACCGGTCGGCCAGCGGTCGAAGGGCCCTGACGGGCTGGTCTCCCACGGCGGGGTCTGGTGATGCTTGCCGAACATGCCCGTCGAGTAGCCGTTCATCCGCAGCACCTGGGCGAGCGTGGCGCAGTCGTCCGGCCTCACCCCCGTGTACCCGGGGAAGGAGGTCGCCACCTCGGCGAGGGCGCCCATCTCGGCGGTGTGGTGGTTCCGGCCGGTGAGCAGGGCCTGCCGCGTCGGCGAACACAGCGCCGTCGTATGGAAGCGCGTGAACCTCGTGCCTTCGGCGCCGACGCGCTCGGCGACCGGCATCGCGCACGGACCGCCGAACGCGCTGCTCGCGCCGAAGCCCATGTCGTCGATGAGGATGATCAGGACGTTCGGCGCGCCGGTCGGCGGTCGGAGCGGTTCGGCAGGAGTCGGCTTCACCGCGTCGCGCGCATCGACCGGGGTGTCTGCCACGGTGCGCGACCGCCCGATCGGAAGGCGGCGCCGGTCGGGCTCGCTCGGTACGTCAGACGTCGACATCATCACTCCCCACCGCCGTCGGGCCCCGGATCGAGTCCGGCCGGACCGACGTCGTTCCCCCTGTGCACGGGTCGGTCGACCGCGTGTCACCTCCGATCCTGTCATCCGCGACCGCCGCGGAGTAGGACCCGGCGGTCATCGGAGTGGTCGCCGGTCCGGTAGGCTCATCCAGCCGGCCCGAAGCCCGGCGCACGGAGCGGCTGAGCCGCCCCACGCGGATGTAGCGCAGTTGGTAGCGCGTCACCTTGCCAAGGTGAAGGTCGCGGGTTCGAACCCCGTCATCCGCTCCGTTTCCCGTCAAGGTCTCGTCCACCCGTTCGCCGTCCCATACTCTGGGCGGACGAATGATCGCGATCGAGATTGGACCGCGCGTGCGCACACGGAACTGCTGGACGATCGGAGCCGTGCTCCTCGCCGCGGTCGGGCTCGCCGGATGCTCGGAACCCGCGGCGCCGCCGACGGCGAGCGACCCCGCGACATCCGCCGCCGACATGGCCGACGCGGCCGCGTACTGCGAGCAGAAGGGCGGCGAGGTGCAGCAGCGGCAGCCTGCGTGGCGCACCAACCTCGACGAGGAGGATTGGGTTCCGCTCGGCGACCCCGTGGCGGTGTGCCGGTTCCAGACCCTCGACGACGACGCCGATTCGCGGATCTACGTCGACCTCGTCACGATCACCTCCGACGAGCCGACGCTCGCCGCCCTCGCCTACCTGTCGCGGACCGAGATCCCCGACGATCCGCCCGGGAACCCGGCGTCGGCGCTCTGCGCGTCGCTCGGCGGCACGACGAGCTACGGCCCGAGCGTCGACGGCGGGGGCCTGACCGCGCCCGACGATCCCGACGACCCGGTCGTCGCGGCGTGCACCTTCGCCGACGGCTCGTTCATCGACGAATGGGGCATCGCGTACTACGCCGAGGGCACCGTACGCGGCATCGACCTCGCGGGCGTGTTCAGCTTCGACCGGTCGACCCTGCCCGACGTGTTCTGAGCCGTCGCCCGCTACGCCTGTGCGAGCGGGAGCACGTCCGCGCCCGGAAGCGCGGCGAGGAACGAACCCGTCACGAGCAGCTTCGAGCCGCGGATGCCGCTGCCGACGATGAGACGCCCGTGGGATGCGACGGCCTCGTCGACGAGGATCGTCCAGTCGGCGGGAAGACCGACGGGCGTGATGCCGCCGTACTCCATCCCCGTCAGGCGGACCGCGTCGTCCATCGAGGCGAACGAGAGCTTCCGCGCACCGAGATGGCGACGGACGACGCCGTTGAGGTCGGCTCGATCCGATCCGCGGACGAGGCAGGCGGCGTACCACGTGCGCTCGCCGCGACGGGCCTGCACGACGACGCAGTTCGCACCGTCGGCCATCGAGATCTCGTAGTGCTCGCAGAACGTGGCGGTGTCGGCCAGGTCGGGATCGATGGCGGCGACGAGCACGCCGCCGTCAGCGGCATCCGTCGCCCTCAGCGCCGCCACCGTCGGAGCGGCGAGCAGTTCGGGAGCCTCGAGGGCGGGAAGGAAGTCGAGCGTGCCGAAGCGCATGGCGCTCAGGCTACGACGGATGCCGCGGAGCGCGCGCGTCGTGCCGGGCCCAACGACCCGGTGGCGCCCGACGCGATCGGGTTGGCTGGATGGGTGGATCCGGTGCGGACCCCGGCGCGCACGAACGGAGGAGGTGACGCCGATGATGTGGGACTACGGCTTCGGCGGATGGTGGATGTGGCTTCCCGGACTGCTGTTCGGCGCGCTCGTCATCGGCGGCATCGTGGTGCTCGTCGTGCTGCTGGTTCGGTCGGCGTCGGGGCACGGCGGGACCGGCACCGCGTTCGGACCGGGCCCCGGTGGGGTCGCACGGCCCGACCGGGCGAAGGAGATCCTCGAGGAGCGGCTCGCTCGCGGCGAGATCACGCCCGACGAGTTCCGGTCGCTTTCGACGACCCTCGACGAGGGGCGGCGCGGCGGCGGACCGGCGTAGTTCAGTCGTGGGCGTCGAGCCGCAGCGTCACGCCGCGGACCTCGTCGCCGAGCACGGTCGCCATCACGTGCGCCGCATGGTTCGGTCCGTACTTGCGCCGGTACTCGGCGTCGAGCGCCTCGTGCAGTGCCGTGTCATCCGCCGGCACGGCGACGAAGGCGACATCGCGGATGACGCCGCCCGACTTGATCCGGCCGACGCCGGTCGCCTTCGCGCGCCGGTACCACCCGTTCTCTGGTCCGTAGGCGGAGCGAACGAACAGCTCGTCGCCGATCCGGACGACCCAGACGGTCGTGAACGGGCGCAGCGATCCGTCGTCGCGCACCGAGGCGATCTCGAGCTGGTCGGCGTCGCCCACGCGGTCGAGTTGGTCGTCGGTCCAGTCGGTCATGGTCGGTCCTCTCTCATACGGGAGCGGGCAGCGGGATTCACACGAGCGTCGGGTCGTCGCCGAGCGGTTCGATCAGCGTCGGGTCGTGCGGGTCGATGCGGCGGTGGTTGTTCACGCGAGGGTCGACCTCGTACTCGGAGATCGTCGGCGCGACGCGATCGGACTGCGCGATGAGGAAGTCGACCATCGCCGAGGCGTCGGCGGGGGAGAGCTTCTCGGGATCGAGGTAGTGGTCGATCGCGTCGAGGGGCAGGTACACGGGCATCCGGTCGTGGACCTCGCCGGAGGCGTCGCGCGCCTCGCGCGTGATGATCGAGGCGGACACCTCCCACGTGCCGTCGTCGAGCTTGCGAGCGGTGGAGATGCCGGCGGCGGCGAGCAGGTCGTCCTGGCCGTGCAGGTAATGCGCACGCTTCCGCCCCGGCTCGCCGGTCCACTCGAAGTACCCGCGCATCGGCACGACGCACCGGCCCGAGGCGAACGCGCCCTTCCACAACCCGTTCGTCGCCACGCTCTCGATGCGGCTGTTGAACTGGGGCCGCTTCGACTCCTTCATGAACGCGGGGTGGAAGTCCCAGCGAGCGGGCTCGAGGCGGCGCACGAACTCGCCCGTGTCGGAGCGGGCCCGCTCCCGGACGATCGGCACCGTGTCGGTCGGCGCGAGGCTGTAGGACGGCCGCCAGTCGGCGAAGTCGTTCTCGGCGTCGAAGACCGCGGTGAGGTCGTCTGCCTGCTGCGAGACCACGAATCGTCCGCACATGTCGGGTCGCCCTTCGATTTCCGGATGTCGCGAGCCTACGCCGCGCCCCCGACGCCCGTCACGGGCGCACTCGCACCGTCCCGTGGAAAACGCATCCTGTTGCAAATGCATTCGCATCGGTAGCGTGAGACGCAGAGATCGGCCCGTCCGGGCCGGCGAGCCGCCCGAAGTCGTGCGGCTCGCTCGTCGGAGGGCGTCGATCGACCGTGGAACACGTACGTGATGCGAAGAGAGAGGTCCCGATGATGAGATCCGATCCCAGACCAGTGCGGTGGCGCAGACGCGCGATCGCGGCATCCGGAGCACTGCTGCTGGGGGCGTCGCTGATGACGGCCACCGCCGCAGCCGCCGGTGACGACCCCCGCGAAGGGCTCGGCGGCGGCCTGTACGACGCCGAGATCGCCGCGAGCGGCGTCGAGCTGCTCGAGAGCCTGCCCATCCCCGACGGTTTCGTGATCAACTCCGACCTCGCGTTCACGGGCGACAAGGCCGTCGTCGGCAGCTTCGCGGGCTTCCAGGTCTTCGACATCTCGGATCCGGCCGCGCCGGTCCTCGAGACGGCGTTCGTGTGCCCCGGTGGCCAGGGCGACGTCTCGATCCACGGCGACCTGATGTTCATGTCGGTCGAGGCGACGAACGGTCGCATCGACTGCGGTACGCAGGGCGCTCCCGGCAGCGTGAACCTCGAGCGCTTCCGCGGGGTTCGCATCTTCGACATCAGCGACCTCTCGAACCCGGTGCAGCTGCCGGGCGTGCAGACGTGTCGCGGGTCGCACACGCACACCATCGTGACCGACCCGGATGACGCGGAGAACGTGTACATCTACAACTCGGGCACCTCGAGCGTCCGCTCGCCCCTCGAGCTCGCGGGCTGTGAGAACGCGGCGCTGACGACGGAGCCCGTGACGGCGGGCAACCCGACGCAGTGGCGCATCGACGTCATCAAGGTGCCGCTCGCGGCGCCCGAGACGGCGGCGATCGTCAGCCAGCCGCGCATCTTCACCGATGTCGAGACCGGTGCGTACAACGGCCTGCAGAACACGCTGCCCGGTTCGGCGCAGCACCCGAGCGGATCGGTGTACTCGCCCACGCCGAACACGAACACCTGCCACGACGTCACCGCGTTCCCCGAGATCGGGCTCCTCGCCGGAGCCTGCCAGGGCAACGGCATCCTCGTCGACATCAGCGACCCGGTGAACCCGGTGCGCATCGACGCGGTCGCCGACCCGAACTTCTCGTACTGGCACTCGGCGACGTTCAGCAACGACGGCACGAAGGTCGTGTTCACGGACGAGTGGGGCGGCGGCACCGGTGCCCGCTGCCTCGATTCGCACGAACCGTCGTGGGGTGCCGACGCGCTGTTCGACATCGTCGACGGCAAGCTGGAGTTCGCGAGCTACTACAAGCTCCCGGCCGCGCAGACCACGGCCGAGAACTGCGTCGCGCACAACGGCTCGATCATCCCCGTCCCGGGACGCGACATCATGGTGCAGGCCTGGTACCAGGGCGGTGTGTCGATCATCGACTTCACCGACACGGCGAACCCGGTCGAGATCGCGTACCTCGACCGCGGCCCGATCGACCCGAGCGCGCTCGTCCTCGGCGGGTACTGGTCGACCTACTGGTACAACGGCAACGTGCTGGGCAGCGAGATCGCCCGCGGCTTCGACAGCCTCGCGCTGACCGCGAGCGACTGGATGTCGGCGAACGAGATCGCGGCGGCCGGAGAGATCCAGCTCGACGTGTTCAACGCCCAGACGCAGTCGATGCTCGTGCACGCGCCGAGCTTCGCCGTGGCGGGGTCGTACGTCGACCAGGCCGAGCGGTCGGGCGACCTCAGCGCCAAGCAGCTCGCGCAGGTGCGCAAGCACCTGGCCGAGGCGGCGGCGCTCGAGGCCGGCGGATCGAGCAGCCGCGCGGTGATCGCGCAGCTCGACAACGCCATCAAGAAGTCGGGCGCTCCGTCCGACTCGGCGGTCGTGCAGGCGATCCTCGACCTGAAGGCGACCTTCAGCTGAACCGCAGGCCGGGGAGGCCCCGCGGCCTCCCCGGCATGACCTGACGATGCCCGGCGATCCGAGGACCGCCGGGCATCGCCATGTCCGCGGTGGCGCGGGGTGGTCGGGCGTCGTCGATGCCGCGCGCTACGAGCCCAGCTCGGCGAGCATCTGCTGCATCCGCGCGATCTCGATGCCCTGGTCGCCCTCGACGTCGTTGGCGAATCGGCTGACCATGACCTCCATGCCGCCGCCGGCTGCACGGAGGTCGGCGACCATCTGGAGGGCGCCGCTGTGGTGCTGGATCATGTACTCGAGGAAGAGGCGCTCGAAGTCCTCGCCGGTGGCCGCCTCGAGTTCCTCGAGCTGCTCGTCGGTGAGCATCCCGGGCATCATCTCGGCGCCGTGACTCGCGTGGTCGCCACGCAGCGGAGTGCCGCGGTCGCGCAGCCAGTCCGACATGAACTCGATCTCGTCCGACTGGCTGACGCGCATGCGCTCGGCCATGAGCCGGAGATCGCGGTCGGTCGTGCGCCCGTCGACCCACTCCGTCATCGTCACGGCCTGATCGTGGTGCAGGATCATCATCTGCATGAAGGCGATGTCGGCGTCGGTGTGCTCCGGCTGCTCGATCGCGGCGGCCTCGTCGGGCGAGAGCGTGCGGTTCTCCTCGCCGGGAGCGCCGAGCTGGACCACGGGACCGGTCGACTCGGGGTCGTCGCCGCCTGCGGTGCACCCGGTCAGGCCGAGTGCGACCAGGAGCGCCGCCGCGACACCGAAGGACCGAGCCGAAGCCGCCATGCGAGTACCTCATCCACGTCGAAGGGAACGTCACGCGAGCGGTCGGGCGACCCGCCGCGCCGCAGTCACGTCAGGCTAACCCGGATCCCCGCCTCGTGCGAACGTCGAGCCCGCGGCATCCGCTCGTTCCCACCCGGCAGGGTGCAGGATGACCGCATGGCCATCGGACTGCGCGCGGACGTGCTGCGTCCCTCGGATTCCGAGCGGGCGGATCGCGTCACCTACGTGGAGCTCTTCTTCGACCTCGTCTTCGTGTTCGGGCTGACGCAGCTCGGGGCGTACCTCTACGAGCACCAGACGCCGCTCGGCGCACTCGAGGGCACGATCATGGTGTGCGCGCTCTGGTGGGCGTGGGTGTCGACGACGTGGGTGACGAACTGGCTCGATCCGGTCCGGGTGCCGGTGCGGGTCGCGGTCATCGTGCTCGCATCGGTCGCGTTCGTCATGAGCGCGGCCATCGCGGAGGCCTTCGGCGACCGGGCGTGGACGTTCGCGCTCGCGTACATCGTGCTGAAGCTCGGTCGGGCGGTGTTCATGGTGTGGGCGACCGCGCGCCACGAGCGGCAGGTCTCGCGCGAGTTCGGCAACGTGCTCGTGTGGGCGCTGGCGGCGTCGGTGCTCTGGGTCGTCGGGGCCCTGCTCCCGCTCCCGGCGCAGCTGCCGTTCTGGGCGGCCGCCCTCGGGCTCGAGCTGACCGGCAGCATCCTCGGCTACCCCGTTCCCGGCCGGGGCCGCATGGAGATCGGCCGGTGGGACGTCTCCGGCCCGCACATCGCCGAGCGCACTGCGCTCTTCGTGCTCATCGCGCTCGGCGAGGGCCTGCTCGTGACCGGGTTCGCGTTCGTCGCCGAGGAGTCGTCGCCCGAGCGCATCGTCGCCGTGGCGACGGCCTTCGTCGCGGCCGCCGCGTGCTGGTGGATCTACTTCGACCACGGCGAGCGGATCGGGTCGGAGGCGATCGAGGCGGCCGAGGCGTCGGGCCGCCTGGCGCGGACCGCCTACTCGTGGGTGCACCTGCTCATCGTCGGTGGCATCGTGCTGCTCGGCGTCGGCGACAAGGAGATGCTGGGTCATCCGCACGAGCAGAGCGTCGCCGCGGTCTCGACCGTGCTCGGCGGTCCGCTGCTGTTCCTCGGCGGCACGGTGCTGTTCCGTCGGGTGCTCGAGCGGCGCTGGATGCGAGCGCAGCTGGCGGGCATCGGCGGCATCCTCGTCCTCGCGGCCGCGACGCCATGGCTGGAGCCCCTCGGCACCGGCGTGCTCGCGGCGCTCGTGCTCACCGCGACGGCGGTCGGGGAGAGCGTCGAGCGGATGCGGCGGCGCGCGCCGAAGGGCGGGTGAACGGCGCCGTCACCTGACCGTTGCCGATTCGAGACTTGACGCGATCTGAGTTCTGTATACAAAATACTGAGTGCTGGGAAGCTCCCGGCGGAACTCGATGACGGAAGAGGTGGGGCGCGATGCGCCGTGCGAACTCAATGACGAGGCGTCTGCTCGCGATCGGAGCTGTCGGCGCGATGACGGTCGGCCTGGCGGCCTGCAGCGGTGGCGGGGGAGGTTCGGACGAGAACACCGTCGTGTGGTCGACCTGGGGCACCCCCGAGGAGCTGACCCGCTTCGAGGAGTTCAACGAGGAGTTCATGGCGCGGCACCCCGACATCACGGTCGAGCTTCAGCCCGTCGCGAGCTACGGCGACTACCATTCGAAGCTGCTCGCCCAGCTCACGAGCGGCACCGCCCCCGACGTCTTCTACATCGGCGACGACAAGATCGGCCAGTTCGTCGACGCCGACGTCCTCCTGCCCCTCACCGGGCTCATGGAGTCCGATGCGAGCCAGACGCACCCCGACGACTTCTTCCCCGGTCTGTTCGGCGCGGCCGAGACCGACGGCGAGATCTACGCCGCCCCGAACGACTCGAACCCCGACGTGCTCTGGTACGACCGGCAGGCCCTCGAGGCCGCGGGCATCACCGAGGACCCCGCGACGCTCGCCGAGAACGGCGAGTGGACGACCGAGAAGTACCTCGAGATGAACGACGCGCTCGCCGAGGCCGGCCTCATCGGTTCGATGTTCTGGAACTACTGGGCGACGCACTACAGCTGGATCTCGGCGCAGGGCGGCACGGCGTACGACGAGTCGGGCGCGTTCGTCGGCAACGACGACGCCGCGACCGTCGACGCGGTCGAGACGCTCGGAGACTACTTCCAGGACGGCACCTTCGTCGTCGCCGACACGATGCCCGAGGGCGCGGGCGCCGACAGCGTCTTCGTCACCCACGAGGCCGGCTTCTTCGCCCAGGGTCGCTACACGATCGGCACCGTGACCAGCGCGGGCGAGCAGGACTCGTACGACATCGTGCGCTGGCCGACGCCCGACGGGCAGCCCGCGCCGACCGGCGTCGCCACCTCCTACCTCGCCATCAACGCCAAGACGGATGCCACGGACGCCGCGTTCACGTTCTGGACCGAGTTCCTCTCGGCCGAGGGGCAGATCTTCCGCCTCTCCGGCGGCGGCAACGCGGTGCCGTCGATCGCGGGCGCCGACGAGGTCGTGCTCGAGGACGGCTACCCGGCCCACGCGCAGACCTTCCTCGACATGCGCGACATCGGCTTCGAGGACTACGCCTCCGAGGCGCGCGTGCCCGGCCTCTCGACGGACATCAGCGACCTGTTCCTGAAGCTCTACGAGGGCAAGTCCGACGCGCAGTCGACCCTCGACGAGGTCGCCGACCTCGTCGCGGAGAAGACCGCGGAGTGAGCCACCCATGGTGATCACCTCGGGCGGCGCGGCCGGAGCCCCGGCCGCGTCGCCCGCGCCCGCCGCGGCATCCGCCCCGCCCCTGATCGGAGCGACCGGGACCGAACCCGGTCGCTCCGGCCGCCGGGCGCCACGACCCGAGGCCGCATGGCGCCGCCGCGACCGCCGGTGGGGGTACGTCTTCGTCGGCCCGCAGCTCATCGGCATGGCCCTGTTCGTCCTGCTGCCGTTCGTCGCGAGCCTCGTGCTCGCCTTCGCATCGTGGGACGGACTCACCGAACTCGAGTGGGTCGGGTTCGAGAACTTCACGGCCCAGCTGCAGGACGAACTGCTGCTCCGCTCGATCGTGAACACGCTGCTCATCGCGCTCATCACCGTGCCGGTCGGCCTCGGCCTCGCGGTCGTCGTCGCCGTCGCGCTCGAGAAGCTGCGCACCCGCACGCTCTACCTGATCCTCTTCTTCGCGCCCGTGGTCACGAGCACCGTCGCCGTCGCCATGATCTGGCAGCAGCTCTTCCGGGCCGACGGCGTGCTGAGCGGAGCGATCGCGAGCGTCTTCGGCATCGCACCGCCCGACTGGCTCGGCGACCCGCGCCTCGCGCTCATCGCGGTGTGCATCGTCTCGATCTGGTCGTCGCTCGGCCTGAACGTGATCATCTTCCTGGCCGGCCTGCAGAACATCTCGCCGTCGGTCATCGAGGCGGCGCGCATCGACGGCGCGGGCGCGTGGCGGCTCTTCCGCAGCATCCGCCTGCCGCTGCTGTCGCCCATCGTGTTCTTCTCCTCGATCGTCGCGTTCATCTCGTCGCTGCAGACCTTCGACACCGTCTTCGTCCTCACGGCGAACGCCGGACCGGACAACGCCACGCGCACGATCGTCTACCACATCTACGACCTGGGCTTCGGACGGTTCGAGTTCGGACCCTCCAGTGCCGCCTCCGTGATCCTGCTGCTGCTGACGCTCGTCATCACCGCGATCCAGTTCGGCGCGCAGAAGAAGTTCGTGCACTACGAGGACGATTCCGCATGACCGCCGCAGACCTCGAGTCGACGCTCGTCGGCCGCCCCGACCTCGAACGCACGAGCCGCCGCGCGCCAGGCGGGCGTGCCCGCCGATCCGTCGGCCGCATCCTGATCCACACGGCACTCGTCGTCGCGGGCCTGGCGATGGTGTTCCCGTTCCTGTGGATGCTGCTCACGTCGTTCAAGACGTTGCCGCAGCTGCTGCAGGACCCGCTCAGCCTCTGGCCCGACCCGTGGACGGTCGAGAAGTACGTCGACGCCTGGAATGCGGTGCCGTTCGGCCAGGCGTACCTCAACAGCATCTACATCTGCGTGCTGTCGGTCGTGGGCACGCTGCTCACGGCGTCGATGGCCGGGTACGCCTTCGCGCGCATCCGGTTCCGCGGCAGCCGGATCCTCTTCATCGTCTTCCTCGCGACGCAGATGATCCCGAAGCAGGTGACGCTCATCCCGTTCTACCTGCTGATGTCGAAGTTCGGCTGGGTCGACTCGCACCTCTCGCTCATCGTGCCCGCGATGCTCGTGAACCCGTTCGCGGTCTTCCTCATGCGACAGTTCGTGCTGAGCCTGCCCAAGGAACTCGAGGAGGCCGCACTCGTCGACGGCGCCGGTCGCTGGCGCACGTTCTGGAGCATCATCCTCCCGAACCTCAAGCCGGGCCTCGGCGCGCTCAGCATCATCGTCGCGCTCGACGTGTGGAACAGCTTCCTGTTCCCGCTCGTGCTGCTGAACTCGCCCGACCTGTTCACCGTGCCGCTCCTGCTCGCGAGCTTCCGCGGCCAGTTCGGATCGGTCGACTACGGCCTCGTGATGGCGGCCTCGGCCCTCGCGACGATCCCGATGCTCGTCGCGTTCGTGATCGGCCAGCGTCGGATCCTCAACAGCATGGCCGCGTCGGGCCTGGGCGGCCGATGAGCGCCGCGTCGACGCTGTCGCGCCGGGTCGTGGGGCGAGCGGATGCCGCGGCCGCAGCGTCACGGGCAGGGGAGCACCTCGACCTGGTCGAGGCGCCGTTCACGCTGCCGCGATCGCGCCTGATGGTGTTCCGCGACGGCGAGCGGCTCCGCGTGCACACGTCGGAGTACGAGCGCTCGCTCGAGGAATGCGTCGTGCTCGATGCGCTCGAGGTGCGCGACGTCGCGGGTGCGGCGCTCCCCGTCACCCGGGTCCTCCCGCACGCGGTCGAACTGGGCGACGCGGCGGTGACCCTCACCTTCGCCGGCCCCCACGCCCTGGGCATCGGCGTCGCCGGCGGCGGTGAGGCGGTGGTCTCCTGGACGGCGCGGGCGGGCGATGAACGGGAGGAGCTCCGGATCGGCGGGCGGCACGCGGCATCCGTCGTCCTCACGGTCGGCGACGACCGCGGCGTCGAATTCGCACGCAGCGACGCGCACGCCGAGCACCTCGCCTCGACCGAAGCGACCTGGCTCGACTGGTTCGCGCGCTGCCCCGTGGTGCGTGCGGACCTCCAGGGCATGGCCGCGTTCTGCTGGTGGGTGCTCGGCGCCAACATCGTCGAGCTGCCGCAGCTCGGCGACGCGCGCGCCGTCGTTCCGTCGAAGATCGGCTACGTCGGGCTCTGGCAGTGGGACGCGTACTTCATCGCGGTCGGGCTGCGGCACGGCGACCCGGAGCTGGCGCGCGAGCAGCTCGACCTCGCGCTCCGGTTCCCGTCGGCCGACGGGCAGCTGCCCGACGTCGTCCACGAACTCGGGGTGCTCGCCACGAGCGATGACCTGCCCCCGGCCGACCGCGAGAACCTGCGCCGAGCGGGATCGGCCGTGGCCGACCCGACCGCGCCAGTGCCGCTGACCAAGCCGCCGCTCGCGGCGTGGGCCCTCGCGAAGGTGCTCGAGGTCGAGGATGCGCCCGAGTGGGCGCGCGAGCGACTCGCGGTGATCCGCCGCTCGCAGGACTGGTGGTTCGCGCACTCCGACCTCGACGGCGACGGGCTCCCGGAGTACGGACATCCGTACTCGTCCGGTCTGGACGACAGTCCGGTCTTCGACGGCCCGCTGCCGACGACGACGCCCGATCTCGCCGCGTACCTCGTGCTGCAGGACACGGAGCTCGCGAGGCTCGCCGAACGCTACGGGGCGGACGCCGCGGGCGACCCGGTCGCGCACCGTGCGCGTGCCGCGCGCACGCTCGACCTGCTGCTCGGCATGTGGAATCCCGGCGCGGGCCGATTCGAGGGCCGCGCCGCGGGCGAGCGGGTCGCGACCGACGCGATCGTGGGGTTCATGCCGCTGCTCACGGGCCGCCTGCCGGAGCCCGTGCTCGACGCGCTGCTGGGCGCCCTCGCGGACCCCGACCGGTACGCACTGCCGTGGTCGGTGCCGACGGTCTCGGCGGCGGACCCCGATTTCTCCGCCACGCGCATGTGGCGCGGCCCGGTCTGGGTGAACACCAACCGTCTCATCGTCGCGGGCCTTCGCGCCTCGGGGCGAACGGACCTCGCCGACGATCTCGCCGAGCGCACGGTCGCGCTCGTCGTGCACGGCGGAGGCCCCCACGAGTACTTCGACCCGCTCACGGGGCGGAAGGCGCCGACCGCGACGACGGCCTTCGGGTGGTCTGCGGCGCTGTTCATCGACCTCGCGGTCGAGCTCTCGGCGGAGACCCGCATCCCCACGCATCACTCACGACAGACAAGGAAGTCAGCATGAAGACACGGACCCTGTTCGCCTCGACGGCAGCCCTCGCGGGCGTCGCCCTGCTTGCCGGATGCGCGATGGGCAGCGGTGCGCCCGCGGCATCCGTCGACCTCGACCCGAATGCGAAGCTCGAGGGGGAGATCACCGTCTGGTCGTGGGACGTCGCGGCGACCGCCCTCGACCGGCTCGGGGACGCATTCGAGGCCGAGCACCCCGGCACCACGGTGAACGTCGTCGACGTCGGCTACGACAACGCCTACGACAAGCTCTCGGTCGGCCTCCAGGCCGGCAGCGGGCTTCCCGATGTCGTCACGATCGAGACCGACCGCGCGCCCGGCTACATCAACGAGTTCCCGACCGGGCTCGTCGACCTCGACCCCGTGCTCGGCGACGACCAGGCCGACTTCGACCCATTCAAGTGGCACGCCCAGTCCGACGCTGACGGCGCTCTGAAGGTCGCGCCGTGGGATTCCGGCACCGTCGGGCTGTTCTACCGCACCGACTACTTCGACGAGGCCGGCGTCGACCCCGCATCGATCGGCACCTGGGACGACCTCGTCGCCGCGGGCGAGACCATCAAGGCGACGACCGGCCACACGCTGCTCTCGCTCGACGTCGCCACGGGTGGCGGCTTCCAGATGCTGCTCCAGCAGCAGGGGCAGGGGCTCTTCGACGAGGCCGGCGACATCACCGTCAACTCGTCGGAGGCCGTGGAGGCCCTCACCCTGCTGCAGACCCTCAACGACAAGGGATTGCTGAAGAACGTCTCCGGCTGGGACGGCCGCGTCACGAGCGCCAAGGACGGCGACTCCGCCGTGACCCCCGAGGCCGTCTGGTGGATCGGCACGCTCCTGGGCGACGCACCCGAGCTGAGCGGAACCTACGGCGTCACCGAACTGCCCGCCTTCGAGGAGGGCGGCGCGCGAACGTCGAACAGCGGCGGCTCGGGCCTCGCCGTGCCGACACAGGCGAAGAACCCGCAGCTCGCGGCCGCGTTCATCGCGTTCGCGCTCGCCGACGCCGACAACCAGGTGTCGATGATGGCGAACGAGGGCCTGTTCCCGTCGTACCTGCCGGCCCTCGAGGACGACACGTTCTCGGCGCCGCAGGAGTACTTCGGCGGCCAGCCCGTCTACGAGCTCTTCGCCGAGCAGACCGCGAACATCCCCGCGATCACGTTCACGACCGACAACGCCGAGGCGAGTGACATCGTCGCCAACGCGGTCGTCGCCGCCGTGCTGAACGGGGCCGACCCCCAGCAGGTGCTCGACGACGCCGCGAAGCAGATCGCGACCGCCACCGGGCGCGAGATCGCCGAGTAGCCATGACCGCCACCTCGCTCGAACCCGGGCAGAGGCAGGCGCAGCGGCGCGGCATCCCCTCGAATCGATCGGATGCCGCGCCCAGGCGCTCCCGGACGCTGGCACGCCGCCTGCAACGTCCGGGGGCGTGGTTCGCGCTGCCCGCTGCCGGCCTGCTCGCGATCTTCTTCGCCTACCCGCTCGTCACCTCGCTCTGGCAGAGCTTCTTCGCCACGTCGGGGGGCGTGTCGACGTGGGTCGGACTCGACCAGTACGCACGCCTCCTCGAGGACCCGCTCATCGCGAAGAGCCTCGCGAACGCGGGCATCATCCTCGTGGTGCAGGTGCCGCTCATGATCGCGCTCGCGGTCGGCCTCGCATACCTGCTGAACCAGTCATGGCTGCGGTTCCGTTCGGGCTTCCGACTCCTCACCTTCCTGCCGGCCGTGACCACCCTCGTCGCTTACGCGGTCGTGTTCCGGGTCATGCTCGCCACTGACGGCGGCGCCGTGAACCAGATGCTCGGCCTCGTCGGCGTCGCACCCGTCGACTGGTTGCACAACGAATGGTGGGCGCGCGTCGCGCTCATCGCGGCGATCACCTGGCGGTGGACCGGCTACAACATGGTCATCATCCTCGCGGGGCTCCAATCCATTCCCGGCGAGCTCTACGAGGCGGCGCGCATCGATGGCGCGGGACGGTGGCAGATCTTCACGCGTATCGTCATCCCGCAGCTGCGTCCGGTGCTCATCTTCACCACGGTGACCTCGACCATCGGCGCGCTTCAGCTCTTCGACGAGAACTGGATCCTCACCGAGGGCGGGCCGAGCGACGCGACCCTCACGCCCGTGCTCTACCTGTACAAGGTCGGGTTCCGGCAGTTCGACTTCGGCTACGCCTCGGCGATCGCGTGGCTGCTCGTGACGATCACCGCGGTCATCGCCGTCGTCCAGTTCCGACTCATGAGGGAGAAGCCGTGACTGCGACGAGCGCACTGACCAGCGTCAACCCGACGCACCGGCCCGGTGGGTACGGGGCGGGGAGCGGCACCGGCACGACTGCCCGACGCCCGGGGCTCGCCCGCGGCATCCTTCGCACGCCCGTCTACGTGCTGCTCTCCGTGGCGAGCGTGTTCTCGGTGCTGCCGTTCGCATGGATGGTGATCGCGTCGACGCACGAGACCAAGGACCTCTTCGGGACACCGCTACCGGTACTGCCGGGTGGGGCGTTGTGGGAGAACCTCGCGCGCCTGCAGGAGTCGGTGAACTTCAGCCAGGTGATGCTGAACAGTCTCGTCATCGCCGTGCTGTACACGGTGTTCTCGTCGGTGGTGAGCGCCATGGCGGGTTACGGGCTCGCGATGTACCGGTTCCGCGGACGCGGCGTGCTGCTCGCGGTCGTGCTCGTGACCATGATGATCCCGATGCAGGTGCTGCTCGTTCCGCTCTTTCAGATGATGGCGAGCGCCGGATGGATCGACAGCACGCAGGCCGTCATCCTGCCGTTCCTCGCCAACGCGTTCGGCATCTTCCTCATGCGGCAGTCGTTCCTGGACTTCCCGGTGACGCTCGTCGAGGCGGCCCGCATCGACGGCGCGTCGGAGCTGCGCACCTTCTACCGCATCGTGCTGCCGGTCGCTCGGCCGCAGCTCGCAGCCCTCGTGATCTACACGTTCATCAGCCAGTGGAACGCGTTCATCTGGCCGCTGCTCATGCTGAATACGGAGGACAAGTACACCGTGCCGGTCGCGCTGAACACCATGATCGGGATGTCGCGCGTGGACTACTCGGGGCTCATGCTGGGGTCGCTCCTCGCGACGCTGCCGCTCATGCTGCTGTTCCTGGTGTTCCAGAAGCAGTTCGTATCAGGGCTGCTGGGGGGTGCGGTCAAGGGATGACGAGAACCCGCTCAGGCGCTGAAGTACGAACTCGACGCGTTGTCGAGGATCCGGCGCATGCCGTTCATCCAGTTCGCCTTGAGGGCGACGGATGCCGCGGCCACGTCGCCGTCGGCGAGGTGCCGGGCGATCTCTGCATGTTCGGCGGCGACGCGCTCGATCATCACGTCGTTCGGGACGAGGAGGGACTCGTAGCGGTGGAAGGCGCCGCGCGTGGCCTCGATGGTGTCGAGGAGGCGCCGGTTCGGGCACGCCGAGAGCATGATCGCGTGCCACTCGTCGTCCTTCGTGACGACGAGGGAGTGCTCGACGACCTCCTGGTGGAAGTCGGCGGCGAGCTCAGACAGGCGGCGACCGATGGCGCGCAGCTCGTCGGGCGGGCTGAGCTCGAGGGCGAGCGATTCGAGCGCGGCCATGACGGGGGCGAGTTCCTCGAACTCGGTCGCCGACAGCGGCACGAAGCGGAACCCCTTGCCGTTCTGGCTCGTGATCTGGCCCTCGCTTTCGAGCGCGATGAGTGCTTCGCGGAGCGGAGTGCGGCTGACGCCGAGCTCGGCCGCGAGCTGGACCTCGTTGATGCCCTCGCCGGGGCTGACCAGCCCGGCGCGCATGCGCGCGAGCAGTTCTTCTCGCACCTGGGAACGCAGGTTCTTGCGTTCGATCGCCATCCATCCTCCAGCCGGTCGACCGACGCCGTAAGCCTAGGGCTTGACCCTCTTCGACTTGCGGCCTAACGTGTCTGTATACAAAATACAGTGCGCAAGGCGATCTGTACACCCCGACGGAGAGGACACCACGTGACGAACGCGACGCCGAGGCCGCTCCGCCTCGACGCGCTCGCCTACGGCGGCGACTACAACCCCGACCAGTGGCCGGAGGAGATCTGGCACGAAGACGTGCGGCTCATGCGCGAGGCGGGCGTGAACCTCGTGAGCCTCCCCGTGTTCTCGTGGCCGCAGCTCGAGGTCGAGCCGGGCGTGTACGAGTGGGCGTGGCTCGACCGCGTGATCGAGGTGCTCTGGGCCGGAGGCATCCGCGTCGACCTCGCGACGGCCACCGCGACCCCGCCGGCCTGGCTCGTCCGCAGCCACCCCGAGATGCTGCCGTGCGACGCCGACGGCCGCCGCCTCGAGTTCGGCTCTCGCCAGGCGTACTGCCCGAGCTCGCCGGTCTGGCGCGAGCACGTCGCGCGCATGGCGCGCGCAATGGCCGAGCGCTACGGCGAGCACCCGGCGGTCGTGCTCTGGCACGTCTCGAACGAGTACGGCGACCACGTCGCGCGCTGCTGGTGCCCCGAGTCGGCACGGCACTTCCGGCGCTGGCTCGAGGCGCGCTACCGCGACCTCGATGGGCTCAACGAGGCGTGGGGCGTCAACGTGTGGGGCCAGCGCTACACCGCATGGGACCAGATCGAGCCGCCGCGACGCGCGACCGGCCCGATCAACCCGACCCAGCTCCTCGACTTCGAGCGGTTCTCGTCCGACGCGCTGCTCGAACTCTTCCGGATCGAGGTCGACGTGCTGCGCGAGGTGACGCCCGAGCTGCCGGTCACCACGAACTTCATGAGCCTGTTCCGCGAACTCGACTACTGGCGCTTCGCGGAGGCCCTGGACCTCGTCACCGACGACGCCTACCCCGACCCCGCCGACCCGCGCGCCCACGTGCCCGCGGCGCTCAACTACGGCCTCATGCGATCCCTGAAGGGCGGGCAGCCCTGGTTGCTCCTCGAGCAGGCCGCGAGCGCCGTGAGCTGGCGCGACGTCAACGTGCCCAAGGCGCCGGGTCGCATGCGGATCGACAGCATGCAGGCGATCGCGCACGGCTCCGACGGCGCGATGTTCTTCCAGTGGCGCCAGGCCCGGTACGGGCAGGAGAAGTTCCACTCGGCGATGCTCGGACACCGCGGAGAGCGGTCGCGGACGTTCCGCGAGACCGCCGCGCTTGGCCGTGAGCTCCGTCGTCTCGCGCCGGTGAAGGGCACGCGCGTGCGCACTCGCGTCGCACTCGTCGTCGACTGGGACTCCTGGTGGGGATCGAGTGCGACCGAGTCCCTCCCCTCGCAGCGACTCTCCTGGGTCGCGCAGGCACGGGCCTGGCACGGCGCCCTCCACGCGCTCGGCCACTCGGTCGACACGGTGCGGGCGACCGGGCCGTTCGAGGGCTACGACCTCGTGCTCGTCCCGAACCTCTACGTGACGGATGCCGCGCAGGCCGTGGCGCTCGAATCGTACGCAGCGGCCGGTGGCACCGTGGCGGTCGGACCGTTCTCGGGCGTCGTCGACGGGACCGAGAAGGTCCACCCCGGAGGCGCACCCGGGCCGCTCCGCGCGCTGCTCGGCGTCGAGGTCGACGAGCCGTGGCCCGTGCCCGACGGCACGGCCGAGCAGGTCGAGCTCGACGGGCACCGCTACGACGCACCGGTCTGGACGGAGTGGATGGAGGCCGGCGACGAGGCATCCGTCATCGCCCGCTTCGCGACCGGCGCGCTCGCCGGACGCCCCGCCGTCACGCGGCGCGAGCACGGAGCCGGCACCGCCTGGTACGTCGGCGCCGCGCTCGCCGAGGACGGCCTCGTCACCGTCATGCGGCGCGCCCTCGCCGACGCCGAGCTGCCGGCGCGCCGTCGGATCGAGCGCGACCTCGAGAGCGTCACGCGATCCGACGACGAGCGCGACTACACCTTCGTCCTCAACCACGGCCCGCGCGAGATCGCGGTCGACGTGCCCGACGGCGCAGAGGACCTGCTCGACGGCGACCGACCCACCGGCGGGCGACTCGTCCTCGCCCCGCTCGGCGTCGCCGTCCTCGCGACCCCGCGCGCCGCCGAACCCCCGTTCATCACCCCGTCCGAGACCACCGAGTGAAGGCACCACCCATGAGCGAACCCTTCGTGCATCCGTACATCCCGAACACCGCGCCGGACGTCCGCGCCGAGATGCTCGCCGCCGTCGGCGCGGCATCCGTCGACGAGTTCTACGCCGACGTCCCCGCCGACCTCCGCCTCGGGCGCGCCCTCGACCTGCCCGAGCCGCTCGTCGCCGAGCAGGACCTCGTCCGCCACGTCTCGGGCCTGCTCGCACGGAACGTCCCGACGACGGAGCGGCTCAGCTTCCTCGGCCAGGGCACCTACGCCCACCACGTCCCCGCCGTCGTCGACGAGGTCATCGGCCGAAGCGAGTTCCTCACGGCGTACGCGGGCGAGCCGTACGAGGACCACGGTCGCTTCCAGGCGCTCTGGCAGTACCAGTCGCTCATGGGCGAGCTGCTCGCGATGGACGTCGTGAACGTGCCGACCTACGACGGGTTCCAGGCGACGGGCACCGCGCTGGCGATGGCCGGTCGGATGACCGGACGGCGACGCGTGCTCGTCGCGAGCGACGTGCTGCCCGCGAAGCTCTCCAAGGTCCACGACTACGTGCGCGTCCACCTCGACCTCGAGTTCGTGCCGCCCGTCGACGGGACGGCGGATGTCGCCGGCGTCACCGGCCGACTCGGCGACGACGTCGCGGCCGTGTGGGTCGAGACCCCCAGCCGTACCGGCGCGGTCGAGCATCGGCTCCAGGCGCTCGCCGACGCCGCGCACGCCGTCGGCGCCGTCCTCGTCGTCGGCACCGACCCGATCGGGTACGGCGTCCTGACGCCCCCGGCCGAGCAGGGCGCCGACATCGTCTGCGGCGACATCCAATCGCTCGGCCTCCACCAGTGGTACGGCGGCGCACACGGTGGGTTCATCGCGGTGCACGACGACCCGCGCTTCGTGATGGAGATGCCCTCGCGCCTCTTCGGGCTCGCCACGACCGATGTCCCCGGCGAGGTCGGCTTCGGCGACGTCGCCTACGACCGGACCTCCTTCGCCCACCGCGAGGAAGGGAAGGAGTGGGTCGGCACGGCCGCCGCGCTCTGGGGCATCGCCGCGGGCGTGCACCTCGCGCTGATGGGCCCGCAGGGCATGCGCGACCTCGGCGAGGTGCTGCTCGCCCGAACCGCGTACGCGCAGCGCGCCCTCGGCGCCATCCCCGGCATCCGCCTCACCGACGGTGCGGTGCACCTTCGCGAGTTCGCGATCGACGTCGCGGGCGCCGGTCTCACCGCACCCGGCGTCGTCGCGGCGCTGCGCGCGGAGGGCATCGAACCGGGCGTTCCCTCCGGCGAGCACGAACTCGTCGTGTGCGTCACCGAGCTGACCACCCAGCACGACATCGACCGGCTCGCCACCGCCGTCACCGGACTCGTCGCGGCATCCGCCGCCGAGGCCGCCGCAACCCTGGAGACCGCCGCGACCCCCGAGGAGCACCGCGCATGAGCCTGCCCATCGCCCCCAAGCCCGCCCACCGCCGCTTCCACCAGGCGCGCTGGGACGAGCCCGTCATCTTCGAGTTGTCGACGCCCGGAGAGCGCGGCGTGCTCGTCACCCCGCTCGAGCGAGGGGTCCGCGAGGTCGTCGGCGACGTCGTCGCGAGCCTGCCCGAGGGGTTGGCGCGTCGTACCCCGCCAGCGCTGCCCGAGATGGGCCAGATGCGAGTGCTGAAGCACTACCTCCGCCTCTCGCAGGAGAACCTCGGCGCCGACCTCAACGTCGATGTCGGGCAGGGCACCTGCACCATGAAGTACGCGCCGAAGGTCAACGAGCAGCTCATCGCCACCCCGAAGCTCTCGGCGATGCATCCCCTCCAGGACCCGGCCGACGCGCAGGGCGCCCTCGAGATCATCTGGCGCACCGAGCGGATGCTCGCCGAGATCTCCGGCATGGACGAGGTCTCGCTGCACACGCAGGGCGGATCGGCCGCGATCTGGGCGAACATCGCCATGATCCGCGCATATCACGAGGCCAACGGCGAGGGCGACCAGCGTCGAGAGGTCATCACCACGATCTTCAGCCATCCGTCGAACGCCGCCGCTGCGAAGGCCGCCGGCTACGAGGTCATCACGCTGCACCCCGACGCCGACGGATATCCCGACCTCGAGGCGCTGAAGCGTGCGCTCTCGCCGCGAACGGCGGCGATCATGGTCACGAACCCCGAGGACACCGGCATCTACAACCCGGCGATCCGGGAATGGGTCGATGCCGCGCACGCCGTCGGCGCGCTCGCATCGTACGACCAGGCGAACGCGAACGGCATCCTCGGCATCACGCGCGCCCGCGACGCGGGCTTCGACGTGTGCCACTTCAACGTGCACAAGACCTTCGGCACGCCGCACGGTTCGGGCGGCCCGGGGACGGGCGCGAACGGCGTCAGTGCCGCCCTGGCGCCGTTCCTGCCGGGCCCGCGGGTCGTGCGCGACGGCGACCGCTACACCGTTCGGGACGGCGACCCGCAGTCGATCGGCGCGATCGGGCCGTTCCACGGGGTCGTGCCCAACATCGTGCGCGCCTACGCCTGGATGATGGCGCTCGGCGCGGAGGGTCTCCGAGCGGTCGCCGAGACGGCCGTGCTGAACAACAACTACCTCATGAAGCGCATCCTCGAGATCCCCGGCGTCTCGGCGCCGTACGCCACGGGCCGCAGACGCATCGAGCAGGTGCGCTACTCGTGGCAGGAGCTGTTCGAGGAGACCGGCATCAGTTCGGAGGAGATCGGGATCCGCGCGAGCGACTTCGGCATGCACTACTGGACGAGCCACCACCCGTACGTCGTCCCGCAGCCGTTCACGCTGGAACCGACCGAGTCGTACTCGAAGGCCGAGCTCGACGAGTACGCCGACGTGCTCGCCGAGGTGGCGCGCGAGGCGCGTGAGACGCCGGAGGTCGTGCGGACCGCGCCGCACCGCCAGACGGTGCACCACACGCACCACGACGACCTCGACGACCCCGAGAGCTGGGCGATCACCTGGCGTGCGTACCGTCGCAAGTACCCGGACGCCGTCGGAGCCTGATGTGATCGGCCTCATCGTGAACCCCGTCGCGGGGATCGGCGGCCCGGCCGGGCTCGCCGGCAGCGACGGCGCCGACGTGCAACGCCGTGCGGGCGAGCGCGGCGCGCGACCTCGTGCGGGCGAGCGCGCCGCGGCGGCCCTGGCGGTCGTCGCGGCGGCGCGGCCCGACGAGCACGTCGTCACCGCGGCGGGCGCGATGGGCGAAGACGCGGTCTGGGCCGCCGGGCTCCGCCCGATCGTCGTCTGGCATCCGCACGCTCCGACATCGCCGGGCGACACGACGGATGCGGCGCGTGCCCTCGCCGACGTCGGCGTCGAGCTCGTGCTGTTCGCGGGCGGCGACGGCACGGCGCGGGATGTCGCCGCCGGTCTCCCGGCGACCGCCGTCGCACTCGGCATCCCCGCCGGGGTCAAGATGTACTCCCCGGTCTTCGCGGTCGGCCCGAGCGCCGCCGGCGCGCTCGCGGCGGCCTGGCTCGACGAGCGCGGACTGCCGACCGCCGAACGCGAGGTGCTCGACGTGGATGAGGAGCAGCTGCGCCGCGCCCGCGTCGAGCCGCGCCTCTTCGGCACGCTCCGTGTGCCCTACCGGGCGGGCCGCACCCAGGCGCGGAAGGCGGCGACGCCCGCCGACGAGCAGGCCGCGGTGCGACTCGCGGCGCGCGGCGCCGCCGCGCGCCTGCGGCCCGGCATCCGCTACCTGCTCGGACCCGGCGGCACCATGGCCGAGGTCGCGCGCGAACTCGGCCTCGAGAAGACTCCGCTGGGCGTCGACGTCGTCCTCGACGGCCGCGTCGTCACCGCGGGGGCGAGCGAGCAGGAGCTGCTCGAGGAGGTCCGACGCGGCCCGGCCCAGGCGGTCGTGTCGATCATCGGCGGGCAGGGGTTCCTGCTCGGTCGCGGCAACCAGCAGCTCTCGGCCCGGGTCGTCGAGGCGATCGGCGAGGACCCCGTGATGGTCGTCGCCCCGGAGCAGAAGCTGATCGACCTGGCCGGGCGTCCGCTCCTCGTCGACACCGGTGATGCGGGTGTCGACGCGCGGCTCGCCGGGTTCGCGCACGTCGTCACCGGCCCGTCCACCACCAGCATCTACCCAGTCCACGCACCAGAGAACGAAGGAGCGCTCCATGCGCCTTGACCAGAAGCAGGCCATCGTCACCGGCGGGGCGGGCGGCATCGGCCGCGCCACCGCCACGGCCCTCGCGGCCGAAGGGGCGGCCGTCGCCGTCGTCGACGTGAACGGTGCCGCGGCCGAGACGGTCGCCGCCGAGATCCGCGATGCGGGGTTCACCGCGATCGCGATCCAGGCGGACGTCTCGAACGAGGCCGACATCGAACGGGTCGTCAGCACCACCGTCGCCGAGTTCGGCGGCGTGAACGTCGTCTTCAACAACGCCGGCATCATCCGGCGCACCACCGCGGTCGAGACGAGCGTCGAGGAGTGGGACCGCGTCTTCGGCGTGAACGTCCGCTCGATCTTCCTCATGTGCAAGCACGTCGTGCCGGTCATGGCCGCGGCCGGCGGAGGCTCGATCGTCAACACCGGATCGGGCTGGGGCCTGAAGGGCGGCGGCCGGGCGATCTCGTACTGCGCGTCCAAGGGCGCCGTCGTGAACATGACCCGTGCGCTCGCGATCGACCACGGACCTCAGGGCATCCGCGTGAACTCGGTGAACCCTGGCGACGTGAACACCGGGATGCTGCGCGACGAGGCCAGCCAACTCGGCCAGGACGCCGACGCCTTCCTCGCCGAGGCGGCCGACCGGCCGCTGCGCCGAATGGGCGAGCCGCGCGAGATCGCCGCGGCCGTGGTGTGGCTCGCGAGCGACGAGTCGAGCTACGTCACCGGGTCGGCGCTCGTCGTCGACGGCGGAGGCATCGCGTAGCGGAGGTCGCGGAGACGGGTTCGGCGGCGCGCTCAGCGTCCGCCGAACTCCTCCTGGTCGTCCTCGGGGTCGGCGACCTCCTCCATGACGAACTCGACGTCGTCCTCGCCGACGCCCTCCGCCTCGAGCTCCTCCTCGTACTCGATCTCGGCCTCCTGGCCGCGGCTGAACGGTCCCTCGAGCGGGTCGACGAAGCTGCTCATGGCATCCCCTTCCGGCGGCCGGTCCGAGCGACGTCGACCGCGTGCCCTCAGGGTAGACCCGAGCCCCGCCGCGAGGGAACGGGGACGCAGGAACCTCCCACCTCAGCCTCGGGGGAGAGCGAGGATGCGCTCGAACGCGCCATCCGCCACCGGGTCGACGACCTGCAGGTCGGGGTGCGCGTCGTAGAAGTCGACGATGCGCCGGGCGCCGTCGTCGAAGGTGACCGTGGTGCGGAACTCGGGGACGAGGGCCTTCACCTTGGCGTTGTCGAAGACCATCGAGTGCGCCTTGTCGCCGAGGAGGCCCGGGCCCCACTCGGGGTGCACGGCGGCGATGGTCTCGGATGCCACGTGCACGAGCTCGGCGTCGGGCGCACCGGCGGCCTCGGCGAGCCAGCGGTAGATCTGGTTCCAGGTCGGGGCGTGGTCACCGGTGATGTGGAACGCGTCGCCGACGGCCATCGGATTGCCGAGGAGGCCGACGAACGCGACCGCGAAGTCGTCGTGGTGGGTGATGGTCCAGAGACTGGTGCCGTCTCCGTGCACGACGACGGGCTGCCCGGCGCGCATGCGCGCGAGGTCGGTCCAGTGGCCGAGGGTGGGGATGAGGGTGGCGTCGTAGGTGTGCGACGGCCGCACGATCGTCGCGGGGAACGCTCGTTCGCGCACCGCGTCGACGAGCAGCTGCTCGCAGGCGATCTTGTCGCGCGAGTACTGCCACTCGGGGTTCACGAGTGGCGTCGATTCGGTCACCGGCAGGCGGCTCGGCGGGGTCTGATAGGCCGACGCCGAGCTGATGAACACGTACTGCCCGATGCGTCCCTCGAACAGGTCGAGGTCGGTCTGCACGTGCTCCGGCGTGAACGCGAGGAACTCGCAGACGACGTCGAACTCGAGCGGATCGCCGGTGCCGTGTCCGAGCGCCTCGCGCACGGTGTCGGGGCGACGGATGTCTCCGACGACCTGCCGCACGTCGGCGGGCGACGGACGCAGCGACGATGATCCGCCGCGGTTCAGGACGGTCACGTCGTGGCCGACCGCGACGGCCCGCCTCACGCACGCCGAGCTGATGACGCCGCTGCCGCCGATGAAGAGGATCCGCTTCGCACTCATCGTCCAATGCTGTCACCCGCCGCGATGGTCGAGTAGTGCGGGCGGCGCGTATCCGGTCTCGATACGGTCGCTCCGCGGCCTACTCGACCACCGGGGTGGGAGGTCGCTCCGCGTCCTACTCGACCACCGGGGTGGGAAGTCGCTCCGCGTCCTCCTCGACCACGGGGTGATCAGGCGGCGGACCAGCCGCCGTCGGAGGCGAGCACGACGCCGTTGACGTTCACGCCGTCGTCGGACAGCAGGAACGTGATCGATGCGGCGAGGGCCTCGGCCTCCGCGGCATCCGGGAGCACCGCCATGGCCTGGCGCACGCGCTGCGCGCCGAGCGGCGAGGCGAAGGTGGCCTCGATGTTGGTGATGGTCGGGCCGGGGGCCACGGCGTTCACGCGGAGGCCGCTCGGGCCGTACATGAATGCGGTCGACTTGGTGAGGCCGACGACCGCGTGCTTCGACGCGGTGTAGGCGACGCCGGCGGCCGACCCGCGGAGGGCGGCCTCGGAGGCGGTGTTCACGATGGAGCCCGAGCCCTGCGCCAGCATGCCGGGGACGACCGCGCGCATGAGCTTCATGGTGCCGTCGACGTTCACGCGCATGACGCGCTCCCACACGGCGTCGGTGAGCTCGCCGACCGGGGTCATGTCGTCCATGATCCCGGCGATGTTCGCGAGGCCGTCGATGCGGCCGCCCGCGGCGGCGATGACCTCGTCGATCTTCTCGTCGTCGGTGATGTCGGCGACGAGCGTCACCACCTCGGCGCCGTCGTGCTCTGCAGCGAAGTCGTCGAGGCGCTCCTGCGACACGTCGACGGCGACGACCTTGCCGCCCTCGCGGACGATGCGCGAGGCGGTGGCGCGGCCGATGCCGGAGCCGGCACCCGTCACGATGACGGTCTTGCCGGTGAAGCGGCCCCGGTCGATGCGCTCGACCCACTCGGGACGCTCGACGGCGTCGGTCGCGTCGGTCGCGTCGGTCTCGTCGGCGACCTCCTCGACCGCGGTTCCGGCGCCGGTGGCGGATGCCGCGGGCGCGCCCGCCGGGACGTCGCCGGTTGCGGCCCGCGCAACGAGCTGGTCGACGAGCTCCTGGGAGAACTGGCCCTTGCTCAGCTTGACGAGGCGCTTGAGCGCGAGTCGACGCACCGGGCGGAGGACGTCGGGGTCCTGCCCGGACTGGGAGAGGAGGTCGCGGATGATGGGCCCGCCGACGGGGTCCTCGAGCCAGGTCTTGATCGAGGAGTCGCCGGTGAGGGGCGTGGTGGGGCTCATGAGGGATTCCTTACTTTTTCCGGTCCCGTGTCCTCGGAGGACACCGGACAACCTTGTCCGGTAGTAACCTAACACCCATGCCCGAGCGTCGACAGGGAGAAGGTCCCAAGCCGCGCAAGCCGAACCTCGGCCCGAGCGCCGGACCGGCGAACCGCCGCGCCCTGCTCGCGGCCGCGCGCGAGATCTTCGCGGCCGACGGGCTCTCCGCGCCCTTCAGCGCCATCGCCAAACGTGCCGGCGTCGGCCAGGGCAGCCTCTACCGGCACTTCCCCGACCGGCTCTCGCTGGCGGTCGCCGTCTACGAGGAGAACCTCGACGAACTCGAGGCCGCCGTGGCGCCACCCGAGGCCGGTCTCGACGAACTGCTCCACGGCGTCATCGCGCAGGCCCTCGTCTCGACGGCCCTCATCGACCTCATCAGCGCCAACCCGCACGACCCGCGCGTCGAGCGACTCGGTGCACGCGTGCGCGAGATCGCGATCGCCGCCGTCGAGCACGAGCGGGACGCCGGCCGGTTCGGCGAGCACGTCGACGTCGACGACGTGCTGCTCGCGATCTCGATGGTCGCCGGACTCGTCGCGCGCACCGAGCCGGACCATCGCGCTGCCACGGCCGAGCGGGCGTGGTCGCTGCTGCACTCGGCCTTCGCGCCTCGGCCCGCCGAGCGCGAATCGCACATCGCCTAGGCTCCCGGCCCGTCGGCCGGAATCGTGCGCCCGCTCGGTCGCATCCACGAGCGGGCGGATGCGGCAGCACGGTCTCGGACACCCCGTGCCGTCCGAGCGCAAGGGGGTGCGCGGGCGTCGCGCCCGCCATACCGTTCGAACGTGGGCGAGACGAGGAGCCGACCGACGCACGTGCGACGCGACCATGTCCGCGTTGCGCGCGCCGCGGCATCCGCCCTGGCCCTCTCGATCGCGTTCGCCCTCGCCGGCTGCACCCCGCCGTCCGAGGTCCTGGAGGATGCCGTCGAACAGGGCATCGCGTCGACGGCGACGGCCGGAATCGCGCTCGAACTCGAAGCCGACGGACGACTGCTCCGCACCACGGCGCTGAACGCGGTGGAGGACGCGAGGTCGCAGGCCGCGGACGCCGCCAGGACCGCGACCCTCGTCCGAGCCGGCGATGAGGTCGACGCCGGCCGTCAGGCGGAGGCGAGCGCGGCGCTCCAGGAGGCCGTCGACGCCCTCTCGGGCGCGGCCGACGCGCTCGACGGCATCGGCGATCCCGCGGACGCCGCCACCGAACTCGCCGCCGCCGAGGACGCACTCCGCGCGCTCACGAGGCAGGGCCGCCCGTGAAGCGCCTCTTCGCCGTCGCGCTCGGCATCCTGACCGCGATCGGGGGGTTCCTCGACATCGGCGACATGGTCACGAACGCCGTCGTCGGGTCGCGTTTCGGGCTCGGGCTCGCGTGGGCCGTCGTCCTCGGCGTGGTCGGCATCTGCGTCTACGCCCACATGGCCGGTCGGGTGGCGGCGGTGAGCGGGCGCGCGACCTTCGAGGTCATCCGCGAACGTCTCGGACCGCGAGCGGGCCTGGCGAACCTCGTGGCGTCCTTCCTGATCACCCTGCTGACCGTGACGGCCGAGGTCGGCGGCATCGCGCTCGCCCTGCAACTCGCGACGAGCGTCGGGTACGGCTGGTGGGTCGCAGTGGCGGCGTTCGGGGTGTGGATCGTGGCGTGGCGCGCCAAGTTCGACCTGCTCGAGAACGTCACGGGTCTGCTCGGTCTCGCGCTCATCGCGTTCGCGGTCGCGCTCTTCCTGCTCGGCTCGGACTGGGGCGCGCTCGCCGGTCAGGCGCTCGCGCCCGCCATCCCCGACAGCGAGACCGCGGCGACCTACTGGTTCTACGCCGTCGCGCTGTTCGGCGCGGCCATGACGCCGTACGAGGTGTTCTTCTTCTCCTCGGGCGCGATCGAGGAGGGCTGGACGCGGAAGGACCTCGTCACCTCGCGCGTCAACGTCCTCGTCGGGTTCCCGCTCGGCGGAGTGCTCTCCCTCGCCATCGCGGCGTGCGCGGCCCTCGTGCTCCTGCCGCAGTCCATCGGGGTCACCTCGCTCAGTCAGGTCGTGCTGCCCGTCGCCGAGGCCGGCGGGACGCTGCTGCTCAGCTTCGCGATCGTGGGGATCCTCGCGGCGACGTTCGGAGCGGCGCTCGAGACGACGCTCTCCACCGGCTACACGCTCGCACAGTACCTGGGCTGGTCGTGGGGCAAGTTCCGTCGGCCGGCGCAGGCCTCGCGGTTCCACCTCTCGATGATCGTCGTGCTCATCGTCGCGATGGGCGTGCTCGCCACCGGCGTCGACCCCATCGCCGTCACCGAGCTCTCGGTCGTCTTCTCCGCGGTGGCGCTGCCGCTGACCTACCTCCCGATCCTGCTCGTCGCGAACGACCCCGAGTACATGGGCGACGAGGTCAACGGGCGCGGCATGAACGCGATCAGCATGATCTTCCTCGTCATCATCGTGATCGCGGCGCTCGCCGCCATCCCGTTGCTCATCGTCACGGGAGCCGGAGCATGAGCCGACGACCACGTCCCGATGCGCCGCGTCCCGATGCCCCCGCCCCGGAAACCGCGGGTCGCGTCCTCGACGCCCAGCTGCACCTGCTCGACCGGCAGCTTCTCGACCGCGAGGGGGCACCGGTGTCGGTGGTGTCCGATCTCGAGCTGACCGGCATCGAGGTCGGGCAGCCCATCGAGCCGGGCGCACCGCCGCCCGTCGTCGCCGACCTGCTCGTCGGCATCGAGCTCGGCACGCGTCTGTTCGGCGGCCGCCCCCCGTCGTCGCGGCGCGAGCGGATCCCGTGGCGGCTGGTCTCGGACGTCGGAACCGTGCTCACGCTGGGCGTCGACGGCGGCGACCTCGATGCGACCTGGGTCGAGCGCTGGGTCGGCACGCACGTGATCGGCCGCATCCCCGGGGGCCGGCATGATCCTGAGTGAGCTCCTCGGTTCGGAGGTCGTCGACGCGTGCGACGACCGGGTCGGCACCGTCATCGACGCCCGGTTCGCGCTCGACGGCACGCCCGGTCAGCTGCTCGCCGAGCCCCGCCTCGTCGGCCTGCTCGTGAGCCCGGCCAGCCGGACCTCGATGTGGGGCTACGAGCGGACCGAGGTGCGCAGCCCGTTCCCGATCGCCCAATACGTCCGACGGGTCCACCGCGGCCTCTTCCTCGCGGCCTGGGCGGACATCGCTCGGATCGACGAGGGGCGGGTGACGCTCCGCGAGGGGTACCGGCGTCACGACCCGCGATTGCGCTCCGCCGCCCACGGGTCGTAGTCGGCGAGCAGCGGGCCCTGCTCGGGCCGCTCGGCCTCGGGGACGTGCTGCAGGTTGACGCGCACGCGGTACCAGAGCGAGCTCGACCCGCGCATCCCGTCGATCAGGACGTCCGCCGGACTGAGGTGCGCCACGACGCCGGGGTGCGCCGCCTTCCACCGTTCGAGGGCATCGAGGGCCTCGGGCTTCGTCTCGGTGCGCGCGAGCTCGATGAGCGGCATGGTCGAGACGCGGCGGCCCGAGCCGTCACCGCGCGACGCGCCGCGCGGCGCCTTCTCGGCGGGGCCGAGCTCCTCCGCGAGTCGGAGCAGCCCGTCGAGCGAGCCGACCGCGTCGTCGATGCCGGCGTGCGGGTCGCCCCGCTCCGCGAAGCGCTCCAGCACCGCCGGGACGGTGAACTCCTCGGGGCGTCTGGAACGGACCTCGTCCCAGTCGAGCGGTGTCGAGACGCGCGCGTCGGGCAACGGGCGGACCGAATAGGCGGATGCCACGGTGCGGTCCTTCGCGTTCTGGTTGAAGTCGACGAACACGCTCTCGCCGCGCTCCTCCTTCCACCACCGCGCCGAGGCGAGGCCGGGAGCCCGACGCTCGACCTCGCGCGCGAGCGTCTCGGCTGCGAGCCGAACCTCGCGGAAGTCCCAGCGCGGTTCGATGCGCACGAGCAGGTGGATGCCGCGTGAGCCGGACGTCTTGGGCCAGCCGACGAGCCCGTGGTCTTCGAGCACGTCGCGCGCGATCATCGCGACGTCGACGATCTGCGACCAGTCGACGCCGGGCATCGGATCGAGGTCGACGCGCAGCTCGTCGGGGTGGTCGAGGTCCTCGGCGCGCACGGGGTGCGGGTTGAGGTCGAGGCAGCCGAGGTTGACGACCCAGGCCAGGCCCGCGGCATCCCGCACGACCGCCTCCTCGGCCGACGTGCCGCGCGCGTACTGCAGCGTCGCGGTGTCGATGAAGTCGGGGTGGTTCTCGGGGACGCGCTTCTGGAAGAACGGCTCGGCGCCGATGCCCTTCACGAAGCGCTTGAGCACCATCGGGCGCCCGCCCGCGCCGCGCAGGGCGCCGTCGGCGACCGCGAGGTAGTACTCGACGAGATCGAGCTTGGTGAGTCCGGGCTCGGGGAAGACCACGCGGCCCGGATGGCTCACACGGACCTCGTGCGCCCCCACCTCGAGGACCACGGCGTCGTTGCTGCGCGCAGCCATGACACCACGCTAGGGGGTGACGGCCGCCGGCGCTTCCTCGGCGCCGCCCGAGTCGTCGGCGGAGTGCGCGACGGGACGGTCGGCGTCCGCCTCCGTCGCGTCGTCGAGCGGTGGGTCCGCGACATCGTCGCGGACCGGCGGGCGCCTCAGCTGGAGGAGGATCGCGGCAGCCAGGCACGAGGCCCCGACCAGCGCGAGCAGCGAGCCGACCGACGAGACGTCGCCGCCGACGGCGGCGAACGCGTCGGCGAGGTGCAGCCCGAGCCCGAATCCGGCCCACCACAGGAAGAACGTCGTGGCGTGGATGAGCAGCAGCCCGACGGTGACCACGTCGTGCGTCGTGACGACGCCGCGTCGCGAGCCCAGGATCGCGACGATCGACCCCGCCGCCGTCGCGAGCGCGGCTCCGAACGCCCACACGAACGGGCCGCCGTCGATGACCCCGAACCGTTCGACGAGGATCCCGTAGATCTGCGCGAGCGACAGCTGCGGCACGGTCGCCATCGGGTTCCAGACGAGCAGGTGCAGCATGCCGAGCGTGATCACCGCGAGTTCGGCGGAGGCGAGGACGACGACCGCGACTCGGACCCGCTCGGGCCGGCTCGGATCGCGGCGGTGCTCGGACAGGCCGAGCGCGATGAGCGCGTACCCGCCGACCGCGGCCGCGAGGGCGAGCAGGATCAGGTACGGCGAGCGGCCGACACCGGTGAGCTGCACGACGATCGGCGCCGCGACCGCGACGAGCACGGCGACCCAGCGCCGCCACGCCCGCGGCTCGCCCGCCAGGAGGAGCAGCAGCAGACCGAGGGGGAGCGCACCCCAGACCGCGACGACCTCGAGCACGTCGGAGAGGACCCCGACGAGCGTTCGCTGCATCGCCGCACCGATCCCGGGCACCGCGAGGTCGACCGAGACGCTCGTCGCCGCGAGGACCACCGCGACCGCGAGGAACGAGCCGCCGGCGCGGGCGCGACGCCCGGCGAAGACTCCGTTCCGCGGCATCCGGGTCATGACGACCTCATCTCGTGTCCGGCGGCAGGTGCCACTGGTCCCCACCATGGCACGGATCGCGAGACGGCGGAAGCCGTTGCGGGCGGCTCAGCCCGGGCGCGCGATGTCGGGCTTCGGCTCGTCGGCGTGCGTGCGATCGCGGTGCACGATCGAGTGCGCCCACGGGTGCAGGATGTCGAGCTGCACGAGCGTCGCCGCGAGCTCCGCGAGGCCGATGGCGAAGTAGATCGCCTGCAGCGGGCTGAACGGGATGAACATCATCTGGACGAACACCCACACGAGCATCGCGAAGCCCGCGGTCGCCGCGGCGATCATGGCCCAGCGCATGCGCCGCGCCAGCATCGCGAACGCCACGAGGTGCGTGCCGCCGACCAGGATCGCGAGCGCGAGGCCGGGCACCAGGAACGACGTGAACGGCGATCCCTCGAGGTAGTCGAGCGGGATCGCGAGCGCCGTTCCGCTGAAGTCGATCACGCCGCCGAGCACGAGTGCGGCCCCGCCGAGCACGCTCGTGATGCCCACGAAGATCTGGACGGTCAGCAGCACCAGCCGTGCGAGTCCCTGCATCGTCATCGTCGGCACCCCCTTCACGCGGGCCGGGTCGGGTCAAGCCTGTGCCGCGAGACCCCGGGGTGCGAAGGGCCGAAGGTCATGCGGATGCCGCCGGCGCGCGCCGCGGTCAGTATCCCGATGCCGTGGGCGGGACGGGGCCCGCCGTGGTGCCGGTCGCACGATCCTGCGCGCCGGCTGCCGGCGAGGCCGCATGCTCGAGCGCCTGCTCGAGGTCGCGCACGAGGTCGTCGACGTGCTCGAGCCCCACCGAGAGGCGCACGAGACCGTCGGGGATCGTCTCGGCCTCGGCCGGCCAACGGCGGCGACGCTCGAGCTGCGACTCGACGCCGCCGAGGCTCGTCGAGTGCACCCAGACGCGCGTGGACGACGAGACGCGCTCCGCCGCATCCGCGCCGCCCGCGACGACGATCGAGATGATCGTGCCGAAGCCCGGGTAGCGGACCTCGTCGAGTGCCGGGTGGCCCGCGAAGCGGGCGGCGAGTTCGCGCGCGTTCGACTGGGCGCGCTCGAGCCGCACGGGCAGCGTGCGGAGGCCGCGGAGCGCGAGGAACGCGTCGAGGGGACCGGGGATCGCGCCGCCGAGGCTCCGTCGGGTCGCGATGCGGTCGCGGAGGGCGGCGTCGCGGGCGATCACCGCGCCCATGACGACGTCGCTGTGGCCCGAGATCGACTTCGTCGCCGAGTGCACGACGAGGTCGGCGCCCGACTCGAGCGGGCGCTGCAGCAGCGGCGTCGCGAACGTGTTGTCGACCGCGAAGAGCGCGCCGGCCGCACGTGCCGCGCGGCCGATCGCGGCGAGGTCGGCCACCTCGAGCGCCGGGTTGGTGGGCGACTCGACCCAGACGAGGTCGGCCCCCTGCGCGGCATCCGCCACCGCGCCGGCATCGCGGACGTCGACGTACCGGACCGTCGCGTTCCGGGTCTCGACGAGGTCGTCGAGCAGCCCGATCGTGCCCGTGTACGAATGCCGCGGCGCGACCACGGCTCCGCCGGTCGGAACCAGCGCGAGCACGGCCGAGATCGCGCCCATGCCCGACGCGAACGCGACGCACTCCCCGCCCTCGAGCGCGCCGAGCGCCTCCTCGAAGGCCGTCCACGACGGGTTGCCGTAGCGGCCGTAGGCGGTCGGGCCGCCCGCGTGGAACGTCGAGGCGAGGTGAACGGGGGTGCTCATCGGGCCGTCGGGCTCGCGCGGCGGACGGCCGGCGTGCACCGCGACGGTCTCCGGGTGCAGGGCGGGTGCCTCTTCGTGGTCGTGCATTCGTGCTCCTCGTCGTGCGGCCGTCCCACGATCCTCGCAGACGGCGAGACGCGCTCGCGGGTTCAGCGATTGCTTCCGCGACGGTGGCGGGGCGCACACTGGATGGGTGAGCCCCGACCTCGCGCTCGACTGGCGCGCCCCGCACGAGACCGACGTCGCGCAGACGCTCGGCGTGCTGCGGCGCGGCCCGGGCGACCCGACCTTCACGCGCACGCCCGACGGCGCGATCTGGCGAGCGACCCTGACCGACGCCGGGGCCGCGACCCTGCGGATCGTGCAGCGCGGCGTCGACGTCGTCCGCGTCGAGGCGTGGGGGCCGGGCGCCGAGGCGGCGGTCGCGCTCGCGCCCTCGATGCTCGGGGAGCGCGACGACACGACCGGCTTCCGCACCGGCATCGACGAACTCGACGCGGCGCAACGGCGCAACCCCGGGCTGCGCGTGCCGCGCACCGCGCGGGTGATGGAGTCGCTCGTGCCGGCGATCCTCGAGCAGAAGGTGATCACCCTGCAGGCGCACGCCTCCTGGCGCCGGCTCGTGCTCGCCTTCGGCGCGTCCGCCCCCGGACCGGTGCCGCGCCCGATGCGGGTCGCGCCGGCGGCCGACGGATGGCGCGCCATCCCGGTCTGGGAGTGGCACCGCGCCGGCGTCGACCCCAAGCGCGCGGCGGCGATCCAGCGCGTCGCCGCCCGCGCGGCGCGCATCGAGGAGGCGGCCGACCTGTCGCACGTCGATGCCGCCGCGCGACTGACGCTGTTCCCGGGTATCGGCGCGTGGACGGCGGCCGAGGTCGGGCAGCGTGCGCTCGGCGACCCCGACGCCGTGTCGGTCGGCGACTACCACCTGTCGAACTACGTCGGCCACGCCCTGTTCGGGCGCGACATGACCGACGACGAGATGCTCGTGGCGCTCGAACCGTGGACCGGGCAGCGCTATCGCGTGATCCGGTTGATGATGGCCGCCGGTCTGCGCGGCAGGCCGCGCCGCGGGCCGCGGATGACGTTCGTCGACCACCGGGGCCGCTGAGCCGGGTCGCCCCGGCCCGGCCGCGCGGCATCCGTCGCCGCTGCCTGCCGAGTGACCTTCGGCCCGGCGACCGCCATCGCCCTCGGCGAGGCTGGGGACACGCAGTCGCAAGGCACGAAGGGGTGATCGCAGGTGTTCACGCAGGTCGTCGTCGGATGGGACGGATCGCCGAACTCGGAGGCGGCGCTGAAGTGGGCCGCGGAACGCGGCGACGCCGCACCGCTGCTCATCGTGCACACCCTTCCGGGATCCGACACGTCGAGCGAGTACCTCCGGGCGACGGGCGACCTGCCCGAGGCGCGCGTCGAACTCATCGACCGCGCCGACCGGTTGCGGGCCGAGCATCCGTCGCGGACGGTCGACACGCTCACCGTCCACGGACGACCCGACCGGGAACTGGCCGCCTACCTCGACGGCGGCGCGCTGGTCGTGGTCGGGTCGTCGCAGAGCGGCCACGAGACCGCGTGGACGCTCGGCGCCCGACTCGCCGGCCGACGGGGTCGCGGAGCGGTGGCGGTGATCCCGCCGGACTGGGAGGCGGCCGATCGCCGCGGCGTGGTCGTCGGGGTCGACGGATCCGCCCGGGCGAAGGACGCCGTGCGCTTCGCGATCGAGGAGTCGGTGCGGCTCGGCGAGCCGCTCGAACTCGTTCACGCGTGGGTCGTCCCGACGAGCTGGAACTCGGCGTACATCGAGTACCTCAGCGACGTCTCGCTGATGGAGGACATGCGTCGGGACGTGCTCGACGACGCGCTGGCGCACGCCCGCGCCCATGGGGCCGACCCCACGGGCCGCCTCGAGCGCGGATCCGCGGCCGAGGTGCTGGCCGCCGCGACCGAGTCGGCGAGCGTCGTGATCGTCGCGAGCCACACGGCGGGAGGCATGGCGCGATTCCTGCTCGGCTCGGTCAGCCACGACCTCCTGTTGCGCGCGACCGGACCGGTCATCGTCGTCAGCGACGTCGGGTAGACCGTGGGCGCCCGGAGCATCCGGTTCCTCGGTGCAGCGGACACCGTCACCGGGTCGCGCCACCTGGTCGAGTGCGACGGGGCGCGCGTGCTCGTGGACTGCGGCCTGTTCCAGGGCTACAAGGTGCTCCGAGCGCGGAACCGGCAGGCGTTCCCGGTGGAGCCCGCGTCGATCGACGCGGTGGTGCTGACGCACGCGCACCTCGACCACTCCGGGTACCTGCCGGCGCTCGTGCGCGACGGCTTCGCCGGCCGCATCCACGCCACGCCCGGCACGATCGAGCTCGCCGAGATCCTGCTCGCCGACAGCGCCTACCTCATGGAGGAGGAGGCCCGCCACGCGGCGTCCCGGCACTGGTCGAAGCATGCCGACCCCCGCCCGCTCTACACGTCGGAGGACGCGCGGCGGACGATGCCGCGCTTCGAACCGCTCGACTTCCACGAGCCGCGCTCGGTCGCGCCGGGCATCGAGGCGCGGCTCGTGCACGCGGGACACATCCTCGGGGCGGCGCAGGTGCGACTCGACGTCGACGGCGCCACGGCGCACTTCACCGGCGACCTCGGGCGCCCCGACGACCCGCTCATGCGGCCGCCCGAGCCGCTCGGATCCTGCGATGCGCTCGTCGTCGAGTCGACGTACGGCGACCGGACGCACGCCGACGACGATCCCGAGCGGCAGCTCGGCGACGTCATCCGTCGCGTGACGCGACGCGGCGGCGTGGTGCTCATCCCCGCGTTCGCGATCGGCCGCACCGAGAGCGTGCTGCTGCACCTCTCGCGCCTCGCGGACCGCGGCGAACTGCCCGACGTGCCGATCTACCTCAACAGCCCGATGGCCGTCGACGCCGCCGAGATCTACGAACGGCACCCTGAGGAGCACCGCCTCGGGCCCGACGAACTGCGACGCATGTACGGCCTCGCCCGGCGCGTCACGTCGGTCGACGACTCCAAGCTGCTGAACCTCCGCGGCGGCCCCCTCGTCATCATCTCCGCGAGCGGCATGCTGACGGGCGGACGGATCCTGCACCACCTCGAGGCCTACGGGTCGGATCCGCACAACGCAATCGTGCTGACCGGCTTCCAGGCCGGCGGCACGCGCGGCGCGGCCCTCCAGGCCGGTGAACGCACCCTGCGGCTCTTCGGACGGGACCTCCCGATCCGTGCCGAGGTGGTGACGATCGAGTCGATGTCGGCGCACGCCGATGCCGACCAGCTCCTCGGCTGGATGCGGACCGCACCCGACGCGCCGGGCACGACCTGGGTCGTGCACGGCGAGGCGCACGCGGCCGACACGCTGCGTGCGCGCATCAGGCACGAGCTGGGATGGCGCGCCCGCGTGCCCGACCACGACCAGGTCGCCCCGCTCGAGCCCGGACTCGCGCGGCCGGCACCGCCGCCCGACCCGGTCGCGGCGATCGACGCATCGATCTGACGACGGACTCGCCCGAGACATCCGCTCACTGGCACGCACGACGCACGGAGAAAGGAACCCCGATGGACGGACAGGACGACCGGCCCCCCACGCAGCAGCTCAGCGAGGAGGAGTGCTGGAAGCGCATCGAGGCGGCGGCGTTCGGCCGCATCGCGGTCTTCGCCGCGGGCGAGGTCGACATCTTCCCCGTCAACCACATGGTCGACCGCGACGGCCCCGACGCGCCGGCGCTCGTCTTCCGCACGGCGGCCGGCACGAAGCTGCTCGAACTGACGATCCACTCGAACGTCGCGTTCGAGGTCGACGGCTACACCGACGCCGACGCGTTCAGCGTCGTCGTCAAGGGCGAGGCGCGCCAGCTCGAGCGGCAGAGCGAGATCGAGCACGCCGAGACCCTCGGCGTGCACCCGTGGGCGCCCGAGGAGAAGGACCGCTGGGTGCGCATCCGGCCCACCGACGTGCGCGGGCGCGAGTTCCAGCGCTGACGGGTCCCCGGGCCGAGCGGATGCCGCGGCATCCGTCGTGCCTCAGCCGACGAGCGCGTCGAGCGTCGGGTGCAGGTGACGGGTGACCAGGACGGATGCCGCGTGCTGCGCGCCGACCTCGAGCGCCGCGTCGACGCCGGCCCCGTCGAGCATCGCGTGCAGCACGCCCGACATGAACGCGTCGCCCGCGCCGTTGGCGTCGAGCACCTCGACGGGCACCGCGTCGACCCGGTGCTCCGTCACGCGGCCGTGCTCGCTCGCGAGCGCCACCGCGCCCTCGGCGCCGAGCGTGCACACCGCGAGACGGGCACCCTCGTCGACCACGTGCCGCAGGAACGGGAGCGGGTCGCCGCCCAACCGGTCGGCGTTGAGGAACACCGCGTCGGCGGCCTCGAGGAACGGGCGGTGGAACGCGGCCTCGCCGTCGTAGTCGTGCAGGTCGGTCCAGATCGGCCGGCCGGCGGCGCGGGCGTCGGGGATCATCCGGCGCGACCGCTCCGAGAGGTCGAGCACGATCGCGGCGGCGTCCTCCATCGCGGCGGTCAGTCGCCCGTCGGCGGGCGCGGCGCGGTCGTCGGGCGTCGAGAGGTAGATCGACACGCGCTCGCCGAGTGGCGTCATGAGGTTGAGGTGCCGCTCGGTGCGGCCGCCGTCGACGACGTCGAGGTCGAGTCCGTGGACGCGCTCGAGGATGCCGCGCAGGCGCTCGCCGTCGGCATCCGACCCGATGAGCGTGAACAGCGTCACCGGCCGCCCGAATGCCGCGAGCCCGAGCGCCTTGCCGGCCGACGTGCCGCCGACCGTCTCGTGGTCGCCCGACGCGAACTGCATGTGCGGCACGGGCTCGGGCAGGTGCTCGACCTGCACCATCCGGTTCCACGACGCCGGCCCGGAGACCACGACCCTGCCGCTCACGCGCTGCTCCCGTCCGGCCGCGCGGATCGCGGCATCGGTCCCATCCTGTCGCGATCGGCGGCGCCGCGCCGCCCCCGCTACGCTGACGACCACCCCGGCCGCCACCCGCGAGGAGCCAAGCATGCCCTTCTTCGACCTGCCTGCCGCGGACCTGCGCGTCTTCCGTCCGGAGGTGGCCGAGCCCGACGACTTCGATGCGTTCTGGGCGGACACGCTCGCGGCCTCGCGCGGGGCCGCGCGACCGCCGCGGCTGACCCGAGTCGACTCGCCGCTCGCGCTCGTCGAGGTCTACGACGTCGAGTTCTCCGGGTACGCGGGCGACCCGGTCAAGGGCTGGTTCCTCGTGCCGACGGATGCCTCGGGGCCGCTGCCCGCGGTCGTCGAGTACAACGGCTACGGCGGCGGGCGGGGCCTTCCGCACGAGCGGCTGCAGTGGGCGGCATCCGGCTACGCGCACTTCTTCATGGACACGCGCGGCCAGGGCAGCGCGTGGGGGACGGGCGGGGGCACGCCCGACCCGCACGGCACCGGGCCGTCGTTCCCGGGGTTCATGACGCGGGGCATCCACGACCCCGCCGAGTACTACTACCGTCGCGTGTTCACCGATGCGGTGCTCGCCGTCGATGCGGTGCGCTCGCTCGACGCGGTCGACGAGACGCGGGTCGCCGTCACCGGCGGTTCGCAGGGCGGCGGCATCGCGCTCGCCGCCGCCGGGCTCGTCGAGGGACTCGTGGGCGCGATGCCCGACGTGCCCTTCCTCTGCTGCTTCGAGCGGTCGGTCGGGCTCACCGACCGCGATCCGTACAACGAGATCGTGCGGTACCTGTCGATCCACCGGGATGCCGCGCCGAACGTGTTCCGCACGCTCTCGTACTTCGACGGCGTGAACTTCGCCAAGCGAGCGAGCGCGCCCGCGCTCGTCTCGGTCGCGCTCATGGACCCGGTCTGCCCGCCGTCGACGGTCTACGCCGCGGCGAACCACCACGCGGCGGGCGCCGAGGTCGTGGAGTACGCGTTCAACGAGCACGAGGGCGGGCAGGGCGTGCACTGGGAGCGGCAGGCCGCGTGGCTCGCCGGGATGCTGCGGTCGCCGGGATCGGCGACGCGATGAGGTCTTCGGCGCGATTCAGAGCTCGCGCGCGACGTACCGTTCGATCTCGTCGTCGGATGCGGTGATCCCGGCGTCCGTCAGTCGACGGCGCAGTTCCGCCTCCTCGTCGCGCGCGTGTCCGAGGCGCACGTCGCTCCGCACCTGCTCGAGGATTCCGGCGATACGGTCGGCGCGGCTCGCGTCGGCCGCGCCGTCCTCGATCGGCTCATCCTGGGTGTCCGGTGTCTCGGCCATGGTCCCTCCTCCGGCGGCGTGCGGGCCGCCTCTCCGATGCTCGTCGCGGGCGCGACGTCCGTCGAGGCATTGACAGCTCACGTCACCGTGATCAGCGTGCGCTGCCAGCCCGTCGAGCCGTCGGGCGCGATCGGCGCACGCTCCTCCACCTGGAGGCGCCCGTCGCGGTCGATCGCGCGCACGGTCGCGTAGTGGGTGCCGGGCGCGGCATCCCACTCGAGCGCCCACTGCACCCACGTGTCGGCGTTCAGCGGCGTCGAGAGCCGCGCCGGCTGCCAGTCGCCGTCGTCGATGCGCACCTCGACGCGCTCGATGCCGACCGTCTGCGCCCACGCCACGCCGGCGAGCATCGTCGGCCCGGCGGGCACGGGGCGACCGGGCTTCGGAGTGTCGATGCGGGAGGAGAGCTTGATCGGCGCCTCGGCGCTGTAGCCGCGCGGGGTCCAGTAGGCCTCGTCGTCGGCGAACGTCGTGACCGTCAGCTCGGCGAGCCACTTCGTCGCGGAGACGTAGCCGTAGAGGCCCGGCACGACCATCCGCACCGGGAACCCGTGCTCGAGCGGCAGCGGCTCGCCGTTCATGCCCACCGCGAGGATCGCGTCGCGATCGGCCGCGGTGAGCGCGGCGAGCGGGGTGGAGGCGGTGAACCCGTCGACGCTCCGCGAGAGCACCATGTCGGCGCCGCGCTCCGGACCGGCGAGGGCGAGCACGTCGCGCACGGGCACGCCGAGCCAGATCGCCGTGCCGACGAGGTCGCCGCCGACCTCGTTCGAGACGCAGGTGAGCGTCACGGCGTACTCGTCGAGCCCCATCGCGACGAGCTCGTCGAAGGTCAGCTCCACGCGTCGCCCGACCCGCCCGTCGACGACGAGGCGCCAGGCCGCGGGGTCGACCTCCGGTACCGTCAGGGCGGTGTCGACCCGGTAGAAGTCGGCGTTCGGGGTGATCAGCGGGCTGAGGCCCGGCACGTCGAGCTCGGCGCCCGCGGGCAGTGCCACGGTCGAGCGGGGCGGCGGCAGGCGGAGCGCGTCGCGGATCGCCGCGATCGAGGAGGACGCCGCGACCGCGATGCGCGCGCCGACGCCCACGACCACCGCGGATGCCGCGGCGATGCCGGTCAACGCCAGGAAACGCCGTCGGTCGAGGCCCGGCTCGGCACCCGAGCGATCGGCGCGCCATGACCGGAGCCGCGCGATGGCGCCCTGCAGCACGAGGATCCCGGCGACCGTGCCGGCGACCGGGGGACCCCACGCCCAGTCGGTCGCGCCGGCGCGCGTGGTGATCGCCGCGAGGGATGCCGCGCCCGCGATGCCGACGGCGACGAGCCCGAGCGGAGGGCGGACGAGCTGCAGGACCCCGGCCGCCGCGCTCGCGACGATCACCGCGAGCCCGAGGCCGCCGAGCAGCACCGACTTGTCGGCCTCGCCGAAGGTCGCGATCGCGAACTCCTTCAGCGGTTGGGGGACCACGTCGATGACGAACGCGCCCACCGCGAGCACGGGACTCGCCTCGCGTGCCACGAGCAGTGCGACGAGTTCCGCCACCGCGAGGAACGCGGCGCCCGACACCACGCCCGCGATCGCGGCCCATGCGGCGAACCGGAGGCGGGAACGATGTGTGGTCCCGGTCGGGGTCATGGTCCCTCCGTGCCCGCGGGGATCTCGGAGCCCGCTGCACGGTGGTTCGGTGCGCACGGCGATCCGGTTCGGCCGAGATCCGATCCGGCCGAGTCCGCGGTCGGTGTCGGCGGCGCGTGATGGGCTGGGCGCATGGGGTTCGATGCGCAGTTCCTGGGGGTCGAAGCGCCGATGCCGGCGGTGCCCGAGGCGGAGGCCGGGGCATCCGTCGCCCTCGACTACCTGCACTTCACGATCGTGCTCGACACCCGCAGGCGGTTCGCGCGCATCACGGGTGTCAACGTCGACGGCGGTGCGCTCGTCGAGGTCGAGCGGGGCGACGACTGGCGGTACGACGCGCGCATCCCGGAGGACTGGCAGGCCGGGCCCGAGGTCTACGCGCGGAACGACCTCGACCGAGGGCACCTCGTCAGGCGCCGCGACCCCGTGTGGGGGCCGCCCGAGGTCGCCGTCCGGGCGAACGCCGAGACGTTCCGCTACCCGAACGCGGCGCCGCAGCAGGCCGAGTTCAACCAGTCGCTCGAACTGTGGAACGGGCTGGAGGACCACGTGCTCGAATTCGCGCGCGTCCATCGGCAGCGGCTCAGCGTCTTCACCGCGCCCGTGCTGGCCGCCGACGATCCGCCGTACCGCGGCATCCGGGTGCCGCTGCGGTTCGTGAAGGTCGTCGCGTGGCGGTCCGGCGACGAGCTCGCGTCAGCGGGGTTCCTGCTCGACCAGTCGCCTGTCGTCGACCTCGACGACCCGTTCCGGAGCCGGGTGGGCATCGCCGCGCGCGAGCGCGCCCGGGTCGCCGCGGGCGCCACCGAGGTGCCCGACCTCGGGCCGTTCCGCACGTTCCAGGTGGCGGTGGCCGACATCGCCGCGATCACCGGGCTCGAGATGCCCGCGATCGTCGCCGCCGACCGGCTGCCCCAGGCGCTCGCCGCCGCCGGCCCGCGCGAGGTCACGCAGCCGGAGGACCTGCGGCTCGGCGCGCCGTCGTCGCGGCATCCTCGAGCAGCTGCAGCCCCTCGGGCCACTCCCCGAGGCCGCTCTCGGCATTGACGTGCCCGCGGGGGCCGAGGTCGATGAAGCCGGCGCCCCAGGCCGCTGCGGTCGCCGCACTCCAGGAGAGCTCCGCGTACGGGTCGTCCGACGAGGCGAGCACCGTCACGGCGATGCCGAGCGGTGCGACCGGGAGCGTGAAGCCGCCCGTGACCGCCGCCGCGGGGAACGCCGCGCCGGCGGGGTCTGGCGGGGCGACGAGGAAGGCGCCCGAGATGCGCGTGGACGCGGCATCCGCCTCGGCCGCCCAGTGCGCGACGGCGAGGCAGCCGAGGCTGTGCGCGACGAGCACCGGCGGGGCTGCGCTCGCGGCCACCGCACGATCGATCGCGGCGACCCAGTCGGCCAGGTCCGGCGCGTCCCATGACCTCGGAGCGATCCGGACCGCGCGCGGCAGCGCGGCCTCCCAACGCGACTGCCAGTGCTCCGGACCGGAGCCGGCGATGCCGGGGACGATGACGAGGGGGTGGGTCACGGCGCCCAGCATCGCATCCCGTGCCGCGCCGCGTCGACGCATTCCGTCATCCGTCGCGCGGTGACAGGCTGGGGCCATGGCGGAACCCGAGATCCTCCGCACCGACGTGCTCGTCGTGGGCGCGGGGCCGAGCGGGCTCATGGCCGCGGTGGTGCTGGCCCGCCGGGGCGTCGACGCCCTCGTGGTCGACGGCAAGGACGGTCCGACGCATGAATCGCGCGCCCTGCTCGTGCAGGCGCGTTCGATGGAGCTCTACGACCAGCTCGGTCTCGCCGACCGGGTGCTCGCCGGTCGCGCGGACGCGAAGGGCGCCGTCCTCTGCTTCCGGCACCGCGAGCTCGGACGGATCCCGCTCCGCCGGTTCGGGGAGGGCGTCACGCCGTTCCCCGATCTCACGATCTTCGAGCAGAGCCGCAACGAGCGCCTGCTCGTCGACGCGCTCGCCGAGTCGGGGCACGAGGTCCGCTGGCGTCACCGTCTCGTGGGGTTGCGGTCGCAGTCCTCGCTCGTGTCGGCGACGCTCGAGCATCCGGGCGGCAGCGTCGTCGTCGAGGCACGACACATCATCGGCGCCGACGGGGCGCACTCGGCCGTGCGCGAGCTGCACGGCATCCCGTTCGAGGGTGTCACGAACCAGCACACGTTCTTCGTGGCGGACGCGGTCGGTGCGAGCGGCCTCGTCGAGGGCTGGGTCAACGTGCGATTCGCGCCCGACGACCTGCTGCTCACGTTCCCGATGGGCGGCGAGGGGCACCACCGCATCCTCGGCGTCGTGCGCGACACCGAACTCGAGGGCGCCGACGAGCTGTCCGAGAAGCTCCTCCGCTCGCGCCTCGCGCGAGGCTTCACGGTCGGATATCGCGCGTCGACCTGGTTCGCGACCTACCGGCTGCACCACCGGGTGGCGGCGAGATTCCGCGACGGGCGCTGCTTCCTCATCGGCGACGCGGCGCACATCCACTCGCCGGTCGGCGGGCAGGGAATGAACACGGGGCTCCAAGACGCGCACAACCTCGCGAACGCGCTCGGCGACGTCCTGGTCGGCGGCATGCCGCCTGCCCGTCTCGACCGGTACGAGGCGGAGCGACGCCCGGTCGCGCTGAAGCTCGTCTCGACCACGGATCGGCTCTTCTCGAACGTGACGTCGGAGTCGCGCCTCGCGCACACCATCCGCGGACGTATGATCCCGACCGTCGGTCGGGTGCTCGCGCCGGTGCTGCCCCGCATCCTCGGGGGCGAGCGGATCTTCGGCCTCATCTCGCAGATCCGCATCAGGTACCGGATGTCGCCCCGCCGCCCATCGCGTTCGCAGGTGCGCGACGACATCGTCGGCAAGCGGCTGCCCTACACCGGGGGCGACCCGTCGAACTTCGACGCGCTGCGCTCGTTCCGGTGGCAGGTGCACGGCTACGGGGCGCCCGCGGAGCTCGTGCGCGGCGTCGCCGAGTCGCTCGGCCTCGAGCACCACGTGTTCCCGCCCGCGGCGGGGCGGCTGCGATCCGACCGGCTGTACCTCGTTCGCCCCGACGGATTCGTGGCGGCCGAGGCGAGCGTCGCGGCGGGCCGGCGCGCACGGCGCGGCGCCGTGCCGGCGAGCTTCGTCGAACAGCTGGACGGGTGAGCTCTCGGGCGGGCGCCGAAGGCCGGCGCCCGCCCGACCCGCGCCGCGACCCATGTCGCGACCCGGGCGTCAGCCGCCGGTCGGCGCCTCCTCCGATGCGGCGACCGGCACCGGCGCGACGCGCGCCGACCAGGTCGTCGCGTCGCGCGACATCGTCCACGGTTCGGTGCGGCGCAGGCCGTGGCATCCGAGCACCACCTTCGCGACGCCGTCGGCGAGGTCTCGCGACGACGGCGGGTTGATGCGGTTCAGCTCGTCGAGGCTGAACGCGTCGACCGCGATCGGCTCGATGGCCCCGGCCGTGAAGAGCAGCAGGTCCCACGACTCGACGTCGTCGGTCACCACGACCCGGCGCAACTCCACTCGCCCCGCGTGCTGCACCTCGTCGTCGGTCAGGCTTCCGAATGGCTTCGTCATCGTGCACCCCTGACCACAGCCAACCGCAGCGCGCCGCGGGTGGCCGACAGGTTCTGGGGCGAGTCGCGCACCGCGTATCGTCGTTGCGTGCCGCACGAGACCGATCCGGGGTCGCTTCCCGCCCACACCGACGCCACCCTCCGGCGCCGCCGGTTCGCAGGGGCGGCGACCCAGCTCGGCACGGAGGTGTCGATCAACTTCGGCTCGTCGCTCGCCGGACTCGTCATCCCCGTCGTCGGCGCATTCGTCGTCGTCGCGGTGCGCCAGCTCGTGATGGCCGCGGCGGTCCTGCCGTTCTATCGTCCGAGGCGCGCCGAGCTCACCTGGGGTCGCCTGCGCCCGGCGCTCGCGCTCGGCGTCGTGCTGGCCGTCATGAACGTCACGTTCTACATGTCGATCGACCGACTCGGCCTCGGCATCGCGGCGACGATCGAGTTCCTCGGGCCGCTCTCGATCGCCCTGTTCACCTCGCGGCGCGTGCTCGACGTGGCGTGCGCGATCGCGGCCGGCGCGGGCGTCTACCTGCTGATCGCGCCGGGCATCGGCCGGGGCGGGGCGGATGCCGCGGCCGCGGCGTCGTCGGCGGGCGCCGGCGTCGACCCGGTCGGCGTGATCCTGGCGCTCGCCGCCGCGGCGAGCTGGGCCGCGTACATCCTGCTCACCCGTCGCGTGGCGACGCGGCTGCCCGGGCTCGAGGGCCTCACGGTCGCCAGCCTCGTGAGTCTCGTGCTGCTGCTGCCCGTCGCGCTCTGGACGTTCGACGCGTCCGTCGTGGACTGGCGCGTCGCGGGGCTGCTGCTCGGGGTCGGCGTGCTCAGTTCGGCGCTGCCATACAGCCTCGACACGTACATCCTCCGGCGCATCACGCCGCGCCTCTACGCGATCATCACGAGCTTCGGCCCGGTCATCGCGGCGATCTTCGGCGTGCTCGTGCTCGGCGAGTCGTTCACGGTGGTCGAGGCGATCGCGATCGTCGTGGTGTGCGGAGCCGCGGCGGTGGCGCTCGCGACGCAGCGCGAGCGCCCGGTCTCCGACCTCGAGGTGACGGCGCAGACGATCCCCTGAGCCACGTGGGCCGGCGCGGGACGAGCGACCCGTGCGCGGGGGCGCGCCGCGTCGTAGCGTGGGAGCGGGTGCGGCGACGGGGCCGTGCGCGACGTCGAGGAGGACGCGATGGCCGTGATCGGGTGGATCGGGCTCGGGCACATGGGCGGGCCGATGGCGGCGCACCTGGTCGAGGCGGGGCACGAGGTCGTGGGCTTCGACGTCGATGCGGGCATGGCCGAACGAGCGGCCGCCACGGGTGTGCGGGTGGTGACGGATGCCGCGTCGGCGGCGCGCGACGTCGAAGCCGTCTTCACCTCGCTGCCGAGGTCCGAGCACTCGCGCGAGGTCCTCATCGGGGGAGCGGGCGGCCGGGTCGGGGTGTTCGACGTCGTTCGGCACGACGCCCTCGTGCTCGACACGTCGACCGTGGACGTCGCTACCTCGCGTGCGTGTCACGATGCCGCGGAGGCACGCGGCATCCGGTTCGTCGATGCGCCGGTGTCGGGCGGGATCGCCGGCGCCCACGCCGGCTCGCTGACCTTCATGCTCGGCGGCGAGGAGGCCGCCACCGGCGAGGCGGCCGGGTTGGTGCGGCCGATGGCCGGTCACGTGTTCGTCGTCGGCGGACCGACCGCGGGCATCGCGGCGAAGCTCGCGAACAACCTGATGCTCTTCATCACGCTGCAGGCGTCGTCGGAGGGGGCTCGGCTCGCCGAGGCGCTCGGGCTCGACCCGACGATCTTCCACGACATCGCGACCGTCTCGTCGGGCGACTCGTGGCCGCTGCGCACCTGGTACCCGGTCCCCGGGGTCGTGCCGACGAGCCCGGCGAACCGCAACTTCGAGGCGACCTTCACGACGCGCCTCGCCGAGAAGGACCTGTCGTACGCGCTCGAGGCGGGCGAGGCGGCCGGCCTCGACCTCGCCGCCGGGCGGCTCGCGATGGAGCGGTTCACCCGCCTGATCGACGAGGGCCACGGCGACCTCGACTGCAGCCTCGTCGTCAAGTACGTGGGTCGCGACGGCCGCACGCCGGGGTTCGACCCCGGCGACTGAATCCTGTCGAGTTCTTGCAGGCACTCGCGTAGCATTGCCGCCGTGTCGAGGAGACTGGCGGACGTCGCGCGCAAGGTCGGCGTGAGCGAGGCGACGGTCAGTCGCGTGCTGAACGGCAAGCCCGGCGTCTCCGCGTCGACGCGCGATGCGGTGCTCACCGCGCTCGATGTGCTCGGCTACGAGCGGCCGACGAAGCTGCGCGGCGAGCGCGCGCGACTCGTGGGCCTCATGATGCCCGAGCTGCAGAACCCGATCTTCCCCGCGCTCGCCGAGGTCATCGGCGGTGGTCTCGCCCAGAACGGCTTCACGCCCGTGCTCTGCATCCAGACGGCGGGCGGGGTCTCCGAGTCCGACTACGTCGAACTGCTCCTGCACCAGCAGGTCTCGGGCGTGATCTTCACGGGCGGCGCCTACACGCAGGCCGACGCGAACCATGAGCACTACGACCGGCTCCGCGAACTCAAGCTGCCGACCGTGCTCGTGAGCGCGCCGGTCGACGGGCTCGGCTTCTCGACCGTCTCCTGCGACGACGCCGCCTCGATGGAGCAGGCGTTCGGGCACCTGCTCCAGCTCGGGCACGAGCGCATCGGCATCCTCCTGGGGCCGGGCGATCACGTGCCCTCGCAGCGAAAGCACGCCGCGGCGCTCGCCATGGCCGAGCGGCACGGCGTCGACCTTCCCGACGAGCGCGTGGTGCACTCGCTGTACTCGCTCGAGTCCGGGCAGACCGCGGCGGCGAAGCTGCTCGCCACCGGCGTCACGGGCATCGTGTGCGCGAGCGACCCCATGGCGCTCGGGGCGGTGCGCGCCGTGCGACGTGCGGGCCTCCGCGTGCCCGAGGACGTCTCGGTCATCGGCTACGACGACTCGGCGCTCATGAACTGCACGGATCCGCCCCTCACGACGGTGCGCCAGCCGATCGAGTCGATGGGCAAGATGATCATCGAGCTGCTCATGCGGCAGATGTCGAGCGACGGTGTCACGGGCGACGAGGTGTTCTTCGCGCCCGAGCTCGTGGTGCGCGCGTCGACCGCGCCCGCCCCGCGCTGACGACCGCGGGTTCCTGAGCTCGACGGGAGCGCGATCGGGCGCGCCCTCGAACCGCCGCCGACCCGGTTTCGCAAGCCGTTCCCGCAATGTCGCGCAAGTCGTCGCAAAGTTTTGTCTCGATGTTGAAAAGTTGCATCATCCTGTTGCTCTCATTACGTTGACGGGCATCGACGCCGTGGTCCTCCCGACTCGGCGCGCCGATCGCCGACGACAGGAGCACGACCGCCGTGACCACGCACCTCACCGAGGCCGCCGCAGCATCCGTCGGCGCACCCGCGGCAGCCGCCGCCGGCCCGGCGACGACGACCCACGCGACGCTCACGGCCGACCCGCTGTGGTGGCGGAGCGCGGTGATCTACCAGGTGTACGTGCGCAGCTTCGCGGACTCCGACGGCGACGGCACCGGCGACCTGCGCGGCGTCCTCGCCCACCTCGACCACCTCCAGGAGCTCGGCGTCGACGCGCTCTGGTTCAACCCCTGGTACCCGAGCCCGCTCGCCGACGGGGGCTACGACGTCGCCGACTACCGCGACATCCACCCGGCCTTCGGCACGCTGGCCGACGCGGAGGAGCTCATCGCCGCGGCACTCGATCGCGGCATCCGCACCATCATCGACATCGTCCCGAACCACGTCTCGCACGAGCACCCGTGGTTCCGCGCGGCGCTCGCCGCCGGTCCCGGCAGCCCCGAGCGCGAGCGGTTCTGGTTCCGCCCGGGCAAGGGGCCGAACGGCGACGAACCGCCGACGGGTTGGGTCTCGAACTTCCAGGGCGGCACGTGGACCCGCACGACGAACCCCGACGGCACGCCGGGGGAGTGGTACCTGCACCTGTTCGCGCCCGAGCAGCCCGACCTCAACTGGAACCACCCCGACGTTCGCGCCGAGCACGAGGACATCCTGCGGTTCTGGTTCGACCGCGGCGTCGCCGGCGTGCGCATCGACTCGGCCGGCCTGCTCATCAAGGACCCGGAGCTGCCCGAGGTCCCAGAGGTCGTCGCGCCCGGTGCGCACCCCACCGAGGACCGCGACGAGGTGCACGACGTCTACCGCGCCTGGCGGCGCATCGCCGACTCGTACGAGGGCACGCGCGTGCTCGTGGGCGAGGTCTGGGTGCCGGATGCCGCCCGCTTCGCGGCCTACCTCCGACCGGACGAGATGCACACCGCGTTCAACTTCGACTTCATGGCCCGCCCGTGGGACGCCGCCGAGCTGCGCGAATCGATCGACCTCATGCTCGACGCGCACGCGCCGGTCGGGGCGCCGAGCACGTGGGTGCTCTCGAACCACGACGTGACCCGGCCGGTGACGCGCTACGGCCGCGAGGACTCGGGCTTCGCGTTCGCTCGCAAGCGCTTCGGCACGCCGACCGACCTCGAACTCGGCACGCGTCGCGCCCGCGCGGCCGCCCTGCTCACCGCGGCCCTGCCCGGTTCGCTCTACCTCTACCAGGGCGACGAGCTCGGCCTGCCCGAGGTCGACCTGCCGCGCGAGGTGCTCGAGGACCCGATGCACTTCCGCTCGGGCGGCGTCGACCCGGGGCGCGACGGATGCCGCGTGCCGCTGCCGTGGCGCGGGACCGCGTCGCCCTTCGGCTTCAGCCCCGACGGCGCCGCCGCCGCGCCCTGGCTTCCGCAGCCTGCCGAGTGGGCCGCGCTCAGCGTGCAGGTGCAGGAGGCGGACGCCGGTTCGATGCTCCGGCTGTACCGCGACGCGCTGCGCATCCGCCGTCGCGAGGCCGGCTTCGGCGACGGGCCCATGGCGTGGCTCGACCTCGGGCCCGACGTGCTGGGCTTCCGCCGGGGCGACGACCTCGTCTCGGTGACCAACCTCGGCCGCGAGGCGGTCGAGCTCCCCGATCACGAGCGGATCCTGCTCGCGAGCGCCCCGCTCGCCGGCGGCCTGCTCGCACCCGACTCGACGGCCTGGCTCCGCGTGCGGACCGGGACGGAGAGCCCGCGGCGCGCCGCGGAACGCACCCACCTCCGCATCACCACCTGAACACAGCACCGAAAGGACCACGACAATGAAGTCATCACGCAGGATCGCGATCGCGGGCGTCACCGCGCTGGCGGTCGCGGGCGCCCTGGCCGGCTGCACGTCCGCCGGCGGCTCGGAGGACGGCAAGCTCGAGCTCCGCGTCGCGACCTTCCCGCCGGGCGCCGACCAGGCGGCCTACGACGCGTTCGCCGAGCAGGAGGCGCAGTTCGAGGAGGCGAACCCCGACATCGACATCGTCGGCGTCGAGTACGAGTGGACGGCCCCGACCTTCGCGGCCCAGCTCGCCGGCGGCAGCCTGCCCGACGTGTTCACCGTGCCGTTCACCGACTCGAAGACGCTGCTCGAGAACGGCCAGCTCGCCGACGTCACCGACGAGATCGAGGAACTCGGCTACGCCGACAAGTTCAACCCGATCATCCTCGAGGAGGTCACCGACGCCGACGGCCGGGTCTTCGGGTTCCCGCGCCAGGCGTACGCCAACGGCCTGCACTACAACCGCGCGCTCTTCGAGGAGGCGGGGCTCGACCCGGACAGCCCGCCGACGACGTGGGACGAGGTCCGCGACGCGGCGAAGCAGATCTCCGAGGCGACCGGCAAGGCGGGGTACGCGACCATGGCGACCGGCAACACGGGCGGCTGGCAGCTCTCGGTGCAGGCCGACTCGCGCGGCGCAACGCTGCAGGAGGCGAACGACGACGGCACCTACACATCGACGATCGACAACGAGGCCACGAAGGCGACGCTCGAGTACCTCCACGACCTCCGCTGGGAGGACGACTCGATGGGCGCGACCTTCGACTACGACTGGGGCACCATCAACCAGGAGTTCGCCGCCGGCAACCTCGGCATGTACACCTCGGGCTCGGACGTCTACACCGCGCTCGTGCGCGACTTCGGCATGGCCCCCGACGACTACGGCCTCACGGTCATCCCGACGGAGAACGGCGGCGGCGTGCTCGGCGGCGGCGACATCGCCGTGATGCCGCCGAACCTCGACGAGGAGACGAAGGCGGCCGCCGTCGCATGGATTGACTGGTACTACATGCAGAAGCTGCTCGACGAGGACGCGGCGGTCGCCGACGCGAAGGCGCTCTCCGACGCGGGCCAGGCCGTGGGCACGCCGGTGCTGCCCGTCCTCGACCAGGCGACCTACGAGGAGTCGCTCACCTGGATCGAGCCGTACGTCAACGTGCCGCTCGACCAGATGGCGGGCTTCACCGAGGGCATCTTCGAGCAGACGCCGATCGGCGAGTTCAAGGGCCAGACCCAGCCGATCTACGCGCTCATGGACAACCTCGTGCAGGCCGTCCTCACCGATGAGAACGCCGACATCGACGCGCTGCTGCAGCAGGTCGACGTCGACGCGCAGGCACTGCTCGACCAGTAGCCCCGCGCCCCGGTGGTCGAGTAGCGGCGGAGCCGACCCTCCCGGTGGTCGAGCTGACCCTCCCGGTGGTCGAGTAGCGACGCAGGAGCGTATCGAGACCTCATCGCGCGATCTCGATACGGCCGCAGGCGGCCTACTCGATCACCGGGGGCCTGGCGGCCCACTCGACCACCGGACTTCCGACCACGCACCCGACCCAGGAGCACCGATGACGATGACGCGAGAGCCGGACGTCGCGGCCGAGCCCGACCCCGGCACGCCCCCGCCGCACGTGACGCCCGCCCGCCGGAAGCGCCGCCGCACGCCGATGACCTGGCTGCGGGGCGGCGGCCTGTCGAACCTCGCCTTCGTCGCCCCGATGCTCGTCGTCTTCGCCGTCTTCAGCTGGGGGCCGATCGTGCAGGCGGTCGCCATGAGCTTCCAGAGGACGAACCTCGTCTCGCCGCCGGTGTTCGTCGGCCTCGACAACTTCGTGCGCGTGCTCTCCGACCCGAACCTCGGCACCGCCGTCGTGAACACGCTGTACTTCGCGGTGCTCGCGCTGCTCTTCGGCTTCCCGCTGCCGCTGCTCCTCGCCGTCATGATGAGCGAGGTGCGGAGAGGCAAGGGCCTGTACAGCGCGCTCGCGTACCTGCCGGTCGTGATCCCGCCCGTCGTCGCGGTGCTGCTGTGGAAGGTGTTCTACAACGCGAGCCCGGACGGCGTGTTCAACACGATCCTGGGCTGGGTCGGCATCCCGCCGCAGCCGTGGCTGCAGTCGTCCGCGACCGTGATGCCCTCGCTCGTGCTCGAGGCGACGTGGGCCGCCGCCGGCGGCGCGATCATCATCTACCTCGCCGCGCTCATCGCCGTGCCGCCCGAGCTCTACGACGCGGCCGAGGTCGACGGCGCCGGCATCTGGCGGAAGATCTGGCACGTCACGCTGCCGCAGCTGCGCGGGGTGCTCTTCATCATGCTGATCCTGCAGGTCATCGCGACGAGCCAGGTGTTCCTCGAACCGTTCCTCTTCACGGGCGGCGGGCCGAACAACGCGACGCTGACCATCCTGCTGCTCATCTACCGGTACGCGTTCCAGAACAGCCTCGGCGGCGCGTACGGCGAGGCGACCGCGCTAAGCCTCATGCTCGCGGTCTTCCTCGCCCTCCTCAGCTTCGCGTACTTCAAGCTCACGGAACGTTGGAGCACGAATTGACCGCCGCACCAGACGTCGACCGCGGCGTGCTCTCGCGCGCCGACCGCCGCCGCACCAGCGTGCGCGCCTCGATGACGTTCGTGCACGGATTCCTGTTCGTCGGCCTCGTCGTCGCCGGCCTCGGCCCGCTGCTGTGGCTCGCGAAGGCCGCCGTCACGCCGACGCAGGACACGCTGAGCCAGCCGTTCGCGCTCTGGCCGAACGGCATCGACTGGGCGAACCTGTCGACCGCGTGGAACGACATCCACATCGACCAGTACTTCCTCAACACGATCTGGGTCGCCGCGGGCTCCTGGTTCTTCCAGCTGCTCATCGCCACGACCGCCGGGTACGCGCTGTCGGTGCTGCGGCCGAAGTACGCGCCGATCCTCAACGCGCTCGTGCTCGCGACCCTGTTCATCCCGGCCGTCGTGCTGCTCGTGCCGCTCTACCTCACGATCCTGCACCCGCCCGTGATCGGCACGTCGCTGCTCAACACGTACTGGGCGGTGTGGCTGCCCGCCGCGGCGAACGCGTTCAACATCCTGCTCGTCAAGCGCTTCTTCGACGGCCTGCCGCGCGAGGTGTTCGAGGCGGCGAAGACGGATGGCGCGGGGCCGTTCCGGGTGTTCTGGTCGATCGTGCTTCCGATGTCGAAGCCCATCCTCGGCGTGGTGTCGGTGTTCGCGGTCATCGCGGCGTGGAAGGACTTCCTCTGGCCGCTGCTCGTGCTGCCCGACCCGGCGGTGCAGCCGCTGTCGGTGCGCCTGCCCGCCGTGCAGTCGCAGACCGAGCTCGACGTGTTCCTCGCGGCGCTCGCGATCTCGACGCTGATCCCCGTGGTGCTGTTCCTGCTGTTCCAGCGGCTGTTCCTGCGCGGGGCCGGGCTCGGCGGCGCGGTCAAGGGCTGACACCGTCGGATCGTCGAGATTGCGGTCCGCGCGGCGCGAGCTCGCGGCATCCGTTCACCTCGATCTCGGTACCCTCGGAGGGGGCGACGCGAGGAGGTGCGGATGGGGGGATTCCCGTGGCCGTGGCGGCGTGAGCGTCGCCGGGTCAAGATGGCGCCGTTCGACCGTTCCCGCCTGCCCGAGGCGCGCACGGCCTCCTTCGACGAGATGCTCGAGGAGGGCCTGATGATGGCCGAGTCGGCGGGGCGGATGGCGCTGAAGAACCGTCTCATCGTGCACGCCCTCCGCACCGACGAGCCGTTCTCCGACGAGCACGCGGCCACCGAGGCGCGGGCGGTGCTGTACGAACTCGTGCAGGAGGCCGACGAGGCCGCCGAGCACGTCGCCGAGGAGCGCGCGGCCGCCGGCACGCGCGAGGGCCGCTCGCAGCACCAGCACGACTACCACCGCGACGACCTGCTGAACCTGCGTCGCCGCGAGAAGGTCTACGCGTCGGTCGCGAAGCAGCTCTGGACGAAGCGGTCGGATGACGCGTACGTCGCGGCGTTCGTCGAGCGGGCGCGCGACGCCGCGTGGCAGGATCTCGGCGCTGCGATCGAGCAGGAACTCGACCGCCGCTGGCCGCGCTACGACGAGGAGCCCGACTACGCCGAGCACCGCGCCGAGCGCATGGAGGTCGTGGGCGACGACCTCATGCGCGACCTCGCCCGACTCGAGGCGCAGCGCGCCGTCGAGGCGATCCCGGAGTACTGACCCGCCGGCACGGCCCGGCACGGGCCTGCGCGTCGCGTCGCGACGGGCGCGCCCGCGGCATCCGTCGCTCGAGCCGGACCGACCGGCACACTGGGCGCATGACCCGTCACTGGACCCCGCTCGCCGTCGTCTACCTCGTGGTCGCGGTCGCCGGCCTCGTCGGCACCTGGACGTACAACGCCATCGCGATCGCCGAGCGGAACGACTTCATCGGCGACCTGGTCACGAGCGGACCGGCGGTGTCGTCGATCACGACCGACCTGCTCGTCGTCGCGGTGGCGGGCAGCGTGCTGATCGTCGTCGAGTCGCGCCGGATCGGGATGCGGTTCGCGTGGGCCTACATCGTCGGCTCGGCGCTGACCGCGTTCGCGTTCACGTTCCCGCTGTGGCTCGCGATGCGGGAGCGGCGGCTCGCTGCGCTGCGCGCCGAGGGGAGCGGCGTCGACGAATGACGGGATGCGAGCACGGAGAAAGGGAGAACTGGACCACCCGTCAGCCGCGGCCGGCCGTGATGGAGGCCGGCGCGACGAGCGCCTCGACGTCGTGCCGGACGCGCTCGCGGAGGTCGGTGTCGACGAGCGAGGGCCGGAGGCCGGGCGGCGCCTGGATCCACGCCGCGACGGCGCCCGTGACGCGGACGAGGAGCTCCGCGGGCGGGTCCTGCGCGGCGAGGCCGCCCGACTCCTGCGCGTCGCGCATCAGCTCGAGCTTCTCGCCGTAGAGCTCGAGTTCGCGTGCGGTGGGCTCGAGCGCCTCGAGCGTGCGCCGAGACTGGAATCGGGCGACGTCGGGGTGGCCGACCGCGTAGTCGAAGAGCGCCACGGCGTAGCCGGGCAGATCCTCGGGCGTGAACGGCACCTCGGCGTGGACACGCTCGATCACCTCGTCGGCGACCGCGTCGTACAGCCCCTCCTTGCTGCCGAAGTAGGCGTAGATCATGCGCTGGTTGGCCGCCGCGGCGTCCGCGATGCCCGCGACGCGCGCCCCGGCGAAGCCGCCCTCCGCGAACTCCGCGAGCGCTGCGTCGAGGATCCGGCGACGGGTCTGCGCGGCGTCCCTGGCCATGCGTCCTCCGAGGCTAAGTAAGTAGGTGTTGACATACTAGCCGAGGCCGCCTACGGTATGAAGTAAGCAAGCAGTTACTTACGTGGAGGATCCATCATGGCCAAGACCGCTCTCGTCACCGGCGCCTCGTCGGGCATGGGCCGGGAGATCGCCCTGCGCCTCGCCGCCGACGGCTATACGGTCTACGGCGCCGCGCGCCGCGTCGACCGGATGCGCGACCTCGAGGCGTCCGGCATCCGCGTCATCGCGATGGACGTCACCGTCGACGACGACGTGGTGGCCGCGGTCGACCGCCTGATCGCCGAGACCGGGCGGATCGACGTACTCGTCAACAACGCCGGATTCGGGCTCTACGGCGCCGTGGAGGACACGGCGATGGCCGATGCCCGCTACCAGTTCGACGTCAACTTCTTCGGCGTCGCGCGTCTCACCCAACTCGTGCTGCCGCACATGCGGGCGCAGCAGTCGGGCCGCATCGTCAACATCTCGTCGATGGGCGGCGAGATCTACACGCCGCTCGGCGCTTACTACCACGCCACGAAGCACGCACTCGAGGCGTGGTCCGACGCGCTGCGCTTCGAGGTGGCGCCGTTCGGCATCGACGTCGTGATCGTCCAGCCGGGCATCATCGCCACCGAGTGGGCCGGCGTGATGGCCGAGCCCGTGCTCGAGCGCAGCGGCACCGGGGCGTACGCGGCGCTCGCGCGCACCGTCGTCGTCTCGACGGAGCGCAACTACGCCGCTGGGGGCAGTTCGCCGACGGTCATCGCAGAGACGGTCGCGAAGGCGGTCTCGGCCCGCCGGCCCCGCACGCGGTACGCCGTCGGGCGCCTCGCCAAGCCGCTCATCGCGGCGCGCCGGATGCTCGGCGACCGCGGATTCGACCGGCTGCTCGCGGCCGCTGCGCGGTGACGCCGTCCGGGGTTAGCGTTGGCGGCATGACCGACGACGTCGCCGCCCAGGCCGAGACCGAGCCCGCCATGCCCGCCGCTCCCTGGGATGCCGGGATCTGGACCCGGGAGCCCGTCGACGTCACCGCCGACGGCGACGGCATCGTCGTCGAAGCGGCAGAGGGCAGCGACTTCTGGCGCACCACCCACTACGGGTTCGTTCACGACGACGGCCACGCGCTGCTCGCCCCATGGCCCTCGGATGCCGCAGTCGAGGTCGAGGTCGACACCTCGGCCCTGACGGGGCTCTACGACCAGGCCGGCCTGTTCCTGCGCGGCGGCGACGAGCTCTGGGTCAAGGCCGGACTCGAGGTCAACGACGGCGTGCTGCACGTCGGCGCGGTCGTCACGAACCGGGTGTCCGACTGGTCGCTCGCGCCGGTGCCCGAGTGGGCGGGCGCGGTGGTCACGATCCGGGCGAGCCGGTCGGGCGTCGACGGCGACGCGGTCACGCTTCGCGCTCGAGCCGGCGACGGGCCGTGGCGCACCATCCGCGTCGCACCGTTCGATGCGGATGCGGCGACCGCCGGGCCGATGGTCTGCGCGCCGACGCGGGCGGGCCTGGCCGTACGATTCACCGGGTGGGCCCTCGTACCCGCCGACGTCGACCTGCACGAGGATCCGCCGACGGCCTGACCGGCCCGGCGCCCGGTCGGCGCACCGACTCCGATCGGCCGCTGAGACGAACGGGACCAGGGTCCCATCGGGCGGAGCCCGCGCCACCTACGCTGGCCGCGCATGGACGAGCCGCGCGTCACGGAGCCGGCGGCATCAGGGCTGACGAGCGCGGATGCCGCAGCGCGCCGCGCCCGCGACGGTGCGAACGCGCTGCCCGGCGCGAAGCGCCCGTCGGTCCTCCGCCGACTGGTCGGCGAGCTCACGCACTTCTTCGCGCTGCTGCTGTGGGGCGCCGCGGTGCTCGCCGTCCTCGCGGGCCTCCCCGAACTCGCGATCGCGATCATCGCGGTGATCGTCGTGAACGCGATCTTCGCGGTCGTGCAGCAGGCGCGCGCCGACCGGGCGGCGGACCGGCTGCAGAAGATGCTCCCGACGCGCGTCACGGTCCGTCGGGACGGCCGCCGGCGCCAGGTCGACGCGGTCGACGTGGTCGAGGGCGACCTGCTGCTCGTCGAGAGCGGCGACCGCGTGCCCGCCGACGCCGAGGTGCTCCAGGCGAACCGCCTGCTGGTCGACACGTCGATGCTGACGGGCGAAAGCGTCGCCGCGAGCGTCGAGCCCGGCGGCACGCTCTTCGCGGGAACCTTCGTCGTCGAAGGCGACGCGCAGGCCGTCGTGACGGCGACCGGAGCCCGCACCCGCCTCGCCGGCATCGCCCGGATGACGACCACGGCGACCCCGGACACGCCGCTCACGCGGGGGCTCCGCGGCGTCGTACGGCTGACCGCGTCGATCGCGATCGGCGCCGGCCTGCTCTTCCTGCTGATCTCGACGCTCGTCGGCAACCCGCTCCAGGACGCCTTCATCTTCGCGATCGGCGTCACCGTCGCGCTCGTCCCCGAGGCGCTGCTGCCGACGGTCACGCTCTCGCTCGCTCTCGGTTCCGAGCGGATGGCGCGCCGCTCGATCCTGGTCCGGAACCTCGAGGCCGTCGAGACGCTCGGGTCGACGACCTTCATCTGCACCGACAAGACGGGCACGCTCACGCGCAACGAGATGACGGTCGTGCGGGCGTGGACGCCCGCCGGTGAGCTCGCCGTCGACGGTGGCGGCTACGGGCCGGCGGCCGAGCTGAGTTGGACCGCGCCCGGCGCCGAGCCGGCGACGCGGGAACTCGCCCTGAGCGCGGTGCGCTGCTCGACGGGGTACGCCGAGGAGGTCGCGGGCACCTGGCATCCGCACGGCGACCCGATGGAGGCCGCGTTCGACGCGCTCGCCCGCCGACTCGGCATCGACACCGACGCCGACCGGCATGCGACGCCGCCCGAACTGCGCTTCCCGTTCGACTCGCAGCTGCGCCGCATGGCGGTCGTGCTCGCCGACGAGATCCTCGTCAAGGGCGCGCCCGACACGGTCCTGCCGCAGTGCACGGATGTCGCGGGCGCCGCGTCGAACGCGACGCCGGACGGCGCGGCGGACGGTGCGGCCGGTCCGGGCGCGACGCTCGCCGCCGCGGCATCCGTCGTCGACGACCTCACGGCGCGCGGGCTGCGCGTCATCGCGGTGGCCGCCGCACCGCGCGGCGGCCGTACGCCCGCGACGCAGCTCGAGGCGGAGCAGGGGCTGCGACTGCTGGGCCTGCTCGCACTGCAGGACCCGCCGCGCGAGGGCATCGCGGACTCGCTGCTCGCGTGCCGGCAGGCGGGTGTCCGCGTCGCCATGATCACGGGCGACCATCCCGCCACCGCCCGTGCGATCGCCGACGAGGTCGGCCTGCGCACGGCCGACGCCCCGGTGCTGTCCGGTGAGGACCTGCCCGCCGACGACCAGCACCTCGGCGCCGTGCTCGACCACGACGGCGTCGTGGTCGCCCGGGTCTCACCCGAGGACAAGCTGCGCATCGCTCGCGCGCTGCGCGCGCGCGGACACGTCGTCGCGATGACCGGCGACGGCGTCAACGACGCACCCGCGCTGCACGAGGCCGACATCGGCGTCGCCATGGGCCGCGGCGGCACGGACGTCGCGCGCGAAGCCGCCGACCTGGTGCTGCTCGACGACTCGTTCGCCGGCATCGTCGCGGGCATCGAGCAGGGGCGTGCGACGTACGTGAACATTCGCCGCTTCCTGACGTACCACCTGACCGACAACGTCGCCGAGCTCACGCCGTTCGTCGTGTGGGCGCTCTCGGGCGGCCAGTTCCCGCTCGCGCTCGGCGTGCTGCAGATCATCGCGCTCGACCTCGGCACCGACACGCTCTCGGCCGTGGCGCTCGGCGCCGAGAAGCCTGCGAAGCACCTGCTCGAGGGTCCGCCCGTCGGCGGCCGGCTCATGAACGGCACCGTGCTGCGCCGCGCGTTCGGCGTGCTCGGGCCGCTCGAGGCCCTGCTCACGATGACCGCGTTCGTGGTCTCGCTCGTCGCGCTCGGATGGCGTCCGGGCGAGGCGTTCCCGACCGGCCCCGACCTCATGGCGGCGTCGGGCGCGGCGTTCATGACCGTCGTGCTGGCGCAGACCGCGAACGCGTTCGCGTGCCGCTCATCGACGAGGTGGCCGGGCGCCCTCGGATGGTTCGGCAACCGCCTGCTCGTCGTCGGCGTGCTCGTGGAGCTCGCGTTCTCGCTCGTGGTGCTGCTCCAGCCGACCGTCGCCGAGATCCTCGGGCAGGCGACGCCGCCGCCCGCGGGCTGGGCGGTCGCGCTCGCGTCGATGCCGATCCTCATCGCGGTGGACGCCGCCGACAAGCGGGTGCGTGCGCGGCACGTGCACCCGCACGCGGCCGCCGGCGCCGGTGGCACGACGCCACCGGCGGGGCGCGCCGCGGCGCCTACGGCGTGATGTGGTGGCTGGGGCGGAACACGTCGTCGGGGTCGACCTGGCGTTTGATCGCGCGCAGGCGCGCGAGCGTGTCGGGCGGGTAGATCTCCGTGACGGTGTCGTCGCCGAACTCGGGCGTGAAGTTGGAGTAGCGGCCGTTCGTGAACGCCATCGCCGCGTCGACACCGTCGTGGGCCGAGGTGAGCGCCTCGGGGCCGGAGCCCTCGGGCACGAACCGGTTCACCGCGAAGAGCGCCTCGCCGTCGCGCTGGGCGACCGCGGTGGCATCGGCCGCCACGCGGGAGAATGCACCGCCGAGACCGCGAAGCAGCAGCATGGTCGGCAGGGGGTGGTCGAGCGTCGACACGAACGCGTCGAGCGCCGCGTCGGAGAGGTCGGGCACGAAGCCGTTGCCGCCGACCATCTCGAACGGCGGCGTGCCGGGCGGGCCGTCCTCGAGGAGATCGGGGTAGTCGACGGGCCCGAGCACCACGTCGGTGACCGACGGCAGCGACAACAGCGGCTCCAGCAGGCGACGGAGCTCCTCCTCGGAGCCCTGCAGCGCGACCAGGAGCTGAGGCCCTCCGGGCATCTCGGGGCCTATCGGCGGCATCACGAGGAGCGTCGAGTTGAGCTCGTCTGGCCCGTCGCGCATGACGTCGCGCCACGCGCCGAGCACGGCACGCGGGTCGGACTGGTCGAACATGACGTGGCCGCCGACGAGTCCGTCGACCGGCGCGGCCTGGAACGTGAACCGGGTCGCGATGCCGAAGTTGCCGCCGCCGCCGCGCACCGCCCAGAACAGGTCGGGATGATGCTCCGCGTCGAGCGTGAGCACCTCACCCGCCGGGGTGACGAACTCGACCTCTCGGAGGATGTCGATGGTCAGGCCGTGTGCGCGGACCAGCCAGCCGATGCCGCCGCCGAGCGCGAGCCCGCCGACGCCGACGTCGCGCGTGTCGCCCGAGGTGACGCCGAGGCCGTGCGGGGCGAGGGTCGCCGCGACGTCGCCCCACTGGGCGCCGGGACCGATGCGGACGAGTCCGCCGTCGGCGAGTTCGATCGCCGCGAGGCCGGTGAGGTCGATGACGAGCCCGCCCGTGGCGGGGTCGGATCCGTGACCGCCCGCGCGGACGGTGATGGGGACGCCCGCGGCGACCGCGGACCGGACTGCCTCGGCGACCTCGTCGGCGGAGGTCGGGCGCACGACCGCGTCGGGCGTGCCCTGGCCGGCGAAGACGTGGGCGCCGGCCTCGTACTCGGGGGTGCCGGGCGCGTGCACGAGCCGCGGCATCCGCTCACTCAGGTCGGTGACGAACGACATGTCGGTCAGTCTGGGCCGCACCGCCGACATCCGCGACCCCAGTTCAGGCGTCGCCCGTGCGATGCATCGATCGAGTGCGCCTTCTGCGGTGGAGGCCCGTTCGGAACCGCACTCCACCGCAGAAGGCGCACTCGAACGGGATGGCGAGCGGATGCCGCTCACTCGCCGCTCGGGTGCGCCCCCGCCGCGTCGATGATCCACGCGTTCGCGAACGCGCGCTCGCGCCAGGCCGCGTAGCGGCCCGACACGCCGCCGTGCCCGGCCGCCATCTCGATCTTCAGCAGCGGGTCGGCTCCCACCTCGCGGAGCCGAGCGACCCACTTCGCCGGCTCGACGTAGAGCACGCGCGTGTCGTTCAGCGACGTGATCGCGAGGATCCGCGGGTACCCGACCGCGTGCACGTTCTCGACCGGCGCGTACGACTTCATGTACGCGTACACCTCGGGGTCGTCGAGCGGGTTGCCCCACTCGTCCCACTCGATGACCGTCAGCGGCAGCGACGGGTCGAGGATCGACGTGAGCGGGTCGACGAACGGCACCTCGGCGACGATGCCCGCGAACAGGCGCGGTGCGAGGTTCGCGACCGCGCCCATGAGCAGGCCTCCGGCCGAGCCGCCCTGCGCGACGAGGTGGTCGGGCGTCGTGATGTCGCGGTCGACGAGGTGCTCGGCCGCGGCGATGAAGTCGGTGAACGTGTGCTTCTTGTGCAGCTTCTTGCCGTGCTCGTACCAGAGCCGGCCCATCTCGCCGCCGCCCCGCACGTGCGCGATCGCGAACACCATGCCGCGGTCGAGCAGCGACAGCCGGGGGATCCCGAACGCGGGGTCGATGGCGTGCTCGTACGAGCCGTAGCCGTAGAGCAGGGTCGGCGCGGGCTCGCCGAGGGTGACGAGGTCGTGCCGGTACACGATCGAGATCGGCACCTTCGTGCCATCCGGCGCCGTCGCCCATTCGCGCTTCTGCGCATATCGCTCGGGGTGGTAGTCGCCGAGCACCGGCTGCTGCTTGCGTACCGTCCGGGTGCCGGATGCCACGTCGACGTCGATCACCATCGACGGCGTGACGAAGCTCCCGTAGCCGATCCGCAGCGACGGCTGCTCCCAGTCGGGGTTCGCGCCGACACCGGCGGAGAAGAGCTCCTCGTCGAAGGCGAGCTCGTGCAGCGTGTCGTCGACGGTCGCGTCGGCGGGGAGGCCCTGCGGCGGCACCTTCGCGATCGCCACGCGCGGCAGCCCGTCGCGCCGGTACTCGAGCGCGACGAAGTCGCGGAAGCCGTGCGCGGCCTCGATGCGCATGCGCGGGTCGTGGGGGAGCAGCATCCGCCTCGGTCCCTGCGGGTCGTCGGCCGCGACGCTCACGAGCTCGAAGTTCACCGCGTCGCCCTCGTTGTGGACGATGAGCAGCCGGTCCCGTCCGCCCGCGACGACGTGCTCGACGTCGTACTCGACGCCGTCGCGACGCGGCCACACGACGCGGAAGTCGCCCGTCGGGTCGGACGCGTCGAGCAGCCACGACTCGCTCGTGACGTGCGACCCGGCCTCGAGCACGAGGTAGCGCCGGCTGCGAGTGAGGCCCGCGCCGAGCCAGAAGCGCTCGTCGGGCTCGTGGAACACCTTCACGTCATCGTCGGCGGGGGTGCCGACCTCGTGCCGCCAGACCGTGTCGGGCCGCCAGGCGTCGTCGACCGTCGTGTAGAACACGTACCGGCCGCTCGGGTCGAACAGCGCGCCGGCCGCGGTGCCGGGGATCTCGTCGTCGAACGTGCGCCCCGACCCGTCGAGCGAGCGCAGCCGGATCGTGTACCGCTCGTCGCCCTCGACGTCGACGCCGAAGAGCAGCACGGACCCGTCGGTCGTCACGTCGAAGCTGCCGAGCGAGAAGAACTCGTGCCCTTCCGCCTCGACGTTGTCGTCGAGGAGCACCTGCTCGCCGGGGAGCGGCGAGCCGTTCTCGGGGATCGCGGGCGGCTCCCAGTCGTCGGCGGAGCGGACGGCCACGCGGCAGTGGATGCCGTACTGCAGCCCCTCGACCGTGCGCGAGTAGTACCACCAGTCGCCCTCGCGCGTCGGCACGCTGAGGTCGGTCTCCTTGGTGCGGTTCTTGATCTCCTCGAACACCTGCTCCTGGAGGAGCGACAGGTGGCGGGTCTTCGCCTTCGTGTAGGCGTTCTCCTCCTCGAGGTGGGCGATGACCGCCGGGTCGTCCTTGTCGCGCAACCACTCGTAGTGGTCGATCACCACGTCGCCGTGGTGGGTGCGTTCGGTCGGTCGCTTCTCGGTCACCGGAGGAGTCAGCACGACCTCAACGGTACGCCGCCGCGCTGCGCCGCGACATCCGTCGTCGATGACGTCGTGCGACCCGCGTCTTGGATCCTGGTGCGAGTGAGGTTAGCCTAAGCTCACCTCCCCTCCCTCGAACCGAAGAGGATCACCGTGTTCGCCACCTACCTGATCGGCCTCCGCGAAGGCCTCGAAGCCGGGCTCATCGTCGGCATCCTCGTCGCCTACCTCTCCAAGCTCGAACGGCGCGACCTGCTCGCCCGCACGTGGGCCGGCGTCGCGGTCGCCGTGGCGGTCGCGCTCGGCGTCGGAGCCGCGCTCACCTGGGGCCCCTACGCGCTGACGTTCGAAGCGCACGAGATCCTCGCCGGCGTGCTCTCGATCGCCGCGGTCGCCATGGTCACGTGGATGGTCTTCTGGATGGCGACGCACGGCGCCGGCCTCTCGAAGGAGCTCCGCGGCCAGGTCGACGCGGCGATGGACCGCTCGTGGTTCGCCTTCGTGCTCATCGGGGCGCTGTCGGTCGGGCGGGAGGGCATCGAGACCGCGCTCTTCGTGTGGGCGAACGTCGCCGGCGGCTCCGATCCCGTGCTCGGCACGATCGGCGCGCTCCTCGGCATCACCACCGCGGTCGCGATCTCGTGGGGGATCGCGCGTGGCCTCGTCCGCATCAACCTCTCGCGCTTCTTCACCTGGACCGGCGCGTTCCTCGTCCTCGTCGCCGCCGGCGTGCTGGCGTACGCGGTCGGAGAGCTGCAGGAGGCCGGCGTCATCCCGGGCGGCCCACCCGCCTACGACCTCGTCGGCCTGGTGCCGTCCGGGTCCTGGTACGGCGCCCTGCTCACGGGCATCTTCAACTTCTCGCCCGAGCCGACCTGGGCGCAGGTCATCGCCTGGTCGCTCTACGTCGCCGTCGTCCTCCCGCTCTACCTGCGCGTCATGCGCCGCCGTCCGACGCCGAAGAAGGTCGGGGCGACGGATGCCGCGGGCTCGGAGTCGTCGTCGGCGTCGCGCCCGTCCGCATCGGCCCGAGCCGTTCCCGCGTCCTGAGCGGGCGCCGGGCAGCGGTTCCGGAACGGGGGCGGCGCCGGGTTCGCCGCTCGGCGGTCACCCTCGCAGTGCCTCGCCGACGGCCTTCCGAACCCGGGTGAGCGCGCCCGCGAGCCGCGAGTCGGGCGGCGAGGCGTACCCGAGCACGAGGCCGGACGGTCCCTCGCCCGCGATCGCGGAGTACTCCGAGAGCGAGGTGACGAGCACGCCGTCCGCCGCGAGCCGGGCGACCACGTGCGCCGCCGCCGCGTGCGACGGCAGGCCGACGACCGCGTGCAGGCCGCCGTCGAGGCCCGAGAGCGGCGCGCCGTCGATGCCGTCGAGCGCCTCGATGACGAGTCGGCGCCGATGCGCGTAGTCGCGCCGCGCCGCGGCGATGTGCCGCCGCACGGTACCGTTCGCGAGCAGCTCGGTCATGGCGGCCTGCGCGATGCCCGGCACAGGGCAGGTCTCGTCGTCGCGGACGGCGGCGACGGCCGCCCGCAGCGCGGGGTTGGCGGGCAGCACGAGGTAGCCGAGCCGCAGCCACGGCGTGAGCACCTTCGAGAAGCTGCCGATGAGCACGGCGTGGCCCGACCGATCGAGCGAGGCGAGCGCGGGCAGCGGCGGCCCGACGTGGCGGAACTCGCTGTCGTAGTCGTCCTCGAGCACGAGCGCGTCGGAGGCCTCGGCCCACTCGAGCAGGTCGAGGCGGGTTGCTACCGGCAGGCGCCCGCCGAGGGGGTACTGGTGGCTGGGTGTCACGAGCACGGCGTGCGGGGCGGGGCAGATGGCGCGGAGCGCGTCGACCTCGATGCCGTCGCGGTCCACGGCGACGGGTACGGTCTCGAGGGCGCCGCGTCGCTCGAGCACGCGCCGGGCCGACGGGTAGCCGGGGTGCTCGACGCCGACGCGGGGCGTGCCGCCGACGACGATCCGGAGCGCGGAGGCGAGGAGTGCGACCGCGTCGCTCGTTCCGGCGGTCACGACGACGTCGTCGGGCGAGCAGGTCACGCCGCGCGCGTGCCTGAGGTGCTCGGCGATCTCGGCGCGGAGCCGCGGCGAGCCGAAGTCGGGCGGGGTGTCGTCGGGCACGGCGGCGCGGGCGGCGGCCCGCCATGCGGCCCGCCAGGCCCGCTCGTCGAGCCGTGCGGTCGACGGTCGCCCGGGGCGCAGGTCGACCGCCACGGCCTCGGCATCGCCACCATCCCGATCGCCCGCCGCACGTGCCCTCAGCGGGGGAGCTGCGGGATCTGCCGGGGCGGAGGCCGACGGCGGGGCGGCGAGCGGCGCGACGCGCGTCGGCGCGCCCTGCCGCACCTCGAGGTAGCCCTCACCGGCGAGCTGGTCGTACGCCGCGACGACCGAGCTTCGGGCGACGCCGAGCTCGGCCGCGAGCGAGCGCGTCGACGGCAGGGGATCGCCGGTCCTCAGTCGCCCCGAGAGGATGCCGCGCCGGAGCCCCTCGACGAGCTGCACGCCGAGCGGTCGGTCGCCCGTCCGGTCGACGGTGAGCAGTGGTCCATCCATCGGAACCCCCACTGGACTGCTCGAATGTACGGGAACTGGTCTGCTCACCATACCAGCGAACGGCGAACACTTGGTCCCATGAGCAGCACCAGCACCACTCGCCCAGCCGATGTCGCCGGCGCGTCCGCCCCGCCCCGGCGCATCCGACGCCTTCCCGATCGCGAGACCGTCGACCGCTTCGCCCTGCACGAACTGCTCGACACCGAGCTCGTCGGGCATCTCGCGGTCGTCGCGGGCGGCGTGCCGGTCGTCGTCCCGATGGGCTACGCGCGCGTCGGCGAGCACATCGTGCTGCACGGCTCGACCGGGGGAGGATTCGCGCTCCGCGCGGCATCCGCCCGCATGCCCGTCGCCTTCGCGGTGACCGCCCTCGACGGCCTCGTCTACGCCCGCTCGCTCTTCGACAGCTCGATGAACTACCGCAGCGCGACCGTCCAGGGCGTGCTCGAGACGGTGCCCGACGGCGAAGCGGATGGCGCGCTGCTGGCGCTGTCCGAGCGGCTCATGCCGGGGCGTTCGGCCGAGGTGCGCGGCATGCGCCGCAAGGAGGTCGCCGCCACGCGCGTGCTGCGGCTCGCGCTCGACGACGTGGTCATGAAGCAGCGCTCGGGCGGCCCGTCCGAAGAGGAGGACGACGGCGAGGACCACGCGACCTGGGCCGGCGTGGTGCCGCTCGAACGGCGATGGGGGCTGCCGATCGCGTCAGGGCTCACCCCTGAGGGAGCGCCCGTGCCGGAATCGGTGCTCGCGCTGGCGACACGCGACTCGCCTGCGGCCAGGCTCGACGAGGCGTCGGATCCGGCCGCCTGAGGTACCTCAGGCGCCACGGCCGGCGGAGATACGCCGAACTCCCGATGAACGCGCCGTACCTCAGGGCGCACCATCGTGTCACGTCCCGGTCCGATGCCGGACGGGGGACGTCGAAGGACTCGACGGGAACGACGAACGGAAGGAGGTGCGTGATGTTCGCAGCGTTGCTCGTGCTCGGGCTCGTCACGGCGGGGGCCGTGATCGCCTCGGTGATCCAGTTCCGCAGGGATGGATACCACCGCATGCCCACCCTGTCGCACTGAGGTCGGATCGACCCGGACATCCGCATCCGACCGATCGGGGCCCTGAGGACCGCCTCAGGGCCCCGGCCCACGGAAATAGGGACATCGCCCGATGAGCCGCGACCACCTCAGGGAGGAGTCTCGGAGCATCATCCGGACCGGGAGGACACCATGGACTACTCAGCAGGATTCGTCGCCCAGCAGGTGCACGAGGTGAACCTGCTCGGAGCCGAGCAGCGGATCGCACGCGCGCAGGCCGCCGCCGAGCGCGAGGCCGAGTCGCCGGCCGCCGGTCGCGGACGTCGCGTCCGGGCGCCGCATCGCCGCTTCCACCTGCCGCAGTTCGCGCGGTGAGCGCGATCGGGCGCGGGGGTGCGGCGGAGCGGACCGCCGACACCGCAGACGAGGGAACCGCGGTACGGCGCCGGCCCGAGGGGGCCGGCGCCGTTGTCGTCGGTGCGTGGGACGATATGAACGTGACCAGCTCTTCGTCGAGCCCCACGATGATCGCCCGCGACGCCGAGCTCGAGTGGCTCAACAGCCTGCTCGACGCCGTGCGCGCGGGCACGCCGGCGACCGCCGTCATCGGCGGTGAGGCCGGCATCGGCAAGTCGCGGCTGATGTCCGAATTCATCGCGGGCCTCGGCCCCGACGTGCGACTGATCCTCGGCCAGTGCGTCGACCTCGGCGACGTCGCGGCGCCCTATGCGCCCGTCAAGGGCGCGCTCCGCCAACTCGTGGGGCAGGTCGGCGCGGAGCGCGTGCTCGAGGCGGTCGGTCCGGGGCGCGCGGCGCTCATCGCCCTGCTGCCCGAACTCGCGGCATCCGACGCCAGGAGCTCCGGCGAGATCGTGATCACCCCGGGCGGCGCCGGCAGCGGCCAGCTGCACGAGGCCGTCGCGGTGCTGCTCGAGACCCTCTCGCGCGACCTGCCGATCGTCCTCGTCATCGAAGACCTGCACTGGGCCGATGCGGCGACCCTCGCGCTGCTGCGCTTCCTGCTCCGCTCACTCGGCTCGAGTCGCCTGCTCATGCTGCTGACCTACCGCACCGACGACGTCACGCGCGGCCACCCGCTCCGGCTGTTCCTCTCCGAGGCCGAGCGCGACCGCTGGGTCGAGCGGCGAGAGCTCGCGCGCCTGAACGAGACCGAGGTGCGGGCACTCGTGGGCACGCTGATCGACGACGAGGCGCCGAGCGACCGGGTGCTCGAAGCGGTCTTCCGACGCAGCGACGGCGTGCCGTTCTTCGTCGAGGAACTGATCGGCATCGACGGGTGCCGCGACGAGGGATTCGTGCCCGCGACGCTGCGAGACCTGCTGCTCGCCAGGTACGAGCGACTGTCCGACGAGGCGCAGGAGCTCCTGCGCCTGCTCTCCACCGGCGGCGTGCGCGTGCCCCACGCCCTGCTGGCGGCGGTGTACCGGCGCAGCGACGACGAGCTCGAGACGGCGGCCCGCGAAGCGGTCACCTACGGCGTGCTCGTCATCGACGGCGACGACTACGCATTCCGCCACGCGCTCGTGCGCGAGGCGATCCTGGCCGACCTGCTGCCCGGCGAACGCGCGAGGTTCCACGCCCGCTACGCCGAGGCGTACGAGGCCCAGGCCGCCGCAGGCGGGCGCCGGCTCGCTGCCGAGATCTCGTACCACTGGCTCGGCGCGCGCGACTCCGTGCGCGCGTTCCCCGCGACGATCCAGGCGATGCGCGAGGCACGTGCAGCGGTGGCCTACGCGACCTCCTCGCAGCTCGGTGAGCGCGCGCTCGAACTGTGGGACACGGTGCCCGACGCCGAGCAGATCGCCGGCATGACCAAGCTCGAGCTCATGGGCCGCACCGCGTCGCAGCTCCGGCACGCCGGCGAGGGCGAGCGCAGCCTCGCGATGGTCAAGCTCGCGCTCGCCGAGTGCCCGCGCACCGATCCGCAGTACGCGCGACTGCTGCGCGACAAGGCGCTCTACCTGGCGAACGTCGGGCGGGGCGGGTCGATCGAGATCCTCGAAGAAGCGCTCGCCGCGATCACCGGCGACGATTCCGACGACCTCCGGGCGACGGTCATGACCGGGCTCGCCGGTCGGCTCATGATCGAGGCGCGCATCGACGAGGCGGTCGAGATGGCCGATGCCGCGTACGAGCTCGCGAGTTCGCTCGAGTTCGACCGGTACGCGTCGGTCGCGATGAACATCAGCGCCGTCAGCCGCGCGTCGCGCGGCGAGGTCGAGCGTGGTCTCGCCGACATGGAGCGTTCGCGCGAGCTCGCGCGCGGAGACGGCGCCGCCCTCCTGCGGTACTGGGTGAACGCATCCGACCTCCGACACCTCGTGGGCGACTTCCCCGAGGCGGTGCGGCTCGCCGAGGAGGGCCTCGCGCGTGCCCGTGCACAGGGCGTCGAGCGCAGCTCGGGCGTGATCCTCGCCTCGAACGCGGTCGACCCGCTGTTCGCACTGGGCGAGTGGGAGCGCGCCGACGCGCTGATCGAGCGTGCGCTGGCGCTCGACCCGCCCGGTCCGGTCCGCACCTACCTGGAGCGGGCGAAGCTCTGGGCGCTCGTCTGGCGGGGTGACGCCGAGCACGCGGCCGAGCTGTTCCGCCAGGTCCGCCCGGCCATGACGCCGGTCATGCAGGTCGAGATGCAGACCCGGCTCGCGGTCGGCCGGGTGGCGGTCGAGATCGCGCTCGCCGTCGGCGACCTCTCGCAGGCCTGGCGCGACGGGCGGAGCGTGCTGCACGAGGAGGTCCTGCCGCTCGCCGGCTACGCCGAACCGCTGCTGTGGGCGCTCGCACGGGTCATCGCCGCGGTCCGCGCCGACCCGGCGCGGGTCTCCGAGTCCGAGGCCGACGAGATCCTCGCGGCGGAGCCCGGGGTCCGGGCGCTCATCGAACGCCTCTCGTTCTGGCCGACCCATGCGCTCTGGAAGGCGTTCGTCGAAGCCGAGCTGACGCCGACGGATGCCGCGTGGCGAGTCGCCGCCGAGCAGGCCACGGCCGACACCGCGCCGAGGTTCCTCCGCCCCTACGCGCTCCTGCGCCTCGGCGAGGCGCTGCTCGAGGCCGGTGAACGCCAGGGCGCTCGCGATGCGCTCCAAGAGGCGTTCGACGCGGCCGTCGAGGGCGGCGTCACGGCCGTGCAGACGCGCACCGCGCGCGTCGCGATGCAGGCCGGCCTCGCTCTCGACGGCGCGACCCGCCGCGACACCGAGCAGGGCGCGGCCGGGGTCGCGGGCACCGACGACCCCGCCGATGCCGTCGCCGACCTCACCGCGCGCGAGCGGCAGGTGCTCGACCTCATCGCCGAGGGCCTCAGCAACCGGCAGATCGGCGAGCGGCTCTACATCAGCGGCAAGACGGCGAGCGTGCACGTGTCGGCGATCCTCCGCAAGCTGGGGGCGTCGAGCCGCACCGAGGCGGTGTACCTGGCGCGCGCGACGCGCTGACGACCCTCCGGCCCGCACCGGAGGCGTTCAGCGGACTCCGAGCCGCCATCCACCTGCGCGCGGGTAGCGTGGAAGGACCGACCCGAGGAGCAGCGACGCATGACCGAGCTCGAGACGATCCCGTTCCGCACCATGTCCGGCGAGACCCGCACCCTCGGCGACTGGGCCGGCCAGGTCAGGCTCGTGGTGAACGTGGCCTCGCGCTGCGGCCTCTCACCGCAGTACGCGGGGCTCGAGGAGCTGCAGCGCACCTACGGTGATCGCGGGTTCACCGTGCTCGGCTTCCCGAGCAACCAGTTCCTCCAGGAGCTCTCGACCAACGAGGCGGTGTCCGAGTACTGCTCGACCACGTGGGGCATCACCTTCCCGATCCTCGATCGGGTCAAGGTCAACGGGCGGGGCGAGGCCCCGCTCTACACCGAGTTGAAGCAGGCGACGGATGCCTCCGGCAAGGCCGGCCGGGTCACCTGGAACTTCGAGAAGTTCCTCGTCCTCCCCGACGGCGAGGTCCGCCGGTTCCGGCCGACGGTCGAGCCCGACGATCCGGCGATCATCGCGGCGATCGAGGCGGCCCTCCCCGACGATGGCGACGATGCCGCCGCCGTCGGGCACGAGCGGTCCGATCGGGCCTGATGGTCGGGCAGGGCCCGGTCGCGTGAGCAGCTTCGCAGGGCTCGCGAGGACATCGCCGCCGACGCGGCGGCGGCCGCCGAACTCGACCGGATCGTCGCGGAGCTCGGGGCCGACGTCGACGGTCGCGCCGCGCGTCGCTGAGCGTCGCGTGCCGGGTCAGTCGGCCGCCGCGGCGGTCACCGCAGTCTGCTCCTCCTTCCGGCGTCCCGGCCCGAGCCCGAGCGTCGAGAGCAGGCCGAGCGAGAGGAAACCGGCGGCCGCGTACGCCGAGTACGCCGTGGCGGCGCTGAGCGATGCACGCGCGGCGTCCGCCGCGTCGGCGCTCCGCGCCTCGATCGCAGGGATCGCCGCCCCTGCCGAGTCGACGACGGCGGCGACCGCCTGATCGGCGAACGGCATCCCGTCGAGCCGCTGGGCGAGGTCGGCCTCGAGCGAGGTGAACAGGATGGTGCCGAGCACGGCGACGCCGAGTGCCGCGCCGAGTTGGCGCGACGTGCTCTGCGTGCCCGAGGCCTCGCCCGACCTGGCGACGGGCACGTCGGCCAGGACCACGTTGGTGAGCTGTGCGGTGGCGAGGCCGACGCCGAAGCCGTACACGGCGAGGCTGGCGGCGATCGCCCACCACGGGGTGTCGACCGAGATGACGAGGCCGAGCGCCACGAGGCCGACGATCTCGGCCATGATGCCGAACCGTACGGTCGTGAGCGCGGAGAACCGCGAGATGAGGGCGCTCGCGAGTCCGCTTGCGACGAACGATCCGCCCGCGAGGGCGACGAGCACCCATCCGGTCTGGAGCGCGGTGTAGCCGAGCGCGTTCTGCAGCCACAGGGGGAGCGCGAGGATGATGCCGAACTCGCCCAGCGACACGATCGCCGCGGCGATGTTGCCGTTGCGGAAGGAGCGGATGCCGAACAGTTCCGGCGTGAGCAGGACGGGCTTGCCGGCCCGGTGCCGCGACCGTGCTCGCAGGACGAAGATGCCGACGAACACGATGCCGATCGCGAAGGCGATCGGGATGGGCGAGAGCTGCCACGGCCACTCCCAGTCTCCGATCGTGGGCACCTCGTCGACCGTCCACCAACCGTATGTACGGCCTTCGATGAGTCCGAAGACGATCGAGCCCGCTGCCACCACTGAGATGGCCGCGCCGGCCCAGTCGATGGGTCGCTCGTGCTCGGCTCGCGACTCGGGCACGAAGAGCAGGACGCCGATCACGATGAGGATGCCGAGCGGGATGTTGATCCCGAACGCCCAGCGCCACGAGAACTCGGTGGTCAGCCATCCGCCGAGCAGCGGGCCGACGGCCGCCATCCCTCCGATCGTGGACCCCCACACCGCGAAGGCGATGCCGCGCTCGCGGCCCTGGAAGTTGGCGTTGATGAGCGAGAGGGTCGTGGGCAGGATGGCGGCCCCGCCGAGCCCCTGGACCAGCCGGGCGAGGATGAGCGCGGTGCCCGAGTCGGAGAGGGCGGCAGCGATCGACGACAGCACGAAGACCGCGATGCCGATGAGCATCACGAGCCGGCGGCCGTACCGGTCCGCCAGCGCGCCGAAGAGGAGCAGGAACGCGGCGAAGACGAGGGTGTAGCTCTCCTGCACCCACTGGACCTCGGTCGAGCTGATGCCGAGGTCGTCGATGATGGCCGGGATCGCGACGTTCACGATCGTGCTGTCGACGATGATGAGGGCCACGGCGATGCTGATGAAGACCAGCCCGGCCCATCGTTCGCGCTTCATATCTTTCGCCTTTCGAAAGGTCGTACGATGGAAGTGTAGACATCCGAGAGGCCAACCTCAATGCGCGACGACCAGCCCAGCACCCGGCCCGCGGTCGACGCCGAACTCACGAGGCTCCACCAGCGCCTCGCGACGCAGAACCGACGCATCGCCGACGCGTTCGCGCGCTCGGAGCGCCTCTCCGAGCGCGAACTCGAGGCCCTGCTCGCCGTCATGCAGGCCGAACAGCTCGGAGCCCCGCTCACCGCGGGCGGCCTCGGCCGCGCCGTTCGCCTGAGCCCGGCCGCGACCACCTCGCTCATCGACAAGCTCGAGACCGCCGGGCACCTCGATCGCCGTCGCGGGGTGATCGACCGCCGCTCGGTCACCCTGCACTACAGCCCGCAGGCGCGCGCCGTCGCCACCCAGTTCTTCTCGCCGCTCGGGCACCTCACCCGCGAGGTCTTCGCCTCGTTCGAACCGGGACAGCAGGACGTGATCGTCGAGTACCTGCGGAGGATGACGGAGGCCATGGAGCAGCACGCCCGGGCACTCGAGGAGTGAGCTCCCGAGCCGTCACCCGACCGGCGTGAAGCCCCTCGCGACCTCGACGAGCAGGCGCGCGCCGTAGCCGGTCGCACCCTTCGACCGCCACGAGTCGTCGCTGTCGGCGCTCATCGTGCCGGCGATGTCGAGGTGCGCCCACGGGGTGTCGCCGACGAACTCGGCGAGGAAGAGCGCCGCGGTCGTCGCACCGGCGTTCACGCCGCCGAGGTTCGCGATGTCGGCGACGTCCGAGTCCAGGAGCTTGCGGTACTTGCGCACGAGCGGGAACTGCCACGTCGACTCGTCGGTCGCGTCGCCCGCCTCGACCAGGCGGTCGACGAGCGGTTGGCTCGTGCCGAGCACGACCGAATGCGTCTCGCCGAGCGCGCGCAGGGCACTGCCCGTGAGGGTCGCGATGTCGACGATCGCGTCGACGCCCGCCTCGGTCGCGAGGACGAGGCCGTCCATCAGCACCAGTCGTCCCTCGGCGTCGGTGTTCTTCACCTCGACCGTCGTGCCGCCGCGCGCCGTGAGCACGTCGCCGAGCTTGTAGGCCGAGCCCGACGGCATGTTGTCGGTGCACATCAACCAGCCCGTCACCCGGGCGGTCGCCCCGAGGTCGCGGAGCGCGGTGAAGGCCCCGAGTACCGCCGCGGCACCGCCCATGTCCATCTTCATGAGCAGGTGCATCGGATCGCTCGGCTTCAGGCTGATGCCACCCGAGTCGTACATGATGCCCTTGCCGACGAGTCCGAGATGCCCGGTCGCCGTGCCCTCCGGCAGGTAGTTCAGGACGATCATGCGGGGTTCCTCGGCGCTCGCCGCGTTCACCCCGAGGATGCCGCCGCAGCCGAGCTCGATGAGCTGCTCGCGGTCGAGCACCTCGACGTCGAACCCGAACCGCCCACCGAGCAGTTCGGCGACCTCGCCCATGTCGCTCGCCGTGAGGTGGCTCGGAGGCGTGTTGGCGAGGTCCCGTGCGAGCGCCGTCGCCCGGGCCGTCGCGACGCCCTCGGCGATGCCGGCGGATGCCGCTTCCCCGTCCACGCCGTCCAGGAGGAGCTCGACGCGCTCGAGCGCGGGCTCGCGCGGCTCCGCCTTGAGCGCGTCGTAGCGGTAGCGTCCGAGCAGCACGCCCTCGGTGAGCGCACGCCCGGCGCCCGCGGCATCCGTCGACCCGACTGAGGGCACGCGCAGGCCGACGGTCGTCGCCTTCTTCACCGCGCGGACGAACGCCGCGCCGGCGTCGCGGAGCGTGGCCGCGGTCGCCTCGGGCTCGGGGCCGCCGCCGACGACGATGATCAGGCTGCGACCCGGCTGCGGCAGCATGAGCGTCTGGCCCGGCTTCGCCTCGAACCCGGCGCGTGCGAGGGCGTCGCGGTCGAGCCCGATGCCCTCGGGCAGCGGGCCCTCGTCGAAGACGAGCACCCCGATCGCGTCGAGTTCGGCGCCGCCGGTGCCGCCGCCGAACTCCTCGACGGCCGACACCCGCACCGCGTCGTACGCCTCGAGCGAGGGGACGGGCGAGAAGCCCTCGGCGATGAGCTTGACCGGATTCCGCGTCATGATCGTTCCTCCACAGGTTCGGGGTCGACAGTATCGGGGCACCGCCCGGCCCGGAAGGGACCACGGCGATAGACTCGGGAGGTACCCACGACCGCGACGTCCGGGCGGCGGTCGCCGCCCCCGGCGGTCGACGACGGCGACAGGCGGTGCGGTGGAGATCTTCGAGGGCTGGCCCCTTCCGGCGGCGATCGGCGCCCTGTTCCTGATCGTGCTGCTCCGTGCCGGAGGCACCTACGCACTCGGGCGAGGCTCGCGCGCCGGGGTCAGGCGGCTGCTCGAGCGGCGGGGGCGGATGGCTCCGCAACTCGCCCGCGCGGAGGCCGTGATCGAGCGGTTCGGCGCGCCGGTCGTCGCGTTGTCGTTCCTCACCGTCGGGTTCCAGACCGCCGTCAACCTCGCGGCGGGCGTCCTGCGGATGCCGCTCGCGAAGTACATCCCGGCGCTCCTCGTCGGTGGCGCGATGTGGGCGACGCTCTACGGTGTGCTCGGGCTCGCGACCGTGAACGCGATCATCCAGGCCGCGCAGCGCGATCCCGTCGCGACCGTCATCAGCGTGCTCGCGGTCGCGGCGCTCCTCGTGCTCATCGAGTTCGCCACGCGAAAGGCGCGCGCGATCGCAGCGCGGCACGCGGACGTGACGGAGCCGATCCTCCCCGACGAGGCCGGTCAGACCGAGTAGCCGCCGTCGTACGAGCCGGCGGTGTCGTGGCGTGCCAGGGCATTCACGAAGCGGATGAACACCGAGATCCACCCGAAGATCGTCGCGAAGGCGAGCAGCTCGAACGCCGTCAGGTTGTAGTAGCCGACGGGCTCGAACAGCAGGGCGCCGCCGAGCAGCAGCGCTGCGCCGCCGCCGCAGAACCAGAAGAACCGGCCGGGCATGCCGGCGAGCGTGAACGGCGAGGTCACCAGCAGCGCGAGGAACGACAGCGACATCCCGAGCGCGCAGACGTTGTGGAGCAGGAGGTTCACGTCGAACGGGAACACGCCGACGCCGGCCAGCATGATGCCCATGACGACGAACGCGACCGAGATGAACCTCGGTGCCCATGCGCGCCGCAGCACCCCCTGCCGCACGAGCGTCGTCAGGTCGCGGTCGACGTACAGCGCGAACGTCGTGACGAAGGCGCCGGCCACGATGAGCGCGAGGTTGAACAGGCCGCTCGAGAAGTCGTTCGCCGTACCGAGCTGGCTGAAGTGGTACTCCCACCATTGCGGGTCCTGTGCGGTGGCCATGCTCGCGAGCGTCGCCGACGCCATGAAGAACACCAGGAGCGACGCGAGCCGGTTCGTCGTGATCGCGGACACCGAGAGGAAGATCCAGTACCCGGCCAGGCCGGCGGATGTCGCGACCGCGCCGGTGCCCGTGAGGCCGTCGACCACGAGTCCCTCGAAGCTGCGCTGCAGCATCGTGTACGTGACGACCGTGAGGATCGCCGCGATGATGCCGTGCACGGTCGAGACGGTCGCGACGTCGAGCGAGAACTTCCACGGGCGCAGCGCGTGCCGCCACTCCTGCCCGGGCAGGTTTCGGGAGCGCCAGTACCCGACCGCGCCGAGCAGGATGCCGCTGGCGAGCACACCGATCGCGGCGACCGCGCCGACCGACCATCCGCCCCAGAGCGGCCAGACGTCGCCGGCGAAGACCACGGCGGCGACCAGGCCGGTGACGCCTGCGGCGATCAGTCCGCCGACGACCGCCTCGGTCTCGACGGCGACACGCCGCCCGACGGGGGCCTCGACGGCGACGGGCACGCCGGACGACGGATCAGCGGCGGGCGCCGCCTGCGATGACGCGGTCATGTCGTCATGGTAGGGACGACGGGCACCGGTCGGAAGGACCGATGGCGCGACGGCGTGGCTCAGTGCCTCGTCACCCCGCTGAGCACTGGTTGTAGTTCTGGCTGCCGCCGTCTCGTCGCTTCGTGACGAAGCCCGTCGTGTCGCCGGCCAGCGTGACGCCGGAGATCGCGGTGACCGTCGCGGTGACGGTGCCCTGCTGGTTGCTCCCGAGGGAGAAGCTGAGCGCGATTTGGCCGGTGAACGTCGTACCGGTGCCCGTGACGGTGTAGGTCGTTCCGCTCTGACTGGTCGGAGTGAAGTTCGGCGTCGCCGTGAACCCGCCCTGACCCGAATGGGTGAGTGCGATCTGGACGAGCGAGCCCGCGGGAAGGTCGTCGAGCGTGACCGTGATGGTGCCGGTCGGCCCCGATCCCGAGCAGCTTCCGACGACGGAGGCCCGCGACAGTTCGCGGACATCCGAGCTCGCCGCGTAGGCGGGTGCCGGGGTCGCGACGAGGATCGCCGGCACGCTCCAGGCGGTCGCCGTCGCCAGGCTCCGCCGACTGATGCCAGCTCCGCCGCCGGTCCTCTCGTGGTTCAGGTCCCCCATGTTCGTCCCCCATCCGCTGCCGAGCAGGAGAGCCCAGCCTAACCCGCCGGGTGGCGCGACGTCCCGGTCGCTCAGCCGATTCTGTCGGCCCGTCGTTCGGAGCCCGGCGGTGTCGTGTCGGAGGACTTCGCACCGGACGGATCGACCGAGCCGGCGCCGCCCGCGGTGAGCGACGACGAGCTGTATCCGATCGTGAGGCCCTTGATGGACCCGCGGACGGCGAAGTTCGCCGTGCCCGATGCGTCGAGCACGCCCTGGATCAGCACGTTGCCGTCGTCGAAGACGGTGAACGAGGTGCCTGGCGCGCCGGTGACCGTCAGCGGACGCCATCCGGCGTCGCCGGGATCACCGACGGTGAATGAGAGTCCGGCGCCCGGCTGAGCCGGTCCGGCGACCGGGGTGGACACGCCGTCGTCAGGGGTCGGCGCGGGCGGGCTGCCGGGCTCCGGCTGCGGTCCCGGAGCCGCATCGGGGGTGGTCCCCGGATCGTCCGCCTCCGGTGAGTCCGCACCGGAGGGCGGGGTCGCGGTGTCCGGTGCCGCATCCGGCGCGGTCGTCGTCGGCGGATCGCTGGGATCTTGCCCGTCGGGCGTCGGACCGGGATCGGCGGGGATGTCGGTCGAGATGATCTCCGGGGGAGCCCCGGCCGCCGGTGGGGCCGAGATGTCGGCCGAGCCGGCATCGGCGGTGACCGACGAGTCGAGTGAGCGGAGCCCGGGCACGCCTCCGGAGACGGCCGCGACGATCACGACCGCCGCGGCCGCGGCGGCGAGTGCGGCCGAGGTCGCCGCGAGTGCGGTGCGGGGCAGGCGGCCGGCCGTCCGGGCGACGTTCGCGGCCGCGGTTCCGGCGCCACCGGATGCCGGTGTCGCCGCTGCCGACGCCGCGCCGGACGCGCCCGCGGTCACGCCGGCCGCGCCGGCCGACGCACCGAGGGCCACGGCGAAGGCGGCCCGATCCCGCGGGACCGCCGGGATCGGGCCGAGGACGGCGGCGGAGGAACCTGCACGCGTCGCCTCGAGGAAGGCGGTGCCGGAGGCGCCGCCGAGGACGAGCAGCGGGACGAGTCCGACGAGCCGGTGGGCGAGGTCGGCTGAGGGGAGCGCTGCGGCGCGGCATCCGTCGCACTCGTCGACGTGCGCGCGCACCCGGGCAGGGATCCTGCGCCCCCCGGTTCCCGGAGCGCCGAGTTCGGCGAGCACGCCGTCGCAGTCGCCGCCCGCCGGCGCGGTGGCCGCGACCTGGCGGAGCCAGGCGTTCCGGATGCCCTCGTGGGCGGTCGCGACCAGCCCCTCGGTCTCGGCCGGGGTCAGCGCGAGTTCGGCCGCGAGCTCGACCGAGGGGAGCCCGTCGATCTCGGCGAGCCAGACGGCCTCCTGTGCAGCGGAGCCGAGCGAGGTGAACGCGACCGCGATCGCCTCGCCGTCGTCGAGGCCGGCCGGAAGTTCGGCCCGGTACCACTCCGCGGGCGCGAGGAGCGCGGGAGCGGGGCCGATGCCCGACCCGCCGCGGCCGTCGGCCGCAGCCGCGGCCTCGCGCACGGACGCGAGCACGTGCGGGCGCATCGCGCCGACCGGTGCGTCGTCGGCGAGGATCGCGGCGGAGAACCGGGCCGCGGCGGCCTCGACGACGAACTCGACGTCGGCCGAGCCCGGGGTCGCGGCGGCCGCTGCGGTCGCGGCTCCCTCGTGACGGTGCCAGAGCCGGGAAGCGGCGAAGCCGTCGCCGGAGCGGGCGGAAGCGACGAGCTGGTCGTCGGTCGGGGTGGCGACGACGGGGAGCGCGAGCGGCGACGTGGCCGGATGGCCACCGGCGGCATCGGGCACTGCCACTCCTCTCGTCGCGCCGTTCGCGCGGGTCGGCGCGTGGCGTCCGACGGGCGTCTCGTGGCGCGCGCCGGGGGAACTGGGGCTCGCCTCCGGCGTGGCGTGGTGCCGAGATCGGGTTCCGCGGGGGTGGGCGCCGATCGGGGGTGCGCACCGCGCCGATGTCGCCATCAGCGGTTGGCCCGAGTCTACGACCCGGCGCAGGGGCCGACGCAATACCCCCGTTCGGCGGGTCAGCTTCCGAGTTCGGCCGCGCTCGCGCCCGTGCGCAGCAGCGCGCCCTCGTGGCGCACGGTGGCCGCCGCGATCGTCATCGCCTCGCCGAGCGCCGCGCGCCAGGCCTCGGAGCTCGTCGGCATGCCGTCGTCGGCGATGTGGTGGACGATCGCCGCGAGGGTCGCGTCGCCGGCACCCATCGTGTCGACGATCCGGCCCGGGAGGTCGACGATGTCGGCGTGGACCTCGAGCTCGCCGTGGTGCACGTCGGCCCCACGGCGCCCGGCGGTGGCGAGCACCGCGGGGCCGGATCCGCCGGCGTCGGAGCCGTGTGCGCCCGAGCGGAGACGCGCGACGAACGCGTCGAGGGGCTCGCGGGCGAGGAGCTCGGCGTCCTCGTCGCCGGCCTTCACGAGCAGTGAGCGGGCGGCGACCCGCTCGAACGCGGCGAGGAACGCTGCTCGGTCGCGGAGCATCCCCTCGCGCGGGTTGCCGTCGACGATGAGCCGCTGCTCGGGGTCGGCGACCGCGGCGAGCAGCGCGTCGACCTGCTCGGCGTCGTCGAACGGGTAGCAGCTCACGACGACGAGGTCGGCGTCGCCGAGCGCCTGAAGCGTGGCCGCGTCGAACGCGAGCCGCCGGTTCCGGGCGGCGTCGTTGAAGACGTACCGCGGTTCGCCCCCCTCGCTCCGGTCGGACACCGCCCGCGACGTGCCGAGCGTCGACGGGCTCTCGACGAGCTGCACGTCGTAGTCGGCGAGGACGGCGCGGATCCGCGTCGCCGGCTCGTCGTCGCCGAGCATCGCGACGAGGGTCACGCGCTCGCCGAGCAGGGCCAGGCCGACCGCGACGTTGAGTGCGGCGCCGCCGACGAACTCGCGGGAGCCCGTGGGGTCGCGCAACTCGTCGATCAGGGCGTCACCCACGACCGTGATCCGTGCGGCGCCGGACTGCGTCATCCGCTCGACCTCCCTGTCCGAGGGCCGGGACGCGCGGTCACCGGCGATCCGTCCCCAGCGTGCCACGGGACGGCGTCCGCGTCCACGCGCCCCGGCGGTCCGCCCGGCCCGGCGCAACACTGTACGGTGTGTCGAGTCCCCCGACGGAAGGCCACATGAGACCCGGACCCCGACGCAGCCTCACGCACGCAGAGATCCTCGACGCCGCCTTCGGGCTGCTCGAGGCGAAGGGATTCGAAGCGGTCTCCGTCCGCGGCGTCGCCGGCGTGCTCGGGCTCACGCCCACGGCCATGTACACCTACTACCCGAACAAGGGCGCGCTGCTCGCTGGCATGGTCGAGCAGGTGCTCGGGCGGCTCGACACGGGCGGGGCGGATGCCGCAGCCGCGACCGATCCGACCGGCGAGGATCCTGCTGAGACGAGCAGCGGTCCCACGCGGTCCCGCACGCGCATCGTCGCCCTCGCCGAGGGACTGCGCTCGATCCTCGTCGAGCGCCCCGGCGCCGTCGGACTGCTGCTCGCGACCCCGCTGGACGGACCGAACGCGCGGCGCTTCGACGAGCGCCTGCTCGGGGCGTTCGCCGACGGCGGCCTCGACCCCGCCGAGGCCGCCCGCGCGACGCACGCCGTCCGGGTGCACGTGCTCGGCGCCGTCGCGTTCGACGCGGCCGAGGCGGAGCGCACCGCCGAGGCATCCGTGCCGGCCGACGTCGCGCCCGCTGCCGCGGCATCCGCCACGCTGTGGGACGACGCCGAGACGTTCCCACTCGGCGACCGCTCCCGCGAGCTCGCCGACGACCCGGCGGATCGGTTCGCCTGGGGCCTCGGGCGCCTGCTCGACGGGCTGCTCGCGCACCCCGCGCCCGGCGCACCGACGCCCTGACACGCGACGAGGCGCCGACCCCCGAAGGGGCCGGCGCCTCGCCGGTTCGGGTCGCTCGGGATCAGCCCGCCGCGGGCGGTGTCACCTCGATCAGCGCCGCGGTGTTGCCCGTCATCGCCTTCTTCACCGTGATCACGGTGCCGAGGCCCACGCCGTCGTCCGCCGGGTTGCCCGAGCCGAACGGCCCGAGTCCGATGTCGAGGCCGTAGTACTCGGTGGCAGGGGTGCCGTCGAGGTAGGTCAGCGGCACCGAGTAGGGGGCGGTGCCGACCGACGGGACGACCACGGAGGCGTCACGGTCGCGGTAGTACAGCGAGCCGGTGTCCGCGTTGATCGCGAAGCCCGGCACCCAGCCCTGGTCGTCGGTGAAGGTGCTCACCGCGGGCAGGGCGGGGATGTCGGTGCAGTACTCGGTCGTGAGGTCGGCCAGCGTGAAGCACTCCGTGAAGGGGTGCGTCTTCGCGAGGCCGAACGCCGCGTTCGACGACTGGGCACGCGAGGGCATCACGTTGAGCGTCGTCGGGTCGGCGTCGGCCGCCGCGCCGGTGCGCTGCAGCGGGTCGAAGTGGCTGTCCACGATGAGCAGACCGCCCTTCGCGCCGTAGCTCGGCAGGGCCGCCTCGTTCGAGATGATCTGGTTCGAGTTGCCGTACGTGGTGTCGCGGTACCAGACCAGGGCACCGGGTGCGTTGTAGGCGAGCTTCTCGACCTTCCAGGCGCCGTCGCTGTAGACGGTGTTGTAGCCGTACTTCAGGCCCTCGTCGAAGCCGTCGAAGTTGCGCCACTCGACGAGGTAGTACTGCGCCTTGACCGAGGTGCCCGTGTCGATGCGCCAGCCGGGGCCGGTCGTGTCGACGAAGGTGCCGGCCTCGGCGGTCCAGCCGTTCTCGCCCGACTCGACGTCGTCGCTCCAGACGGTGGTGTCACCGCTCTTCAGGGCGAAGTCGTCGGCGAACCATCCGCGGTCCTGGTAGGCGGCGTCGGTCGCGAGCCGCAGGCGGACCTGGATGGTCTGACCGGCGTACGCCGACAGGTCGACGTGCTGCTCGACCCAGCCGTGGGAGTCGCCCGTGAGGCCGTACTTCTTGCCGCCGAAGTCGCTCATGCGACCGTTCGGGTCGGCGTAGCCGTCGGGCGTCGACGCCTCGGAGCCGTCGGCCGCGTAGACCTTGAGCTCGCTCCACGAGGAGCCGCCGTCGGTCGAGACCTCGACGAAGCCGTAGTCCCAGTCCTCCTCGATCACGTAGTTGTTCCACATCGAGAGGGTGGCGTCGGCCGGCACGTCCGCGATGGTGCGCGAGAGGCGGATGTCGGCCCAGTCCTGGTCGGCGCCGGTGTACCACATCTCCTCGCCGCTGTGCGGCTCGGCGAGCGTGATCACCTTGTCGGGCAGGTTGACCTTGATGCCGTCCTCGGTGCCCTTCTTGGGGCGCGAGGTCTGGCCGACCTTGATGGTGCGCGTGTCGTCGCCCGGGTTCACGACCTCGGGGTCGGCCCAGCCGAGCACCCACTTGTCCCAGAGGCCCATGTGGGTCGGCATCGACTGGAAGATCGGGCCCGAGTGCGAGCCCGACGACATAAGGTCCCAGAAGTCGACGTCGGAGCTGCCGGCGCCGGAGACGTCGTAGAGGTCGGGCAGGCCGAGGTCGTGCCCGTACTCGTGCGCGAACACGCCGACGCCCGAGTCCTCGGGCTGCACGATGTAGTTCGACAGCTTGAGGTCGGTGCCGGGGATGTCGGCGCCGCCTGCGACGGCCGAGGAGTGAGCCCAGATGGCGTAGGTGCTCTCGGCGCCGCCGCCGCCGGACTTGTCCTCACCGGCGTGCACGAGCACGACGTGGTCGATCACGCCGTCGGGCTCGTAGTAGTTCCCGTCGCCGTCGCGGTCGGCCTGGTCCTCGATGTCGTAGTCCGACCAGGGGAAGTCGGGCTGCGCCTCGGCGAGGGCGGCCACGGCGTCGATCGGCAGCGCGTTGGCGCCGATGGGGTTGTCGGGGTGGCCCTGCATGCCCTGGTAGGCGCCGGCCTCGTACTCGCCCTCGTCGTTCAGGAAGCAGCGCGTGGCGCCGTACCAGCCCTCGGAGTGCGGCATCATGACCCACGGCGTCGCCTCGCCCGTGACGGTGTAGGCGCCGCGCGACATCTCCTCGTACATCGACTTCATCGTGTAGCCGGAGATGTCGATGCCCGGCTTGCCGTCGGGACCGGTCAGGTCGGGGCGCACGCGCTCGGTGATGCCCTCGTCGGTGTAGAGCATCGTGTCGAAGTGCTCGGGGGAGAAGTCCTCCACCCACATCGAGTTGTTGTCCTCGAGCGGATAGTCCGCGGGGTTCGGGATGTTGTTGTGCAGCGGGCCGTTGACGACCTCGCCGGGCTTGCAGGTCGAGGCGCCCCAGTACTCGGGAACCCAGCTGTCGGTGAAGTCGTCGTTCGCCTGGTCGTTGAACTCGATGAGGATCGTCAGGAGCTTGGCCTCCTGCGTCGCCTTCGCCTTCTTCAGCGCCTTCGGGCTCTTGCCCGACTTGATGGACTTCGCCTCGAGCTTGGCCAGCTGGCGTGCCGTGGCCGGGTTGCCCTGCGCGTACTTCTTGTCGAGTGCGGCCGACTGCTCCGCCACCGAGCCGCTGACGGCGCCGGCCTTCGCGGCGGCGCCGTCGACGGTCGCGTCGAGCGCCTCGTCGGTCTCGAACGCGGCCTCCGCGCGCGGTGCGGCGTAGTTCATGTAGTACTCATCGGCACCGATGACCGGTGCCGGTGCGGCGGTCGCCGTGCTCGTTCCCACGGTCGCCAAACCGGCGGCCGCGAGTGCGAGCACGGGGAGCGTCGCAACCACGCGACGACGCGCGCGGCTGGTCTTCCCTGACATGCTTCTCCCTCCGAGTGCCCGCGACGGTGGCCGCGGGACACGACGTCGTCCGCCGGTGGGCGGACGTACCCGGCATCCTGCCCCCCGTGCGGGGGAGGAGGGAAGGCTCCGGAAGGAGTGGAACCCGAATCGTTGCTATCGAGGTTTTCTCGCGTTGAGGGGGGCTTGCGTGACGGATGCTTCGACGGAATCCGCCGATGCCGAAGCATCCGTCACGAAACGACGCTCGCCGATGCTGCGGCGGCTCAGCCGATGAGCAGGCTGCGCAACTGGTCGGCCGAGTGCACGACGGCGATGGCGTCGCCCGCCTCGGCCGGGGAGCCGTAGCCCCACTCGACCATGATCGTCGGCACGTCGTGCGCGGCCGCCCCCAGGGCGTCGTAGCCGCGGTCGCCGACCATGACCGCCTCCGACGTATCGACGCCGAGGTCGTTCAGTCGTCGCAGCGCCTCGGCGACCACGTCCGCCTTCGTGCTGCGCTCCTCGTTCTCGCTCGCTCCGGCGATCACGGTGAAGTAGCGGTCGAGCCCGGTGTGCTCGAGCACCGCGCGAGCCATCGACTCGGGCTTGCTCGTCGCGAGCGCGATCGGCAGGCCCGCCGCCTGGACGCCCTGCAGCACGCCCTCCACGCCGGGGAAGACGGGGGAGTGCAGGAGGTGGTCGTCGTAGTGGTCGCGGTAGACGTTCAGGGCCTCCCACGCGTCGACGTCGCTGAATCCGGCGGTCATGCGGAGGCTGTCGAGCAGCGGCGGGCCGACGTAGGAGCGCAGCGTCTCCTGGTCGGGCACCGGCACGCCCATCTCGGTGAACATGTGCGCGAGGGAGTCCATGATCTCGCTCGCGGAGTCGACGATCGTGCCGTCCAGGTCGAACAGCACGGCGGACCACTCGCGTGGGGGCGCGAGGGTGGTGGCGGGGAGGGGGGAGGTCACCGCGACATCCTAGGCGCACGAAATCCGAGGAACACTCGGGAATGCTGTGCAGCGGCTGAACGTGACGCGCGGAGCGACCCGCCGCCCGGTGCGGCGCGAGCCGCGCTCTCGGCTCAGAACAGCCGTGCGTGCCCGCTCTCGACGCCCCGCATGGCGTCGTAGTCGAGCACCACGCATCGGATGCCGCGGTCCTCCGCGAGGGTCCGCGCCTGCGGCTTGATCTCCTGCGCCGCGAACACGCCCGCGACCGGGGCGAGCAACGGGTCGCGGTTCATGAGCTCGAGGTAGCGGGTGAGCTGCTCGACGCCGTCGATGTCGCCGCGACGCTTGAGCTCGACCGCGACCGAACGGCCCGCGCCATCCGTCGCCAGGATGTCGACCGGACCGATCGCCGTCATGTACTCGCGACGCACCAGGCGGTAGCCGTCGCCGAGCAGCTCGATCTGCTCGGCGAGGAGCCTCTGCAGGTGCGACTCGACGCCGTCCTTCACCAGCCCGGGGTCGACACCCAGGTCGTGCGCGGAGTCGTGCAGCACCTCGTGGATCGACACGACGAGCTGGTCGGCGGTCTTCGCGTGCGTGACCTTCCACACCTCGGTGACACCGGCGGCGCGCTGGTCGTCGTCGGGTTCGGCCGCGGCGAGCGTGCACGGCGGGCTCATCCAGTTCAGCGGCTTGTAGCTGCCGCCGTCGGAGTGGACGAGCAGGCTGCCGTCGCCCTTGACCATGAGCAGGCGGGTCGCGAGCGGCAGGTGCGCCGAGAGCCGGCCGGCGTAGTCGACGGAGCAGCGGGCGATGACGAGACGCACCCGACGAGTCTACGTCGGACGGTCAGCCGACCCGGCGGCTCCGCTCGCGGGCGGCGGGCGCGGCGATGCCGGCCATCACCATCAGCCCGAGGAGCACGAGCATGCCGTTCAGGATCCCGAACCGCTCGCCGAGGAAGCCGATGAGCGGCGGGCCCACCAGGAACGCGCAGTACCCGATCATCGCGACCGCGGAGACGCGGGCCGCGGCATCCGCTCGATCGGGCACGTCGGCCGCGGCCGACATGCCGACGGGGAACGCGAGCGAGCAGCCGACGCCCCAGAGCAGGGTGCCGACGACGAGCATCCACGGCTCGGTGCCGAAGATGAAGAGCGAGAGGCCGACGACGCCGATGCCGGCCATGACCTGCAGCATGAGCACACGGCCGAAGCGGTCGATGAACGGGCCGCCGACGACGCGCGCGGCGGTGATGGCGATGGTGAACACCGTGAAGACGGCGGCGCCGGTCGTCGCGTCGAGGCCGTGGCCGTCGACCACCGCGAGGGCGATCCAGTCGTTGGCACTGCCCTCGGCGAACGACATGCCGAGCATGACCACGCCGATGAGCAGGAGTCGAACGTCGGTCCACACCGAGAGGCTGCGGCGGATGCGGACGCCGAGCGGCTCGCGCGGAGCGTCGGCGTGCGTGTCGTCGCCGAGCTCCTCCCGACGGGGGACGAAGCGCACCGCGATGACGACGCCGACGGCGATGAACGCGGCGATGACGCCGAGGTGGAGCGCGATGGCGATGCCGAGGGCGGATGCCGCGGCCGCGAGCCCCGCGCCGGCGACCGTGCCGAAGCTGAAGAACGCGTGCATGAGCGGCATGACGGTCTTGCCGAGCTCGCGCTCGGCCTCGGCGCCCTCGACGTTCATCATCACGTCGACCGCGCCGTTGCCGAACCCGAAGAGCGCGAGGCCGAGCACGATGAGGGCCACGCTCGGCAGCGCCGAGCCGCCGAGGCCGACCGCGACGAGGCCGGTGGCCGCGGTCGCGAGCACGCCGATCATGCCGAGGCGCGCGCCGAAGCGGGCCATGAGCCACGGTGCGGCGACGAGCCCGACGATCGAGGCGATCGAGCCCATGAGGATGACGAGTCCGACGCCCTGCGTGCTCAGGCCGACCGCGTCGCGGATCGCCGGGATGCGCGCGACCCAGCTCGCGAGGCCGAAGCCGGAGAGGAAGAAGATCGCGAAGATCGCGTTCCGCCAGGCGACGAGCTCGCGGCGGGGCCGGGCGGATGCCTCGGCGCGCGTCTCGGCGTCGCCCGTTCCGGGTGCGTGCTGGTCGTGCTCGCTCATGGTGTCTGCGTGGTCTCGGTGCTGCGACATTACTGCCTCGTCGTCGGGGCCGGTGCGTCGGCCGGGGGCGGAATCCGCTCTCGAATCGATTCGAGTCGAATCGATTCGAGAGTACCGGCGGGCCGGTGCGCGCGCAAGGTCGGGGTCGTCACCCGCGCGACGTCGGCGGCCCGCGCCATCCGCCCGCCCCGGTCGTTACGATGAACGGGTCACCTCGACGCACGCCGTGACCCTCGGCGGGCGAGCCCGGCACCCGCACACCCCGTGGGCGCCCGTACGAAGTCAGGACAACGACGCCGATGAAGGCCCTGTACAAGTCCGCGCCCGGCGCGGGATTCGAGTTCGTCGACCGCCCCGAGCCCGAGCCCGGCCCGGCCGACGTGAAGATCCGGGTGCTTCGCACGGGCATCTGCGGCACCGACCTCCACATCGACGAGTGGGACGACTGGTGCTCGGCCGAGATCCGCACGCCGCTGATCGCCGGCCACGAGTTCTACGGAGAGGTCGTCGAGGTCGGCGAACTCGTGCACGACGTCTCGGTGGGCGACCGCGTGTCTGGCGAAGGGCACATCGTGTGCGGCATGTGCCGCAACTGCCGCGCCGGGCGCCGCCAGATGTGCATCCGCACCAAGGGCGTGGGTCTCCACCGCGACGGCGCGTTCGCCGAGTTCATCGTGCTGCCGGGCGAGAACGTCTGGGTGCACCACGACGACGTCGACCCCGAGGTCGGCGCGATCTTCGACCCCTTCGGCAACGCCGTGCACACCGCACTCGCGTTCTCGCTCGTCGGCGAGGACGTGCTCGTCGCCGGCTGCGGCCCCATCGGCCTCATGTCCATCGCCGTGGCCCGGCACGTCGGCGCGCGGTTCATCGTCGCGTCCGACGTCTCGCCGGCGCGGCTCGAGCTCGCGATGCAGATGGGGGCGGATGCCACGGTGGACGTGTCGCGCGAACGCATCCGCGACGTGCAGTCCCGGCTCGGCATGCGGGAGGGCTTCGACGTCGGCTTCGAGATGTCGGGCTCGGCGAAGGCGCTGCCCGAGATGATCGACAACATGAACCACGGCGGCCGGATCGCGTTGCTGGGCCTGCCGAGCGAGCCGTTCGCGATCGACTGGGGCAAGGTCGTGACGCACATGCTGACGCTCAAGGGCATCTACGGGCGCGAGATGTTCGAGACCTGGAACTCGATGAGCGCGATGCTGCAGACCAGCGCCGAGCTGCGCGGGCGCGTGGCATCCATCATCAGCGACCGCTACCCGGCGCGCGACTGGCGGACGGCCTTCGACGCGGCCGCCTCGGGCGGCGTCGGCAAGGTCATCCTCGACTGGACGGAGGTCTGAACGTGTACGGAGACGTGAAGGCGCAGCTGCGCGCCGAGCTCGACGAGATCGAGGCGGCGGGCCTGACCAAGCGCGAGCGCGGCATCCACGGGCCGCAGTCCTCGGAGATCGAGGTCGCCGGGCGCACGGTGCTGAACTTCTGCGCGAACAACTACCTCGGCCTGGCCGACGACGAGCGCATCGTCGCCGCCGCGCACCGCGGCCTCGACGAATGGGGCTACGGGCTCGCGAGCGTGCGCTTCATCTGCGGCACGCAGGAGCTGCACCTCGAGCTCGAGCGCGCAGTGTCGGAGTTCCTCGGCTACGACGACACGATCCTCTTCTCGTCGTGCTTCGACGCCAACGGCGGTGTCTTCGAGGTGCTCTTCGGGCCGGATGACGCGATCATCTCGGACGAGCTGAACCACGCGTCGATCATCGACGGCATCCGGCTGTCGAAGGCGCAGCGGTATCGCTACAAGAACCGCGACCTGGCCGACCTCGAGGCGCAGCTCGTCGCCGCGGCGGGTGCACGGCGGCGCGTGATCGTCACCGACGGCGTCTTCTCCATGGACGGGTACATCGCGCCGCTGCAGGAGATCTGCGATCTCGCCGAGATGTACGATGCGCTCGTCTTCGTCGACGACTCGCACGCCGTCGGCTTCGTCGGCGCGAACGGGCGCGGAACGCCCGAGCTGTGCGGCGTCGAGGGACGCGTCGACATCACGACCGGAACCTTCGGGAAGGCGCTCGGCGGGGCATCCGGCGGGTACGTCGCCGCCCGACAGGAGATCGTCGACCTGCTGCGCCAGCGTGCGCGGCCGTACCTGTTCTCGAACACGCTCGCGCCGGCGATCGTCGCCGGCACGATCGAGGCACTGCGCCTCGTCAGCGAGTCGGGCGAGCTGCGCGAGCGGCTCGTCGCCAACGCGGCGCTGTTCCGGTCGCTGATGACGGATGCCGGCTTCGAGCTGCTGCCCGGGTCGCACCCGATCGTGCCGGTCATGTTCGGGGACGCGGCGCTCACCGCGCGCATCGCGGACGCCCTGCAGGAGCGCGGCGTCTACGTGACCGCGTTCTCGTACCCGGTCGTGCCCAAGGGCAGGGCGCGCATCAGGGTGCAGCTCTCGGCCGCGCACTCGGAGGACGAGGTCCGCCGGTGCGTCGCGGCGTTCGCCGAGGCGCGCGACGCGGTGCTCGCGGCCGCGCCCGCCTGACCCATCCGTCGCGCGGGCGCAAGGGGGCTGTGGACGCGGTGCGCGCGGCGTACGGTCGGAAGCCGATGACAAGGAGGCACGAGATGCTGAAGGACCTCGTCGTGACCTCGACGATCGAGATCGACGCGCCCCCCGAGCGGGTATGGGAGGTCATCACCGACCCCGCCGCGGCGCGCGAGTACCTGCCCGGCACGACGCTCGACGCGGACTGGTTCGCGGGCGGGGCGCTCCGCTGGAGCGGGGAGTGGAACGGGCGGCCGTACGAGGACCACGGAACCGTGCTCGAGATCGACCCGCCGCATCGGCTGGTGCACACCCACTTCAGTCCGCGGCGCACGAGCGGCCTCGAGCCCGACGACCACCACACCCTGACCTGGACGGTCGACGGCGGTGGCGATGCCCCGACCGTGCTCACGCTCTCGCAGGACAACAACGCGACGCCCGAGTCGGCGGCGCACGCGAAGTCCGTCTGGGATGCGCTCGTCGCGAAGGTCAAGGAGATCGCCGAGCGCGGCTGAGCGCACCCCGCACCCGCCCCCGCCCCTCGCCCCTCGTCCAATCCTGCGGATATACGATCCGCCACCCCGGCCCGATTCGGCTGCAAGGCGGCGGGCCGGATCGTATATCCGCCAGGTGGGACTCGGGACGAGCGCATCGAATCGATTCGACCGTACAATCGAAGGGTGAGCCCCGAACCCGCCGCCGCGACCGGCGCCATCCCGCGCGTGACGCTCGCCGATGTCGCCGCGCGCGCCGGCGTCTCCGCGTCGACCGCGTCGCTCGCCTTCAGCGGCTCCGGCCCGGTGTCGGATGCCACGAAGGAGCGCGTCCTCGCCGCGGCATCCGAACTCGGCTACGCCGGCCCCGACCCCCGCGCCAGGTCCCTCCGCCGCGGCCGATCGGGGATCGTCGGCGTCGTGCTCGAGGAGCGCGTCCGCGCCGCCTTCCTCGACCCGGTGAAGATCCAGACCCTCGACGGACTCACCGAGGGCATCGCCCCGCTCGGCGCCGGCCTCCTGCTCTTCACCGACTCCGGCGACCCCGACGCGCCCGTCAGCCTCGACACGGCCCCGGTCGACGCGGTCGTGCTCATCGGATGCAGCCCGAAGTTCTTCCGCCAGGTCGAGGCGCTCCAGCGGCGCGGCATCCCGCTCGTCGCCATCGAGGGCGCACCGGGAGGCGACATCCCGGAGATCACGATCGACAACCGCGAGGCCACGCGGCTCGGGGCCGAGCACGTCCGCTCGCTCGGTCACACGGAGGTCGCGACCGTCACGCTCCCGTTCGAACCGACTCGCCGGCGCGGCGAACTGACGGCCGAGATGGAGTCGACCGCAACCGTCGACACCGCCGTCGAGCGGTTGCGCGGCGCGCGCGACGTCTTCCCCGAGATCCGCGTGAGCGTGGCCGGCGCGAGCTCGATCGAGGAGGGCCTCGAAGCCGCGAGACCCCTGCTGGCGGATGCCGCGACGCGGCCGACCGCGATCATCGCCCAGTCCGACCTGCTCGCGGCCGGCGTCATCCAGGCCGCCGAGGAGCTCGGCCTCGAGGTGCCGCGCGACCTCAGCGTCATCGGGTTCGACGGCATCCGCGTCGACGGACTGCAGCACGACCTCACGACCCTCGTGCAGCCCTCGGTCGCGAAGGGACGCGCGGCGGGCGAGGCGGTCGTGCGCATGCTGTCCGGCGAAGCGGCATCCGGCACCGACTTCACGAGCACGCTGCACGTCGGCGACACGACCGCGCCGCCGCGCGGCTGAACGCTCGACGCGGGGCCGGCTGATGGCGGCGTCCCGCTCAGGACGGCGTGATCTCGCCCGACCCCGACACGGTGCTGCGGATCTCCGGGCGCCCCGAGTAGCGCACCGTGCCGCTTCCCGACAGGACGACGTCGAGCGATTCGGACGCGTCGACCGAGATCTCGCCCGAGCCCGACAGCACGACCCGCGCCGAGTCGGCGCTGAGCTCAGACGCGTCGACGTCGCCCGAGCCGTCGACGTTGACGTGGAGTTCGTCGGTCGTGCCGCTCGGCCGGATCGAACCGGACCCGCTGATCGACGCCCGCACGGTCGACGCGTCGAGCTCGTCGGTCTCGATCTCGCCGGAGCCGCGGATCTCGAGCGTCACCTCGTCGGCATCGCCGAACTCGGCCGTCATGTCGCCCGATCCGGAGATCAGGACCGACTCGAGGGACGTGAGCGTGATGTCGAACACGAGGTCGCGGGCGCCGACGACGATCGGGCCGCGCTGCATGTCGATGATGAGCGCATCGCCCTCGACCTCGGTCGTGAGCCGCTCGAGCACGTTCTCGCCACCCGTGACCGTCAGCGACGGCGCTTCGCCCAGCCGGATCGTCACGTCGCCCGAGCCGCGCAGGACGACGGCCGTCGCATCATCGATCTCGCGGTTCTCGGTACGGGTGTCGCCGGGCGTCACGAACGGCACGCACGCGGTGACCGCGACGAGGACGCCGACGGCGAGCCCGGATGCCGCCGCGACACGGGAGGCTGGGCGGCGCCGGGCACGCGAGCGGACGGTGGGGTGGGGCAGGGCTCGACGCGCGGACATGTCGGCCTCCTTCGAACGACGGTGCCTCGAACGCTAGGTGCTGGCGCGCGTTTCCGCAGGGCCATTGGTCACGCGGGCGCGCCGGTCACCATCCACGCCCGGCCGCGCGCTCGCAGCGAGAGCGTCACCGCACGCGCGGCGAGGTACCCGAGTGAGAAGGCGGCCGTGAGCGCCGCGAGCGCTGCCGCGCCGGCGACGTCGGCGCCGGACGCATCCGCCCACCACACCACGCCGAACGCCATCGGGACGAACGCGGCGAGGTTCACGAGGCCCGTCCAGGCCAGGTACCGGGCGTCGCCCGCGCCGATCAGCACGCCGTCGAGCACGAACACCAGTCCGCCGAGCGGCGCCGAGAGGCCGAGCACGACGAGCGACGGCGGCAGCAGTGCCGCGACCTCCGCCGAGGAGGTGAAGAGGGCGGGCAGCACCCACGCGGTCGCGATGACGAGTGCGCCGATCACCGCACCCGCACCGATGCCCCACTCGACGCAGCGGCGCAGCACCGCACGAACGACGTCGACGTCGCCCGCGCCGAGGCCCTTGCCGATGAGGGCCTGCGCGGCGATGGCGAGCGCGTCGAGGGCGAACCCGAGTGTGAAGTAGATGGTGATCGCGACCTGGTAGGCCGCGAGTTCGTCTCGGCCGAGCGAGGTCGCCGCCCACGTCGCGAGCAGCAGCGCCACGCGCAGGCTCGCCGTGCGGAGGAACAGCCACCCGCCGTCGCGAGCACCCCGCAGCACGCCCGCGTGGCGCGGCCACGGGCTCGCGCCGACGCGCGCGACGTGCCGGGCGACGATGACGAGGTAGACGAGCACCATTCCCCACTGGGCGACGACGGTGCCGACCGCCGAACCCGCGATGCCCCAGCCGAGGCCGTAGATGAAGATCGCGTTCAGTGCGATGTTCGCCGCGAAGCCGAGGCCGGCGACCCACAGCGGGGTCCGCGTGTCCTGCAGCCCGCGCAGCAGGCCCGTCGCGGCGAACACCACCAGCATCGCGGGCAGCCCCGCCATCGAGATCGAGAGATAGACGGATGCCTCGGCGGCGACTTCGGCGGAGGCGCCGAAGGCGGCCACGAGCCACGGCGCAGCGAACCAGCCGGCGAGGGCGAGCACTGCGCCGAGCCCGAGCGCGAGCCAGAGCCCGTCGACGCCCGCGCCGACGGCACCGCGCTCGTCGCCCGCGCCGAGTCGACGCGCGACCGACGGCGTCGTCGCGTACGCGAGGAAGACCATCAGGCCGACGATCGTCTGCAGCACGGCGCTCGCGAGTCCGAGGCCGGCGAGGGGCGCGGCGCCGAGGTGCCCGACCATCGCCGTGTCGGCGACGAGGAACAGAGGCTCGGCGATGAGCGCGCCGAGGGCCGGGACGGCCAGGCGCAGGATGTCGCGGTCGACCGCGCGCCGCGCTGCGGCGGGTGCGGGAGCAGGGGGGCGGGGGCTCATGGCGGAACGAGCCTATGCGCGACCGCCGACGCTCACCGCGACTCGACGATCTCCTTGCCGAGGGGCGCGAGCGAGACCGGGATCAGCTTGAAGTTCGCGATGCCGAGCGGGATGCCGATGATCGTGAGGCACATGATGATGCCCGTCACGAGGTGCTCGAGCGCCAGCCACCACCCGGCGAGCAGCACCCAGATGACGTTCCCGATGAACGACCAGGCGCCGGAGGTCGGCTTGGAGACCACCTCGCGGCCGAACGGCCAGAGTGAGTAGTTCGCGATGCGGAACGACGCGATGCCCCACGGGATGGTCACGATGAGGATGCACATGAGCAGCCCCGCGAGCATGTACCCGATCCACAGCCAGATGCCCGCGAGGATCAGCCAGACGACGTTCAGGATCGTGTTCAGCATGGCTCGATCATCGCATCGGGCGGTGACGGCGGCGAGCCGGCGAACCCCCGGGTTCGGTGTGGCGCGCTGCACCCTGAACAGGCGTATGATTCCGCGGTGACCTTCCGAGGCACGGTCCGCGAACCGCGACCGCATCGCTTCCGACGGGGCATCCGGCTCCACCCGGCGCAGGCCGTGGTGGTCGGTTTCGCCGCCGCCGTCATGGGCGGCACCCTCCTGCTCTGGCTGCCGCCGATGACCGTCGTGCCAGGCGGCACGAGCTTCATCGACGCGCTCTTCACGGCGACGAGCTCCGTCTGCGTGACGGGCCTGACCGTGGTCGACACCGAGTTGCACTGGAGTCCGCTCGGTCACGTCGTGATCATGGTGCTCATCCAGCTCGGGGGCCTCGGCATCATGATCTTCGCCTCGCTCGTCGGCCTCGTGCTGGCGCGCAAGATGAGCGTCCGCTCGCGGCTCAACACGGCCGCCGAGGCGAAGGCGGTCGGGTACGACGACCTCCGCGGCCTGGTGCGCGGGATCGTGCTGATCTCGTTCGCGATCGAGGGCATCACCTGGATGTTCCTGTTCCCGCGCTTCCTCTTCGGCTACGACTACAGCCCGACGGATGCCGCGTGGCACGCGCTGTTCCACTCGGTCTCGTCGTTCAACAACGCGGGCTTCGCCCTCTACACGAACAACATGATGGACTTCGTCGCCGACCCGTTCATCTGCATCCCGATGTCCGTGGCGATCATCCTCGGCGGACTCGGGTTCCCCGTGATCATGCAGCTGCGCAAGGAGTTCAGTCGCCCGCTGCACTGGTCGATGAACACGAAGATCGTGCTGTGGGGCACCGGGGTGCTGCTCATCGTCGGCACCGCGTACCTCGCCATCGCCGAATGGGGCAACCCGGGCACCCTCGGCCCGCTCGACCCGGGCGCGAAGATGCTCGCCGCGTTCTTCATGTCGACCCAGACCCGCACCGCGGGCTTCAACTCGATCGACGTCGGCCAGATGCACGACGAGAGCTGGGTCGTGATGGACGTGCTCATGTTCATCGGCGGCGGCCCCGCCGGCACGGCCGGCGGCATCAAGGTGACCACGTTCGCGGTGCTGTTCTTCATCCTGCTCACCGAGTTCCGCGGCGAGGGCGCCGTCAACATCTTCGGCAAGCGGTTGAGCCGGGCCGTGCACCGCCAGGCCATCACGGTCGCGCTCGTCGCGGTGGGCGCCGTGATGACCGCGATCATCCTGCTGATGCACCTCACGAAGCTCGACCTCGACCTCGTCGCCTTCGAGGCGGTCTCTGCGTTCGCGACCGTCGGGCTCTCGACGGGCATCACCGGCGACCTGCCTCCGAGCGCCGAGGTCATCCTCGTGGTGCTCATGTTCCTCGGCCGCATCGGCCCGTTGACCCTGGGATCGGCGATCGCGCTCCGCGATCGGCGGATCCTCTACGAACTTCCGAAGGAGAGGCCCGCCATTGGGTAGGTTCACGTTGTTCGGCGGCGCGAGCGACACGTCGCGCCGCATCGCCGAGGCCGACTCGGTCGCGGTCATCGGGCTCGGGCGCTTCGGCAGTTCGCTCGCCCTCGAGCTCATGGCCGGCGGCACCGAGGTGCTCGGCATCGACGCCGACGAGGAGATCGTGCAGGCCCTGAACGGCGAGTTGACGCAGGTGGTCCGCGCCGACTCGACCAAGTCCGAGGTGCTGAGGCAGCTCGCGGTCGACGAGTTCGACCGGGTCGTCGTCGCCATCGGCACCGACATCACGGCGTCGATCCTCACCTGCTCGGTCCTCCTCGGCATGAAGATCCCGGTGATCTGGGCCAAGGCGGTGACCGAGCAGCACGCCGTGATCCTCGAGCAGCTCGGCGTGCACCACGTGATCCGCCCGGAGGCCGAGATGGGGCGCAGGGTGGCGCACCTCGTGCGGGGCGCCGCGCTCGACTACATCGAGATCGAGCAGGGGTACGCGATCGTGAAGACCGCGCCACCGTCGCGCCTGCACGGCATCCCGCTCGGACAGACCGCGCTCCGCAAGGAACTCGGGGTCACGGTCGCCGCGTTCAAGCGGCCCGGTGAGGAGTGGCGAAACGCCGATGCCGACACCGTGCTCGGCCCGGACGACACGGTGCTCGTGGTCGGCCCGACGCGCAAGGCCGAGGGCTTCGCGCAGCTGCGCTGACCGACGTGCGGCGCGGGTTCGCGGCATCCGCTCAGTTCCGGCCGCCCCGCGCGCTTAGGCTGTCGGAATGAGCGATGCGACGAAGCCCAGCGGCATCATCCTCGACGAACTCGACGCCGACGTGCGCCCGCAGGACGACCTCTTCCGCCACGTCAACGGCAAGTGGATCGAACGCACCGAGATCCCCGACGACAAGGCACGCTACGGCAGCTTCATCGTGCTCTACGAGGAGGCCGAGCAGGCCGTGCGGGAGATCATCGAGGAGGCGCAGGCCGCCGCGCCCGGCACCGAGGCGCGCAAGGTCGGCGACCTCTACGCCTCGTTCATGAACGAGGAGCGCGCGGAGATGCTCGGCGCGACGCCCATCGCGAGCCAGCTCGTCGAAGCGTCGCTGCCGGGCAGCGTCGCGCAGCTCCTCGAGGCGATCGGCCGTCTCGAGCGGCAGGGCGTCGGCGGCTTCGTCCAGCTCTTCGTCGACAACGACCCCGGCGATCCGGAGCGGTACCTCGTCTTCGTCGAGCAGGGCGGCATCGGCCTTCCCGACGAGAGCTACTACCGCGAGGAGCGCTTCGCTCCGATCCGCGAGAAGTACCTCGGCCACCTCGAGCGCATGTTCGGACTCGCCGCCCTCGACGACGCTGCCGCGCGTGCGCAGCGGGTGTTCGACCTCGAGACCGAGATCGCGAAGGCCCACTGGACCAACGTCGACTCGCGCGACAGCCAGAAGACGTACAACCTGATGCCGTGGTCGGAGGTCGCGGACGCGGCATCCATCGACCTCGACCTCTGGCGCGACGCGATGGGCGTCCCCGACGGCGCATTCGCCGAACTCGTCGTCCGGCAGCCGAGCTTCGTCGAGGGCGTCGGCGCGCTGATGACCGCCGATCGGCTTCCGGCGTGGCGCGACTGGCTCGCCTGGCAGGTCGTGCACGGCGCCGCGCCGTACCTCGGCAGCGCCTTCGTCGAGGAGAACTTCGACTTCTACGGCCGCACCCTCACCGGGACGCCGCAGCTGCGCGAGCGCTGGAAGCGCGCCGTGTCGTTCGTCGAGGGGGCGATGGGCGAGGCCGTGGGTCGCATCTACGTCGAGCGGCACTTCCCGCCCGCGGCGAAGGAGGCGATGGACGAGCTCGTCGCGAACCTCGTCGAGGCCTACCGCGATTCGATCACCGGGCTCGACTGGATGGGCGAGGAGACGCGCGCGAAGGCGCTCGAGAAGCTCGAGAAGTTCACGCCGAAGATCGGCTACCCCGTGAAGTGGCGCGACTACTCGACGCTCGAGGTCTCCGCGTCCGACCTCGTCGGCAACGTGCGTGCGGCGGCCGAGTTCGAGTTCCAGCGGCAACTCGGCAAGATCGGGAAGCCCCTCGACCGCGACGAGTGGTTCATGACGCCGCAGACGATCAACGCGTACTACAACCCGGGCTTCAACGAGATCGTGTTCCCGGCCGCCATCCTGCAGTTCCCGTTCTTCGACGAGACCCGCGACGCGGCGGCGAACTACGGGGCGATCGGCGCGGTCATCGGGCACGAGATCGGCCACGGCTTCGACGACCAGGGCTCGCGCTTCGACGGTGACGGCCGGCTCATCGACTGGTGGACCGAGGCCGACCGCGCCGCGTTCGAGGAGCGCACCAAGACGCTCATCGAGCAGTACGACGTGCTCGTGCCGGCCCAGCTCCTCGACGGCGACGGGCGCGGTGCCGTCGAGGCATCCGCTGCCGACGCGGCCGACGAGGACGAGACGGATGACTCGGGCGAACCCGCGCACGTCAACGGCGCGCTCACCATCGGCGAGAACATCGGCGACCTCGGCGGGCTCGCGATCGCGTGGAAGGCGTATCTGCTCTCGCTCGGCGGCAGCGAGGCGCCGGTCATCGACGGCCTGACCGGCGCCCAGCGGTTCTTCCTCTCGTGGGCGCAGGCCTGGCAGATGAAGGGGCGCGATGCCGAGGTGGAGCGGCTGCTGGCGATCGACCCGCACTCGCCGAACGAGTTCCGGTGCAACCAGATCGTCCGGAACATCGATGAGTTCTACACTGGGTTCGAGGTCACGCCCGATGACGAGCTCTGGCTCGACCCGGCCGACCGCGTCCGCATCTGGTAGCACCTCACCCAGACCCCCGTCCGATCCCGTCGAGCGCACCGCGATGCCGCGGTGGGGGAGCGCGAGACCCGAACGAAAGCCGCTGTTCCTGTCGTGGTGACCTCGTCCCAGGGTTCCGAGCGCCGTGCTCGGCACGCATCCTTCCGACGAAGCCGCCACCGCACCGACGAACATGTCGAGGACTTCTCGCGTGGCTTCGACTCCCTCGGCGAGCTCGCCCTCGGCGGCGTCCAGGTGTCGGCGCGGGCGACCGACCTGGCGACCGGCCGGGTGCTGTTCTCGGTCGACGACCACGTCGTGATGCCGACGGCCTCGATCGGCAAGGTGCTGCTGCTCGTCGAGGTCGCCTCCCGGCTCGGGCACGCGAGCCCCGAGGCGTTCACGGTGCTCGACCGGGCGCCCCGCGACGCGGTGGGCGACTCGGGCATCTGGCAGCACCTCCAGACCCCGTCCCTGCCGATGTCCGACCTCGCGGCGATGGTCGGCGCCACGAGCGACAACCTCGCCACGAACGTGCTCATCCGGCACATCGGCCTCGAGTCGGTGCGCTCGCGCACCGAGACGCTCGGGCTCACGCGTACGGCGCTGCTCGACCTCGTGCGCGATCACCGCGGGCCCGACGACGCACCGCAGCTGTCGATCGGCTCGGCCAAGGAGCTCACGTGGCTCTTCGCCTCCCTCGCCCGCGGCGAGATCGTGAGCCCCGAGGTGTCGCAGCGCGTCGTCGGCTGGCTCTCGCTGAATGCCGACCTGTCGATGGTCGCGTCGGCGTTCGGCCTCGATCCGCTCGCGCACCGCACGCCCGACCACGGGCTGCTCCTCATGAACAAGACGGGCACCGACGGCGGCGTGCGCAGCGAGGTGGGCGTGCTGCGCGGCCCGCGCGCGGGCGTGGCCTACGCGGTGTCGATGTACTTCGCCGACACTCAGCTCGCCTCGCGGCTCGCGGTGCTCGACGGCATGCGGCGCGTGGGCGCCGACCTGCTCGAGTACGTGCACTGACGGCCGGGCTGTTCCTGCAGCCGCCGTCGAGCGGCGGCTCCCGTCATCCGGTCGACCGGTCCCCGCGCCCCGGCCCGAGCGGAGTCGTGGTGCGGTCAGCCGAGCTTGGGGATCACGCGGCCGAGTCGCTCGCCCAGATCCTCCGCCTCGATCGGCGGAGACTCCCCGGTCGACGCCCTCCGCGCCCAGCTCATGCCGACATAGCGCATGAGGCCGGCGAGGAGGTGGGTGATGATCTCGGCCTGCTCGGGGAGGTCGGCGAGCTCGGCCTCGTCGGCGCCCGCCCTGAGCGCATCCTGTCGGAGCCGCAACTCGACGATCTGCCGGAGCTCCGCCTCGATCGCCGTGAGGCGCTCCATCTGACGGGCGAGGAGCATCGGGTTCTGCGAGACCGCGGTGATCCGCCGCATGATGAGCGACGGGTCGGACGGGATCCGGTCGGGTTCGATGCGGACGAGGCCGGCGGCCTCGGCGAGCAGCGGGCCGTCCGAGACGATGAACTCCCGCGCAGCCTGCTGGTCGACCGTCGGCTCGTCGGTGCCGAGCAGCGCGGCGTCCTTCGTCTTGAAGTGGTTGAAGAACGTGCGCTGGCTGATGCCCGCGGCCTGGCAGATCATGTCGACCGTGACCTGGTCGTAGCCGTGCTCGGTCACGAGGTCGATCGCGGCGCGCTCGATCGCCGCGGTCGTCTCCGCGACGCTGCGGCGCCGGGGGCCTGGTTCGGTCGACATGATCCGCCTCCTGGTCGGTCTACTCGTACCGTAGCGAGTCGATCGGATCCTGGCGGGCCGCCCTGCGGGCGGGGAGGACGCCGGACACGAACGCGACGAGCATGATCACGAGGACCACGCCGAGCACGTTCACCGGCTCGAAGAGCAGGATCGTGAGCCCGGGCAGGTCGGCGAGCGGTCCGGCCGACAGCGCGGAGGAGACCACCGTGCCGAGCCCGATCGCCGCGGCGGCGCCGATGGCCGACCCGAGGAAGCCGATGACGACCGCCTCGAGACTGAACAGCGAGAACACCTTCCCGTTCGACATGCCCATGGCCTTCATCAGGCCGATCTCACGCGTGCGCTCCTGCACGCTCATCAGCAGCGTGTTGACGATGCCGAAGGATGCCGCGAGCAGCGCGATCACGGAGAACGCGCTGAGCACGCCGATGATGCCGTTGATGACGGTCTGGATGACGCCGAGCTGGTCCTCGACGGTCTGGCCGGCGAGGTCGGCCTCGGCGAGCTGCGTCTTGACGCCGGCGACGTCGTCTTCGGTGACGGTGCCGTCGGGACCTGTTCCGTCGAGGTGGGCGACGGCGAGGACCCAGGCGTCGGGTCGCCCGGGGATCGCCTGCGCGTCGGAGACCGCGTCGGTCAGGCTCCGATTGGCGCCGGCGCCCGTGGCGAACAGGCTCGTCCGCGCGACCCCGGCGACCTCGACCTCGACGGTCTGCGCGGCCTGCGTCGCGTCGGTGTAGCCGAGCTCGACCGTCTCGCCGATCGCGGATTCCGCGTCGGCGAACCCGAGTGCGTCGACGTAGTCGTCGGGGAGGACGATCTGCGTTGCATCGGTCTCGTCGTCCAGCTGGCGGCCCGCGACGAGGTCGCTCCGGCCGAGCGAGGAGCTCGGGTTGACGTCGAGCTCGTAGCGGTCGGAGTCCGTGCCGTCGAGCGGCGCGATCCAGTCGATGGTGATCTGGCGGACGGGCTCGACGAGATCGACGCCGTCCATCTCCCGCATGGCGTCGAGGTCGTCGTCGTTCAGGAGCGTGCCCGCGCCCAGCGGGTTGGGCTGCGTGGCCTGCTGTCGGCCGTCGGCATCGTACGGCGTCGGTCCGTCGCCGGTGTCGGTCGACGCGGCCGGCGTGACGAGGAGCGCGTCGCCGGTGCTCACCGTCGCGACCTGGCGCTCCACGTAGTCGTTGACGCCTGCGCCGAGCGCGGTCGTGAGGGTGAGGGTGAACGCGCCGACGAAGAGGCTCAGCACCGTGAGCGTCGTGCGGAGCTTGCTGCGGAACGCGTTCCGCGTCGCGTTGGTGATGACGTCCGAGGTCCTCATCGTCCCGCTCCGTCCACGATCAGGCCGTCGGCGATGCTGACGCGGCGGTCGCAGCGGGCGGCGAGCTCGTCGTCGTGGGTGACGATGACGAGGGTGATGCCGTGCTCGCGCTGCAGGTCGAACAGGAGGTCCTCGACCTGGGCTCCGGTGGTCGTGTCCAGGTTGCCCGTGGGCTCGTCGGCGAAGATCACGTCGGGTTCGTTGACGAGGGCTCGGGCGATCACGACGCGCTGCTTCTGCCCGCCGGAGAGGTCGTTGGCGCGGTTCTTCGCCTTGTCGGCCAGGCCGAGCGAGTCGAGGACCGCCATGCCGCGACGCACCCGCTCGCGGGGCGCGACGCCGGCGACGAGCAGCGGAAGGGTGACGTTCTCGAGCACCGACTGCTGCGCGGTGAGGAAGAACTGCTGGAAGACGAATCCGAACCGTTCGTTGCGAAGGCGGTTGATCCGCTTGGCGGGGGCGGATGCCGCATCCTCGCCATCGATCTCGACGATGCCGGAGCTCGGCCGATCGAGGAGGGCGAGCAGGTGCATCAGGGTGGACTTGCCGGAGCCCGACTTGCCGACGATCGCGAGCGATTCGCCGCGCCGCACGTCGAGCGACACGCCCTTCAGCGCGTCGAAGCGCGATTCGCCGGCTCCGTAGGTCTTGGTCAGCGCCTGCGCGCTGAGCACCGGCGGTGCGCCGGATGCGGGGGAGGGGGTCATCACCGAGTTCCTTTCAGGTGTTGCAGCATTGAGTGCAGTTACTGCAACAGTGACTGGCGCAACTGGGAGCCTCCCGGGAACGGCGACGGGCGGCGGGCGGCGCGCTCGCGCCATCCGCCGCCCGGTGGGGACGACCGGCTCAGCCGACGTTCGGAACGACCTCGATGCGAAGGTCGAGTCCTGCGAACGAGACTCCGCCGGTCGGAGTCGTCCAGGCACGCGTCGACGGCTGGCGCGTCAGCACGGTCCGGAACTGCGGGGACACCTCGAAGCTCGTGCCGCTCCCGGTGCGGGCGCTCGAGGCGACCGTCTCGCGCGCGAGGTCGCGAAGCGAGTAGACCCCGCCCGCTCCCTCGAGCGAGTCCCAGATGTCCTCGCGCTCCTCGACCGGCGCCGCGACCGGGCGCACGGCCGCGGAACCGTCCGCCGCGAGCGCGAGACCGCGCTTCAGGTTCACCGTGTCACCGGCGGTCGCGTAGCTCCACCGGACGCCGGCGACGCCGCCGTCCGCTTCGACGGCGTCGCCCAGGTCGATGAGGGATGCGCCGTGCTCGCCGATGACGCGGCCGACGCCCGTCTTCCGGTCGAGGACCACCGCGGTCGTCTCGTCGACGCCGAGAACCAGGTCGTGACCGGTCTCGAGCCCGAGCTTCACGGCCCGGCCCTGACGACCCCACGTGGCGAAGTGGCTGTCGATCTGGACGCCCTCGACGAAGCCGAAGCCGCCGGACGGGAGGTATCCGAGCTCGGTCGGGTCGTCGAGGTATCCGGCCTGCGCCCCGTCGCGCCATGCCTCGTACGACTCGCCGCCGGTGACCATGTCTCGGCCCTGCTGGATGGCGAGACCGGCGCTGACGCCCGCGACGACGCCCCGGTCGGCGGCGGCGCGAAGTGCCGTGAGCACCGGGGTGTCCACGCACGTCCGGAATGCCTCGAGCGGCGCGGGCTCGCAGTCCTGGAGCGTGCGCACGTAGCGCATCTGGTCGCCGCCGCCGAAGAAGACGCCCGTGGCATGGGCCAGTTCGGCCACGACGGCGGGGTCCTCGGCGCGATCGGGCCGGTACTGGTCGCCGGGGTAGTCGACCGCGGTGTCGACCGGCACGGCGTAGGTCTCGGCGCCGTACTGCCGGAACAGGTCGGCGTAGTAGAGGCCGTTGGCCGCTGCGTTGTTCAGCGACGGATCGGCGGCCTGCTCCGGCGTCCGCGCGGAGCGTGCGGCAGCCGTGACGATCGCGATGCGCGCCCGTTCCGGCCCGGCGCCGTCCGGGTCTGCGAGGTCGACGATGGCGCGAAGGATCTCGGCGTTCTCGTCGAGGTTGCCGCCGATGAGCACGGCGTGGCGGGCCGGCCCCGCATCGGCGGGGCGCGGGGCCGCGGCGGCGGGCTGGGTCGCGGTCAGGGCGAGTGCGGCGGTGGTGCAGGCCGCGATCGACAGGGGGATTCGTCGCATGGTGCCTCCTTTGGAATGTCCGTTACATGAACGTGCAACTAGTGGCGGATGCTAACGCACGATACGAAGCCGCGGAAGGCCTCCGCGCCAGTCGTCCCGCGGACCCGACTGCGGAGACGAATTGTTACAGAAGAATAAAATGCTGGCATCTCTGGAATATCTGTTACATACTCGGACCCACCCGTTCCCGCCGCAGTGACCAAGAAGGGCCCGCACATGTTCGCTCCCATCACCACCCGGACGGCATTCGTCGTCGCCGCGCTCGCCGGCGCGACGCTGCTCGCCGGCTGCAGCACGACCGCCTCATCCGCCGATCCCGCCGAAGCGACGGGCGACATCGTCGAGATCGCCGGCATCGAGATCGCCGTCGACGAGGCCGCCGCAGACCTCCTGCCCGAGGAGGTCGCCGAGGCGGGCTCGGTGAAGGTCGCCACCGACGCGCCCTACGCGCCGTTCGAGATGTTCCTCGAGGAGGGGTCCGACGAACTCACCGGAGTCGATGTCGACCTCGGCCGCGCGATCGGCGCGAAGCTCGGCATCGACTTCGTCTTCGAGCAGCAGGCGTTCGACGGCATCATCCCGGCCCTGCAGGCGGGCAACTTCGACGTGACGATCACCGCCATGACCTCGAGCGTCGAACGCATGGAGGTGCTCACGTTCATCGACTACTCGGCCTCGGGCACCGGCATCCTCACGAGCGCCGGCAACCCCGAGGGCATCGAGGGCTACCTCGACCTCTGCGGCACGGACGTGGCCGTGCAGGGTGCGACGAGCCAGGTCGATCTCGTGAACGAGGTCTGGCAGGGCGAGTGCGAGGCCGAGGGCCTCGACCCCATCAAGCTGAGCGAGTTCCCCTCCGACGCCGACGCACAGCTGGCGATCACGAGCGGCAAGGCGGTGGCATCGCTGCTCACCAAGCCGAGCGCCGGCTACGTGGCGAAGACCACGAACGACGGCGGTACCTTCGAGGTCGTCGAGGACCCGGACGCCCCGAACGGCTACGACGCCACGCTCAACGGCATCGGCGTGCTCAAGCAGAACGAGCAGCTCGCGACGGCGATCCAGGCGGCGCTCCAGTCCCTCATGGACGATGGGACGTACGAGGCGATCCTCGACCAGTACGGCGTCACCGGCATCGGCATCGACGAGGCCACGATCAACGGCGCGGCCGACGCCGCGTGAGCCCCACGGGCACGCTCCGACCAGAAAGCACCACACCCATGACCGCAACGCAGCCGTCATCCACGGCGGCGCCCGGGGGAGCACGCACTCCCTCGGGCGCCCGCCCGGGACCGATCGAGGCCGTGCCAGTCCGCCACCCCGGCCGCTGGATCGCCGCCGCGCTGGTCCTCGTGCTCGGCACGGGGGCGATCGCCTCGATCCTCCAGAATCCGAACCTCGACCTCCCCACCGTCGCGGAGTACCTCTTCAAGCCGCTCACGATCAACGGCGTGCTCATCACGCTGTGGCTCACCGCCGCGTCGATGGTCATGGGTGTGTTCGGCGGCATCGTCGTCGCCGTCATGCGGCTCTCGGCGAACCCCGTCCTCTCGGTCGCCGCGTGGCTGTTCATCTGGGTGTTCCGCGGCACCCCGCTGCTGCTCCAGCTCATCTTCTGGGGCTTCATCGGCGCCTTCATTCCGAAGATCGTGATCGGCGTGCCGTTCACGTCCGTCGAGTTCTGGTCGTTCACGACGAGCGACCTGATCCCGGCGACCGTGGCCGCCCTCCTCGCCCTCGGCCTGAACGAGATGGCGTACGCGGCCGAGATCGTCCGCGCCGGCATCCAGTCGGTCGACCCCGGACAGACCGAGGCAGCGCACTCGCTCGGCATGTCGCCCGCGAAGACCCTGCGCCGCATCGTGCTCCCGCAGGCGATGCGGGTCATCATCCCGCCGATGGGCAACGAGACCATCACGATGCTGAAGAGCACCTCGCTCGTCGCGATCGTCGCCGGCGACGACCTCATGTCGAACATCCGCGAGGCATACACGCAGAACTACAAGATCATCCCGCTGCTGATCGTCGCCGCGATCTGGTACCTCGCGCTCACCTCGATCCTCTCGATCCCGCAGATGTGGCTCGAGCGTCGCTACGGTCGCGGCTTCACCGCGGCACGCCCGACGTTCGGCTCGCGCGTGTCGACGTTCACCCAGAGCATCGCGCTGCCCGCCCGCACCGGCCGCGCCTCGCGCGCCGAGAAGGAGTCGGCTTCATGACCGCCACCATTCCCCACGCCGCGCCGCTCGCGGCGACCGCCGACCGCCCGATGGTCGAGGCCGTCGACGTGCACAAGCGCTTCGGCAGTCTCGAGGTGCTGAAGGGCATCACGATGTCGGTCCAGCGCGGGCAGGTCGTGTGCCTGCTCGGCCCCTCCGGCTCCGGCAAGTCGACCTTCCTGCGCTGCATCAACCACCTCGAGCAGATCGACGCCGGCATGATCCGGGTCGCGGGCGAGACCGTCGGCTACCGCGAGCGGAACGGCAGGCTCCACGAGCTCCGCGAGAAGGAGGTCGCCGCGCAGCGCCGCAAGGTCGGCATGGTCTTCCAGCGCTTCAACCTCTTCCCGCACATGACCGCGCTCGAGAATGTCATCGAGGCGCCCGTGCAGGTCGCGCGTCGGTCGAAGGCGGATGCCAGGGCGCACGCCGAACGCCTGCTCGCCCAGGTCGGCCTGGCCGACAAGGCCGGCACCTATCCGGCCCAGCTCTCCGGCGGCCAGCAGCAGCGCGTGGCGATCGCCCGCGCCCTCGCGATGGAGCCCGAGGTGATGCTCTTCGACGAGCCGACCTCGGCGCTCGACCCCGAGCTCGTCGGCGACGTGCTCGATGTCATGCGCGGCCTCGCGGAGAGCGGCATGACCATGATCGTGGTCACCCACGAGATCGGCTTCGCGCGCGAGGTCGGCGACGTGGCGGTGTTCATGGACGGCGGCGTGGTGGTCGAGGCCGGCGATCCCGCCCAGGTGCTCGGCGACCCGCGCGAGGAGCGCACGCGGGCGTTCCTGTCGAAGGTGCTCTAGTGGCACGCGCCGCCGCCGAGGCCGCAGCAGCAACGCCCGTCGCTCTCCCGCCCACGCCGGCGGAGCTGCTCGCGGCGGCCCGGGCGACGAATGCCCGGTACCGCGACGACCTCGCGCAGATCGTCGGCATCGATTCCGGCTCTCTCGACCACGACGGCGTGTCGCGCGTCGCCGCATGGGCGGAGCGGGCGCTGCACGAAGGAGGATTCGACGTCGAGGTCGTCCCGACGCCGGTACGGGCCGGACGCCGGTACGGGCCGGTCGTGGTCGGCCGTCGTCGAGGCCGGGGCTCCGCGCGGGTCGTCCTGTTCGCCCACCTCGATACGGTCTTCCCGGCCGGCACCGTGGCGGCGCGCCCGTTCCGGATCGACGGGGACGTGGCGCGCGGCCCGGGGGTCTGCGACGACGGGGCCGGCGTCGCCGCGGCGCTCGCCGCCGCCCGTGTGCTGGACCGCGTCGACTACGCGGGCTTCGCCGAACTGGTGATCGCCTTCACCCCGGACGAGGAGGTCGGGTCTCCCGCGAGCCGGGACATCCTCGCCGGCATCGTCGAGGGCGCGGATGCCGCGCTGTGCCTCGAGTGCGCGCGAGAGAACGGCGACCTCGTCGGGGCGCGCAAGGGCGTGGCGGACGTGCTCGTGACCGTTCACGGGCGAGCCGCCCACTCGGGCGTCGAGCCGGAGCGCGGCGTCAACGCGGCGGTCGAGGCCGCCCGACTGCTGCTGGACGTGCAGGCGCTCGGCGGCACCGTGCCGGGACTCACGGTCAACGTGGGCCGGGTGACGTCGGGGACTCGCGCGAACATCGTGCCGGAGCGAGCAGAACTCCACCTCGAGGTCCGGTCGGTCGGCCTCGCCGAGCTCACGGCCACGCTCGACGCGATCGACGAGCGCGCGCGCCATCCGTTCGTGGAGGGCGCTCGGATCTCGGTCGAACGCCTCGACGTGTGCCCGCCGCTCGAGCGGCGGGCCACGGGCGCGCTGGCCGGGCTGGCGCGGGAGGTGGCGGCGGAGCTCGCACTCGACCTCGACGTCGCCGCAACCGGAGGTGCCTCCGACGCGAACTTCGTGGCGGCACTGGGCGTGCCGACGCTCGACGGGCTCGGGCCCGTGGGCGGTGGCGACCACGGGGATGACGAGTGGCTCGACCTGGCCACGGTGCCCGAGCGGGTCGCACTGCTCGCCGGACTCGTCGTCGCGATCACCGAGGGCGGGCCGATACGGTGAGCACGGTGAAGGAGGAGGCCGTGGCACCTGGCGACGCAGCGGTTCCGATGGCGGAGGCGATCCGACGGGGCATGGCCGAGTGCAGTCCGGCCGAGCGGAAGGTCGCTCGGGTGCTGCTCTCGTCGTATCCGTCGGCCGGCTTCGAGACGGTCGCCAAGCTCGCCGCGCGCGCCGGCGTGAGCGGCCCGACCGTGCTCCGGTTCGCGAACCGCCTCGGCTATCGCGGGTTCCCCGATTTCCAGCAGGCGCTCCGCGACGACCTCGACGAGCGCTCGGCCTCGCCGATCGACCTCTACGACCGGCACCGCGCCGAGTCGGAGGCCGGACCGGTCACCGGGCTGGAGCGCGCCGCCGCGATCACGGCCGAGACGCTCGAGCGCACGTTCGACGCACTGGTGCCGGGCGAGTTCGACCGCGCGGTCGAGCTGCTCTGCACCCGCAGGACGCGCGTCTTCGTCTCGGGCGGGCGCTTCAGCGGCCTGCTCGCGAGGCTGCTCGCACAGCATCTCCAGCTCATCCGACCCGGTGTCACCGCACTGCCCGAGCACGATGCGGGCCGCATCGAGGCGGTGTCCGGACTCCGCCGGGGCGACATCGTCGTGCTCTTCGACTACCGCCGGTACGAGGAGCCGACCCAGCGGCTCGCGGCCCTGGCACGAGAGCGCAAGGCCTCGGTGATCCTCTTCACCGACACCTGGCTCTCGCCGATCGCGAGCGAGGCCGACGTCGTGCTGCCGAGCGAGACGGGGTCGCCGTCGGCGGCGTTCGACGCCATGACGCCCGTGCTGGCCATCGTCGAGGCCGTGATCGCCGAGTGCGCCGAGCGGCTCGGCGCCGAGGCATCCGCTCGAATGCGCGAGGTCGAGCAGACCGGTCGCGAGCTGGGGCTGTACTGAGCCGTCGCCGTCGCCGTCGCCGTCGCCGTCTCCGTCTCCGTCTACGGCAGCTGCAGCGCCGTGTCGCCGAGGACGACCGCGGCGACCGAGAGGATCACGCCGCCCGCGATCACGAGGCCGCCCATCAGCAGCAGGAGTGCCGTGCCGAAGAGGGTCGCCTTCGACTCGCTTCGGATCCCGGAGGCGGGAGGGTTCGCGGACATGGGCGCTCCTTCGGCTCGACGACGAGGCGGGTCGTACGTCGATCATCGCAGACCCGCGGGACCAGAGTCCCGGCGTGTCGCCGCGAGGGCCGGTAGGAATGGGGACGACCCGACCCGGAACCGCCGTCGCCACCCTGCGCCCCCGCCCGGCCCGAGACCCAGGGGAATCACGATGTCAGAGGCGACGCCGTTCGGGCGACCCATCAGCCGCCGCACGTTCATCGCGGCCGCCGGCGCCGCCGGCGCGGGCTTCATGCTCTACGCGATGCTGCCGGGCGGCGAACGCGTGGCGCTCGCGCAGATCCCGGGCGGCACGCTGCCACCCGGCGACGTGCCGAAGTTCGTCACGCCGCTGCTCGTGCCGCCGGTGATGCCGAAGGCCGGGACGATCAACCGGAAGGGCGGCAAACCCGCCGACTACTACGAGATCTCGGTGCGACAGTTCGCGCAGCAGATCCTGCCCGCGGGGCTGCCGGCGACGACGGTGTGGGGCTACGGGGCCATCACGTCGGCGAGCAGGAAGGGCCCGCTCATCCACAACGCCCCGTCGCTGACCATCGAGTCGAAGTGGGGGCGACCGGTCCAGGTCAAGTGGATCAACGACCTCGTCGACGCCGACGGCAACGCCCTTCCCCACCTGCTGCCGGTCGATCCGACACTGCACTGGGCGAACCCGCCCGGCGGTGAGGACGGTCGCGACACGCGGCCGACGTTCACGGGCGACACGCCGGGTGCGTACACCGGACCCGTCCCGCTCGTCACCCACCTGCACGGCGCGGTCGGCGTCGGCGACGAGAGCGACGGCTACGCCGAGGCGTGGTTCCTGCCCGACGCGGCCGACATCCCGGCGGAGTACGCCACGCACGGCACGTGGTACGAGTTCTTCGCCGGCAAGGCGGCCACCGCGTTCGGAGCGACCTGGGGGCCGGGCCACGCCGTGTTCGAGTACCCGAACGACCAGCGCGAATCGACGCTCTGGTACCACGACCACACACTCGGGATGACGCGCCTCAACGTCTACGCGGGCCCGGCCGGGTTCTTCATCGTCCGCGGCGGACCGGACGGCGAGAAGGCCGTGCTCGACTCGCGCAGCGGGGCGACCGCCGTCCTCCCGTCGCCCGCGCCGATGGAGGGCGACAAGTTCCCCCCGAACAAGACGTACCTCGAGATCCCGATCGTCGTTCAGGACCGTTCGTTCGACGTCGACGGCTCGCTGTTCTATCCCGACACCCGCGAGTTCTTCGACGACATCGTCGGCCCCTACATCCCCGCCGGGGACTTCTCGCCGATCTGGCAGCCCGAGTTCTTCGGCAACATGCTCATGGTCAACGGCAACACGTGGCCGTTCCACGACGTGCAGCAGCGCCGCTACCGGCTGCGGCTCCTGAACGGATGCCAGTCGCGATTCCTGATCCTCGATTTCAGTGCGATCCCCGGCGTCGAGGTGTGGCAGATCGGCAACGAGGGCGGATTCCTCGCCGCGCCCGTGAACCTCACCGCCGACCACGGCGACCGGATGCTGCTGGGTCCCGCCGAGCGTGCGGACGTCATCGTCGACTTCACGAACGTGCCCGTCGGCGCGTACGTGCTCGGAAACGTCGGGCCGGATGAGCCGTTCGGCGGGGGTGAGCCCGATCTCGACTTCGACGTGGCGGACCCCGACTCGACCGGTCAGGTCATGCAGTTCGTGGTCGGTCCGGCCGTCGGGGCCGACACGACCACCCCGCCGCAGTACCTCGTGCTCCCGCCGATCACGCCGCTCCCGGCGGAGTCGGTGGTCCGCCCGCTCGCGCTCATCGAGAAGATGGGCGAGGGGGTCGACGCGGGCGGCGAGCCCGTCGAGGGCCCCGTCGAGGCGCTGCTCGGCGACATCCGGTCGGGGGTCTGGATCGAGCGCATGTGGGCGGAGGAGATCACCGAGAACCCCGCAGTCGGCGCGACCGAGGTGTGGGAGTTCGTGAACACGACCGGCGACGCGCACCCCATGCACGTGCACGAGGTCGTGTTCGAGGTGGTGAACCGACAGGCCCTGGTGCTCGACGTCGACGGCGAGGTGGCCCAGCCCGTGCAGCCGCTCGGCGACCCGCGACCGCCCGAGCCCTGGGAGACCGGGTTCAAGGACACCGTGATCGCCTATCCGGGCGAGATCACGCGCGTGCGCGCCATGTTCGCGAACCCCGGCCAGTTCGTCTGGCACTGCCACATCGTCGAGCACGAGGACAACGAGATGATGCGGCCGTACCGCGTCGGGCCGGTGCAGCCCGGTCAGCCGGGTGCGCCCGGCTGACCGTCCGGGCTGCGGCCGTCGAGCCGCGCGACGCCCTCGAGCACCGCGCGGTGGGTCTCGACGGCGCCGAGGATCCGGAAGTGCCCGCTGACCGGCACCCGGATGTTCGTCGCGCCCTCGAGCAGGCTCCCGTCGGGGATGTGCGGATCGAACCGGCCGAAGACCGAGACGATGCGGGCGTTGACGGATGCCGCGCGCCCGAGCAGCACGATGGTCTCGTCGCTCGGGAGCAACGCGCGCACACTCGGGTCGAGGATGAGCCGCGCCATCCGCGAACCCGCGAACGGGGTCGCCACGGCGACCAGCCCGAGGACGCCGTCGGGGGAGGTCGCGCCCGCGGCATCCGCCCCCGAGACGAGCAGCTGCTTGGCGACCAGGCCGCCCTTGCTGTGCGCGACGATCACACGGCCCGCCCCGGGTGCCGGTCGCCGCTCGATCGCGCGACCCAGGCGCCGGGCGGTGTCGGCGATGCCGCGCCGGTTGGTGCCCATGCCGTGCACGACGCGCACGCGGTAGCCGGCGCCGTTCAGTGCGTCGCCGAGCGGCCTGAGGAACGACCAGTGCTCGTAGATTCCCGGCAGCAGCAGCACCTCGGGCAGGTCCTCGCGGCCGCGGCGCCAGCGCGCGGGCGGGTTCCACCCCTCGACGACGATCGCGAGCTGGCGGATGCCGGCGTAGACGTAGTCGCGCGCCCACCACCAGCCGCGTGCGAGCGCCGAGAGCTCCTGCGGCTCCGAGACGCGCTCGACCTCGTGGCCGACGTGCTCGCCGCGCGCGTGTCGCTCGACGAGGTCGGCGACGCGTTCGCCCGCGGTGACCATGGTCTCGTGGCCGCGGTCCGCGACCTCGACGTACCGGCCCTGCGGCACCATCCGCGCCACCTGCTCGGCCCATGCTCGCGGCGCGAGGCGGTCGTGCTCGCCGCGGACCACGAGCGTCGGCGCGGCGACATCGGGCAGGACGAGTTCGATGCGGTGGTCGAGCATGCGCCGGAGCTTCCGGAAGTACCAGCGCGGCCCGGCCTGCAGGTACGAGCGGATGCCGAGCGCGAGGACCTTGGGGCGGGTCAGCGACGGGTCCTCGAGCAGCCGTACGCCCTGCATGAAGGCCGACCGCTCGCGCGGGTTCACGGTCGGCGCGATGAGCACGACGGATGCCACGAGGTCGGGTCGCCGGGCGGCGGCCTCGGCCACGACCTGCGTACCCATCGAGTGGCCGACGAGCACGGCGGGCTCGCCGCCGCACTCGGCCTCCAGGAGCGCGGCGAGGTGCATGCCCGACTCGGCGATGGACTGCGTCTCGCGTGGCTCGGGGGCGTCGCCGAAGCCGGGCAGGTCGAGCGCGAGCACCCGCCCCTCGAGCGCGAGCGCGTCGGCGAGGTCCGACCAGTAGCGGTGCCCCATGCCGATCCCGTGCACGAGCACGTACGTCGGGCGACCGGCGCCCGACTCGGTGATCACCGTCACGGCGCCGCCGCGACGGAACTCGCGCGTCCGCGACATCCGCACCCCCTCGCTTCGCTCTCAGCCTGCCATCCCGCGGGGCGGCCCGCCCGAGAGGATGCCATGTGCACCGCTCGACGCCGAGAACGGTGCGGATGGCATCTCCTCGAAGGGTGCGCGGGAGCGGAGGCGCGACCCGCCCCGCGGGCGAGCATCCCGCGGCGGGCGCGGTCAGTCGATGAGGCCGGATGCCGCGAGCCGGCGCAGCACCTCGACGCCCGCCGGCGGACAGCTCCCCGCATCGGCCGTGCCCACCCAGTGCACCGCGCCGACTTCGCCCGAGGGCACGGGCGCGTCATCCGTCTCGGCGAGGAAGACGTGCATGCGCACGTGCCGGCCCTCGCCCTGGCCGTGCGCCAACTCGCGCACCGTGAACGCCTCGACGAGCTGCGCCGGGTCGAGGACCAGCCCGACCTCCTCCAGCGCCTCGCGCGCGGCGGCCTCGGCGGGCGTCTCACCCGCGTCGAGCTTGCCGCCCGGCATGTAGTGCACGTCGCGCCCGCGCGCCGTCACCATGAGCACGCGGCGATCGCGCACCAGCGCGATGGCGGCGACGTGCAGGTCGGGCAGCGGCATCCGCCCAGCCTAGGCCGACCGCCCCGCTACGCTCGTCGCAGTCCGAACGCGAAGGAGCGATGCGATGGCCGAGGCGACCCGAGGGTTCGCGAGAGCGGTGCAGTCCGAGGTCTACCGCGCGGGGCTCTCCGGCACCCGGCCGACCGTGCCCGTCGACCCGGACGCGCTCGAGCGAGCCGCCCGGAAGGCGCTCCCGGCCGAGGCGTACGCGTACCTCGCCGGCGGGGCGGGCTCCGAGCGGACGATCGCCGCGAACCGGGCCGCGTTCGAACGCTGGGGCATCTGGCCGCGGGTGCTGGCGGATGTCGCCGAGCGCGACCTCTCGATCGAACTGCTCGGCCGGCGTCGCCCGACCCCGTTCGTGCTCTCGCCGATCGGCGTCGTCGAGCTCGCGCACCGCGACGCCGACGTCGCCGTCGGCCGCGCTGCCGCCGCCCTGGGTGTGCCCTACGTGCTCTCGAACCAGGCGTCGCGCCCGATGGAGGAGGTCGCCGACGCGATGGGCGACGGGTCGCGCTGGTTCCAGCTCTACTGGAGCGCCTCCGACGACCTCAACGCGTCGTTCCTGCGTCGTGCCGAGGCCGCCGGCTGCGAGGCCGTCGTCGTCACGCTCGACACGCACCTGCTCGGCTGGCGCACGCGCGACCTCGATCTCGGGTTCCTGCCGTTCACGCGCGGGCAGGGGATCGCGCAGTACACCAGCGACCCCGTCTTCGCCGAGCTCGTGCGCGAGCGGGTCGCGCGTGGCACCGGCGGCGGGGAGCGGCCGAAGGTCACGCCGACGCTGCTCAGGTCGGCGCTCGCGATCGCGCGGGCGGGTGCGCGGAGCCCGCTCGTCGACGGCGGGATCCGCGACGCGCTCCGATCGCCGCTCCCGCGCGCGGCGATCGAGACGTTCCTCGACGTCTTCGCGCAGCCGGCGCTCAGCTGGGACGACCTCGCCCGGCTGCGCGAGTGGACCCGCCTGCCGGTGATCCTGAAGGGCGTCCTGCACCCGGATGACGCCGAGCGCGCCATCGACTTCGGCGTCGACGGGCTCGTGGTCTCGAACCACGGCGGGCGCCAGGTCGACGCGTCGGTCGCGGCGCTCGCCGCGTTGCCGGCGGTCGCAGCCCGCGTCGCGGGCCGGGTTCCGATCATCCTCGACAGCGGCGTCCGCGGCGGGGCCGACGCGGTGATCGCGCTCGGGCTCGGAGCGAGCGCGGTGGGCCTCGGCCGGCCGTACGCCTACGGCCTCGCGGTCGCCGGCGAGCAGGGCGTACGCGAGGTGATCCGCAACCACGTCGCCGAGTTCGACCTCACCATGGCACTCGCGGGGCATCGGTCGGTGCGCGAGATCGGACCGGAGACGATCCGCGCGGCATGATCGGCGCGGCGGCGCGAGGCGCGCCATCCGTCACCGCCGGTCGCGCTCGGCTCAGGGGTGCGGTTCCGACGTGAAGACGTCGTTGAGCGTCACCGTCTGCAGCCCGCGCTCGTCGAGGATCTCCTTCAGGCGGGGAAGGACGCCCACGACCGGGTCCTGGTTCAGGTGGCCGATGACGATGCGCCCGGGGCCGAACCACTCCGTGGCGAGGTCGACGATCTGCTGCTGCGAGATCGCGCCCGAGTCGCCGAGCGAGCCGTACCAGAGGGTCGGCACGGTGTAGCCGATCGCAGCGGCGGCGGCATCCACCCGGGCGTCGTGCACGCCGTACGGCGGCCGGAAGTACGGCCGCGCGTCGATGCCGTACACCGACTGCAGGTAGTCGTGGTTGTGCTGCAACTGCCACTGGATCTCGGCGTCGCTGAGCGTCGTCAGGTCGGGATGGGACCACGTGTGGTTCGCGAGCTGGATCTGACCGCGCTCGACGAGCGGGCGGATGGCGTCGGCATTGTCGTCCCACGACGCGTACACGCCGTTCACGAAGTAGGTGAGACGGATGCCGTTCGCCGCCGCGAACGCGGTGTACGCGCCGACCACGGCCGAATCGGTCCCGTCGTCGACCGTCCAGGCCATCACCTGCCCCGCGTCGGCGGGGAGCTCGGTGAGGGCGCCGGCGGGAACCGACACCCGGGCGAGCTCGGGCGCGGGGAACTCCTCGACCGCGGCCTGCTCCTCCTCGGCGTCCTGGCGATCGGCCATGACCCGTCCGACGGCGAGCACGCCGACGACCGCGACACCGGTCAGGAACACGCGTCGGGTGAAGCCCATGCGTCGCTCCCTCCGTGCCCGGTGCGGGGTCGGGTCGCCGTCGAGCGGCCCGGGACCGACCGCTTCACGAGCCGTTGTACACCGGCCCGCGGTGCGCGGCGGGGTGCGCACCCCGTGCGGCGCGAAGCCGCGGCATCCGCCGCCCGTCGAATTTCGTAGGATGGACAGCGACTTCGCGGGCGTCTCGCCCGATTCCCTCCCTGGACCATTGGAGCCACCGTGGCCGCACCCAGCCGTCTCGAATCCGTCATCACGCTCGCCCAGCACCGGGGCTTCGTCTTCCAGGCGGGTGAGATCTACGGCGGTTCGCGTTCGGCATGGGATTACGGACCCCTCGGCGTCGAGCTGAAGGAGAACATCAAGCGCCAGTGGTGGCGCACGATGGTGCAGGGCCGCGACGACGTCGTCGGCCTCGACTCGAGCGTCATCCTTCCCCGCCAGGTGTGGGAGGCCTCGGGCCACGTCGAGGTGTTCAGCGACCCCCTCGTCGAGTGCCAGCACTGCCACAAGCGCTTCCGCGAGGACCACCTCGTCGAGGCGTACGAGAACAAGAAGGGCCGCGCGCCCGAGAACGGCATGGCCGACATCGTCTGCCCGAACTGCGGCACGCGCGGCCAGTGGACCGAGCCGCGCGAGTTCTCGGGGCTGCTCAAGACGTTCCTCGGCCCGGTCGACGACGCAGCCGGCCTGCACTACCTGCGCCCCGAGACCGCGCAGGGCATCTTCGTGAACTTCGGCAACGTCCTGCAGGCGGCGCGCATGAAGCCGCCGTTCGGCATCGGCCAGATCGGCAAGTCGTTCCGCAACGAGATCACGCCCGGCAACTTCATCTTCCGCACGCGGGAGTTCGAGCAGATGGAGATGGAGTTCTTCGTCGAGCCCGGCACCGATGAGGAATGGCACCAGTACTGGATCGACACCCGCTACCAGTGGTACGTCGACCTCGGCATCGACCCCGAGAACCTGCGCCTGTTCGAGCACCCGAAGGACAAGCTCAGCCACTACTCCAAGCGCACCGTCGACATCGAGTACCGCTTCGGCTTCACCGGTGGCGACTGGGGTGAGCTCGAGGGCGTCGCGAACCGCACCGACTTCGACCTGTCGACGCACGCGAAGCACTCCGGCAAGGACCTGTCGTTCTTCGACCAGCAGAAGAACGAGCGCTGGACCCCGTACGTCATCGAGCCCGCGGCCGGCCTCACCCGCTCGCTCATGGCGTTCCTCGTCGACGCGTACCACGTCGAAGAGGTGCCGAACGCGAAGGGCGGCGTCGACACCCGCACGGTGCTGAAGCTCGACCCGCGCCTCGCGCCGGTGAAGGCGGCGGTGCTTCCGCTCTCGCGCAACGAGAAGCTCTCGCCGCTCGCGCGCGAGGTCGCGGCGAACCTCCGGAAGCACTGGAACGTCGACTTCGACGACGCCGGTGCGATCGGCCGCCGCTACCGCCGCCAGGACGAGATCGGCACCCCGTTCTGCGTCACGGTCGACTTCGACTCGCTCGACGACCGGGCCGTGACGGTGCGCGACCGCGACACCATGGGTCAGGAGCGCGTGCCGCTCGCCGAGCTCGAGGGGTACCTGGGCGCGCGCCTCGTCGGTGCCTGACGCGCACCGCGCGAGTCGCGCGCTGGTGCTCAGCCCCGCCCGGCTTCACAGGAGTTTCGCCGGTCTGCAGGACCGATCCGCGTGATCGGTCCTGCAGACCGCGGATTCTCCTGTGAACGGTGTGGTGTGGCGCCGGGCAGGTGCGCAGAGCGGATGCCGCGGGGCGGGCGGCGTCGATAGGGTGAGCGGCATGCGCGCGAGCTTCGGTGGGTTCTTCGACGTCGATCCGCCCGAGCGCGGCCCCGAGCCCGAGGTGCCGCCGATGCCGCAGTGGCTGCAGCCGCCGCAGGACGAGCTTCCCGGGCGCGCGGCCCGCGACGAGGTGCTCCATCGCGACGAGGCGACGGTGCTGCTGCTCCGCGGGATCGCGGCGTACTCGACCGGCCTGCACCTGGAGCTGCGGTGGGTGCACCGGCGCACGACCGAGAGCCGGCGCGAGTGGGAGCGGAGCATGATGGAGCACCACGCCTCGTTCCCCGGTCGGTTCCCCGAGCCGGACGGCATGCACGTCGGCGTGCGGCTCGCCGATGACATCCGCCTGCTGCCCATCGACCACCAGCAGGTCGCACAGGTCGCCGGAGATCCGACCCCGCCCACGCTGCAGGTGCTCGGTGGTGGCGGCGGCGGTGGCGACGACCGTCAGGAATGGAACGTCGAGCTCTGGCTGTGGACCGGGGCGCCAGTGCGCGACGGATTCGACCTGGTGTACTCGTGGCCCGCGTACGGCATCGCCGAATCGCGCCACCACGTGGCATCCGCCGACCTCGCCGCACTGCCGGACGCGCGGCCACTCTGGGGCTGACCGGTTCGATCGGGCGGCGATCGTCAGCGTTCCGTAATCCGAACGGCCCATCGCCGGCCGAGGGCCCCGCCTAGCGTTGATGCGACGGGCGGACGTCGCCCGCGAACGACACGAGGATGCCCCGATGCCTGCACCGACCGTCCGAACCACCGGAGCCGCCGCGCTGCTCGTCGCCGCACTCGCGCTGACCGGGTGCGCCGCGACCGGGACCGGGGGCGAGAGCGATGCGCCGGCGGCAGGGTCGTCGGCAACCGCTCCCGAGTCGACACCGCACTCGAGCGCGACGCCCGAGGCATCCGCCGACGCGGCCGACGCCGGCGCGGCCGTCGCTCCCGTCGAGGGCGCCTACCTCGACTACACCGACGGCGCGATCGAGGCGACCGCCGGCCCCAAGGCGCTCTTCTTCCACGCGAGCTGGTGCCCGAAGTGCCGCTCGCTCGACGAGGACCTGAAGGCGCAGGGCGCGCCCGACGGGCTCACCGTCTTCAAGGTCGACTACGACTCGCGCACCGACCTCCGGCAGCAGTACGGCGTGACGATCCAGACGACGATCGTGTTCGTCGACGACGCGGGCGAGAAGATCTCGAGCGTCGTGCTCTACGACGATCCGTCGGTCGAGTCGCTCGTCGCCGCCATGCCGTGACGCGAGGAGTCGCGCCGTGACCGCCTCGCTCACCCTCGCGCTCGCCGCCGGCGTCCTCACCGTCGCCGCGCCGTGCGTGCTGCCCCTCCTGCCCGTCATCGTGGGCGGATCGATCGTCCGCGACGGCGACGAGCAGCGCGCGCGCTACCGCCCGTACGTGATCGCCGCGTCGCTCGCGGCATCCGTCGTGCTCTTCACGCTCCTGCTCAAGGCGACCACCGCGCTGCTCGGCATCCCGCCGCAGGTGTGGCAGGTGATCGCGGGCGGGATCGTGATCCTGCTCGGTGTCGACCTGCTCGTCCCGCGGCTGTGGGAGCGGGTGTCGACCGCGCTCGGGTGGGGTGCGCGGAGCGGCGAGCTGCTCGACCGATCGGTCCGCCGTCAGAGCGTGGGCGGCGACATCCTCACCGGCGCGGCCCTCGGCCCGGTGTTCTCGAGTTGCAGCCCGACCTACGCGCTCATCGTCGCGGCCGTGCTGCCCGTCTCGTTCGGCGAGGGCGTGCTGCACGTCGTCGCGTACGCGGTCGGGCTCGCCGGAATGCTGCTGCTCATCGCGCTGCTCGGCCGCACCCTCGTGCGTCGGCTCGGCTGGCTCGCGAACCCCGACGGATGGTTCCGCCGCACGATCGGCGTGATCTTCATCGTGGTCGGCATCGTGGTCGTGACGGGTTTCGACAAGACGCTCCAGACGTGGATCCTCGACGCCGGGCTGTACGATCCGATCGCACGCCTCGAGGAGGTGATCGGTGGCTGACCAGGTCGACCTGCTGCTCGACGGGCGTCTCGTGCTGCTCGTCGACGACGACCCGACCGTGCTCGAGGTGTGCCGTGCGTACCTCGAGTCGGCGGGCTTCCGCGTGCAGGAGGCCGCGGACGCGTTCGTCGCGCTCGATCGCATCGCCGCCGAGCGCCCCGACCTCGTCGTGCTCGACCGGATGCTGCCGGGCATCGACGGCATCGAGGTGTGCCGCCGCATCCGTGCGCAGTCGCAGGTTCCGGTCATCATGCTCACCGCGCTCGGCGGCGAGGACGACCGCATCGCGGGACTCGAGGCCGGCGTCGACGACTACCTCGCGAAGCCGTTCTCGCCGCGCGAACTGACGCTGCGCGTGCAGTCGGTCCTTCGCCGGGCGCTCGCGGTCGAGGCGGCCGGCGCCGCCGTCGCCGGATCGGAGGCCGCGGTGATCTCGCGCGGACCGCTCCGCATCGACACGGCCGCGCACACCGTTACCCTCGACGGTCGCGGACTCTCGCTCACGCAGCGCGAGTTCGAGCTGCTCGCGTTCCTGGCGCGCCGCCCCGGAACGGTGTTCTCTCGCGAGGACCTGCTGCAGGGCGTGTGGGGCTGGAGCCACGGCGACCTCTCGACCGTGACCGTGCACGTGCGGCGGCTGCGCGAGAAGATCGAGGCGGATGCCGCGAACCCGCGCCTGCTCGTCACGGTCTGGGGGTACGGCTACCGGTTCGACGACCCCGGGGCGGAGGCGACACCGTGAGTGGCACCGACCTGCTCCTCGTCATCGCGGTCTCGGCCGCGATCGCCGCCGCGGTCGGGTTCGTCGCCTGGCTCCTGCTCCGCCGTTTCGCGTGGGCGCCGATCGTGGTCCACCTCGTCACCGTGGTGGTCGCCGCCGTGGCCTCGGTCGTCGGCGGGGTGCTCGTGGCCACTCAGGCGATGTACCTCTCCGACCACGACGCGCAGATCGCGCTCGCGATCGCGGTGACGAGCGGGGTCGTCGCGATCCTCACCGCGTCGATCCTCGGCGCCGAGATCGCGCGCGCCGCGCGTGTGCTGCGCTCGGCGGCCGAGGATCTCGGACGGGGGGTCCCGGTCGAGTCGCGGCCGCTGCCGATCGGAGAGTTCCGCGCCGTGCTCGACGAGCTCGCGGCATCCGATGCCCGCATCCGCGCCGCTCGCGAGGAGGTCGAACGCCAGGAGCAGGCCCGCCGCGAGCTCGTCACGCGCGTCGCGCACGACCTGCGGGTGCCGCTCGCCGGCATCCGCGCGCAGGCCGAGGCCCTGCAGGACGGGCTCGCGCCCGATCCCGACCGGTACCTCGCACGTATCGCGTCGCAGGTCGATCGGCTGGACGCGCTCGTCGCCGATCTCTTCGCGGTGTCGCAGATCGACGCGGGCACCCTGCGGCTGCGCACCGAGCGGCTGTCGTTGGCGGATGTCGCGAGCGACGCCGTCGCGGAGCTGCGCGGGTTGGCGGACGGCGCCGGGGTTCGGCTCGATCTCGCCGTCGCGCCCGAGACGTCGACCGTGGTGGAGGGCGACGCGTTGCAGCTCGGCCGTGCGGTCGCGAACCTGCTCGCGAACGCGTTGCAGCACACGCCGTCGGGCGGACGCGTCCTGGTCTCGGTCGACGGTGCGGGCGATGAGGTGCGGCTCGCGGTCGCAGACAGCGGTCCGGGCTTCGCCGAGGAGGACCTCGCGCACGCGTTCGAGGCGGGATGGCGCGGCTCGTCGGCGCGGTCGCCACATCGGCTCGACGTGACGGGCGGGGCGGGTCTCGGACTGGCGATCGTGCGAGGCATCGCCCGGGCGCACGGCGGGGACGCGTCGGCGTCGAATGCGCCGGAGGGCGGCGCGGTGCTCGCGGTGACCCTGCCCCGTTCCGCCTGACGCGCGCGCCGGGTCGTTGCCGACCCGTCGTGGGACTGTCATCATGGCGCGGGAGCGCACGTCCGAGCCATCCGTGGGGGAATGATGACGAACGCATCCGGACCGAACCCGCCCGACGACGAGCCCACCGAGGTGTTCGACGCACCCGGCGGCGAACGTGGCGGCGATCCCGCGGAGCAACCGCCGACGCGCAACGGCCTCGGCATCGGCGCGCTCGTCGTGGGCATCGTGGCGGCCGTGCTCGCCGTGCTGGCTCTCGCCTGGGAGTGGGCGTGGATCGCGGGCGTCGTACTCGCGGCGATCGGCCTGGTGCTCGGCATCGTCGGCCTCACGAAGGCGGACCGCCCGAAGGGCGTCGCGACCGCGGGCACGGTCGTCTCGGGCGCCGCGCTGGTGCTCGCGATCATCGTCGGCGTGCTCTACGGCACGGGCGCGATCGGTGCGGGCGGTACGCAGCCGACCGCCTCGCCGACACCGTCCGCGTCGCCGTCCGCGTCGCCGAGCGAGACGCCGACGCCGACCCCGACCGAGACGCCGACCGCGACCGTGCAGGAGTGGGCGGACCAGACCTGGGGCACGTTCACGGAGGTCGACGCGAGCGGTTCGGGCGACGACGTCGTCGCGATCCCCGACGGCATCTCGGGCGGGATCGTCACGGCCACGTTCGACGGCGATGACGACACGCCGTTCACGCTCACGCTGCTCGACGCCTCGAACCAGCCCTCCGGCGACCCGCTCGTCGACACGACCGACGACTACGAGGGCACGACGGCGTGGGGCGTGGCGGATGCCTCGTCGGCGCGCAGCGTGCAGGTGACGGCGACCGGCTCGTGGACGATCTCGATCCGGCAGATGTCCGCGGCGTCCGAGCTCCCGAACGCTGCGAACGGCGAGGACGACGCCGTGTACCTGTACGGCGGCGGGGCGGCGACGCTCGCCGCCACCCACACCGGCGACGACGCCGAGGATCCGTTCGTCGTCGCCCAGCAGTCGCAGCAGGCCTTCGGCGGGGCATCCCTCATCGACGTGACGGGCGCCTACGACGGAAGCGTTCCGCTCGCGGCCGGCCCATCGGTCGTCACGGTCCGATCGACCGAGGACTGGACGCTCTCCGTCGGCTGAGCAGTTCCCGGGCGGGTCGCCCGGCCGTGTGTCAGCGGATCGGCATTCTCTCGATCGATCGGCGAACGACCTCACTTCGCTGAGCTGGTGGAAAGGTATTCGCGGTTCACCTTTCCACCTGGTCTGCGGAGTGAACCGTGGGCCGAGGGGTCCGTGGGCTGCGGGTGCCGATCTGCACCGATCTGCTCGCCGGATGGAGCCCGCCGAGCGGTGGCTCAGGCGGAGCGCGCGGCGCGCAGCGCGCGCCACTCGCGCCGCAGCATGCCGTACGACGCCGTGTCCTGCCACTCGCCGTCGTCGTACTCCTCCTCGAGGAGGGTCGCCTCGCGCCGCATGCCGAGGCGTTCGCAGAGGTGGGCGGATGCCGCGTTGCGGGCGTCGAGGTGTGCGACGACGCGGTGCGCGGCGAGCCGTCCGAACGCGAGGTCGAGGAGCACGTCGGCGCCCTCCGTCGCGAGCCCCCGACCGTGGAAGTCGGGGTGGACGACCCAGCCGATCTCGAGTCGCGCATGCTGGGCGCTCGCGAGCCGGACCATGAGATCGCCGATCACGCGCCCGTCGAGCACCATCGCGAGGAAGATCGCGTCGCCGTCGGCGTCGAGGCGCCGCATCGCCGCACGCGCCTCGGTGTGCTCGCGGGCCTCGTCGCGCTCTCGTTCGGGCCATGGGATGTAGCGGAGCACCTCGGGCAGGCGCTGGTACTCCCACACGTCCTCGGCGTCGGAGGCCGCGAGCGGGCGCAGCGTCATCCGCGCGGTCGTGACGGGCCGGTGTTCGATCTCGGCGACGTCGAACGGCAGGCGGAGGGCCGGCGGCCCGGCGTCGGCGGCCTCGTCGGGCCGCGCGTGCAGGAGGGAGGACATCGAGGGCAGCGTACCCCGCAGGGCGGCATGCAGCGATCGGCCGATCGGGGGAGGGAACGCGTCCGTCAGCCGACAGAGGCCGACGGACGCTCGTCGGCCTCGCCACCGGCGTCAGCGCGAACGGCGGACGCGGCGGCGTCCGGGCGGATGCCGAAGATCGCCTCGAGGCCGTCGAGCCACGCCTGCTGGTCGCCGGCGCGCGCGTACTCGCGCGATCGGACCATCGGGGTGTGCAGCAGGACGCCCGCCATGTGCCGCAGCGCGGCCTCGGTGCGGCCGTCGTCGTCGCCACGCGAGCGGGCGCGCTCGATCTCGGCGTCGAGCACGTCGAACACGTGGCGGCGGAGTGCGACGACCGCCGGCGCGAGATCGAGCTCCTCGGCGACGCGACCGAAGTTCCGGGCGGCGCGTTCGACGATCTCGCGGGCCGCGTCGGTCGAGCCGAACTCCTCGAGCGGAGCGTGGATCTTGATGGTCTCGAGGTCGAGCAGCTCGACGCCCGCGACGCCGACGACGTCGGGTGCGACGTTGCGCGGCAGGCCGAGGTCGATCACGAGCTGGCGCGGCGCGTCGGCCGCGGTGTCCGTCGCGGTCGCGGCATCCGCCCCGCCCTGGGAACCCGTCGACTCCCGACCCGGCCGCAGCGCGACGGGCGCGCGCCCGTCGGCGACGACGAGCTCGGTGCGACCGAGTTCGAGCAGTTCACGGTCGACGACATGATGGTCGACCGTGGTGCACGTGACGATCAGGTCGGCGCCGGCGGCGGCCATCGCGTAGTCGGCGTTCGACACGGCGTCGATGCCGTGGTTCGCGGCGAAGCGACCGGCGCGACCGGAGACGGAGTGCACGGCGACGTCGACGACGCCGCGATCGCGGAGGGCCGCCAGCGAGGCGCCGGCATAGCGGCCGGTGCCGACGAGGAGCACGCGCACCGCCGACCAGTCGGTCACGCGGCTCTCGGCGAGGTCGAGCGCGAGCCGCACGAGCGAGCGGCCCTCGTGGCCGATGCCCGTGCGGTTCTTGACCTTGCGCGAGGTCTGCGACGCGCGCTGGAAGAGCCGCTCGAGCTCGGGGGTCGTCGTGCCCTCGTGACGTGCGCGCTCGAGCGAGCGGCGCACCTGACCGGCGATCTCCCCCTCGCCGACGACGACCGACTCGAGGCCCGCCGCGACCGAGAACAGGTGACCGGCGACCGCGTTGCCGTGCACGAAGTCGAAGGTGCTGCGCAGCTCATCGGTCGAGAGGCCCGCCACGTCGCCGACCGCGAAGATCGCGTCGTGCACGGCCTCGACGGGCGAATCGCCGTCCGCGATGTCGAGGTCGAGGTACGCCTCGAAGCGGTTGCAGGTCGAGACGACGACCGCCCCCTGGACCGCGTCGTGCCCGTCGGTCAACCGCGGCGCGGCGTGCTCGGAGGACGCCGAGAGACGTTCGAGCATGTCGAAGCCGGCGTTCTTGTGGCTCGCGGAGAGACAGATGAGCACCGGTCGATTCTACCCGGCGTCGAAACCCGCTCCGACCGGCCGCGTCACACGCGGAACGCCCGGCGTCTCAGGCGGCGGAACGATCCGGTCGGACGATCGGGATCGCACCCGTGACGGGTGGGAGTTCGAGCCCCTCGGCGGCGAGCGCCGCACGATGGCGTGCCTTCCAGGCCCGCACGGTCGCGAAGAACGGCGCATCGGTGAGCGCGTACCGGCCGGGACGGGGATCGCTCAGCATCATCGGCAGCTCGATGCTCGAGCCGTCTCGGCGGATCCGCACGACGGCGACGGGGACGCTCGTGCTGCCGGCCACGGTCGAATCGGCGCGGATGTTGCGCACCTCGCGCCACGGGAACGCGGCCGCGCGCCGGGGGCGGCGCCCGCCGCCCCAGAAGGAGATGCCGTGATCGTCGGCGACCACGGAGAAGCGTGCGGGGAGTCGGGGCGCACGGCCGCCGGGGCGGGTCAGCTCGTCCAGGCGGCCGACGAGGTCGCGGTTGCGGATGCCGCAGCCGACCGCTCCAGCATGGACCGACTCGAGGGCTCGGTGACGGGCACGCGCGCGGGCTGATGCGGCGCCGCGCACGATCGCCGAGACGAGGACGATGAGGCCGGCGACGGCGGCCAGCCCCAGCGCGACGGGCGTGCCGGGGATGTCGGGGAGGGTCGGGACGATCCGTTCGACCTGCCGACCGCCGAGGACGAGCGCGGCGATGACGGCGGCGGCGGCGAGGGCGACGAGCACGATGAGTCCGGTGCGATGCCGCGTTGCGATGGTGGACACGATGGTGTTCTCCGTGGGTGGCGGAGGCGCGCGTCGCGGGGGTGACGCGGAGCGCGTCGTCGTGCCGGGGGCGCACGACGCGACCGACCCTAGCGGTGTGGGAGCGCGGCCACCAGCCCCAGTTCTCCGATCGGCCAACACGAGCCGTGCGGTGGGCGAGGCCTGCCTCCCTGCCCGATCCAGTGCCCGTCCAGCCCGGATGGGGGAGGATGTCACGGTGAACCTCTCCCCGCAGCATCCGCTCGCCGCCGGCCTCACGCACGACTCCCGCCTCATCCGCGCCTACCGAGGTCTCCGCAGCGACACCCTGCCGGTCTGGTTCATGCGGCAGGCCGGCCGGTCACTGCCCGAATACCGGGAGCTCCGGGTCGGCACGCGCATGCTCGACGCGTGCCTCGACCCCGCGATGGCGGCCGAGATCACGCTGCAGCCCGTCCGGCGCCACGGGGTGGACGCGGGCATCTTCTTCAGCGACATCGTCGTTCCGCTGAAGCTCGTCGGCGTCGACGTCGAGATCCAGCCGGGCCGCGGGCCCGTCTTCGGTCGGGCGTACGCGGATGCCGCGGGCGTCGCCGAACTCACCTCGATCGACCCTGCGCGCCTCGACGAGACCGCCGGTCCGATCACCGAGGCCGTGCAGCGCACGGTCGCCGAGCTCGCGACCCTCACCGCGCCGGGCGCGCCGACCTCGACCCCGCTCATCGGCTTCGCGGGCGCGCCGTTCACCCTCGCCGCGTACCTCGCCGAGGGCGGCCCCTCGAAGGACCACCTCGCCGCGCGCACGCTCATGCACGCCGACCCGGGCGCGTGGCGCGCCCTCATGGACTGGACCGCCGAGCTCACCGGCCGGTTCCTCCGTACGCAGGTGCTCGCGGGCGCCTCCGCGGCGCAGCTGTTCGACTCGTGGGCCGGTGCGCTCTCGCTCGCCGACTACGAGACCCACGTCGCCCCCGCATCGGCCGCCGCGCTGACGCACGTGCACGACCTCACCTACGAGACGACGGATGCCTCCGGCTCCGCGGGCACCCACGCGGTCCCGGTCGTGCACTTCGGCGTCGGCACGGGCGAGCTGCTCGGCGCCATGAAGTCGGTCGGGGTCGACGTCGTCGGCGTCGACTACCGCGTGCCCCTCGACGTCGCGGCGCTGCGCGTCGGCGAGGGGGTGCCGCTGCAGGGCAACCTCGACCCCGCGCTCCTCGCCGCTCCGTGGCCCGTTCTCGAGCGCGCGGTGCGCGACGTGATCGAGCGCGGGAGGTCGGCGCCGTCGCACGTGTTCAACCTCGGCCACGGCGTGCCTCCCGAGGCCGACCCGACCGTGCTCACGCGCGTCGTCGAGCTCGTGCACGAGGCCGGACGATGACCGACTCGGCTCCCTCCGGTGGTCGAGTAGCGCCCGACGAAGTCGGACGCGTATCGAGACCCGACCACCGCTCGACCGACGTGGTCGTGCTCGGCGGCGGCGTCGCCGGACTCGTCGCCGCGCTCGAGTGCGCGCGCCTCGGCCTCGGCGTCAGCGTGCTCGAGCAGTCCGACCGTCCCGGCGGCTGCGTCGGCCGCATCGAGGTCGACGGCCTCGCGCTCGACGCGGGCGCCGAATCGTTCGCCACCCGCAACGACTCCGTCTCGAAGCTCGTCGAGCGCCTCGGCCTCGCCGACGCCGTCGAGTCGCCGAACCCGGCCGGCGCGTGGCTGGTGTGGGGCGACCGCGGCGGACGCCGCGCTGCCCGCCTGCCGCGGACGGGCGTGCTCGGGATCCCTGCGAACCCGCTCGGCGAGGACGTCCGTGCGATCATCGGCTGGGGCGGCGCGTGGCGCGCCTGGCGCGACCGCATCACGCCGATCCTGAAGATCGGACGCGCCGAGCGGCTCGGCCCGCTCGTCCGCCAGCGCATGGGCGACGCCGTCCTCGACCGGCTCGTGACGCCGATCTCGGCGGGCGTCTACTCGACCGACCCGGACGACCTCGACGTCGACGTCGTCGCACCGGGACTCAACGAGGCCATGACCCGCGCCGGCTCGCTCTCGGGCGGGGTCGCGCAACTCGTGGAGGCACGCCGCGCCGGCGGCGCGGTGCTCGGCCTCCGCGGCGGCATGCACACCTTGGTCGATGCGCTCACCGCAGAGCTCGCACGGTTCGGTGCCGAGGTCCGCACGGGTGTCCGGGCGACCGCGCTCGAGCGGCGTTCCGCGGCCGAGGCGGACGGCTCCGCACCGACGTGGCGCGCGATCGGCGAGGCCGTGCCGACCGAGGCGGGCGCGCAGCGGGGCGAACCCACGGACGACGGCGGCGCCGCGGCATCCCTCACGATCGACGCGCGATTCGCGATCGTCGCCACGCCCGCCCACGTCTCGCGCGCACTGCTCGAGGGCATCGCGCCCGCGGACGCCCTCGCCGAGGACTGGCCGGCCGCGGCATCCGTCGAGCTCGTCACCCTCGTGCTCGACGCGCCCGAACTCGATGCCGCACCGCGCGGCACGGGCGTGCTCGTCGCGGCCGGCACGCCCGGCGTGACGGCGAAGGCGCTCACGCACTCGAGCGCGAAGTGGCCCTGGCTCGCCGAGTCCGCAGGCGGTCGACACGTGGTCCGACTCTCGTACGGCCGCGCCGGCGTCGCGAGCCCTCTCGAAGGGCTGGACGACGAGGCCGTCGCGGAGCTCGCGTTGCGCGACGCGTCCGCCCTGCTCGGCGTCGAACTCGACGCGTCGCGGCTGCGCGCGCACGGACGCTCCGCCTGGCGCGACGCGCTCTCGCAGGCCGCCGTCGGCCAGCGCGATCGCGTCCGGGCGCTCGAAGCCGCGATCGAGCACGACGAGGACCTCGCGCTCGCCGGGTCCTGGGTCGCCGGAACCGGCCTCGCCTCGGTGGTGCCGCACGCGATCGAGGCCGCCGAGCGCATCCGCCGCCGCTCGCTCCGTCCGGCCGAGGATGCATAGCCGGATCGGCATACGATCGGCCGGATCGCCCGGCAACCCCCTTGCGCCGCTCGGGCCGGGGTCTACGCTGGAGTGACGCTGTCTGAAGAACCGCAGCGGGGGATGGGGTGCACATGAAGGGCAAGATCCTCTTCGTCGTCGGTCTCGGTGTGGGCTACGTGCTCGGCACGAGGGCGGGACGGGAACGCTACGAACAGATCCGCAAGGCCGCCGAAGGCGTCTGGAACCAGCCCGCCGTGCAAGACGGCGTGCAGACCGCGAAGGACTTCGCGATGGCGCGTGTCGGCGACGTGAGCGACACGGTGCTCGAGAACGCCAAGAAGCTGGTGCGCCAGATCTCCGAGGGGTCGACGACCACCGGGTCGGGATCGACGTCGAAGTCGACCACCTCGAAATCGACGACCTCGAAGTCGGGCGGTTCGAAGTCCTCGGCATCGAAGTCGTCCGGTTCCGGATCGACCGCGTCGAAGTCCTCGGGGTCGGGCTCGTCGACCCGATCGGGTTCGGCGAAGTCCGGCGCATCGGGTTCCAAGGCCTCGGGCTCATCCGGCTCGTCCTCGTCCTCGTCCTGACCGACCACCGGAGGTGACACCCGATGGCTGCACCACTCAACGACGACCGGTCGCTGTTCACCCTGGTCGGTGAACTGCCCGACCAGATCCAGGCGCTCGTCAAGGCCGAGATCGACCAGATCAAGGCCGAGCTGAGCTACAAGGCCAAGCACTTCGGCATCGGCGCCGGGCTCGTGATCGCCGCGGCGTTCGTCGGCATCTTCCTGCTCGGCACGCTCATCGCGACCGGCATCCTCGCGCTCTCGCTCGTGATGCCCGGCTGGGCAGCGGCGCTGACCGTCTCGGGCATCCTGCTGCTCATCATCGCGATCCTCGTCGGCATCGCGCTGGCGAGCTTCCGTCGCGGCAGCGAACCGCTCGAGACCATCGAGAGCGTCCGACAGGACATCGACGCGATCACCGGAAGGGGCGACTATGGCGGCTACTGACGTCGTCCGGCTCGACAGGAAGCAGCAGCGCAACTTCACGCGGCTGCAGGCCCACGACAACGCACGCGCCGCGCGCGACCAACTCGCCGGCACGCTCAGCGCGCTGGAGGAGAAGCTCAACGTGCCCAAGCGCGCGGCGCGCGCGACGGCGCGGGCGAAGCGCAGGATGCAGCGCTTCGCCGACGAACAACCCGGCGCGGCGATCGCGTTGGCCGTCGGGGTCGCGGCGGCCGTCGGAGTCGGGGTCTGGCTCGTGGTGCGTGCCAACCTCGACCGCTGAATCCCGCCGCGCCGACGCGGCGGCGGCCTCCACGGCCGTCGAGCGCGTCACCGCGGAACTGCGCGACGAGATCCTGAGCGGCGAGCTCGCGCTCGGCACCCCGCTTCGCGAGGAGTCGGCGGCAGCGCGGCACGGGGTGTCCCGGCACACCGTGCGCGCCGCGTTCCAGCGGCTCGTCGCGGAGCGCCTCGCCGTCGCGGAGCCGTACCGCGGCGTCCGCGTCACGAGCTTCGACGAGCGCGAGATCGTCGCGCTCCAGCAACTGCGCGCGGCGCTCGAGATCGAGGCGCTGCGCATCGCGTTCCAGCGGTTCGGCGGCACGCTGCCGGACGACGTGCTCGAACCCGCCCGTGCGGCGGTCGACGCCATGGAACGGGTCGGCGACGGCGGTCCGGGCGGCGCGACGGATGCCGCGTGGCGGGGCATCGAGCGCGCGCACGCCGACTACCACGCGGCGCTCGTCGCGGCATCCGACAGCCCCCGCATCATCGAAGCCCACGCGGCGATCGGCAGCGAGATGCTGCTGTTCGTCGCCCACATCCGGCGGCACGCCAGCGTCGCCGACCTCGTCGAGGAGCACCGGCGTCTGCTGGACGAGCTCCTCGAGCGCGGGCCCGAGGCCATGCGCGCCCATCTCGAGCACTCCACCCGGCTGCTCACCGACTGAGCGGCCCACCCCCGGCACCGGGACGGTCATGCGACCGGCGACGCTGGAACGCTACGCGCGGGAGGCCGGCTTCGGATCGGCCGAGATCCTGCCGATCGAGGGTTTCGCCGCCTTCCGATTCACCCGCCTCCATCCCTGACCCCGGCGTCGTCATGCGTTTGTGCCCGCGCGACGGCGCCGCGAGGATGTCGCCATGGACCAGGCCGAACTCCGGGCGCTGCAGGCGCCGCTCAAGGACCAGTACCGCACCGATCCCGACACCGCGATCGCCCCCGTCGCCGCGCGCGCGACGTTCGCCGAGCCCGGCATCACGGCGACCGTTCAGGGCTGGGCCGGTCCGGTGCGGACGGGCCTGCACCCCACCACGGGCGGCGACGGATCCGACGCGTGCTCGGGCGACCTGCTGCTGCAGGCGCTGGTCGGATGCGCGGGTGTCACCCTGCGGTCGGTGGCGACCGCGATGGGCCTCGAGATCCGCTCGGCCGAAGTGCGCGCCGAGGGCGTGTTCGATGCGCGCGGAACGCTCGGCATGAGCCGCGACGTGCCCGTCGGGCTGCTCGACGTCGTCGTCACCGCGGTCGTCGACACCGACGCCGACGATGCGACGCTCGAGCGTCTCCGCACGGGGACCGAGCGGTTCTGCGTCGTCGCACGCTCGCTCGCCGAGACCCCGGAGTTCGTGATCGAGCGCGCGGCGTACTGAGCGCGGCATCCTCCGACGCCCTTTTTGACCTTTCAGGTTGCGGGGGGAGGATAGTGGCATGTCTTCCCCCGCTGCCGAAGGGGCAGCCGCGAGCGCCATCGATTCCGACCCGACCCCCTCGCCCGAGGGCTACACGCTCTTCGCCGTGCTCCGCAAGGATCCGGCGCGACCCGACGACCTCGACGGCCGCGACGTGCCGCGATTCGTCGACGAACTCGACGGCGTCATCAACGTCGTCGAGGACGAGGGCGTCGTGGTGCGCGGCGTCTACGACGTGTCGGGTCTGCGGGCCGATGCCGACGTGATGCTGTGGCTGCACGGTCCGACCGCCGAGGGGCTCCAGTGGGCGCTCCGCGAGCTGCGCCGCGCGCGACTGCTGCGTGCGCTCCTCCCGACGTGGAACGCCATGGGCGTGCACCGCGACGCCGAGTTCAACAAGGCGCACGTGCCCGGCTTCCTCCGTGGAGTCGAACCGAAGTCGTGGCTCACCGTCTACCCGTTCGTGCGCAGCTACGAGTGGTACCTGCTCGCCCCCGAGGAGCGCGGGCGGATGCTCGCCGAGCACGGGCGCAAGGGCGCCGCGTTCCGCGGCGTCGTCGCGAACACGGTCTCCGCATTCTCGCTCGGCGACTACGAGTGGCTCCTGCCGATGGAGTCCGACGAGCTGACCGACCTCGTCGACATGATGCGCGACCTTCGGGCGACCGACGCGCGCAGGCACGTCCGCGACGAGCTGCCCTTCTACACGGGTCGCCGCATCACGACCGCCGAGCTCGTGGAGGTCCTGCAGTAATGGCCGCGACCAACCTCGGCGGTGCCGGCGCCGAATCGGCCGAGCGGGCACAGGCCGCCACCGCCGGTCACCCCTTCCGTGGCGTGAAGCCCGCGGCCGCGACATCCGCCCCCCTCGCCCCCGGCGCCGTCGTGCCCGGTGCGACCGAGCCCGCGCAGTCGGGCCCCGCGCACGTCGAGTCGCCCGTCGCGTACGACGCGATCCTGCTCGCCGGCTTCGGCGGGCCCGAGGGGCAGGACGACGTCATCCCCTTCCTCCGGAACGTCACACGCGGCCGCGGCATCCCCGACGAGCGTCTCGAGGAGGTCGCGCACCACTACCGCCACTTCGGCGGCGTGAGCCCGATCAACGAGCACAACCGCGAGCTGAAGGCAGCGCTCGAGGCGGAACTCGCGAGCCGCGGCATCGAGCTGCCGGTGCTCTGGGGCAACCGCAACTGGGATCCGTACCTGAACGACGCGCTGCGCGAAGCGGGCGACCGCGGCTTCACGAAGCTCATCGCGATCGCTACGAGCGCCTACTCGTCGTACTCGAGCTGCCGGCAGTACCGGGAGGACTTCGCGGACGCGCTCGAGGACACCGGGCTCGGCGGTGTCGTGCAGATCGACAAGGTGCGCCAGTTCTTCGACCACCCCGGCTTCGTCGCGCCGTTCGTCGAGGGCGTGCGCGAGGCCATCGCGAAGCTCGAGGCCGACCACGAGGCGTTCGACCCGGCCACCGACGTCGAGGTGCTGTTCGCGACCCACTCGATCCCGACGACCGATGCGGAGAAGTCGGGTCCCGCGGAGCGCGGGTTCGGCGAGGGCGGCGCCTACGCGGCCCAGCACCGGGCGGTCGCCGAGGTCGTCATGCGCGAAGCAGGCGCGGGCGACGTGCCCTGGCAGCTCGTCTACCAGTCGCGCTCGGGCCCCCCGTCGCAGCCGTGGCTCGAGCCCGACGTCAACGACGCGATCGCCGAGCTGCCCGCCGCGGGCCGCAGGGCCGTCGTGATCGTGCCGCTCGGGTTCGTGAGCGACCACATGGAGGTCATGTGGGACCTCGACGAGGAGGCCATGGAGACCGCCGAGGAGCACGGCCTCGCGGCGGTCCGCGTGCCGACGCCCGGCGTGCACCCGGCGTACGTCGCCGGCCTCGTCGACCTCGTGCTCGAGCGCGTGAACGGCACGCCCGCCGCCGAGCGCGCGCACGTCACCGACCTCGGCCCCTGGTACGACGTCTGCCGCCCCGGGTGCTGCGAGAACGTGCGCCGCGGCTTCAAGCCGGCCCTCGCGGGGATCGCGCCGTGACCGCGGCAGCGGCGCAGCGCGACGTGATCCGCGTCGGGACGAGGGGGAGCGCCCTCGCGCTCGCGCAGACGAAGCAGATCGCCGAGCGGCTCGGCAAGGCCGCCGATGCCGACATCGAGATCGTCACCGTCACTACCCAGGGCGACACGTCGCGCGCGTCGCTGCAGTCGATCGGCGGCACGGGTGTGTTCGCCGCCGCGCTGCGCGAGGCGCTCATCGCCGGCGAGTGCGACATGGTCGTGCACTCGCTGAAGGACCTCCCGACCGCCGACCACCCGCAGCTCCGCCTCGGCGCGGTGCCCAAGCGAGCCGACGCGCGCGATGCGCTCTGCGCCCGCGACGGGCTCGCGCTCGCCGACCTGCCGGAGGGCGCGCGCATCGGCACGGGCTCGCCCCGCCGCATCGCCCAGCTCGCCGCGGCGCGGCCCGACGTGGTCGCGGTCGACGTGCGCGGCAACATCGACACGCGCCTGGGGTTCGTCGAGCAGGGCGAGCTCGACGCGGTCATGCTCGCGGCCGCGGGCCTCGGCCGACTGGGGCGGGCGGATGCCGCGACGGAGCACTTCGCACTCAGCGACTGGCCGACCGCCCCGGGCCAGGGCGCGCTCGCGCTCGAGGTCAGGAACGAGCGAGGATCGCGGGCGCTCGAGCGCGGCCTCGACGCCGTCGACCACGTCACGACCCGTGCCACGGTGCTCGCCGAACGCCTCGTGCTCGCCGGCCTCGAGGCCGGCTGCGCGGCCCCGGTCGGGGCCACGGCGTTCGTGGAGGACGAACTTCTGTTCCTCACGGCGACGGTGTACAGTGCCGACGGGACGCGGCAGTTGACCAGTTCGCACGCTGCGACCCCCGACAGCCGCTCGGCCGCCGACCTGGCGGACGCGGCACGCGACGTCGCATCCCGCGTCGTCGCGGACCTCCTCGGCAACGGCGCCGCCGACCTCGCACCTGCCCAGGAGTCGCCGTGACCGAATTCGAACCGATGACCGGCGCGATCAACCTGCCCGGAGCCGATGGCTCCAAGCCGCTCGCAGGTTGGCGCGTGCTCGTGCCCCGCGGTGGGCCCTGGGGCGACTCCGTCGCCGCATCACTCCGGGCCCGTGGCGCCTCCCCGGTCATCGCGCCGATGATCAACTTCGCGCCGACCGACGACCAGCCCGCGCTCGAGGCGGCGCTCGCGAAGCTCGCCGCGGGCGGCTTCGACTGGGTCACGGTCACGAGTGCGACGACGGTCGACGTGCTGTCCTCGTACGGCGCGGTCATCCCGGATTCGACGAAGGTCGCCGCGGTGGGCGAGACCACCGCGGCCGCCCTCGTCGCCGCCGGCTACCGCGCCGACATCGTCCCGAGTGAGGAGAACTCCGCGCGCGGGCTCCTCGAGGAGTGGGAGGCCGCGACCGAGGGCGTCGTGCCGCTGCGCGTGCTCGCCCTCCGTTCGGCGATCGCGAAGCAGGTGCTCTCGGTCGGCCTCGAGCGCATCGGCCACCACGTCGAGGCCGTCGTCGCCTACCGCACGGTCGGCGTCCCGGTCGCGCAGAAGGTCGTCGACGACGTGCGCGCCGGCAAGGTCGACGCGATCCTCGTGACGTCGGGCAGCGTCGCCGAGCAGGTGCAGGCGCAGCTCGGCCCGGTGCCCGAGAAGACGCTCGTCGCCGCCATCGGCCCGCAGACGCAGAAGGATGCCGCGGCCTTCGGCCTCCGCGTCGACGTGATCGCGGCCGAGCGGAGCGCGGAGTCGCTCATCGACGCCGTCGTGAACTCGGCGCTCGCGAGCGCCTGACGCGCCCGCGCCATTCGCCCGCCCCGTCGCATCCGCCCGCCCCGCGCCATCGCCGGGGGGTCGCATCGCGTCATCCGGCCGCGGCCTGCCCGTCCGACCTGACGTGAAACGACCCCGCTGCGCACGCCCGCCCACCGGGCGCACAGCCGCGCGCGCGTAGGCTTGCCGGGTGACTTCCGCACCCGCCCCCCGCGTGCGGCCCCGGCGCCTGCGTGAGACGCCGGCCCTGCGCCGCCTCGTGTCCGAGACCCGCCTCGACCCCGCCGAGCTCGTGCTGCCGATCTTCGTCCGCGAGGGCGTGACCGAGCCGATGCCGATCGCGTCGATGCCGGGCGTCGTGCAGCACTCGCTCGACTCCGTGAAGCAGGCGGTGACGGATGCCGCGGCCGCGGGTGTCGGCGGCGTGATGCTGTTCGGCGTTCCCGAGACCCGCGACGCCACGGGCACGTGCGGTGTCGACCCGAACGGCATCCTCAACGTCGCGACCCGCGTGGTCGCCGACGAGGTGGGCGACGCACTCGTCGTGCAGACCGACCTGTGCCTCGACGAGTTCACCGACCACGGCCACTGCGGCGTGCTCGACGCGCTCGGCCGGGTCGACAACGACGCGACGCTCGAGCGGTATCGCGAGATGGCGCTCGTGCAGGCGGCATCCGGATCTCAGCTGCTCGGCCTGTCGGGCATGATGGACGGCCAGGTCGCCGCGGTGCGCGACGCGCTCGACGATGCCGGCTTCACGCACACCGCGATCCTCGCCTACTCGGCGAAGTACGCCTCGGCCTTCTACGGGCCGTTCCGCGACGCGGTCGAGTCGACCCTCGAGGGCGACCGTCGCACGTACCAGCTCGACCCGGGCAATCGGCGCGAGGGCCTCCGCGAGGCCATGATCGACATCGACGAGGGCGCCGACGTCGTGATGGTCAAGCCCGCCGGCTCCTACCTCGACGTGCTGTCGGACGTCGCCGCCGCAAGCGACGTGCCGGTGTGGGCGTACCAGGTGTCGGGCGAGTACTCGATGATCGAGGCCGCCGCGATGCACGGATGGATCGACCGCCGCCGCGCCGTGGTCGAGTCGGTGCGCGGCATCCGCCGTGCCGGCGCCGACGCCGTGCTGACCTACTGGGCGACCGAGCTCGCCGGATGGATCCGGGAGGGGATCGACTGATGACGGATCTCGATACGGGCGCTCCGCGTCCTACTCGATCAGCGGAGGGTGAGGGCGCTCCGCGTCCTACTCGATCAGCGGGAGCGACGAACGCCGACCTCTTCGCCCGCGCGCAGGCCGCGATCCCGGGCGGGGTGAACTCGCCCGTGCGCGCGTTCCGCTCGGTGGGCGGCACGCCGCGCTTCCTCGTCTCGGCGCGCGGCCCGTACGTCACCGACGCCGAGGGGCGCGAGTACGTCGACCTCGTCGCTGGCTGGGGTCCCGCCATCCTCGGTCACGCGCACCCCGAGGTGATCGCGGCGGTGCAGGATGCCGCGGCTCGCGGCCTCTCCTTCGGAGCATCGACGCCCGTGGAGACCGAGCTCGCCGAGCTCATCGAGCAGCGCGTGGCGCCGGTCGAGAAGCTGCGGCTCGTGTCGACCGGGACGGAGGCGACGATGAGCGCCATCCGTCTCGCCCGCGGCTTCACCGGACGCGACCTGCTCGTGAAGTTCGCCGGCCACTACCACGGCCACTCCGACGGCCTGCTCGCCGAGGCGGGATCGGGCCTCGCGACGTTCGCGCTGCCCGGTTCCGCGGGCGTGCCCGCCGAGGTCGCCGCGCTCACGCTCGTGGTGCCGTACAACGACCTCGACGCGCTCGCCGCGGTGTTCGCCGAGCACGGCGACCGCATCGCGGCCGTCATCACCGAGGCCGCCGCCGCGAACATGGGCGTCGTGCCGCCGCTGCCGGGCTTCAACCGCGCGCTCGTCGAGCTCGCGCACGCGCACGGCGCGCTCGTCATCAGCGACGAGGTGCTCACCGGCTTCCGCGTCTCGAAGGCCGGCTGGTGGGGTCTCGAGGCCGAGACGGATGCCGCGTACACGCCCGACCTCATCACGTTCGGCAAGGTCGTCGGCGGCGGCATGCCCGTCGCCGCGCTCGGCGGCCGCGCCGAGATCATGGAGCGCCTCGCGCCGCTCGGCCCGGTCTACCAGGCGGGCACGCTCTCGGGGAACCCGGTCGCGGTCGCCGCGGGCGTCACGACGCTGCGGCTCGCCGACGACGCGGTCTACGCGCGGCTCGATGAGGTGAGCGCGCTGCTCCGGCGCGAGGTGTCGGCCGCGCTCTCGGCCGAGGGCGTCGCGCACGGCGTGCAGGTCGCGGGCAACCTGTTCAGCTTCCTCTTCGGTGAGTCCGTCGCGGACGGGGCGCACGACTACGCGACCGTGCTCTCGCAGGAGTCGTGGCGCTACGCCCCGTTCTTCCACGCGATGCTCGACGCCGGCATCTCGCTTCCGCCGAGCGTCTTCGAGGCGTGGTTCGTCACCGCCGCGCACGACGACGCCGCGGTCTCGCGCATCCTCGACGCGCTCCCGGCGGCGGCCCGCGCCGCGGCATCCGCCCGCCCCCCGTCGTAACCCACCTTTCTCAGGAGTTTTTCGGCGTGTCGCCGTTTTCGGCGGCGCGTCTTCCTGAGAAACGTGCGATTTCCGGGTGCGGCTCCTGAGAAACGTGAAGACCGCGCACTGAGAGGTTCCGTGCACGGAACCGATCCCGCGTTTGTGGAGCGTCGACGACGCCCGTGACGGCGGCCTCGGGCAGGATGGAATCCATGGCCAACCTGCGCGTCCACAACGATCGGCTCGAGGTCCACCTCACGCCGGCCGAGAAGTCGCTCGCGCTGCGCAGCGCCGACGTGATCGTGCAGCGCGACGACATCCGCTCGGCCATCATCACCGACGACCCGTGGATCTGGATCAGAGGCATCCGGCGCCGCGGCACCGAGGTGCCGCTCGTCATCGCCGTCGGGGTCTGGAAGACGCACACCGGCAGCGACTTCGTGCTCGTGAAGGGCAAGCGCCAGGCGGTCGTGCTCGAGCTCTCGGACGGCGAGTTCGGCCGGCTCGTCCTGAGCACCAGCCGGGCCACCGAGCTGATCGACAAGCTCAAGGTCGGCGCGCCGAACGACGACGACCCCGAGCCCGCCGGGGCGCGGGTCGATGCCGACGACTTCGCGCAGGAGGAGACGAGCGGCGACTGACGCCGCGCGCGACCGCGCAGCCGCCGGCCGGCCGGCCCGCCTCAGGCGATCAGCAGCAGCACGAACCCGAGCAGCGGCAGCGTGCCCTGCACGAGCGCCGCGCGAAGGTACCCGCGACCCGTCGTCGTCAGCACCACGGCTGCCGCGGCCATGCACGCCGTGGTGAACAGCGCCAGCGTGAGCCCGACTCGCGGGAGATCGGTCCAGAGCAGCCAGATGCCCGCGAGCGCCCCGATCGCGAGGAACAGATTGTAGAACCCCTGGTTGTAGGCCATCGGGCGGAGCACCTCCGCCTGCTCGCGGTCGCGCACGCCGAACACGCGCCACGTCGACGGCTGCATCCAGCGGACGCTCTCGAGCACGAAGATGACGACGTGCAGCAGGGCGGCGAGCACCACCACGACACTTCCGACGATCGCGATCACGCTCATGGACGGATGCTACGCCCGCGGCGGTCCGTCACGATACGTCGCGGCGCCACGTCGTCGCCCCGCCGATGATCGTCGTCACGACGGCGATGCCGAGCAGCACGAGTCCGCCCTGCCACCACTCGAGCGAGTCGCTGGCGCCGAGCGAGGCCACGCTGTAGAACGAGGCGCCGACGAGCGCATCGCTCGCGGCGCCGGGCAGGAACCGCCCGATCGATGCCGTGACGTCGTTGAGCGAGGACACGAGCCGGAGCACGGGCTCGAAGAACTGCGTGAACGCGATGACGATCACGATCGCCGCGACCTGGTTCGGCACGAGCGCGCCGAGGCCGACGCCGATCGCCCCCCAGAGGGCCATGGCGAGGATGCCGCGGCCGATCAGCGCCCACGTGTCGCTCGAGTCGAGGCCGGTGTCGAGGTCGAAGGCGGCGAGGGCGGCGGCGCCTGCGCCGACCGACGTGGCGAAGCCGATGACGCCGAAGACCGCGCCGACGACGAGCTGCGAGGCGAACTTGCCGGAGAGCACCGTGGTGCGGTGCGGTTCGGCGAGGAACGTCGTCGTGAGCGTGCGGTGGCGGAACTCCGTCGTCACCGCGAGGGCCCCGAGGAGGACGGGGAACACGTACCCGATCGAGGAGGCGAAGCTGTAGAGCAGCGGTGCGAGGTCGACCCCGGGCGGGATTCCCGTGTTCCCGCCCGCCGCCGCCGCGGCATCCGGATTCTGCGTGGCCCACCCGAGGAATGCACCGAAGCCGCCCGCCATCATCGCGACGTACCCCACGAGCACGATCGCGAGCAGCCACCACATGCGGGTGGTGAGGACCTTCTGGAACTCCGCGCCGACGGAACGGACGATCGACATCACGCCTCACCCTCACCCTCGCCGACGAGGGCCAGGAACGACTCCTCGAGCCCCGACTTCAGCCGGTGCAGCGAACTCAGTTCGACACCGCCCACGAACGCCGCGTGCCCGACGATGCCGGGATCCGGCTCGACGACGATGAGCCCGCCGCGCCCCTCCGTGTACTCGAGCCCGGCCTGGTCGAGTGCGGCGGCGAGCCGCGCCCGGTCGGGCGAATCCACGACGGTCCGCGGCGAGGCGTCGAGTTCGAGGCTCGACAGCGGACCCGTCCGCACGAGCCGCCCGCGCGAGATGATGACGACCTCGTCGACCGACTGCTGCACCTCGCTCAGGAGGTGCGAGCTCACGAGCACGGTGCGGCCCTCGCGGGCGAGCGACTGGAGGAACCCGCGGATCCACTTGATGCCCTCGGGATCCAACCCGTTGATCGGCTCGTCGAGCACCAGGACGCGGGGATCGCCGAGCAGTGTGGTCGCGAGCGCCAGTCGCTGCCGCATGCCGAGCGAGAACCCGCCGACGCGTCGGCTCGCGAACTCCGACATGCCGACCTGCTCGAGCACCTGATCGACCCGTGATGAACGGATGCCGGCGGCGGTCGCCGTGACGCGCAGGTGGTTGCGGGCCGTCCGTCCCGGATGGAAGGCCGCGTCGAGGGCCGCACCGACCGTCTCGAGCGGCCGCTTCAGGTCGCGGTAGACGGTGCCGCCGAAGGTCGCGGTGCCGGCCGTCGGACGCTCGAGGCCGAGCAGCGTGCGGAGCGTCGTCGTCTTCCCGGCGCCGTTCGGCCCGAGGAAGCCGGTCACGCGGCCCGGTTCGACCGTGAAGGTCAGGTCGTCGACCGCGGTGACGGCGCCGAAGCGCTTCGTGAGTCCGGTGATCTCGATGGTGGTCCCATCGCCCATGCGCGATCCTCTCGGTGTTCGGTCCGGTCGGCGGTGCCGGCGGGTCTAGTTCAGCGGGCGGATGCCGCGCGGCAGCACGCCGCCGCCGTACAGCATGGTCGCGAGGTCCTGCAGTGCGCCGAGCGTGACGCGCTGCGGGTACGGCCCGTAGGAGATGCGTGCGACGCCGAGTTCGGCGAGCCGGTCGGGCGGCGGGACGTCCGGCAGCCCGATCAGGCTCACCTTCCGCCATCCGATGCCCTCGACCAGTTCGGTGACGACGTCCTCGCCGAAGTTCCCGGGCACGAACACGCACGTCGCACCCGCGTCGAGGTAGGCGCGCCCGCGCTCGACCGCGTCGGCGATCCATACCTCGCGGGGCCGGTCCTTGCCGCGGAGCCAGGCGTCGGTGCGCGCGTTGAGCGCGAACGGGACGCCCTCGGCGTCGGCCGCGGCGACGGCCGCCTCGACGGAGCGCACCGAGTCGGCGAGGGGCTTCAGCTGGTCCTCGAGGTTCGCGCCGACGACGCCCTCGCCGATCGCACGCCGGATCGTCTCGCCCGCGTCGCCGTAGCCGGCCTCGAGGTCGGCGCTGACGGGCACGTCGACGGCGCGCGCGATGCGCCCGACCATGTCGAGCATGAGCTCGACCGGGATGTGCTCGCCATCCGGGTACCCGAAGGCGGCGGCGATCGAGTGGCTCGCGGTCGCGAGCGCCCGGGTTTCGGGGAGCGCGGCGACGGCGGTCGCGCTCACCGCATCCCACACGTTGACGACCTGGAGCAGCTCGTCGTCGACGTGCAGTCGGCGCAGTTCGGCGCCGGCTTCGGCGGGGGTCATGCGCCCAGACTATTGCCCGCCGCGGGTTCTGCGGAGGAAACGCCCCGGTTCGTCGCGGTCCCGTCCGGCAGCCGATCAGGTGACGGCGCGGCGGAGGCCCGCGATGAGCCGCTCGACATCGTCGTCGTCCGTGTAGGGCGCGAGCCCGATGCGCAGTCCGCCGTCGTCGCCGAGTCCGAGGTGCCGCGACGCCTCGAGGGCGTAGAAGTTCCCGCTCGGTGCGAGCACGCGGTCGGCCGCGAGGGCCTCCGAGACGGCGGATGCCTCGTGGCCGGCGAAGGTCGCGAGCAGGGTGGGGGTGCGCAGCGAGGCGCGCGAGTGCACGGTCGTGCCGGGCAGGTCGGCGAGCGCCGATTCGAGGCGGGCGAGCAGACGGGACTCGTGCTCGTGCAGTGCGGCGTACGACGCGGCGAGGCGCGTGCGGCGCGAGTCGGGGGCATCCGTCGCAGTGCCGGTGCCGCCGCCGGCATCGCCGGCGGGCCGGTCGGCCGGCTCGGCGAGCGAGGCGAGCACGTCGACCGCCGCCGTCACGCCCGCGAGGAGTTCGTACGGCAGCGTGCCGAACTCGAACCGCTCGGGCACCACGTCGGTCGCGGGCAGCAGCTTGTCGGGCGTGATCGTCTCGAGGAGCGCCGGGTCGGCGACGAGCAGCCCGCAGTGCGGGCCGAGGAACTTGTACGGCGAGCAGGTGAGGAAGTCGGCGCCGAGCTCGCCGAGGTCGGGCAGCTCGTGGGCGGCGGAGTGCACGCCGTCGACGAAGAGCAGGGCGCCGACGGCGTGCACGGCCGCGGCGATCGCGGGCACGTCGGGCATCGTGCCGATGAGGTTCGACGCGGCCGTCACGGCGACGAGCCGGGTGCGCTGGGTGAGGGCGGATGCCACGGCGTCGACCGGGAGTTCGCCGGTCGCCGGGTCGAATGCGACCCACCGCACGGTCGCGCCCGCGCGCTCGGCCGCCTGCACCCACGGGCGCACGTTCGCGTCGTGGTCGAGCCGGGTGACCACGACCTCGTCGCCCGGACCCCAGCCCGTCGACAGGTGACGCGAGAAGTCGTAGACGAGCTGGGTCGCGCTCCGGCCGTGCACGACACCGCGCGGGTCGGCGCCCGTGAGGTCGGCGACCGCCGCCCGGAACGCCGCGACCGCGGCATCCGCTCGCTGCGCCGATTCGCCGAGCCGCCCGCGGTTCGAGAGCGGGCCCGTGAGTGTCGCGGCGATCGCGTCGCCGACCTGTCTCGGCGCCTGCGTGCCGCCCGGGCCGTCGAAGAGCGCCCAGCCGTGCCGAAGTGCAGGGAACCAGGATCGGATGCGGGCGACGTCGTAGGCCATGCGTGCGAGCGTAGCCCCGCGCCGGGCTCAGGGACGGCGAGTAGCATGCGCCGTATGGCCGCGCACCGCGTGGCGCCCCGGCATCCGCATTCGCACCGGCACGTCGCAGCCGCTGTCGTCGCGGCGGTCGCGATCGGGGCGATGAGCGGATGCGTCTCGGGCCCGCCGTACGATCAGCTCCTCACCGGCGACGAGGAACTGCTCTCCGTCGTGCGCGTGCAGTACACGAACGCCCGGGACCGCGTCGCGATCGCCCTCATCGAGGCGGACGAGGTCCGGACCGCGTTCGTCTCCGCCGATGCGGGCACGCGGTTCGGCTTCGGCGGCGCGACGAGCGCGCTCACCGGCCTGCTCCTGGCCGACTCGATCGACCGCGGCGAGGTCGCGATCGACGACCCCGTGTCGGCGTACCTGGACCTGGGGGACGCGCCGGCCGCCGGGCTGTCGCTCCGACGCCTCGCGACCCATCGGGCGGGGCTCCCGCAGGACCCGCTCGGGCCGGAGGCGTACGAGCCGGCCGCAGCGCCCGGCGAGCGGGCCCTCGACCGGGGCGGCCTCGACGCCCTGCTCGCGCGGGTCGCCTCGCTCGACCTCGTGCCCGAGCTCGAGTACAACCCGAGCGATTTCGACAGCGCGCTCGTCGGTCAGTCGCTCGCGGCGGCGACCGGCACGAGGTACGCCGACCTCCTCGCGGAACGGGTGTTCGCGCCCGCCGGGATGTCGGACGCGCTGGTGGTGGAGTCGGGCGACCTGCTGCCCGACGGACTCGCGCAGGGTCACGACCGGCAGGGCGAACGGGTCGCCGCGAGAGGGGCCGGGGCGTATGCGCCCGCGGTCGGCGCCGTGGTCACGCTCGACGACGCGGTCGCGCTCGCGCGGGCGATCGTCGACGGCCCCTTCGCCGACAGCGCCGCCCTCGACCCGGTCGCCGCCACCCGGTGGCCGCAGATCGAGGTCGGACTCTTCTGGGAGCGCATCTCCTCCGACGACGGCGACGTCGTCTACATCACGGGCTCGGCCGAGGGGTTCACGGCAGCGGTGCTCGCCGACCAGCGTGCCGGGCGCGCAGCCGTGCTGCTCGCCAACTCGGAGGAGGCGTGGCCCTGGCTGCGGCTGCGGCCGCTCCTCGCCCTGGTGGTCGGTTGAGCGGCGAGCGCGTCCGGTCGACCGGGCGGGACGCTCAGCCCGCCGAGCGGGTGTGCGGCGCCGGCACGGTGCGTCGACGGTCGGCGACGAGTTCGCCGAGCAGCGTGTCGGCGAGCGCGGCGACGGTCGGATCGTCGTCGCCCGGGTAGCGGACGGTGAGTTCTGCGCCGTCGAGCGCCCCGCCGACGGCGGCGAAGCGCGAGCCACGCCGGTGCATCCAGTCGAGTGCTTGGGTGTCCCACGCGGAACCGGCGAACACGAGCGCGCGGTAGTCCTGCGTCTTCGTGAGGTAGACGTCGACGTGCGACCAGTCGCCGGTCTCCGACGCGAACGCGCCGAGGCGGGGCACCTCGCGCAGCATGAGCGCCGACTGCTGGGCGCTCGAGAGGCGCTCGGCGGGCGCGAGCGTCCACGTCCCGTCGGGACCGGTGAGCAGGTCGGCGAGCGGGTCGAGCCAGTCGGCGGATGACTCCAGCAGCGCGGCATTCGCGTCGGCCGCGCGTCGCACCGCCACCGCGTCGAACCGCGCGGCGGGCGCCGTGCCGAGGAGCTCGGCGAGCACCTCGTCGAGCACGGCGAACGTCGCCCGGAACGTGCGGCACGCGACGCCCGACGCTTCGACGCCGGCGCCGAGCGGCACCACGACGTCGGCGGCCTCGGCGAGCGGCGACTCCTCCCGGTTCGTGATCGCGACGAGCCGGCCCGTGCCGCGGTAGCGCTCGATCGCGCGGAGCACCTCGACGCTCCCGCCCGTCGCGGAGACCGCGACGACGACGAGGTCGTGGGCCGCGGGCGGGAGCAGCTCCACGCTCGCGAGCTCCACGAGCACGTTCGCGCCGACGGCGCGGAAGCGACGGGCGACGACCTCGGCGGCGTAGCGGCTCGACCCCATGCCGACGACGAGCACCCGTGAGGCGCCGAGCAGCGCGAGCCGGTCGAGGCCCGCGAGGCCCGCATCGAGTGCATCGGCGAGTCGGCCGAGCGACTCGGGGATCAGGTCGAGGTCGGCTCGAAAGGCGGCGGTGTCCACGGGTCCTCCGGAAGCTCGTCGGTCGAGGGGTAGCGGTGCGTGATCGCGGCATCGGGTGCGTAGGCCCAGCGCGGGAGGTACCGGTCGGCGTACGTGAGTTCGGCGGCCAGTTGCTCACCCTCGAGCCCGGGCAGGAGCGCGGGGTCGAACAGCTCTCCTCGCACGAGGGTCGCACGGTAGGCGTCGAGCAGCGAGCGGCGCGCGCGGTCGGCCCATGCGAATGCGGCCGGCTCGACGCGTCCGATCCGCTTCTGCGCCACTGCCGCGACGAGGTCGAGGGACACGAGCAGGTGCGCCACGTCGCGAGCCGCGGCATCCGTGCGCCCCCGCTCGGCGGCCTCGAGCTGCGGGTCGCCGTCGAAGTCGATCACGGTGTAGCGCGGCGGCGTCCCGGTGGAGCGCAGCACCTGTCCGACGTGCAGGTCGCCGTGCAGGTCGAAGGCGAGGCCGGGCGCCGCGGCCCCGAGCGAGCGGATGTCGCGGCGCAGTGCCTCGGCACGGTTCGCCAGTCGCGCGGCCGTCGGTCCGCCCGAGCGGCGGGTCGCTTCGAGTGCGGCGTCGAGCGCCGTGCGCGCGCGCTCCGCGCGCTCGGCCGGAGCCGGGGCGGGGGCGGCCACGGCGTCCGCGCCGAGCATGTCGTGCAGTCGCGCCACCGTTGCGCCGAGCGCCGCGGGGAAGTCCGGCTCGCTGCCCGTGCCCGCGAGCAGCGCGACCACGTCGTCGACCGCCCAGTCCCAGCCGTCCTGCGCGCCGGGCAGGTACTCGGTGACGATCGCGAGCGTCGACGTGCCGAACGACGGATGCCGCCAGTCGACGCGGCCGGCGTAGCCGGCGACATCCGTCGACCCCGCCTCGGCCAGCCGCTCGAGCAGGTGCGCCGCGCGATCGGCCGCCGCCCAGCGGCCCACGACCTTCACGACCAGGCGCTCGCCGACGATGACCGACGTGTTCGTTTGGTCGACCGCGATCGCCCGCTCCGCGGCATCCGCCGGCACGCTCGGATCGACCAGTCGCGCGAGTTCGCGTGCGATGCCGTCGCCCGCAGCCGGTCGGGAGCCGTCGAGCGCGACCTCGCCTCCGGGCGCGACCGACAGCGCGCGGCCGGCGATCTCGGGCCGCTCGCCCCGGAGCAACGAGTTCATTGAATTCGGATTGTAACAACTGTGCAAAACCGGCTCTAGAGCGTCCCGAAAACCATTGCGGTTTCTTGATGCCCGGTGCAACAATTCCTCAACCTTTCCGACGTCCCCAGGAGGTACCTCATGCCCACCATGCGTCGCATCTCCACCGCAGCGGCCGGCACCGCTGCAGTCGTGCTCGCACTGACGTCCTGCGCCGGCGGCGACAGCGGCGACGGCTCCGACATCGACCGCACCGCCGACATCTCGGAGCAGACGCTCACCGTCTCGATCTGGGCCGACTACTACCCCGAGGACCTCGCCGAGCAGTTCGAGGCCGAGACCGGCGTGAAGACGACGATCGTGAACCACACGACCAACGAGGACGTCGTCGCGAAGCTCACCGCGAGCTCCGACCCGGGCATCGACGTCGCTTTCGTGTCGGGCCAGTACGCGCAGGCGCTCGCCGAGCAGGGCCTGCTGCAGGAACTCGACAAGGAACTCGTGCCCAACGAGTCCAACCTCTACCCCGAGGCGCTCGAGCTCGACTACGACCCGGGCAACGTCTACTCGGAGCCGTACGCGTGGGGCACCACGGGCCTCTGCTACCGGCCCGACCTGACCGGCTTCGAGCCGACCTCCTGGAACGACCTCCTGAACCCCGTCCCCGAGCTCGAGGGCAAGACCACGATGCTCTCGACCGACCGCTGGCTCTCGATGCCCGCGCTGAAGGCCGCCGGGCACTCGCTGAACACGACCGACGACGCCGAACTCGAGGAGGCCAAGGCCCAGCTCATCGAGACGAAGCCGACGCTGCTCGCCTACGACGACACGACCTTCTACTCGAAGCTCGTCTCCGGCGAGGCCGCGATGGTCGAGGCGTGGGACGGCTGGTGCAACTACGGCATCGCCGAGAATCCCGAGATCGAGTTCGTCGTGCCCGAGGAGGGCGCCGACCTCTGGGTCGACACGATGACCGTGCTGAAGAGCTCGGAGAACAAGGAGGCCGCGATGGCCTTCATCAACTACATCCTCGACCCCGAGGTGCAGACCTGGGTCGCCGAGAACATCCTCTACAAGGTGCCGAACCAGGTCGCCATGGAGGCGCTCGACCCGGCGCTCGTCGAGTCGTACCCGACGCTCGGCATCACGGTCGACGAGCTCTTCGAGCAGGAGGTGATCGTCGACCTCGGCGAGGACTCGCTGAAGTACGTCGACCTGAACGCCGAGGTCCTCGCCACCAACTGAGCCGGAGCGCCGTGACCACCACGACCGACCAGGCGACCCCCGCCGTGCGCGCCCAGCGCGCCCGGCGGGGGCTCGCCGCCGCACCGTTCCTCGCGCCCGGCCTGCTCTTCCTCATCGTCTTCATGGCGATCCCGGTCGGGCTGCTGGCGTTCTACACCTTCTTCCGTCGCGGCCGCTTCGGCGGCCTCGTGTTCGAGTTCACGCTCGACAACTGGGCCAAGCTCGCAGAACCGCTCTACGTCGGCGTCATCCTGCAGTCGATCGGCCTCGCGCTCGTCGTCACGCTGCTCGCCCTGCTCATCGGCTACCCGATGGCGTACGCCATCGCCGGGCTCTCGCCGAAGTGGCGCACGATCGCGCTCATCGCGGTGGTCCTGCCGTTCTGGACGAACTTCCTGATCCGCACCTACGCGTGGATCCTGCTGCTCAACAACGCGGGCTTCGTCAACCAGTGGCTCCAGGCGCTCGGTCTGACGGACGACCCGATCGCGATGCTCTACACGCCGCAGGCCATCGTCGTCGGACTCCTCTACATGTACCTCCCGCTCATGGTGCTGCCGCTCTACGCGTCGCTGCAGCAGCTCGACCCCGCGCTCCGCGAGGCCGCCACGAACCTCGGCGCCTCGCCGTGGCGCGCGTTCCGCACCGTCACGCTGCCGCTCTCGCTCCCGGGCGCGCTGACGGGGTGCATCTTCGTGTTCGTGCCCGCGATGTCGAACTTCGTGATCCCCGAGCTCATCGGCGGCGGCAAGACGATCATGATCGGCAACCTCGTGCGCGACCAGTTCTTCGAAGCCCGCGACTGGCCCTTCGGTGCGACGCTCGCGCTGGTGCTCACGATGCTGCTCATCGTCGTCATCGTGGTCCAGGCCGCGGTGACGCGGCGCCTGAACGAAGGGCCGCGACATGGCTGACGCGACCGCACCCGCGAGGACGGATGGCACGGGCGCGCCGCGCACGCGACCGGCGCGCCGCGGCCGGCCCCGCGGCATCCTCGTGCCCCTCTGGCTCGGGTACGTCTTCCTCTACCTGCCGATCCTCGTCGTCGTCGTGATGAGCTTCAACGAGTCGCGCAACCTGTTCGTCTGGACCGGCTTCTCGCTGCGCTGGTACCCCGAGCTCTTCGCCGACGCGGCCATGATGCAGGGGCTCGTGAACACGCTCATCGTGGCGACCGGGGCGACGCTCATCGCGACCGTGCTCGGCACGCTGCTCGCCTACGGCATCCACCACTACACGCGCGGGGGGCTCATCCGGGCGTTCGCGATCGCGCCCGCGATCCTGCCCGACCTGCTGCTCGGCATCGGGCTGCTCACGTTCTTCTCCCTGCTGAGCGTCACGCTCGGGCTGCACTCGGTGATCCTCGCGCACGGGGTCTTCGCGACGGCGTTCGTCACGGCGATCGTGCTCGCGCGGATGGCGAACCTCGACCCCAGCCTCGAGGAGGCCTCGCGCGACCTCGGCATGGGTCCCGCGAAGACGTTCCTCCGGATCACGCTGCCCCAACTCGCGCCGGGCATCCTCGCGGGCGCGCTCCTCGCCTTCACGCTCTCGCTCGACGAGTTCGTCATCGCGTTCTTCACGACCGCTCCGACGCAGCCGACCCTGCCGATCGTCATCTACTCCATGGTGCGCTTCGGCGTCACGCCCGAGGTGAACGCCCTCGCCACCCTCCTGCTGCTCGTGAGCATCGTCGCGGTGATCTCGGCGCAGCGCCTCACCCGACTGACAGGAACCACCCGATGAACGCCGAACCGACCGCCGAACCCCTGCTCCGCGTCGACGGCGTCCGCGCCGTGTACGGCGACACCGTCGCCCTGCACGACATCTCGCTCGACATCGCGCACAACGAGTTCTTCGCGCTGCTCGGCCCGTCCGGTTGCGGCAAGACGACCCTGCTGCGCTCGATCGCCGGTTTCGAGACGCCCGCCGCCGGACGGATCACGGTCGACGGGCTCGACCTGCTGGGCCTGCCCGCCCACAAGCGGCCGGTGAACATGATGTTCCAGAGCTACGCGCTGTTCCCGCACCTCTCGGTCGAGAAGAACATCGCGTACGGGCTCGAGGCCGAGGGCGTCAGCCGTGCCGAGATCCGCACGCGTGTCGGAGAGGTCATGGAGGTCGTCCGGCTCGGGCATCTCGCCAAGCGCCGGCCGTCGCAACTCTCGGGCGGGCAGCGGCAACGCGTCGCGCTGGCTCGCGCGATCATCAAGCGGCCGAAGCTGCTGCTGCTCGACGAGCCGCTCTCGGCGCTCGACCGCCAGGTCCGCGCCTCGATGCAGCTCGAGCTCAAGCGCCTCCAGCACGAGGTCGGACTCACCTTCGTCGTCGTGACGCACGACCAGGAGGAGGCCATGTCGATGGCCGACCGCATCGCGGTGCTCAACGAGGGTCGCCTCGAGCAGCTCGCGACCCCGCAGGAGCTCTACGCCGAGCCCGTGTCGCGGTTCGTGGCCGCGTTCATCGGCACCGCGAACCTCCTCGACGGCGACGCGACCGCCGACGGCGTGGCCGTTCCCGGGATGGGGCTCGTGCGCGCGTCGCACGCGCTCACCGCCGGGTCGCCCGCGACCGCCGTTGTGCGTCCGGAGGACGTCAAGGTCGGCGCCGACGTCTCCGGAGGCCTGCGCGGCACGGTCGTCGACACGTACTTCCTCGGCGGCGCCTCGACGATCTCGGTCGAGGTGCCGGGTCTGCCTGCGCCGATCCTCGCGAGCGTGCACGGTGCGACGCGCCTCGCGCGCGACGCCGAGGTCGGCGTGACGTTCGGGCGGGCGACGGCCGTGCCGCGCGACCCGTCGCAGCCGCCGTCGTTCGGGACGACGATCCCGACGACCGCGATCCCGGTGACGGATGCCGCGGAGCCTCAGGACGTCAGCGCGTGACCCGTCGCCAGGCGCGCGTACTCGCGCAGGAGCTCGGCCGCCGCGGCGCGGTCGAGCGTCGGGTGCTTGGCGACGATGCGATAGCCGTACGCGTCCTCCAGGGCGACGAGGTTCCGCGCGATCACGAGCGTCGGCTGCGCGAGGGCGAAGAGGCCGCGCGCCGCGCCCTGCTCGAGCACGACCTGGTACATGCCGACCTGGCGGTCGTAGAGCGTGGTGAGCAGCGAGGCCATGAGCGGGTTGCGGCCGGCCGATCCGCCGAGCTCGCAGAGCAGGCGCACCTCGGTGTCGTCGGAGCCGCTCGGCAGGCCGGAGTCGATGAGGGCGACGAGGCGCACGACCGGGTCGTCGGGCAGGCTCTCGAGCATGCGGACGCGCCCCTCGTAGAAGCGTTCCATGCCGGCACGGTTCGCCTCGAACATGAGCTCGTCGATGTCGGGGTAGTAGTAGAGCACCGCGCCGGACGTGAGCCCCGCCTCTTCGGCCACGCGGTTGAGCCGCGCCCCGTCGGGGCCGTGCGCCGCGATCGCGCGCTGCGCCGCCGCCACCAGCTGGCTGCGACGCTCCTCCTGCCGCTTGGGCCTCGCCATGGTGCTCCCTCCCGAGCGGACAGATTGTCTGCACTGCCACGCAATGTTAGCCCGTATCGACCGTGTGAAACAGGGTTTCGAGCGTGCTGAATTCTCTATAACCTGCTGCAAAGAATCGATGAACGGAGTCGCCATGACCGACGCTCGCCGCACCTTCCTCTTCATGCCCGAGAGTGCCTACGGCCCGACTAACAACTGCGTCGGGATCGCCAACGAGCTGCTGAAGCAGGGCCACCGCGTAGTCTTCGCCGCCGAGCGGTCGTGGGAGGGCAAGCTCACCGCGCTCGGCTTCGAGGAGGACCTCGTCGACCTGGCACCCGCGCCCGAGCCGGTCGACGGCGAGGAGGTCGAACAGGACGCCGGCCAGTTCTGGAAGGACTACATCAAGGAGGTCGCCCCGGAGTTCCGGAAGACGACCGCCGAGCAGCTTGAGACGGTCACGCTCCCCATCTGGGAGGAGCTCGTGAACGGCGCGAAGTACTGCGAGCCGCAGCTGAAGGCGATCATCGCCCGCGTGCGCCCTGACGTGATCGTCGAGGACAACGTGCTCGCCTTCCCGGCGCTCGTCACCGCGGGCGTCCCGTTCGTGCGCATCGTGAGCTGCAACCCGCTCGAGATCCCCGGCGACGACATCGCGCCGGTCTTCTCGGGGCTCGGTGAGGACGACCGCGAGGGCTGGGCCGCGTTCCGCGCGGAGTACGAGCGCACGCACCGGCCGCTCTGGACGTCGTTCGACGCGTGGGTGCAGGAGCAGGGCGCGCCGCCGCTGCCCGACCTCGAGTTCATCCACACGGGCGACGCGAACCTCTACGTGTATCCCGAAGAGCTCGACTACACCGACGTGCGCCCGCTCGACGAGACGTGGCACCGCCTCGACTCGTCGGTCCGCGAGACCGAGCAGGCGCCGGGCGACCTGCCCGCGTCGTTCACCGACGGCAGCCGGCCGCTGGTCTACTTCAGCCTCGGCTCGCTCGGTTCGGCCGACGTCGACCTGATGAAGCGCGTGATCGACGCGCTCGCCGAACTGCCCGTGAACGTCATCGTCTCGAAGGGCCCGCTGCACGACGAGTTCGAGCTCGCCGACAACATGTGGGGCGCCGAGTTCCTGCCGCAGACGAAACTGCTGCCGCTCGCCGACCTCGTGATCACGCACGGCGGCAACAACACCACGACCGAGGCCATGCACTTCGGCAAGCCGATGATCCTGCTGCCGCTCTTCTGGGACCAGTACGACAACGCGCAGCGGGTCGACGAGCGGGGCTACGGACGCCGCCTCGACACCTACGGCTTCACGCCAGACGAACTCCGTCGGGCCGTCACCGAGCTCCTCGCCGACGACGCGCTCCGCGCCCGCTCCGACGCCGCCGGTGCCGCCATCCGCTCCCGCCACGGTGTCGTGAAGGCCGCCGAGATCATCGCGGGCGTCGGGCTCCCGGTCGGGGCCGGCGTCGGCTTGGGTGCCGCGGGGGCCGAGTGAGCGGTTCGATGACGGATGCCGCGGCCGCGGCGATCTCGGACGCCGCGCCGCGGCCCTACTGGACCGACCGTCCCGAGGCGCCGGCCCTGCGGTCGGCACTGGCCGGACGCCAGGAGGCCGACCTCGTCGTCATCGGCGCCGGGTTCACCGGCCTGTGGGCGGCATGGCGGGCGCTCGAGCGCGGTGACGCGGCATCCGTCGTGGTGCTGGAAGCCGAGCGCGTCGGGTACGGGGCCAGCGGCCGCAACGGCGGATTCGTCGCCTCGTCCCTGACGCACGGGCTCGCCCACGGCACCATGGTGTGGCCCGACCAGGTCGGCGCGCTGCACGAGGAGGGCGAGCGGAACCTCGCCGACCTCGTCGCGACGATCGAGGCGGCCGGCATCGACTGCGACCTGCGGCGGGTCGGCAAGACGACGCTGGCGGTCGAGGACTGGCAGGTCGCGGGCCTCCGCGAGGCGGCCGAGCTCGGCGAGCGGCACGGCGTCGCGCTCGAGCTGCAGTCGCGCGACGAGGTGCAGGCCGACGTCCACTCCCCGACCTACCTCGCCGGGCTCCGCGACCGGACGGGCACGGTGCTCATCGACCCGGCGAAGCTCGCGTGGGGCATGGCGGCCGAGCTCGAGCGGCGCGGCGTGCGGATCCACGACGGGTCGCGTGCGACCGGCATCGACCGGGCCGGCTCCGGCGTGCGCGTGCGCACCGACCGGGGCGAGGTGCTCGCGCGCGCCGCGGTCGTCGCGACCGCCGCGTACCCCGCGCCGCTTCGGCGCCTCGGGTCGTACATCATGCCGCTCTACGATCACGTGCTGATGACCGAGCCGCTCAGCGCCGCGCAGCGCGAGTCGATCGGCTGGGCCGAGGGCCAGGGGCTCACCGACGCGGGCAACCAGTTCCACTACTACCGGCCCACCGCCGACGGCCGGATCCTGTTCGGCGGCTGGGACGCGGTCTACCACCGCGGCGGCCGCGTCGATGCGGCGTACGAGCAGCAGGGCGGCTCGCACGCGTTGCTCGCACGGCACTTCGTCGCGACGTTCCCGCAGCTCGAGGGCGTTCGATTCACGCACCGCTGGGCGGGACCGATCGACTCGACGACCCGATTCACCGCCGCCTACGGCACGGCCCGCGGCGGGCGCGTCGCCTATGCGGTCGGCCACACCGGCCTCGGGGTCGGCGCCTCTCGGTTCAGTGCGGATGTCGCCCTCGACCTCCTCGCGGGCGAGCCCACGTCGCGCCTGCGCTACGACATCGTGCGCCGCCGGCCGTTCCCCGTCCCGCCCGAGCCGTTCCGCAACCCGATCATCCAGTACACGCGCCGCAGCATCCTCGCGGCCGACGCGCACGAGGGCCGTCGCAACCTGTGGCTGCGCACGCTCGACCGCTTCGGCCTCGGCTTCAACTCCTGAAAGGCACCACCACATGACCACCACGGGCACCTTCATCGGCGAGTACCGCGCCGGCACGGGCGGCGACGCCGTCATCGTGAACCCCGCGAGCGAGGAGGAGGTCGCGGCCTACCGCGAGTCGGGGCTCGCCGACGTCGACGAGGCCGCCGCTGCGGCCCGCGCGGCGCAGCCCGACTGGGCCGCGAAGACGCCGGGGGAGCGCTCGCTCGCGCTGCTCCGCCTCGCCGACGCGATCGAGGCCGACGCCGAGCACCTCGCGAGGCTCGAGGTCGAGGACTCGGGCAAGCCGTGGACGACCGCCTTCGACGGCGAGCTGCCCTTCGCCGTCGACAACCTGCGGTTCTTCGCGGGCGCCGCGCGCTCCCTCGACGGCACCGGCGCCGGGTCGTTCTCGAACGGCTACACCTCGATCCTCACGCGCCGGCCGGTCGGCGTCGTCGCGGGCATCACGCCGTGGAACTTCCCGCTCATCATGGCGATCTGGAAGGCCGGGCCTGCGCTCGCCGCGGGCAACGCGGTGATCGTGAAGCCCGCTCCCGCGACGCCGCGCACCACGCTGCGACTGGCAGAGCTCGCGGTCGAGGCCGGGCTGCCCGCGGGCCTGTTCGACGTCGTGACCGGCGGTGCCGAGGTCGGACAGGCGCTCGTCGCGCACCGCGAGGTCGACATGGTGAGCGTCACGGGTTCGACCCAGACGGGCAAGGCCGTGATGCGCGGCGCGGTCGAGGGCGTCAAGCGCGTGCACCTCGAACTCGGCGGCAAGGCGCCCGTCATCGTCTTCTCCGACGCCGACCTCGGTGCGATGGCGCAGGCGGTCGCGCTCGGCGCGACCTACAACACCGGCCAGGACTGCACGGCCGCCACCCGCGTCTACCTCGAGCGCTCGGTGTTCGACGACGGCGTCGCCGCGCTGCGGCAGGCCCTCTCGGGCGTCGTCGCGGGCGACCCGATGGACGCCGGCACGCACATCGGACCGCTCATCTCGCGCGGGCACCGCGACCGCGTCGACGGGTTCGTCTCGCGGGCCGTCGCCGAGGGCGCGGAGGCGCTGGTCGGCGGCCACGCGATCGACCGCACCGGTTCCTACTACGCGCCGACCCTCCTGGTGGGCGCGGCGCAGTCCTCGGAGATCGTGCAGGGCGAGGTGTTCGGGCCCGTGCTCGTCGCGCTGCCGTTCGACGGCGAGGCCGATGGCATCCGACTCGCGAACGACAGCGCCTACGGGCTCGCCTCGTCGGTCTGGACGTCGGATGTCGCGCGCGCGATGCGCGTCAGCCAGTCGCTCGACGTCGGCGTGACGTGGGTGAACGACCACCTGCCGATCGCCTCCGAGGCCCCGCACGGCGGGGTCAAGGGCTCAGGCTTCGGCAAGGACATGTCGCTCGAGCCGTTGCTCGACTACTCGGTCACGCGCCACCTCATGATCCGCCACGCGCCGCCGCCCGAGACCTCCGGGTTCCGCCCCGCCTGAGCGGCGGGCCCGTCGGCCGGGCTCGTCGCGGTCCCACCGGGCTAGCATCGAGGCATGCGAGCCGCGGGATCGGCGCTCCATGACTCGGTCGACGAGCGGCCGGCACCGGAGCTGCCCGCGCGCACGTCGTTCCGGAGCCTGCTCGACGGGTTCTTCTTCGTCTTCGCCGGACTCGCGGCCGTGTGGCTCTCATGGCTCCTGCTCACCGAGACGTTCGGGTTCGGCTGGGCCGGCATCGTGTTCTTCGTCGCCTTCTGGGTCGTGCTCGCATACCTGGTGCTACCGCGCCTCCACCGCATCCTGACCACCATCTACGTGCCCGACTACTTCATCGGGCGCACGCGCACGAGCGACGGCCTCCTCGGCGACCCCGTGAACCTCGCGTTCGACGGAACAGAGGCGGCCCTCCACGAGGCCATGAGCGCGGCCGGATGGACGCGGGCCGACGAGGTCACGCTCGCGACGAGCCTGCGCATCGTGAGATCCACCATCTGTCGGCGCAGCTACGACGAGGCGCCCGTGAGCCCGCTCTTCCTCTTCGGCCGCATGCAGGACTTCGCCTACCAGCAGGAGGTCGCCGGCAACCCCGCGAAGCGCCACCACGTGCGCTTCTGGCGCACGCCCGACGGCTGGCTGCTCCCCGGCGGCACGCGCGTCGGGTGGCTCGCGGCCGGGACCTTCGATCGGTCGGTCGGGTTCTCGCTGTTCACGTTGCAGGTCACCCACAAGATCGACGCCGACATCGACGTCGAGCGCGACCACATCGTGTCGACGCTGGTCGCGGCCGATCCGACCGTCCGCGTCGACGTGCTCCGCGACTTCTCCACGGGGTACCACTCGCGCAACGGGGGCGGCGACACCATCCGGACCGACGGGGACCTGCCCGTGGTCGTGGTCGGGGGCGGATCATCCGTTTCCGACTCCGCCCGGGCGACCCGGTCGGACCCGGCCGGATCCCCGCTGCCGAGGCCGGCGAGCGCGAGCGCGCCGGCGCCCGTCGAGGTCCCCAAGCGCACGGCGTTCGAGTCGCCGCTGCGGCTCGCCGAACGCAGGCCCGTCCCCGAGCGGATGGCCCGGCCGAGCGCCACCTCGTTCGGTGCGGTCGTCGTCGTCCTCCGTGCGCTCGCCGGAGTCGTCTGGCTCGTCAGCCTGGCGGCGCAGTGGAACGACGTGCTCGCCGATGCCGGGTTCGATCCGACGGCGAGCGCCGACGCGGCGGCCGCATCGCAGGGTGCGCGGATCTTCGCCCTGGTCGCGCTCGGCGTGGTCATCGCGGTCCAGGTCCTGCTCGCCGTGCGCATCTGGTTCGGCGGCAACCTGTCGCGCATCGTCGTCATGGTGATCTCGACGGCGAACATCTCCGTCGCCGCGCTCGACTCGTTCACCGGCGACGTCGAGATCACGATCCGCACCACGCTCGTGACCGTGGCGCTCGACATCCTCGTGCTGCTCGCCCTCTCGAGTCGCGCGGCGCGCGACTTCGCGCGTCAGCCTCGTCGGCGCCGAACGCGCCGGGGCGGGGCCGAGGGTGCGGACGGCCGGGTGTCGGCAGGAGCCGACGCGCGGGCGTGACGATCAGGCGACGGATGCCGCGTGCTCGACGCAGCGCGCCGGCGTGCACGACTTGCAGCGCACGAGCTGCGTGCGGCACGCGGCATCCGTGCAGTTCACGGTGCGGTTCGTGGCCGCACCGCAGCCCTCGCAGACGCCGACGACGGCGGCGTGGTCGCTGAAGTCGACCGACCCGCGGCCATCGAAGACGTAGAGCGAGCCCTCCCACAGGCCGTCGTCGCCGAAGCGCTCGCCGTAGCGGACGATGCCGCCCTCGAGCTGGTACACCTCGCCGAAGCCGCGGTTCGCCATGAGGCTCGAGAGCACCTCGCAGCGGATGCCGCCCGTGCAGTACGTCACGACCGGCCGCCCCTTCAGGTGGTCGTACGCGCCCGAGTCGAGCAGCCCGACGAAGTCTCGAGTGGTCTCGGTCGGCGGAACGATCGCGCCGCGGAACCGGCCGATGGCGGCCTCGACCGCGTTGCGGCCGTCGAAGAACACGACCTCGTCGCCGCGATCCTCGACGAGCTCGTGCAACGCCTCGGGGGAGAGGCGGGTGCCGCCGCCGACCACGCCCGACTCGTCGACGCGCAGCTCGCCGGGGGCGCCGAACGAGACGATCTCGTCGCGCACCTTGACGCTGAGCTTCGGGAAGTCGACGCTTCGGCCGTGCTCGTCGAGCCCGGTGCCCTCGCTCCACTTCACGTCGAGGCCCCGGAAGCCCGCGTATTCCTTCGTCTTCCGCACGTACCGTTTCAGCGCCGCCATCTCGCCGCCGAGCGTGCCGTTCAGGCCGTCCTTCGAGACGAGCACGCGACCGCGGAGCCCGAGCGACTCGGCGAGGTCGCGCTGCCACAGCCGGATCGCGTCGGGGTCGGCGAGCGGCGTGAAGGCGTAGAACAGCAGGATCTTGGGCGTCGGCACCCCGAGATCCTAGGGGCGCAGGCTGGGCGGATGCCGCGACGGCTTCGGGGTCGCCCTGCGACACCGTTCTCCCACGGGAACGACGCGGATGGCGCGAACCGACCCCCTGGGCTGGTCGGGGTGGCGCGGGCCGGCGTGCGGACGCCCCGCGTATGCTGGCCGCGACGCCGACCTTTCCGAACGAGGAGGATCGCCGATGCTCGACGTGGACCCCTACGGAGCGTTGCAGCGGCTCAGGCCCGTCGGCTCCTTCACCGTCACCAGCACCGACTTCGACGACGGCGGCCCGCTCGCACGGCCGCAGTGGAGCCACGCCGCCGGGGGCGTCGACCGCTCGCCGCAGCTGTCGTGGAGCGGGTTCCCCGAGCGCACGCGCGGCTTCGCGGTCACCTGCCTCGACATCGACGCGCCCACCGGCTCCGGCTGGTGGCACTGGGCCGTACTCAACCTGCCGCTCGAGACGACGAGCCTCGACGCGGGCGTCGGCGCGCCCGGCGGGCCGCCGCTGCCCGACGGAGCCATGATGCTCGCCAACGAGGACGGCGAGCGCGGCTTCGGCGGCGCAGCCCCGCCACGCGGCACGGGCGAGCACCGCTACGTGTTCGTCGTGCACGCGCTCGACGTGCCGAGCCTCGAACTCGACCCGGCGTCGACGCCCGCGGTGCTCGGCATCCGCTGCTTCGCGCACGCGCTCGCGCGCGGCATCCTGACCGGCACGGTCAACCGCGACTGAACCGGGCGGACGTGCGCGCGCCCCGCGCGGGTGCGACGCCGCGGCCGCGCCGCGTCAGTCGACCCGGCGCCCGAACAGGAAGTACGAGATCGGGCCGATGAAGTTCACGGCGATGACGATCGCCCAGATCCACTTCCGCCCGTTCACGTCGTCCGCGTCGCGCTTGGCCAGGTCGGTCCACGCCGCCGTCGCGAGCGCGAGCTGGATCACCCCCGTGACGATGCCCCTGACCTGCTGACCCCGACTGAGGTCGCTCCACTGCTTCGCCTTGGCCATGGCTCCTCCGATCCCCGGTGCCGGCCTCTCCCATCGACCGTTCTAGTGCTTGTTCCCCGAGAGCGCCAGCACTCCGCCGAGACCGATCATCATGACGCCGCCCGACGCGGCGAGGTGCGACGCCCGGCGCGGCGAGCGCGCGAACCAGTCGCGCGCCGTACCGGCCGCGAGCGCCCAGACCGAATCGCACGCGAGCGCGAGCACCACGAACGCGGTGCCGAGCATCGCCATCTGCAGCGGAATCGCGCCCGCGTGGAAGTCGACGAACTGCGGCAGCACGGCGACGAAGAACGCGATCGTCTTCGGGTTCGTGACGCCGACGACGAACCCCTCGCCGAGGAGGCGCCACGGGGAGCGGGGCGCGACCTGACGCGTGACGGCGTCCGCGGCATCCGCTCGGTGCCTGATCGCCTGCACGCCGAGGTACACGAGGTAGAGGGCGCCCGCGATCTTGATCGACGTGAACAGCGCGACCGACTGGGCGACGACCGTGCCCACGCCGAGCGCGACGGCGGCGACGAGCGGCAGCATGCCGGCCGCGTTGCCGACCACGCTGAGCAGTCCGCCCATTCGACCGAGCGCGAGCGATCGGCCGATGACGAACAGCACGCTCGGCCCCGGGATGACGATGAGCACCACCGAGGCCAGCACGAACGCCCAGAGGTTGGATGCGGGGACCACGTCGGGATCCTACGCCCGCCCGGCTACTCCTCGTCGGGCGGCGGCGCGATCGGCTGGCCCAGTCGCACGCGAGTGCCGAACGGGTCGGTCACCAGCGACACCCGCTCGCCCCACTCGCTGTCCGCCGGCTCCTCGATCACGAGGAACCCGGCCTCGGCGAGGGAGGCCGTCACGGCGTCGACGTCGTCGACGTAAAACCACAGCAGGATGCCGGCGCCCTCTCCGGCCGTCGCCCCGTCGGCGAGCCCCAGGCCGACCTGCGACGACCCGGCCTGCAGGGTCGCGAAGAGCGGCTCGCCCTCCGGCGGATACCGGTAGGTCACGGTCGCGCCGAGGCCGTCGCGGTAGAACCGCAGCGCGGCCGCCATGTCGGGCACCTCGACGATCGGGAATGCGGATTCGATCATGGTCCCTCCTCCGACCGACGCTACGCGGCGCGAGGGGATGCCGCTACCGTTGCACCGTGAGCGAGCACATCTCCGCGAGCGTCGCCGACGGCGTCGGCCACCTGACGCTCGAGCGGCCCCAGGCGCTGAACGCGCTGAGCTACGAGATGATCCGCGCGCTCACCGCCGTCTTCGACGCGTGGCGCCACGACCCCGAGGTCTCGATGGTCGTGCTCGACGGCGCCGGCGAGCGCGGGTTCTGCGCGGGCGGCGACATCCGCGAGCTCTACCTGTACGCCACCGGCGGGCACGTCGCCGAGGCCCTGCGCTTCTTCCGCGACGAGTACCGGTTGAATGCCGCGATCGCGCGCTACCCGAAGCCCGTCGTCGCGATCATGGACGGCATCACGATGGGCGGCGGCATCGGGCTCGCCGGGCACGCGTCGATCCGCATCGTCACCGAGCGTTCACGCGTCGCCATGCCCGAGACCCGCATCGGCTTCACGCCCGACGTCGGCGGAACCTGGCTGCTGGGTCGCGCGCCCGGCGAGCTCGGCACGCACCTCGCACTGAACGCGCGCACCATGGACGCCGCCGACGCCATGCACGTCGGCTTCGCCGACGCGTTCGTGCCGAGCGCGAGCATCCCGCACCTGCTGCAGGCCCTCGAGGAACGGGCCGACCCCGGCACGCCGTCCGAGATCGTGATGCTCTTCGACGAGACGCCCGGGCCGTCCGCGCTCGCCGCGGCACGGCCGTGGGTCGACGCGTGCTTCGCCGCGCCGACCGTGCACGAGATCATCGACCGCTTGCGGGCGTTCGCCGACGGGCGAGCGGATGCCGCGTGGGGCGCGCCGGGAGCGGGTGACGGGTCCGCGCACCCGGCCGACCAGCCCGCGCACGCCTACGCGGCGGCCGCCGCCGACGAACTCGAGACGCTCTCGCCCACGGCCCTCGCGATCACCCTCGAGGCCGTGCGACGGGCTCGCACGCTGCCGAGCCTCGAGGACGCGCTCGAGCAGGAGTTCCGCGCCGTGTCGTGGTTCATCGGCCAGCACGACCTGCACGAGGGCATCCGGGCGCAGGTCATCGACAAGGACCGCTCGCCCAAGTGGGATCCGCCGACGCTCGACGACGTGCAGCCGGGGCTGCCCGCGCGCGTGCTCGAGGAGCAGCTGCACGACCCCGTCTGGCCGTAGGCCCGGTGGTCGAGTAGGACGCGCCCCCCCCGGTGGTCGAGTAGGACGCGCAGCGCCCGCCCGGTGGTCGAGTAGGACGCGCAGCGCCCGTATCGAGACCTCAGCGCGCCTTCGCGACCGCCGCCTCGAGCGCGACCCACGAGAGCATCGCGCACTTGATGCGCATGACGTACTTCGAGACGCCGTGGAACGCGATCGCATCGCCGAGCACGTCCTCGTCGGGCACGCCCTCGCCCTTCGAGCGCAGCATCGCGCGGAACTCCTCCGCGAGCCCGAGCGCCTCGTCGACCGGTCGTCCGGCCACGAGGTCGGTGAGCACCGACGCCGAGGCCATCGAGATGCTGCATCCGTCGCCCTGCCAGGCGACCGCGTCGATGCGCTCGTGCGCGGCGTCGAGCTTCACCCGCAGCGTGATCTCGTCGCCGCACGTCGGGTTGTACTCGTGGTGCTCGGCGTCGGCGCCCTCGAGTGGCCCGTCGCCGTGCCGGGCGCGAGCGTGGTCGAGGATGATCTCCTGGTAGAGGCCGTCGAGGTTGGCCATCACGCGGCTCCCAGTCCGAAGAAGGCGCGGACCTCGCCGAGCGCGGCGACGAACCGGTCGGCCTCCTCCGCGGTCGTGTACACGTGCGCGCTCGCCCGCGTCGTGGAGGTGAGGCCGAGCGCGCGGTGCAGGGGCTGCGCGCAGTGGTGGCCGACGCGTACCACGAGCCCGGCGTCGTCGAGGAACTGGCCGACGTCGTGCGAGTGCACGCCGTCGACCGCGACGCTCACGAGGCCCGCTCGTGCGTGCCCGCGTTGCGGCCCGACGATGCGCACGCCCGGGATCGCGGCGACGCCCTCGACGACGCGCTCGGCGAACGCGTCCTCGTGCGCCGCGACGGCCTCCATGCCCATGTCCTCGAGGTAGCGGACGGCGGCGGCCAGGCCGATCGCCTGCGACACGGGCTGCGTGCCCGCCTCGAAGCGCTGCGGGGCCGGGAGGAACGACGCCGTGTCGAAGGTGACGCGTGTGATGGTCGAGCCGCCCGTGCGGGCCGGCGGCAGTGCATCGAGGAGCTCGGCGCGACCGTAGAGCACGCCGATGCCGTTCGGTCCGAGCATCTTGTGGCCGGAGAACGCGGCGAAGTCGACGTCGTAGCCCGCGAAGTCGACGGGGCGATGCGGCACCGACTGGCAGGCGTCGAGCACGACGAACGCCTGAGGCGCGCGAGCGCGCACGGCCGCGACGACGTCGGCGACCGGCACGATGAGGCCGGTCACGTTGGAGATCTCGGCGAACGCGACGACGCGCGTACGCGGCGTGAGCACGGCGACGAGGTCGTCGACCGACCAGCAGCCGTGCTCGTCGACGCGCACGGGCACCAGCCGGGCTCCGGTGCGCTCGGCGACGCGCTGCCACGGCAGCAGGTTCGCGTGATGCTCGGCCTCGGTCAGCACGATCTCGTCGCCGGCGTGGAGCGCGAAGCGCGCGGCATCCGCCCCGCCGATGCCGGCGCTCGCGTCGGCGATGCCGAGCGCGACCATGTTCAGCGCGTCGGTCGCGTTCTGCGCCCACACGATCTCGCGGTCGTCGGCGGCGCCCACGAAGCGGGCGAGGTCGGCGCGCGCCTCCTCGAAGCGGGTCGTCGACCGTCCGGTCGCGGCGCTCGCGCCGCGGTGCACGGCCGCGAGGTCGTGCACGAGGTAGTCGCGCTCGGCGTCGAGCACGGCCGTCGGGCGTTGCGCCGTCGCGGCCGAGTCGAGGTACGCGGTGGGTCGCGCGTCGCCCGAGATCGCGAACGCCGGGAAGTCGTTCCGGATGTCGTCGATCGCGCGTGCGCCGACGCGCTCGGTATCGGTGGGGATCATCCCCTCCATCGTCCCATGCCCCGGCCGGGAGTCCGCCGTCAAGACCGGGCGCGACGGGGCCCGGTTCGATAGCGTGAGCGACGTGAAGATCCACCACCTGCGTACCCACCGGAGCGACGAGAACCTCGCACGAGAGGGCCAGCTCGCCTGGCAGCTCGCGGGCGTCGCGGTCGACCCCGTCGAGGTCGGCGACGAGGTCGTCGACATGGTCGTGAACCGCGTCATCGACAACGCCGCCGTGGCCGCGGCATCCCTCGCCCGGAAGCCGGTCGTGGCCGCACGCAGCCAGGCGCTCGCGCATCCGGTCTCGATCGGCGGCGACGGCGCCACCGTGTTCGGTGCGGATGCCGCGCGGCGGACCTCGCCCGAATGGGCCGCATGGGCGAACGGCGTCGCCGTTCGCGAGCTCGACTTCCACGACACCTTCCTCGCGGCCGACTACTCGCACCCCGGTGACAACATCCCGCCGATCGTCGCCGTGGCGCAGCACCTCGCCGCATCGCGCGGGCTCACGGGCCGCGACGTCGTGCGCGGCATCGCGACCGGGTACGAGATCCAGGTCGACCTGGTGAAGGCCATCACGCTGCACGCGCACAAGATCGACCACGTCGCGCACCTCGGCCCGTCGGCCGCCGCCGGCATCGGCACGCTCCTCGGCCTCGACCAGGAGACGATCTTCCAGGCCATCGGCCAGGCCCTCCACACGACGACCGCGACCCGCCAGTCGCGCAAGGGCGAGATCTCGACGTGGAAGGCGCACGCGCCCGCGTTCGCCGGCAAGATGGCGGTCGAGTCGGTCGACCGGGCGATGCGCGGCGAGACCAGCCCCGTGCCGATCTACGAGGGTGAGGACGGGGTGATCGCCTGGCTCCTCGGCGGTCCCGAGGCGACCTACGAGGTGCCGCTGCCCGAGCAGGGCGAGGCGAAGCGCGCCATCCTCGACTCGTACACGAAGGAGCACTCGGCCGAGTACCAGGCGCAGGCGCTCATCGACCTGGCGCGCAGGCTCCACGATGAGTACCCGCTGATCCTCGACGATCCGGAGCGCATCGAGTCGATCACGATCCACACCTCGCACCACACGCACAACGTCATCGGCACCGGGGCGAACGACCCGCAGAAGTACGACCCGGATGCCTCGCGCGAGACGCTCGACCACTCGATCCCGTACATCTTCACGGTCGCCCTGCAGGACGGCACGTGGCACCACGCGGACTCGTACACGGCAGAGCGGGCGCACCGCCCCGACACGGTCGCGCTCTGGCGCAAGGTCTCGACGGTCGAGGACCCGGAGTGGACGCGCCGCTACCACTCGCTCGACATCGGCGAGAAGGCGTTCGGCGGGCGCGTGGTCATCCGCCTCGGCGACGGCAACGAGATCGTCGACGAGATCGCCGTCGCCGACGCCCACCCGCTGGGTGCTCGGCCGTTCGGTCGCGAGCAGTACGTGCAGAAGTTCCGCACGCTCGCCGAGTCGGTGCTCGAGCCCGCCGAGATCGATCGCTTCCTCGAGCTCGCGCAGCGCCTGCCGGAGCTCGGACCCGACGAGCTCGGCGGCCTCACGATCACGGCCGCCCCCGGCGCTCTGACCCACGTGGAGATCCCGACCGGCCTCTTCTGAGTTCGATTGTCGTCAGGATCGGCGGGTTGTTGGTGCCCGACACCCACCGATCCTGACGACAGCTGAACCCGTCACCGTGGGAACCACCGCGAGAGCCGGACTGTCCCGGCCCAGCCACGGCGGCGAAGGTTGGCCGCGATGCGCTCGACGAGCTGACGAGGTTGCACCAGGTCGGCCTGGGTGATCTCCGTCACGTGGAAACCGAGTGCCTCGAGGATGGCCTCTCGGGTCCGGTCGCGACGCCACTGGCGAACGTCGGTCCGATGGTGGTCGCCCTGATACTCGAGGAGTTCGCCGTAGCGCTCGAATGCGAGATCGACTCGTGCGACGAACCGCCCCGAGTCATCCGTGACGACCTTCTGGCACGTGGGCACGGGCAGCCCGGCCAAGCATACGAGCGCGCGCAGTTCCGATTCCTTCGGTGACTCGCTCGCGATGTCGCGCAGGCGAGCTGCCTCGATGAGCTTCGCCCGCAGTCGATGGTCCGGATAGGCCGTGATCGCATCAGCGAGGTCCGGGTGCGGGGCCGCGAGGGCGTCGGCCACGGCGACGAGTTCGGGCACCGAGAGATCGCGGGCGAGATCGCAGAACGTCCGCACGGTCGACGTCACACGGACGCCGTCGTCGATGACGTCGTCCGGCGCGACCCGGAGGGCTCGCCCCAGCACGCCGCGCCGACGTGGCGCCCTCGACGTGTCGGGCACGCCGACCTCGACGATTCCGCGCAGTCGCGGCGGGATCGGCAGCCGAAGATGCTGCGCGGCGGAGCGGCCGCACAGGAACGCGTCGGGCCGCAGCACCCTGAGCACGGCGCGGTGCTGCGCGAGTTCCTCGGCGTCGGCAGCGATGCGCACGCCGGACGTCGGCGCGACGAGATCGGAGGCGCGAAGGCGACTCCGTCCCACTCCGGCTCGCGAAGCCTCCCGCACGGTGAACGCGTGATCCGACCGAAACGGTTCGGGGAGGGGGCGCTTCGCGGTCATGCGGACGACGCTGGTCGCCAGAGGGGCGGGTCCCGCAGGAATCCGGACGCCGACGGGATGCTCGGGCACGCGCACGGCTGGGGAGGACGGAAGGTCGTCGTCAGGATCGGCGGGTCGGCTGGGCGCGCAACCCGCCGATCGTGACGACAACCGCAGCCGCAGCGCGAGGCGGCCGACGGGCCGTAGGCTGGGGGAGCGGTCGCGACGAGGCGACCCGCCCGTCCGAAGAGCCCCACGAGGAGCACGATGAGCGAGCAGACCCCGCAAGCAGCGACGCCGAAGATCTACAAGGGGCTCGCCGGAGTACCCGTCGACGTCACCGCGATCTCGAAGGTCAACCCCGAGACGAACTCGCTGCTGTACCGCGGCTACCCGGTGCAGGAGCTCGCGGCATCCGTCACCTTCGAGGAGGTCGCATACCTGCTCTGGTACGGCGAACTGCCGAACGACGACGAGCTCGCCGCGTTCGAGGACCTCGAGCGCAGCCACCGCGGCCTCGACCACGAGACCAAGCGCATCGTCGACGAGCTGCCGCTCACGGCCCACCCGATGGACGTCGTCCGCACCGCCGTCAGCGTCATCGGCGCGAGCGACCCGAAGACGCCCGACGACTCGCACGCGGCGAACCTCGAGAAGTCGGTGCGGCTGTTCGCGAAGCTGCCGTCGATCGTCACCTACGACCAGCTCCGCCGCCGCGGGCTCGACTTCGTCGAACCGAACAACGACCTCGGCTACTCGGCGAACTTCCTCTGGCAGGCGTTCGGCGAGACGCCCGAACTCGAGGTCGTCAACGCGTTCGACACGTCGATGATCCTGTACGCCGAGCACTCGTTCAACGCCTCGACGTTCACCGCGCGGGTCATCGCGTCGACGCTCTCCGACCTGTACTCGGCGGTCACGGGGGCGATCGGCGCGCTCAAGGGCCCACTGCACGGCGGCGCCAACGAGGCCGTCATGCACGCGTTCGACGAGATCGGCGCCGGCGAGGGCGGCGCGCAGCGCGCCGTCGAATGGCTGGATGCCGCGCTGGCCGACAAGCGCAAGATCATGGGCTTCGGGCACCGCGTGTACAAGCACGGGGACTCCAGGGTGCCGACCATGCGCGATGCCCTCGAGCGGATGGTCGAGCACTACGACCGTCCCGACCTGCTCGAGCTCTACACGGCGCTCGAGCAGGCGATGGAGGAGCGCAAGGGCATCGAGCCGAACCTCGACTACCCGGCCGGCCCGACGTACCACCTCATGGGGTTCGACACCGAGATGTTCACGCCGCTGTTCGTCGCGAGCCGCGTGACCGGGTGGACCGCGCACGTCATGGAGCAGCTCGCGTCGAACGCGCTCATCCGTCCGCTCTCGGTGTACGAGGGGCCGGAGGAGCGGCACGTGCCGCCGCGCGGCAACGCCGACGGCGCGTAGGTCGCGCCGAGGTCGCGCCGACGGCTTCGCGCCTCTGCACAACGCCGCGCCGCGGCATCCGTCACCGCACTGTGCCCGCCCGCCAAGGTGTGCCGAACCACCACCGGATCGGTCATATCCTCGTGGACTATGCACATGCTGTTCCGGACCCTGCTGCACATGCTGTTCCTGTCGCGCCGCAAGCCGACGCTCGGGCACTACGACATCGCACGCACCCGGTTCATCACGCTGCCGACCGACCTCGACGTGAACCGGCACATGAACAACGGCGTGTACTTCTCGATCATGGATGTCGCGCGGTTCGACATGCTCGTGCGCAACGGAGTCTTCGGGCTCATGCGCGAGAAGGGCTGGTACCCGGTCGTCGCGAGCGAGACGATCACGTTCCGCAAGTCGCTGCAGCTCTGGCAGCGGTTCACGATCGAGTCGCGCCTCCTCGGCTACGACGAGCGGGCGGTGTACGTCGAGCACCGCCTGGTGCGACCGGATGCCTCGGGCGAGCCCGAGATCTACGCGCGTGCGTTCATCCGCGCACGGTTCCTGCGCAAGGAGGGCGGCACGGTTCCCGTGTCGGAGCTGCTGGAGGTGTTCGGCACGCCGCCGATCGACGACGAGCTGCCGGAATGGATCGAGCGGTGGGGAGCGGATGTCGCGCTGCCGCCGACGCGCGCCGCGGCGCCATCCGTCTGGCATTGACGAGCCCCCGGTTCGGCGAACGGCCCGCGGGCAGGCGCCTCCGCTAGCTGCGCGCCTTCCAGGGCACGACGACCTCCTTGACGATGAGCAGGATGCCGGCGGCCACCGGGATGGCGACGAGCGCGCCGGGCAGGCCCGCGAGCGTTCCGCCCGCGAGGGCCGCGATGAGCACGATCGACCCGGGCACCTGCACGGCCCGGTTCATGACGCGCGGGGTCAGGATGTACGCCTCGACCTGCATGTAGATGAGCATGCCGATCAGGACGACGAGCGCAGCGGTCGGGGAGACGAACAGCGCGAGCACCGTCATGAAGATGGTGGTCAGCACGGTACCGATCATCGGGATGAGCGTGATGAAGAACGCCGCGACCGAGATCACGAGCGCGAACGGCACCTGCGCGATGCTGAGCAGGATGAGGCTGTAGACCGCGTTGAAGAACGCCAGGACGACCATGCCGCTGAGGTACCGACCGACGTTCTGCATGATGCGCTCGGCGTAGTCGACCACGCGCTCGCGGTGCGACGCGGAGATCAGCGTGTAGATCGCCGCCTTCGACGAGTCGAGCGTCGCGGTGAAGTAGATGGTCAGGATGAAGATGAAGAACGCCGTCGAGATGCCGCCGATGATCGCGAACCCGACGTTGAGCGCGCCGCCGCCGACGGTCGCCCACGTGGCGGGGTTCGTGATGAAGTCGACGAACGTGGAGTAGAGGTTCGCGAACACCCCGTCGGAGTCGGAGGAGAGCTGCTTGAACCAGTCCTGCTCCTGCAGGTTGGCGTAGAGCTGCGGCAGCGAGGTGATGAAATCGGCCGCCTGCGTGATGACGATCGGCAGCACGACCCCGAGCATTCCGCCGATGACGAGGATGAACAGGATGATCACGGTGAGGATGGCCCAGCCGCGCTTCATGCCGCGTCGCTGGAACCAGCGCACGAGCGGATCGAGCCCGAGGGTGATGAAGACCGCCGCGAACACCGAGAACACGACGCTCGACAGGTTGATGAGCGCGAGGGCGAGGGCGAGCGTGACGAGCACGCCCGCGGTCGCGAGCAGGGCCCAGACGAACGGACGCTGGCCCATCAAGCCGCCCGACGCGGATGCCTGCTGGCGGGTCGTCTCGAGGTCGCGGGCTCGCCGTTCGATGGGCTTCACGCGCGTCAGTCTAGGGGCGTGCCCCCGCGGCACGCAGCATCGGGGGCCGTGCCGTCGTCAGCGACCGCCCGCGGTGTCGGGCGCCTGCGCGGCGGCGGGGACGTGCAGCGAGCGGTACGTGTCGACGAGTCCCGGGTCGTAGGCGCTCCACTCGGGCATCGCGGAACCCGAACGCGAGGCGGCGAGCCGGTCGAGGAAGTAGTCCCATCCGGGCCCGATCGAGGTCGCGTCGGCGGGGGAGCGGAGACGCTGGCCGAGCGTGAGCGTCGTCATCCCGCCGGCCTCGCGGAGGTGGCAGAAGACGCGCACGGCGTCGTCGCCCTCGCCGATGTCGGCGTGGAAGCCGTGGGGTGCGTCGCACTCGAGGATCGAGGTGTTCTGCCACTCGGCGTCTTCACTCGACATCCGGAACCGGACCGCGCCCGTCGACGGGTTGCCCGTGTACGTGCCGATCCACGCGAGCATCGCCGTCGGATTCGTCAGTGAATACCAGACGTCCTCGATGGGCGCATGGAACAGCCGGTCGAACTGCAGGTAGAGCCCGTCGCCCTTGTGAACGTAGTGGCCGGTCGCCCGAGTGATGGTCATCGTCGCCCCCATGCATGTCGTCCTTCCCTCAGGCTAATCCGGCCGCTCCGAGACGGCTAGAGTGGCGCGCATGAGCACTCGGGGAACCTCGCAGAAGTCGCACGACGAGCAGTCGCTCCAGATCGCCGGCCGGCACAGCGGCATGTGGGGGTGGTTCAGCGGCATCATCGTGCTCGCCCTGATCGCCGTTCCGCTGAGCGCCGCGTTCGCCTTCGCCACCAACCCGGGCACGCAGCAGCTCTTCGGCGGGCGCCTCTCGGAGGCGACGCAGGGCGGCTACCAGGCGTTCTGGTGGGTCGTCACGCTCCTGCTCGTCGCGCTGCCGATCCTCGTCGGCTACGGCGTCGCGAAGATGTCGGGCCGCGCGCTCATCATCGTCGGCGCCGTCGTGGCGCTGTTCGTGATCGCGATCATGATCCTCGGGCAGCTGTTCGTCTTCTGACCTCGGGGTCGCGCGAGCTCGCGGCGGCGCCCGGCAGCGTGCGTCGCCGTTGCACTCAGGGCAGTTCCTCCTCGAGCACGGCCATCGCGGCGTTGTGCCCGCCGATGCCGCTGACCGCGCCGCCGCGCACCGCGCCCGAGCCGCAGACGAGGACCCGCGGATGCGCGGTCGCGACGCCCCAGCGTTCGGCGGGCGTCGTCGCCTCGGCGCCCGGCTCGCTCCACGGCCACGACAGCGGGCCGTGGAAGATGTTGCCGCCAGGCATGTGCAGCGCGTCCTCGAGGTCGCGCGTCGTCTTCACCTCGACGCACGGCCGGCCGGCGGCATCCGTCGCGATGACGTCGGCGATCGGCTCGGCGAGCACCGAGTCGAGCGAGGCGAGCACGGCATCGCGCAGGCGGTCGCGGAGCTCGTCGTTGCCGTGCGCGTCGACCAGCCGATCGGGGGCGTGCAGCCCGAAGACGGTGAGGGTCTGGGCCTCGGATGCCGCGAGCTCGGGCCCGAGGATCGACCGGTCGCTCAGCGTGTGGCAGTAGATCTCGCAGGGCAGCGGGTCGGGCAGGTCGCCGCCGGCGGCGCGGCGGTAGGCGGACTCGAGCTGCGACTCGAGCTCGTTGATGTGGAACGTGCCCGCGAAGGCCTGCTCGGGTGCGACCTCGGCGTCGGCGAGGCGAGGCAGGCGCGTGAGCAGCAGGTTGACCTTCACCTGGGCGCCCTCGGGCATGCCGGCGCGGGCGAGCCGGCGGCGGGCCGCGTCGTCGAGCGCGACCTCGTCGGAGCCGGGGCTGGCGGCGGGTTCGTCGCGGGGGGCGACGGATGCCGTGGGGCCGGCGCCGTCGGCGACGGATGCTGCGACCAGCCGTTCGAGCACGAGCGGCGCGACGTTCGCGAGCACGACGTGCGCCCGCGACATCCGCTCGGCCCCGCCCTCGCGCCATCGCACGACGCCCGATTCGCCGTCGATGGCGACGACCTCTGCCTCGGTGCGCAGCTCCGCGCCGGCCTCGCGGGCGGCCCTGGCGAGCTCGCCCGACACGGCGCCCATGCCGCCGACGGGCACGTCCCAGTCGCCGGTGCCGCCGCCGATCACGTGGTACAGGAAGCAGCGGTTCGCGTCGAGCGACGGGTCGTCGAGGTCGGTGAAGGTTCCGATCAGCCCGTCCGTCGCCACGATGCCGCGTACGAGGTCGTCGGCGAAGCGCTCGTCGATGGTCTCGCCGAGCGGGTGCTCGACCAGGCCGTCCCACACGCGATCGTCGCCGACGAGCGCGCGCGCCTCGGCGCGGGTCGGCAGCGGCTCGGTCAGGGTCGGGAAGAGCGCCTCGGCGACGCGGGCGGTGTCGGCGTAGAACGCCTCCCACGCGTCGGCGTCTCCCTCCGCGCCGACCCGGGCGAACGCGTCGCGGGCGGCCGCGGCATCCGCCTCGACATCGATCAGCAGACCGCGCGACGGGTCTCGGGGGTCGGGCGTGTATGAGGAGAACCGGCGGCGCACCAGGCGGACGTCGAGCCCGAGGTCGTCGATGATCCGCTGCGGGAGCAGGCTCACGAGGTACGAGTAGCGGCTGAGGCGAGCGTCGACGCCGTCGAACGCCTCGGCCGAGACCGCGGCGCCGCCGAGGTGGTCGTCGCGCTCGAGCAGCAGCACGCGCTTGCCCGCTCGAGCGAGGTAGGCGGCGGCGGTCAGGCCGTTGTGGCCTCCGCCGACGATGACGACGTCGTGGTCGGGGGCCTGTTCGGGTGCGTCGGCGGGCAGGGGCGCGTCGGCGGGGTGCGCATCGGTGGGCATCCCACGAGCGTAGACGAGCGGATGGCGCGTTCCGCGCGTCGTCCCGACCGCCTCGCATCCGGCCGGCCCGATACTCCATCGCGACGAGGTCGTACTCGAGTAGCATCGAGGTATGACCAAGCTCAGCGTGAGCCTTCCGCCTGCCGACGTCGAGTTCATCGATGCGATCGCCGTGCAGTACGACGGCAACCGTTCCGCGGCGATCCACGATCTCGTCCGTCTCGGCCGAGAACTCGCTGCCGGCGACGCGTACGCCGAGGCGTTCGACGAGTGGGAGTCCTCCGGCGATGCGGCGGCCTGGGAGTCGACCGCGGCCGACGGGCTCGCGAGGTGAGACGCGGCGACGTCATCGTGGTGGCGCTCGATCCCGCCCTGCCGGCGGAGGCGTCGAAGGCCCGCCCGTGCGTGCTGGTGAGCAACGACGGCGCGAACTCGACGGCGACCCGGCTCGGCCGGGGGGTCGTCACGGTCGTGCCGGTCACGTCGAACACGGCTCGGGTCTTCGCTCCGTTCGAGTGCCTCGTCGAGGGTGTCGACGATCTCGCCGCGATGGGCCTGCCCGCGCCGTCGAAGGTGCAGGCGGCGCAGGTGAGGTCCATCTCGGTCGCCCGTGTGCGCGGAACCATCGGGCGCTGCCCGGAATCCGTGCTCGGCCGGGTCGACGACGCGCTCCGGTTCCACCTCTCGCTGTAGTCGGGCTCAGCTCGCGCGCCAGACCGCGCGCGCTGATCATGGGGTTTGCATCCGGTCAGTTTCCGACCGGAATCGGAGAATAATCGGGACCATGGCCGCCACCACCAGCCGCACCCTCGACCTCCTCTCCCTGCTGCAGAGTCACCGGCATTGGACCGCGCGCGAGCTCGTCGACCGGCTCGGGGTGAGCGAGCGCACGCTGCGGCGCGACGTCGAGCGGCTGCGCGAACTCGGGTACGCGATCGAGTCGACGCGGGGCGTCGCCGGCGGGTACCGGCTGGCCGCGGGCACCGGGCTGCCGCCGCTCCTCCTGACCGACGACGAAGGGGTCGCGATCGCGGTAGGACTCCGCTCGCAGGCCGCCGCCGGACTGCGCGGCGCCGAGCACACCACATTCAGCGCGCTCGCGAAGATCGAGCAGGTACTGCCGCCCGCGCTGCGGCGGCGGATCGAGGCGCTGCAGGCCGTGGCGGCGCCGGCGGGCGCGTTCGGGCCGGGGTCCGGGGCGCGCCCCGCGCCATCCGTCGACAGCGACCTGCTCGGCCGGCTCGCGCTCTGCTGCCGCGACGCCGAGCGGATCCGGATGAAGTACACGGATGCCACGGGCGCGTCGAGCACGCGCTCGATCGAGCCGCACCGCCTCGTGCCGCTCGGGCGGCGCTGGTACCTGCTCGCGTGGGACCGCGACCGCGATGACTGGCGCACGTTCCGGCTCGACCGGATCGACGACGTGTTCCAGACGCGCGTGCGCTTCGCGCCGCATCCGCTCACCGATGACGAGGCGCTCGAACGCGTCCAGCGCGCGGTGCGCTGGCGCGAGCAGGCCGTGCGCGCGTCCGTGCACGTGGCGATGCCGGTCGAGGAGTTCCGCGAGCGGCTCGGCTGGTGGGCGCGCGACGCGGTGACGGCGCCCGACGGGTCGGGGACCGTCTGGCCGGTCGAGGGGGAGTCGGTCGCGGGCGTCGCCGCGGCGCTGCTCTGGGTGCCCGAGGGGGTCGGATGCCGCGTGGACGGGCCGCCCGAACTGCTGGCGTATCTGCGCGCGCAGGCCGCGCGATTCGCCGCCGCGACCGAGGCCTTGCCGCCCGCCCCCTGATCGTGTCCACTCCTGCGGATATACGATCCGCCGCCCCGTGCGACCGGCGGATTCAGCGGCGTTGCGGATCGTATATCCGCAGAACGGGACCGGGGAGTCCGGCCCCGGGGAACCGGGGTGGCGGGTGTCGGCGGGCGGGAGTCGAATGGGGGCATGGACATCGTCTTCATCGCCGGGTTCGGCCCGATCGGCACGGTCGACTCCGCGTCGCACGACTTCTGGGCGGGTGCGCTCGGCATCCCGTTCCACGAGAACGCGCCCCGCTACTTCCACACCGAGGAGGTCGAGGGTGCGAAGGCGTTCGCGATCTGGCCACTCGACCAGGCCGCCGAGGCGACCTTCGGCACCGCCGAGTGGCCCGCCGACCGGCCGGTTCCGCAGGCGTGGATCGAGTTCGACGTGGCCTCGGCCCAGGCGGTCGCGCCCGCGGTCGCGGAACTGCGCGCGAAGGGCCTCGAGATCCTCGTCGAGGCGCACGAGGAGCCGTGGGGGCAGACGACGTCGCGGCTCATGAGCCCCGAAGGGCTGCTCGTCGGAGTCAGCTACACGCCGTGGATGCACGGCGACGGTGGCGACGGCGCCGACGGCACCGACGGCACGGCCTGACGCGCGTCAGCCCGACTTCTCGAGCGTGCCGATGGGGGAGCCGTCCTCGCCGAGCACGGTCATGGTGTCGTCCGCCACATCCGCGGCGTTCATGCCGGCGAGCCAGTCGTCGACCCCTTCGCAGGCCATCCTCGTGGACGCCACGTTCTCGAACTCGACCTGGTCGGCCTCGTTGACCGACCAGGTGCCGTTCAGGGTGTTGCAGCCGTCGCTGCCGGTGAAGTCGCCGCCGTCCTCGAGCGTGAGGAAGGGCGAGCCCTCCGCGGACGAGTCGCCCCACGTGCCGGTCGGATCGATGTCGCCCCCGGTGTCCTCGCCGGCGACGCCGCTGCACCCGCTGAACGCGAGCACGGCCGCCAGCACCCCCATGCCGATGACGAGCCTCTTCCCCCTGGTCATGGTCGCAGCGTAGCGGGGTGCGCCGTCGGCGTCACCCCGTCAGTCGTGCGTCGCGGGAGGCTCGCTGCGAGCGGCCGCGCGTGCCAGCGCGTCGCGCGCGGCGACGACGGCGGGGCGGCGGGCCGCGGCGCTCCGGGTCGAGGAGAACACCTCGCGGAACGGGTCGTCGGGGAGTGACGCGAGCTGCACGCTCGGCGCCTCGCCGGCCCACACGAGGTCGGGGAGGAGTCCGACGGCGTTGCCCGAGCGGATCAGGCGGATGTGCGCCATGAGGTCGGCGGTCTCGAAGCGCACGTCGGGCTCGAAGCCCGCGCGACGGCAGAGCTGCTCGGCCCACTCGCGCGAGGCCGTGCCGCGCGGTTCCATGACCCAGGGCATCTCGGATGCCGCGGCGAGGCCGTCGTCGGCGACCGACCGCAGCAGCTCCGTCGGGGCGTCCTTCGGGAGGGCCGCAGCGGCCGGGTCGGGTCGACGCAGTCCGCGTCGACGTGCGGCCGGATGCGGCGGCAGGGCGAGCCGGATGGCGTCGCGCGCGAGCGGCACCCGGTCGAGCTCGGGGTGCAGCGGGCGCGTGTAGCCGGGGTACTGCTCGGCGACGACGAGGTCGAAGTCACGGGCCGCGACGTCGAACAGCGCGAGTTCGGGCTCCCGCTCGGTGACCTCCACGCGCAGCGAGGGGTGCTCGGCGGCGAGCAGCGTCAGCGCCTGCGGCACGACGGCGTGGGCGGCGGACTGGAACACGGCGATGCGCACGGTGCCGCTGACGGTCGTGAGCGAGCGCGCGACATCCGCCTCGGCCTCTTCGAGCCGTTCGAGCACGGCCTGCGCGTGCCCGACGAGCAGCTCGGCCTGCGGCGTGAGCTGCACGCGCCGCCCCACCTGGACGAGCAGCGGGACCCCGGCCTCCTTCTCGAGCAGGCTGAGCTGCTGCGAGACCGACGACGGGCTGTAGGAGAGCGCCTCCGCGACGGCGGTGAGCGTGCCCCGCTGGCTGAGTTCGACGAGGAGGCGCAGTCGCCGGACGTCGAGCATGCGTGCGCCCTCCTCCCGCGACATCCGCCCCGCATCGAGCGCCGGCGCGGCGCGCCGGGATCGCCCGACACGAACGTTCGGGAAACATGAACAGTATGCATCGGATTCATTCGCTGTACCGAACGGAATCCGGAGCGCACACTGGAGGTGCCGGGCGCGCATCATCCCCGTGCGCCCTCCGAGACCTAAGGACACCGCAGTCGTGACCACTTCGAAGCTCCTCACGGACGTCGTCCCCGACACCGACCACGTCATCGCCCTCGTCGAGCGCTGGCTCGCCGAGAGCGCGAACCACCCCGTCGACCCCGCCGCCCAGCGTCTCGCGGGCGTGCTGAAGGACGAGCACGGCCTCGCCTTCACCGTCGGCTTCGTCGACGGCGTCATGCGGCCCGAAGACCTCGGCGTCGCCGGTCGCAACCTCGCCGAGGTCGCGAAGCTCACCCCGAAGTTCCTGCCCGCGTACCTCAAGGCCGCGATCCGCCTCGGCGGGGCGATGGCGCCGGCCTTCCCCTGGATCGTGATCCCGATCGCGCGCCGCGTGCTGCGGGCCATGGTCGGCCACCTCGTGCTCGACGCGACGCCCGCCAAGCTCGGCCCGGCGATCGCGAAGCTCCGCGAGTCGGGCAACCGCCTGAACCTCAACCTGCTCGGCGAGGCCGTGCTCGGCGAGCACGAGGCCGACCGGCGCCTGAAGGGCACCTACGACTTCCTCGCGCGCGACGACGTCGACTACGTCTCGATCAAGGTCTCGAGCGTCGTCAGCCAGCTGTCGATGTGGTCGTTCGACGAGGCCGTCGAGAAGGTCGTCGCCAAGCTCACGCCCCTCTACGAGCTCGCGGCGAAGGGCGCCGCACAGGGCACGGCCAAGTTCATCAACCTCGACATGGAGGAGTACCGCGACCTCGATCTCACGATCGCGGTCTTCAAGCGGCTCCTCGACCAGCCGCAGCTGCAGGGTCTCGAGGCCGGCATCGTGCTGCAGACCTACCTGCCCGACGCACTCGGCGCGATGCAGGACCTCACCGAGTGGGCGCAGGCCCGCCGCGCCGCGGGCGGTGCCCCGATCAAGGTGCGCGTCGTGAAGGGCGCGAACCTCGCGATGGAGAACGTCGACGCGCACATCCACGACTGGCCCCTCGCGACCTACTCCACCAAGCAGGACTCCGACACCAACTACAAGCGCGTGCTGCACTGGTCGATGACGCCCGAGCGCATCGACGCCGTGAAGCTCGGCATCGCCGGCCACAACCTCTTCGACGTCGCACACGCGTACCTCACCGCGAAGGAGCGCGGCGTCGACCACGGCGTCGAGTTCGAGATGCTGCTCGGCATGGCGACCGGCCAGGCCGCGGCCGTGCGCGGCGACGTCGGCCGCCTGCTGCTCTACACGCCGGTCGTGAACCCGAGCGAGTTCGACGTCGCGATCGCCTATCTGATCCGCCGCCTCGAGGAGAACGCGAGCCAGGACAACTTCATGTCCGCCGTGTTCGAGCTGAGCTCGAACCGCGCATTGTTCGAGCGCGAGCGCGACCGCTACCTGCGTTCGCTCGCCGCGCTCGAGGGCGAGGACCCGGAGGGCCCGGCGCCCGCGCCGAACCGCACCCAGAACCGTCGCACCGAGTGGGACGAGAAGGATGTCGCCGAGCTCGCCGGCACCGTCGTCGGCGCGCCCGCTCCGGGCGAGGAGCACGAGGGCTCGCTGACGAGCGTCGTCCTCGGCATCACGCGCGGCTCGGGCCTCGACGGCGACCTGACGGATGCCGCGGCGCTCGCCGCCGCCGAGCTCACCGGTCCCGGCGTCACGCCGGGCTTCCGCAACGAGCCCGACACCGACCCCGCGCTCGCCGCGAACCGGGACTGGGGCCGCCGCATCCTCGAGCGCGTGCCCTCCTCGACGCTCGGCGTCGACACCCTGGAGGCCAACCGCATCGAGACCGCCGACGAGCTCGAGCAGCTCATGACGACGGTCGCCGCGAACGGCGCCGCCTGGGGCGCCCTGCCCGGCGACGAGCGCGCCGCCGTGCTGCACCGTGCGGGCCTCGCGCTCGCCGCGAACCGCGACCGCCTCATCGAGGTCATGGCCGCCGAGACCGGCAAGACCATCGCCGAGGCCGACCCCGAGATCAGCGAGGCGATCGACTTCGCGCACTACTACGCCGAGCGCGCCCGCGAGCTCGATCACGTGCAGGGCGCCCGCTTCGTGCCCTCGAAGCTCACCGTCGTGACCCCGCCGTGGAACTTCCCCGTCGCGATCCCCGCGGGCGGCGTGCTCGCCGCGCTCGCCGCGGGCTCGGGCGTGATCATCAAGCCCGCGAAGCTCTCGCAGCGCTCGGGCGCGATCATGGTCGAGGCGCTGTGGGAGGTCGGCATCCCGAAGGACCTGCTCGCCCTCGTCGACCTCGGCTCGCGCGACCTCGGCACCAAGCTCGTCTCCGACGAGAAGGTCGACCGCGTCATCCTCACGGGCGCCTACGAGACGGCCGAGCTGTTCCGCTCGTTCCGGAAGGACCTCCCGCTCCTCGCCGAGACCAGCGGCAAGAACGCGATCATCGTGACCCCGTCGGCCGACCTCGACCTCGCGGCATCCGATGTCGTCAAGAGCGCCTTCGGGCACGCGGGCCAGAAGTGCTCGGCGGCCTCGCTCGTGATCCTCGTCGGTTCGGTCGCGAAGTCCGAGCGGTTCCGCCGCCAGCTGGTGGATGCCGCGACGAGCCTCCGCGTCGGCTGGCCCGAGCACCCGCAGAGCCAGATGGGCCCCATCGTCGAGCCCGCGAACGGCAAGCTGCTGCATGCACTCACGACGCTCGGCGCCGACGAGGAGTGGCTCGTCGAGCCGCGGCAGCTCGACGGCACCGGCCGGCTCTGGTCGCCCGGCATCCGCGCGAACGTGAAGCCCGGCTCGTACTTCCACCTCACCGAGTTCTTCGGCCCCGTGCTCGGCATCATGCACGCGAAGGACCTCGACGAGGCCATCCGCTTCCAGAACGCCGTCGACTTCGGCCTCACCGCGGGCCTGCACTCGCTCGACTCCGACGAGCTCGGGACCTGGCTCGCGACCGTCGAGGCCGGCAACCTGTACGTCAATCGCGGCATCACGGGCGCGATCGTGCAGCGCCAGCCGTTCGGCGGCTGGAAGCGCTCCTCGGTCGGCGCGGGCGCGAAGGCCGGCGGCCCGAACTACCTGTTCGGCCTCGGCGACTGGGCACCCGACCACTCCGAGCCGAGCCGCTCGCTCCACCTCCGCGGCCTCGAGCAGCGCGTGACCGACCTCATCGAGGCGTCGCAGTCCTCGCTCGAGTACGAGGCCTACGAGGTGCTCCGCCGCTCCGCGCTCTCCGACGCGGTCGCGTGGGCCGACGAGTACGCCACGGTGAAGGATGTCTCGGGCCTCGGCGTCGAGCGGAACCTGTTCCGCTACCTGCCGCTCCCGGTGACGATCCGGGTGAGCGAGGACGCGACCCTCGCCGACGGCCTCCGCGTCATCGCGGCGGGCCTGCTCGCGAAGTCGCCCCTGTCGGTCTCGACCGCCCACGAGCTGCCCAAGGGCGTGCGGGCGCTGCTGGCCTCGCGCGACATCCGCGTGGTGCGCGAGGGCGACGCCGGCTGGATCAGCCGCGCTGGCAAGGGCGAGGTCACCGGTCGCGTCCGCCTCGTTGGCGGGTCGGCGACGGCGCTCGCCGGGGCGACCGGCGGCACGCCCGACCTCGCGGTGTGGTCGCACCCGGTCACGCCGTCGGGCCGCGTCGAGCTGCTGCCGTTCCTCCACGAGCAGGCGATCTCGATCACGAACCACCGGTTCGGCAACCCGACGACGATCTCCGACGGCGTCATCTAGGGCCGTTCCGAACGGATGCCACGGGGCGGTCGCGCGAGCGGCCGCCCCTTCGTCGTGCCCGCCGGTCCGTCGCGGCGCGCTTCGGGCCGGGCGCGGCCGCGCCATCCGCTCGCCCTTGTGCGCCCGACCTCGCTGCGCTAGACACGGAGCAGGTTGCGACGCCGCGTCCTGAACCATCCGCCCGGGGGCGGATCGAACGGGGAGGGGGCCCTGATGGCATCGACCACCGAGCGGGTGACGTCCAAGCTCAGCTTCCCGGCACTGACCGCGATGGTCGTCGGCTCGATGGTCGGCGCAGGCGTGTTCCAGCTGCCGGCCCGCTTCGCGGGCCAGACCGGCGTCTACGGCGCGCTCATCGCCTGGGGGATCGCGGGGCTCGGCATGCTGACGCTCGCGCTCGTGTTCCAGACGCTCGCGATGCGCAAGCCGGAGCTCGACAACGGGGTCTACGTGTACGCGAGGGCCGGCTTCGGGGTCTACCCCGGCTTCCTCTCCGCCGTCGGCTACTGGGCATCGGCGTGCGCGGGCAACGCGTTCTACTGGGTGCTCATCATGACGACGCTCTCGCAGCTGTTCCCGGGGCTCGCGCCCGTGCTCGGCGAGGGCGACACGTGGCCGGCGTTCTTCGTGTCGGTCGCCGCGGTGTGGGGTGTCTACCTGCTGATCCGACAGGGCGTGCGCGAGGCGGCCGCGATCAACTTCATCGTCACGATCGCGAAGCTCGTGCCGCTCGGGCTCTTCATCGTGCTCGTGATCTTCTACTTCGACTGGGACGTCTTCGTCGGCAACCTCTCCGGCGACGACGGCCCGGCCGCGTACGAGACGCTCTTCGCGCAGGTGCAGGGCACGATGCTCATCACGGTGTTCGTCTTCCTCGGCATCGAGGGCGCGAGCGTGTACTCGCGCTACGCGAAGAAGCGATCGGATGTCGGGCGGGCGACCGTCCTCGGGTTCCTCTCGGTGCTCGCGCTGTTCGCGTCGGTGTCGATCCTGTCGTACGGGATCCTGCCGCAGGCCGAGATCGCGGCCCTCCCGCAGCCGTCGGCCGGTGGCGTGCTCGAGGCGGCCGTCGGTCCGTGGGGTGGCGCGTTCATCCGCGTCGGGCTCATCATCTCGGTGCTCGGCGCCTATCTCGCGTGGCAGCTGCTCGCGGCCGACGTCGTGTTCGCCGCGGCGAAGGACCAGGACCTGCCGCGGTACTTCGCTCGCCTGAACTCCCGCGAGGTGCCCGAGCACGCGGTGCTCTGGACGTCGATCCTCGTCACCGTCATCCTCTTCCTCGTCCAGTTCGTGAACGACGCGCTCGACTTCACCCTCGACCTCACGGCGGCCCTGTCGCTCGCGCCGTACGCGCTCGCGAGCGCGTACGGCGTGAAGATCGCCGTGCGACGCGACGGGTACGCGGATGCCGCGTCCGGCCGTCGCGCGCGGGAACTCGTGATCGCGGCGATCTCGACGGCGTACACACTGTTCCTGATCTGGGCGGCGGGCTACGTCTTCCTGTTCCTGGCGTGCATCCTCCTCGCCCCGGGGACCGCGCTCTACGTCGTCGCCCGACGGCAGCAGCAGGCGAGGGTCTTCACGCCGGTCGGGCTCGTGGTCTTCATCGCGATCGTGGCGTTCGCCGTCATCGGCGTCGTCCTGCTCGCCACCGGTGCCGTCCAGCTCTGACCATCCTCGCGCCGCGGCGCAGAAGGGAGCACACCATGTCGGACCAGTCGCACGGGGTCCACTCCGAGGTCGGCCGCCTCAACACGGTCCTGGTCTGCCGGCCGGGCCTCGGCCATGAACGGTTGACGCCGAGCAACAGCGACGCGCTGCTCTTCGACGACGTGCTGTGGGTGCAGAACGCCCAGCGCGACCACGCCGACTTCGTGCAGCACATGCGGGACCGCGGCGTCGAGGTGGTCGAGCTCCACGACCTGCTGGCCGAGACGCTCGCCGTGCCGGGGGCGCGCGACTGGCTGCTCGATCGCAAGATCGTCCCGAACGAGGTCGGCGCCGGACTCGTCGCCGACACGCGCGCGTTCCTCGATTCGCTGGACCACGCGACGCTCACCGAGTACCTCATCGGCGGGCTCTCGACGCGAGACCTGCCGGCCGAGTTCCGCGCGCCCGAGGTCGCGCTGGTGCGCGAGTCGGCCGGCATGACCGAGTACCTCATGCCGCCGCTGCCGAACACCATCTACACGCGCGACACGACCTGTTGGATCTACGGCGGGCTGACCCTCAACCCGCTGTACTGGCCGGCCCGGCACGCGGAGACCATGCTGATGAAGGCGATCTACGACTTCCATCCGGACTACACGGGCAGCACGGTCTGGTGGGGCGATCCCGAACAGGACCACGGGCAGGCGACGCTCGAGGGCGGCGACGTCATGCCGGTGGGCAACGGCGTCGTGCTGATCGGCATGAGCGAGCGCACCTCGCGGCAGGCGATCACGGCCGTCGCCGCGAAGCTCTTCGAGCAGGGCGCGGCCGAGCGCGTCGTGGTCGCGGGCATGCCGAAGCTGCGGGCGGCGATGCACCTCGACACGGTCTTCACGTTCGCCGACCGCGACCTCGTCACGTACTACCCCGACATCGTCGACGGCATCCACACGTTCTCGCTGCGCCCCGACGGCAGTGGCGGCATCGAGGTGACCGAGGAGCGCGCCTCGTTCATCGAGGTCGTGGCCGAGTCGCTCGGGCTCGCGAAGCTGCGGGCGGTCGAGCCGGGCGGCGGGTGGTACGCGGGTGAACGGCAGCAGTGGGACAGCGGCAACAACGCCGTCGCGGTCGAGCCGGGCGTGGTCTTCACGTACGACCGCAATACGTACACGAACGCGCTGCTGCGCGACGCGGGCGTCGAGGTCATCGAGATCGTCGGCGCCGAACTCGGCCGCGGTCGCGGAGGAGGGCACTGCATGACCTGTCCGATCTCGCGCGACGCCGTCGACTACTGACGATGGCTGTGCACGCACCCATCGTGACGTTGACGATGAACCCCGCGCTGGACGTGTCGAGCACGGCCGACCGGGTCGTGCCCGAGCACAAGCTGCGCTGCGGCCCGAGCCGGTTCGACCCGGGAGGCGGGGGCGTGAACGTGAGCCGCGCCATCCGGAACCTCGGCGGCAGCTCGATCGCGGTCTACCCGCTCGGCGGTCCGACCGGTCAGGCGTACCGCGGCTTCATCGAGGAGGCCGGCCTCGTCGCGCGGGTGATCACGATCGCCGGCAACACGCGCGAGAGCTTCACGGTCGACGAGCTCTCGACCGGCGACCAGTTCCGATTCGTGCTGCAGGGGCCCACGATGCGCGAGCCCGAGTGGCGCGCGTGCCTGTCGGTCGTCGCCGACGAACTGCCCGTCGGCGGGTTCCTCGTCGCGAGCGGCAGCCTGCCGCCGGGCGTGCCGGCCGGGTTCTACGCGATGCTCGCCGAGATCGCGTCCGAGCACGACGTGCGCCTCGTCGTGGACGCCTCGGGGCCGGCGCTCGCGGCCGCGCTCGAAGCCGGCGTGTTCCTCATCAAGCCGAGCCGCGACGAGCTCGCCGACCTCGTCGGCGCCGCGGGCGATCTCGACGAGCCGGCAATGGTGGATGCCGCGCGGTCGCTCGTCGCGGCCGGGCGCAGCGAGATCGTCGCGCTCACGCTCGGCGGGCGCGGCGCAATCCTCGTGACGGCCGACGAGGTGCTCCGTCTCCCGACGCCTCGCGTCGTGGTCGCCAGTGCCGTGGGTGCGGGAGACGCGTTCCTCGGTGCCTTCGTGCTGCGGCTCGCGCAGGGCCGGGCGCTTCCCGCGGCGTTCCGCACCGCGGTCGCGGCCGGCAGTGCGACGGCGATGCTGCCGGCGACGGAGCTGTGCCGGGCCGCGGATGTGGCGCGGCTGGAGGCCCACCTCAGGGCCGCGTGAGCCGCGGCATCCGTCGCGTCCGCCGGCGACGCCGACGAGTTCGCAGGGTGACGTGGGTGATGAGGCCCGACGGGGCCCTGTGGCGCGGTTGGTCCTGCGAACTCGGCCCGGCCTCGCGGTCGACGCCGACGAGTTCGCAGGATGAGGTGGGCGATGCCCGCCGCCTGGACGCCGTCTCGCGTCTGATCCTGCGAACTCGACCGGACTGGCGAGGGCGGGGGCCGGTCGCCTCAGGCGCGGCCGCGATTGCGGCGACGGATGTCGCGGGGCGCGCGCCCGCCGACGAACGACCGCCCGGCATCCACGAGGAACCCGTTGCGCAACGCCTCGCGCCCGATCAGCATGCGGAAGCCCATCTCATCGCGATTGGTCAGCGTGACCTCGGCAGTGACGGGGCGATCGTGCAGCACGATCTCCATCAGCACGACGAGACGCTCCTGCGTGTGCCCGGTCGAGCTGCGGATGACCCGGCGATCGTGCACGGGCAGCTCGACCGTCGCGGCATCCGCATCGGTGTCCTGCCACGGGTGGATGCCGAACCGCACCCAGGCGACGCCCTCGCGCTCGAACTCCTCGACGTCGAACGCGTGCAGCGCCGACGAGCGCGCGCCCGTGTCGAGCTTCGCCTTCATCCACTCGACGTCGGCCTGCGGGAGGCGCACCCATTCGCGCCATCCGGCGATGGTGTTTGAATGGTTCGGCACATCCGTCACCCGATCATCTTCGCAGGGACTCCCGCATGAAACTCGCGATCCTGTCGCGCGCGCCACAGGCGTACTCGACCCAGCGTCTCCGTGCTGCAGCGCAGCAGCGCGGACACCAGGTCAAGGTCCTGAACACCCTCCGCTTCGGCATCGACCTCTCGGGCGCCGAGCCCGACCTGCAGTACCGCGGTCGCCCGCTCAGCGACTACGACGCGATCCTGCCGCGCATCGGCAACTCGATCACCTACTTCGGCACAGCCGTCGTGCGGCAGTTCGAGCAGATGGACGTCTACACGCCGAACACGGCCAACGGCATCACGAACGCGCGCGACAAGCTGCGCGCGAACCAGATCCTGTCGCGCCACAACATCGCGCTGCCCGCCACGACGTTCGTGCGCAATCGCGCCGACCTCCGCCCCGCGATCGAGTCCGTCGGCGGCGCGCCCGTCGTCATCAAGCTGCTCGAGGGCACGCAGGGCATCGGCGTCATCCTCGCCCCGACGGTCAAGGTCGCCGAGGCGATCATCGAGACGCTGCACTCGACGAAGCAGAACGTGCTGATCCAGAAGTTCATCGCCGAGAGTCGCGGCCGCGACATCCGCGCCCTCGTCGTCGGCGACCGCGTCGTCGCCGCCATGCGCCGGGTCGCGAGCGGCGACGAGTTCCGCTCGAACGTGCACCGCGGCGGCAGCGTCGAACCCGTCGAGCTCACGCCCGAGTACGAGCAGGCCGCCGTGCGGTCCGCGCAGATCATGGGCCTGAAGGTCGCGGGCGTCGACATGCTCGAGGGCAACGAGGGCCCGCTCGTGATGGAGGTCAACTCGTCGCCCGGCCTGCAGGGCATCGAGACGGCGACGAAGCTGGATGTCGCGGGCGCGATCATCGACTACATCGGCAACCAGGTCGCCTTCCCCGAGATCGACGTGCGCCAGCGGCTGACCGTCTCGACGGGGTACGGCGTCGCCGAGCTCCTCGTGCACGGCGCCGCCGACCTCGTCGGCAAGTCGCTCGGCGAGTCCGGCCTCTGGGAGCGCGACATCACGGTGCTGACGCTGCACCGCGGCGCGACCGTGATCCCGAACCCGCGCAAGGGCGTCGTGCTCGAGGCCGAGGACCGCCTGCTCTGCTTCGGCAAGCTCGAGGAGATGCGCTCGATGATCCCCGAGCGCCGTCGGCGCCGGCAGAAGGTGCGGCGCCTGCCGAAGGAGCCGATCCCGGCGCCGCCCGAGGCCGCGGCGAGCTGAGCGGGCCGCGCGCCCGCGGCGCGCCCGCGCCCCGCGCGCCCGCGCCCCGCGCCCTCCCGCGCGCGCCCCGCGCGCCCCGCCCGCGCGCGCCCGAGTGCGATTTCTGTGTTCGAGTGCGGCTTCATGCGGCACTCCACCGCAGAAATCGCACTCGAACGGGGTGGCCGCGGGACGCGAGGCTCCCGCGTCAGCCGCGGGCGCGGAGTGCGCGCGCGACGGCGGCCAACGCGTCATCCGTCGTCACGCCCAGGCGTTCGACGCTGTCGGCGAAAGTGGATGCCGCGGACTGCAGCGCCTGCTCGACCGGATCGCCCGCCGCGCTCACGAACGTGCCCGCGCGGCCCCGCCCCTCGACGACGCCGTCGGCCTCGAGCTCCTTGTAGGCGCGTGCGACCGTGTTCGCCGCCAGGCCGAGCTCGTCGGCCAGGCCGCGCACGGTCGGCAGCTTCGAGCCCGCCGCGAGGCGTCCGTCGCGGACGGCATCGACGACCTGCATGCGGAGTTGCTCGTACGGCGGAGTGTGCGCGTCGTCGTCGACGGTGAATCGCATGGGGACGGCTCCGGGGTCGGTCGGCGCGGGTCAGTCGCGGTTGCGGTTGACGAGGCGCGACAGCACGATCGCGCTCCTCGTGTGATCGACGTTCGGGGCGATGCGCACGCGTTCGAGGGCGTCCTCGAGCGAGGTGATGTCGCGGGCGCGCATGTGCACGATCGCGTCGGCGCTCCCGGTCACCGTGCCCGCGTAGACGACCTCGGGGACGTTCTGCAGGATGCGCTGCAGTTCGTCGGGCGCGACGGTGCCGCGGCAGAAGAGCTCGACGTACGCCTCGGTGCTCATGCCGTCGACCGCGGGGTCGACCTGGATCGTGAACGCCTTGATGACCCCGTCGGCGACGAGCTTGTCGACGCGTCGCTTCACCGCCGACGCGGACAGCCCCACCGACGACCCGATGTCGCCGTACCCGGCCCGCGAGTTCTGGCGGAGCAGGTCGAGGATCGCCCGGTCGAGGTTGTCCATGGGGCGAGTGTACGGCGGTCCGTTGCGCCCGGGAACGGGTCGACGCCGGATTCGTGCGCGCCGTTGCGCGTTCGTGACCGTGAGCGGACGGATGTCGCGTGGCGCCGGGTGCGCGCCCGGGCTCGTCGCTGGGGTCGTCGTCAGGATCGGCGGGTGTGCGGCGTTCCCCACCCGCCGATCCTGACGACAACCGCCGCCGGCCGCGCGACGCGCGGACGCGGCATCCGTTCGCTCGTGGCGCAGACCGCGGAAACCGCTCGCCCGCGCGCGTAGCGTGAGGCCATGACCCCGAACACCGCTCCCGTCCGCCTCGGCATCCAGCTGCAGCCGCAGCACGCGACCTACACGCAGATCCGCGACGCCGTGCTCCGCATGGAAGACCTCGGCGTCGACGTCGTCTTCAACTGGGACCACTTCTTCCCGCTGTCGGGCGACCCGGACGGCCTCCACTTCGAGGCGTGGACGATGCTCGGCGCCTGGGCCGAGCAGACCGAGCGCGTCGAGTTCGGCTCGCTGGTCAACTGCAACTCCTACCGCAACGCCGACCTGCAGGCCGACATGGCCCGCACGCTCGACCACATCAGCGCGAAGGGCGGCGACACCGGCCGCTTCATCTTCGGCACGGGTTCGGGCTGGTTCGAGCGCGACTACGACGAGTACGGCTACGAGTTCGGGACGGTCGGCTCGCGCCTCGACGACCTGGCCGAGGCGCTCCCGCGCGTGAAGGCGCGATGGGCGAAGCTCAACCCGGCGCCGACGCGCGACATCCCGATCATGATCGGCGGCAAGGGGGAGCAGAAGACGCTGCGCCTCGTCGCCGAGCACGCCGACATCTGGCACTCGTTCGTTGGGCCCGACGAGCTCGCCCACAAGCTCGAGGTGCTGAACCGCTGGGGCGAGAAGGTCGGGCGGGATGTCTCGGGCATCACGATCTCGAACGAGCTCCCGCGCCGCAGCCTCGACGACGCGTACGCCGACGCGCTGTACGACGCCGGCGTGCGCCTGTTCACGCTCGGCATCTCGGGACCCGCGTACGACGACGCGCCCGTGCGCCACTGGCTCGCCTGGCGCGACCGGCGCAACCAGGACGCGGGGGTGCGCGCGGCCTGAGCCGCGCTGGCAGCGGGGCGCGCAGCTCGGCGCGCTCCCGTTCAGCCCGTCGGCCGGGCGGTGAAACTCACCTCGCCGGATTCCGCCCATTCGATGCGGTAGAACGCGGTCTCGAACCCGCCCTCTGCGTACAGGCCGTCTGCCGGGAACAGGCCGTCCGTGGTGCAGGTCGACATGCCGCCGACCTCCCGGACATCGAGCAGCAGGCAGACCTGCGCGGAGTCCGCGCTCCGCGCGACGTGGATCGACGCGCCGTCCGGATACGTCCCGACGCGTCGGAGCGTCGCGGGGTCGACCGTGGGGTCCTCGAAGCCCGGCAGGTCCTCAGGTACCTGCGCGCGCTCGAACACCGCCATCGCTCGCGCCTCGGCGAGCGGCACCGGCTCGGCCGCGTCGCTCGCCTCGCCTCGCTCGAGCTCGAACGTGAGGGCCGTGTCGGGGATCGGGCCCTCCGAGCCGCCCGCCAGGTCGGTCGTCTGCGCGCCCGCGATCCAGCCGGTGCCGAAGCCCAGGGCGAGCGCGATCGCGCCGACGACGACGCTCCAGCGAAGGGCAGCGGATGCCGCGCGCCGCGGCTCCTCGAGCGGCGGATCACCTGCGATGCCGAGCGCATCGAACGGATCCGCGTCGAGTGCCGCGGACGCCGCCGCTGCCGGGGTCGACGGGGTGCCGGTGACATCGGCCGGCGATTCGGGCCGATTGCTCCCGGACCGCGTCGCAGCACGCCGAAGGGCGTGGAGCTCGTCTGCGGCGGCCTCGCGCGCGTCGTCGTCCGTTCCCGCTCCGTATGCGAGTCGCTGCAGTTCGGCGATGCGATTGCCGTCGGACATCCGGGTCTCCTCGCTCGGCCGGCGTAGGGGCGGCCGGGGTGGAGTCAGGATGGCGCACCGCGGTCCCGCTCGGCAAGCCTCGGCGGGCGGTCTCCTCGGGCGACGCCGGATTCGTGCGCGTCGCACGCCCGCCACCGCGCCGGAAGCCCGCGGGCCCGCGATCCCTCAGCCTCGAAACATTGCGCAGGATCATGGAACGCGCAGGAATCGTGTGCGAGACGCCGAGAAGTCGCACGCATCGAGCGCCACACTGGAGGTGGCGTCCCGACGGCGGTGCCATCCGAACACCGCCGCCGGGGCTCGAGAGAGCGACCTGGTCCGCCGACACCCCACCGGCCGAGCCGGCGGCGCGCCGCCGTGCCCGGCCGACGAACCCACCTCGAGGAGTGAGATGTCGACCGTGATCGAGACCCAGACGACCCCGACCCCCGCAGCGCCGGAGCGCACCGCGTCGAAGAAGACCGTGCTGATGTGCCGCCCCGAGCACTTCACCGTCGTGTACCAGATCAACCCGTGGATGGATCCGGCGAAGCCGACCGACACCGCGCTCGCGGTGGCGCAGTGGCAGACGCTGCACGACACGTACGTCGGCCTCGGCTTCGACGTGCACCTCATCGACCCGGTCGAGGGCCTGCCCGACATGGTCTATGCGGCGAACGGCGGCACCGTGATCGACGGCATCGCGTACGGGGCGAAGTTCACGCACGCGCAGCGCGCGGCCGAGGGCCCGGCGTACATGGAGTGGTTCCGCCGGGCGGGCTTCGACGTGCGGGAGCCGGCCGAGACGAACGAGGGGGAGGGCGACTTCCTGCTCGTCGGCGACGTGGTCCTCGCGGGCACCGGCTTCCGCAGCGACGGAGCGAGCCACGAGGAGCTTGCCCGCATCACCGGCCGCGAGGTCGTCACGCTGACACTCGTGAACCCGAGCTTCTACCACCTCGACACCGCGATCGCCGTGCTCGACTCCCGGCCGGGGCAGGAGCACATCGCCTACCTGCCGAGCGCGTTCGACGGCCCCTCGCTCGAGATCCTGCGCGAGCGCTACCCGGACGCGATCCTCGTGTCCGAGGAGGATGCCGCGGTGCTCGGCCTGAACTCGTACAGCGACGGCCGCAACGTCGTGATCGCGGCGCGTGCGACCGGATTCGAGCGCCAGCTGCGCGATGCGGGCTACCACCCGATCGGCGTCGACCTGTCCGAGCTGCTGCTCGGCGGCGGCGGCGTGAAGTGCTGCACGCTCGAACTGCGGCGCTGATCCCGCTACGATTCGGCAGGACCCCACCCACCGACCCACCCCGAGGGATCGACGATGGCACCTGCGAACACCGACCAGAACGCTGCCGTGAAGGCGCTCGGCGCCGCGAAGCAGCTCGCCGCCCGTGCCGGGCAGGCCACGCGCGAGCGGCTGCGCACGCTCCGCCGGAAGCGCACGACGACGGATGCCGCGGGCGCGGCGACCGTCGACGAGCCCGCGTCGAGCACGACCGCGCCGGCGTCGGCGCGGAGCTCGGCTGAGACCGCGCCCGCGCCCGCCGCCGCGGCCTCCACCCGACCCACGACCGACGCGACGGCGCCGGACGATGAGTCGGCCGACGACATGCCGGGCGCCGTCGAGTCGGCTGCCGAGACGCGCACCGCCGCGAAGCCCGCGGCCACGAAGAAGCCCGCGGCCGGGCCGGGCGCGAAGCCCGCATCGGCCGACCTCGCGTCGCGCACCGTGCCCGAGCTTCGCGCGCTCGCGAAGGAGCGCGGCGTCACGGGGTACTCGCGCATGACGAAGCCGCAGCTGCTCGAGGTCCTCGCGGGCTGAGGCACCGGCGCCCGCGTCGGCCTACGACGCCGCGAACGTCAGCAGCGCCGCGTTGACCTCCTCGGCGTGCGTCCACAGCATGCCGTGCGGCGCCCCCTCGATCTCGACGTACTCCGCCTCGGGGAGCATCGGGTGGAATCGCCGGGCGGTGGCGTCGATCGGGAGGATCCGGTCGGCGGTGCCGTGCACGATCAGCGCGGGCACGTCGATGCGCTCGATGTCGGCGCGGAAATCGGTGAGCCACGTGTCGACGCACGCCGACGCGGCGTACCATCCCGCGCTCGCCGCCGTCGCCCAGCTGCCGCGCACCGCGGCCTCCGAGATGCGGGAGCCGAGGTTCTCGTCGAGGTTGTAGAAGTTCTCGAAGAACCCGTCGAACCAGGCGAAGCGGTCGCCCTCCGCCTGGGACCTCAGCCCGTCGAAGTCGGGCGCGGCGCCCTCGGGATTGTCGTCGGTCTGCCGCAGGTACGGTTCGAGCGAGCCGAGGAACACGGCCTTCGCGATGCGGTCGCTGCCGTAGGTGCCGAGGTACCGGCCGACCTCGCCGGTGCCCATCGAGAAGCCGACGAGCGTGACATCCGACAGCTCGAGCCCATCGAGCAGGGCCTTCAGGTCGGCGGCGAACGTGTCGTAGTCGTACCCGGTCGTGGGCTTCGACGACCGGCCGAAACCGCGCCGGTCGTACGTGATCACGCGGTATCCGGCGCCGAGCAGTGCCCGCGACTGCTTCTCCCACGATGCCCCGTCGAGCGGGTAGCCGTGGATGAGCACGACGGGCCGGCCATCGCCGTGGTCCTCGTAGTGGAGCTCGATGGGCGCGGAATTCTCGGTTCCGACGGTGATGTACGGCATGTTCGGTGTCCCCCTGCGGTCGTCCCTGCGGTCCTCTGCCTCGGCAAGTCCAGCACTCGCCGACGGGCGGGACAAGGCCCGGGGGCGGATGCCGCGGCCCCTGACCGCTCGCGGCGAACGGGTGTAGTGTGCTGGGCCATGCGAGACGACGATCGTCCGACGGGGGAGAGCGACGAGTCGGCGGCCGAGGCGGGTGCGAGCGCAGGGGTGACGGCGCCGCCGGCCGAGTCGGGCCACCGCGATGACCGGGCGGACCGCGGCTTCTTCGGACAGCCGCGAGCGCTCGCGCACATCTTCGGCGTGGAGATGTGGGAGCGGTTCAGCTTCTACGGCATGCAGTCGATCCTGCTGCTGTACCTGTACTTCTCGGTGTCCGAGGGCGGCCTCGGCATGGAGCAGAGCGCTGCGGCGGGCATCGTCGGCGCGTACGGCGGCGCCGTGTACCTGTCGACGATCCTCGGCGCGTGGATCGCCGACCGCCTGCTCGGCAGTGAACGGGTGCTCTTCGTCTCGGCGATCGTGATCATGGCAGGACACATCGCCCTCGCGCTCCTGCCGGGTTTCCTCGGCGTCGGCGTGGGCCTCGTGCTCGTCGCGTTCGGGTCGGGAGGTCTGAAGGCCAATGCCACGAGCGTCGTCGGCACGCTGTACTCGCGCGACGACCCCCGACGGGACGCCGGGTTCTCGCTGTTCTACCTCGGCATCAACCTCGGCGCGTTCCTCGGACCGATCATCACGGGCCTGCTGCAGTCGACCGTCGGGTTCCACTGGGGCTTCGGCGCGGCGGCGGTCGGGATGGCCATCGGACTCATCCAGTACTCGTTCGGTCGCAAGGGGCTTCCGCCCGAGGCATCCGTCGTGCCCAACCCGCTGCCGCGGGAGAAGCGCGGCCTCGTCGTCGGCATCGCGATCGCGGCGGCGATCCTCGTCGTCGCACTCGTGCTGACACGACTGGTGACGGCGGAGAACCTCGTGACCTGGGTGATCGGCGGCACGATCATCGCCGCGGTGGCGTACTTCATCGTGATCCTGACGAGCCATGCGGTCACCGCGGTCGAGCGGAGCCGGGTGTTCGGCTTCATCCCGCTGTTCATCGCGAGCGTGGCGTTCTGGTCGCTCTACCAGCAGCAGTTCACGGTGCTCACGATCTACTCCGACGAGCAGCTGAACCGCGACCTGTTCGGCTGGGAGATGCCGATCTCGTGGGTGCAGTCGATCAACCCGGTCTTCATCATCCTGCTCTCGGGCGTGTTCGCGGCGCTCTGGACGAAGCTCGGCGACCGGCAGCCGTCGACGCCCGTGAAGTTCGCGCTCGGCACGACGATCATGGGCGTGGCGTTCCTGCTGTTCCTGCCCTTCGCGGGCGGCGGGCCGAACTCGACGCCGCTGCTCGCGATCGTCGGCATCCTGTTCGTGTTCACGGTGGCCGAGCTGCTGCTCTCGCCCGTGGGGCTGTCGGTGGCGACGAAGCTCGCGCCCGAGAAGTTCCACACGCAGATGGTGGCGCTGTTCTTCCTGTCGGTCGCGCTCGGGACCGCGATCGCCGGCCAGCTGGCGGAGTTCTACTCGGCCGTGCCCGAGGCGGTCTACTTCGGCGTGCTCGGCGCGATCGCCATCGTGCTCGGCGGGGCGCTCGCGCTCGCGACGCGGCCGGTGCTGCGACTCATGCAGGGGGTGCGCTGACCCGGTTCGCTGCCCGTCGGCGCGGCCGGGTACGATGCCCTGACATGTCGTCGCGTGGTGAGGAGCAGCCGGTGAGCGGACCCCTCGTCGTGATCCCCACGTACGACGAACGCGAGAACCTTCCCGGGATCGTGGCACGCGTGCGTGCTGCCGTGCCCAGCGCATCGGTGCTCGTCGTCGACGACGACTCGCCCGACGGCACCGGCGAGCTCGCCGACGAACTGGCCGCCGCGGATGCCTCGGTGCACGTGCTGCACCGGCGCGGCAAGGAGGGCCTAGGCGCCGCGTACCTCGCCGCGTTCGACTGGGCGCTCGAGCGCGGCTTCGATCCGATGGTGCAGCTCGACGCCGACGGTTCGCACCTGCCCGAGCAGCTTCCGGCGCTCCTCGACGCGCTCGAGACGACGGATGCCGCGGGGCGACCGGCCGATGTCGTGATCGGCTCGCGGTGGGTGCCCGGCGGTTCGGTGGTGAACTGGCCGCGTCGGCGGGTGTGGCTCTCGAAGACGGGCAGCACGTACTCGCGGTGGATGCTCCGGGTGCCCGTGAACGACGTGACGGCCGGATACCGCGTGTATCGCGCCGGCGCGCTCCGCGCCCTGCGACTCGACGACGTCCACACGAAGGGCTACGGCTTCCAGGTCGACATGACCTGGCACGCGGTCACGGCCGGACTCCGTGTCGTCGAGGTGCCGGTCACGTTCGTCGAGCGCGAGCTGGGGCGGTCGAAGATGAGCGCGGCGATCGTGTTCGAGGCGATGGGTCGCGTGACGGCCTGGGGCATCGCACGCCGACTCCGACGGACGCGTCAGGCGACGGCCGGGGCCAGCGCCGACCGGAGGCCGTCGCGCGCCTGACGGCGTGCACCCTCGAGCCCGAGGTCGTCGCCGAGTCTCGCAGGCGCCAGCCGCGGGATCGCGTTCAGCGCACCGTTGCCGATGGTCGGCCGGTTGTCGCGGAACGACGCGTCGATGTCGTCGACGAGGGGCGCCCACCAGCCGTCGACGATGATGACGTCGGGATCGATCGCGGGGACGACGACCTGCAGCGCACGGCCGATCCAGAGCGCGGCGTCGAGCCACGCCCAGCGCGCACGGTCCTCCGATGCGGCGATCCGATCGGCCAGCTCGGCGATCGCGGCGGTGCGGCCGTACGTGAGCTCGAAGTCCTGGAGTTCGGCCTTGGCGAGCACGACGTCGGGTGCGGCGACGGTGGCGAGGCAGCCGCGCTGACCGCATTCGCACCTGATGCCGTTCGGGACGATCGGGAGATGCCCGAACGTGCCGGCCAGGCCGTGGGCCCCCGAGTACGGCTCGCCGCGGATGACGATCGCCGAGGAGACCTGCGCGTCGCCCGAGATGTGCAGCACGATCTCCTCGTGGTGCCCGGACCCGTCGCCGGCACCGGCGCTCGCTTCGGTCGCGGCGCGGGCGGATGCCGCCGTGCGGAGCGCCGGCGGGACGACGAGGTCGTGCTCGATGACGGCCAACCGCTCCGACCGGGTGCGGAGCGCGGAGACGACGTCGAGCGGTTCGAGTCCGAGCGTCGCGTCGCCGATGACGAGCTCGGGAGCACCGACGACCGCGCCCTGCACGAGGAGCGTGACCTCCGCGATCCGACGGTCGTCGCGCTCGGCCTGGGCGATCGCGCGGTCGACGACGACGGCGAGCGCGTCGAGCGGTGCGGCATCGGCGGGCCGGGGGTCGTCCACGGCGATGGCGACCGGCTCCTCGTAGCGTGCGATCTCGGCGCCGTCGAGTTCGGCCAACGTGGCGATGGCGTCGTCACCGGCGACGCCGGCCGTGAGGAGGAGCCGGTCGGCGATCGAGAGGCGGAGTCTGCCGTGCCGTCCGTGGTCACCGCTGTCGGGTTCGACCAGCAGGTCGGCGTCGATCATCCGAGCGACGAGCCCCGAGACGGCGGTCCGCCCGAGCCCGGTCGCGCCGGCGAGCTCTGCGCGCGTCGCGCTGCCGTGGACGAGCAGGTGGTCGACGAGGCGTGCGGCGTGTTCGACGCGCCCTGCCTGGTTCGCCGCGGTGCTCTCGGTCGGGTCGTGGGCTGCGGTGGCGCCGGGCTGCGTCATGGCGCCAGCATGACGGTTCGGGACGCCGGGCGAGAAGTGCCCCGTTCGGGGGGTGGCGGAGGGGTGACGAACGACCGCGACGCCTCCGGCCCCGTCAGACCCCCGCGAGCGGTCGCGCCGACGCGTAGGCGTCGGGCACCGTCGCGACCGTCAGGTCGTACACCCGGGCCGGGAAGGCCTCGCCGGCCGCGGTGGGCCAGGACGGATCCGTGCCCCGGACGAACGCGACGACGTCGGCGTGCAGGCGGTCGGCGAGGCCCTGCGGCGGGCGCGCGCCCGCGATCGCGGGCACGTGGCCCTCGGCGAGCACGTCGAACAGGAACGGCACGTCGAGGCAGTGCACCGCGGCGCCGGAGACGGGGGAGCGCCACGAGAACCGGTACGCCCAGGTGGCGGCGGGGGCCGCGCCATCCGATGCCGCCGCGGCGGCGCCGAGCTCACGCGCCGCGACCATGCGCACGAGCGGCGCGCGGAAGATGTGGTCGCTGACGTACCGCCCGAGCACGGCGGCCGTACCGCGCAGCCGCTCGCCGCGGTTGGCCTCGAGCCACTCCGAGCGTCGGGGCTCGACAAGCCCGAGCCGTTTCAGCGCCGCCTTCCGCGACACCCAGCGCAGCCTCCCCTCGGCGCTGCGGAACGCGGATGAGAACTCGTCGTCGGTCGTGCCGAGCACGAGCGGCACCGAGGCGCCGACGCCGGTCGCGATCGACGAGGCGGTCCTCGCCGGAATCAGTCGCCCGTCGACGACCGGCCCGAGCGGTAGCCCGTCCGCGACGAGCTCGACACCGCCGCCACGGGCGCCGCGCGGCGGCTGGAGCGCCTCCCGCTGGAGCTGCCGCAGGCGCTCCTCCGACAGGGATCGCAGCCCGTCGAGGTCGGGGCGGACGTCGCCGAGTTCGCCGAGTCGCTGTGCGAACGCCTGCGCACGCTCGGGCGACACGTCGGCGACCGCGGGGGAGATCGCCCACACGCGGTGGAAGAGACCCTGTGCGCGCGGCATCCCGAGCAGCGTCAGCACGGCGCCGCCGCCGGCGGACTGCCCGGCGATCGTCACGCGCCCCGGATCGCCGCCGAACGCGGCGACGTGGTCGCGGACCCACTCGAGTGCGAGCAGCCAGTCGAGCACGCCGCGGTTCGGCGCGGCGCCGGCGATCCAGCCGAACCCGTCGAAGCCGAGGCGGTACGACACGTTCACCGTCACGACACCGTCGCGGTTGAACGTGCGGCCGTCGTACCAGGGGCTCGCGGGCGAGCCCGCCACGTAGCCGCCGCCGTGGAACCACACGAGGACGGGCAGTCCGCCCGCCCCGCCCGGATCGGACGTGCTCTCGGCACGGGGCGACGGCGTGAAGACGTCCACGTTCAGCGTCGCCTCGCCGGGCACCGACGGCTCCGGAATGAGCGTGACCCCGGGGTCGCCGCGTTGCGGCGTCGGTCCGTGCTCGAGCGCGTCGCGCACGCCCTCCCACGGCCGTGCTGGCACCGGCGGGGCGAAACGCAGGTCGCCGACGGGGGGCTCGGCGAAGGGGATGCCGAGGAACGCGGCCGATGCGTCCGGCGTGCCCGGCGTGCCCCGCCACCGACCGCGGACCGTCCCGGACCTCGTCCGGACGTCGACGGTCGGTGCGGGGTCTGGCACGGGATCTCCTTCGGTCAGCCCTCGGCGGGCGGGGCCTGCGCCGCGGAGGCGTCGGCGGGTTCGAGCAGTCGCAGCAGTGCCGACACGTGCGCGGCCATGTCGACCGAACCGTCCATGAGCCACTGGACCTGCAGGCCGTCTGCCGAGGCCAGGAGCAGCATGGCCGCCTGGTCGGCGTCGAGGTCGGCCCGCACCCTGCCCTCGGCCTGCATGCGGCGGATGTCGGCCCCGACGAGTTCCCGGAACGTCCGCGTGCGCTCGGCGAAGAACGCGTGCGCCGGGTGCGCGGCATCCGTCGCCTCGGCCTGGAGGCGGACGTAGAGCTGGATCAGGCCGGGAACGTCGGCGTTGCGACCGATGATCCGACGGAACCCCTCGAAGGTCGATGTCGGGCCGGCCGCGTCGTTGATGCGCGCCAGGTCGGTCTCGTCGCGCTTGCGGAGCACCGCGGCGAAGAGCTCCTCCTTGGTGCCGAAGTAGTGCAGGAGACCGGCCTGGCTGAGCCCGACGGCCTCGGCGAGCTCTCGGACGGAGGCGCGTCCGTACCCCTCGCGGGCGATGACCTCGAGGGCGGCCGCGAGGATCTCCTCGCGCTTGGCGACGCCCTTCGCGTACGCTCCCCGCTGTGCCATGCCATCGATACTAGGTTGCGTCGCGCCCGCGGCCAGTCAAGGGGTTGGGGCCGGATGGCTCGCGGCGTACGCTGCCGATGCAGGCGACCCGTCGTGGTCGCCATGCCGACACGCGAGGGGGACGCATGCCGAAGACCGCTGCCGACCGCGATGCCCGCCGAGACGCGAAGCGCGCGGTGAAGGAGGCCGAGCGCGCCGAGAAGCAGACGCGCAAGCTCGCCTCGTCGCTGCCCGAGCCGGCGAAGTCGAGGGTGACGTCCGTGGCGTCCGCCGAGAAGCGACGCATCGCCATCGTCAGGCGGGAGGCCGACCGCGTGCCCTACGCCGCACGACGGGCGGCGAAGCGCTCGGCGGGGCGTCTCGAGCGCGTCGCCGTGCGGTACGGGTCGGCGGGCGGGCGCGCATCGTCCGCCGACGCGTCGCGGAAGGGCGGCGCCGCGAAGTCGATCGAGCGCCAGCGCAAGCAGGTGAAACGGCCCTCGAACATGGCGATCGTGAGCGGCTTCCGCACGCTGTTCTCAGCGATCACGACGCCGACCGACCAGGAGCGCGCGCGGAAGACCGCGAAGGAGCGCGTGCGGAGGATGAAACGGAGGAGCTGACATGGCGATCCGACTGAACGAACCGGCGTTGCGTCAGGCGCGCGCGCTCGTGCGCGACGGCAGGGTCGTGCGCGACGAGCGCGAAGACTGGAGCGAGCACGCGCCGAGCGCGGACGATGAGAACGCGTTCGTCGACGGCGAGGGCTGGACCGAGTACCGGCATTGGCACCTCGGCGTCGACGACGACGAGAACGACGAGACCAAGGGGGCGTACTCGTTCCCCTACGGCGACTTCTCGAAGGTGCATCGCTGCGCGGTCATCTCGCTCGAGAGCCGCGCCGGCCAGTACGACCACCACGAGATCCGCGACGCCGCGCGGAAGCTCCTGGAGTTGATCGACGAGGCCGACTGATGCCGCACCGGCGACACCGGCGCGTCACCGGATCGTAAGGAAGCGCCTCGATCCGGCGGAGCGGGGGACGGGCAGGGTTGAGCCATGGAGACGGTGGGGGTGATCGGCGGCACGGGGCTCGCCGCGCTGGTCGAGGGCGACGCGCGCGAGCACGCGACGCCGTTCGGCGCGGCGACGGTCACGGTGGGTGATCTCGGCGGCCGTCGGGTCGCGTTCCTCGCGCGCCACGGCGACGGGCACACGATCCCGCCGCACCGCATCAATGCGCGTGCGAACGCGTGGGCGCTCGCCGACCTGGGGGTTCGGGCCGTCGTCTCGACCGCCGCCGTCGGGTCGCTGCGTGCCGGGTTCCCGACGCAGTCGTGGGCGATCCCCGACCAGCTCCTGGACCGCACGTGGGGTCGCGCCGACACCTTCTACGACGGCTCCCTCGTGCGGCACCTGCCGTTCGCCGAGCCGTTCTGCCCCGAACTGCGACGCATCGCGATCGAGGCGCTGCCGGATGTCGCGGGGCGGGCGACCGTCGCGGTGATCCAGGGTCCGAGGTTCTCCACGCGGGCCGAGGCATCCGTACTGCGCGACGCCGGCGCGGACCTCGTCAACATGACGCTCTGCCCCGAGGTGGCGCTCGCCGCCGAGCTCGGCATGGGCACGGTGACGCTCTGCCTCGTGACCGACACCGACACGGGACACGTCGAGGACGACCCCGATGCGGTGACCGCCGAGCTCGTGTTCCGCCGGCTCGCCGAGGCGCGGCCTCGCGTGCTCGCCTCGCTCGAACGGATCGTCGCCGCGATCCCGGCGGACTATTCGCCGCGCGACCTCATCGACGACGAGGCGATCGCGCACGTGCTCGGGCGGTCGGTGGTGAGATGAGCGCCCTCGTCACCGGCGGTGCCGGGTTCATCGGCGGCGAGGTGGTGCGACTCGCCGTCGAACGGGGCGACACGGTGCGGGTGCTCGATTCGCTGCGCGCGGACGTGCATGCGGCATCCGTCGCCCCGCCGGACGGCGTGGAGCTCGTGCACGGCGACGTCCGCGACCCGGCGGTGCTCGACCGGGCGCTCGCCGGTGTCGACGCCGTGTTCCACGAGGCGGCGAAGGTGGGCCTCGGCGTCGACCTGCAGGACGCCCCGGACTACGCCGCGTCCAACGTGCTCGGCACGGCCGAGCTCGTCGCCGCGATGGAGCGGGCGCGCGTCGGCCGGCTCGTGCTCGCCTCGTCGATGGTCGTCTACGGCGAGGGGGCGTATCGAGACGCCACTGGGCTGCGGCGCCGGCCGGCCGCGCGGAGGGTCGCCGACCTGGATGCCGGTCGGTTCGAGCCGCGCGACCCCGAGACGGGGCATCCGCTCGCCCCCGACCTCGTCGACGAGGACGACGCGCTCGACCCGCGCAACGTCTACGCGCTGACGAAGCTCGCGCAGGAGCACCTGGCCGCGTCGTGGGCGCGGGCGACGGGCGGTCGCGCGGCGCTCCTGCGGTACCACAACGTGTACGGGCCACGGATGCCGCGCGACACCCCCTACGCCGGTGTCGCCGCGATCTTCCGCTCGTCGCTCGCGCGCGGCGAAGCCCCGCGCGTGTTCGAGGACGGCGCGCAGCGCCGCGACTTCGTGCACGTGACGGATGTCGCCGCCGCGAACCTCGCCGCGGCGGACGCGCTCGACGCGCTGCCCGACGGGACGGCGCGGGCCTACAACGTCGGATCGGGTGTCGTCACGACGGTGGGCGAACTCGCCGGCGGGCTCGCGCGGGCGATGGGCGGGCCCGCGCCGGTCGTCACGGGCGAGTACCGCCTCGGCGACGTGCGGCACATCACCGCATCATCCGCTCGTGCCCGTGCGGAACTCGACTGGGTGCCGCGCGTGGCGCTCGCCGACGGACTCGCCGAGTTCGCGGCAGCCGGGGCGTCGCGATGAGCGGCGGAGCCGGCGGCGAGCCGCGCGTCGACCTCGTGCTGCCCTGCCTCGACGAGGAGCGTGCACTGCCGTGGGTGCTCGAGCGGCTGCCCGACGGCGTGCGCGCGATCGTCGTCGACAACGGCTCGACCGACCGCTCGGCCGAGATCGCGCGCCAGCACGGCGCGACCGTCGTCAGCGAGCCCCGGCGCGGCTTCGGTGCGGCGGCCAATGCCGGGCTCGAGGCGGCGACCGCGCCGCTCGTCGCGTTCTGCGACGCCGATGCGTCGCTCGACCCCGGCGACCTCCCCGCGCTCGTCGCACTCGTCGAGCGCGGCGACGCCGACCTCGTGCTCGGGCGACGTCGGCCGACGAGCGGGTCGGCCTGGCCGCTGCACGCGCGCGTCGCGAACCGCGCGCTCGCCGCGCGCATGACCCGCCGCACGGGCACGCGGCTCCACGACCTCGGCCCGATGCGCGTCGCCGAGACCGCCCGCCTGCAGGCACTCGGCATCCGCGATCGGCGCAGCGGGTTCCCGCTCGAGATGGTGCTGCGGGCCGCCGCCGACGGATGGCGCATCCGCGAGCTCGACGTGCCGTACCGCCCCCGCGAGGGCAGGTCGAAGGTGACCGGCACCGTGCGCGGCACGCTGACCGCGATCGGCGACATGTCCCGCATCTTCCGCGAGGTCCACGCATGACCGCCGTCGCCGTCATCGCGAAGGAGTGCCGGCCGGGTCGCGTGAAGACCCGGCTCACTCCGCCGTTCACGGCCGAGGAGGCCGCCGCGCTCGCCGCCGCGGCACTCGACGACACGCTGGCCGTGGTCGCCGCGCTCCCCGTCGATCGTCGCGTGCTCTACTTCGACGGCGACGTGGCGCCCGAGGCGGCGGCCGGGTTCGACGTGCTCGCCCAGACGGCGGGCGACCTCGACGAGCGGCTCGCGCACCTGTTCGACGTGGTCGACGAGCCGCTGCTGCTCGTGGGCATGGACACCCCGCAGCTGTCGACCGAGCTCGTCGCGGCCGCGCTCGGCGTCGGCGACGCCGACGGGTCCGTCGCAGCATGGCTCGGCCCGGCCGCCGACGGCGGATTCTGGGCGCTCGCGATGCGCGAGCCCGACGGCGCGGTGCTCCGCGGCGTGCCGATGTCGCGCGACGACACCGGACGACGCCAGCTCGAACGACTCGAGGCGGCCGGGCTCGTCGTGGGCCTGCTCGACGAGCTCACCGACGTCGACACGGCCGAGTCCGCGGCATCCGTCGCCCTCGCCGCACCCGGCACCCGGTTCGCCCGACTGCACCGCGAGCTCGCACGAGGTCGATCATGAGCGCCCCGCCGTTCCGCCCGCCACCGGTCGCGTTCGGTGCCGGTCGCGGCGAACCCTACGTGCGGCTGCTCGCCGGCCAGGACGTCGTGACGCTCTCGCTCCGCGGCGCCGACGGCACCTCGCACCGGCTCGACGCAGGCAGCTGGGTCCGTCCGGCGGGTGACGCCGACCTCACGGTCCTCGACCGCGCCACGGGTCCGCTGCTCGACATCGGCTGCGGGCCCGGCCGGATGCTGCACGCCGCCGACGCCCGATCGCTGCCGGCGCTCGGCATCGACGTCGCCGCGCACGCCGTCGAGCGCGCACGGCGCGCGGGCGGCCTCGCGCTGCAGCGGTCGGTCTTCGATCGGCTTCCGCTCGAGGGACGCTGGCAGAGCGTGCTGCTCATGGACGGCAACATCGGCATCGGCGGCGACCCGGCCGCGCTGCTCCGCCGTTGCGCGGAGCTCGTGACCGGCGGTGGTCAGGTGCTCGTCGAGGTCGACGCCGATGCCGACCTCGCGGTGGTCGGCCACTGCACCCTGGTCGACGACGACGGGCGCGAGAGCGAGCCGTTCCCGTGGGCGCGTCTCGGCTGGGCGGTGCTGGCCGACCTCGCATCCGACGCGGGCCTCGCGGTCGCCGAGCACTGGGACGCCGCGGGGCGTCACTTCGTGCGCGCGGCGCGCTCGGCGCGGAGGAGCCTCGTGCGCGAGACGCGCAGCGCGATCGTGGCGACGACGAGCAGCACGGCCCAGATGACCGCGAGCGCGATGCCGTAGGAGCCGACGAGGATCGTCGGGTTGGGATTGCCGAGCGTCGATGCGACGAGCGCCGGCACCGTGATCGCCGTGAGGATGGCGCCGACGACGAGCGCGCCCTGCGCGATCGCGACGCCTCGATCGCCGACCCGGCCGCGCACGCGCGCGGCGCCGAGCCCGAACGCGACCACGACGGGTGCGACGACGCCGTCGTGCAGCAGGATCGCCGCGCCCACCCACACCGCGATGCCGAACCAACGCGAGGGCGCGATCTCGGTCAGCGCCAGGAAGACGCCCACGGCGGCGAGCCCGAGCCCGGCGGCGATGAGGATCCCGCGCGCCGCCCTCACCCCGTCACCTCGATCCGTCGCAGCCACTTCGTCTGCATGACGCCCGGCCGCCCCGGCGCGATCACTCGGGCGGGGAAGCCGTGGTCGACGTCGAGCGTGCCGCCGTTCACCTCGAGCGCGATGAGGGTCAGCGGGTCGCGCGCGTACTGGGGCGGCATCTCGGTGCGCGCGAACGCGCCCCGCTCCTGCAGGCTCTCGATCCGGAGCGGAGCCGTCGGCTCCGCGGCATCCACCGCGGCGAGGAGGTCGACGAGCCGCACACCGCGCCAGGTCGCCGACTGGCTCCACCCCTCGACGCACGCGATGGGCAGCACCTCCTCGGCCTGCGGCAGGCCGCGGAGGTCGTCGAGCGTGAAGTCGGTGGACCCGGACGGCGTCGCGACGGTGAGCACCCAGTCGGGCGCGACCGCCGTCTCGGTCACGCCCGCCTGTGCGGCCGTGCGGTTGACGGGCAGGCCCTGCGGACCGACGCCCATCCGGCGCGGGGCGAGCACGTTGACGGGTGCGAGCGCGGGCACCGTCTGGCCGGCCGTGAGTGCGACGGCGGATGTCGCGGCCGCGCCGATCGCGGCGAGGAACCCGCGCCGCGAGACGAACCGCCCCGTGGCATCCCCTCGATCGCCCGCAGGTCGCCGCCAGACCTTCGCGATCACCGGCAGCTTCATGCCGAGGTGGATCGCGAGCGCTCCGATGAGCACCCAGGCGAGCGCGAAGTGCGTATCGCGGAAGGGGAACGGGAACGCGTACCACTGCACGAGGTTCATCAGGCCGATCGTCACCTCGACGAGTGAGACGCCCACGAGCACCGCGATCGACGCGCGCTCGAGGAAGTGCGCGACCGACCGGACGGGTGGCCAGGCGAACAGGCGCGGATAGACCGTCCACAGCTTCGCGAGCAGCAGCGGCACGGCGGCGGTGCCGGTGATGACGTGCAGGCCCTGCGTCCACCGGTAGAGCTCGACCGGCCTGGCCGGCATCGGCAGCCACGGCAGCGGGCTCTGCAGCAGGTGGCTGTAGACGCCCGTGCCGAAGCAGATCAGGAACGCCGCGCCGAGAAGCCGGCCGACCACGACCGTGGTGCGGGGCGACTTCACCCGCGGGTCGGATGCCGCGTCGTGTGCGGCGCCCGCGAGCGGCTCGAGTCGTTCGGCGATCCGAGCCGAGGCGCGTTCGGTGAAGCCGGCCATGCTCCCAGTCGACCACCGCTCCGGATCGGAAGCGAGGGCTGGACCTTACGGTTCGCGGACGCGAGTTCCGACATCCGTAATGTGTCCACCCCTGCCCCGGTGCGCGACCGCTCCGTAGTCTCGGAGGATGCAGGTCGAAGCCGGGACTCGTCGCCGCGCCCTGGTCGTCGCGGCGCCCTGGATCGGCCTCGGGGTCGCCCTCGCGCTCATCGCGCTCGCCATGATCGTCCCGGGCCTGCTCGGCCAGGACATGAACATCAGGTCGTTCCCGCCGCTGCACGCCGAGTGGATGCCGAGGCTCGGGCCGGGCACGCTGCCCGCCGTGCTGCTCGCCGTCGCCGCGTCCGTCTGGGGTGTCCCGCTCGCGCGCCGGCTCCGCTGGGGCGCGCTGCTCGGCGTCGCCTACGCGGCCGCGGTCGCCTGGATGGTCGCTCTCGCGACCGTCGACGGGTGGGACGGGATCGGCCGGATCCTCGAGCACCGGTACGAGTACCTGGGCACCGCGCGCGAGGTCACCGACTTCGGCGCGACGCTCCGCGACTACATCGCGCACATCCCGCTCGACTCGGATGACAACTGGCCGGTCCACATCGCCGGCCACCCGCCCGGCGCACTGCTGTTCTTCGTGGTGCTCGTTCGGCTCGGCCTCGGCGGTGGGCTGGCGGCCGGGTTCGTTGTGCTCCTCGTCGGCGCGACCGCGGCGCTCGCGGTGCTGATCCTGCTCCGTCGGTTCGGTGCCGAGGATGCCGCGCGCCGCGCCGCGCCGTTCCTGGCGATGGGTCCCGCGGCGATCTGGTTCGCGGTGTCGGCCGACGGCATGTTCGCCGCGGTCGCCGCCTGGGGGCTCTGCGCGCTCGGGTTCGCCGCGACGGCCCGTCGCCGCTCGCGCGAGATCCGCGCGACGGAGGTCGCCGGGCGCGGCACCGGTGCCATGGTCGCCTGGAGCGTGCTCGCCGGGCTGCTGCTGGGGTACTGCGTGATGATGTCGTACGGGCTGCCGATCCTCGGGATCCTCGCCCTCGCCGTGCTCGCGCTCGGCGGCGACTGGCGGCCGCTGCCCATCGCGGCCGCGGCGGCGCTCGCGGTGGTGCTCGCCTTCGCGGCGTTCGGGTTCCTCTGGTGGGAGGCGTTCCCGGTGCTCGTCGAGCGCTACTGGGACGGCGTGGCGAGCCGCCGCCAGTTCACCTACTGGGTGTGGGGCAACCTCGCGGCGCTCTCGATCAGCGCCGGACCGCTGATGGGCGCGGGGATCGCCACGACGGCGGCGCGGGCCACCGGATGGCGGTCGGAGGCCCGCGCCGAGCGCGTCGCGATCGTGCTCGCGCTCGCCGCCGCGGCCACGATCGTCGCCGTCGACCTCTCGCAGATGAGCAAGGCCGAGGTGGAACGCATCTGGCTGCCGTTCGTCCCCTGGCTCCTCGTCGGCACCGCGCTGCTCACCGATCGCTGGCGCCGCGCCGGCTTCGCCGGACAGCTCGGCTTCGCGCTCGTCGTGCAGCACCTGCTCGTGACGAGCTGGTGAGTCCGCTGGCGCATTCCGCCGCTCGACCGCCCGCCGGTTCACCACGGTGTGGCAGCCGCGTTCGCGGCGATACCGTCCACGAGGACGTGCCAAGCAGGGCCGAGGACCTCGCCGGCGAGACGACGGGGCGGATGCCACGGCCGTCGGCACGTGGCATCCGCCCCGTCGGTGACGCCGGGTCAGGCCGACTCGGCGGCCTCCTTCGCGAGGATGTGCTCGCGCCGACGGTCGAGTTCGGCCTCGAGGGCGAGGCGGTCGCGCTTGAACGGGCGGTAGAGGAAGGAGAGGAACAACCCGTTGACGACCATGATCACGACGACGAGCCAGAACATGACGGCCTGCATGCCGATCGCGTCGGCCAGGAAGCCGGCCGTGAGCGTGTAGATCGCGAACGCGACCGACTCGATGATCGACACGAAGATCGCGAACGCCGCACCCCGGAGCTCGGGCGGGACGACCGCCATGACGAGCGGGCGGTTCACGCCCGGGTTCAGGCCCATCGTGAGACCGACGAGGCCGAACAGCACGAGGAACGGGAGGATGCCGCCGTACGCGACCTGCGTCGCGAAGAACGCGACGATCGCGAAGAGGAACTGCGCCGCCTGGAGCAGGCCGACCCGTCCGTAGTCCGGGCTCAGGCGGTTCAGCACGTCGGCGAGGTAGCCGCCGATGATCGTGCCGACGAGGTAGCCGATGCCGAACGGCGCCATGACCGTCGCCGCCACCGCGGTGTCGAAGCCGTAGACCTGCACGAGCATGACGACGCCGAACGCGGCGAGCAGCAGGTGGCTGGAGAGCAGCCGGCTGCCGAGCAGGATCAGGTAGCTCGGGATCTTCATGAGCGAGACGACCTTGGTCCAGGTGATCTTCGACTCCGCGTCGCGCTCGGCCTGCGTGAAGCCGCGCAGCTGCGCCTCGCCGTTGCCGGTGCCCGGGTCCTTGAAGAACAGCACGATGAGGAGGCCGAACAGCATGTTGATCGCGCCGAACACGAAGAAGCCGTAGCGCCAGCCGTCCTCGACGTTCGCGAGCTGGCCGATCAGCGGCGCGAGCACGGCCGACCCGGCGGCGACGCCGCCGTAGAGCCAGCCGACCACGCGTCCGCGCTTCTTGTCCTCGAACGAGTCGCCGATCACCTCGGGCACGATCGCGTGGGCGGCGGCCGGGCCGGCGGCCATGATCGTGTAGAAGATGAGCAGCTGGGTGAAGTCCTGCGCGAAGCCCGCGGCGATGCCCCAGAGGCCCCAGAAGCCGGTCGCGATCGCCAGGATCCACTTCCGGGAGAATCGGCGGGCGAGGTACACCCAGACCGGACCGGCGACCGCGCCGACGATGCGGCCGGCCGCGGCGAGGATGCCGAGCGCGCTCGTCGCGAGGCCGAGGGCGGCCTGGATGACGGGGAACAGCGTTGTCGAGATGCTGCCCTCGCCGCCGTCGACGAGCATCGAGCCGCCGAGCACGACGAGGTTCGTCTTGCGGCGCTTCGGCGGTGCCGAGGCGCCGGGCGTCGGCGCGCCGGATGCGGCCGGCGCCGTCGGGGCGGTGACCGGAACCGCGCTCGGCGCGGTGCGGACGTCATTGGACATGGTTCACTCCTTTGTGAGGGTACTGCGGTTGGTCGGTCGGGTCAGGTCCGGTCGAGGGCGACGGATGCCGCGGCATCGGCCTCGGTCAGCTCGACCGCGAGTGCGGCGAGCAGGGGTCGGGGCAGGAGGCCGACCAGCATGGCGGCGACCTGCAGCAGCGTGAGCCGGCCGGCCATCGCGACGACCGGACCGCCCGCGAGCATCGGCGCGTGCCGTGCGAGCACCGCGCGGGACGCGTCATCCGCCAGCAGTTCGCCGAGCGGGCGCTCGAGCGCCGCGCCGGCGTCACCGAAATCGGCGGCCGAGGCGGCGGGTAGGAGCGAGAGCTGGAGCATCTGCCACTGCGCGCCGACGAGCAGGTGCTCATCGCCGAGGGCGCCGGTCTCCGGCAGGCCGAGGCGAACGAACTGCTCGGCCGGCGCGTCCGACGCGACGAGCAGGTCGCGGAGCGCGGTCGCGAGTTCGAGCTCGAGCGCGTCGTCGCGCAGCGGGTGCAGTTGCTCGGGGTCGGCCTCGAGGTCGAAGAGCTGCGTGCCGAAGGCGTACGGCGCGACGAACGCCTGCGCGGGCGTCTTCAGCACCTTCAGGCCCTTCGTGAACGAGAACCCGTCGACGAGCTCGGCGTGGGCGAGCTCGCCGGCGTGGAAGAACCCGTGCATGTGCGTCGGCATCAGCGTGTGCTCGTGGAGCGGCTGGTTCATGGGGGTCGCCGAGGCGCGCATGTAGACGAACCGGCCGTCGGTCACGCACGCGTGTCCGCCGAAGACGCCGAACAGCCCGTACTCGCGGATCGGCTGGTCGTCGGCGACGACCGGCGCGAGCGACGCGCCCTGCATGTCGTCGGTCGGCGCGACGCCGAAGAAGTCGAGCAGGGTCGGGCCGAAGTCGATCGTCTGCACGAGCGAGGCGCGCCGTTCGCCGGCGACCCCGGAGCGCGGGTCCCACACGAAGAGCGGGTTGTGGATCGTCTCGTCGTACCAGGGCTGCACGTTCTTGCCCCACCAGCCGTGCTCGCCGAGCATGAATCCGTGGTCGGTGTTGACGATGAGCATCGTGTCGTCCCACATGTCGTGCTCGTCCATGTGGTCGAGCACGCGGCCGAGCGACCGGTCGCACATCGTCAGGAGCGCGGCGTACTCGGCGCGGGCGTGCTCGACGGCCTCGGGGACCTCGGTGACCTTCGCGTAGTCGGGCCAGTCGAAGTGCGGTCCGTCGTAGCCGGTCTCGTAGTGCCGCTTGTAGTCGGCGTAGCTGAAGAACGGCTCGTGCGGGTCGAAGGTCTCGATCTGGACGAACCAGCCGTCCTCGTCCGTGTTCGTCCGCAGGAACTCGATGCCGGCGTCGAACGTGCGGGTCTGCGGGTGGTCCTTCTCGTCCTGCAGGTGACCGCGGTTGACCCAGTCCTGCCTCCAGAGCGTCGTCTTCAGGTCCTTCGACATTCCGAGCGCTTCGGGGATCTCGGGGTCGGCGACCTGGCCCTTCCAGGGGTCGCCCTCCTGGCCGCGGAAGAACTCGTGGGTCGAGTACCGGGTGTGGTAGGTCGCGCCGCCGTCCTCCCAGTAGTGCTGGTGGTCGGTCGCGAGGTGCGTGTGGATGCCGGCGGCGGTGAGCATCGCGGGGACCGAGTCGTCGAACGGCTCGAGCGGGCCCCAGGACCGGTGCAGGAAGTTGTACCGCGCGGTGTGCATCTCGCGCCGAGCGGGCATGCACGGCATCGACCCGCCGTAGCAGTTGTCGAAGGTGACGCTGCGCGCGGCGAGGCGCTCGAAGTTCGGCGCGTGCACCCAGTCGCTGCCGTAGGGCGGCAGCATGCGCCGGTTCAGGCTGTCGAACATGACCATGATGGCCCTCATGAGCGCGCCTCCTCGGCGATGGTGGCGGTGACGGATGCCTCGGGCTCGGCGGTGCTCGCGATCTCGGCGACGAGCGACGCGCGCATCTCCTCGAGCCACTCGATCCAGCGATCCACGGACTCCTTGCCGAACTCGTGCATGGCGATCCCGATGCGCTCGACCCGGTCGAGGTCGATCTCGGGGATCGGATCGGGGTCGGCCATGGTGAGGGAGCGGGTGCGGCTCCGGAGGACCTGCGCTCGCCGGTACTCGAGCTCGGTGTCGATGACCACGACCGCGGCCGCGGGGTCGAGCTGCGCGGTGAAGACGAACCGGGCGTTGAAGTCGGCGTCCTGGAAGCGGCTCGTGGGCTTGTAGGGCGAATGCACCCACTCGACGAGGGCTTCGCGACCGACCTCGGTGATGCGGTAGACCTTCGCGTCGGGTCGGCCCTCGCGCGGGTCGACGTGGAACTCGACGAGTCCGTTCGTGACCATTCGGCCGAGCTCGCGGTAGATCTGGCTGTGGTGCGTGTTCGACCGCAGGAACTGCCCCTCGGTGTCGAGCCACTTCATCAGCTCGTAGCCGTGCAGTGGCTTCAGGGCGAGCAGCCCCAGCAGGACGTTCTCGAACTTCATCGTTGCTCCCTATGTGCATCGTCACACATGTCACTAGTGTTATAACTGACGCTGAAAACCGTGTCAAGCTCGGATTTTGGGGCGATGGCCTTGAAGCTGAAAACCGAGTGCTATACAGTTTTTGGAGCTCAACGACGAGAAAGGCGCACCATGACCGACACCCTCCACGACGGCGCAGCGGCCATCGAGCCCGCCGCATTCACCACGACGCCCGCGGCCGAGATCGTTGCCGCCCTGACGACCGAGCAGAAGGCCGCGCTCACGAGCGGCGAGAGCTTCTGGACCACGAAAGAGGTCGGCGCCGTTCCGTCGATCATGCTCACCGACGGCCCGCACGGCGTGCGCAAGCAGGACGAGAGCGCCGACCACCTGGGCATGGCCGCGTCGGTGCCCGCGACGTGCTTCCCGCCCGCGGTCGCCCTCGGCTCGTCCTTCGACCCCGAACTGCTCGAGCGCGTCGGCGTCGCCCTCGGCGAGGAGTCGCGGGCCGAAGGCGTCGGCGTGCTCCTCGGCCCCGGCATCAACATCAAGCGCTCGCCGCTGTGCGGCCGCAACTTCGAGTACCTCTCCGAGGACCCGCTCGTCTCCGGCGTGCTCGGCTCCGCGCTCGTGCGCGGCGTGCAGTCGCAGGGCGTCGGCGCGTCGCTCAAGCACTACGCGGCGAACAACCAGGAGGACGACCGCATGCGCGTGTCGGCCGACATCGACCCCCGCCCCCTTCGCGAGATCTACCTCCGCGGCTTCCAGCGCGTCGTCGAGGACGAGCAGCCGTGGACCGTCATGTGCTCCTATAACCGCGTGAACGGCATCGCCGCCTCGGAGAACCGGTTCCTGCTCACCGAGGTGCTCCGCGACGAGTGGGGCTTCGACGGGCTCGTCGTCTCCGACTGGGGCGCCGTCACCGACCGGGTCGCCGCGCTCGCCGCCGGCCTCGACCTCGAGATGCCCGCCAACGGCGGTCGCTCCGACGCGCAGGTCGTCGCCGCGGTCGAGTCGGGCGAGCTCGACGAGTCGGTGCTCGACACGGGCGCCCGCCGCGCCGTCGAACTCGCGCAGAAGGCCGTCGCCGGAGCCGACCCCGCCGCCACCTATGACGTCGACGAGCACCACGCGCTCGCGCGCGAGGCCGCGGCGAACAGCATCGTGCTGCTGCGCAACGAGGGCTCCCTCCTGCCGCTCGCGCCCGAGGCATCCGTCGCCGTCATCGGCGAGTTCGCGCGCACCCCGCGCTTCCAGGGCGGCGGCAGCTCGCACGTCAACGCCACGCGCGTCGACGCCGCGCTCGAGTCGATCCGCGAGGTCGTCGGCGCGGACGCCGTGACCTTCGCGCCCGGCTTCACCATCGACGGCTCGGATGCCGCGGGGCTGGCCGACGAGGCCGTCGCCGCTGCCGCCGCGGCCGACGTGGCCGTGCTCTTCCTCGGACTGCCCGCGAGCCTCGAGTCCGAGGGCTTCGACCGGCGCGACATCGAACTGCCCGCCGAGCAGGTCGAGCTCGTCGAGCGCGTGCTCGCCGCGAACCCCAGGACGGTCGTCGTGCTCTCGCACGGCGGCGTCGTGCGCCTCGCACCGTTCGCAGACCGGGTCCCCGCGATCCTCGAGACGTGGCTGCTCGGCCAGGCGGGCGGCTCGGCGGTCGCCGACGTGCTGTACGGCGCGGTGAACCCGTCGGGCCGCCTCACCGAGACCGTTCCGGTGCGCCTCCAGGACACCCCGGCGTGGGGCAACTTCCCCGGTGAGCACGGGCACGTGCGCTACGGCGAGGGCCTGCTCGTCGGGTACCGCTGGTACGACGCCCGCGACCTCGAGGTGACCTACCCGTTCGGCCACGGCCTCTCGTACACGACCTTCGAGTACGGCGACGCGGTCGTGGCCTCCGACGACGACGGGCTCCTCGTCCGCGTGCCCGTCACGAACACGGGCGAGCGCGACGGTTCCGAGGTCGTGCAGGTCTACACGTCGCTGCCGGGCTCGACCGTGGCACGCGCTCCGCGCGAGCTCAAGGGCTTCGCCAAGGTCGCGCTGGCGGCCGGCGAGCGTCGCGAGGTCGAGATCCGCGTCCGTCGCATCGACCTCGCCTACTGGGACACGCGCGTCGACCTGTGGATCGTCGAGGGCGGCGACTACACGGTCGAGGTCGGGGCGTCGAGCCGCGACATCCGCTCGGTCGCGACGGTCGAGGTCGAGGCCGACCCGGTTCGCATCCCGCTCACGCTCGAGTCGACGATCGGCGAGGTCATGGCGCATCCCGTGGCCGGACCGATCGTGGGTCAGGCGCTCGCGGCCATGGCGGCCGACCTCCTCGGCGGCGGCGAGTCGACGGGCGAGGCCGGCGAGGCGCCGGCCGAGACCGCCGGAGGCCTGGGGCTCGACGCCGAGGGGATGATGCAGATGATGGGTGCGATGCCGATCGGTCGCGCCGCGATGTTCCCGGGGTCGGCCTTCGACCGCGAGCAGATCGAGCAGCTCCTCGCCGTGGCGAACGCGCCGCTGTCCTGATGACGCGGACGCGCGGGGCTCGGCGCGCTCTCCGGGCCCCGCGCGTCAGCGGCGCTCCTCGGCGACCGCGTTGCCGCCGTCGACGGGGATGAGCTGGCCGGTCACGTACGAGGCGCCGGGGCTCGCGAGCCACGCGATCGCCGAGGCGACCTCGTCGGGCCGGCCGCTGCGCGCCATCGGGACGAGCAGGCCCTCCTCGGCCTCGCTCGGCAGTTGGCTGGCGGTGGCGATCCACCCGGGCGCCACGGCGTTCGCGGTGATGCCCGACAGTGCCTCGTCGACCGCGAGCGCGCGGACGTACCCGAGCATGCCCGCCTTGGCGGTGGCGTAGCCGACGTCGCCGCGCGAGGCCATGAGCGGCCCCGAGACGCTCGACACGCAGATCACGCGGCCCCAGCCGGCCTCGCGCAGGCCCGGGAGCATCGCGCGCGTCAGCAGGAACGCGGTCGTGAGGTTCATCGCGAGGCCGGCGTTCCAGTCGGCGAGCGTCATCGTCCCGTCGCCGTGCAGCATCTCCGGATCGCCGGTCGCGATCATCCCGGCGTTGTTGACGACGATGGTGGGGCGGATGCCGGCTGCCGCGAGCTCCGCGGCGAGGTCGTCGACCTGCTCCTCGATGTCGAGGCGGGCGATGACGCCGACGGCCGTGATGCCGAGCCGGCGCAGCTCCTCGGCGCGCTCGTGCACGCGTTCGCTCGTCGCCGTGAGCACGATGCCCGCGCCGAGCTCGCCGAGCGCCTTCGCCGTGGCGAAGCCGATGCCCTCGGGGCTGCCCGCACCGCTCACGATCGCCACCCGGCCGTCGAGGTCCCATGCGGAAGGAAGGCTCATGGCGTTATCCTAGGCACGCGGGTCGCGGCGATGGGAGGGGCCGGAGTCGCCGGAACCTCAGGTGAGCGGCACCACGCACGCCGGCGCGGTCAGCTCGAGCACGCGGCGACTCGCGCCCGTCACGAGGTCGAGCTCGACGAGCGCGCGGCCCTCCTGCGCCGCGACCACGACCATACGATCGTCGAGGTGCGCGTGGTGACGTGGCCACGCCGCCCCGATCGGGAGTTCGGTGGCCAGACGCGGGCGCGCGCCATCCGTCGCCTCGAAGACCGACACCGTGTCGCGGCCCCGCACGAGCGAGGTGAGCAGGCGGCCCGACGGCGCCCGGTCGAGGTGCGACGGCTGCACGACGACGTCTCCGCCCGGCTCGGCGACCACGGGCTCGCTGCCGCTCGGCGCGAAGCTCGCAGCGTCGAGCTCGAACGTGTGCAGTCGCCCGTCGAGCTCGCCGACCACGTGCAGCAGCCCGCCGCCGACGAGCATGTGGCGCGGTCCCGTGCCGGGCGGCAGGTCGAGCGTTCGCACGATGCGCACTGCGGGGGTCGCGGCATCCGGTGCACGCTCGATCACGAGTTCGTGGATGGCGTCGCCGCCGAGGTCGCTCACGAGGTGCGTGCCCCACGGCGTCGCCGCGAGCTGGTGCGCGTGCGGGGCCTCCTGCCGATCGGAGACCGGACCGGTGCGGTGCGGGAGCGCCAGGCTGAACGGCCGGCCGAACTCGCCCGACGACTCGAACGGCACGGCCGTCACCGAGCCGCCGGTGTAGTTCGCGACGAGGAGCACGCGGTGCTCGGGTACGACGACGACGTGGCACGGGTCGGCCTCGCCGTGCACGACCGAGGCGACCGGCACGAGCGCGGGCGTGCCATCGGCCCCGCCGGTGGCATCGAGCCGGAAGCTCACGACCGACCCCGCGGCATCCTCGCCGACCGCGAACCAGACGTCGTCCGCGACCGCCAGGAACGACGGGTTCGACGCGACCCCGGACGCGGCCACGCGCCATCCGCCATCCGCATCGCGCTCGACGAGGTGCACGGCGGGGCCGGCGCCGTCGGGCGTGTAGCACCCGACCGCGAACCGGCGCGCGGTCGCGGTCACAGCCGGACCGGCATCCGCTCGGCCGCGTGCTCCGCGGCGGCGACGGCCGGTCGTGCGACCGGAACCAGCCGGGTCAGCTGGGTCACGTGCTTCGGCGTCAGCTCGTCGAGCGTCGCCACCTCGAGCAGCTTCATCGTGCGGACGATCTCGCCGCGGAGGATCTCGATCGTCCTGTCGACGCCGCGACGCCCGCCGGCCATGAGTCCGTAGAGGTAGGCGCGGCCGACGAGCGTGAAGCGCGCGCCGAGCGCGATGGACGCGACGATGTCGGCGCCCGACATGATGCCGGTGTCGACATGCACCTCGAGGTCCGCGCCGACCTCGCGGACGACGTCGGGCAGCAGCAGGAACGGCACGGGCGCGCGGTCGAGCTGGCGGCCGCCGTGGTTCGAGAGCACGATGCCGTCGACGCCGCGGTCGGCGAGCAGCTTCGCGTCATCGACGGTCTGCACGCCCTTGACGACGATCTTCCCGGGCCAGATCTTCCGGATCACGTCGAGGTCGTCGAACGAGATGGTCGGGTCCATGGCGGAGTCGAGCAGTTCGCCGACCGTGCCGCCCGTCGACGACAGCGAGGCGAACTCGAGCTTCGGGGTCGTCAGGAAGTTGATCCACCACGCCGGGCGGGGGATCGCGTTGACCACGGTGCCGAGCGTGAGCTGCGGCGGGATCGAGAAGCCGTTGCGCTTGTCGCGCAGCCGGGCGCCCGCGACCGGGGTGTCGACCGTGAAGAAGAGCGTGTCGAAGCCCGCGGCGGCTGCCCGTTCGGCGAGGCCGTACGAGATCTCGCGCTGCTTCATCACGTAGAGCTGGAACCAGTTGCGGCCGCCCGGGTTCGCCGCCTTCACGCCCTCGATCGAGGTCGTGCCGAGCGTCGACAGCGTGAACGGGATGCCCGCGGCGCCCGCCGCACCGGCGCCCGCCTCCTCGCCCTCGGTCTGCATCATGCGCGTGAAGCCCGTGGGCGCGATGCCGAACGGCAGGGCGCTCGGGCCGCCGAGCACCTCGCGCGTGGTGTCGACCTCGGGCACGTTCCGCAGGATCGACGGGTGGAACTCGATGTCGAGGAACGCCTGACGCGCACGGGCGAGCGAGATCTCGGCCTCGGCCGAGCCCTCGGTGTAGTCGAAGGGCGCCTTCGGCGTGCGGCGCTTCGCGATCGTGCGGAGGTCGGCGATCGTGAGCGCCTTCTCGAGGCGCCGGTCGGTCGGGTTGAGGGTCGGCGTCTTGAACCTCATGAGCTCGGCGAGCTCGCGGGGGTTCGGCAACTGGCGCTGGACCATGCTGGTGCTCTCTTCCTACGTGAGGTCGGTGTCGGGGGAGATCTCGGCGTAGTACCCCGAGATGTGGTCGTGGATGCGGGTGCGCGCGGCCGTGGCATCCGCTGCCCGGATCGCCTCGAGCACGCCGCGGTGCTCGGCGCGCAGCCGGGCGGACGTCGCGGGCCAGTCGGCGATGCGCCCCTGCCCCGCGAGCGCGTAGCCCTCGATGCCGCTGCGGAGACCCGCCATGGTCGCGGTGACGACCTGGTTGCCGGATGCCTCGGCGAGCGCCAGGTGGAATGCGGCGTCGAGTGCGAGGAACTCGGCCGGGTCGAGGGCGGGATCGTCCATGGCGTCGAGCAGCCGCTCGGCGGCGGTGAGGTCGGGGGCGGATGCCGCGTCGCGCTTCGTGCTCTCGGCGAGGTCGGCCGCGACGTGGGTCTCCAGCAGCAGCCGGGTCGAGACGATGTCGCCGACCGGGAATCCGCTCGCGGCGACCTGCAGCCGCATGAGCGCGCTCATGCCGCCGCCGGGCGTCGCGATGATGATCGCGCCGGCCGTCGGCCCCGAGCCGGCGTGCGTGCGGATGAGTCCGAGCACCTCGAGCACGCGAAGGGCCTCGCGCACGCTCGAGCGACCGACGCCGAGGTCGGCGGCGAGCTGCCGTTCGCCGGGGAGGCGGTCGCCGGGCGCGAGTTCGCCGTCGAGGAGCGTGTGCTCGATGTGCTCGAGCACGGCCTGCCAGGCGCGCGGCTCGATCGAGCGGGCGGATGCCTCGTCGCCCATGCCGTCTCCCTCGCACGTGCCGTGCGCGGCGCCGAGGCCGCGCAGTATGTGGTCTGACCACAGTAGCAGATGTGGTCAGACCACATAGGAGCCGACTGGCGGTGCCTCACCCGCCGCTCAGGCGGACACTGACGGCAGGGCGTCATCGTCGAGGAGCCCGCCGCTGACCCACGATCGCAGCTCTTCGAGAGCGCCGGCGTCGAGCTCGATTCGAGCACCTCCGCACAGCGATTCCACATTCCGCGTCCAGGCTGCTGCGACGTCGGTCAGCGAGAGCGGGCTGGCCAGATCGAGGTCCGAGTACTGCAGACCGCGTATGACGAAGCTGATCGCGGCCCGACCGACCGGCTCGCCGGCCACGCCGCATTCGTCGCGAACGCGCTTGGACGTCACGTTGATGTCGAGCGGATGCTCCGCGAGGTCGTGATGCAGGGTCGTGAGTACGCGACGAAACGCCGAGGTGCTGAGTCGCGGCACGTCGGTGACCTGCGTCACTTCTCGCTGCAATGCCGTGAAGGAGTCAGCCTGCGCAGCGAATCGCGAAGGTCCACTGCCTGCCGTTCGCGCCCCCGACTCGCGTGCGGGCGAATCCGAGACGGTCGCGGCGGAGTCCAGCGGCGCGGCGTCCGCCGAGGGCTCCGGGTGGATCGCCGTCCCGGCGACTGGAAGGTCGGCCTGGCTGAACCGGGCCGCATCCCAGGCCCAGCCCGGCGAGGCGCCGTCGATCCCGATCGCGGCGTCGGACCCGGCCAGCCACGCACGGAACGAGCCGAACTCTCCCCAGTCGCGTGTGAGTGTCGGTTCGGCGATCCGTGCCCTGTGGGCCAGCGTTGCGAGATCCACCGGACCATCCGCGGTTCTCAAGAACTCGAGGACCGTGCGTCGCCCCACGGAGTCCACGACCGAGTCCGAAGTCGAGGCCATGACCGACCTGGCCGTTCGCGAGGCGATGAGTTCGAGCAGATCGTCCGCCTGAACGACCTGATCGGCGACTGCGCGGTAGGCGCTCGCGACGGGCCCGGCGACGACGACGCTCGTCCACCGATCCGCCGCGCGAAGCCTGCGCACCAACGAGGTGAAGTCGGCATCGGCCGACGCGATGAAGAACTCGTCGACATGAGTGGAGCCCTGCAGCACGTCGAGCACATCGAGCACGAGATTGATGTCAGCGCTGCTCTTGCCCTGTTGCGTCAGGGACGGGCAGTCGATGACGCCGAATCCCGCACGGGACCAGGACGCTCGGTAACGCGAGAACCCAGTCGGGTTGAGGTAGCAGTTGCGCACGAGGAAGCGACGGGCACGCCCATCGCCCTCCGTGATCGCGTCGACCCACGCGGCGGGGTCGGTGGCGAAGCGCTCTGCTGCACCCGAGTCGATCCGTCGCAGGCCCAGGTAGATGTTGTCGAAGTCGACGAACAGCGCGGCGCGCCGGATTTCGTTTCCCGTCATGAGTCGATGATGCCGAGCGGTCGCCCGCGGGCGCCAGCGGAACTGCCGGATACGGCTTCGCAGCTCACGGCGGGTACCGGGACCGCTGCGGGATCGTTCGTTTCTGCGACCCGCGGGCCGATGGTCCTTGCCGGTCAGGGACTTCACCGCAACGCTGGGTGCATGAGCGGATACGCCGATCCGGAACGACCGCAGGAGCGACTGAGCGATGCCGAGCGCGAGGAGGCCGTCGGGCACCTCATGACGGCGCAGGCCGAGGGGCGCCTGACGACGGCCGAACTCGCCGACCGGTCCGCGACCGCGCGCGCCGCCGTGACGCGCGGCGACCTCGCGCCGCTGTTCGCCGACCTGCCCTCGGCTGCACCACGACCCGCCGCCCCGACCGTGTCGGAGCCACCCCTGACCTGGGCGCCCGTCCCCGAGCCGACGGCGCCGATGGGACGACGCTCCCGAGCCCTCGGCGGTCGGGTCGGCGACACGATCATGGCGCTCTCGCCGTTCATCGCCCTGCTGCTGTTCTTCGGCTTCGGGTTCTGGACGCCCGGAGGGTTCGCCTGGTCGTGGCTGTGGTTCTTCCTGATCCCGATCACCGGCATCATCGTCTACGGCGGCGGATCCGCGAAGGAACGCGACCGCTGAGCGTGCTCAGCCCTTCTTCGGCCGGATGCGCACGCGGTTCTGACCCGGGGTCTCGTCGAGTTCGACGACGCCGCCGCGCGACTTCAGGAAGTCGGTGAACGACGCGAACCCGAGCTTCCGCTCCTGGAACGACGGGTCCATGCGGAGCATCTGGTTCTTCACCGCACCGCTCGGCTGCCACTCCTCATCGGACTTCGACCGCAGCAGTTCGAGCGCCTTCAGCAGCAGCCGACCCGGGTTGCGCGTGGTCCCGGCCGGAGTCTCGTCCGCCTGACCCGGAGCCATGAACTGGACGGCCGTGGTCGGCACCGACGGTTTCTCCTCGACCGAATCGGCCCCGCCCTCGGCGGATGCGCCATCCGTCGCCTTCTTCGACGACGCGCGTCGCCGGCGCGGCGTAGCCTCCTCATCCTTGGGCGCCTCGGACGACTCCGCCTTCTTCGCGGCCCCGGCCGCCTTGCCGCCGCCGCGCGCCGATCCGCCCTGCGACGCCGGCGCGCTCGCCTCGTCGTCGGCCACCGCGGCATCCGTGGCCAGCAGCGCGTCGTAGTCGGCGTACTCGTCGCACGCGGCGGTGAGCGCCCGGCTCGTGCCGCCCGCGACGCCGATGCCGACCACGTAGCGGCCGAGGCGCTTGGCCTTCTGCGCGAGCGCCACGTAGTCGGAGTCGCCGGCCACGATCACGATGTGCGAGAGGTCGTCGATGCGGAACATGTCCTCGACCGCGTCGACGGCGAGCCGGATATCGGCGCCGTTCTTCGTCGCGGACAGCGGGAAGAGCTGCACGAGGTCGACCGCGCGGTCGATGAGCTGGCCGCGGTAGCTGGCGTTCACGGGCGTCGACCAGTCGGCGTACGCGCGCGCGATCGCGATCGTGCCGAACGTCGCGGCGAAGTCGAGCACCGCGTCGACGTCGACGGTCGCCTCCTTCAGGCGCTCGGCCGCCTTCGTGCCCGGCGAGACCGCCTTCGTGCGCGAGGTGTCCTTCCGGTACTGGCTGTCGCCATGCAACTGGTCGTAGCGCGAGATGACGATGTTGTCGAAGTCGAAGTAGAGCGCGACCCGGGGTTCTGCCGAAGCGGGCATGAGTGCCTTCCGTCGGGGTGTGCCTCGATCGTATGCCCCGGCGCCTCGGGCCGACAGGGCGCGCGCCGTGCGCGCTCAGGCCGCCGCGGCCACCGCGTTGTGCAACTCGTCGGCATCCACGCCGAACCGGCCGAAGCCGCCCCCGAGGTTCGTCATGAGCACGAAGCACACGCCGAGCGACGGCGTCACCCAGAACTCGGTGCCCGCCCAGCCGCCGTGCCCGAACGTGTCGGTCGTGAGGAGGCCCGCCGCCGAGTGGCGCAGGTTCCACGTGAATCCCCAGTCCTGGCCGCGCTCTGCCGGATACGGCTCGAGCTTCGGCAGGCCCGCGGTGAGGGGTCGCAGCATCGCCCCGGCCGTGACGGGCGCGACCACCGCCCCATCGTTCCGCAGCAGCGCACTGCCGAGCGCGAGCAGGTCGGCCGCCCGGCCGAGCATCCCGGCACCGGGGTGCCGCAGCGCGGCGAAGCGAGCGTAGTCGAGGCCCTGCGCGGCGGCGTCGACCGGCGCGTGCGGCGAGACGTCGGCGTCGAAGGTGAGGCCGGAGGCATCCGCTCGCTCGGCGATGTCGGCGACCGCGCGCTCCCAGGGAGCGCCCGAGGCGTCCTCGATGAGCGCGGCGATGCCCTCGAACGCGATGGTCGAGTAGCGCGAGACCGTGCCGGCCGCGAAGTCGCGACCGGGGGCGAGGAGCGACGGGCGGAGCCCGTCGGGCGTGTCGAGCGGCGGCTCGATGATGCCCGACGTGTGGCTCGCGAGATGGCGCAGCCGCACGACGTCGGCTCGGCCGGCGCCGAAGCCGGGCAGCGCCCGCTCGAGCGGTGTGTCGAGCGTGAGGCGGCCCCGTTCGACGAGGCGCAGCGCGGCGAGCCCGACGATCGGCTTCGTGATCGAGAACAGCGGGTAGTGGTCGTCGACGGATGTCGCGCCGAACGCGTCGAGCGCGACGACGCCGTCGGCGTTCGCGACGCCGAGCACGGCGTTCGGCAGCGGTCCGTCGGCGACGTTGCGGCGGACCCAGTCGAAGGCGTGGTCGAACTGCGGCATCTGTCGGTGTCCTCTCGGGGGCGTGCGGGCTCGGCGCGGGTCAGCTGCGGAGCACGACGTTGCGCGGCTCGTCGCCACGCAGCATCCGCTCGATCTGGTCTCGGAGCAGCCGCGCCATGCGCGGCATCATGGCCGTCGTCGCGCCGCCGACGTGCGGCGAGATGAGCACGTTCGGCAGGGTGAAGAGCGGGTGGCCCTCGGGCAGCGGTTCGGGTTCGGTGACGTCGAGCGCGAAGCGCAGACGGCCGGAGGTCGCCTCGGCGAGGATCGCGTCGGTGTCGGCGACCGCGCCGCGCGCGACGTTCACGACGAGGGCGCCGTCGGGCAGTGCCGCGAGGAAGGCGGCGTCGACGAGTCCGGCCGTCTCGTCGGAGAGCGGCACGACGACGATGACGATCTCGGCGTCGGCCAGCAGCGCGGGCAGCTCGTCGACGCCGTGGATCCGACCGCGCTCATCGTCGCGCGCGCGCCTCGCGACGCGCGTGAGCTCGACCTCGAAGCCCGCGAGGCGGTCCTCGATCGAGCGGCCGACGCCGCCGTAGCCGACGAGCAGCACGCGACGGTCGGCGAGGCTGGCGTGCCGCGCGGGCGCCCAGCGCCCCTCGTCGGCGGCGCGCACGAAGTCGGGGATGCCGCGCTGTTCCGCGATCGCGAGCCCGACCGCGAGTTCGGCGGTCGAGGTCTCGTGAACGGATGCCGCGTTCGCGAACACGTGTCCCGGCGGCAGCGCGCCGGGCACGTCGTCGTAGCCGATCGACTGCGACTGCACGAGCCCGACGTCGAGCCCGTCGAGCGCGCCGAGGCGGCCCGAGGCGCCCATGTAGGGCGGCACCGCGATGCCGATGCGGCGACCGGATGCCTCCGCCGGCGGCGGGCCCGACATGTCCCACTCGACGACGTCGACCCCGTCGGGCACGCCTCCCGCGGTCTGCTCGAGCGCACGACGCAGGGTCGCGCCGGGCACGGTGACGAGGAGCTTCGGGCGGTCGGTCATGCGTCGATCCTCGCAGAACGTCTTCGCCCGGCTGCCGACGGCGGATGGCCGCTGCTACCGTGACGCTCATGGGCGAAGGTCGCACGGCACGCCGCGATCGTCCGGTCGACGAACGGGCGGAGGCGCTCAAGGAGCGGGTCTACGCGACGTTCACCGGACTGGCGATCGTGCTCGTGCAACTCGAGAACGTGGATCATGTCGGACCGATCAGAGCCGCGATCACGCTGCTCGTCGGCATCGTGGCGATCACCCTGGCCGGGTTCGTGGCCGACGTGGTCGCCCACCTCGCCGTCCACGGCGCCTTCCCCCGCGGCGCGGAGCTGCGTCGGATGCTGCGAATCTCCGGGACCGCGCTGGCGTCGGCGCTCGGTCCGCTCGTGATCCTGGCACTCGCCGGATTCGGTCTCATCGCGCTCGAGCCCGCGCTCGTCGGCGCCGCAGTCCTGTACCTGGTCACGCTCGGCATCATCGGATACGTGGCCGTGCGCCGCACGCATGTCGCGTGGTGGAAGCAGCTCGTCGCGCTCGGCCTGCTCGTGCTGCTCGGCCTCGCGGTCGTGGTGCTCCAGCAGCTCGCCCACGGTCACTGACCCCCGGCGGTCGAGCAGGACACGGAGCGCCCGTATCGAGACCTCACCGCACCGACGGATCGTACCGCCTCGGCGCGAACGCCCGCGCGACGAGTGCGCGCAGCGACTCGAGGTCGCCCTCGGCGAAGCCCTGCGTGCGCGCCTGCACGAGCACGTTCCCGATCGCGGTCGCCTCGACGGGCCCCGCGAGGACGGGGATGCCCGCGTGGTCGGCCGTCCGCTGACACAGCAGGCCGTTGAGCGCTCCGCCGCCGACGACGTGGATGGTCTCGACATCGACGCCCGACAGCACCGACGCGGTGCGGACGGCCCCGGCGAACGCCGCGGCGAGGCTCTCGATGATCGACCGCGCGAACTCCGCGCGCGTCCGCGGGGCGGGCGCGTCGTGCTCGCGGCACCACTCGGCGATGCGCCCCGGCAGGTCGCCCGGCGCCATGAACCGCGGGTCGTTCGCGTCGAACACCGCGACCGGCGAGGTGACGGATGCCGCGGCCGCGAGCAGCTCGGGCAGGTCGATCGTCTCGCCGTCCCGCTCCCACCACCGCACCGACTCCGACAGCAGCCACAGCCCCATGACGTTGTGCAGGAAGCGGACGCGCCCGTCGACGCCGCCCTCGTTCGTGAAGTTCGCCTCGCGCGCGGCATCCGTCGTCACCGGACGCTCGAGTTCGACGCCCACGAGTCCCCAGGTGCCGCACGAGATGTATGCCGCCGACTCGGCCCGCATCGGCACGGCGACGACCGCCGACGCGGTGTCGTGCGAACCGACCGCGACGACCTCGATGCCGTCGGGTGCGCCGAGCTCGGCCGCGACCTCCGCCCGCAGGGCGCCGAGCGAGGCGCCCGGGTCGACGAGCGGGGCGAAGACGGATGCCGGGAGTCCGAGCTCCGCGATGAGGTCGTCGTCCCACTCGCCGGTGGCCACGTCGACCAGGCCGGTGGTCGAGGCGTTCGTGCGTTCGGTGACCTTCGCGCCCGTGAGCTGGAACCCGATCAGGTCGGGGATCAGCAGGAGCGACTCGGCGAGCCCGAGCCATCCGCTCTGCCCCTCGCCCTCGGCGGCGAGCTGGTAGACGGTGTTGAACGGCAGGAACTGGAGGCCGTTGCGGCGATACAGCTCGGCGAACGGAACGCGGGCGTGCACGCGTTCGACCGCGCCCTCGGTGCGGGCGTCGCGGTAGTGGAACGGCTCGCCGAGCAGGCGGTCGCCGCGGACCAGGCCGTAGTCGACCGCCCACGAGTCCACGCCGATCGAGGCGACCTCGGGTTCGCGACGGAACGCGTCGGCGAGCCCGCGCGTGAGGTCGCGGTACAGGCCCGTGAGGTCCCAGTGCAGCCCCGATGTCATCCGGACCGGGCCGTTCCGGAACCGCGCGACCTGGTCGAGCTCGAGCCGTCCGGCCGACTGGTCGACGTGCCCGACGATGACCCGTCCGCTCGTCGCCCCGAGGTCGACCGCCGCGACCGCGCCGCTCGCCCTGCTCACCGCGCCGCTCGCCCTGCTCACCGCGCCACTCGCCCTGCTCACCGCGCCACCCCCTCGCGCGAAATGCCACTTCTGGCTGCTTCGTGCACCCGGACCTCGCGCGAAATGCCACTTCTGGTGGGTCCGTGCGCCGGGAATCGGGCGCAGGTGGCATCTCGGCAGCAGATGCCGCGATGGACGCCGCTCATCGGAGGAACGCCGCCGCGACGCCCGAGTCGACGGGGATGTGCAGGCCCGTGGTGCGGGAGAGCTCGGGGCCGGTGAGCACGTACACCGCGTCGGCGACGTTCTCGGGCACGACCTCTCGCTTGAGGATCGTGCGGTTCGCGTAGAACTGGCCGAGGTCCTCCTCCTTCACGCCGTAGGTCGCGGCGCGGTTCGCGCCCCACCCGGCGGCGAAGATGCCCGAGCCGCGCACGACGCCGTCGGGATTGATGCCGTTCACGCGCACGCCGTGCTCGCCGAGCTCGACCGCGAGCAGGCGCACCTGATGGGCCTGGTCGGCCTTCGTCGCCGAGTACGCGATGTTGTTCGGGCCTGCGAACACCGAGTTCTTCGACGAGATGTAGATCACGTCGCCGCCCATCTTCTGGTCGATCAGGGCGCGAGCGGCGGCCTTCGCGACGAGGAACGACCCCTTCGCCATGACGTCGTGCTGCAGGTCCCAGTCCTGCTCGGTGGTCTCGAGCAGCGGCTTCGACAGCGACAGCCCGGCGTTGTTCACGACGAGGTCGATGCCGCCGAACGCGAGCACGGCCTGGCTGATCGCGGCCTGCACGCCCTCGGCGTCGGCGACGTTCGCGGCGACGCCGATCGCGACATCCGTGCCGCCCAGCTCGGCGGCGGCCGCCTGCGCCTTCTCGAGGTCGAGGTCGGCGACGACGACGCACGCGCCCTCGGCCGCGAGGCGAGTCACGATCGCCTTGCCGATGCCCGATGCCGCGCCGGTCACGAATGCGATGCGGCCCTGGTGGGTCTTCGGCTTCGGCATGCGCTGGAGCTTGGCCTCCTCGAGGGCCCAGTACTCGATGCGGAACTTCTCGGCGTCGCTGATCGGCGTGTACGTCGAGAGCGCCTCGGCGCCGCGCATCACGTTGATCGCGTTGACGTAGAACTCGCCGGCGACGCGCGCGGTCTGCTTGTTCGCGCCGTAGCTGAACATGCCGACGCCCGGCACGAGCACGATGAGCGGGTCCGCGCCGCGGATCGCCGGGGACTCGGATGTCGCGTGCGCGTCGTAGTACGCCTGGTAGTCGGCGCGGTACGCCTCGTGCAGCTCGTGCAGGCGGGCGAGCTGCTCCTCGACGCTCGCCGTCGCCGGCAGGTCGAGGATCATCGGCTTGACCTTGGTGCGGAGGAAGTGGTCGGGGCAGCTCGTGCCGAGCGCGGCGAGCTCGGGGGCGCGCTCGGCGGCGAGGAAGTCGAGCACGACGTCGGAGTCGGTGTAGTGGCCGACCATCGGCTTGTCGGTCGACGCGAGGCCGCGGATGGTCGGGGCGAGCGCCGCGGCGCGGGCGTGCCGCTCGGCCTCGGGCAGCGCTTCGTAGCCGGCGCGCACGCCGCCGAACGGGTCGGCCGCGCCGTGCTCGGCGATGTACGCCGCTGCGGTATCGATGATCCACAGCGAGTTCGCCTCGGCCTCGTCGGACGTGTCGCCCCACGCGGTGATGCCGTGCCCCCCGAGGATGCAGCCCACGGCGGCGGGGTTCGCGGCCTTGATCTCGGCGATGTCGAGCCCGAGCTGGAAACCGGGGCGGCGCCACGGCACCCACACGACCTTCTCGCCGAAGATGCGGGTCGTCAGTTCCTCACCATCGGCGGCGGTCGCGATCGCGATGCCCGAATCGGGGTGCAGGTGGTCGACGTGCGCGGCATCCACGAGACCGTGCATCGCCGTGTCGATCGACGGCGCCGCGCCGCCCTTGCCGTGCAGGCAGTAGTCGAACGCGGCGACCATCTCGTCCTCGCGCTCGACCCCGGGGTAGGTGTTCACGAGCGCGCGCATCCGGTCCAGGCGCAGCACCGCGAGACCCGGCTCGGTCAGCGTGCCGAGGTCGCCGCCCGAGCCCTTGACCCACAGCAGCTCGACGGGCTCACCGGTGACCGGGTCGGTCTCGGTGCCCTTCGCCGACGTGTTGCCGCCGGCGTAGTTCGTGTTCTTCGGGTCGGCGCCGAGGCGGTTCGACCGCGCGATGAGGTCGGCAGCAGCCTGGTTCGTCATGAGGTGATTCCTTCGGTGGTGGAAACGGTGGTCGGAGTCGGTGGTCGAGTAGGACCCGGAGCGCCCGTATCGAGAGCTGGTGGTCGAGTAGGACGCGAAGCGCCCGTACCGAGACCGGCGTGCGTGGTCTCGGGTCGCGGCTGCGCCGCTACTCGACCACCGAGGTCGTCGACCCAGCGCATGACGCGCTCGACGGTGACGGATGCCGCGGGCTCGTCGGGCCGGTTCAGGTGCCCGTGCTCGGTGCCGGGTTCGGTCACGATCTCGACGGGCACGCCGGCGGCGGCGAGCGTCACGGCGAACGCCTCGCCCGACACCCGCAGCTCGTCGGCCTCGCCGTTCACCATGAGCACGGGCGGGAATCCGTCGAGGTCGGCGGGCGTCGCGAGGCCGGGCACCGCGGGCAGCGGCGCGCCGTCGACCGCTCCGCCGAGGTACGTCTCGTACATCTCGAGGACGCGTGCGGGCCCGAAGCGGTCGGCGACCGGGTTCGCGTCGAGCATCGCCCGCAGCGCGGCATCCGGTGCCGGCTGCACGGCCAGCAGGGTCGGGTAGGCGAGGAACACGCCCGCGGGGGTGAATCCCGCCGACGGAGCGTCGGAGCCGGGCGCGGCCTCCACAGCCGCATCCGGGGACCGGTCCGCCCCGCCGGCGGAGCCTGAGGTGCCCGGGCCGCGCCGGCCCGGCGTGAGGCAGAGCGTGCGCAGCACGGCGCCCGCGGTGAGGTTGGCCCCGGCGCTCGCACCGCCGACGACGATGCGCACCGGATCGATGCCGAGGTCGTCGGCGTGCACCCGCGTCCAGCTCCAGGCGGCGAGCAGATCATCGGATCCGGCCGGGTACACGTTCGCGCCGTCGGCGCCGACGAGGCGGTAGTCGACCGAGACGACCGTGACGCCGCGTGCGGCGAACGCCCGCGCGACCCAGTCGGCCTCGGGCATGTCGAGGTCGCCCGCGACGAAGCCGCCGCCGTGCGCCCAGACGAGTGCGGGCGTCCGGCGCGCTGCCGCGGCATCCGCGGGGTACACCCGCACGAGCCCGTCGGCCGCCGCGTACGGCGTCTGCTGCGTCATCCGTCTGCCTCTCGAGCGGTTACGCGCCCCAGCCCGCCTGCACGCCGCCGACGCGGTCGGCCGCGATCTGCGCGAGGTAGCCGGATGCCGCGAACGCGCGCATCGGGTCGGCGGGCAGGCCGCGCGACTCGCGCCACTCGGCGAGGGCCGGACGCACGTCGGTGTAGAAGGCGTCCATGAAGATGCGGTTCGCCTCGAGCACGTCGCCCGAGACCTGCGCGGCGCGGAGCGCCTCGGTGTCGACAAGCAGGGCGCGCGCGGTCATCTCCTGCACGTTCAGCACGCTGCGGATCTGGCCGGGGATCTTGTCCTCGACGTTGTGGCACTGGTCGAGCATGAACGCGACATCCGGGTGGTTGAGGCCGCCGCCGCGCGCCACCTCGTAGACGATGCGGAACAGCTGGAACGGGTCGGCCGCACCCACGATGAGGTCGTCGTCGGCGTAGAAGCGCGAGTTGAAGTCGAACGAGCCGAGCTTTCCGAGGCGCAGCAGCTGCATGACGATGAACTCGATGTTCGTGCCGGGCGCGTGGTGGCCCGTGTCGAGGCAGACCATGGCCTTGTCGCCGAGCGCGGCGACCTGGGCGTAGCTCGTGCCCCAGTCCGGAACGTCCGTGTGGTAGAACGCCGGCTCGAAGAACTTGTACTCGAGCACGAGGCGCTGCTCGTCGCCGAGGCGCGCGTAGATCTCCGCGAGCGACTCGTGCAGACGGTCCTGGCGGCCGCGCAGGTCGGCCTGGCCGGGGTAGTTCGAGCCCTCGGCGAGCCAGATCTTCAGGTCGCGGCTGCCGGTCGCGTGCATGATGTCGATGCACTCGAGGTGGTGGTCGATCGCCTTCCGGCGGACGGCCGCATCCTCGTGGGTGAGGGCGCCGAACTTGTAGTCGTCGTCCTGGAACGTGTTCGAGTTGATGGTGCCGAGCGAGACGCCGTGCTCCTCCGCGTGGCGGCGCAGGTCGTCGTAGGAGTCGACCTTGTCCCAGGGGATGTGCAGCGCGACGGTCGGCGCGAGCGCGGTGTACCGGTGTACCTGCGCGGCATCCGCGATCTTCTCGTACGGGTCGCGCGGCGTGCCGGGCGTCGCGAAGACCTTGAAGCGGGTGCCCGAGTTGCCGAACGCCCAGCTCGGCAGTTCGATCGACTGCAGTTCGAGCTGGTCGAGGACGGTCTGCGGAATGGTGCTCACTGTTCGCTGCTTTCTGTACGGGTGGTGGCGGATGCCGCGTCGGCGTCGAGCGCGGCGAGCTGGTCTTCGAGGTGGAACACCTCGGGGAGCCGGGGGGCGCCCTGGTCGGGGCGGGCGCCGTCGAGCGCGACGAAGAACTCGGCCATCTCGGCCTCCCACGGCGCGGTGCGCGGGTCGCTCGCGAGCGAGGCCTGGGCCGAATGGTCGTCGTCGACCTCGTAGTAGCCGATGAGCAGGCCGTCCTCGCGGAGGAAGAGCGAGTAGTTGCGTCGACCGGATGCCTCGATGGCCCGGAGCATGTCGGGCCACACCGCGGCGTGCCGCTCGCGGTACTCGTCGAGGCGAGCGGGGTCGACCTGCAGCTGGAAGCAGACCCGCTGCGTGGTGCCAGTGCTCATCGTCGAGCTCTCCGTTCGTCGTGAATCGTTTCAAAGACTAGATGACGCTCGTTCGCAGCGCAAGTGGAATGCGATTGCCCACATGACCGCAGCGTGCGCCTCGTAGACTCCGACGCGGAGGGGAGTCCGATGGCAGTCAGCGTGCGCGAGGTCGCGGCCGCGGCATCCGTCTCGGTCGGCACCGTCTCGAACGTGCTCAACCGGCCCGAGAAGGTCGCGCCCGAGACGGTCGCGCGCGTGCTCGCGGCGATCGACGAGCTCGGGTTCGTGCGCAACGACGCCGCGCGCCAGCTGCGCGCCGGGCGCAGCCGGTCGATCGGGCTCGTCGTGCTCGACGTGCGCAACCCCTTCTTCACCGACGTCGCACGCGGCGCCGAGGACCGCGCGGCCGAGGACGGCATGACGATCCTGCTCGGCAACAGCGACGACAACCCGGATCGCGAGCGCGCCTACCTCGACCTGTTCGAGGAGCAGCGCGTGCACGGCGTGCTGATCTCGCCGCGCTCCGACGACCTGCCTCGGCTCGAGCGCGCGCGCTCGCGCGGCGTGCCGGTCGTGCTCGTCGACCGCGAGGCGCCGGACCGCAGTTTCTCGTCCGTCGCGGTCGACGACGTCGGCGGCGGCGCGATGGCCGTGCGCCACCTCGTCGAGTCCGGACGGCGCCGCATCGCGTTCGTCGGCGGCCCCTTCTCCATCCGTCAGGTGGCCGACCGCCTGGAGGGCGCACGCCGGGCCGCGGCCGAGACGCCGGGGGTCGCGCTCGAGGTCGTCGAGACGTCCGGGACGACCGTGCTCGAGGGTCGCGCCGCGGGAGCGGCGATCCGCGACCGAGCCCCCGAGCGCCGGCCCGACGCGGTCTTCTGCGCCAACGACCTGCTCGCGGTCGGCGTGCTGCAGGCGCTGACCATGATCGGCGACCTGGCCGTGCCCCGAGACATCGCGCTCATCGGCTACGACGACATCGACTTCGCCCAGGCCGCCGTCGTGCCGCTCTCGTCCATCCGCCAGCCCGCGTGGCTGATCGGCTACACGGCCGTCGACCTGCTCCTTCGCGAGGCCCGCGACGGCGCGGAGTCCGCGCCCGAGCAGGTGCAGTTCCAGCCCGAACTCGTCGTGCGGGAGTCGACCGGGCGCTGAACCCGAACGGACCTGCTGCGGATCAGCGGAAGAGGTGGGCGCCCAGGTGGTCGCCCGCCTTCTCCGCGGCCTTCGCGGAGGCCTTCGCCGTGCCGTTCACGGACGACGTCGATATCGCGTAGGTGAGGACCGAGTGCGCGATCGCGTCGGCCATCACGCTGAGGCCCTCCTGGTTGACGTTGCTGATGGTGCCCTCGTACTCGAGCGCTCCGCCGTACGCGGCGTTCAGCGCCTCGTAGAGCTCGGCGTCGGCGCCGTCGGCAACCGGGTCCAGGCTGTCGCACGCCTGGTGGTAGCAGGGGTCGTACGACACCGGCTCGCCGTCGAACTCCGAGAGGCCGCCGTAGAGGCCGACCTGCTCCTCGGTCTTCGCGTCCTCGGCACCCGTGAACAGGCCGCCGGCCGGGATGCCGGCGCTGATGAAGGCGTCGTAGTCGGAACGGCCGTCGAACGCCGTCGGCTCGGAGGCGACGCCCTGCGAGGCGAAGTAGTCCGAGAACAGGTGCTCGATGTCGTCGCTGCCGCTCGGGCCCTTGATGCCGAACGCGTCGCCGTCACCGTCGTACACGAAGTTCGCGTAGTTGGGCGAACCGACCATGTCGAAGTTGAGGTACAGCTCGATCTTCTTGGACTCCTGCTTCGAGAGCGAGTCGACGTAGAACTGCGAGCCGATGAGGCCCGCCTCCTCGGCGCCCCACCAGGCGAAGCGCACCGCGTTGCGCGGCTGGATGCCGAGCTCGGCCATCTGCAGCGCCGTCTCGAGGATGGCGCCCGAACCGGAACCGTTGTCGTTGATGCCCGCACCGCTCGACACCGAGTCGAGGTGCGCGCCCGCCATGATGACCCGGTCGGTGCGACCCGTCGGGGTCTGCGCGATCAGGTTCTCGGTCGGGACGTCCAGTTCGATGAGCGTGTCGGTCGCGAGGTGCATGACGACCTCGCCCGCCTCGAGCAGCGAGGCGAGCTCGTCGCCGATCGCGAACGAGGTGCCCACGACGGGGATCGGGTCGCTGAAGGCGTCGCCGAGCGTCGCGTTGAGCGTCTCCTGACGGCCGTCCTGGCCCTCGTTGAAGATGATGACGCCGGTGGCGCCCGCGTCGTAGGCGTTGGCCGCCTTGACCGCGAAGTCGCACGAGCCGCGCTGGACGAGTGCGATGTTGCCCGCGGTGAAGCCGTCGAAGTCGGCCGCCTCGCACCCGCTCGTCGAGGTGTTCGCCGAGCTGGCCGGAGGCAGCACGAGGTCGACCGCTTCGAGGGGGGCGGTCACGTCGCCGCTGCCCGAGTACTCGGCGGTGACGAAGTCCTCGTAGAGCACGTACGACACCGGGTCGGGAGAGACCCGGTCCATCTCGGCGTCCGACAGCTCGGTGAACGAGTTGAACGTGAAGGCCTGCCGGGTGACCAGGTAGCCGGCGTCGGTCAGGAGCTCCTCGAGGTAGTCGACGGAGGCCGTGTAGCCGGGGGTTCCGCTGGCGCGGGTGCCTCCGTTGGCGTCCGCGATCGCCTGGAGCTCGGCCAGGTGCTCCATCACGCCGTCGGCGGTGACGGCGTCCTCGAGGGCGCTCGTGTCGGTCGGTACGGCGGCGTAGGCGCCGGTGGCGGTCAACGCGATCGCGGCGGTCGCGGCGACCGTGGCGACCGTGGCGTTCCGGGTTCTTCTTCTCACGGCTTCTCCCATGGATGGTCGGAACCGGAGGCAGGGTGCCATCCGGGACATCCGGAGGCGCCGACGGGCACTGCCCGGACGCGATCGACCCTGACACCCGGCCCGCGCACGGTCAAGGGGTCGCCGTACGGTTCGCAGGATGCGACACTCCGGGGCCCGAGGTTCACTCGGAATCGGCGGGATGCGCCGATTCCGTGCGTCAGGTGCCGGGTGCCGTCGTCGCGCGGGAGGTCGCCGAGACCTGGCCCGTCGTCGCGCCGGACGCGCGGGTCGGATCCGCGTCGCCCGGCCGGAGCCGTCGCCTGGCGGTGTGGCGACCGGCCGGGTCGATCCCACCGCGATCGCCGATCCCCGCGCGCTCGCGAGGCTCGATCGCAGGGCCCACGAGGTCGATCGGCGCGGTGCCGTCGGACACGACCTCGATCGGTCGGGTCGCGGCGACGGCGATCGACGCGGTCGGCGCCTCGGCGTACGACAGCGCGAAGCGCGGCATGCGGCCGCGGACGGGGTGACGGACGACGCGGAGGCCGCGCGCCACGATCAGCCAGGCGAGGCCGACGAGCGCCGCGATGCCGGCGGCCACTGCAGCGACGCCGAGCGCCCAGCGCGGACCCCACGCGTTCGCGACCGCGCCGACGATCGGTGCGCCGATCGGCGTGCCGCCCGAGAGGATCGCCATGTACAGGGCCATGACCCGGCCGCGCAGCAGCGGGTCGGTCGTGGTCTGCACGTAGCCGTTCGCGGTCGTCAGCATCGTCACGACCGTGAACCCGATGAAGATCGTGGATGCCGCGAACAGCCAGTACGTCGGCATCACTGCCGCGACCGTCGCCGCGATGCCGAAGAAGGCGACGGCCGCGATGATGACCCGGATGCGGGCGCGCTCGCGCTTGGCCGCGAGCAGTGCGCCCGTGAGGGACCCGATCGCGAGGATCGACGAGAGCAGGCCGTACTCGCCGGCGCCGCGGCCGAACTCGACGGCCATCGTCGAGGAGAAGATCGGGAAGTTCATGCCGAACGCGCCGACGAGGAACACCATCACGAACACGACGACGAGGTCGGGTCGGCCGGCGACGTAGCGGAAGCCCGCGACGAAGGCGCCGCGCTCGCGGGGTGCCCGCGGCATCCGTCGCAGGTTCGAGCGCTTCAGCTTGGCGAGCGCGACGAGGACCGCGACGAACGTGACCGCGTTGATGACGAAGACCCAGCCGGTGCCGACGAGCACGATGAGCACGCCCGCGAGGGCCGGCCCGATCATGCGCGCCGCGTTGAACGACGCCGAGTTCAACGCGACCGCGTTCGACATGTTCGACGACGAGACGAGGTCGGCGACGAAGGTCTGGCGCGCCGGGATGTCGACCGCGTTCACGATGCCGAGGAGGCCGGCGAAGACGTAGAGGTGCCAGAGTTCCGCGTGCCCGAAGATGAGCAGGAGCCCGAGCGCGAGCCCGAGCAGGCCGAGGGCCGACTGCGTGAGCATCAGGATCTTGCGGCGCTCGAAGCGGTCGGCGATGAGGCCGGTCACGGGCACGAGCAGCAGCTGCGGTGCGAACTGGAGGGCCATCGTGATGCCGACCGCGAGGGCGTCGTTGTCGGTGAGCTCGGTGAGCACGACCCAGCTCTGGGCGGTGGCCTGCATCCACGCGCCGATGTTGGAGACGAGCGCGCCGATGAACCAGATGCGGTAGTCGACTGAGGCGAGGGAACGGAACATGGATCTCACTGGTCGGTGAGCCTCCTGAGGATGTCGGTGGCGGCGGCGAGCGTGTCGCGCTCGTCGGGGGAGAGGGTCGCGAACCGCTTGGCGAGCCAGGCGTCGCGGCGCCGGCGGGTCTCGCGGACGATCGCCTCGCCCTCGTCGGTCGTGCGGAGCAGGACCTTGCGGCCGTCGTCGGGGGAGCCCTCGCGGACGAGCAGCCCCGACTCGACGAGGCAGTTCACGGTGCGGTTCATGGACGGGGGAGTGACCCGCTCGAGTTCGGCGAGCCGGCCGGGCGTGAGCGGGCCCTCGCTCGCGGTCCAGGCGAGCGCCGCGTACTGGGTCGCGCTGAGTTCGGTGTCTGCACGCTCCTGGCGGATGCGTCGGGCCAGGCGCATGACCGCGAGGCGCAGCTCGGTGCTCTGCTCCGCGAGGGGCGCGCGGCGGGCGCGGGCGGGTGCCTGGGCAAGGGTACCGGTCACATCGTTAGCATAACAAATTAGCGTGCCTAATGATTCCGATGCCATCAGAGGCACGTAGGAAGACGAGCGCGTACGTGGGCCTCCCACGCCGCAGCGCTCATGAGCGTGATCCCGAGGTAGACCGGCTGGACTCGGGGGGCTCGTCAGGGACGGTGCGCCTGATCGACCGGTAGACGGTCGCTCTCGACACGTTGAACATCGCGGCGAGCTCCGTCGTCGTGCGCCTGCCCTGCGCATAGACCTCGGCGAGCAGCTGCTGTTGCGGCCCCGAAAGCTTCGGTCGCCTCCCCCTCAGTCGTCCCTTGGCCTTCGCGAGCTGCATTCCTTCGCGGGTGCGGGCGCGAATCAGGTCGGATTCGAACTCGGCGACGATCGCGAGCACGTTGAACAGAAGCCGCCCGACGGGATCGTTCGGGTCGTGCACGGATCCACCGAGGTTGAGTGAGACGTGTCGCTCGGTGAGCTCGTCGACGATGTCCCGCGCGTCGCGCAATGAGCGGGCGAGTCGGTCCAGCTTCGTGACGACGAAGGTGTCACCGTCACGGCATGCGGCCAGCGCTTCGCGGAGGCCGGGTCGGTCACGGTTGGTTCCGGTGAGCCCGCGGTCGGTGTAGATGCGGTCCGGACGGACTCCCAGTTGTTCGAGCGCCTGCTTCTGGATGGTGAGATCCTGGTCGTTCGTGGAGACCCTTGCGTATCCGATCATCAATGCGTTCATGGCCGCAGGTTCGCGCCGGGAGCAGTTCGCGGCAACCGTCGCTGATCTCGTCACGTCCAGATCGCGAATTACTGAAGTGCTCAAGGGCGCCACGGTCGTCGAGGGTGGCAGGACTGCACCTCGGGAAGACGCGCTGCTGCGGGCCTCATTGCCCCGACGATCGATCACGCTCGGACATACTCCTGTCGGACTCTGCCGCCGGTGGCGAGTTCGATGGACCCGAAATCGTGGTCGGAGTTCAGGATCACGGCATCATTGACGGCGGGGCCGCGCTCGGCTGCACCGACGTCGACGCCGGCACGGAACAAGGACGGGCGTTCGGGCCGTTCCCCATGAGCGTCCTGGTCGGCGACACGTTCACGCTGACGGCCGACCCGGACGCCGAATGGGAACTCACGCTCGCCTACGTGAAGGAAGAACTTACCGACTGGGCCACCAACGGATCCGGCCAGACGTACGGTGCCGAGAACCCCGACGGTATCCCCGACCTGATCGCCGTCGTCGCCACCAACGGACGGGAAGGCTATGTCCACCGCGCCGAACTCGAGGAAGCCAACGGCACGGCCGCCGCCCGCGAGTTCACCTCACCGGAAGACGCGATCAAGTGGCAGGAAGAACGCGCCGGCAAGACCTTCACCGTCCCCGTCTACGAAGCCGACGGCACCACCCAGATCGGCGAGTTCGTCATCGAAAGCGGCGTCGGGACCGTCGTCATTCCGGAGTAAACGCGACGGCCACTCACGATCCCTCAGTGAACGCCGTCGCGCTTCCATGGAGCAGTGACCGTCGGCGTGCAACATCTTGGCGGGTGCTGGACACTTCAGGGTATGGAGCGCGAGGTGTCGGAGGCCGAGTTGTGGTCCCGCGCGCTTCGCGGGGATGGTGCGGCACTGGGTGGGGTATTCGACCTGCACGCCGACCGGGTGTTCCGGCATGTGTTCGCGGTGCTGCGGGACGTGCATGATGCGGAGGACGCGACCGCGGCGGCGTTCCTCGAACTCTGGCGGCGGCGCGCTGCGGTCCGGGTAATCGACGGGTCGGTGCTGCCGTGGCTGTTGGTCACGGCAGCGAACTGTGCCCGCAACCTGGCCCGATCCCGCCGCCGGTACCGGGCCCTGCTCGGTTCGATGCCCCACGCCGAGCACACCGAGTCCGCTGAGACGGAAGCGTTCGCCGGACTTCCCGTAGTCGATGTCGTCGACGGCGATCTCGCGGCTCAGTTGCGGTCGCTGCCGCGGACGGAGTACCTGCTGCTGATGCTGACCGCGGTCGAAGGGTACTCCACCAGCGAAGCCGCCGAAGCAGTCGGCATCACGGCATCCGCAGCCCGGACCCGGCTGTCGCGCGCCAAGGCCAGGCTCCGACCCGCCCTCGCGTCTCTGCGGACGCCTATCGGTGAGGAGGTCGGCTGATGGCACCGGTGATGTCGGAGGAGTTCCGTCAGGCGCTTCGCACCGAACTCGTGCACCGCGCCGAGCGCACCCGGGCGCGCTCGCGTGCCCGGATCTGGCGGTGGATCACCGGTGGCACGCTCGGCGTGCTGCTGGCCGGCGGCGCCACGTTCGCTGCCGCGGACCTCTTCAACCAGCCCGGCGCCCCCGTCACCTCCACCGTCGCCGACGAGATCACGGTCACCGGAACCGGGACCCGAACGATCGACCTCGGGCCGGCTCCCGAATCCGCAACCGGCGTGTGGGTCGACATCCGGTGCCTGACCGCCGGCACCTTCGAACTCGGCGCCGGCGGAGCGGCGCTCGGCTGCACCGACGTGGACGCCGGCACCGAACAGGGCCGCGCGTACGGATCGTTCCCAATGAGCGTGCTGCGCGGCCACACGTTCACGTTGACCACCGACCCGGACGCCGAATGGGACCTCACCCTCGCCTACGTGAACGAAGAACTCACCGACTGGGCCACCAACGAATCCGGACAAACGTACGGTGCCGAGAACCCCGACGGCATCCCGGACCTGATCGCCGTCGTCGCAACCAATGGACGCGAAGGCTACGTGCATCGCGTCGAACTCGAGGAAGCCAACGGCACCGCCGCCGCCGGTGAATTCACTTCACCGGAAGACGCGATCAGGTGGCAGGAAGAACGCGCCGGAAAGACCTTCACTGTCCCGGTCTACGACGCCGACGGCACCACCCAGATCGGTGAGTTCGTCATCGAAAGCGGAGTAGGGGCCATCATCGACCCCGAGTAGACCGCGTCGGCCACGCGGGATCCCTCAGCGGGCAAGCCGGCATCACCCTCGATATGCCAGTCTCGTGTCGTGTCCAAACTCGATGAGGTGGTTGATGTCGCTCTGACCGATGAGGAGCGGTTCCTCCTGGACCGCGGGCTTGTCGAGTGGGGTGGGCCTGCGCGATGCACGGAGGCGATGGCCGTCGCGATCGGGTTCGACAGCGTCGCCGACCTGCTCGCGACGGGCTATCGAATCGCCGACGACTTGACTAAGGGAAAGCCGCTCACACGCCGGGACTGGACCCGGGCTCTATTGGCTACGGAAGTGGTGTTCGCGAGCGACGTGCTCGGCTCCGGCCATGATTGGGAAGCCACCACTGGGCTTGACGACGCATCCACGATTCCCCTGCTTCGGAACGTTCAGATTCGATTGGCTGACGTGATTCTCCGCCCCTCGAAGTAGGCGCGACGCCCATAGCCCTTCACGATCCCTCAGCCAGCATCGGCCACGCTCCACGCCGGCCGCGAGTCGTTCCGGTTGTATCGTGCGAGACACCATGGTGACGCGGCGAGATCCAGTGCAGGCGACGTTTGATGAGTTCGGCGCGAAGCTCGGCCTAGAGAAGCGGGCCCGGACTTGGTATCGCCGCTCGCCCGACGTGCTGAGCATTCTGAACCTGCAGAAGAGCCAGTGGGGGGCGCAGTACTACGTCAACGTGGCCTTCTGGTTCACGGCGCTGGGAGCGGAAGCACTTCCGAAGGAGCGGGAAGCACACGTCAGGACTCGCTTGGATACCCTGCTGCGACAGACGGATCCAGCGGAGCTGCGGGCGTTCCTCGACCTGGATGCACCGATTAGCGAGACGGACCGGGTGGCGGGATTGCTCCGGCTGCTCGAAGGCGAGCTTGCACCCCTGTTCGAGAAGTTCACCTCGGTCGCCGCGTTCAAGTCTCCCGCCGGGCGCGACCTCTTGATGCGCGCCCTGGTTCGCCGCGAGGCGCAGCCGCTCGTCGTTGCGGACAGCTGACGTAGGTCCCGAGGGGATCGTCCGTGCGCCGCTGACGAACCGCTCTGGGCGCCCGAGCACCCGCTAGCGTTGTCGCTCGTGCATGGGGTTGGGCGGTGGAGAGCAATGCCGCGCCGGGGCGACGCGATGACTGATGCGCGGTTTCGCGCGCTTCTCGATGACGCGGCCGTCGAGTTGCGGCTGCCCGGGGAGTACGAAGTATCCAGCGATCCCATGTTCGCCGCTGCTCGCTTCCGCTCCACAGCGGTTTCGCTCGTCCTGGTGGGAATCTTCCTCCTGCTGATGACGACCCTTTTCATCGTCACATTCGGCCCGCCGGACGGCCCCGTCTGGCTCGCTGGAATCCCACTTCCGATGCTCCTCCTCGGCGCGACCGGCGGAGCGTTCATGCTCGGGCTTTGGCTGTTACCCGTCCTGCGACCGTCGCTGCGACGACTCTCCCGCACCATCGGCCGCCCGGTCTTCGTCGTTGGATCGACGCCCTTCTCAAGACGCCTCCTGGTGATCACCCGCGGCGCAATCTTGCTTGTCGATGGCCGCGGCAGACGCCTCGGCTCATGGCCTTGCGATCGAGTCCACGTGACGGCACTCGGACAATTCGCGAACGCCGTGGCCCTCCTGATCGTGACCGAGGACCAGTTCTTCGAACTCCCGATCTCACACGCTATCGGCGGGCCGGCGGCGCCCCTATGGTCCAACGGGGGCGCAATCGGCCTCAAGGACTTGCGGAAGCTCATCTCCAGAGAACTCGCCGAAGCAGCGTATCCGCGCGTCGACGACAGCCTGATCCGCTGAGCGAAGCGACGCAAGGTCCTCGTTCAGGGATCCCTCAGTGCGAAGGCAGCGGGCTATCCGTCGAACTCTCCGGGCTCTTGGTACTGTGCACCGCCGCCGAGTGCATCGACTAGCGGCTGAGGGCATTCGAGCAGCTCGGGTAGGAGGTCACTCGATCGCTGCCAGCCCTGGATCGTATCGTCCGCGAAGGTGACTGCCACCCGATAGCACGTGTAGATGAGGGGCGGCCCGAAATACGGACCACCGCTTCCGCGGGCCGGATCGTCTCGAGGCAAACCATCGGGGCGCATGCCCGACGAGACCAGCACGTCGTACGAGACCACGGGATACCCGTACCCGTCACGCGCGGTGTCGTCCACGTCGTAGACAACGGTGCCGGCTTCCCCGGCTGTCAACGGGACCGTCTGCGATAGGCCATCCCAGAACAACGGCGACGCTCGCAGGGATGCCACGAACTCGTCCTGCGTGGCCATCTGCATTCGGGCTCGATCGATAAGTTCGTACGCAACCGACTCTTGACGATCCACTTGGCGCCACAGAACGCCGTCGTAGCCGCTCGCGCATCCTGTGAGAAACGCAATCAGGCACACGGCCGCGATGCCCGCCCGCACCCTCCCGTGCCTCACAATCCAGATCTTAGGCGGCGCTCGACGTCGGGTCTCTGCCGGTGGCACCGAAGATCGCGATTCCTGGCCGCGCGATTCGGATCCCTCGACGTGACGTGCACCCCCCGTCCTCTGGCCGTAGGCGGGAGCGTCGCTGATAGCGTCGCTGCGTGACAGCGAGATCGAGAGGGCGCAGTATCCTGCTTGCCGTTCTGGCCCTGTCGGTTGCGTTCGGCACGATCGGTTGCACCGGCTCCCTTCTCTGGTATCCGAAAGCAGAGGAACCGGGTGACCTGGCTGGGACCTGGGTGCACGGATCAGGAGAGCTCGAGTTGAATGCGGACGGCACCTTCAAGATGACTGACATGCCGGAATGGGTGACCGAGGGGCGTTCAAATGGATCGGAGTCTGCTGAGACGGTCAGCTGCGCCGGCACCTGGACCCTCTTCGAAGAAACACAAAACATTGATCTGTGGCCGACGAGTGGCGAATGTCGCGGCGGTCAACTCTTCGCGACCGGCCGAGCCGGTCAGATGACGATCGCGTTCGGAGTCGACGGAGGCTCCGACGACCCGCGGTGCTTCGAACTCGTCCGGAGCAGTTCGAAGTTGAAACCACGGAATACCGATGAATGCCTGACCTACTGAGCGCACCCAATCGGAGCGCATCCTCGGATACGGCGGTCAGCAGCGTCAACGCGAAGCACATCAGCCGGTCATTGCACTACGCACGGACGTCGCTCTATGCGAGATGCCCGATGGCCTTGAGGACGTCGCCGAGCCACACCAGCTCCCAGTCCACGGATGCATCATCCCGCTGGAGGTTGGCCCAGGACTCGGTGAGCTGGCCGATCGTGAGTTCCGGTGCCGCACTGAGCACGTCGTACAGCCCAGGGAACGGCACCGTGTAGAAAGAGTCCTCTGGCAGGATCACCGCCTCGCCATGCGTCGACTCGAGATCATCGAGGAGTCGAGTCACTGTTTCGCGAAGCTCAGAGAGATCGATCCGCAAGCCATTCGATGTGTGCACGATCCGAACGTACTTCGACTCCTACCGACCGCGCGCGCCGCCCGGTAGCCGGTCCGCCGGCGACGCGGGAGACGATCCCTCAGCGCTCCGCTCGCCTAGGCGGGTGGGGGTCCAAGTAGGCGAAGTAGTTGTGCCGTTGCGAAAGCCGGGGACCACGGCAAACCGCGATCATCGACAAGATGCCATGAATGCCCACTGCCGAGGACGCCCACGATGGACGATGCAACTTCATCCGCGACCTCGCCCGGCGTCCGGCACTCGGTCGAGTAGTCGCCGCGCGGTGCCTGAATCACTGCGACCCACCGGTCACGCGATACCGGGAAGACTTCGACGACGAGTTCCACTCAGACAGTATGTAGCGCTGCGATGCGTGCAGCTGAGGAGAGTCCGTATGCCGGTCGGTGACCCACACATGCTGATCGACGCGAGCGATCATGGGCGGGGCTGAAATACTCGCGACAGCTGATTCGCAGATACCCCGCGCGCATTTGTGCCCGGTGGAGGCACCCTTTTCGAACAGGGGCGGCGCCTCGTATTCCATGGGCTGCGAGACGTCTCGATCGACGTCAGAGCGCCGGCCGAGATTCCGGAGAGAGCCGGGCATCGGCGATTCTCGAACTCACGTGTCGCAACCTGACGTTGAGTCCCAGTAGTCAAGGTCGGATCAGAGACGCCCAGAGCGCTCATGACGAACGTCACCTTGGCGTGTCGACCCGGCCGCAGTCGGGGCCCAAGGGTTCGCTCTCATCGGGCGCTGGTGGTCGATTCCCGCCCGACGCGTGTCGGTAACCGGGCTGAAACACCGGACTGGAACCCTCGGCACATGGGAAGCCTCTTCGACGGGTACGCGGCGACGCGGTCGCGCAGGCGGAACCGATCGCGGCCGTGGGACGAGATGTTCCCCGCCGACGCCGTGACCGTGCGCGAGCCGTACCGCGAGCTCTACCCGGCGCTCGCCCGCATGACCCAGGACGAGCTCCGCGGCCGCACCGACGCGCTCGCGAGCAGCTACCTCGCGCAGGGCGTCACGTTCGACTTCGCGGGGGAGGAGCGGCCGTTCCCGCTCGACGCGGTGCCACGCGTCATCGGGGCGGGCGAATGGAATGTCGTCGAGGCGGGCGTGGCCCAGCGCGTGCGCGCGCTCGAACGCTTCCTCGGCGATGTCTATGGACGGCAGGACGTCGTCCGCGACGGCGTGATCCCGGCAGCCCTCATCAGCTCGTCGAACCACTTCCACCGCCAGGCGGCCGGAATCGAGAGCGCGAACGGCGTGCGCATCCACGTCGCGGGCATCGACGTCATCCGCGATGAGCTCGGCGACTGGCGCGTGCTCGAGGACAACGTCCGGGTGCCGAGCGGCGTGAGCTACGTCATCTCGAACCGACGCGTCATGGCGCAGACCCTTCCCGAGCTGTTCACGTCGATGCGGGTGCGTCCGGTCGGCGACTACCCCAACCGGCTGCTCCAGGCGTTGCGCGCGAGCGCGCCCGAGGGGGTCGACGACCCCACGGTCGTCGTGCTCACGCCGGGGGTCTACAACTCGGCCTACTACGAGCACACGCTGCTCGCCCGGCTCATGGGCGTCGAGCTCGTCGAGGGCCGCGACCTGTTCTGCTCGGGCGGCCGTGTCTGGATGCGCACGACCGCGGGTCCCACCCGTGTCGACGTGATCTACCGCCGCGTCGACGACGAGTTCCTCGACCCGCAGCAGTTCCGCCCCGACTCGGTGCTCGGCGCGCCCGGCCTCATGCTCGCGGCGCGTCTCGGACACGTCACGATCGCGAACGCGGTCGGCAACGGCGTCGCCGACGACAAGCTCGTGTACACCTACGTGCCCGACCTCATCAGGTACTACCTCGACGAGGAGCCGATCCTGCCGAATGTCGACACCTGGCGGCTCGAGGAGCCCGAGGCGCTCGCCGAGGTGCTCGACCGGCTCGACGAGCTCGTCGTGAAGCCCGTCGACGGGTCCGGCGGCAAGGGCCTGGTGGTCGGGCCGGATGCCTCGAAGTCGACGCTCGCGGAACTGCGCGGTCGACTGCTGAAGGACCCTCGCGGCTGGATCGCCCAGCCGGTCGTGCAGCTCTCGACGCTTCCGACGCTGGTGGAGGACGGCATGCGGCCGCGGCACGCCGACCTGCGCCCCTTCGCGGTGAACGACGGCGAGGACGTCTGGGTGCTCCCCGGGGGACTCACCCGCGTCGCCCTGCCCGAGGGCCAGCTCGTCGTGAACTCCAGCCAGGGCGGCGGGTCGAAGGACACGTGGGTGCTCGACGACTCGGTCACGACCGGCCCCGTCGCCGGGCTGGTGCCGAGCCCGCGACCGGAGGGGTTCGGCTCCGCCCACGGCGCCGGCGGGCGGGTCGGGACGATCGTCGCCGACCAGGCGACCGGCATCGCCGGGGCGCCCACGACTGCGACGGGCATCGCGAACGCCACGGCGACCGCGACCAGCCCGATCACCGAGGTCGAGCAGGCCGCGCACCACCGCGGCCACCGACCCGAATCCTCACCGCAGGACGAGGACGCCCCGATCCGCCAGCAACAGCAGCAGCAACAGCAGCAGCAACGGGGTCTCGACACGGCCGCTTCGCGTCCTACTCGACCACCGACGGCCGACTCCCGGTGGTCGAGTCGCACGCGCAGCGCGCGTATCGAGACCATGTCGCGAGGTCTCGATACGGGCGCTGCGCGGCCTACTCGACCAACGGCGGGAGAGGAGGCGAACCCATGCTGAGCCGCATCGCCGAGAGCCTGTTCTGGATCGGCCGCTACATCGAGCGGAGCGACGGCACCGCCCGCATCCTCGACGTGCACCTCCAGCTCCTCCTCGAGGATCCATGGATCGACGAGGACTCCGCCTGCCGTGCGCTCCTGGCCGTCATGGGCAGCGAGCCGAACGAGGACGCCGCGCTCGGCCCGTCCGACGTGATCGCCCTCCTTGCGGTCGACCCGCACCACCCGGCATCCATCGCCCACTCGGTGACCGCGGCCCGCGAGAACGCGCGCCGCGCGCGCGAGATCGTGTCGACCGAGCTGTGGGAGGCGCTGAACCACACGTACGCGCGAATGCCGAGGCACGTGGCATCCGACAAGACCCACGAGTTCTTCCGCTGGGTGCGCGACCGCGCGGCGCTCGCGATCGGCGTCGTCGACTCGGCTTCGAGCCGCGACGAGGCCTGGCACTTCTTCAACCTCGGCCGGTCGATCGAACGCGCCGACATGACCGCGCGCCTGCTCGCGACGCGGTCGCTCACCGAGGCGAGCGGGCCGAGCTGGACCACGATCCTCCGCAGCTGCGGCGGGTACGAGGCGTACCTCCGGAGCTACCGCGGCGTGCCGTCGACGCTCTCGGCGGCGGAGTTCCTGCTCCTCGATCGGCTGTTCCCGCGCTCGATCATCTCGAGCGTCATCCGCGCAGAGGAGTCGCTCCGCGAGATCGACCCGCGTGCGGGCCGCGTCGGCGTGACCGACCAGGCGCAACGGCTGCTCGGGCAGATCCGCTCCGAGCTCGAGTACCGGCCGATCGGCGACATCCTGTTCGACCTGGCCGGCAACATGGAACGCGTGCAGGAGGTCGTCTCGGCGGCGAGCGACGCGATCCGGCAGCGCTACTTCCCGACGAGCGTCGTGCCGGTCTGGATCGGGGAGGTCTCATGAGTCGACTCCGCATCGTCCACCGCACCGGGTTCGCGTACGCGCAGGAGGCCACCGCGTCGTACAACGAGGCGCGGATGCTCCCGCACTCCGGCGGCGAGCAGTTCGTGCTGCACGCGAGCCTCGACATCCGGCCCGGCGCCACGCAGCACGCCTACCTCGACTACTGGGGCACGCGCGTGTCGACGTTCGAGGTGCTGACCCCGCACCGCGAGCTCTCGGTCACCGCCACGAGCGTCGTCGAGGTGCGGCCGCTACCGGGCCGCGGGCCCGAGCCGACCTGGGACCAACTCGCCGGGATCCGAGCCTCGAGCGTGCCCTTCACCGAGTACACGACGCAGACGGATGCCACGGAGCCGCCGCCGGAGGTCGCCGCACTCGCCGCGGAGATCGCGGCCGAGGGCATGCCGGTCGGCGAGACCGCGCTCGAGATCTCTCGGGCCGTCGGCGACGCGGTGGAGTACGTGACGGGCGTGACCGGCGTGAACTCGACCGCACGCGAGGCGTGGGCCGAGCGCAAGGGCGTGTGCCAGGACATCGCGCACCTCGCGGTCGGCGCGCTGCGCTCGGTGGGCATCCCGGCGAGGTACGCGTCCGGGTACCTGCACCCCGATCGCGAGGCGCCGCTGGGCGTCACCGTCACGGGCGAGTCGCACGCCTGGGTGGAGTGGTTCGCCGGTTCGTGGCGCGGGTACGACCCGACGAACCTCGCCGAGGTGGGAGAACTGCACGTGCTCGTCGGGCGCGGGCGCGACTACACCGACGTGGCCCCGCTCCGCGGGGTGTACGCCGGACCGTCGTCGTCGGAGCTGTTCGTCTCGGTCGAGGTGACGCGCGAGTCCTGACGGGGGCTCGGCGACCGTGGTGCGTCGCGTCGCGACATCCGCTCGCCCTCTCGGATGACAGGATGAGCGCATGCCGACGTTCACCGACCCGCAGGGCGTGCGCATCCACTACGAGTCGTGGCGCGTGCCCGACCCGGTCGCGGTCGTGCAGCTCGTGCATGGCGTCGGCGAGCACATCGGGCGCTACGGCGCGCTCGTCGACGCGCTGAACTCGGCCGGCTACTCGGTCTGGGCCGACGACCACCGCGGGCACGGGCAGACCGGCTTCGAGCAGCACGGCGGCGACCTCGACCGGATGGGGAAGCTCGGGCCCGGCGGGCTGCGCGCCGCGATCCACGACGTGCACCTCTTCACCGGCGTCATCCGCGAGACCGAGGGCGACGAGGTGCCGCTCGTGCTGCTCGGGCACTCGTGGGGGTCGCTGATGTCGCAGGTCCTCCTCGAGCGGCACCCCCACGACTGGGATGCCGTCGTGCTGACCGGCACCGCCTACCGCACCCCGATCCACATGAACTCCGGCGACCTGAACCGCCGCCACCGGCACCTCGGGACGACCGGCCTCGAATGGCTCTCGCGCGACCCCGCCGTCGCCGAGGCCTTCGTCGCCGACCCGTACACGACCGCCGTGCCCCTGCAGCAGCTCTTCGGCCTCATCGAGGCCGCGCGCCTGCTCGGCCGCCCGGGCCGGAACCTCCCCGAGGAGCTTCCCCTGCTCATCATGGTCGGTTCCGACGACTCGCTCGGCGGCGAGAAGAGCGCGCTGAAGCTCGCGAACGCCTACGCGTCGCGTGCCGGGCTCGCCGACGTCACGCTCGTCGTCTACGAGGGCGCGCGCCACGAGATCTTCAACGAGACGAACCAGGAGGAGGTCCGCGGCGACCTCATCCGCTGGCTCGACGACCGCTTCGCCGTCGACTGATCGCTGCTTGCTGCTTGCTGCTTGCTGCTTGCTGCTTGCTGCTTTTCTCAGGAGTTTTCTGGCGTGTCGCCGGAATCGTCGGCGTTTCTTCCTGAGAAGCGCGCGGATCGGCGGTTCGTTCCTGAGAACGGTATCGGCGGGGCGGGCGGGGCGGGGCGGGGCGGCCGGGCAGGGCGGATGCCGCGTCAGCGCAGCGCCGGGACGTTGAAGCCGATCAGCCGCGGCTGGATGCGCCCGTCCACGCGCTCGAACCGCACCTCGGTGAGCGCGCCGTTCAGGACCTCGGGGAACAGGTCGCGGTACCGGTCCGGATCGATGCCGAGCCATTCGCAGAGCAGCAGCCGCAGCAGCGTGCCGTGGAACACGACGAGCACGCGGCGGCCCCGCCGGGACGCCGCCGAGCCGCCGACCGTCGCATCGCCGACGCCGAACTCCTCGACGAGCTCCTGCAGCGCGGGCACGGCGCGAGCGATGCCGTCGACGCCGGCCTCGCCGCCCGGCAGCGGGCTGTGCGCCGGTCGCCGCCCGAACGCCGCCCAGGCCTCCGGCATCCGCTCGGCCAGTTCGGAGGGCGACCGGCCCTCGCCCTCGCCGAAGTCGATCTCGACGAGCCGCGGGTCGGTGCGCAACTCGACTCCGGCGGCGGTCGCGGCGGCCTCGGCGGTGAAACGGGCGCGCGAGAGCGTCGAGGAGACGACCGCGGAGAGCCGGGCGCGTGACGCCCACTCGGCGAGCTCGTCGGCCTGGGCGAGCCCGTGGGCCGTGAGCTCGACATCTGACGAGCCCGCGTATCGGTGCTCGCCGTGCCACACGGTCTCGCCGTGCCGTGCCAGGTACAGGGTGGTCATCGCGGCGTCCCTTCGAGCGGGCGTGCAGGCGGATGCCTCGTGGCCGAGCCTACGCCCGGTGTGCGTGCGCCGCGGGCCGGGTGGATCGTCCACCCTTGACAGCCGCGCGGCCACCCGGCAGGCTGTGCGTCGTGAGAGCGCTCTCACGGCTTCCCGCGTCACCGAAGACCGATCAGCCAGGAGGAATCGATGAAGCTTCCGCACCATGCGAAGACGTTCGCCGTCGCGATCGTCGCCGCCGCATCCGCCGTCGCACTCGCGGCATCTCCCGCCTACGCCGCGAATGACGTGCTGTCGCCCCGGGCGACGCTCTGGACGAACCCCTCGAGCACCACGATCGAGGCCGCCGCAGCGCTCGACGGCGACGCCCGCGCGGGCGCGCTGCTCCTCGGCTCGTTCCCGAGCGCGACCTGGATCAACGGCGGCACGCCGATCGAGGCCAAGCAGGACGTCAAGCGCGTCGTCGCCGCAGCGCACGCCGCCGACGAGGTGCCCGTCCTCGTCGCCTACAACATCCCCTTCCGCGACTGCGCGCAGTACTCCGCCGGCGGCGCGACCACGGTCGAGGAGTACACCGCGTGGATCGACGGCTTCGCGAAGGGCATCGGCAACAAGGACGCCGTCGTCATCCTCGAGCCCGACGGCCTCGGCATCATCCCGTGGTACACGACCATCAACGGCGAGCTCGAGTGGTGTCAACCGGCCGAGGCGGATGCCGCGACCGCGGCCGACGAGCGGTTCGCGATGCTGAACCACGCGGTCGACGCGTTCGCCGCGCTGCCGAACACCGCCGTCTACCTCGACGGCACGCACTCCGCCTGGCTCGGCGTCGGCGACATCACCGACCGCCTCATCAAGGCCGGCGTCGACCGCGCCGACGGCTTCTTCCTCAACGTCTCGAACTACGAGACGACCGAGCGACAGCAGAAGTTCGGCACCTGGATCTCCGAGTGCATCCACCTCGACCAGAACTCGTGGTGGCAGCGCGAGTGGTGCGGCAGCCAGTACTACCCCGCGAACCCGGCCGACTTCTCGACCTGGGGGCTCACGGATGCCGCGTACGACCAGGCGTACGCCGACACGGGCCTCGAGCGCGACCCGGCCGCGCAGGCGCACTTCGTCGTCGACACGAGTCGCAACGGCGTCGGCCCCTGGACGCCGACCGAGGTGTATCCCGACCCGCAGGTGTGGTGCAACCCGCCGGACCGAGGCCTCGGCCTGCGCCCCACGACGGACACCGGCGACGAGCTCATCGACGCCTACCTGTGGGTCAAGGTGCCGGGCGAGTCCGACGGGCAGTGCCTGCGCGGGACTGCCGGGCCCGAGGACCCGGAGCGCGACATGGTCGACCCGGCGGCGGGCCAGTGGTTCGTGGAGATGGCCGACGAGCTCATCGCGAACGCGGTGCCGCCGGTGGCTCCGTAGCCCCGCGATCGAGCCCCTCGAGGGGGCGGGAGTCGGCGCACCCCACCCACAGCCTGCGCCGGCTCCCGCCCGCCGGACCTCGGAGCCGCCCGCCCGCCGGACCTCGGAGCGCCCGCCCCGCGGCATCCGTAGGCTTGGACCCATGCACGGTGAGTACAAGGTCCCCGGCGGCAAGCTCGTGGTCGTCGACTTCGACGTCGTCGACGGCGCGATCCGGAACGCTCGGGTCGCGGGCGACTTCTTCCTCGAACCCGACGAGGCGCTCGGCGACCTGAACCGGTCGCTCGACGGGTTGCCCGCGGCATCCGATGCCAAGCAGATCGCGGCCGCGATCACGAAGGGGCTGCGACCCGACGCGGTCATGCTGGGCTTCTCGGCCGAGGCGATCGCGGTCGCCGTGCGCCGTGCGATGACGGATGCCAGGACCTGGTCGGACTACGAATGGGAGATCGTGCACGACGCGGCCGTGCCGCCGCGCCTCCACCTCGCGCTCGACGAGGTGCTCGCGACGCGCGTGGGCGAGGGCCGCCGCAAGCCGACGCTGCGCTTCTGGGAGTGGGAGGAGTCGGCCGTCGTGATCGGCTCGTTCCAGTCGGTGAGGAACGAGGTCGATCCGGATGGCGCGTCCCGCTACGGCTTCGACGTCGTGCGCCGCATCTCGGGCGGCGGCGCGATGATGATGGAGAAGGGCAACGTCGTCACGTACTCGCTGTACGTGCCGGCCGAGCTCGTGCAGGGCATGAGCTTCGCCGACTCGTACGCGTTCCTCGACGACTGGGTGCTGCAGGGGCTGCGCTCGCTCGGCATCGAGGCGACCTACCAGCCGCTGAACGACATCGCGAGCCCGGCGGGCAAGATCGGCGGCGCCGCGCAGAAGCGACTCGGTTCGGGCGGCGTGCTGCACCACGTCACGATGGCGTACGACCTCGACAACGCGAAGATGCTCGAGGTGCTGCGGATCGGTCGCGAGAAGATCAGCGACAAGGGCATCGCGTCGGCGGCGAAGCGCGTCGATCCGCTGCGATCGCAGACCGGGCTCGCGCGCGCCGAGATCATCGAGCGGCTCAAGGAGACGTTCGCCGGACTGTACGGTGCGACGCCCGGTTCGGTCACCGCCGACGAGCTCGCCGAGGCCGAGGCGCTCGTCGCCTCGAAGTTCGCAACGGAGGACTGGCTCCAGCGCGTGCCCTGACACCCGTGGCCCTGTGGCTGTCCCGTGGCTGTGGAAGGCCTGAACGTGAGGGGGAGTCAGGGCGTCTACAATCGCCGGGTGGACTGGTGGATGATCCTGATCATCGCCGGCGCGGTCGTCGCGTTCGGCGTGTTCGCCACGCGCAAGGGGTGGATCGACCTGTCCGACAAGACCAAGACGGGCAAGCCCAGCGGGTCAGCGGTCATGATGATCGGCGACGAGGTCTTCGCACCGCGCAAGTACGAGGCGCAGGTCGAGGTCGACCGCCAGGCACGGCTTCCCGTCCCCGCGCCCGTTCCCGGCGATGGCGACAAGGGCATCGCCTTCGCCGCGGCCGACGCCGACGACGACGATCCCGATCGGTTCCGCGGTCGCATCCGGCTCGACGTCGATCGCTGAGCTACGCGTCCGTGAGCGTCGCGCCCCACTCCCGCGCCCGCTCGAGCTCGCCGTCGGCCAGCGGGCCGGAGTAGCCGTGCACGCCGAAGGTCCTCGGCGGGTCGACCGGTCGGAACCCCTTCGCGACGAGCGCCTTCATCGCCTTCTTCGCGGCCGATCCGGGCAGGCGCGGCTTCACGGTGCGCGTGTCGAACGTCGCGACCGCGACGGCCGACGTCGGCGGGGCGAGTTCATCGATCCACTCGCGGATGCCGCGGGCGGGGATCCCGGTCGCGCCCTGCTGCCGTGCGTTGTTCCGGGTGGACGCGGTCGACATCGAGAACGCGTGCGTCGGCCCGCCGACGATCACGAGGTCGACCTCCGGGTCGATCGCGCGCGGCGCCTCGGTCGCGGCGACGACGTCGACGCGTTCGACGCCCGCGCTGCCGCGCAGCCCCTCGGCGGCCGCCTCGGCGAGGGATCCGGTGTTGCCCCAGATCGTCTCGTACACCACCAATGCGCGCATGATCCTGCTCCCCGACCCGGGCCGGCGCCGTCGGCGCCTGCTGCCAGGCGTTCAGCGTAGGGCCGGGCCGGCTCGCCGGACCGGGACCTTCGACCGGCGGCGCCCGCCGCGCCCGTGCGCTGGCAGACTTGAGCGGTGTCCGCCGACGAACCCGATCGCGTGATCCACGCCGACAACCTCGACGTGCTGCGTTCGTTCCCCGACGGCCGGTTCACGCTCGTCTACCTCGACCCGCCGTTCAACACGGGTCGGTCGCAGGCGCGCCAGTCCCTCCGCCACGTGCGGCAGACGGTGACGGATGGCGCGGCCGACGCGCCATCCGTCACCGACCTCGCGCAGGGCGCCGAGCCGCCCCCGACCCGGGGTCTCTCGATCACCGGCTTCGCCGGCAACCGGTACGAGCGCATCCGCGGCGACCTGCTCAGGTACGACGACCGGTTCGACGACTACTGGGGGTTCCTCGAGCCGCGGCTCGTCGAGGCGTGGCGCCTGCTCGCCGACGACGGCACGCTGTACCTGCATCTCGACTACCGCGAGGCGCACTACGCGAAGGTGCTGCTCGATGCGCTGTTCGGGCGCGAGTGCTTCCTCAACGAGCTGATCTGGGCGTACGACTACGGCGCGAAGTCGAAGCGGCGCTGGCCGACCAAGCACGACACGATCCTCGTGTACGTGAAAGATCCGGAGGCGTACTTCTTCGATTCCGAGGCCGTCGACCGCGAGCCGTACATGGCGCCGGGGCTCGTGACGCCCGAGAAGGCCGCGCGCGGCAAGCTGCCGACGGATGTCTGGTGGCACACGATCGTTTCACCGACGGGCCGCGAGAAGACCGGCTACCCCACGCAGAAGCCCGAGGGGGTGCTGCGGCGGATCGTGCAGGCGTCGAGCCGCCCGGGCGACTGGGTGCTCGACGCGTTCGCCGGCTCGGGCACCACGGGCGCGGTCGCGCGCACGCTCGGCCGCCGGTTCGTCCTGGTCGACGAGCACGCCGACGCGATCGAGGTCATGCGGCGCCGGTTCGCGGATGCCCCGGGCATCCGTTTCGACGCCTGACGCTGCGCTCCTGCATTCGAGTGCCGTTTCTGCGGTGGAGTGCGCCCTGAACCGGTGCGCGAACGCAGAACGTGCACTCGAACGGGAGCGCGCGGGCGAACGCGGCGCCGCGCTCGCTACGCCGAGGCGCGGCGCACGAGCCTGGTCGGCAGGATGTTGCGGTGCGGCACGTCCTCGCCCGCGAGCAGTCGCACCAGCAGGTCGGCCATCAGGTAGCCCATCTCCTCCGACGGCTGGTGCACCGTCGTGAGCGGGATCGCCGACGACGTCGCGGCGGGGCTGTCGTCGTAGCCGACCACGGCGACGTCCTCGGGCACGTGCCGGCCGCGCTCGCGCAGCACGGCGAGCGCGCCGGTGGCCATGAGGTCGCTCGCCACGAAGATCGCGTCGAGGTCGGGTACCCGATCGAGCAGGCGCCGCGTCGCGGCGACCGCGCCCGCGACCGTGAAGTCCGCGGTCTCGACCGCGTCGGCGGGCTGACCGGCCGTGGCCATCGAGCGCCGGAAGCCCTCCAGCCGGTCGACGGCGGCGGGCATGTCGAGCGGGCCGGTGATCGTGCCGATGCGCTTGCGGCCGGCTGCGATGAGCCGCTCGGTTGCGGTCATTCCGCCCTCGAGGTTGTCGACGTCGACGAAGATGTCGGTCTCGGTGATGTTCGGCGGCCGGCCGCCGAACACGATCGGCATCTCGCGCGCGGCCTCGTGCAGCTGGTGATCGCCCTCGTGGTGCGAGACGACGAGGGCGCCGTCGACGACCCCGGAGCGCAGGTAGCGCAGGGTCTTCCGGTTCGGATCGCTCGTCGAGAGCAGCAGGTTCAGCACGTACTCGCTGTCGTCGAGGCGGCGGGTGATGCCCTGCACGATCGACGCGAAGTACGGGTCGCCGAAGAACATGCGCGTGTCCTCCGGCACCACGAGCCCGATGGCCCCCGAGGTCCGGCTGGCGAGCGAACGCGCCGCCCGGTTCGGCACGTAGTTGAGCTTCGCGATGGCCGCGTTGACGACGCGGACGACATCGGGCGAGACCTTGGGCGAACCGTTCACGACGCGGCTCACCGTCGCGCGCGACACGTTCGCCTCTCGCGCGACCATCTCGAGGGTCGGCGCAGACGAACGCGCCCCGGCTCCGGTCGACCCCTGCATGCCGGCCAGTCTATTTGCGGTGTTCATGCGGCGGCAGTCATGGGGCGTCGGTCCGGGGCGCGTTCGTCGGGTCGTTCAGCGAGCGGATGCCGCGGGCAGGCCGCGATCGCGGATGACGCGCTGGTAGGCGAGGCCGCTGTCCTTGATCGAGCGCTCCTGGGTGTCGTAGTCGACGCGGACGAGGCCGAATCGCTTGTCGTAGCCCCACGCCCACTCGAAGTTGTCCAGGATCGACCAGTAGAAGTAGCCGTGCACGGGCGTGCCCTCGTCGATCGCGTCGAGGACCGCGCCGAGGTGACCGAGCAGGAACTCGGTGCGCTCGTGGTCGTGCACCGCGCCATCCGTCGCCACCACGTCGTCGTATGCCGCACCGTTCTCGGTGACGTACAGCCGCACGTCGGCCGGACCCGAGTACTCGCGGTGCACACGGCCGAGGAGCTCGCGCAGCCCGTCGGGCTGCACCTCCCAGCCCATGCCGGTCTGCGGCAGGCCCTGCGAGTGGAAGTGCACGCCGTCGGCGGCGGGGTACGGCGACCGGGTCGGCCGATCGGTCGGTGCCTGCCCCTCGAGCGGCTCCGCCGCCGGCCGGTCGCTGACCGACTCGCCGTGGTAGTAGTTCACGCCGAGCGCGTCGATCGGCGTCGAGATGATCTCGAGGTCGCCCGGCTGGATCGCGTCGCGCAGGCCGAGGTGGCCGACATCCGCCAGCAGGTCGCCCGCGTAGTGGCCGCGGAAGATCGGGTCGAGGAAGACCCGGTTGAACTGGCCGTCGATGCGACGGGCGGCGTCGACGTCTCCGGGACGCGTCGGGTCGACCGGCTTCGCGACCGTCAGGTTCAGCGTGATGCCGAGCTCGAGCGACTCGTCGCGCTCGCGGAGCGCCTGTACCGCGAGGCCGTGGCCGAGCAGGAGGTGGTGCGCGGCGCGGAGGCCCGCCTCGACGTCCTGGCGCCCGGGCGCGTGCGCACCGGCCGTGTAGCTGAGGAACGACGAGCACCACGGCTCGTTGAGCGTCGTCCAGACCTTCACACGGTCGCCGAGCGCGTCGTGCATGGTGAGCGCGTAGTCGCGGAACCGGAATGCGGTGTCGCGGTTCGCCCAGCCGCCCTGCTCCTCGAGGGCCTGCGGGAGGTCCCAGTGGTAGAGCGTGAGCCAGGGCAGGATGCCCTGCTCGAGCAGCTCGTCGACGAGGCGCGAGTAGAAGTCGACGCCCTTCGCGTTGACGGGTCCGCCGTCCGGGCGCACGCGCGCCCACGAGGTCGAGAACCGGTACGTGTCGAGCCCGAGCTCGCGCATGAGTGCGACGTCGTCGCGGTAGCGGTGGTAGTGGTCGCACGCGACGTCCCCGTTGTCGGCCTTGACGACCGCGCCGGGCACGCGGCTGAAGGCGTCCCAGATCGAGTCGGTGCGGCCGTCCTCGTGGGCGGCGCCCTCGATCTGGTAGGCGGCGGCCGCCGCGCCGAGGAGGAAGCCCTCGGGGAAGCGGCGCACGGCCGACGGTGCGACCGCGGGTGCGGCATCCGTCGTCGCGGTGGTAATGGGCTGGATGGTGGTCATCCCTTGACGGCTCCTTGCATGATTCCTGAGACGAGCTGCTTGCCGGCGACGACGAACAGCAGGAGGAGGGGGATGGTCGACAGCAGCACGCCCGCGAGCACGATCGAGTAGTCCACGAAGTGGTTGGACTGCAGGAGCGAGAGCGCGACGGGCAGCGTCGGATCGCTGCGGTCGAGCACGATGAACGGCCAGAAGAAGTTGTTCCAGGCCGTGACGAAGGTGAAGAGGCCGAGCATCGCCGCGGCGGGGCGGGCGGCGACGACGCCGATGGTCCAGAACGTGCGGATCATCGACGCACCGTCGACGCGGGCGGCCTCGATGAGCTCGTCGGGGACCGACTGGCGCAGGTACTGCGTCATCCAGAACACGCCGAACGCGCTCGTGATCGCCGGAATGATGATCGCGCCGATCTGACCGGTCCAGCCGAGGTCGGCGAACAGGATGTACAGCGGCACGACGCCGAGCTGCATCGGCACGGCCATCGTGGCGACCACGAACACCAGCAGGGCCTTGGACCCGGGGAAGCGGAGCTTGGCGAACGCCCAGCCGGCGAGCGTCGAGGTGACGACGACGGCCGCCGCGATCAGCGCCGAGCTGTAGATCGAGTTCCACAGCGCGGGCCAGAAGTTCACGGCCGGGTCGTTCACGACGGTGTTCGCGTTGGCGAGGAAGTTGCCCGCGGGCCACCACGAGAAGTCGGGATCGTTGATCGTGGTCGAGTCGCCCGAGCCGATGAGGAAGGACCAGTAGAACGGGAACAGCGAGCCGATGAACACGACGCCGAGGCCCGCGTAGACCCAGAAGCCCGCCCGGCGGCCCTTGATGCGGGTCGTCCGGTTGCGCTTGCGCTGCGGCGTCTCGGGGATGCTCGACTCGACGATGGACAGTGCGGCGGGGGAGTTCAGGGAGCTCATGCGCGCACTCCCTTCTGCTTCTTGCCGGCCTTCGGGGTCCTGATGCCCTCGTCGCGGACGAGGGTCCGGGTGACGGCGAGGTTGATGAGCCCGATGACGAGGATGATGAGGAAGAGGATCCACGCGAGCGCTGCCGCCCGTCCGAAGTTCCATTCGCCCCAGCCGATGTTGTAGAGGAACAGCGTGATCGTGAGCCACTGCTGGGCGGGGCCGCCCTCGCCGGTGTTGTCGAACATGCGCGGCTCGTCGAAGATCTGCAGGCCGCCGATGGTCGAGGTGATGATGACGAAGATCAGCGTCGCCTTGAGCGAGGGGAGCGTGATGCTGGTGAACTGGCGGAAGGCGCCGGCACCGTCGACGGTGGCCGCCTCGTAGTAGTCGCGCGGGATCGCCTGCATCGCGGCGAGGAGGATCAGCGTGTTGTAGCCCGTCCACCGGAAGTTGACCATCGTCGCGATGGCGACGTGGCTCCAGAACGGGTCCTTGTGCCAGGGCACGGCCGGCAGGCCGAGGTCGGTGAGGATGCCGTTCACGAGGCCGTGGACGTCGCCGAACATGTTGCTGAAGATGAGGGCGACCGCGACCGGCGCCATGACGAACGGCACGAGCACGCTCATCCGCCAGAACGTCTTGGCGCGGATGTTGCGGTCGAGCATCGCGGCGATGAAGATCGCGGCGATGAGCTGCGGCACGCTCGAGAGCAGGAAGATGCTGAACGTGTTGCGCAGCGCCGTCCAGAACTGCGGGTTCTGCAGGATCCAGACGTACTGGTCGAGGCCGACGAACTCGCCGGAGTTGCGGACCAGGTCCCAGTCCATGAGCGAGATGACCGCCGTGTAGCCGATCGGGAACAGGCCCACGATGGCGAACATGATGAAGAACGGCGAGATGTAGAGGTACGGGGAGAACTTCAGGTCCCAGCGGCTGAGGTGCTGGCGGAAGCCGAGCACGCGGACCGGGCGTGCCGGGGGCTCGGCGTGGTGCGGCGTGGCCGCCGGCGCCGGCGGTCGCGTTTGCGTCGAGGTCACGATGGGCTCCGAATCAGGTGCGTGGATGCGTCGGGGAGCGGGGTGCGGGCCGGTGCCGGCCCGCACCCCCGTCTCGGCCTTAGAAGGCCTCGACCTCGGCGACCCAGGTGTTCCACGCGGACTGCGCGTCCTCGGAACCGTCGAACGTGCGGTTGACCGCGTTCTGGAGCGCGTCGTGGTACTTGAAGTAGTCGGCGTCCTTGTACGGGGCGACCGTCACGGCCTCGGCGCGGTTGGAGAGGATCTCACCGGTCGGCGCGTTGTTGAAGTACTCGTTGGTCGCGCTCGCGAGCTCCTCGCTCTCGAGGGCCTCGACCTGGCTCGGGAAGGTGCCCGCGTTGGCGAAGGCCTTCATCTGCGTCTCGGGGCTGGTGAGCCAGTTCGCGAGCTCGAGGGCGGCCTCGACGTTCTCGCCGTCGGCGGGGACGGTCAGGTACGAGCCGCCCCAGTTGCCGCCGCCGTTCGGGAACACGTCGGCGACGTCCCATCCGGAGACGTCCGCGGCGGAGCCGGAGATGACGCCGAGCATCCAGCCCGGGCAGAGCATGGTCGCGAACTCGCCGTTGGCCATGGAGGCGAACCAGTCGTCCGACCACTGGCCGGAGTACGCCGAGTTCGGGATGGCGCGCTCGGTGACGAGCTCGTAGGCGTCGGCGATCTCCGGGTTCTCGGTCGCGATCACGGTGCCGTCGGGCTCGGTGTAGGTGTACTCGATCTGGTTCACGATGCCCTGGAGCACGGAGTTGGCCGAGTCGATCATGGGCTTGCCGGTGGCCTCGCGGTACTGGTCGGCGACGTCGAGGAAGTGCTCCCAGTCGCCGTCGAACAGCTCGGCGACCGACTCGCGGTCGCTCGGGAGGCCCGCGGACTCGAACAGGTCGGCGCGGTAGCAGATGCCCTGCGGGCCGATGTCGGTGCCGAAGCCGATGAGGCGGCCGTCGGCGTCCGTCGCTGCGGCCTCCTTCCAGTCGAGCCAGCGGCCCTTGACGCTGTCGGGCGCCTCGGCGAGCAGGTCGGAGTACTGCATGGCCTCGGCGAACCAGTCGATCTCGACCGCCTCGATGTCGGCCAGGCCGCCCTTGCCGAGCTTCTGGAAGTAGTTGGCGCGGGCGTCGCCGGACTCGGCGGCGACGTTGTGGACGATCGTCACGTTCGGGTGCTCGTCCATGTACTCCTGGAGGAGTTCGTCGGTGTAGCCGAAGTTGTTGAACGTGGCGACGGTCAGTTCGATCGGTCCGCCGTCGTCGGAGGCGGTGTCGTCGCCCGCGGCGCAGCCGGTGGCGATGAGGGCGAACGATGCGGCGCCGGCGAGGGCGGCGATCGCCTTGGTGCGTCGTGAAAGCATCACGGTCACTCCCTTGTGTGCGTGGAATCGGATTGCGGGCGCGTCGTTCGAGCGCGATCGATCTCCGGTGAGAGCGCTCTCACGATGCGGTTCCCGATGCTAGGCAGTCGTCAGTGCGGATGTCAAGAGAGCGCTCTCACATTCGAGCGATCGTGATCTTCGCGTGACCCCGCGAGACTCGACGGCTCGCACCTGCGGCGCCGGAGACGCACCGCTCGCACGCAGGCCGCTCCCGGCGTCCTCCGAGCCGCCGCGGCTACCGTGATCCGGTGCCACGAATCCGAACGCCCAGTCGCCGCGCCGTGGCGACCCTGCTCGGCGTGGCCGCCTTCGGCGCCCTGTGCCTGACCGGCTGCGGTGGCGTGCCGCCGCTCCCGCCCCAGGTCGCCTCGGCCGACTCCGCCTCGCCGACGCGGAGCGCCGGCATCGATGCCGACGACGGAGAGTCCGCCGACGACGAACCGGATTCGGATGTCGCCGACCTCAAGTCCGACCTCGTCGCCGACGAGACCAGCGACCCCGACGTGCTGGCGCAACTCGACTACGCCCTCGCATACTGGTCGGACTACAACGTCGAGGAGTGGGGCGTGCTGGAAGGCAATGATTGCGTCAACTTCGCCAGTCAGGTGCTGGTGGCGCGCGGATGGGCGCAGACCGCCGAGTGGAACCACGGCGGCGACCCGTACGCGTCGACCGCGTCGTGGCGGAGCTCGACCGCGATGCACGACTGGCTCTCGCGCCACCCCGAGCTCGCGACGCCGCTCGACGACGGCGAGCGCGACGAGGTGCGGCTGGGCGACATCGTCCAGTTCGACTGGGACCGATCCGGTGACCGCGATCACACGGGCATCGTGACGCGCATCGAGCGCGGCGACGGCGAGACGCGCATCTACTTCGCCGGCCACACGAAGGACAGCGACTATCGCGACGTCGACGTCGCGATCACCGAGGAGCACCCCGGTGCCGAGGTCTACTACTGGAGGCTCGCCGGGTGATGTCGTCCGGATCCCGCCCGTCCCCCCGCGTCCGCCGCACCCGTCTCATCGCCGCCGTCATCGGCATGGTCCTCGTCGCGATCGTCGTCGTGTGGGCCGTGCTCGCGTTCACACCGTCCGCCGACTCGGCGAGCGCGCCGGCATCGCCGTCGCCGACGGCGACGTCCACACCCCGACCCGCGCCGACCGCGACGTCCACGCCGACGCCGGTCGAGACCTTCGACAAGACGGCGCACTCGATCGACGACCCCGACAGCATCTGGGTCGTCGTCGACAAGCTCCGCCCGTTGAATCCGGCGGACTACGAGCCCGCCGACCTCGTCGTCGTCCCCGTGCCGCACACGTGGGAGCCGCTCATGCGCGCCGAGGCCGCGGACGCGGTCGTGCGGATGTTCCAGGCGGCGTCCGCCGAGGCGGGGCTCTCGCTCGCATCGAACAGTGCGTACCGGTCGTACGAGGCGCAGGAGCGGATCTACGACAACGACGACGAACTCACCGCGCGCCCGGGCTTCAGCGAACACCAGACCGGCCTCACGATCGACATCGGCCCGGAGTCCGGCAACTGCTCGCTCGCCGTCTGCTTCGCCGACACCCCCGAAGGCCAGTGGCTGCGCGACAACGCGCACCGCTTCGGCTTCCTGCTCCGCTACCCGGCCGACAAGGTCGAGGTCACCGGTTACCAGTTCGAGCCGTGGCACTTCCGCTACATCGGCACCGACCTCTCGACCGAGATGCACGAGAAGGGCATCACCACGCTCGAGGAGTTCTTCGGCCTTCCGGCGGCGCCGAACTATGCCTGACCGGTCGTCGGAGCCGTCGGCTGCCGGTGCGGCCGGCCCGGCGTCGGGTGATGTCGTCGATCGGATGCCGCGGCGCGAGCCCGCACGCGGCCGCCGGGGCCTGCAGCTCGGCCTCCTGATCGTCAACCAGCTGCTCGCGGGCATCGGTGTCGCGACCGGGATGACGCTCGCCGCGATCCTCGTCGCCGACCTCACGGGGGTGACGGCATTGGGCGGCCTCTCGCAGTCGGCCAGCGTGCTGGGTGCGGCGATCGCGGCGATCCCGCTCGCCCGGCTCGCGGTCCACTCCGGGCGGCATGTCGCGCTCGCGATCGGGTACGCGTCGTCCGCGGTCGGCGCGGTGCTCATCGTCGTGGCGGCGACGACCGGCCTGGTGCCCGTGGTCTTCCTCGGCCTGGCCGCCTTCGGGGCCGGCACGGCGGCCGGCCTCCAGGCTCGATTCGCCGCGACCGAGGTCGCGGCGCCCGGGTTCGAGGCCCGCTCGATGTCGCTCGTGCTCTGGGCCACCACGATCGGGTCGGTCGCCGGGCCGCTGCTCTCGTCCACGGGCGACCGGTTCGGTCAGGCGATCGGCCTGCCCGCGCTCGTCGGGCCGTTCGTGCTCTCGGGCGTCGTCTTCGCGATCGCCACGTTCGTCGCGGCGGCCGTGCTCCGGCTGCCGAGGGCCGGTCGACTCGTCGCCGATGCGTCGGGTGCCGGATCGAGCGAGCGCGTCGGGTCGTGGTCGGCCTTCCGAGCGGCCTTCCGTGATGCGCGGGGGCGCCTCGCGATCCTCGCGATCGTCTGCGCGCACACCGTCATGGTCGGCGTCATGGTGATGACCCCGGTGCACATGACCGGCCACGGTGTGCCCATCGCGATGGTCGGGGTCGTGATCAGCATCCACATCCTCGGGATGTACGCCGCGAGTCCCCTGATGGGCTGGCTGGTCGACCGGGTCGGCGCCCCGCGGGTGATCGCGCTCGGCGGCGCCATCCTCCTCGTCGCGACGCTCATCGGCCTCTTCGCGCCCGGGGACTCGATGGTGCTCGTCCCGGTCGCCCTCGGGCTGCTCGGGCTCGGCTGGTCGGCGGCGCTGATCGGCGGCTCGACCCTGCTGACCACGACGGTCGATCCGTCGTCGCGCGTCGCGCTGCAGGGGGCGACGGATGCCGCGATGAACGTCGCGGCCGCGGCATCCGCTGCACTCTCGGGCGTCGTGCTCGGGCTCGCCGGATTCGCGGGCGTGAACGCCGTCGCGATCGTCGTGCTCGTCCCGCTCGTGGTGGCCGGCATCGCGCTGGCGCGTCGCACGCGCCGCACCCGCGTCGCGTAGTGCGGGGTCGCGGCGTGATCCGCGACGATGAGCGCGCTCTCACGGTCCTCCCAGTGCGCGCGAGGGATCCTCACAAGATCACGTGATGGGCTGTGGTGTCCCCCGAAATGCCGACCGGAACACCCCCACGCCTCGTGCCCAGAAACTTCCTCCTGCCTGCCCACCGTCGTTCGACCTACCGCGCTCCCCACCCTGATGCCGCGCTCGACTTCGACCTGACGCCGCCCTCCGGCCACGCCGAACCCGACCCTCGACGAGGGGCGGCGCTCGCCGCCATCCGCGCCGAGCTCGACCTGCCCGAGCCTGCGGCCGACGCGACGCCGACGGGCGCACTGCATGGGGCCACGCGGCCGGCGACGGCGCGATCGACGTTCACCCCGGCGACGTCGGCGAACCCGACCCTCCTCGACTCGACCGTGCCCGATCCGGCCGAGCCGAACCCCCCTGCCGCGGACACCCCCGTCGCGGCGCCCATCGACTCGACCGTGCCCGATCCGGCCGAGCCGACCGCCCCGCCCGCGAGCACCGCGGACGCCGACGCCCGCACCGGCGGCGTCCGCAGCCTCGGCGAGGGCCTCCGCTTCCCGCGGCACCGGGCCGACCGCCGGGGCAATCGTCGCCCCTCGAGCGGCTCGCGCCGCCCGCTGCTCGTCGCGTGCGCTGCGTTCCTCCTCGGCGGCGCCGTCGGCGGTGGCGTGCTCGTGAACGGCATGCAGGACCCGGCCGTCGCGGACGCGTCCGCACGGGCCGCCGCGATCGACGAGCTCGCGGCGTCCGCCGGCGATGACGACATCGTGATCCCGCCCGTCACGACGGACGACCGCCCCGTCGTCACGACCGAGCTCTCCGCGAGCGAGGCGCCGTTCACGGGCGGCACGCAGGTGACCGTGCAGGGGCGCAACCTCGACCGGGTGGCCGCGGTCACCGTCGCCGGCTCCCCGGCGCAGATCGTCCGGTCCGACGCCGTCACGATCACGTTCGCGGTGCCCCCGGTCGACGACTCCGTGCGCGGCGACGCCGAGGTGCTCCTCGCGGACGCCGACGGCTCGACGGTCGACGTCGAGGTGCCGGTGGCATCCGCGCCCGCCTCGATCACCACGACGGTGCAGGGCATCGTCGAGGCGTCCGCGCCGCTCGAGGCCGCAGAGGTCGACAGCGCACCGCTCTCGATCTCGTACACCGACGACCCCGGAATCGAGGCGCAGGTGTCGTACGTGCTCGCGCACTGGGCGAACTACAACATCGCCGAGTACTCGGTGCTGAGCGGGGTCGACTGTGCGAACTTCGCCAGCCAGTCGCTCATCGCGCGCGGATGGAAGATGGATGCCGCGTGGAACTACGACCGCGGTACGGGGCGGATGACGAGCGCCTGGTCGAGCTCGACCGCCCTGCGCGACTACCTGCGCACGCGCACCGACGTCGCCACCGAGCTCACCGACGCCGAGCGGCGACAGGTCAAGATCGGCGACATCGCCCAGTTCGACTGGGACGGTTCGGGTGATCGCGACCACACGGCCGTCGTCACCCGAGTGGAGCACACCGACCAGGGCTCCAAGGTCTGGGTCGGCGGCCACACGAAGGACGCCGACTACTGGGACGTCGACGTCGCGCTCGCAACGGGCGGCGGCTCGGTGTCGTACTTCTCGCTGCGCTGAGCTCGCTGCGCTGAGCGCAGAGCGCCGAGCGCCGCGCCCCGGGATCGCGTCACCGGTCTGCGGGCGTCCTCACCCGGCGAGCGCCCGGGCGACGCGGTCGAACCACCCATCGGACTCGGCCATCGCCCGCGAGCGCAGGGCCGACGCCGTCCTCCTGGTGGTCGCCCGGCGGTCCCAGACGTCGCCGAGTGCGTCGCCGCCCCGATCCGAGGCGGCGAGGCCGAGCGGGATCACGCCATCCTGACCCCACCAGCCGGTCGCGCCCCGCAGCTTCACGGCGGTGTAGTCGTCGGCCGACAGCGCCGCGACCGGAACGCCTGCGGCGGTCGCGAACACCGCCGGATGGTACCGGCTCGTCACGAGCATCGCCGCACCGCGCGCGAGCCGCGCCGCGGACCGCGCGTCGCCGGGCTGGAGCAGCTCGGCGGGTGAACGCATGGCGTCGAGGACGGCGGCGTGGAGCACCTCGTCACCGGCCTCGATCTCCGGATCGAGCGAGCCGAAGTGCGGGTGGAAGCGCACCGGAGCATCCGCGCGTTCCGCCACGCGGTCGAGCGCCGAGGCGAGGCCTCGGACCGTCTCGTCGCGTGGGAGACCGCCGAGGTGGAGTGACAGGCTCACCAGTACGTACCGCTCCGCGGCGCCTCGCTCGATGTCGGACTCGATGCCCGAGGCGGATCGCGGATCGCCGATCCCGAGGAAGCTCGCGTCGTCCCGGTTCCCGGTGAGACGGTCCTCGGGCACCCCGAGTTCGCCCGCGAGCGCCAGCGATGCGGGCTCGCGCACGCCGGTGAGCCGGGCGGATCGCAGGAGTTCGGCGACCAGCCTGCGATCGGGCGGGTCGAGCCACGGACCGAGCGTCTGGCCCGAGACGACGAGCGGACGTCCCAGCCGGTCGGCGATGGCACCGAGCGCCGCGCGCTCGAAGACGTGCGACGGCCAGTTCGACGCGAGGTTGCCCCCACCCGCGATCACGACGGCGTCGGCGTCCGCGACGGCGTCGACCACGGCCGCCGCCGGGTCGCGGTCGGCGAGGTTCGGCGCGCCGCCCGCGGCGGCACGCACCGCCTCGAGGCGCTCGCGCATCTGCTCGCGCGTGCCGGTGAAGCCGATGCGTCCGATCGCGGCGACGCCGTACCGGGTCGCGGTGTCCGCCGGCGCTGCGGAGATCGCGGTGATCGCGTCGACGCCGCGATCGCGGAGCGCGGCGACCATGGCCTCGAACATCGCCTCGTCACCGATGTGCATCATGCCGTCGACCACGCCGACGTCGCCGATCATCGCGATCCGCATGCGTGCGCCACCTCCCAGCGAACTGTCAACCGGGTGACAGGAACGTCCATTGTGCCGAAGTATCATCCAGATCGCATGCGCCGTCGACGTCGGATCAGCCGCGTCGGGCGCCGCGGGCAGGGGGATCGCCATGGGGGTCATGACCGCACTCGACGACGTGCTCACCGCGCCCACGATCGTCGATGCGATGCGCGCCTCCGACGATCTCGCGTTCGAGGCCGGGCGCGACCCCGGCGCACGCACCATCCGGATCCTCCATCGCGTGGCGCGCGGAGATGACGAGCTCGCCGCGATCGCGGCGACGCACGCGCTCGCCGGCATGCTCGACGAGGAGGCGTCCCGGATGCTCGTCGACCTCCTGGCGGACGATCGGGAGTTCGAGCGCGAGCACGCCGCGTGGGCGCTCGGATCGGGTCTCCCTCGGCACGAGGCCGTGGGGGCGCTGCTGCGCATGGTCGTCGCCGGCGGGTTCGCCGGCATGCTCGCACAGCGCACCCTCGAGCAGTGGTCCGGATTCGCCCCGGCGCCGATCGTCGCGGGCGTCGAGGGCGGCCTGCTCGGCATCGACGACCCGGCCGCGCGGGCGCGGCTCGTCGAGACGTTGGGACTCGTCCGCGATAGGCTCGCGACCGCACCGCTCGTGCGCCTCGCATCGGACCGGAACGAGCCGGAGCCGGTCCGAGTCGCTGCGGTCGCGGCCCTCGGACAGCGTTCCGACCCCGTCGCCGCCACGACGACCCTGGAGGCGATCGCGGCCGCCGGCGGGTTCCTGGGAGCCGTCGCGCGCCTCGCGCTCGTCGACCTGGCCGCGGCCGGACCGCTCCGTCGTCGGAGCGGAGGATCCGGTGCGACGGTGGCGCAGCTGTTCCTCCACGCAGACATCGACCCGGAGATGCGCACCGCCGGAGCGGGGGACAACGGCGGCATCGCGACGCTGCTCGTCCGGCTCGGTGACGCCCTCGTCGGGGATCCCGAGACCGCGGTGGACCGGGTCATCACGCTGTCGCGCGGTTCCGTCACCGGGGCGCTGGACGACCTCGTGGCGGTCGAGGCGTCCGAGCGGGGGCACCGATACGGCCGCATACCGCTCCTCCGCGACCCCGTTCCGGCCTCCGATGCCTGGCCGCTGCGCGTCGCGACGCGTCGAGGCATCCGTCGGATCCTGCGCGCGGCGGGCGGTGTCGACGTGCTCCACCTGCGGATGGCCGACGTCGGCAGCCTGGCGGCCGCGGACGTCGCACGCGAGCTCGGCACGCCGGTGGTCTTCACGCTCGCCCCCGACCCGCACGCGGTGATCGACTCGCTCGACCGGTCGGGTCGTCTCGGACGCGGGGACTTCGGCCGGGTCGACCTGGCGGAGCACTACTGGTTCCGCACCCGTCTGGTGCATCGGCTGGCCGCCAACGCCGCGCACACCGTGCTGTTCCCCCGACCGCGGCTCGAGGAGGACCTGCGCCGCCTCGTCGGAGTCGACCTCGAGTCGGACGCGGCGCGGCGCACGGTCGTGCCGGAGGGCGTCGACACCCTCGCGATCGACCGGGCGGTCGCGGAGGCGGAGGCGTACCGTCACGATGCGGGAGCGTCGCCGGCGTTCGACGAGCTCCGCCGGCTCGTCGACGGACTCGCCCCCGAACGTCGCGGACTGCCCCTGATCCTCAGCGTCGGCCGCCTCCACCGGGTGAAGGGGATGGCGGCGCTGGCAGAGGCGTGGGCGGCCTCGTCGATCGCGTCGCGCGCGAACCTCCTCCTGGTCGGGGGCGACCTCGACTCGCCCTCGGACGACGAACGCGAGCAGCTTGATCGGATCGATGCCCTCGTGCCGGTGGCCGAGCGGGCGCGGCGTGGACTCCTGATGCCGGGCCACCGGCCCAACGACGTCGTCGCACGCTGGCTCGCAGCAGCCCGACTCGGCGTGCCGGGGGCGGTCGCACCCGGCGGCGTCTACGTGTGCGCGAGCGTGAAGGAGGAGTTCGGCATCGCGCTCCTCGAGGCGATGGCAGCCGGCCTGTTCGTGGTCGCGCCCGACGGCGGAGGACCGGCGACCTTCGTCGAGCACGGCGAGACGGGCATCCTGACGGCCACGTGGGACACCGGACGGTTGGCCGCGGCGCTCGATGACGCGCTGACCGCCGTGCAGGCGGAGCCCGACGGTCGACGGGCGGAGCGGGCGCGTGCGATGGTCCGCGATCGATTCACGGTGCAGCGGATGGCCGACGCCCTCGGCGGCGTGTACCGAACCGTCGCGCGCGACGAGGCCGGCCTGCTCGAGTCCGCGGATCGTGCGCGATGACGCTCCTCGTCATCAGTCCGGACTACGCGTCCCACCTGCTGCCGCTCGCGACGCTCGCGACGGCGTGGCGGGATCGCGGTGAACGCGTCGTGGTCGCGAGTGGACCGGCGACCGCCGGGATCGTCGACGCGTTCGGGTACGAGCGCCGCGACCTCCGGCTGGGTCGCGGCTCCAATCCCGGGGTCATCGCGGCAGGGGAGCAGCCGCCCGATGAGGGCGAGTCGCTCCGCGGCTTCTTCCGCGCCACCGAGCAGGGCGCGCTGGAGACGCTCCGCTACCAGGCCAGGGAGCGACTGACCGACCTGATGTGGGACCCCGTCGGACGCGCTGGCGAGACGGCGCGGATCGTCGACGACCTCGCGCCCGATCAGGTCCTCGTCGATCACCTCGCGTTCAGCGCACGGCTCGGGTTGGTGCGCACGGGTGTCCCGTACGGGGACGTCGTGCTGGGCCATCCGAGCGCCCTGCCCGTGGGTTCCGAGGTCTACGGCATGCCCCCGACGTGGCCCTCGGCCGTCACCCCCGACCCGAGCGGACTCGCGGAGTTGGAGGACCTCTGCCGCACCGCCTCCGCTCGGTTCACCGACGAGTGGAACCGGGCAGCGGGTGTGCTCGATCCGGGTCGCCGCCCGGTCGGCGACGCGTTCGCCGAGCATGGCCCGCTGGTGCTGTACAACTACCCCTCCGAGCTCGTCGATGACGACCGGCGACGCCTCCTCCCACCCCACCGGTTCCTCGGGTCGGCCCGACGCGCCGAGGCGGAGGACGCGGAGGTCGAGGCATGGCTGGCGCGCGGCCGGCCGTTCGTCTACGTGAGCTTCGGGAGCTTCCTCTCGGTCCGTGGCGACGTCCTCGCGCGGGTCGCGGCCGCGGTGCGCGCACTGGGCTGGACGGCGGCCGTCGCGACCGGCTCGACCGCTGCCGCGGAACTCGGCGAGCTGCCGCGCGACTGGCTCGTGCGAGGCTACCTGCCGCAGGTGCGGCTGCTGGGCGCGGCATCCGCGGCCGTCACGCACGGCGGCAACAACTCGGTCACGGAGGCGATCGGCTCGGGCGTGCCCCTCGTCGTCCTGCCCTTCTCCACCGACCAGTTCGCCGGCGCGGCCGCTGTGGAGGCGGCGGGCTTCGGCGAGGTCCTGGATCCGAACAGAGCGACCACGCAGGAGCTCGCGGGCGCCCTCCGCCGCGTGCTCGACCTGCCCGCTGACGCTCGGCGACGGCTCGACGCGGTCGCGACGTCTCAGGCCGCGAGGCCCGGGCCGGAGGTCGCGTTCGACGCTCTTGCGGCCAGCCCCTCCGCGACGAGCGCCGTCATCGCGTCGACGTCGCCCGACGCCTCCCGATAGCGCTCCATCAGCGCGGCGTTCCGCTCGTACTGCTCACCGGCGCGCAACTCCGGTTCGTGCGAGAGTGCGAAGACCGTTCCCTCGTGTCGCTGCGGCGGCGCGCCGAGCAGCGTCTCGTGCGCGAGCCGCCAGGCGGAGTCCTCGAATCCCCATCCGCGGAACCGTTCGTCCTGTCCGCCGTGCGCCGCCCACGTCCGTGCGGTCGTGACGTAGACCCCCGAGCAGGCTCCGTGCACGAGCACGTGCGAGCAGTCGGCCGGCGCGATGCCGGCCTCGAGCTCGGCGGTGCCCTCTGGGCCGAGCCAGCGGTACGTCGTGTAGGGCAGGTGCACGCGCCCGCTCGTGCGGGCCGCGGAGATCGCCTCGCGGAGCGTCGCCGCCTCGGGCAGGGTGTCGGCATCGTTGATCACCACGACGTCGGCGGGGTCGGCGAGCCTGGCGACCGCGAGGTTGCGCGTGCGCGCCAGCACGAACACGTCGTCGTCGCTGTCGACGGTCTCGATGCGGAACTCCGGCAGCTCGGCCCGGTACCAGGCGAGGACGCGATCGAACGAGGGGATCCGCGAGGGCGCCGGCCGCCAGGGGATCACGACGAGGTTGGTCACGTCGACATGCTAGGCACGGCGGATCCGCCGCGCTCCGGCTTGACAGCGAGGCGGCGGTGCGCTCGCACCCGACCCGACGCCGACCGGACGCCGACCGGCCCTAGGCCGACCCGAGCGCCGCGTCGACGATGCGCTTGGCCTCGGCCTGCACCTCGGCGAGGTGCTCCGGGCCTTGGAAGGACTCCGCGTAGATCTTGTAGACGTCCTCCGTGCCGCTCGGCCGCGCGGCGAACCAGGCGTGCTCCGACGCGACCTTCACGCCGCCGACGGCGGCGCCGTTGCCCGGCGCGTGCGAGAGCTTCGCGACGATCGGCTCGCCCGCGAGCTCGGTCGCCGTGATGGCGTCGCCGTCGAGCCTGCCGAGCGCGGCCTTCTGCGCGGCGGAGGCCGCGGCATCCGTTCGCTCGTACGCCGGCGCGCCGAAGCGTTCGACGAGCTCGGCGTAGAGCTGCGAGGGGCTCTTGCCGGTCACCGCTCGGATCTCGGAGGCCAGGAGGCACAGCAGGATGCCGTCCTTGTCGGTCGTCCAGGCCGTGCCGTCCTTGCGGAGGAACGAGGCGCCCGCGCTCTCCTCGCCGCCGAATGCGACCGAACCGTCGATGAGCCCGGGCACGAACCACTTGAAACCGACCGGGACCTCCCAGAGGCGGCGGCCGAGCGACTCGGCGACCCGGTCGATCATCGAGCTCGAGACGAGGGTCTTGCCGATCGCGGCGTCGGCCGGCCAGTCGGGGCGGTGCGTGTAGAGGTACTCGATCGCGACCGCGAGGTAGTGGTTGGGGTTCATGAGGCCCCCGTCGGGCGTGACGATGCCGTGGCGGTCGGCGTCGGCGTCGTTGCCGGTGAGGACGTCGTAGCCGTCGCGGTTCGCGAGGACCGAGGCCATCGCGTTGGGGCTCGACGGGTCCATGCGGATCTTGCCGTCCCAGTCGAGGGTCATGAACGACCAGCGCGTGTCGACCTTCTCGTTCACGACGGTGAGGTCGATGCCGTATCGGTCGCGGATCGCGCCCCAGTAGCCGACCGATGCGCCGCCGAGCGGGTCGGCGCCGATCCGGATGCCGCTCGCCTTGATCGCATCGAAGTCGATGATGCTCGCCAGGTCTTCCACGTACCGGCCGCGGAAGTCGTAGGTCTCCACCGCGCTCGGCTCGGCCTGGTTGACACCGCGGAGGCCGTCGGCGATGAGCTCGTTGGCCCGATTCGCGATCCAGCTCGTGGCGTCGGAATCGGCCGGGCCGCCGTGCGGCGGGTTGTACTTGAACCCGCCGTCCTGCGGCGGGTTGTGGCTCGGCGTGATCACGATGCCGTCGGCCTCGCCCTCGGCGCGTCGCTCCGGGTCGTTGTTCCAGGTCAGGATCGCGTGGCTGAGCGCCGGCGTCGGCACGTAGTCGTCGTACTCGTCGGCGAGCACGCGCACGCCGTTCGCGACGAGCACGTCGAGCGCCGTCGTCTGGGCCGGCCCGCTCAGCGCGTGCGTGTCGGCGCCGATGAAGAGCGGCCCGGTGATGCCCTGGCCCGCGCGGTACTCGACGATGGCCTGCGTGATGGCGAGGATGTGGTCCTCGTTGAACGCCGTGTTGAGGCTCGATCCGCGGTGGCCCGAGGTGCCGAAGACGACGCGCTGCTCGGGGATCGAGACATCCGGGTGCCGGTCGTAGTACGCCCTGAGCAGGGCCTCCACGTCGATCAGGTCGGATTCGGTCGCCGGGGTTCCCGCTCGCTCGTGCATGCCCCCATCCTGCCGCGCACGTCTGCCGTGCGACACCCCCTCCCGCCCCCTGCCCACCCTTCGTCGATCCCCTTCTCAGGAGTTCTGCGCGGATCCGGCCGTTTCTCAGGAGGACACGCCGCCGATTGCGGCGACACGCCGGAAAACTCCTGAGAACGGCACAGCGCCGTGCGTCACACGAGGGCGCCGATCGCCGTCGCGATCGAGTGGATGGCGAGGCCCGCGAGCGCACCGACGACGGTGCCGTTGATCCGGATGTACTGCAGGTCGCGGCCGACCTGGAGCTCGATCTTCTCGGTCGTCTCGGTCGGGTCCCACCGCTCGACGGTCTCGGTGATGACACCGGCGATCTCGTGCCGGTACCTGCCGACGACGTAGGCCGCGGCATCCGTCACCCACACGTCGACCTTCGCGGCGAGCTCCTCGTCGACGGCGAGGCGGGCGCCGACCTCCATGAGCGCCGAGCGGACGCCCGCGCGCAGCTCGCTCGCCGGGTCCTCGAGCGATGCGGCGAGCGAGACCTTGACCGAGTCCCACACCTCGCCGGCGAACTCGCGGAGCCGCGGGCTCTCGACGAGGTCGAGCTTCAACCGTTCGATGCGCTCGATCATCGCGGGGTCGTGCTGCAGGTCGTCGGCGACCTCGGCGAGCCAGCGGTCGATCGCCAGGCGCAGCGGATGGTGCGGCTCATCGCGCACGGACCGGGCGAAGGCGAGCACCTCGCGGTAGGCACGGTCGTCGACGAGTCCGCCGACGAAGCCGGGCACCCACTTCGGCAGCCGGCTCGAGACCATCGTGCCGAACGCCTCCGGATGCGCGGCCAGCCACGTCTCGAGCTTCTGGAGCACGGCGTCGACGGCAGCGCGCTGCTGGTCGGCGGCGACGAGCCGTTCGCCGACCCGTCCGATCGCCGGGCCCCACTCGGGCTCCAGCAGGTGCCGCCGCGCGAGCTGCTCGATCACGCCGGCCACGTCGTCGTCGCCGAGCAGCCCCAGCACCCCGCGACCGGCGACGGACGCCTCGGCCGTGACGCGCTCGGCATTCGCGGGATCCCGCAGCCACTCGCCGAGCCGCCGTGCGACGCCCATCGAACGCAGCTTGCCGGTCACCACGGATTCCGAGAGGAACTCGTCCTCGACGAACGCGCCGAGCGTCGCGCCGATCTCGTCCTTGCGGCGCGGGATGATCGCCGTGTGCGGGATCGGCAGCCCGAGCGGATGCCGGAACAGCGCCGTGACCGCGAACCAGTCGGCGATCGCGCCGACCATGGCCCCCTCGGCGGCTGCGCGCACGAAACCCATCCAGGGCACGGTCTCCTGCAGCGGGAACGCGACCGCGAACACGGCGGCGGCCACGAGCAGCAGGCCGAGCGCGATGCGCTTCATGCGCCGCAGCGCGATGCGCCGCTCCTCGTCGGTCGGCACCGCGCGGCGTGCGGCCGCAGCCGCAGCCGCGGCATCCGTCGTCTCGACCATCGCTCGCCACCACCCTTTCTCAGGAGTTTTCGCGGCGAACCGTGCGTTTCTCAGGACGCCACGCCGGGCTCTGCAGCGACCCGCCGGATAACTCCTGAGAAAAGCATGCCGCCGTAGGCTGAGGGGCATGACGGATGCCGCGCAGCCACGCCCCGACGAGACCTACTCGTACCTGGGGCCGGCGGGCACATTCACCGAGGCCGCGCTGAAGCAGGTGCCCGAGGCGACCGGCAAGCACTGGCGGAGCGTCAACAACGTCGGCGAGGCGCTCGCCGACGTCGTCGATGGCCGTTCGACCGCGGCGATGATCGCGATCGAGAACTCGGTCGACGGGGGTGTCTCCGCCACGCAGGACGCGCTCGCGACCGTCGCCGGTCTCCGCATCATCGGCGAGTACCTCGTCCCGGTGAACTTCGTGCTCGTCGCGCGCCCCGGCACCCGGCTCGACGAGGTGCGGGTCGTGAACGCGCACCCGGTCGCCTATGCGCAGTCGCGCGGATGGCTCGAGCGGGAGCTGCCCGACCACGCCCACCTGCCCGCGACGAGCAACGTGCAGGCCGCGGCATCCCTCTTCGAGAACGGGCTGGCGGACGCCGCGGTCGCGCCGCCCGGCATCGTCGACCACCTCGACGTCGAGGTGCTCGCGGAGTCGATCGGCGACAACCCGAACGCGATGACCCGGTTCGTGCTCGTGAGCCGGTCGCGGCGGGTCCCGCCGCGGACCGGGGCCGACAAGACGAGCGTCATCGTCGAGCTGCCCGACGACGAGCCGGGCTCGCTGCTGGCGATGCTCGAGCAGTTCTCGACCCGCGGCGTCAACATGTCGCTGCTGCAGTCGCGCCCGATCGGCGACGAGATGGGCCGCTACCGGTTCGTCATCGACCTCGACGGCCACGTCGAGGACGAGCGCGTCTACGACTCGCTCCTCGGTCTCCGGCGCTTCAGCCCGAAGGTCATCTTCCTGGGTTCCTACCCGCGGGCGGACCGTCGCGAGGTCGAGTACCACTCGAAGTACGACGACGAGATCTTCATCGAGGCGCGCGACTGGCTGCGCGGCATCCTCAGCGGGGAACCCGAGGAGGACTGACCCCTACCGGTCGGACTCGGTCGAGGACGTCTCGGCGGTGTCCTGGTCCTCCTCGAGTTCCGCCTTGAGGGCGTCCAGCTCGATCGCCGCGGTGTCGGAGGGCCGGGCGTCGGGGTCCTCCTCGGCGGCACGATCGGGCGAGTCCGTCCCGGCGGCGGCGGCGACGCTCTCCTCGGACGCGGCGCCGACGGCGGAGCGATCGACGCGCACCACGAGGGACTTCGGATCGATCGAGAATCGCGCGGCGGTGATCTCGCCGCGCTCCTCGCCGTCGATCTCGAACTCCTGGGCTTCGCCGTCGATCACGATGTCGACGGTCTGGCCGCTCGCGTACACGATCTCGCGGGACCGGTTGCCGCCGGTCAGGTCGATGAGCTGCCGACCGAGGGCGCTCTTGCGCAGGACCCGGTTCTCCCAGGCCACCTTGCGCCAGACCATCAGCCACCCCCAGAAGTTCCGCGGCTGGAGACGGACGACGTCGAGCCGGCCGTCGTCGATCGCGGCCTCGGGGATGAGTTCGAGGTTGCCGGGCAGGTAGCCGAGGTTGGCGATGAGCACGCTCGACACACGCGACCGGTGCGCGCGACCCTCGTCGATGCGGTGCGAGATGCGGAACGGGGCGGAGTTCGGGATCGCCCGGATGCCGGCGTCGACGTACGCGAGCCAGCCGACGCGCTTCTTCAGGTCGGGATCGGTGGCGGCGATCATCGCGGCGTCGAACCCGATGCCGCTCATGACGAGCGAGACCTCGGTCTCGACGGTGTCGTCGACGCGGCGGACCCTGGCGCGGAGCACGTCGACCGGGCGGTCGACGCCCTCGAACGCGAGCGTGGCGGCGGCTCGGAGGTCGTTGACGGGGATGCCGAGGTTGCGAGCGAACAGGTTGCCCGTGCCGAGCGGGATCAGGCCGACGGGGGTGCGGTCGCCCTCGAGCCCCTCGGCGACCGCTCGCACGGTGCCGTCGCCACCCGCGGCGATGACGAGGTCGACGCCCTTCTCGATCGCCTCGCGCGCCTGCCCGGTGCCCGGGTCCTCCTCGGTCGTCTCGATCCAGACGGTCGGACCGTAGCCGTGCGCCCGCTCGATCGACGGCAGGATGTCGCGAAGCTGGTCGACGCCGTCCTTGACCGGGTTGAAGATCACCGCTGCGCGCTTGGCGCCCCCTGCGGCATCCGTCGTGTGCTCGTCGCCCGCGCTCATGGGACGAATCTAGGGCATCGCGTCGCCTCGGACTCCGACGGACTCGAGCCTTGACAGGCGAGGCCGGCGCGACGGACGCCCCGACTACACTTGCACGGGTGATCGACCCCGTGCTGCTCCGCGAGAACCCCGACCTGGTCAAGCGCTCGCAGGAGGCGCGCGGCGAGTCACCCGCCTTCGTCGACGAGGCCGTCGCCGCCGACGCCGCCCGTCGCGCCGCCATCACCGCGTTCGAGTCGCTCCGCGCCGAGCAGAACGCGTTCGGAAAGCAGGTCGCGAAGGCGCCGAAGGAGGAGAAGGCCGGGCTCGTCGCCCAGGCCCAGGAGCTCGCCGCGAAGGTCAAGCAGGCCAACGCGGATGCCTCGGCCGCCGAGGAGGCGTTCGCCACCGCCGTGCAGCGCATCGGCAACGTCGTCATCGAGGGCGTGCCGGCCGGAGGCGAGGAGGACTTCGAGGTGCTCCGCGAGGTCGGCGAGATCCCGGCGTTCGGCTTCGAGCCCCGCGACCACCTCGAGATCGGCGAGCTGCTCGATGGCATCGACATGGCGCGCGGCGCGAAGGTGTCGGGCGCCCGGTTCCACTTCCTCAAGGGCGTCGGCGCGCGACTACAGCTCGCCATCATGAACATGGGGCTCGACAAGGCGATCGGCAACGGCTTCACGCCGCTCATCACGCCGACGCTCGTGCGCCCCGAGATCATGCAGGGCACGGGATTCCTCGGCGCCCACGCCGAGGAGGTCTACCACCTGCCGGCCGACGACCTCTACCTCACGGGCACGAGCGAGGTCGCGCTCGCCGGGTACCACTCCGACGAGATCCTCGACCTCTCGGCCGGGCCGATCCGCTACGCGGGCTGGTCGACGTGCTACCGCCGCGAGGCCGGCAGCCACGGCAAGGACACGCGCGGCATCATCCGCGTGCACCAGTTCGACAAGCTCGAGATGTTCAGCTACGTCGATCCGGCCGACGCGGAGGAGGAGCACGAGCGCCTTCTCGCCTGGCAGGAGGAGATGCTGCAGGCTCTGGGCCTCGCGTACCGCGTCATCGACGTGGCCGCGGGCGACCTCGGCTCGAGCGCGGCCCGCAAGTTCGACGTCGAGGCGTGGGTGCCGACGCAGCAGGCGTTCCGCGAGCTCACGTCGACGTCGAACTGCACGACGTTCCAGGCGCGCCGCCTCGACATCCGCCACCGCACCGAGAGCGGGAGGACGGCTCCGGTCGCGACCCTGAACGGCACGCTCGCCACGACGCGCTGGATCGTCGCGATCCTCGAGACGCACCAGCAGGAGGACGGCTCGGTGGTGGTGCCCGAGGGCCTGCGCGGCTACCTCGGCGGCCTCGAGGTGCTCCGCCCCGTCGTGCGATGACCGCCGCGCCCGACGACCGCTGGTTCGTCGCCCTCGACGTCGACGGCACGATCATGCACGAGGACGAGTCGATCGATCCGGCGGTCGCCGAGGCCGTGGCATCCGCCGTCGCCCGTGGCCACGCCGTGACGCTCGCCACCGGTCGGTCCTGGTCGACCACCCGTCCGGTGCTCGAGCACCTCGGGCTCGAACCCGCGTACGTGGTCACCGCGAACGGCGCGATCACGATGCGCCGCGACCCGTCGTCGCCCGACGGGTGGACGCAGGCGCACGTCGAGACGTTCGACCCGACCGACGTGCTGCTGCGCATCCGCGACGAACTGCCGGAGGGGCGGTTCCTCGTCGAGCTCGCCGACGGGTACCGGCTCTTCACGCGCGGCATGTCCGACTGGAACCTCGAGCGCGCCCGCGAGGTCGAGTTCGAGGGCCTGTTCGGCCAGCCCGCGACGCGCGTCGTCGCCACCTCGGTCGACCACGACCTCGACGAGTTCTTCGCGATCGTCGAGCGGATGGGACTGCACCACGTCAGCTACGCGATCGGCTGGACGGCGTGGCTCGACATCGCCCCCGACGGCGTCAACAAGGCGACGGCGCTCGAACGGGTGCGCGGATGGCTCGGGGTGCCGCTGCGCCGCGTGCTCGCCGTCGGCGACGGGCGCAACGACATCGAGATGTTCCACTGGGCCGGCGCCGCCGGCCGCGCCGTCGCCATGGGTCAGGCGCCCGGCGAGGTCGTCGCCGCGGCGCACGAGCGCACGGGACGGATCGAGGAGGCGGGCCTCGCGCCCGTGCTGGATTCGCTGCCCTGACGGCGTCGCCCGTCGCGGTCCGCTCCGCCCGGTCGGCCCGCGTGGGAGCCGGACGCGTCGCGTTCGCATCACGAACGGCGGCGTTCCTGCCGTGATCAGCCCGAACGTGGTTAGGATCGCGATCGGGGGCATGCGTGAGCGATCTGGTCGACGCACCGCAGGACGACACGCCGACGGCTGACGACGGCGCGTCGGACGGGCATGTCCCGCTGGCCCCGGTCATCCCGCCGCCCGCGCCGCCCACTCCCCGCGTGCCGCCGGTGCTCACCGAGGCGGCGATTCCGCCCGCGCACCACGGCAGGCTCCCGCGCCGGAGCGCCGCGCGTGCCGTCGCGAAGGGCGTGGGCCTGACGGCCGCCGTCCTACTCGTCGCGACGGGAGCGGTCACCTCGTACGCCGTGACCGACCTCGTCGCGCCGGTCGCCGCCCGGCCGAGCGTGCAGTTCGAGAGTGAGCGGATCCTCGAGAGCGTGCCCGACATCGGCGCGATGGAGGGCGGGCTGAACTTCCTCCTCGTGGGCAGCGACAAGCGGCCGTCGGACGGCTCGTTCGGCGATCCGTTGCTCGACTCGGCCACCCTGAACGACGTCACGATGCTGCTCCACATCGCAGAGGACCATTCGCATGTCGAGGTCGTGAGCTTCCCGCGCGACATGCTGGTCGACGTCCCGGCGTGCCAGGACCCGGATGACCCCTCCGCGACGCTGTACGCCGGCTACGGCGTGAAGCTCAACACCGTCCTCGACTACGGCGGGCTCTCGTGCGTCGCCCGGACCATCGAGGAACTCGTCGGCGTCACCATCCCGGTGGGCGGCATCGTCGAGTTCAAGGGCGTCGCGGCCCTCGCGGAGGCCGTCGGAGGTGTCGAGGTGTGCCTGGTCGATCCGATCGACGACCAGTACTCGGGTCTGAAGCTCGACGCCGGACGCCACCAGATCACGGGCGCGACGGCGCTCGCGTTCCTCCGCACGCGCCACGCCGTCGGCGACGGCAGTGATCTCGGGCGCATCTCGGCGCAGCAGACCTTCCTCGCATCGCTCGCACGCACGCTCCAGGCGGACGGCACGCTCGGCGACCCGGTCAAGCTCTACTCGATCGCGCAGGCGGTGCTGAAGAACATGACCTTGTCCTCCGGACTGCAGGATGCGTGGCGACTGGTCTCGATCGCACGGGCCATCCAGGCCGTCGACCTGTCGAAGATCGCCTTCATCCAGTACCCGACCGCGTACACGTACGACTCCTCCGCGGTCGTGCCGACGGCGTCGTCGGCGGCCATCGACCGCGCCCTGCAAGCGGACCTGCCCGTCACCTTCGATCCGAACGCCAACGGCAGTGCCCCGTTCGGCACCGTCGAGGGCGCGGGTGGCGATGAGGCGGTCGCCTCCACTCCGCCGCCCACGGATGCGACGGCTGCGCCGACCACTCCGCCGCCGGTGGCGGGCAGTTTCCTGCCGCCGGACGTGACCGGACAGACCGCGGCGGACGTGCGCTGCACGACCGCGAACACGGGGTGATCGTCCCCGGCGCACATGCGTTCAGCGTCGACTCAGGAGTCGCACAGGCGGGCCTGCGAGGCTCGATGAAACACGTGTCGGCTAGAATCGGCCCGTTCGCACGAGCGGCGTCGCCCCCTCGGGCGCCGCGACGCGATCAGGAGGGCTGTCCGAGCGGCCGATGGAGCTGGTCTTGAAAACCAGTGGGCAGCAATGCCTCGTGGGTTCGAATCCCACGCCCTCCGCTCGAGCCCGAACATGCCCAAGTGAGAGAGAAGGAGATCCTCGGAGTGAGCAGTCACGAGCCGCGCACCCCAGCGCGACGCGATGATGCGTCCCCGGCGATCGCCCGCCACGGCCGCCTGCGCTCGAACGGCGTCTGGGCCAATCTCACGAAGGTCGCGGCGTCCGTCCTCGCGGTCGTCCTCGCGTCGGGGACCGCGGTCGCGGCGTACGCCGCGTTCGACCTCGCCGCGACGGCGAAGCCCACGGTCTCGCTCGGCAACGAGGCGGTGCTCGACGGCGTGCCCGATGTCGGAGCGATCGAGGGCGGCGTGAACCTGCTCATCATCGGCAGCGACAGTCGCGTGGGCCAGGGCGACGGCTTCGGCGACCCCGATGAGGAGACGGCCGTCCTGAACGACGTCAACCTGCTCCTGCACATCTCGGAGGATCACTCGCACGTCGAGGTCGTGAGCTTCCCGCGCGACATGCTCGTCGACGTCCCCGCCGGGTGCACCGACCCCGACACCGGCGAGGAGCTCTGGGAGCAGTACGACGTCAAGATCAACACCGTCCTCGACTACGGCGGCATGCCGTGCGTCGTGAAGACCATCGAGAACCTGACCGGCGTCTCGGCGATCCCGTTCGCCGGCATCGTGCAGTTCATGGGCGCAGCGGCCATCTCCGAGGCCGTCGGCGGCGTCGAGGTCTGCGTCGCGGAACCCATCGAGGACGAGCACACCGACCTCTACCTGGAGGCCGGCACGCACGAGTTGAAGGGCCTTCAGGCGCTGCAGTTCCTTCGCACGCGGTACGGCGTCGGCGACGGCTCCGACCTCGGCCGCATCTCGAACCAGCAGGTGTTCATGTCGGCGCTGGCGCGCAAGCTGCAGTCGGCGGGCACGCTGACCGACCCCGTGAAGCTCTACTCCATCGCGAAGGCTGCGCTGAACAACATGCAGCTCTCGTCGACGCTCGTCGATCCGACGATGATGGTGTCGATCGCGATGGCCGCGAAGGATGTCGACCTGTCGAAGATCGCGTTCGTGCAGTACCCGACGGCGTACGAGGAGGGATTCGGCGCCGTCATCCCGACCGAATCGGCGGAGGCCGTGAACCTCGCCCTCCAGCAGGACCTGCCGATGGCGCTCGACCCCACGGCGCTCGAGGACAACTCGTTCGCGTCGGTCGCAGATCCCGACGCCCCGCCTGCGACCGAGGCGCCTGCGACCGAGGCGCCGGCCGAGACCGAGACCGACGCCCCCGCCGAGACGACGGCGCCCGAGCCGACGCAGCAGGCGCTGCCGAGCGACGTCACCGGTCAGACCGCGGCCGAGACGCGATGCTCGGCCGGGCGCACGCTCGCCGACCAGTAGCCACCCCGCGGGGTGGTCGCGAAGCGCGAGCTGCGGCATCCGCGGTGGTCGAATCGTCTTTCGGCGGGATGCCGGTTATGATGGCAGTCGCGTTCGCCTTCGGGCGTTCACGAGGAGACGTCGCATAGTCCGGTCGAGTGCACCACCCTGCTAAGGTGGAGTCCCCGTAAGGGGACCGCGGGTTCAAATCCCGCCGTCTCCGCTCACGTTCACGTTCCCCCCGTCTCGCCCCTGCCGGCGGGTCGGTAGCGCTGGGCCACCACCCCCGATCCGAACTCCCGGCGATCCACCGGTTCGAGTTCGATGCGTTCGCGGAGCCCGTCGAACAACCTCGGCCCGTGCCCGGCCAGGATCGGCTGCACGACGAACACGTACTCGTCGATCAGGCCCAGGTCGGCCAACGCCAGGGGGAGCGTCACCCCACCCAGCAACAGGCCCTCGCCGGGTTCCTCCGTGAGACGTCGGACCGCCCGCCCCGGGTCGTCTCGCACCAGTTCGGCATTCCAGTCGACCGCGCTCAGCGTGCTCGACACGACGTACTTCCTGGTGCGGTCGATGGTCTCGGCGAACGGGATCTCCCACTCCCGCATCCAGTCGGGCCACGCGCCCGTGGCCGGGCGCCGCCACGCCGACTGCATCATCTCGTAGGTCGTGCGGCCGAAGAGCAGGGCATCGGCCCGTTCCAGCTCGTCGGTCCAGTAGCGCATCGACTCCGGATCGGGCGCGAGTCCCGCCTCGTGATGGACGCAGCCGTCGAGCGTCACGTTGATCGAGTATCGAAGCGGTCTCATCTCGTCGCTCTCCCTCGCGTCTGCGGTGTGAGCTCACCGGCTCTGCTCACTCTACGGTCGGGCCCGACCGGGGGACACGGCCTCGTTGCAGGATCCGCCGGTGCCGGCACGGATCGGCGCGCTGATCGGGCGCTGAGGCTGGGTTGCCCGCAACGACCCTGCGTCGGAGGGGGGTGGGCGTGTGTCGGTTCGGGGGACTATGCTCCATCTGTTCAACACGAAACAGGGGGAGTTGCACATGCGACGTTTCACCATGCCCGCCGCACTCGTCTTCGCCGGTGCCCTCGCGCTCACGGGTTGCGCGTCCGGCGACGGCGGAGACACCGCCGCATCCGGTGAGGAGAGCTGCTCGACGATCGCCGCGGAGGTCCGCGACATCTCGAACGGCGTCCAGAACAACATCGCTGCGCCGGCGTCGCTCGAGGGGCTCCAGGACTACCTGGGCGAGGCCTCCGAGCGGACCGATGCGCTCATCGAGGAGGCCGGTGACGACGACGCGCTCATCGACTCGCTGGGCGAGTTCCAGACCGCGCTCAACGAGGTGTCGACGTACGCGGACGGGCTGGAGGAGGTGCCCTCCGAGGAGGACCCGTCGGCGATGACCATCGAGCAGGATCCGGAGGAGCTCGCCTCGCAGCAGGCGGCGGTGCAGGAGGCCTCGGCCGCCGTCAGCGCCTCGTGCGACGCGGAGTCCGACACCGAGTCCGAGTAGGACCGATCCGGGCGGACGTCCGGTGGCGGCCGGGGTGGCGACGAGGTCGCACCCCGGCCGTCCGCGTCCCTGGGTCGGTGCGGCGCGAGCCCGACCTCGACCACGAGGGGCCCGCCGGCGTCAACGGACGCCGCCCCGGAACATCCGCCCCCTACGATGGCCGGAGGCTCATCGTTGGGGGATGCATGCACAGCTGGCCCGGTTCCACCTACCCGCTCGGCGCGACGTTCGACGGGAACGGAACGAACTTCGCGCTCTTCAGCGAGGTCGCCGAGAAGGTCGAACTCTGCCTCTTCGACAACCGGCGACGCGAGACGCGGGTCGCGCTGATCGACGTCGACGCCTACATCTGGCACGCGTACCTGCCGCAGGTGCAGCCCGGCCAGCGCTACGGCTACCGGGTGCACGGCCCGAACGACCCCGCCAGGGGCCTTCGCTGCAATCCCAACAAGCTGCTCCTGGACCCGTACGCGAAGGCCGTCGACGGCGCACTGGAGTGGAACCAGTCGCTCTTCGGCTACCCGTTCGGCGAACCCGACGGCCGCAACGATCAGAACTCGTCGAAGAGCATGATGCTCGGCGTCGTCACCAATCCGTTCTTCGACTGGACGGGCGACCGGCATCCGCGCACGCCCTACGCTGCATCGTTCATCTACGAGGCGCATGTGAAGGGGCTCACCGAGACGCTGCCCGGCGTGCCCGAGGAGATCCGGGGCACCTACGCGGGCATCGGGCATCCGGTCGTCATCGAGCACCTGAAGAAGCTGGGCGTCACGGCGATCGAGCTCATGCCCGTGCACCAGTTCGTGAACGACGGCACTCTGCAGGAGAAGGGCCTGTCGAACTACTGGGGCTACAACACGATCGCGTTCTTCGCCCCGCACAACGCCTACGCCTCGACCGGGCAGCGCGGCGAGCAGGTCCAGGAGTTCAAGGCCATGGTGAAGGCGCTGCACGGCGCCGGCATCGAGGTGATCCTCGATGTCGTCTACAACCACACCGCGGAGGGCAACCACCTCGGCCCGACCCTGTCGATGCGAGGCATCGACAACGCCGCCTACTACCGGCTCGTCGACGACGACCCCCGCTACTACATGGACTACACGGGTACGGGCAACTCGCTGAACGTGGGCCACCCGCACGCGCTGCAGCTCATCATGGACTCGTTGCGCTACTGGGTGCTCGAGATGCACGTCGACGGGTTCCGGTTCGACCTCGCCTCGACGCTCGCGCGCGAGTTCTACGAGGTCGACAAGCTGTCGACGTTCTTCGAGCTCGTGCAGCAGGACCCGGTGGTCTCGCAGGTGAAGCTCATCGCAGAGCCCTGGGACGTCGGCCCCGGCGGCTACCAGGTCGGCAACTTCCCGCCCCAGTGGACGGAGTGGAACGGCAAGTACCGCGACACCGTGCGCGACTTCTGGCGCGGCGAGCCGGCGACGCTCGGCGAGTTCGCCTCGCGGTTCACCGGGTCGGCCGACCTGTACGAGCATTCCGGACGGCGTCCGGTCGCCTCCATCAACTTCGTCACCGCACACGACGGGTTCACGTTGCGCGACCTCGTCTCGTACAACGAGAAGCACAACGACGCCAACGGCGAGGAGAACAACGACGGCGAATCGCACAACCGCTCCTACAACCTCGGCGTCGAGGGGCCGACCGACGACCCCGAGATCCTGACGCTCCGGGCCCGCCAGCAGCGCAACTTCATCGCCACGCTGCTGCTCTCGCAGGGCGTGCCGATGCTCTCGCACGGCGATGAACTGGGGCGCACGCAGGGGGGCAACAACAACGTCTACGCGCAGGACGGCCCGATCAGCTGGATCGACTGGGAGCACGCCGACCAGCCCCTCGTCGAGTTCACGGCCGCGGTCGCGAAGCTCCGTGCAGAGCACCCGACGTTCCGGCGGAGCCGGTTCTTCGACGGCCGACCGGTGCGCCAGCCCGAGGGCGGCCCGGTGCCCGACATCGTCTGGTTGCGACCCGACGGTTCGGTGATGGCCCCGGAGGACTGGGACGCGGGCTTCGGCAAGGCGATCGGCGTGTTCCTGAACGGCGAGGGCATCCGCGAGCGCGACCGCCGCGGGGAGCGCATCGTCGACCGCCACTTCATCGTGCTCTTCAACGCCCACGACGACACGGTTGAGTTCACGATCCCCGAGCACGAGCTCTCGCCCGAGTGGGAGGTGCTCATCGACACCGCGGGCCGTCGCGCCGACAGCGCCCCGGTCCAGTCCGGCGAGGTGATCGCGCTCGAGCAGCGATCGCTCGTGGTGCTCCGCCAGCACGATCCGACGCCCGAGGAGGTGGACCACTCGGTCGCCGCGTCGCTGTCGGCGATGGTCGCGGCCGCGAAGGAGGAGGCACCCGCGCCGAGGACGGAGGTGGGCAAGTGACGGATGCCGCCGGGCGGGCCGGGCGCGCACGCCGCGAGCCGACCCGTGCCGGGCGGGCCGGTCAGGGGCCGGTCGCCCGCGAACCGAAGTCGACCTACCGGCTGCAGGTCCGCCCGTCGTTCGACCTGCACGACGCGGCATCCGTCGTCGACTACCTCGACGCGCTCGGCGCCGACTGGCTCTACCTCTCTCCGATCCTGCCGGCGCGGGCCGGCTCCGACCACGGGTACGACGTCGTCGCGCACGACCGCGTCGACCCGGCCCGGGGCGGCGAGGCGGGCCTCGCGGCGGTGGCGGATGCCGCGCACCGCGCGGGACGCGGCATCCTCGTCGACATCGTGCCGAACCACGTGGGCGTCGCGGATGCCGCGCAGAACCCGTGGTGGTGGAGCCTCCTGCAGCTCGGCCGCGAGTCCCCCCACGCCGACGCGTTCGACGTGGACTGGGACCTCACCGGCGGGAGGGTGCGCCTTCCCGTGCTCGGCGGCACGGTCGAGGAAGCCGCGGCCGCCGGCGACCTGCGCATCGCACGCGGTCAGCTGCGCTACTTCGAGCACCGATTCCCCCTCGCGCCCGGTTCCGCCGACGACGGCGCCGACGCGCTCACCGTGCACGGCCGGCAGCACTACGAGCTCGTGCACTGGCAGCGCGCCGACGCCGAGCTGAACTACCGTCGGTTCTTCGCGGTCAACGAGCTCGCGGGGGTGCGCGTCGAACTGCCGGGCGTGTTCGATGCCACGCACGAGGCGATCGTCGCCTGGATCCGCGACGGACTCGTCGACGGCCTGCGCGTCGACCATCCCGACGGCCTGGCGCAGCCCGGCGCCTACCTCGAGCGGCTGGCGGATGCCACGGGCGGCGCGTACGTCCTCGTCGAGAAGATCCTCGAGGGCGATGAACCGCTTCCGCCGCACTGGCGCACCGACGGCACGACGGGCTACGACGTGCTCGCCGACGTCGACCGGGTGCTCGTCGACCCCCGAGGCGAGGCCGCGCTCGACGCGCTCGACGAGCGGCTGCGCGCCGAGACCGGCATCGAGGGTCCCGCCGACTGGCACGAGCTGATCCACGGCACCAAGCGCGGCATCGCCGACGGCATCCTCCGCAGCGAGGTGCTCCGCCTCGAGCGGATGCTGCCCGAGCCGCGGCCGGCCGACGCCGCAGACGCGCTCGCCGAGCTGCTCGCGTGCTTCCCGGTGTACCGCTCGTACCTGCCGGCGGGCGCGCCGCATCTGGAGGCGGCCGCGCGCCGCGCGCGCGAGCACCGGCCCGACCTCGGGGCGACGATCGACGCCCTGCTGACCGTGCTCGCCGACGGCTCGAACCCCGTCGCGGTCCGCTTCCAGCAGACGAGCGGCATGGTCATGGCGAAGGGCGTCGAGGACACGGCGTTCTACCGGTTCACGCGGCTCGGCTCGCTGACCGAGGTCGGCGGCGACCCGTCGGAGTTCGCGATCCCGGTCGATCGCTTCCACGAGCGCCAGGCGCGCCGTCACGCCGCGTGGCCGCACTCCATGACGACGCTCTCGACGCACGACACCAAGCGCGGCGAGGACGTCCGCGCGCGCCTCGACGTGCTCGCGGAGATCCCCGAGCGCTGGTCGATCGAGCTCGACGGCCTCCGTGCGACCGCGGGCTCGACGGGCGACGGCCCGTTCGACGCGCTGCTCTGGCAGGCGATGGTCGGAGCCTGGCCGCTCGAGCGCGAGCGCGCGCACGCGTATGCCGAGAAGGCCGCGCGCGAGGCATCCGTCTCGACGCGCTGGACCGCGCCCGACGAGGCGTTCGAGCGCCGCATGCACGACGTGATCGATCGCGCCTACGACGTCCCGGCGGCGCGCGAGCGGCTGGACTCCTTCGTCGCGTGGCTCGCGCCCACCGGCTGGTCGAACTCGCTCTCGGCGAAGCTGCTGCAGCTCACGATGCCGGGCGTGCCCGACGTCTACCAGGGTTCCGAGCTCTGGGAGACGAGCCTCGTCGACCCCGACAACCGGCGCCCCGTCGACTTCGAGCAGCGGTGGCGCATGCTCGCGGACCTCGACGACGCCGCAGGCCGCGGCGAACTCCCGGCGACGGATGCCACGGGCGCCGCCAAGCTCCTCGTCACCTCGCGGGCGCTCCGCGCCCGTCGCGACCACCCCGAGTGGTTCACGCGGTACCGGCCGCTCGAGGTCGTCGGGGAGGCCGCGCGGCACGCGATCGCGTTCGACCGCGGCGGCGCGGTGACCGTCGCGACCCGGCTGCCCCTGGGGCTCGCCGCGCGCGCGGGCGGCGAGCCGGCGGCATCCGCCCCGCCCGGAGCCTGGGGCGACACGGCGGTGCTCACCGCAGGCGGGTCGCTCGTCGACCTGCTGACCGGTCGCCGGTACGACGGCGGAATGCTCGTGCTCGCCGAGCTGCTCGCGACGTATCCGGTTGCGCTGCTCGTGCCCGCGGCATCCGACCCCGAGCGCGAGGTGCGGCGACACGGTGACGAGGAGGCTTCCCGATGACGCCCGAGCTGTGGGCCCCGATCCCGACGCGGGTCGCGCTGCGTCGTCCCGGTCGCGCCGACCTGCCGATGCGCCGCGACGACCGCGACCGATGGCACGCCGACGTCGAGCTCGCACCGGGCGACGAGTACGGCTTCGTGCTCGACGACGACCATCAGGCGCTTCCCGACCCGCGGTCGCTGCGGCAGCCGCTCGGCGTGCACGAGCTGAGCGCGGTCTTCGACCTCGGCGCGCACGACTGGGCGGATGGCTCGTGGACGGGCCGGCAGCTCGCGGGCGGCGTGGTGTACGAGCTCCACATCGGCACGTACACGCCCGAGGGCACGCTCGATTCCGCGGTCGATCGGCTCGACCACCTCGTCGACCTCGGCGTCGACGTCGTTGAGCTGCTGCCCGTCAACGCGTTCAACGGCACGCACAACTGGGGCTACGACGGCGTGCTCTGGTACGCCGTGCACGAGGCGTACGGCGGGCCGGCCGCCTACCAGCGCTTCGTCGACGCGTGTCACGCGCGCGGGCTCGCGGTGATCCAGGACGTCGTCTACAACCATCTCGGGCCGTCGGGCAACTACCTTCCCCGGTTCGGTCCCTACCTGCGCGTCGCCGAACGCAACACGTGGGGCGACTCGGTGAACCTCGACGAGCCCGAGGTGCGCCGCTACATCGTCGAGAACGCGATGATGTGGCTCCGCGACTTCCACGTCGACGGGTTGCGGCTCGACGCGGTGCACGCGCTGCGCGACCGATCGGAGCGGCACATCCTGCGCGAGCTCGCCGAGCACGCCGACGCGCTGTCGGCGCACCTCGGCCGCCCGCTTACGCTCATCGCCGAGTCCGACCTCAACGACCCGACGCTGATCATGCCGCGCGAGGCAGGCGGCTACGGCCTCACCGCGCAGTGGAGCGACGATCACCACCACGCGATGCACGTCGCCCTCACGGGCGAGACCGCCGGGTACTACGCCGATTTCGCGCCGCTCGATGCGCTGGTGAAGACGACCACGCGCGGCTTCTTCCACGATGGCACGTACTCGTCCTTCCGCGGGCGCGACCACGGGCGCCCGATCGACCCGGCCGTGCCGACCTGGCGCCTCGTGACGTTCACGCAGGACCACGACCAGGTGGGCAACCGCGCCGCCGGCGATCGGCTCTCGCCGGCCCTCGGGGCGGACCGGCTGGCGGTCGCCGCGGTGCTGAACCTGACGACGCCGTTCACGCCCATGCTGTTCATGGGCGAGGAGTGGGGCGCCTCGACGCCGTGGCAGTTCTTCACGTCGCATCCGGAACCCGAGCTCGGCCGTGCGACCGCCGAGGGTCGCATCGCCGAGTTCGCCCGGATGGGCTGGGACGAGTCGCTCGTGCCCGACCCGCAGGACCCGTCGACGTTCGAGCGGTCGAAGCTCGACTGGTCGGAGCCCGCCGATCCCGATGGTGCGCACGCGGCGCTGCTCGACCTGCACCGGCGGCTCCTCGCCCTCCGCCGTGCCCGGCCCGAGCTGACCGATCCGTCGTTCGAGCACACGACGGCCTGGGCGGATGACGCGTCCGGCCGGTTCCGGATGGACCGCGGCGCACCCGACGCCCCCGAGCGGGTCGTGGTGCTCGTGAACCTCGGGAGCACGCCGTGGGCGCTGGAGCTGGACGGACCCGCCGAGATCCTGGTCGCGACCGACCCCGCGCTCGCCGAGGCCGGTGCGCCGGACCGCATGCTGGAACTCCCTCCCGAGTCGGCCGCCATCCTCGCCGTCGCGCACGGCGCCGTGTGACGGGCTCGCCGCGGCGGCCGCCGACGGCTCGTAGGCTGGGCGCGTGACGATCCCGCAGCACCGCGCCGACCTCGTCCGCCAGGCGGTCGACCGCTTCGCCGAGTTCGAGCGCGCGCTCGATTCGCTGGAGGGCGTCGCGCTTCCGGCGCGGACTGAGCCCATGACGGATGCCGCGGCACCCGAGCCGCGCGACCGCGACGCCGTCGACGTGGTCAACCACCTGCACGCGTGGCACGTGCTGCTCCTCGGCTGGCTCGCGGCCGACGCTGCGGGCGAGGTCCCCGCGTTCCCGGCCGACGGGTACACGTGGCGCGATCTCGATCGGTTGAACCGCGACCTGCGCGACCGGTACCGCGGCGACGGCGACCCCGAGGCCGCGCGCGAGCGTCTCCGCGCGAGCCACGCTTCCGCACTCGCTCGGCTCGATGCGATGACCGACTCCGAGATCTTCGCCGACGGCCGGATCTGGCTGAGGGGGGCGACGCTGGCCGAGCCGGCGCACGAGTGCCTCGGCGGGCACTACGCCTGGGCGATCGGCGCGCTCGGCTGAGCCGTCGGTTCAGGAACGGCCGGGCAGGTTCAGCTCGTCGGGATCGACGTCGACGTCTCCCGCGTCGTCGGGGCCGCCCGTCCCCGGTACCGCGCGGACCTGCGACTCGTCGACGTCGGCCGCGACGCGGTCGGGCATCGGGTCCTGCTGCTTCTCGATCGTCTCGGTCTCGCTTCCGGGCGAGGTGCGGGTGTCGTCGGTGTCGGTGTTCGCACCCGGGATGTCGTCCTCGGGCCGCGGGAGGTCGTGGGGCCGCTCCGGCGCCGGCGGGCCGCTCTCGCCCTCACCGGCCGCGAAGCGCGAGAGGATGTCGTCGTTGTCGCTCATGGCGCCACGGTACGTCGCGCCGCTCGGCCAGGCACGGGGTTGACGTGGGCGTCAGCCCGCCTTCTTCGTCGTGCGCCGCTTGGACGCGGGCTTCTCGTCGCCGGAGTCGGCCTTCGAGGACGCGGCCTTCGCGGTGGACTTCTTCCCCGCCGACGACTTCGACGACGACGTCTTCGATGAGGTCTTCGACGATGTCGACGCCTCGGCATCCGCCCCGCCGCCGCGCTTCGCGGCGATCGACTGCCGCAGGGCCTCCATGAGGTCGATGACCTCGCCGCCCTCCTCCTCGGGCTGTTCGCCGAACGTCGCCGCGGTGTCGAGCGCGTCGCCCTGCTCGAGCTTCGCCTGGATCAGCGTGCGCAGCTCCTGCTGGTACTCGTCGACGAACTGCTCGGGCTCGAAGTCGTTCGAGAGGCTCTCGATGAGCTGCTTGGAGAGGTCGAGCTCCTTCGAGGTGATCTTCGCCGGTTCGTCGAGCGCCGGGAAGTTCGCCTGGCGCACCTCGTCGCTCCAGAGGAGCGTCTGCACCATGAGCACGTCGCCGAACACGCGCAGCGCGGCCAGTCGCGTCTTCTGGCGCAGCGCCATCCTGACGACCGCGGTGCGGTCGGTCGACTCGAGGGCCTCGCGCAGCAGCACGTACGCCTTGTTCGACGCCGAGTCGGGCTCGAGGTAGTAGCTGCGGTCGAACATGATCGGGTCGATCTGGTCGGTCGGCACGAACTCGACGACCTCGATCTCGCGGCTGCGCTCGGCGGGCAGCGACTTGAGGTCCTCGTCGGTGATGATGACGGTGCGTTCACCGTCGTCGTAGGCCTTGTCGATGTGCTGGTAGGGCACGACCTCGCCGTCGATCTCGCACACGCGCTGGTAGCGGATTCGCCCGCCGTCCTTGTCGTGCACCTGGTGCAGGGACACGTCGTGGTCCTCGGTCGCGCTGTACAGCTTGACGGGCACGTTGACGAGGCCGAACGTGACCGCCCCCTTCCACACGGCTCGCATCACCCCAGTACACACCCGACCGGATGCGAGCGGTAGCCCTTGCGCCGGCGCCGGGGCGAGGGCCGACGGATGCCGCGCCCGCGCGCCGAGGGCCCCATCAGCGATCCGGCGGCCCGTCCGAGCCCGCCGGATACTCCTCCAACGGCACCCGGCCCTCGCGCCAGGCCGCCAGGACGGGCTCGACGATGCGCCAGGACTCCTCGGCGATGTCGCCGCGCACCGAGAGCGTCGGATCGTCGGTGAGGATGCCCTTCAGCACCTCGCCGTAGGGGAGCAGGGCGCCGGGGACCTGCTGCGCGACGAGTGTCGTCTGCTCGAGCGCGAACGGGTCGCCCCCGCCGTTCATGGTCAGGCCGAGCTCGACCTGACCGGAGCTCAGGTCGAGTTCGAGCCAGTCGGCACTCGGCCGACCCTCGAGGCCCTCGATCGGTGCGACGGGGCGGAACACTGCGCGGACGACCTTGCGGGCCCGGCCGAGTGCCTTCCCGGAGCGGAGCCGGAACGGAACACCGCGCCAGCGGTCGGTGTCGACCTCGACGACCACCTCGGCGAGGGTCTCCGTCCCGCCGGCCGGATCGACGCCCGGCTCGTCCGCGTAGGCGGGAAGCTCGCGATCGTCGACGGATCCCGCCGAGTACCGTGCCCGCCGGCTCGACGCGACCGGGTCGCCGCCCCGCACCGACGTCCGGCGGACCGCCTCGGCCATCGCATCGCGCAGTCCGGTCTCGTCCACGCGGGAGATCGGCTCCATGGCGACGAGTGCAAGCACGACGAGCAGGTGGCTCTGGATCATGTCGACGAGTGCGCCGGCGTGGTCGTAGTAGCCGGCCCGGCCCTCGAGCGCGAGGGTCTCGTCGTACACGATGTCGATCCGTTCGATCGCCGCCCGGTTCCAAACCGGGTCGAGCAGTCGGTTCGCGAAGCGCACGCCGAGCAGGTTTAGCACCGTCGCACGCCCGAGGAAGTGGTCGATGCGGAAGATCCGGCGTTCGGGCACGATGCGCGTGAGCAGCTCGTTCAGCGCTCGGGCGCCGGCGAGGTCGCCGCCGAACGGCTTCTCGAGCGCGAGCCGGATCCCGTCGGGGGTGTCGAGCGTGTCGAGGACGGCGCAGACGCGGACGGTCACCGACGGCGGCAGCGCGAAGTAGAGCACGGGCACGAAGCGGCACTCGGCGAGGAGTCGTGAGAGCTCGGCCGGCTCCGTGGCATCCGCCCGCAGGTACCGTGTGCCGTCGAGCACCCGCGACCGCCGAGGCTCGGGTACGCCCTCGAGCGCGGCGGCGACGCGGGCGCGCCACGTCGGTGCGTCGACGTCGCCGAGGCCCGCCCCGATCACCTCGAGCTCGAGCTCGAGGTTCTCCGACGCGAGCAGCGTGCCGAGACCGGGCAGGAGCAGACGACCGGTGAGGTCGCCGTCCGCGCCGAGGACGAGGAGGGTGGCCGGTGCGGCGGGCATGGTGGTCTCCCTGGGTCGGTCCGGACGGCTGGCGTCCCTCCACGCTAGGGCCGGCGTTCGGATCCGCAACCCCCTGTCCGCAGCTCGACGATCGTGATCGTCTCGTGGTGGAACGCGATGTCGGAGGCGGCATCGCCCATCGACTCAGGGAGGCGGAGATGTCCGAACGACGAGGTCGAACCGTGGTCGCGCGAGTCGCGCTCGCCGCCGCAGTGATGTTCCCGGCGGCCGGTCTCGCGGGCTGCAACGTGCTCGCGGGAGACGAGCCATTGCCCCCGGAGGAGCTCGAGGGCATCGCGATCGGTGCCAACGCCGAGCTCTCGGGAATCGACGTGCGGAGCATCGTGCTGATCTCCAGGGACGCGGGGGAGCCGGGCCGCATGCTCGGCACGCTCTTCAACCGGACCGACTCGCCCGTCGAGGTGACCTTCTCCGACGAGGACGACTCGGTGACCGTCGTCGCCCCGGTCGGCGAGCTGGTCAAGTTCGAGGAGCAGGAGACCGTCATCGGTTCCGTCGAGCAGCGCCCCGGCTCGTACGTGACGATCCGCGTGAGCGCGGAGGGCGAGGATGTCTCGATGGACGTGCCCGTGTTCGACGGCGACCTGGAGTTCTACGCGCCGTTCGTGCCGTCCACGTGACGCGCCCGCATCCGCGCCGGGTCCGTCGGAGGGCCCGGAGGGGGCAGGATGGGGCACATGGCGCAGGGTGCGGCGCAGCTGGTCGACGTCGACGGACGTCGGCTCCGACTGACGAGCCTCGACAAGGTCATGTACCCGGAGACCGGGATGACCAAGGGCGAGATGATCGCCTACTACGCCGAGATCGCGCCCGTCATGCTGCCGCATGTCGCGGGGCGCCCGATCACCCGCAAGCGCTGGGTGAACGGGGTCGGCACGCCGAGCCATCCGGAGCAGGCCTTCTTCGAGAAGAACCTCGAGCACGGCCCCGAGTGGCTGCGCCGCGGTGTGCAGCACCACTCCGACGGCGACAAGACCTATCCCATCGCCGACAGCCGGGCGAGCCTCGTCTGGCTCGCCCAGATGGGGGCCATCGAGCTGCACGTGCCGCAGTGGCGCTTCGATCCGTCGGGCGCACCGGCGAACCCCGACCGGATGGTGTTCGACCTCGATCCGGGCGATGGCGTGGGCCTCGCCGAGTGCGCCGAGGTCGCACGGATGGTGCGCGCGATCCTCGACCCGATCGGCCTCGAACCGGTGCCGGTGACCAGTGGCAGCAAGGGCATCCACCTGTACGCCGCCCTCGACGGCGCACAGTCCTCCGAGCAGGTGTCGGCCGTCGCCCACGAGCTCGCGCGGGCGCTCGAGGCCGACCACCCCGACCTGATCGTGTCGAGCATGCGGAAGACCCTCCGCGGCGGCAAGGTGCTCATCGACTGGAGCCAGAACAACGGCAAGAAGACGACGATCGCCCCGTACTCGCTCCGCGGGCGATTCCGTCCGACGGTCGCCGCACCGCGGACGTGGGAGGAAATCGACGACCCCGGCCTCCGGCACCTCGAGGCCGACGAGGTCGTCGCACTGGTCGCCGAGCGCGGCGATCCGATGCTCGCCGTGACCGGCTCGACCGTCGACGGCCCGCTCAGCACCTACCTCTCGATGCGCACCGCGGGGTCGACGCCCGAGCCCATGCCCGATTCGGCCTGGGGCGTCGCGAACGACGGCGACCCGCGGTTCGTGATCCAGGAGCACCACGCGAGGCGACTCCACTTCGACCTGCGCCTCGAGCGCGACGGCGTGCTGAAGAGCTGGGCGGTGCCGAAGGGCGTCCCGGATGACACGGGCACGAACCACCTCGCTGTGCAGACCGAGGACCACCCGATGGAGTACCTCGTGTTCGAGGGCACGATCCCCGACGGCCAGTACGGTGCCGGGGGGATGACGGTGTGGGACACCGGCACCTACGAGACCGAGAAGTGGCGCGACGACGAGGTGATCTTCACGCTGCACGGCCGTGTCGGCGGGCCCCTCGGGCGCGTGCGCCTCGCGCTCATCCGCACGCAGGGCGACGGCGAGAAGAGCCAGTGGCTGCTGCACCGCATGAAGGAGCAGCGCGGCGGTGACGCGGGGTCGAGCGGGGCGGATGCCGCGGCCGCGCCGGCCACGGCGACGGCGCCGGACGGCGCGCGATCGCGCTCAGCGCCATCCGCTCGCTCGACCGTGCGGTCGACCCACTCGCGCTCGACCGGCGGACCGCGCGACCCGGTGCCGAAGCCGATGCTCGCCGTCCCCGGAACCGCCGGACTCGTGGCCGCGGACGACTGGGCGATCGAGTGGAAGTGGGACGGCATCCGCGTGGTCGCCCGTGCGGAGGACGGCGTCGCACGGCTCGTCAGCCGCAACGGGATCGATCAGACGGCCACGTATCCGGAGCTCGCGGGGCTCGCGTCCGCGCTCCGTGCGGACGCCGTGGTCGACGGCGAGATCGTCGCGCTCGACGAGCGGGGCCGGCCCGACTTCGGGCTGCTGCAGCGCCGGATGAACCTCGGCAAGCCGCGCGAGATCGCCGCGGCCGCGGCATCGGTCCCGGTCCGGCTGCACCTGTTCGACGTGCTCGAGGTCGCGGGCACATCCACGATCGACGAGCCCTGGGAGCGCCGACGCGAACGGCTCGAGCGCCTCGTTCGGCCCCGCACCGACGCGCCCGTCGATGTGCCGCCCGTCGTCGAGCTCGGCGCCGAGGAGGCGCTCGAGGAGGCACGTCGGCTCGGCCTCGAGGGGATCGTCGCGAAACGTCGTGGCTCGCGCTACACGCCCGGCGTCCGGAGCGACGACTGGGTGAAGGTCAAGCTCTCGCGGACGCAGGAGGTGGTCATCGGCGGCTACCGCATGGGATCGGGCACGCGGACCGGTCGCGTCCGCTCGCTGCTCGTCGGGGTGCCCACGCCGGCGGGCCTGCGCTACGCCGGCCGCGTCGGGTCGGGGCTGCGTGAACGCGAAACCGAGAGATTGCAGGGAATGCTCGACGGGATCGTGGGGGACACCTCGCCGTTCATGGAGGTCCCCGCGACGGATGCGGCGGATGCCGTGTGGGTCCGGCCCGAGCTCGTCGGCGAGATCGAGTTCGGCGAGTGGACGCGGACGGGGGTGGCGCGGCATCCGCGCTGGCGGGGCCTCAGGCCGGACAAGGGGCCGGAGGACGTGCGCTCCGACGAGGACGATCCGATGGGGGACATGGCCGGGAATTCCCCGTGAATGCGGGCGCATCGGCCGTAGGCGTGTCACCCGATCGGGGGTACTCTTCAGGAGTGGGAACCCTGTACTACGGCGATGCCGGCACTCCGATCGAGATCGACGACCGAGCGCTCGCCCACCTGAAGATCGCCATCACGACGAAGCTCCGTCGCAACGAGAGCTTCACGCTGTCGTGGCGCCACCTCGGCAGCCCGACGCCCGGGCGGAGCTCGCTGTGGCTGCACCCCGCCATCCCGCTCCGGTTCGTGTTCGAGACCCCTGAGGCGCCCGAACTCGACCGGGAATGGGTCGAAGACCTCATGCGCGGCGCGAACTCAGGCGGCGGGATCGTGCTCGACCTCGCGAGGGTCGCGGCAGAACAGCCCGGACCGAAGCCCGTCGAAGCCGCGTGACCGCGTAGCGTCGTCGACCGTCCGGCCGCTCAGCGGCGACGGAACTCGCCGGCCGCCGGACAGTCGAACGGGTCCCGCGCGGCCAGCCCGACGCGGTTCAGGTACCGGATCACGATCGCGTACGAGCCCACCAGGGTGGTCTCGGTGTAGGGGATGCCGAGCGACCGGCAGTGCTCGCGCACGATCTCGCGTGCGCGACCGAGGTGGGGGCGCGGCATGCTCGGGAACAGGTGGTGCTCGACCTGGTGGTTGAGCCCGCCCATGAGTGCGCCGGTCCAGCGCCCGGTGATGTTGCGGCTGGTGAGCACCTGCTTGCTCAGGAAGTCGAGCTTCGCGTCGGCCGGGACGATCGGCATGCCCTTGTGGTTCGGGGCGAAGGACGCACCCATGTACACGCCGAAGACGGCCAGCTGCACGCCGAGGAACGCGAAGGCCATGCCGAGCGGAAGGAACCAGAACACCACGGCGACGTAGGCGCCGAGGCGCAGCGCGATGACGGCGAGTTCGAGGCTGCGGCCCGGGACCGCGCGGCGCTCGAAGAGCGACCTGATCGAGGTCACGTGCAGGTTCAGGCCCTCGAGGAGGAGCAGGGGGAAGAACAGCCAGCCCTGTCGGCGGGTGATCCAGCGGAGGAGCCCGCGCTGCCGTGCCGCGTCCTCCTCGACGAACGAGATCGTGTCGAACTCGATGTCCGGGTCCTTGCCCACCTTGTTGGGGTTCGCGTGGTGACGGGTGTGCTTCGTCATCCACCACTGGTAGCTGATGCCGACCACGCCCGTCGCCACCAGCCTCCCCACGCGGTCATTGGCCCGGCCCGACGCGAGCACGGCGCGGTGCGAGGCCTCGTGGGCGAAGAACGCGAACTGCGTGAAGATGATGCCGAGCGCTGCGGCGATGAGCAGCTGGAACCAGGAGTCGCCCAGCAGGACGAAGCCGGCGATCGCCCCGCCGAGTGCGATCGCGAGTCCGCCGACGAGCAGCGCGTAGAAGACCGGGGTCCGGCGGAGGAGCCCGCTCTCCTTGATCACCTGCGACAGCGCCGCATAGCTGTGCGTGACGCCCGGGCGATCACCGCGGGGCTTCGTGGAGCGGACGGCACCGACCTGGGGTGCAGAGATGAGTGAACTGATGATCCGGCCCGTCGTCGTCGACTTCCCAGCCGGTGTGCTGCGGGCGTCCGCCCGCGGTGGATATGGCAAGCGTACGGGCGCGTATGTACGGCGGGGCGTACGTGCGGGTGATCCCCAGCAGACGCACGGATGGGTGACGGATCAGGCGGTGTCGTCGACGAGCAACTGGAGCAGTGCCCGCTCCCGGACGCCGCGGAGGTCGACGAGTCGTCCGTGCTCGTACGCGTCGACCACCCTGGGGTCGACGTAGCTCGCCTTCGCGATCGCGGGCGTATTGCCGAGGACCTCGCTGGCCCTGACGATCGACTCCCGCACCGCGGCGGCGCGCGCCCTCGAGGTCCCCGCAGTGCCGAGCTCCGCGAGCCGGTCGGCCGCCGCGATCGTGCCCCGCAGCGTCCGGAAGTCCTTCGCGGTGAAGTCGCCGCCGGTGCGCGACCGGATGTCCTCGTTCACGTCGATCGGCCCGAGCGGCCGCATCCGCCGCCCCTCCGTGAACGCGTAGAGCCGCGAGGCGGGCGAGCGCCCCGACATGCCCTCGACGAACGCCGCGAGCGCCGCGTCCTCGAGCACGAGCTCCTGCGCGATGCCGCCCTTGGCGCGGAAGCGCAGCCGGACGGCGTCGGCCCCCTCGAGTCGGGCGTTCCGCACGAGCAGCGTCGTCAGCCCGCGACTGCGGGCCTGAGCGAGCGACTCCTCCGATCCGATGCGGATGGCGCCGAGGTCGAGGGTGCGGAAGGCTGCGGCGAGCACGCGCTCGCGCAGCAGTTCGTCGCGAGCGAGATCGCGGCGGACACCGCGACGTGCGCCGGGAAGCACCTCGGCGAGCGCCGCCATCCGCTCGAACTTCTCCGCATCCTGCCGCTCGCGCCAGACCGGGTGGTACAGGTACTGACGACGGCCCGCCGCGTCGAGGCCGACCGCGAGGATGTGCGCGTTCGGCGCCTCGGCGATCCACACGTCCGTCCAGGCCGGCGGGACCGCCAGGTCCGCGATCCGGTTGCGTTCGGCCCGGTCGGCGGGCGACCCGTCGGCGTGACGGTAGGTGAAGCCGCGGCCGCTGCGGCGGCGCGTCAGGCCGGGTGACGCGTACGGTTCGACGCGTCGCAGCCGCGGCATCCGTCGCCCCTCAGTGGTTGCGGAGGGCGTCGATGAGCTCGCCCTTCCGCTTGTCGCTGTAGCCGGTCAGGCCGAGCTCCTTCGCGCGCTGCTTCAGTTCGGGCACGGTCCAGTCCTCGTAGCTGCCGGACTCGCCGCCCTTCCTGCCGACCGCCTTCCGGCCCCGCGCTGCGGCCGCATTCGAGATCCGGGCGGCCTTCTCCTTGGAGGCGCCGTCGTCGCGGAGCTCCTCGTACAGCTCCGGGTCCTTCAGGGAGTTCTGTCTTCGTCGTGTGCCGGGCATGTCGGTTCTCCTTCCTGCTTCGTCCATCGGTGGGTGCGGGGTCTCTCGCCGGTCAGAGCGGCTTGCCCCCCGTGACCGGCAGGATCGCGCCCGACGTGAACGACGCGTCGTCCGACGCGAGGTACACGTAGGCGCCCGCGAGTTCGGCCGGCTGTCCTGCGCGGCCCAGTGGAGTGTCCTGACCGAACTTCGGCAGCTTGTCGGGCCATCCGGTCGAGGGGATGAGGGGGGTCCAGATCGGCCCCGGCGCGACCGAATTGACGCGGATGCCTCGCGGCCCGAGTTCCTCGGCCAGCGCCTTCGTGAACGCGACGAGTGCCGCCTTCGTCATCGCGTAGTCGACGAGACGGGACGACGGGTCGAAGCCCTGGATCGACGACGTGGTGATGATCGAGGAGCCGGCGTCCATGCGCGGGACGGCTGCGCGCGTGAGGAACACGCTCGAGTAGAGGTTGACGCGCATCACCTCGTCGAAGTCGTCGGTCGGTACCTCGTCGATCCCGCCGCGGTCGCGCTGATGCGCGGCGTTCAGCACCAGCAGGTCGATGCCGCCGAAGGCGTCGCAGGTCCGCTCGACGAGGTCGGCGCAGTGCTGCTCGTCGACGAGGTCGCCGGGCAGGAGCTCGACGCGCCGTTCGGCGTCGCGGACCCAGTACGCGGTCTCGTCCGCATCCTCCTGCTCGGAGGACAGGTACGAGATCGCGACGTCCGCGCCCTCCCGCGCGAACGCGATGGCGACGGCCCGGCCGATGCCGGAGTCGCCGCCGGTGACGAGTGCGCGCCGCCCGGCGAGGCGGCCCGAGCCGCGGTAGCTGTACTCGCCGTGGTCGGGCTGCGGCGTCATCCGCGGGGTCATGCCGGGTGGCAGCTGCTCCTGCTCCGGGAACGGCTCGGCGGTGTGCTTCGTGGTCGGATCGACCAGGTGATCATCCACGGGCGGCCTCCTCGTTCGGTGTCCGTCCAGTCACGGTACGCGCGCGGGCGTACTCGGCCGAGGGGGTTGACGACCGCGGGTCGAGGTGATGGGACCGATGGCCCGGCTCGGGCCGCGCGCCCGGCTACGCTCGATCGCATGGGCACGCTGTACTACGGAAGCGTCGGCACGCCGATCGGCATCGAGGACCGGGCGCTCGCGCATCTCCAGGTCGCGGTCGTGACGAAGCTGCGCCGCGGCGAGTCGTTCACGGTGTCGTGGCAGCACCCTGAGGAGCAGCCCGAGGGGCGGAGCACGCTGTGGCTCCACCCCAACATCCCGCTGCGGTTCGTCTTCGACGATCCCGAACCGCCGGAGCTCAGCCGGACCTACCTGGAGGAGCTCATGCGCAGCGCGAACTCGACGGGCGGCATCCAGCTCGTTCCCGAGCAGATCGACCCGGAGGGGGGCACCGCCGACGGCGACGGGCCCGACTCCGGGTCCGACTAGACGTCAGGCGCGGAGGTCCGGGTCGTCGCCGACGACGCCGTCGGTGCCGAGCGGGTCGGCGCCGCCGCCGGCCGCGCCCTCGTGCACCTCACCGCGCCACGCGCCGGTCTCGACGCCACGGGACTCGATGAACTCCTTGAACCTGCGGAGGTCGTGCTCGACCTGCCGGTCATCGACGCCGAGCGCGGCGCCCGCCTTCTCGACGAAGCCCTCCGGCTCCCACTCGAGCGTGACGTCGACGCGCGTGCGGTCGGCGGCGACCGGCCGGAACTCCACCCGCCCGCGGTGGTCGACCTCGGCCGTCGTGCTGCGCCAGGCGACGTGGTCGTCGGGGACCTGGTCGGAGACGTCGGCGTCGAACTCGCGGGTGGCGCCGCCCACGGAGACCACCCAGTGGGTCGTGGCGTCGTCGACCTGGCGGATCGAGTCCACCCCGCTCATGAAGTGCGGGAACGTCTCGAACTGCGTCCACTGGTCGTAGGCCGTGCGAATCGGGACGTCCACCTCGATGTCGGCGGTCACGGTCGTGCTCATGGCGATCTCCCTTCCGTCGCGACGGCGCGCTGCTGCACGCCGGGCGGCCACCGTAGGCACGGCACGGACGACGGGTCGAGGGGTTGCCGCCCGGCGGAGCGGCTGTTATCACGGAAGGACGACGGACCCGACTGGAGGGCGCGCATGGCGGAGCGAGAAGTGCCCATCGAGGACTGGTGGCCCCCGCTCTCGATCGAGGGCAAGCACGCGATCCTCGCCGATCTCCGGGCGCCGTTGACCGACGGGGTACGGGCCGAGATCGTCGAACTCGTCGGCCGCGCGGCTCCCGAGAAGCTGGACGACCGGGAGATCGAGTTCATCCGGACGCAGATCGAGTTCGTCGACTGACGTCGGAGGCCGCTCGGGGCGGACTCACTCGAAGTCGAACGGCTCGTTCTCGTCGGGCTCGGGCACGTTCTGCAGGCCGACCGTGCTGTTCGCGGAGAGCAGCATCTGCTCGATCCACAGGCGGTTGAGCTTCGGGGGGCGGTTGCCGCTGAACACGAACTGCAGTGGCACCGACTCGTGGAGCCAGAGCGTCGTGCGGCCGCTGCCGTGCTCGATGCCGTGGTCCCAGGTCATGGCGAAGCTCTCGGAGCGGCGCAGCTTGTTGATGATCGCGACGCGCAGGTGCGCGAGCGTGCGGTCCTCGATCTCGATCTCGCGATTCGAGGAGTTGTAGATCAGCTTGCCCATGGCGGCATGCTAGTGCCGGTCGATGCGTTCGGGATCATCGGCTTCCGATGGTGGATACGCGTCGGTCCACCTGCGAACGCGGTGTCCATTCGCCCGACGGCGCGAGCCGCGGACGGCGACGCGCCCGGGTCGACCCCGCCGATTGGCGCGCGGGCGCGACGTGGGATAGAGTAACCGGGTTGCCTGATGAGCCGAGAGGTTCCGGGCGACATCCCATGCGCCCGTAGCTCAATGGATAGAGCATCTGACTACGGATCAGAAGGTTGGGGGTTCGAGTCCCTCCGGGCGCGCAGAGCGAAGCCCCGGTATCCCGCAGAACTCGCGGGGTCCGGGGCTTCTTCCGTTGGTGCGGAGGCGTCGCGGTGAGCGGATGGCTCGACGCCGGGCTGCTCAGAACCGCGGCGGCTCCTCGGCGGCGCGCACCCGCAGCCAGGCGACGTGGCACGGGTCGAGCACGAGGCCCCGCTCGAGCGAGATCCGCCGGTCGCTGATGAGCTCGTGCGCGTCGGGCGCGAACCCGGAGAGGGTCGGCGCGTCGATCGCCGCGGGGGCGTCGCCGACGTTCGCCAGGCAGAGCACGGTCGCCGTCTCACCGGGTGGGGCCGCGCCATCCGTCGCCCCCGGGCGCTGGTACGCGAGGACCGTGGGGTGCTTCGGATCGAACGGAACGAGCCGCCCACCCGCGAACTCCGGGGTTCCCCGTCGCACCCGGATCAGCCGAGTGAGTCCCGCGTACACCGCGCCGGCCGGCGTGCCGCGGTCGTGCCGAGCGGCGTACGCGGCAGCGGGGCGGCGGGGCCGATTGACCCATCGGCTGTCGTCGGCGGTCGCCGGGTCGTCGACGTAGCCGTAGTCGTTCAGCTGGGCGACCTCGTCGCCGAGGTAGATGAGCGGAATGCCGCCCGTCGACAGCGCGATCGCGTGCGCGAGCAGCACCCGGTCGACGCCGTGGGCGTCGCCGGCCTCGATGCCGGCGAGCGACGCCGTCGTGCCGGCGACGCGGGCGTCGCCCGTGCGCGGGTTCTCCTGGAACGGGACGCCGCGCGCGAAGCTGCCCGGGAAGCGGTTCACGTAGAACGCGTTGAGGAACCGGCGGTGGTCGAACCCGTCGATGCCGAGCTCGGCGGCGTCCTCGTCGGCGAAGGTCCAGCCGATGTCGTCGTGCCCGCGCACGTAGTTGACCCAGGCGCAGCCGTCGGGCAGTGCGTGCCGTCGCTCGAGGGCCTGCCGAAGCATCCGCGGGTCGCGCGTCGCGAGCGCCTCCCACGTGAGCGCCATCTGCAGCGGGTTGTACGAGAGCTGGCACTCGCCGAGCGAGATGTACTCGACGACCTCGTCGGGGTGCACGATCGCCTCCGACTTGAACAGCAGGGAGGGCGCCGCCAGCCGGAGCACCGCGTTGAACGCCTGCAGCAGCAGATGCGCCTCGGGCAGCGATTCGCACGGCGTGCCGAGGCGCTTCCAGATGAAGGCGACCGCATCCATGCGCAGGACGTCGACGCCGAGGTTCGCGAGGAAGAGCATCTCGCCGGCCATCGCGCGGAACACGGACGGGTTCGCGTAGTTCAGGTCCCACTGGAACGAGTGGAAGGTCGCCCAGATCCAGCGACCGTCGGGCAGCTGCACGAATGAGCCCGGATGGTCGTCGGGGAAGATCTCGCGGACCGTCTTCTCGTAGGCGTCGGGCATCGTGCGGTCGGGGAAGATGAGGTAGAAGTCCTCGTACCCGGGCTCGCCCGCGACGGCGCGCTGCGCCCACTCGTGGTTCGAGGCGGTGTGGTTGAAGATGAAGTCGAGCACGAGCGAGATGCCGTTCGCGCGCAGGTCGGTCGCGAGAGCCCGCAGGTCGTCGATCGTGCCGAGGTGCGGCGCGACCGCACGGTAGCTCGACACCGCGTACCCGCCGTCGGAGTTGCCCTCGGGCACCGCGAACAACGGCATGAGGTGCAGGTAGGTCAGCCCGAGTTCGACGAACTCGGGGATGCGCGCACGGACCCCGGCCAGGTCGCCCGCGTAGCGGTCGACGTAGCAGACCCCGCCGAGCATGCCGTTCGAGAGGTACCACGTCGAGTCCTGCTCCCGTCGGGCATCGGTGTCCTTCAGGTCGGCGGGCCGCTCCGCCCACGACCGCTCCGCGTCGGCGATCACGCCGGCGAGGGCGTCGAGCGCGTCGTCGCGCTCGCCGTACAGCCGGTGGAAGAGCCCGTGCAGCACGGGGAAGGCGGAGGCGAGGCGCCGCTCGAAGTCGGCGTCGTGTTCGGCGGATGCGGAGACCTCGTCACGGATCCGGGCGAGGTCGACGTCGGCGTTGGTTCCCATTCGTGCCATGGCGCCCAGCCTCCACCATCCGGGCCGCGACCTCCACCCGCCCTTGCCCGCTCGCTCGCTCGCGTGCCACGATCCCCAGTGGGGGAAGGGGCGATGCATGGCGAAGCGGTACCCCGACATCAGCGACCACGGGCTGATCGGCGACCTGCAGACGGCGGCGCTCGTCTCGACCGAGGGCACCATCGACTGGTTCTGCAGTCCGAGGTTCGACGCTCCGAGCGTGTTCGGCTCGCTCATCGACGCCGAGCGGGGCGGCTTCTTCCGGGTCCGTCCGGTCGGGACGGAGTACGTGACCCGTCAGCTCTACCTGCCGGACACCGCCATCCTCATCACCAGGTTCCTCACCGACGGCGGCGTCGGCGAGGTCATCGACTTCATGCCGGTGGCGACCGGGGCCGCGACGGACCGGCACGTGATCGTGCGGATGGTCAGGGTCGTGCGCGGGGAGATGACCTTCGAGGGCGAGATCCAGCCGCGGTTCGACTACGGGCGCGCACCGCATCGCCTCATCCCGGCCGGGGTCGGCGCGAAGTTCGTCTCCGACGACCTCACGCTGACCCTGCACCGCGTCGGCGAGCCGATCCTCCACGGCGATGTGCGCGCCGGCCGGGTCGAGGTCGTCGGCAGCGGGATCAAGGTCACGATCACGTTGCGCACCGGCGAGCTCACCGGCGTGATGCTCGAGTCGGGCGAGGGGGTCGAGCCGCGGCAGGTGAGCGAGGACGAGCTGATCGAGACCTTCTTGGCCACCCGCCGCTTCTGGCGCGAGTGGAACGACCGCTCCTCGTACACCGGACGGTGGCGCGAGATGGTGTCGCGATCCGCGATCACGTTGAAGCTCATGACCTATGCGCCGACCGGCGCACTGGTCGCGGCCCCGACCACCGGGCTGCCCGAGCAGGTCGGCGGCGAGCGCAACTGGGACTACCGCTACACCTGGGTCCGCGACGCGTCCTTCTCGGTCTACGCGCTCGTCAGCCTCGGCTACAGCGAGGAGGCGGCGGCGTTCGTCGGGTGGCTGCTCGAGCGCATCCACGAGAGCGTCGGCACCGACTCCGGCCCGCTGAAGATCATGTACCGCGTCGACGGCTCGTCCGAGCTCGCCGAGACGGTCCTCGACCACCTCTCGGGATACCGGCACTCCCAGCCCGTCCGCGTCGGGAACGGCGCCTCCGACCAGCTCCAGCTCGACATCTACGGCGAGGCGATGGACTCGATCCACCTCGCCGACACCCACGGCGTCGAACTGCCGCACGCCGGCTGGATGAAGGTGCGCGAGATGCTCGACTGGCTCTGCGACCACTGGGACACGCCCGAGGAGGGCATCTGGGAGACGAGGGGCGGACCGCAGAAGTTCACGTACGGGCGCTTCATGTCGTGGGTCGCGCTCGACCGCGGCATCCGTCTCGCCCAGGCGCACGGGCGCCCGGCCTCGTTCACGCGGTGGATGCACGAGCGCGACCGCATCTACGAGCGCATCATGGAGACCGGGTTCGACCCCGAGCGGCAGGCGTTCGTGCAGCACGAGGGCAGCGACGTGCTCGACGCGTCCTTGCTGCGCATGCCGCTCCTGGGCTTCATCACGCCGCGCGACCCGCTCTGGATGTCGACCCTCGAGGCGATCGACGACGAGCTCGTCTCCGACAGCCTCGTCTACCGCTACGACCCCTCGGCCAGTCCCGACGGCCTGACCGGCGGTGAGGGCACGTTCACGCTCTGCTCCTTCTGGTACGTCGACGCCCTGGCCCGCTCGGGGCGCCTCGACGAAGCGCGACTGGTCTTCGAGAAGATGCTGACCTACGCCAACCATCTCGGGCTGTACGCCGAGGAGATCGGCCTCACGGGGGAGCAGCTCGGCAACTTCCCGCAGGCGTTCAGCCACCTCGCCCTCATCAACGCGGCGGTGAACCTCGACTACCAACTCGATCACGGCTCGGGGTACGTCGAGCCGGTGCTGCGCCGTGGCCGGCGGATCGACTGACCGCGTCGCACTCGCGTCGGCGCTCCGACGGTCGGCGCTCCGACGCGAGGGCCGAGCGGATGGCGCCCCTGCGGGTTCCGCGCCTGTGAATCCGCTATGGATCCTCGTTGTCCCCCGGAAACGGCCTTCGACGGGACGGATCCCTCCGATTAGGCTCTGAGCGGTCAGATTCCCGCGATCGAGAGTTTCGACTATGAGGGGTGCGAGCGCCGCGACGACCGGCCAGGCGCCGGTCGCCCGTCACGCTGCCCTGATCTCGGCGATGGTCGCGATCGCGATCGCCGTCGCCGTCGCCGCAGCGACCCGCCTCGTCGACCTCGTACCCCATTCGCACGACGGGCTCGGAACGGGGCACGTCGTCGTCGACGTGGTGTGCGTCGCCGTCGCGGTGCTGGTCGCCCTGCTGCTGCTCACGGCGCTCACCGTGGCATCGGTGCCCTCGCATCGCCGTGGCGGGCGGGCCGGCTGCCTCGTGCCGTGGGCCGGCCCCGGGGTGGGTGCACTCGCGAACGCGTCGGTGTGGGCGACGATCGCGGCGCTCGCCGTCGGCAGCGCCGCGGAGGCGTTCGACGGGGTCCCGGGCGGCCACCTCGCCGCGTGCGCGGCCATCGCCGGCGGGCTCGGCGCCACGACGGGGGCCGTCCATCGGCGCGCCCACCATCAGACGGTCTACCGGTCGTTCAACGTGGTCGCGATGCTCCTCGCGGCCGGGTGCCTCGCGAGCATGAGCCTCACGGACACGGGCGAGTGGTGGGCTCGCAACTTCAGCACGCTCGGCACGTCCGACGACGTGGCCGCCGTCTGGTTCAATGCAGGCCTGGTGCTCTCGGGCGGGGCGATGGCGGCGATGGCCGGACGGCTCGTCCGAGGCCTCGCCCGGCCCGAGTACCGGGCGCGCCGAGGCGGGCGCGCCGTCGCCCACGGCCTGATCGGGATCATCGGCTTCGCGCTCGCGGGCGTCGGGCTCGTGCCGATCGACGCCGACGAGGCGCTCCACAACGTGTTCGCGAGCGCCGCGGGTGCGGCGTTCTTCGGGTTGGCCGCCGGCACGCCGTGGCTGGTGCGACGGATGCCGCGGAGACTCGTCGTCACCTCGGTCGCGGCGCTCGTCACCGAGGTGGCGGCATGGGTCGTCTACGATGGCCTCGGCTGGGCCTCGCTCACCGTGTTCGAGGTCGTCGCCTTCGCGCTCGTGTTCGTCTGGCTGATCGCGCTGGTCGTGACGACGCACCCCGAGCGCGTCGACGCCGCCGTTCGCGCCGAGCTTCCGCAGCGGACCGCGGTGCCCGGACGGGCCGCGGCTCCCCTGCGCGTCGCCACCGACCGCGGACTGATCGCCGCCTCCGCGAGCGGCGCGATTGCGCTCGGCGACCGCGTCCGCACGGCGACGATCCCGCCCTTCGCCTTCGGCGGCGCCCCGCCGACGGGAATGCAGCCGAGCCTCGCGCGTTCCACCTGATGAGCCTGCGGGCCGACCGGCCCGCGCGGAGAGGAGATCCCGTGACCGACGACGACGTCGAGATCATCCGCGACGACGAGGCGACCCGCTATCGCCTGCTGCTCGGCGGAGGCCAGGCCGGATTCGCGAAGTTCCGGGCGAGTCCGGGCCGGATCATCTTCACCCACACCGTGGTCGACCCGGAATTCGAGGGTCGCGGCCTCGGGTCGATGCTCGCCAGGTGGGTCATCGAGGACGCGATCCGCCGTGAGGAGCGGATCGTGCCGAGGTGCCCGTTCATCGCGGCGTGGCTGCGCAGGCACCCGGGCTACGACGACTGGATCGACTGGCCGGGCGGGCAGCGCGAGACCGCCTGATCGGCGCTTATCCGGGCTGCCGTGTCCGTTACGTGCCCCCCGCTCTGGGGCACTGCCGCCGACTCGGCGAAACGATACGATTCCTCGAAACCCGAGTCGGGGCCCGACCCGACAGATCGCTGCACCGCGGCGAATGCGACCGGATGTCCCAGCACGGTCGCTCGGGAGGTGGCTCGCCGAGCTCAGTTCGGGTCGCTCGGCGGGGAGGGCCTCCTGTGAGGCCGCGGTGGGGCGGGAGGTAGGGTTCCCGTCCCACCGTCATCTCCTCCGGTCATCTCTTCCGGCGGTCGCAACGGGCGGCGGATGCCGCGGTCACTCCGCGGCGTGCGGGTTCGCCGCCGACGGATCCTGTGCCTCGCGCAGTCGGTCGCACAGGTCGATGAGCTGGCGCAGTTCCGCCTCGTCGAGCGTTCCGCCGACGCGATCGGTGATCGCCTCCATGTGGTGGATCGCGGCGCGCCGGAACTCCTGGAAGCCCTTCGCGGTCAGCTGGACGATCGTGCCGCGACCGTCCAGCGGGTCGTGGCTCTTCTCGACCCATCCGCGTGCGGCGAGTCGGTCGACCAGTCGGCTCACGCTCGGCTGGGAGATGAGGACGTGACGATTGAGGTCCTTGAGCCGGAGGTGTCGGCCGGGCGCACGCGAGAGGTTGAAGAGCACGTCGTACTCGTTCAGCGACATGACCTCGGTCGGGAACTCCGCCGAGAGTCGACGCATGATCGAGACCTGGGCGCGGAAGAGCGCCTCCCATGCCGCCACGGCCATCGCACGATCCGCCAACCTCGGCTCCTCTCCTGGCACGGCGATCCGCAGTCGCCGATGAGACCAAGGATAGGGACGCATGGAGCTCGGTGGAGAGCCGGTGACCGGGATGGCGCCGAGGGGCCCCCTCAACTGGGGGCGGACACGGTTGAGGGCCGGTCGTAGAGGCTGACGACCGGCCCTCTCCCTTGCACCAAGAGTGTCCTGCAATCACATTCCGCACCGGCCGCCACAGCAAACAGCCGGTGCTCTTCGAATATATAACGGATCGATAACGGGCGCTAGTGGAATGTGCCCCGAATGCGGGGGAGTTCTCCGAGGAATCCTCGTTCGGCTCAGAAGACGTCGGGACTCGGCGTCGACGCCTGGCGGATCGAGACGTCCGCGTGGCGATCGAATCGGTAGCCGACGCCGCGGACCGTTCGGACGATGTCCTGGTAGTGCGCGAGCTTCGAGCGGAGCCGGCGGATGTGCACGTCGATCGTGCGCTCGTTCGGGCTTTCGTCGTCGCCGGCCCAGAGGCCGTCGATGAGCTCGTGGCGATCGATCGTACGGCCCTCGCGGAGCACGAGGTACTGCAGCAGCTCGAACTCCTTGTAGGTCAACCCGGCCGGCTCGCCGTCGAGCAGGACGCGCTTGCGCGAGATGTCGATGATCACGCCGTCCGGGTGGCGGTCGGCGTCGTCGCTGAGTCCCTGCGCCTCGCGCTGGCGGGCGAGCGCGGAGGGGTCCTGCAGGGCGAGGCGCACGACGTCGACATCGCGGCCGCCTGCCCCTTCGGGCGCGAGGGCCACGGCCGCGTACGTCTCGGCGGAGGGCGCGAGCTCGGTCGTGAGCGTACGGAGCGCCTCGACGATGCGGTGCAGGCTCGTGCCGTCGGCCGCGGCCTTGAGCTCGTCGATGCCGACGTAGAGCACGAAGCCGCGCGCCTCGGTGCCCTCGGGCACGGCGCGAGGGCGCGGCGCGGCAACCGCCGCGGGCGCCGGCGCCGGAGTGGAGATCGGAGCGGCCGGAACGACCGGCCGGCTCGGAGTGGCGGGCCGTGCAGCGGCCGGCTGGGGCCGGTATGCGATGGGGTGAGCCGTGCGGGCGACGGGGTGAGCGGTGCGGACGGCGGGAGCGAGGGTGAGAGACATGGCGGATCCTTGTGCTGAAGATGCGTCGACGGCCCCGTCGTCGCGGGGTCGGAGCGAAGGGCCCGATCGGGCCGGGGAGAACCAGAACAGTGGCGTCGGGTTCGACGGAGCCGTTCCGATCCGGGTGGGATCGGGCGCGTGCTCGGCGGGGGTTCGCTGGTCAGCGGCACATTCGACAACACATGGACGCACGCGCCGGCATCATCGTGCCGGCAGTCCGCTGAGCCTCGAGGGCGGTCAGGGAGCGTGCGGTGTCAGTCATGGGCGAAAGTCAAACCCAGGTCCCCGGGTGTGTCAAACCGTGACCGCCCGATGACCGTGCGTGACGTCGCACGCGGTGCGCGAGGCGTGCCCGCGATGGGAGAGGTCCGGGTGCGATGTCACGGGTGGTCAAATATCCTTCGATCTCGCATCAATTGATCGAATCTTGCCAGATCGATGGCGCGACGGCGTGTCTCACGGTGCAGATCCTGCGAGGTGAGGGGTTCGTAACACGAAATGGTCGCCGACGCCATGCCGTGACGCCGACGCCGGACGAACCGCTCAGACGGTGCCGTACAGCCGGTCGCCGGCGTCACCCAGGCCCGGCACGATGTACCCGTGCTCGTTGAGTCGCTCATCGACCGAACCGAGCACGACCGTGACGTCGCGGCCGGCCATCGCCTGCTCGACGGCCTGCAGCCCCTCGGGCGCGGCGAGGATGCAGATCGCCGTGACATCCGTCGCGCCTCGCTTCAGCAGGAAGTCGATCGCCGCGATCAGCGAACCGCCGGTGGCGAGCATCGGGTCGAGCACGAAGCACTGCCGACCCGACAGGTCGTCGGGCAGGCGCTCGGCGTACGTCGTCGGCTCGAGCGTCTCTTCATTGCGCGCCATGCCGAGGAACCCCACCTCTGCCGACGGCAGCAGCTTGACCATGCCCTCGAGCATGCCGAGGCCGGCGCGCAGGATGGGGACGATCAGCGGCTTCGGGTCGGCGATGCGCACACCCGTCGTCGGCGCGACCGGGGTGACGATGTCGACCGGCTCGACGCGCACCTCGCGCGTGCCCTCGTAGGCGAGGAGCGTCATCAGCTCCTCCACGAGCGCGCGGAAGACCGGGGACGGCGTCGTCTCGTCGCGGAGCACCGTGAGCTTGTGGGTGACGAGCGGGTGGTCGGCAACGTGGACTCGCATAGGCTCGAGTCTAGTTGCGGGGGTTCCGCCGATGAGAAGGGGCGAACGGATGCCGGTGCACCGCCCTGAGCACGTCGACTGGATGCGTCTCGCGCTCGCCGAGGCATCCGCCGCCCTCGCCACGGGCGACGTGCCCGTCGGCGCGGTCGTCGTCCGCGACGGCGAGGTCATCGCGACCGGGCGCAACGAGCGCGAACTGCACCAGGACCCGACGGCGCACGCCGAGCTCCTCGCGCTCCGCGAGGCCGCCCGAGCCACCGGCGACCGCCACCTCACCGGCTGCACCCTCGTCGTGACGCTCGAGCCGTGCGTGATGTGCGCGGGCGCGATCCTCGCCGCACGCGTCCCGACCGTCGTGTTCGGCGCGTGGGACGAGAAGGCCGGCGCCGCCGGCTCGGTCTACGACGTGCTGCGCGACCGGCGACTGAACCACCGTGTCGAGGTCATCGGCGGGGTCGCGGAGGAGGAGTCGTCCGCGATGCTCGTCGCGTTCTTCGAACAGCGTCGGGGCCGGCCCGAGGAGCACTGAGCGGCCCGCCCCGAAGACCCGGGCGGGTTCAGCTCGCGCGCGGAAGTGCGCCGCGACGCGCGAGCCCCTCGACGAACTCGCCGAGGATCGCGGCGGACGCAGCCTCGGCCGCGGGGCCGCAGGCGGCCTGGAGGTCGCGCATCTCCGCCACGTCGAGCCCGTACTCCGGCAGCTCGTCGCCCCAGGCCGCGAGCCACTCGTCGTGGATCCCGCGGTCGACCTCCGGGTGGAACTGCACTGCGAGCAGCCAGTCGCCGCGACGGAATGCCTGGTTGGCGTACTGCGGCGACCCCGCGAGACGCTCGACGCCCTCGGGCAGGTCGAACGTGTCGCCGTGCCACTGCACGAAGCGGACACCCCGCGCGTGCCGGACGGGCGATCCCTCGCCAGCCTCGGTGAGGTCGACGCCGAGCCAGCCGACCTCCTTGCGCGGGCCGCGGTACACGTCGGCGCCGAGCGCCGCCGCGAGCAGCTGTGCGCCGAGGCAGACGCCGAAGATCGGCGCCTCGGCGGCGATGCGCGTGCGCAGCAGGTCGAGCTCGTCGGCGAGGTACGGGTACGCGTCGGTCTCGTACGCGCCCTCCTCGCCGCCGAGCACCACCACGAGGTCGGGCGCCAGCGGATCGATCGAGGTGACGTCCTCCTGCGGGGCGTCGACGAACCGGATCTCGTAGCCGTGCCGCTCGAGCGTCGGTCCGAGGTTGCCGAGGCCGATCGTGGAGTCGTGGCGGAGCACCAGTGCGCTTCCCGATGGTCGAGTAGCACCCGGCGAAGCCGGGCGCGTACCGAGACCCGTGCCGGCGGCATCCGTCATTCGAGGCCCTTGATGACGATGGCGTCCGTCGGCGGCGCGGTGAGGTTCGGATCCACGTAGATGTCGGGCTCGACGTAGATCACCCGGGCGGCGGGCACCGCGTGGCGGACCCGCTGCTCGATCACGTTGATCGCCGTCGACACCTCGGCGAGGCTCTCGCCGCCGTGGAAGCCGAGCTTGGCGGCGACGAGCAGCTCGTCGGGCCCGAGGTAGAGGGTCTTCATGTGGATGATCCGCTCGGCCTCGGGGCCGGCCATGATCGCCTGCTCGATCTTCTTCACGTCGGTCTCGTTCGCACCCTCGCCCACGAGGAGGCTCTTCGTCTCGATGCCGAGGATGATCGCGACGACGATGAGCAGCGTGCCGATCATGAGCGTGCCGATCGCGTCGAACAGCGTGTTGCCGGTGATGATCGTCAGGCCGACGCCGAAGAGCGCGAAGACCAGTCCGAGGAGCGCCGCGACATCCTCGAGCAGGACGACCGGCAGCTCGGGCGCCTTCGCGCGGCGCACGAACTGCACCCAGGTCTGCCTGCCGCGGATCAGGTTCGACTCCTTGACGGCGGTGCGGAGCGAGAAGGACTCCAGCGCGATCGCGATGACGAGCACCAGGATCGGCAGCCACGGCACCTCGAGCTCGTGCGGATGCTGGATCTTCTCGACGCCCTCGTAGATCGAGAACACGCCGCCGACCGAGAACAGGATGATCGACACGACGAACGCGTACACGTACCGCTCGCGGCCGTACCCGAACGGGTGCTCGCGGTCGGCCTCGCGCTTGGCCTGGCGCCCGCCGAAGAAGAGCAGCAGCTGGTTGCCGGCATCCGCCACCGAGTGGACCGCCTCCGCGAGCATCGACGCCGACCCGGAGAAGAACCACGCGATGAACTTCGTCACGGCGATGCCCGTGTTCGCGAGGAATGCCGCCAGGATCGCCTTCGTGCCGCCGGATGCGCTCATGCGCCAATCCTAGGATGGCTGGCATGGCCCCCTCGCAACCCGTTGACCTGCCCGCGATCGCCTTCCTCGGCGCCGGATCGATGGCCCGGGCGGTGCTCGCCGGGCTGCTCCAGCCGCACGTCACCGCGGCGAGCATCACGGCCACGAACCGCAGCGCGGCACGGGCCGCCGAGTTCGCCGACGAGCCGCGCGTGACGGCGTTCGCGACCGAGACGGATGCCGCGGCGAACCGCCGTGCGGTGGCCGGCGCGAAGCTCGTGGTCGTCGCCGTGAAGCCCGCCATGGTGCCCGACCTGCTCGACGAGATCGCCGACGCGCTCGATCCCGGCGCGATCGTCGTCAGCGTCGCGGCCGGCGTCACCGTGGCGACGTTCGAGGCCCGTCTCCCGTCGCACGTGTCGGTCGTGCGGACCATGCCGAACACGCCAGCGGTCGTGGGCCGAGCGGTCACGGGAGTCTCGGCGGGCACCCGCTCGAGCGAGGCCGACCTCGCCCTCGTCGTCTCGCTCTTCGAGACGGTCGGCGAGGTGCTCGTCGTGCCCGCGTCCCAGCTCGACGCGCTCTCGACGATCTCCGGCTCCGGTCCCGCGTACGTGTTCCTCCTCATGGAGGCGCTCGAGCAGGCGGCGACCGCGAAGGGCTTCACGCCCGAGCAGGCCGCCGTGATGGTGCGCGGCACGTTCCGGGGCGCGAGCGAGCTGCTCGCGGCATCCGACGACGACCCGGCCGAGCTGCGCCGACGCGTCACGAGCCCGAAGGGCACCACCGAACGCGCGGTCGCCGTCCTCCAGGACGCCGACCTGCCCAACCTCTTCTCCCGCGCCACCGACGCCGCCCTCGCCCGCGCCCGCGAACTCGCCGCCGGCTGAGTGCTTTTCTCAGGAGTTTTTCCGCGTGTCGCCGTTCTGAGCGGCGTGTCTTCCTGAGAACGGTTCGGATCGCGCCGGAGTTCCTGAGAACGGTATGCAGGTTGCGAGGACGGTCAGCGGCGGGCGAGGAGGACCATCACCTCGAAGTGCGTCGTCTGCGGGAACATGTCGAAGACGCGCGCCTTCACGGGCCGGAGCGACGGCATCGCGGCGAGGTCCTTCGCGAGCGACGCGACGTTGCACGACGAGTAGAGCACGTGCGCGGCATCCGACCGCTCGAGCCACCCCGCGAGCTCGGCGCCGATGCCCCGCCGCGGCGGGTTCACCACGACGAGATCGGGGGCGGATGTCGCGGAGAGCGCGAACTCGGTGGCGTCACCGGCCGCGAAGCGCACGCGCGAGAGCGCGGCATCCGTCCGGCTCAGCTCGGCGCTCGCGACCGCCTCGACGCTCGTCTCGATGCCCGTCACCTCGGTGCGCCCGGCCGCGCCGGCGAGGTGCAGCGCGAACCCGCCGACACCCGAGTAGAGGTCCCACGCGTCCTCGGGCGCGAGGTCGCGGATCCACTCGCGCGCCTCGGCATACAGCGCCTCGGCGATCGCGGTATTCGTCTGGAAGAAGCTCTGCGGGCGCAGGTGCATCGTCACGTCGTTGAGCCGCATCGGCAGCGTGCCGGCGTCCGTGAGCACGACCTCGTCGGCGCCCTCCAGCACGGCCTTGTGCTCGGGCAGCAGGTTGGCGGTGACGACGCGCGCCTGCGGGAGCTCGGCGAGCAGCGTCGGCAGGTGCTTGCGCATGCGGCCGAGCGGTTCGGTCGAGCGCAGCACGAACCGCACCATGAGCTCGCCGTCGGGTGACTCGGTCACGATCAGGTGCTTCAGCTCGCCGCGCCGCGAGCCGACGTCGTACGGCGTGATGCGAGCGAGCGTGATGAACCGGGCGAGCACCGGGAACGCGGCCCGATGCCCGGGCGAGCAGATGCCGCACGCCTGGAGGTCGACCCCGTGGCCCTCGGCGTCGAGGATGCCGATCGTCGGCGCGTCGACCGTGCCGCCGACGACCATCTTCGCCTTGTTGCGGTAGTCGCGTTCGCCCGAGGCGACGGGAGGGAGCCACGCCGGGACGTCGAACGGCGCGAGCAGTTCCTCGGCGTGCGCCTGCTTGTCGGCGAGCTGCGACGGGTACGGGCGACCCATGAGCGAGCACGAACGGCAGCGCCCCGCGTCGAAGTAGGCGCAGTCCACGCCTCAAGGCTACGTGGGGTCCGCTCAGCCGTCGGTCGCGAGTTCGCGGCGACCCATCGCGACGACGGCGAGCGCGATCGCCGCGGCGCCGATCCCGAGCATCCAGAACCCGCCCGTCCAGTCGACCTCCCCGCCGACGGGCAGCGGAGCGTGCGCGAACGGGGACAGGTCGTGGAGCCAGTCGGGCAGACCGAGCAGCTCGCCGAAGATGCCGAAGAACGCGCCGGCGGCGAGCAGCGCCCAGGAGACGGGAATCGTCAGCCGCGGCGCGAGCACGAAGACCACGAGGCCCAGGCCGAGGAAGACGAGCGCCGCCGGTGCCTGCGCGAGTGCCGACTTCAGGGCGTTCTCCGCTGAGGCGGCCGGGTCGTCGGAGGCGAGCGAGCCGAGCAGTGCGCCGCCCGCGGAGAGCACGAGGATCACGAGGATCGCGAGTGCGCCGACGACGGCGTACCCGCCGAGCCAGGCGCGCCGCGGGACCGGCGTCGCGAGCACCGGCTCGGCGGTGCCGTGCGCCTCCTCGAGCCGCGCGCGCATCACGGCCTGCAATGCGGCCGCCGCGGCGAGGATGCCGACCATCGAGAAGAACGTGACCGTGAACGCCTCTTCGAGCGACGCGCCGGGGCCGGCGACCTGCTGCAGGGTCTCGGCGATCGCCGGAGCGTCGGAGCCGATCTGGTCGACGAGCGGCGTGAGGGTCGTCGCCAGCGCACCCGCGACCACTGCGCCGACCGCCCACGACGCGATCGCGCCCGCGTTCAGGCGCCAGGCGAGCCCGACATGACCGTGGAGCAGCGGGCCGGCCGTGGCGCGCCCGGCTCGGCCGGGCAGCAGGCTCGCGCCGCTGTCGCGCGCCGACTGGAACACGAAGACCAGTCCGACGAGCACCGCCCCCAGGCCGATCGAGAGGAGCAGCGGCGTCAGGTCGTTCGCATCGAACGGCTCGGTGCGCTGCGCCCAGCCGATCGGCGACAGCCAGCTCGGCCATGCGGCGGTCCGGGAGAGGCCGTCGTCGGACGCCTCGCCGAGGGCGTCGCCGAGCCCGCGCACGACGTACGCGGCCAGCACGACCGCGACGCAGAGGGCGTTCGCGCTGCGCGACGTGCGGAACAGCTGCGCCGTGACGAGCCCGACGCCGAGGAAGGCGACCCCGGTCGCGCCGACGGCGACGCCCGTGACCGTCGAGCCCGCGGCATCCAGCCCGCTCGCCATGAACGCGATCGCCACGGCGATCGCGAGGATGAGGTTCGCCAGCACGCCGTGCACGACGGTGGCGACGGTGGGCAGCGTGCGTGCGGCCGGTGTCGCGGCGACGAGCTCGGCGCGGCCCTGCTCCTCGTCGGCTCGGGTGTGCCGAACCGCCAGGAACGTGCTCATCAGGCCCGCCATCAGGCAGAGGAACGCGAGGATCAGGAAGACCGCGAACTCGCCCTCGCCGGCGCCGTTCGGCGTGCCGCGGAAGATCAGGATCGCGGGGGCGACGATCGTGAGGCGCAGGATGGACTCGCGCTCCGTCTCATCGCCGAAGGTGCTGCCGACCGCGGCCGTCGCCATGAGGGCCAGCCCTCCGGTGCCGACGATCCACAGCACGAGCTGCAACCGATCCCGTCGTGCGCGCTGCGCGACGAGCGGGATCAGCAGGGCGAGCGGGGTCACCGAGACGCCTCGGCGCCCGCTGCGGCGCCCGAGCGGGCGCCGTCGCCCGCGGCATCCGCCATCGCCCGATCGTCGCCGTAGTGGCGCAGGAACAGTTCCTCGAGCGAGGGCGGCGCGACGGTGAGCCCCTTCACGCCGAGTCGGCCGAGCTCGGGCAGCAGCGTCGCCACCCGGTCGCTGTCGGCGGTGAACTGCACGCGACCCGCGTTGACGACCACGTCGTGCGCGCCGTCGAGCGCCTCGACCGCGGACTCCTGACCGGGCACGTGGACGAAGCCGACCGACGAGCGGGTGAGGTGGCGGAGTTCGGGGAGGGTGCCCGCCTCGACCCGGCGCCCGGCTCGGATGATGCTGACCCGGTCGCAGAGCGTCTCGACCTCGGAGAGGATGTGACTCGAGAGGAGCACCGTGGCGCCCTCCGCGGCGACGCGGGCGATCTCGCGATTGAACACCTGCTCCATCAGCGGGTCGAGCCCACTCGTGGGCTCGTCGAGGATGTACAGCTCGGCGGGCGTCGCGAACGCGGCGACGAGCGCCACCTTCTGCCGGTTGCCCTTCGAGTACGCGCGACCCTTCTTCCGCGGATCGAGCTGGAAGGCCTCGACGAGCCGTGCCTTCCGCTCCGCGTACGCGGCTCGGTCGGCGGTGCCGCCCCGGAGTCGCGAGAGCAGGTCGATGGCCTCCCCGCCCGACAGGTTCGGCCAGAGGCTCACGTCGCCCGGCACGTAGGCGACGCGACGGTGCAGCTCGGCGGCGTCCCGCCACGGGTCCCGGTCGAACAGGCGCGCCTCGCCGCCGCTCGGCCGCGCGAGGCCGAGCAGGATGCGGATCGTGGTGGACTTGCCGGCGCCGTTCGGGCCGAGGAAGCCGTGGATCTCGCCGGCGGCGACCTCGAGGTCGAGGCCGTCGAGGGCGACCGTGCGACCGAAGCGCTTCTCGAGACCGCGGATGCTGATGACGGTGGTCATGCGCGCGATGCTACGCGCGTGCGACGTCCGAGGACCAGCGCCGCGCGAGGCGGCGCCGCCGACGGCACGGACGCGTCCCGTCGCCGTGCCGTCCACCGGCTCGGATCGCAGGTACGCTCAGCGACATGGAGCCGCTCGACGTCATCGCCCTCGCCGGCGAGGTGATCGCGTGGGTGGCGTTGTCGGCCGGCGGGATCCTCCTGCTCGCGTTCGCGTTCGCGCGTATGGCCGACGGGGCATGGGACGCCATCGAGGTCGCCGTCGTCGAGCGCGACGACGGGACCGTGGTGCGCTGGTTCGCCGGTGGGGAGTTCCACGAGCGGCCACTCGAGCCGGGCGAGGAACCGAAGCCCGACTCGGAGGACGGCGAGCCGCTCGCCTGGGTGCGCCGCCGCAGCCCCGACCGACTCCGGTTCGAGGCGACCTCGCACCTGCCGCGGGTGCTCGGCACGATCGCGGTGATCCTCGTGGGACTCGGCATCGTCGCGACCGTCGCCTCGACGGTCGCGGGTGTCGTCGGCTGAGCTCCACCAGCGGACGCCACGGCGCGCGCCCGCGGCATCCGCTATTCGAGCGCCGCGAACTTCTCGATGTCGCCCTCCGTGCCCGACACGATGATCAGGTCGTGGTTCGACACCACCGTCTTCTCGGTCGCGTACGTGAACGGCTTGCCCGGGCTCTTCACCCCGACCACGGTGACGTTGTGCCGCGATCGGACACCGGAGTCGGTGAGGTTCTTGCCGCGGATGGGCTTGGGCGGGTACATCTTCACCAGCGCGAAGTCGTCGTCGAACTCGATGAAGTCGAGCATGCGGCCCGACACGAGGTGCGCCGTGCGCTCGCCCGCCTCGCGCTCGGGGTAGATCACGTGGTTCGCGCCGATGCGCTCGAGGATCTTGCCGTGCGAGCTCGAGATCGCCTTCGCCCAGATCTGCGGGATCTTCAGGTCGACGAGGTTCGCCGTGATGAGCACCGAGGCCTCGACGGACGACCCGACCGCGCACACGGCGATCGAGAATTCCTGGGCGCCGATCTGCTTGAGGGCGTCGAGCGACTTCGCGTCGGCGACGACGGCGTGCGTGACGCGCTCGGCCCACTTCTGCACGAGGCCTTCGTCTTCGTCGACGGCGAGCACCTCGCGGCCGAGGCGGTCGAGTTGGCCGGCGGTGGCCGCCCCGAACCGGCCGAGTCCGATGACGAGCACTGGGGCGTCGTGCTTGATGCGATCAACCAACGATGGGCCTCTCTTCCGGTCGTCTGAACAGCTGGCGCTTCTGCGCGGCCGCGAGGGCCGCCGCGAGGGTGACCGTGCCCACGCGGCCCATGAACATCGTCGCAGCCATCACGTACTTGCCCTCGGGCGGCAGCGACTCGGTGAGCCCGGTCGAGAGCCCGCACGTGGCGAACGCCGAGATCACGTCGAAGAGCACGAAGTCGAGCGCCGACTTCGTGATCTGGGTGATGATCACGGTCGACACGGCCACGATGGTCGCACCCCACAGCACGACGCTGACGGCCAGGCGCAGGATGTCGCGGGGGATCCGCCGTCCGAACGCCTCCATCGCGGGCGCACCGCGTGCCTCCGCGTAGGCGGCGAGGAACAGCACCGCGAGCGTCGTGACCTTGATGCCGCCCGCGGTCGACGCGGAGCCGCCGCCCACGAACATGAGCATGTCGGTCACGAGCAGGCTGGAGCCGTAGAGGTCGGCCATGTCGATCGTGGCGAAGCCTCCCGACCGGGTCATGGTCGACATGAAGAACGCCTCGTAGAGCGTCTTGCCGAAGCCGAACGCGCCGTAGGTCTTGGGGTTGTTGTACTCGAGCACCAGGAACGTGATCGCGCCGGCGAACCAGAGCGCGATCGTGGTGGTCAGCGTGAGCTTGACGTGCACGCCCCAGCGACGCGGGCTCTTCCAGGTGCGCAGCAGTGCGAAGATCACCGGGAACCCGAGGCTGCCGAGGAACACGGCGAGCATCATGAGCGACTGGAACCAGTAGTCGTCGACGAACTCGATCGGACCCATCGGGTTCGGGTTGAAGCCGGTGTTCGTGAACGCGCTCACCGCGTAGTAGGCCGAGTACCAGATGCTGGTGCCGATGTCGTAGCCCTTGGCGAGCACGCTCGGGATCATGCCGAGCATGATCACCGCCTCGATGGCGAGGGTGCTGATCGCGACCGTGGCGAGCAGGCCGCCGACCTCGCCGAGCCGGACCGCCTGTCGCTCGGACACCGGTCCGGCGTGCACGCGCGACGGGTTCGTGTCGCTCGCCGCGATGAGCTTCGCCCGGAGTCCGAGGCGCCGCGACACGACCAGGCCGAGGATGGAGGCCAGGGTCAGCACGCCCATGCCGCCGACGTTCATGCCGAGGAAGATGATCGTGTTGCCGAACGGAGACCAGTGCGTGGCCATGTCGACGGTCGTGAGGCCCGTGACGCAGATCGTCGAGACCGCGGTGAAGAGCGCGTCGTACAGCGGGGTACCGCGGCCCTCGCCCGCGCGCGCGATCGGCAGGCTCAGCAGCATGGTCGTGATCAGGATGAGCGAGGCGAAGACGAGGATCGCGAATCTCGACGGCGAACTCTTGACGAGGAAGTCGAAGGCGTCGCGAACACCGGCGATCCATGAGCGTCGGGCGGGTCCCCGACGACCCACGGTGTGCGAGGCCATCCGCCCTCCTCCGCTCGACGCGTGAGTCATGGTACTCCCCGGCTCCGGCGCGACTGGCTACCCTTGCACCATGGCGGACATCTTCGACGTGGTGGCGGATCCGACCCGACGGGACATCCTCGGGGTGCTGCTCGATCGCGAGAGCTCCCAGCCCGACTCGGGCGGCGAGATCAGCGTCGGCGAGATCGTCACGGCGCTCGGCGTGAGCCAGCCGACGGTGTCGAAGCACCTCAAGGTCCTGCGCGAGTCCGGTCTGGTCGGCGTCCGCGAGGAGGGCCAGCACCGCTACTACCACCTCGACCGGGCGCCGCTGGAGCGGCTGGAGGACTGGCTGATCCCCTTCGTGACGACGGATGCCGCCGCCGACGCGGCCACGCTCGCGGGCGCCGACGCCGGAGGAGAGGACCTCAACGACGACCAGCGCGCGTTCGCCTCGGCGCTCGGCAAGGCGTTCGCCGACACGGCGCACCAGGTCACCGCGGTCGTCGGGGCCAAGCGGCGCCGCTGACCCGTTCGGCGGTCAGTGCGTCGGCGCGTCGGCGCTCAGCGCAGGCGCTTGACCATCTCGAGCTCGAGGCCGCCGGGCTCGAGCTCGTACTCACGGCTGTGTCCGGTGTACTCGAAGCCCCGGCGCTCGTAGTAACGGCGCGCCCGCGGGTTGTCCTCGTGCACCTCGAGCCGGAGGGTGTCGGCGCGGCTGGTCGCCCAGCGTTCGATCTCGTCGAGCAGCGCGTCGGTGACGCCGGACCCGCCGCCGCGACGGTCGGGCGTGACGTAGACGCCGACGAGCAGGGGGCCGGTCGCGGCATCCGGCACGTAGCAGCCCATCGTGCCGACCCAGCGGTCGCCCTCGATCGCGACGATCACGGTCTGCACGGCCGATTCGCCGCGCTTCGCGCGCGTGCGCCACTCGGCCTCGTCGTATCCGAGGGCGCGATCGAGGGTGTCGCCGAACGCGATCGGGGTGTCGCGCAGCATCTCGAGGCGGAGGTCGCGCACCTCTCGCCAGTCGTCCTCGCGGGTGGGCCGGATGACCAGGTCGGGTGGGGCCATTCCCCGAACCTAGCGGATGCCGCGGGGCGGCCCGGTCGAGCGGAACGGCACCTCGCGGTCGAATGGGCTAGACTACCGCGGGGCGTTTCCGCCCACGGCTGCGGCACGCGCGGCCGACCCGATCTTTGTGAGGTTTTCGTGGGTTCCGTCATCAAGAAGCGTCGCAAGCGCATGGCGAAGAAGAAGCACCGCAAGCTGCTTCGCAAGACGCGCCACCAGCGTCGCAACAAGAAGTAGTCGCTTCCGCGACCACGGCAGGGCGTCGGGCCATCGGCCCGGCGCTTTTCGCTGTCCTGGTCTCGATACGCTCCGGCTCCGCCGGTGCTACTCGACCACCGGCACACCGGCTCCGGCTCCGCCGGTGCTACTCGACCACCCGCACCGGCACCGCCGGTGCTACTCGACCACCGGGGCCGCCGGGGCGCGCGGCGGCGCGACGTATCCTGACGGGGTGAACCCGACTCCCCGCGACATCCGCCTCACCCTCATCGGCAAGCCCGGATGCCACCTGTGCGACGACGCACGCGAGGTCGTGACGTGCGTGCGCGAGGAACTCGCCGCGACGCCCGGGTCGCCGCGGACCACGCTCGAGGAGCGCTCGATCCTCGACGACGAGGCGCTGCGCGCCCGCTACGCCGAGGAGATCCCCGTGCTGCTCATCGACGACGAGGTGCACGGCTACTGGCGGCTGGATCCGGTGCGCCTCAAGACGGCCCTGCTCGCGCGCGGCTGAGTCCGGGCGCGCCCGTTAGCCTGCGGCATCCGTTCGTTCAAGGGGGTGCCGAGACGGCGTGACCCTGCGTTGACTGGGCGGATGACGACCGATTCGCACGTGCGCCACGCCGCCCTGCCGGCCGATCTCGATGCGCACGCCGACGTGATCGTCGTCGGCGCCGGGATCACCGGCCTCTCGACCGCGCTCATGCTGCTCGACGCCGGCCGCTCGGTGACGGTCCTCGAGCAGGACGTGCCGGGCGCCCTCGCGAGCGGCCGGAACACCGGCAAGGCCAGCCTGCTGCAGGGAACCCGGCTCTCGACGATCCGGCGGCATCACCCGGCGCGGCTGGTGCGCGCCTACGTCGACGCCAACCGCGCGGGGCAGCAGTGGTTGCGACGTGCGTGCGAGCGGGCGGATGTCCCGTACCGCACGGCCACGGCGTACAGCTTCGCCCAGACGGCCGACGGGCTCGACGCCGTCGCGACCGAGGCCGACGCGGCCCGCGAGGCGGGGCTGCCGGTGCGACGCGTGGCCGACGCGGACGAGGACGTGCCGTTCCCGTTCGCCGGGGCGGTCGCGCTCGACGGGCAGCTCGCGCTGCACCCGCCCGAGCTCATGCGCGGGCTCGCGGCGCTCGTCGAGTCGGCGGGCGGACGGCTCGTGACGGGCGTGCGCGCGCTCGGCGTGCGCGCCTCGACCCCGGCCGTCGTGCGGACGAGTGCGGGCGAGTTCACGGCGAATCAGGTCGTGATCGCGACGGGCGCGCCCATGCTCGACCGCGGGCTCTACTGGGCGAAGACGAGCGGCTTCCGCTCGATGCTCGCCGCGTTCGACCTGCCAGGTGAGGGGCCGGAGGGGCTGTACCTGTCCGTCGACGACCCGTCGCGCAGCATCCGCACGCACGAGCACGCCGACGGTCGGCACCTCATCGTCGGCGGCGGCGATCACCGCACGGGCCGCGACGACGCGACCGACCTGCTGCGCGCCGAGCTCATCGGCTGGGCGCGCGCCTGGTGGCCGGAGGCCGGCGAGCACGAGGTCTGGGCCGCGCAGGACTACGAGTCGCACAACACCGTCCCGTTCGTCGGGCGGATGCCGCGGGGCCGGGGCCGCGTCTGGTTCGCGACGGGCTACGCCAAGTGGGGGCTGACGAACGGCGCGGCGGCGGGCATCCGCATCGCGCACGAGATGCTCGGCGCGCGCCGGCCGGATTGGGCGCGCACGATCGGCAGCCGGATGACCGTGCCGGCCGATCTCGTCCGCGGCGCGATCGAGGGCGCGCGGGTCGGCACCGCCGCGGTGCAGGGCTGGGTCGGGGCGCTTCGCGCGCCCGAGCCGGCCGGGGCGTGGTCGGCCTCCCGCGCGCGCGGCGAGGCAGTGCCGGGCGCCGCGGCGCCCGACGCGGACACCCCGCCCGAGGGGGTCGGCGTCGTGCTCCGGAACGGCATCCGGCCCACGGGCGTCTCGACCGTCGGCGGCGAGACCTGCGCCGTGTCCGCGGTGTGCCCGCACCTGGGCGGCATCCTGAACTGGAACGACGCCGAGGCGACCTGGGACTGTCCGTTGCACGCCTCCCGTTTCGACCATCGCGGCCGGCGCATCGAGGGACCGGCCGTCTCCGACCTCGCGCGGCGGGACTGAGTCAGTCGTCCGAGGCGTCGGGCCGGCGGATGCCGCCACGCCGGCCGATGTCGGGCGTGTCGAGCCAGGTCGCCCGCGCCTCCCGGTCGGCGGCCTCCCGCCGCGCGAACCAACCCGCGATCGGCACGTCGGTCGACGAGTGCGCCACGACCGAGAGCACGATCGCGACCACGACCACATGGAACATGAGGTCGGCGTTCGGTGCACCGCTCTGCAGGACGAGCAGCCCGTACAGCACCGACGCGAAGCCCTTCGGCCCGAACCAGGCCGCGGTCGCCCGCTCCTCCCACGGCAGCCCGCTGCCGACGAGCGACAGCTCGACCGCGGCGGGCCGGGCGAACACCATGAGCAGCACCCCGAAGAGGTACGCCGTCCACGGGACGGAGGCGAGCAGCTCGGGCGAGATGAGCGCGCCGAACATCAGGATGGCGAGGAGCTTCATCAGCTCGGAGAACTGCCCGCCGAACTCCGCGAACGCGTCGCGCATCTCGGGGGCGGCGGACGCGATCGTCATGCCGGCCGCGTAGGCGGCGAGGTAGAGGTTCGCGTGCGTGACGGTGCAGACGCCGAGCACGATGAGCGCGACGGCGACCGGCGTGAGCGAGGCGTACAGGGGCGTGCGCGAGAACACCTTGCGTCGCACGAGCCACGCCACGGCGAGCGGTACCGCGATGCCGACGGCGATGCCGAGCGCGAGCTCCTCGGCGAGGACGAACGGCTCGACCTCCGGCCCGCCGACGGTGGCGATGAGGATGAGGACGACCGGGAGCGCGAGCCCGTCATTGAGGCCCGACTCGACGCCGAGCAGGTGCCGCACGCGGTGCGGGATCTCGGCGCGTCCGACGATCGCCGACGCGAAGACCGGGTCGGTCGGCGCGAGCACCGCGGCCACGAGCGCTGCCTCGAGCCAGCTGAACCCGAGCAGCCAGACGCCGAGCAGGGTCGTGATGACGAACGTGATCGGCATGCCGAGCAGCAGCGCCCGACCCGGCAGCCGCCAGGCCGCGCGGAGCTGCTGCAGCGCGACCTCCTGCCCGTCGGTGAAGAGCACGACGAAGAGGGCGAGCGACGAGACGGTCGTGACCGTCGGGTCGGTCGGCTCGAGCACGATGACGTCGAGCATCCCGCTGCCGAGGACGAACCCGGCGACGAGGAAGAGCACCGTCGTCGAGAGCACGGTGCGATGCGCGATCCCGGAGATCAGGATGGCGGCGAGCAGCACGAGTGCGAACGACAGCAGCAGGGCATCCACACGGAGGAGTCTGCCGAAATCGGAGGGCGCGTGTCATCCGCCTCGCCGCGCCCGCGCACCGGCCGGTGCTCGATCGTCCCGCGCAGCGGGCGTCTCGCGACCTACGGCAGCAGGCGCGTCGGGCCGCGGAAGAGGTACGTCGTCTCGCGGATCGAGTGCTCGTCGAGCATGAGCATCAGCAGGCGCGCGAGGCCCATGCCGAACCCGCCGTGCGGCGGCACGCCGTAGCGGAAGAAGTCGAGGTAGAACCCGAGCTCCTCGGGGTCGAGCCCCTTCTCCTTCGCCTGCTCGACGAGGACGTCGATGCGGTGCTCGCGCTGCGCGCCGGTCGAGATCTCGACGCCGTTGTAGATGAGGTCGTACGAGTTCGTGATGCTCGGGTCGCCCTCGCGGCGCATGTGGTAGAACGGCCGGATGCTCGACGCGTAGTCGGTGAGGAACACGAAGTCGTGGCCGTAGGTCTCCTTGACGTACGCCGAGATCTGGCGCTCGCCTTCCGGGTCCATGTCGGCGTCGGCGCGCGGCACGACGTAGCCGCGCGACGCGACGATCTCCTTCGCCTCGGCGAGCGGGATGCGCGGGAACGGGGTCGTCGGCACGGTGACCTCGACGCCGAAGAGCTCGCGGATCTCGTCGCCGTGCTTGGCGACGACGGCCGTGAAGCCCGCGACGAGGAGCTCCTCGTGCATCGCCATGACGTCCTCGTGCGACTCGACCCAGCTCATCTCGGCGTCGATCGAGGTGAACTCGGTCGCGTGACGCGACGTGAACGACGGGTCGGCGCGGAACGCCGGGCCGACCTCGAACACGCGGCCGAGACCGGCCGGCTGCGCCATCTGCTTGAAGAACTGCGGGCTCTGGGCCAGGTACGCCTTGCCCTCGAAGTAGCCGAGCTCGAACAGCTCGGCGCGCGACTCCGACGCGGACGCCATGAGCTTCGGCGTCTGGATCTCGACCCAGTCGCGCTCCACCCAGTAGGTGCGGAGGGCGTGCAGGAACGTCGTCTGCACGCGGAAGATGAGGTTCTGCTTCGGGTGGCGGAGGTCGAGGAAGCGCCAGTCCATGCGCTTGTCGAGGCTTGAGTCGGCCGCGATCGGCGTCTCCTCGGCCTCGGTCACGACGTCGAGCGACTCGATCTTCACCTCGAGCCCGCCGAGCTTCACGCGCTCGTCGTGCTTGAGCTGCCCGGTGACGGTGATGAACGTGCCGTGGCCGAGGGCGGAGATCTGCTCGGTGAGCGCGAACGCCTCGGCCGCGCCGACGCTGACACCCTCGGGGTCGAGCTCGCGCACGGCGGGGTTCACGAGCTGCACCGCGCCGGACTCGTCGCGCAGGATGATGAACTGCACCTTCTTCTGATCGCGGACCGTCTCGACCCAGCCGGCGACGGTGACCGGGCCGTCGGGAAGGGCGGCGAGCTGCTTGACGAGGGTGCGCGTGTTCACGACAGGCCATCCTACCGGCCGCGGATTCCCCACCGGGCCGGGACCGCGGCGGGCGGATGCCTCGGCGCTCGGCGATTTCGAAGGGAAGCGCTTCGTAGACTGGAGGGCGTGCCGGCCGAGCAGATCCATCTCGTGCGCCACGGCGAGGTCTTCAACCCGCAGGGCGTGCTCTACGGTCGTCTCCCCGGATTCGGGTTGAGCGACCTGGGCCGTGCGATGGCGGAGGCCGCGGCCGACGATCTCGTCGCGCGCAAGCGCCCCGTCGCATCCCTCGTGTCGTCGCCCCTGCAGCGCACGCAGCAGTCGGCCGACCCGATCGCGAAGGCCTTCGACCTCGAGCCGACGATCGACGACCGCATCATCGAGCCGACCAATCGTTTCGAGGGCAAGCGGATGTCGGGGCGCGACTCCGCACTCCGCGACGTGCGGAACTGGGCCTTCCTCGTCAACCCGTGGGAGCCGAGCTGGGGCGAGCCGTTCCGCTCGGTCGCCGATCGCATGCTGGACGCGATGGCGGACGCCGCCGACTCCGTCGACGAGGGCGACGTCGTCATGGTCAGCCACCAGTTGCCGATCTGGATGGTGCACCGCCGCGTCGCCGGCAAGTCGCTCGCGCACGACCCGCGTCGGCGCCGCTGCGCGCTCTCGAGCATCACGACCTTCGAGCGCCGCGGGAACCGGTTCGTCGAGGTCGGCTACCGCAACCCGGCGGCCGGGCTCGCGTCGCAGGCCACGGACGTGGGGGCGGTCTGATGGATCTCGATACGCGCGCTACTCGATCACCGGGTCGTCTCACGGCCGTGGCCGTGCTCGCCGTGGCATCCGTCGTCGCGCTCGCCGGCTGCTCGAGCGACCCGCTCGCCGAGCAGTACCGCGAGGGCAGCGGCAAGGGCTACATCGCCGGTGACGGCACCATCTCCGAGTTCCCGGCCGACCAGCGAGGCGAGCCCGTCGAGTTCACCGGCACCACGATCGAGGGCGACACGCTCGGCTCGGCCGACCTCGCGGGCGAGGTCGCCGTCGTCAACTTCTGGTACGCCGGTTGCGCGCCGTGCCGTGCCGAGGCGCCCATGCTGCAGGAGGTGTTCGAGGAGTTCGACGGGAACGGTGCCGCGTTCGTGGGCGTGAACGTCCGCGACCAGACCGCGACCGCGGCATCCTTCGAGGAGGGCTTCGGCATCACCTACCCGTCGATCGTCGATGCGAACGACGGCGCCGTGCAGTACGCGTTCGCGGGCGACGTGCCCCCCGCTGCGGTGCCGACGACCCTCGTGCTCGATTCCGAGGGCCGGGTTGCCGCGCGCATCCTCGGGCAGCTGAAGGACGCGTCGATCCTCGAGACGATCGTGCGCGACCTCATCGACGAAGCCGCGACGGCGTAGCGGCGGCGGAACGGCATGGACCTCGGCGAGATCGTCTTCAGCGGGCAGCTGCTCGCGGCGCTGCCGATCGCGCTCGCCGCGGGGCTCGTGTCCTTCCTCTCGCCGTGCGTGCTGCCGCTCGTGCCCGGCTACCTCGGCTATCTCGGCGGGTTCGCCGACGCGAGCGCCGAGGCCGACGAGGCGCGCCGCGCGCGCCGCCGGCTCCTGCTCGGCGTGCTCCTCTTCATCGCGGGGTTCACGCTCGTGTTCCTCGTCTTCACGACCGCGTTCGGCGTGCTCGGGGCGTGGCTCGCGCTCTGGTCCGACCTCATCATCCGGGTGCTCGGGGTCGTGCTCATCGTCATGGGCCTCGTCTTCATCGGGCAGTTCACGTTCCTCCAGCGCACGCTCAAGCCGTCGTGGCGACCGGCGACCGGGCTGGCGGGCGCGCCGCTCCTCGGCATCGTGTTCGGCCTCGGCTGGACGCCGTGCATCGGCCCGACCCTCGCGGTCGTGCTCGCGCTCAGCGCCGACTCGGCGTCGGCCGGTCGCGGCGCGCTGCTCGGCCTCGCATACTGCATCGGCCTCGGCATCCCGTTCGTGCTCGTCGCGCTCGGGTTCGGCTGGGCGGCCAACGCGCTCGCGTTCGTTCGGCGGCACATCCGCGCCGTGAACCTCATCGGCGGCGGGCTGCTCATCGCCATCGGCCTGCTCATGGTGTCGGGCCTCTGGACCATCTGGATGTACGAGTTGCAGGCGGTGATCAGTGGTTTCGTCCCGGCGATCTGAGGCTGAGCGAGCGGATGCCGCGTCCGCGCGCGACGCGGGCGTCGATCCGTTGCGGCCCGCCGACTACGACGACGGCACGGCCGGCGGCGATGACGCGACGTCCGGCGGCGACGGCACGTCGGCCGCGGGATCCGCCGGCCCCGCGGCATCCGTCACGGCCCCGAAGCTCGGCCCCGTGGAGTGGCTGCGCTTCGCGTGGCGCCAGCTCACGAGCATGCGCACCGCGCTGCTGCTGCTGCTCCTGCTCGCCATCGCCGCGGTGCCGGGCTCGCTCGTGCCGCAGCGCTCGAGCGACCCGAACGGCGTCGTGCAGTACTTCGCCGACAACCCCGACCTGGCGCCGGTGCTCGACTCGTTCCAGATGTTCGACGTCTACACGTCGGTCTGGTTCTCGGCGATCTACCTGCTGCTGTTCGTCTCGCTCATCGGCTGCATCATCCCGCGTACGAAGCACCACCTCGAGGCGCTCCGCGCCCGCCCGCCGAAGACGCCCGCGAGGCTGTCGCGGCTGTCGGCCTACACCGAGCGCGAGCTCGTCTCCGGTGGTCGAGTAGCGGCGGAGCCGCGTATCGAGACCGCCGAGACCTCCGAGGCCGCCATCGCCTCCGCTGCCGCCGAGCTGAAGAGGGCCGGCTACCGCGTCGAGCGCTACGACCGGCGCGGCGTGCCGTCGGTCTCGGCCGAGCGCGGCTACCTCCGGGAGACCGGCAATCTCGTCTTCCACACCGCGCTCGTCGGCGTGCTCGTCACCGTCGCGATCGGCGGCGGGTTCGGGTTCTCGGGCCAGCGGGTCATCGTCGAGGGCCAGTCGTTCGTCAACACGCTGGCGGCCTACGACTCGTTCAATCCGGGCCGGTTCTTCGACGACGGCCGGCTGACGCCGTACCGGCTGACCCTCGACGAGCTCGACGCGGTCTACGAGACCGAGAACACCGATGCGCTCGGTCAGCCCATCGACTTCACGGCGCACGTCACGATCGACGGGCCCGACGGATCCGCCGAGCGCGACGTGAAGGTCAACGAGCCGCTCTACGAGTACGGCACCGACGTGTACCTGCTCGGCAACGGCTACGCACCGATCATCACGGTGCGCGACCCCGACGGCGAGGTCGTCTTCACCGACTCCGTCCCGTTCCTCCCGCAGGACGCGAACCTGACCTCGATCGGCGTGATCAAGGTGCCCGACGGACTGGACGAGCAGATCGGCATGGTCGGCTTCTTCTACCCGACGCAGTCGACGCTCTCGTCGGGCGCGTACACCTCGACCTACCCCGACCTCGTCTTCCCGGTGCTCACCCTCAACGTCTACTCGGGTGACCTCGGCATCGACGACGGCACGCCCCGCTCGGTGTACCAGCTCGACACGAGCGGCATGGAGCAGCTGACCGGCGGGCAGACGGGCGTCGACTCGGTCGAACTCATGCCCGGCGAGTCGACGGAACTGCCCAACGGTCTCGGCACGGTCGAGTTCGAGTCGGCGTCGCCGGATGCCGCGGGGGACGACTTCTCGCAGAGCGTGCCGCGTTTCGCCTCGTTCGACGTGCACCACGACCCGTCGCAGGTCTGGGTGCTGGTGTTCGCGCTGCTGATCCTGGGCGGACTGCTGCTCTCGCTCTTCGTGCCGCGCCGGCGCATGTGGGTGAAGGCCGTCACGCGCCCCGACGGACGGGTGGTGCTCGAGTACGCGGGCCTCGCGCGCGGCGATGACCCCGGGCTCGAGCGCGCGGTCGAGGAGTTCGCCGACCGGCACGCCGGTCAGGGACGCCGATCAGAGGATCCGGTGGTCGAGTAGCGAGCGAAGCTCGCGTATCGAGACCCGACGTAAGGTGGAACAGTGACGCTCGACGAGATCTCCATCATCGCCGTGTACTCGGCGATGGCCGTGTACGCGATCGCGTTCATCGCGTACTCGATCGACCTCGCTCGCCGGTCGGCGGCCTCGGTCCGGGCGACGGATGTCGCGGCCGCGGCCGCCTCGCAGGCCGGCGGCTCGACTGACGCCGGGTCCGAGCGCGAGCCCGCGATGCAGGGGGCGTCCGCGTCTGCCGCCGTATCGACGGGCGGCTCCGCCGGTGGCGTCGGCGCGGCAGCGCCTCCGCGTGCGAGCAGGGGAGCGGGCACCGTGCGACGGGGTGCCACGGCCGGCCGCGCGCCATCCGTCGACTACGGTCGCTCGCCGTCGCTGCGCGTCGCGGTCGCCATGACCGTCATCGCCTGGGCGCTGCACCTCGCGGCCACCGTGCTGCGCGGCGTGGCCGCGAGCCGGGTGCCATGGGCGAACATGTACGAGTTCGCGCTGACGGGCACGCTCGTGATCACGACGGTCTTCCTGCTGGTGCTCCTCATCGCGAAGACCGACCTCCGCTTCCTCGGCACGTTCGTGACCGGGCTCGTGCTGGTGCTGCTCGGCGTCGCGACCGTGAACTTCTACGTCAGCGTCGTGCCGCTGCCCCCGGCGCTGCAATCGGTCTGGCTCGTCATCCACGTCTTCGTGGCGACCTCGGCGGTGGGCTTCTTCGCGCTCGGCTTCGCGCTCTCGGTCGTGCAGCTGATGCAGTCGCGTCGCGAGGCGATCGTCGCGACCGCCGACTCCGTGAGGAAGTCGTTCCTCGCGACCCTGCCCGACTCGATCTCGCTCGAGAACCTCGCGTACCGCGTGAACATCATCGGCTTCATCCTGTGGACCTTCACGCTCATGGCCGGTGCCATCTGGGCGGAGAAGGCCTGGGGCCGGTACTGGGGCTGGGACACCAAGGAGGTCTGGACCTTCATCATCTGGGTGGTCTACGCCGGCTACATCCACGCCCGGGCGACCCGCGGATGGCGCGGCTCGCGTTCGGCGTGGCTCGCGATCATCGGGTTCTCGGCCGTGCTGTTCAACTTCACCGTCGTGAACCTCTTCTTCAAGGGCCTGCACGCGTACTCGGGGCTGTGACCCGCGCGTCCATCGCGATGCACTCGAGGGCTCCCGCCGGCTTCGGCCGCGGGGGCCCTCGGCCGTCTCAGGGGTTGAAAACGAGCGCGCGGATGGCCGCAGCCGACCGCGCCCGGACGCGCCGTCGGTGCGCGACACGCCCGGGATGCAGGCCCGATTTGCCCGGGGGTCCGGCGGCACGTAGATTCTTCTTCGTTGCCACGGCAGCCGGGAGCGAGAAGCTCGCGGGGCGGGCAGCGAATCCCAGCCAAACAGCCTCGTAGGCGCCTCGTGCGACTCGGTTGCTTCAAGCCTGGGAACAACGATCACCACCACCTCTCCGCTCGGGCTCGAGCGGTTCCGGAACGCCCAGCGTTCGGGAAGGCGGTGGTGGTACAGTAGGGAAGTTGCCCTGAGGGCAGGCCGTGAGGCTGGAACTCGGGTGCGTCCGTTCCTTGAGAACTCAACAGCGTGCACTATGTTCAATGCCAATTTTTGAACCCCGTGTTTCCTGCT
>NZ_JBIZVY010000003.1:0-933883 GCF_044769845.1 Agromyces sp. GXQ0307 | reverse complement strand
GAACCCGGAAGCTAAGACTCGCAGCGCCGATGGTACTGCAGGGGCGACCCTGTGGGAGAGTAGGACACCGCCGGACAACCATTCCAGAAGAGCCGCCCAACCGGGCGGCTCTTCTGCATTTAAGGCGACATGCGGACGACCCGGTGCCTACGCTGGATCGATGGCGAATCGACTTGCCGACTCCCTGAGCCCGTACCTTCGTGCCCACGCCGACAATCCCGTCGACTGGTATCCGTGGGGGGAGGACGCCTTCGCGGAGGCGCTGCGCCGCGACGTCCCGCTCATCGTCTCGATCGGGTACGCCACCTGCCACTGGTGCCACGTCATGGCGCGCGAGAGCTTCAGCGACCCCGCCATCGCGGAGATCCTCAGCCGGGGCTTCGTCGCCGTCAAGGTCGACCGCGAGGAGCACCCGGAGGTCGACGCGAGCTACCTTGCCGCGGCATCCGCGTTCACCAGGCAGCTGGGCTGGCCGCTCACCGTCTTCGCGCGACCCGATGGGCGGGCGTTCTACGCCGGCACCTACTTCCCGCCCCGCGCCCAGCAGGGCATCCCGGCCTTCCGGGAGGTGCTCCAGGCCGTCGGCGAGGCATGGAACGAACGTCGCGACGATCTCGACCGCACCGCGGATGCCGTCGGTGAGGCGATCGCCGCCGCATCCGTCGCCCGGACCGACGCCGACCTACCGGATCGTGCGGCGATGGACGAGGCGATCGGCCGGCTCGCCGCCGACGAGGACGCGCTGCACGGCGGATTCGGCGCGGCGCCGAAGTTCCCGGTCGCGCCCGTGCTCGGCTTCCTGGCCGTGGCCGGTGCGGACGCACGCGAACTCGCGACCCGTACGTTGCGGAAGATGGGGGCATCGCCGCTCCGCGATCCGGTCGAAGGCGGGTTCTTCCGGTACGCGACGCGCGCCGACTGGAGCGATCCGCACTACGAGCGCATGCTCACCGACAACTCGCTGCTCCTCGAGGTCGCCGCCGAGCTCGCGACGGGCGACGGTCCGCCACCGTTCCTCGATGCACTCGCGGCAGGCGTCGCGTCCTTCCTCACCGAGCGGATGGAACTGCCCGAGGGTGGCTTCGCTGCGGCGCAGGACTCCGAGAGCACCATCGACGGCCGCCGCGACGAGGGCGGCTACTACCGACGGGACGCGGTCGGGCGAGCCGGCCTCGAGCCGCCCGCGCTCGATGCGAAGCTCCTGACCGGCTGGAACGGGCTCGCCATCGGGGCCCTCGCGCGAGCGGGACAGGTGTTCGGTGACGATCGGGCGATCACGTCCGCGCGTCGGGCGGCCGATCGGCTGATCGCCGAGCACGTTCGTCCCGACGGAACGCTCGTGCGTGCCTCGCTCGACGGGCGGGCATCGAGCGCGCCCGCGACGCTCGAGGACACCGGCATGTTCGCCGGCGGGCTCGTGCGGCTGGCGGCGGCGACCGGGGAGGCCCGCTACGCGGTGGTGGCGCGCCTCCTCATCGACGCAGCGGCCGACGCGGCGATGGCACGCGAGACCGAAGCGGAGCACGGTGCGGCCATGGTGGACCGCGAGGCTGAGCCGGAGACGCGCCGAGTCGCTCTGCCGTTCGCGGCGCCGGGCGGGGGCGATCCGGTCCTTGCCGCGCGGGGACTGGGATTCGCCGACGATCCCGCCGAAGGCGCGGTCCCGTCGGGGCTCACGGCGTGCGCCGATGCGGCGTGGCGCCTCGCCGCCCTCGGCGCCGGCGAGCGCTACCGCGAGCTCGCCGAGACGTCTTCGCGCGTGGTCGCCGGCATCGCACCGACCCGCCCGATCGCGTTCGGCGGGGCGCTCGGCGTCATGGCGCGGCTCGACGCACCGCTCGTCCAACTCGTCCTCGTGCTCCCCGACGGCGACGACGCCGACGGCGACCGGCAGGAGCTCATCGAGGTGGCGCGCCGGCAGGAGGCATCCGTCACCGTCGTCGTGACCGAGTCGCAGGCGGCGGCATTCGCCGACGCAGGGTTCGAGCTGTTCGACGGCAGACTCGCGCGGAACGGCCGCGCGGCGGCCTACCGATGCCGGTCGTTCGTGTGCGCGCTGCCCGTGGAGACCGCCGCCGAGCTGCGGCAGCTCGCCGTCGGTTGACGCGCACGGGGCGACCTACGATGGACGCATGGCCGCCACCGCATCCGTTCCGCGCGTGACGGCGATCCTGGCCGGTGCACTCGACGTCATGCTCGTGGTCCTCTTCGCGGGCATCGGTCGTGCGAGCCACGGCGAGGTCGTCGATGCCGGCGGTGTCTGGGAGACCGCGTGGCCGTTCCTCGTCGGCCTTGCGGTCGGATGGCTCCTGGTGCGCGGGTGGCGCAGACCGCTGGCCGTCCGGCCGACCGGGGTCGCGGCGTGGGTGGCTGCCGTGGCCGTCGGCATGTTGCTCCGCCTGGCGACCGGGGGCGGCGCGGCACTCGCCTTCGTGGTCGTCGCGACGGCGACGCTCGGGCTGTTCCTGCTGGGCTGGCGCGCCATCGCCGTGCTGATCCGTCGCGCGCGACGCGCGCGATCGACGGCCCGGAACGACGGGGCGGTCGAATCGTGAACCCCATCGCTTGGCTCTTCGACGCGCAACTGGTGATCGGCGACCAGGTCATCCTCTGGCGTGAGATCGTCGGGAACGCGTTCGGCCTCGCGTCGGCACTCGGCGGGCTCCGCCGCAAGGTGTGGGCGTGGCCGGTCGGCATCATCGGCAACGCGCTGCTGTTCACGGTCTTCCTCGGTGCCGTGTTCGGCACGCCGAACCCGGTGAACCTCCTCGGGCAGGCGGCCCGGCAGGTCATGTTCATCATCGTGTCGATCTACGGCTGGATCCAGTGGTCGCGCAATCGCCACGGCGACGCGGCGGCGCCCGCGGTCACGCCACGCTGGGCGACTCGGCGCGAGCGTGTGCTCCTCGTCGTTCTCCTCATCGGTGGAACGCTCGCGCTGACCCCGATCTTCCGGGCGCTCGGCTCGTTCGAGCCTGTCTGGGCCGACGCGTGGATCTTCGTCGGCTCCCTGCTCGCGACGTGGGGCATGGCGCGCGGCTGGACCGAGTTCTGGCTCATCTGGGTCGCGGTCGACATCGTCGGCGTACCCCTGCTCGTGAGCGCGGGCTACTACGCCTCCGCCCTGCTGTACCTGTTCTACGGCGTCTTCACCCTCATCGGCTTCGTGACGTGGATGCGGGTGCAGCGACGAGCGGAGGCTGCGAACGAGCCGGCCGCGACCTGACGTGCCCGCGAGAGCCCCTGATGGGCCCATGGCCGGTCACCAGGCGGTCGGGACCCGGCCGAGCAGGCTCCACACGGCCGTGCTGAGCTCGGGGTGATCGAGCGCGATGTCGCGGAGGATCTCGAACTCGAACCGCTCCGCGGCGCCGCGGCGCGCGGTCGGATGGTACGCCCTCGCGCGAGCGGGGCTCCAGCGCTCCGAGTGCAGGCGCTCCTCTCGGAGCGTCGCGACGACCTGCTCGTCGACCGACGGCAGTTCGGGCAGGAAGGCCCACGGGTCTTCCCCGAGGCGGCACCGCAGTTCGATGAGTGCGGAGAGCTCGTCTCGCGCATCCTGTCGCAGGCGCTCGAGCGTGGTCGGTTCCGCCATGTGCGACCTCCCCTCGCTCGTCCGATGGTAACCGACGGTACTCGGCGCGTGTGTCGTCCGGGTTACGCACGGCGGCGGAGCGTGGACGTCCGATGACGAGCGGGTGTCGAACGGGCGACCGTGCGGGCGGCACGGCGGCGGTCCGACTGGTTGAATACCACCGTGAGCACACCCGCCGAGTCCGAGGACCTGCTCGATGTCGAGTCGATCAACGCGCTCGCGGCCGACCTCGGCGCCGCCGGGTACGCCGTCGCGGGCATCGAGGCGATGTGGGAGCGCGCCGCCGCCGCGACATCCACCCACCCGGGTGCCGCCCTCCGGCGCGGGCACCGCGTTCCCGCCCTGCATGCGCTCGCGAACGTGCAGCCCGACGAGCTCCCGCTCGCGACGCTCGTGCGATGCTTCGTGCTGGGCGTCCCCGTCGCATCCGCCGACCTCGCCGCGGCGTTGCCCGGCCTCGGCCTCGAGCGCGCGGAAGCGCTCGGCCTCGTGCGACTCGACGGCGACCGCGCGGTGCCGCGCATCGACCTGCGACCGTATGCCTTCACGGATGCCGCAGGCCCGGGCGAGTGGTGGATCGCGTCCGACCCGGGCGAACTGGCGACCGGGGGCGCGCTTCCCGAGGAGTACGTGCTCGGCGTCGGCGGCGCGTCGATGACGCTCAGCGGCCTCCTGCTGCAGCGGCCGAGCGCGACCTCCTTCGACCTCGGCACGGGCTGCGGCATCCAGGCGATGCACGCGTCACGGTTCAGCGAGCGCGTCATCGCCAGCGACATCTCGGAGCGGGCGTTGCACTTCGCCCGTCTGAACGCTCGACTCAACCGCCTCGACGGCATCGACTTCCGCCTCGGCAGCCTCTACGAGCCGCTCGGCGACGAGCGCGTGGATCGCCTCGTCTCGAATCCGCCGTTCGTGATCACCCCGCGTCGCGAGGGCGTCCCCGCGTACGAGTACCGTGACGGCGGCCTGGTCGGCGATGCGATCGTCGAGGCCGTCGTGCGCGGCGCGGTCGATCACCTGACGCCCGGCGGCATCGCACAATTGCTCGGCAACTGGGAGTACCGGCGCGAGGGCGACGAGCTCGCCGACGGGCTCGAACGCATCGCCGGCTGGGCCGCCGACGCCGGTCTCGAGTACTGGATCGTCGAGCGCGAGCGCCAGGACCCGAGTGAGTACGCCGAGACGTGGATCCGCGACGGCGGGACGAGACCGGGCACGCCGGAGTTCGAGTCGCTGCATGCTGCGTGGCTCGAGGACTTCGCCGACCGCGGGGTCGAGTCGGTGGGCTTCGGCTACGTGCTCCTCCGCCGTCCGGCCGGGGCAGGCGGGTCGACGCTCGCACGTGCCGAACGACTGCACGGACCGCTCGGCGACGCCGCCGGCGGACTCGCGGTGCACCTCGAGGCGTGCCTCGCGGCATCCGACCTCGTCGCGGCGCTCGACGACGACGCGTTCCGCAGCGTTCGGCTCGCGGTCGCCGGGGACGTGACCGAGGAACGCCACCACTGGCCGGGCGCCGAGCAGCCGACGGTGATCCTGCTCCGGCAGGGCGGCGGCTTCGGCCGGGTCGTCGACGCCGGCACCGGGCTCGCCGCGCTCGTGGGCGCGTCCGACGGCGAACTGCCGCTCGGCGTGCTCGTCGACGCGATCGCCGACCTGCTCGAGGTGGATCGCGCCGAACTCTGGGACGAACTCGCGCCGGCGACGCGAGAACTCGTCGCGGGCGGCATGCTGCGCCCGGTCGTCGACTGATCGACCTCGGAGGCGGCGCACGGCGAGATCCCCGACGACGGCGGTATCCTCGTGGCTGCCACCGAAAGCGAGCCCATGCCCGACTCCCCACTGTCCGATTCGCCCTACGAGGTGCTCGGCGTCTCCTCCGATGCGGATGCTGCGGCGCTGCGCCTCGCGTACCGTCGGGCGCTGCGGCACGCCCACCCCGACACGGGCGGCGATGCGGTGCGCTTCCATGCGGTCCAGCGCGCCTGGGAGCTCGTCGGCACGCCGGAGGCGCGCGCGGCGTTCGACCGCGGTTCGGGCGGCGGCATGGCCGAGCCCCAGCACGAGGCCTGGGCGCCCGCCGCGCCGCGACCTCGTCGGGACTCGCGGCCGATGGCGCGAGCCTACGGACATCCCGGTGGGTGGACGCGCGAACGCTACCTCGCCCTGATCCGCGAGTGGGCGGGCCGCGGCGTGACCCTGGACGACCCGTACGACCCGTCGCTCGTGCGCTCGGCGCCGCGCGACATCCGTCACGTGCTGGCCGACGCGCTCGCCGAGGAGGAGACCGCCCGCGCGCTCGCGACGCTCGGCATCGCCTACACGGTGTGGCACGACATCGCGACGGATGCCGCGGGGCCCGGCTTCCCGCCCAAGCTCGATCACCTCGTCCTCGGTCCGACCGGGCTCATCGCCATCCAATCGGAGGACTGGGGCGGCCCGGTCGCGTTCAAGCGCGGCGAGCTGGTCGGCGAGGCGCTCGCGGGTGAGCGGCCCATCCGGCTGCTCGCGGCGCGTGCGAAGGCAGTGACCCGGCCGGCGCGCGTGAAACCCACCGCACTGGTCGTGGTCGTGCCCGACGAGTACGCGCGCGTCCCGCTCGAGGTCGGCGGCTCGGTGCGCGGCGCGGCGGCCGTGCTCGTGCGTCGGTCGCGGCTCGCGAGCGCGATCCGCGAGGGCATCCCCGGCTCGCCCGTCCTCGGCGGAGCGGATGTCATGGAGATCCGCGCGAGGCTGCAGGCGACCATCCGCTTCGCCTGAGCGGCCGATCCGCCGGCGCGGCCGCGTCGGATGCGTGGGCCGGTCCGGGGCATCCGCTCGGGTTTGCCAAGATGGAGGGATGGGCACCCCTGACGTCGACGCGTACATCGAGGACTTCACCGCGTTCGTGACGGCATCGCCGTCGTCGTACCACGCGGCCGAGGAGGCCGCTCGGCGGCTCGCGGACGCCGGCTTCGAACGGCTCGACGAGCTCGACGCCTGGCCGAGCGGGCCGGGGCGTCGGGTGGTCGTGCGCGACGGCGCGGTGATCGCGTGGGTCCAGCCCGAGGGGGCGACCGCGACGACGCCGTTCCGCATCCTCGGCGCGCACACCGACTCGCCGTCGTTCAAGCTCAAGCCGAACCCGTCGAGTGCCGCCGCCGGGCTCTCCCAGGCGAACGTCGAGGTCTACGGCGGCCCGCTGCTCAACTCGTGGCTCGACCGGGAGCTGCGCCTCGCCGGCCGCCTCGCGACCCGCGACGGCGAGACCCACCTGGTCGCGACCGGTCCCCTCCTGCGGATCCCGCAGCTCGCGGTGCACCTCGACCGCGGGGTCAACAACGACGGACTCACGCTCGACAAGCAGCGTCACGTGCAACCGATCTGGGGGGTCGAGACGATGGGAGACCCCGCCGATGTCGTCGGGCACCTCGCCGGGATCGCCGGCATCGACGCCGAGGAGGTGGTCGGCCACGACGTGCATGTGGTCGACGCAGCGGAGCCCGGTCGGTTCGGCCGAGGCGACGTGTTCCTCGCCTCGGGACGGATGGACAACCTGACCTCGGTTCACGCGGGGCTCACCGCCATCCTCGACGCCCCCGCGGACGCGGGCCACATCAGCGTGCTCGCCGCGTTCGACCACGAGGAACTCGGCTCCGAGTCGCGTTCGGGCGCGAGCGGGCCGTTCCTCGAGGACGTGCTCGCCCGGATCGGCGCCGGCCTCGGCGCGGGCGTGGAGGACCGTCGTCGTGCGTTCGCCGCGTCATGGCATGTCTCGAGCGACGCCGGCCACGCCGTGCACCCGAACTACCCCGAGCGCCACGACCCCGTGAACCGTCCGGTGCTGGGCGGGGGACCGCTGCTGAAGCTCAACGCGAACCAGCGCTATGCGACGGATGCCGCGGGTGCAGCGCTCTGGGCCGCCGCGTGCCGTGCGGCCGGCGTGTCGACCCAGGAGTTCGTGTCGAACAACGCGATCCCCTGCGGCTCGACCATCGGACCGCTGACGGCGACCCGGCTCGGGATCCGCACCGTCGACGTCGGGCCGCCGCTGCTGTCGATGCACTCGGCCAGGGAACTCGCGCACGTCGATGACCTCGCCGCACTCGGCGCGGCGATCGGGGCGTTCTTCCGGGGCGCCTGAGGTCGGGCCCGGCGCGCGGTCGCTTCCGACCTGGCGGGATGTCGCGCACGGCAGGCCGGATTCGCACCCGCAACCCGGCGCATCCGGTGCGAGCATCGGAGCATGACGAACGCGACCGCTCCCGTGCCCGCCGCTGCCGCGCCATCCGTCGGCGGGCTCTTCGCCCACGTCGCCTCGCCGGACGAAGCCGTGCGGCACTTCCGCGCACGACTCGGCGTCGAGACCGACGTGTCCGACGTCGCGGCTGCGCTCGCGGCATCCGACCCCGGCTTCGTGCTCGTCGACACGCGGAGCGAGGCCGCGTGGGCGGCCGGTCGCATCCCCGGCGCCGTCCACCTGCCGGGCCGGCGGGTCGCGGAGGTCGCTCCGGAGCGGTTCGCGCCGGGCATGCCCGTCGTCGTCTACTGCTGGGGACCGGGCTGCAACGGCGCCACGCGCGCGGCGCTCGCCTTCGCGAGCCTCGGCCATCCGGTGAAGGAGATGCTCGGCGGCTTCGAGTACTGGGTGCGCGAGGGGTTCGAGGTCGATCGCGACGGCGGTCGCGAACGGCGGGCGGTCGACACGTTGACGAACGTCGAGACGGGCGCGCTGGTCGTCGAATGCGCCTGTTAGGGGGACACGGGCGCCGGAGGTCGCGGCGCGCAGGAGCGGGGTCGCAACCGTCGCGTCGGGCGCGCGAAGCGGCTCAGCGCAACGGGCCGCGGCGCTGTTCGAGCCACAGCGTGTGCTCGCGGAGTCCGTTGCGCACCGCCGCCTTGATGATCAGGTAGCCGATCCAGAGGCTCAGCGCGATGAACGCCAGGTAGATGAGCGAGCCGATGATGAGGGCGGCGGCGGACATGCCGCCGAGCAGGCCGGGGTCGATGTTCGGGTCCACCCGGCTACCTTCCCAGAATCGCGGGTCGCGCCGGAAGCGACCCATCCGGGGGACACGGCCAGTTCAGCACTCGATGACGTTCACCGCGAGGCCGCCCTCGCTCGTCTCCTTGTACTTCGACATCATGTCGATGCCGGTCTGGCGCATCGTCTCGATCACGGTGTCGAGCGAGACGACGTGCGTGCCGTCGCCGTGCAGTGCGAGGCGAGCGGCCGACACCGCGGTCGAGGCCGCGATCGCGTTGCGCTCGATGCACGGCACCTGGACGAGCCCGGCGACCGGGTCGCACGTGAGCCCGAGGTGGTGCTCCATCGCGATCTCCGCGGCGTTCTCGATCTGCGCCGGCGTGCCGCCGAGCACGGCGCACAGCCCGCCCGCGGCCATCGCGCAGGCGGAGCCGACCTCGGCCTGGCATCCGCCCTCTGCGCCTGAGATCGATGCGTTCTTCTTGACCAGGCTCGCGATCGCCGACGCGGTGAGCAGGTACCGGCGGATGCCCTCGCGGTCTGCGCCCGGCACGTACTTCAGGTAGTAATGGCCGACGGCGGGGATGATGCCGGCCGCGCCGTTCGTCGGTGCGGTCACGACGCGGCCGCCCGACGCGTTCTCCTCGTTGACGGCGAGCGCGAACGCGTGCAGCCACTCGGTCGACGTATCGCGAACGTGCTCGTCGCGGTCGTACTCCTCCAGGCGGCGGCGTACCTCGGGGGCGCGCCGCTTCACGCGGAGGCCCCCGGGCAGCGTGCCCTCGGTCGCCAGGCCGTGGGCGACGCACTCGGCCATCGCGTCCCAGATCGCGTCGAGACCCGCGACGATGCCCTCCTCGCCGTGCACCGCGACCTCGTTGCGCCACGAGATGTCGCAGAGGCTGACGCCGTGCTGCTCGCAGAGGGCGAGCAGCTCGGCCGCGCTCGAGTAGGGGAGCGGATGCCGCAGGGCCTCGGCCTGCTCGGGCGCGTCGCCGTCGCGACGGATGAACCCGCCGCCGACCGAGTAGTACGTCTCCTCGGCGAGCGGCAGCGCGTCGTCGTCGCCCCACGCCTGCAGGGTGAGCGCGTTCGGATGGCCGGGCAGGCGCGTGCGCGGCTCCAGCGACACGTCGGCCTGCGACATCCGGACCGGGTGGCGACCGGCGAGGAGGACCTCGTCGCCGTCGCCGAGCCTTGTCCACGCACTGCGGACGTCGTCGGGGTCGCAGTCGTGCGGGGCGAGGCCGCCGAGGCCCGCGATCACGGCATCGGGCGTGCCGTGCCCGAGCCCGGTCGCGCCGAGCGAGCCGTAGAGCGAGCAGGTGACGCGCCGCACGCGGTCGAGGCGCCCGTCGTCGGCGAGCCCGTCGACGAAGATCCGTGCGGCCCGCATGGGTCCGACCGTGTGCGAACTCGAGGGGCCGACGCCGATCGAGAACAGGTCGAGGGCTGAGACGAACGCTGTCACCCCTCAAGGCTACGTCGCAGCACGCGCAGGGATTCGCCGTCGCTTCGAAGGATCGTGCGCGTGATCGGTTCCCATCCGGCGGAATGCACCGCGACGGCCCCGAACGTCGCTTTTAACGCTGAGAATGCAAAAGATGTGTGGGACGCGGACAAGTATCGACGAATGGCATTGACAACCCCCGATTGCGGCAATAGTGTCGGACACGCGATATGTCGCCTGCCGCAACATATTCGGCGGTGCGGCGGCACCCGAACGGTCCACTCGAAGGGGAGAACGACCCATGAAGCAACCTGCCAAGCTCGCCGTCACGGGGCTCTGCGCCGCCGGCCTCACACTCACGCTCGGCATCGCCGCGGCGCCCGCGCACGCCGACGACGACTACCAGGTCCTGGTCGTCGGTGAAACGCTGGGGTTCCGCCACTCGCACATCGACGACACCACGAACGCGATCATCGCCCTCGGCGCCGAGCACGGCTTCGAGGTCGACGTCTGGGATCCGCCCCAGGGAAGCTCGCCCGGCCAGCCGGCGCTGACCCTCCCGAGCTCGCCGTTCACGACCGCCGATGACCTGTCGAAGTACGCGACGATCATCTTCGCCTCGCCGGTCGACGCGACGAACAACCTCGACCCCAACCGCCCGCGCCTGCTGAACGACACCGAGCTCGCGGCCTTCCAGGGATACATCAGGGCCGGCGGCGGCTACGTCGGCCTGCACGCCGCGACGGACTCCATGCACACGGTGCCCTGGTACAGCGAGCTCACGGGCGGCGGAGCCCGCTTCCGGAACCACCCGGCGCAGCAGACGGCGACCATGCGGGTCGAGAGCCCGACGCATCCGTCGACGGAGATGCTGCCCACCGAGTGGGTCCGGTTCGACGAGTGGTACAACTTCACGACGAACCCGCGCGATGACGTGCACGTGCTCATCACGCTCGACGAGTCGACGTACAACCCGGGCAGCGGCCGCATGGGCGAGGACCACCCGATCGCGTGGTGCCACAACTTCGAGGGCGGCCGCTCCTGGTACGAGGGCGCCGGGCACGTGGACGCCGCCTGGTCGGACCCGATCTTCCTCAGCCACATCCTCGGGGGCATCGAATGGACCGCCGGGGTCGTCGAGGGCGGCGGCGACTGCGTCACCTTCACCGAGGTCGGCGGCGTGCTCGACGGGCTCGCCGACGGTTCGAAGCGCACCGAGATGCTGGGCAGCGGAGTCGGCGACTACCTCGCCGAGGCCCAGCTGGCTGCCGACGCCGGCGACCACGCGACGGCCGTCGCCATCCTCCGCCAGGCCGAGGGCAAGGCCCACGGGCTGCAGGACGAGGTGCTCGTCGCGAAGATCGGCGACCTGATCGAGTGGCAGGAGGGACTCGCGTCCTGACGGCAGATTCGCGGATCCGGGGCGGCCGGGGATCGTACGGTCCCCGGCCGCGCTCGTTCCCGGACACCTGCGCCACGGCGCTCGGTGAGAGCACAGGTGGCGCCGCCTAAGCTGGTTCGGATGCCCACGACCGACGCCATTCCGACCTTCCGCACGCCCGGCTCGACCGCCGACGGCGTGGTGCTGCGACGCATGCGTGACGACGAGGCTCCGCGCGTCGGCCGGCTCGTCCGCGACGCGTACGCCGGCGACTACGAGCTCACCGAGGCGTACCTCGACGAGATCGAGGCCGTGGGTGATCGAGCGCGCGAGCACGAGGTCTGGGTCGCGGCGGATGCCTCGAGCGGCGAGCCGCTCGGCACCGTGACCGTGCCGCGGCCGGGTCGGCGCATGTCGGCCGTCGCGCGGTACGAGGACGAGCTCGACTTCCGGTTCCTCGGCGTCGCTGCGGCCGCGCGCGGGCGCGGCGTCGGAGAGGCCATGGTGCGGCACATCCTCGCCCTCGCCGCGAGTCGCGGAATCCGTCGGGTCGTGCTGAACACGGGCGAGCAGATGGGCTCTGCCCGCCGCCTCTACGAGCGCATGGGCTTCGCGCGGCTCGAGGACCGCGAGTTCACGTTCGAGCGGCCGGACGGCACGCCGGTGCACATCCTCGCCTACGGGCTGGACGTGCCGGGCGCGAGCGGCGGCGCGGGGGTCGCGACGGCGCCTGCCGCCTGAAGGCGCACCGGTCCGACCCGGCCGCGCTCCTGACGGTGGGGCGGCGTAGCCTCGAGGCGTGGCCACCCTCGACGACCTCCGGCGCATCGCCGTCGAGCTGCCCGGCAGCGAGGAGCGCGCGACGACGGGCGGCGCCGCGTGGTTCGTCCGCCGGAAGCTGTACGCGTGGGAGTGTCATCCGTGGCCCAGCATCCCGGCCGACATGCGCGAGATCATCGCGGCCGAACCGGTGGTCGGGGTGAAGGTCGCCGATCCCGTCGATGCCCTCGCGCTCGTCCAGATGGCACCCGACGTGTTCCTCCGCACCACCACGAGCTGGGGCGAGCCCAAGGTCGCATTCCGCATGGCCGGAATCGACCGCGACCATCTCGCCGAGCTCGTCACCGAGGCCTGGCGCGTCCAGGCGCCGAGGTACCTGCGCGCCGAATTCGACGGCGGCGGCGACGCGGGTGCGAGCCCGCCGCCCAACGGCCTCAGCGACCGCCGCGACGGCTCGTGATCTGGCCGGTGTCGAAGCCCAGCAGGTGCAGGCCGCCGTGGAAGCGGGCGTGCTCGACCTTGACGCAGCGGTCCATGACGACCGTGAGGCCCTGCTCCTCGCCGTAGTACGCCGCCTGCTCGTTCCAGATGCCGAGCTGCACCCAGATCGTCTTCGCGCCCGCCGCGACGACCTCGTCGACGACCGACGGGATGTCGCTGCCGCGCCGGAACACCACGACGATGTCCGGAACCTCGGGCAGGTCCGTCAGGCTCGCGTAGGCCGGCTGTCCGAGGATCTCGGTCTCGTTCGGGTTCACGAAGTAGACGCGGTAGTCGCTCGACTGCTGCAGGTAGGTGCCCACGAAGTAGCTCGAGCGCTGCGGTTTGGGCGAGGCACCGACGATCGCGACCGACGTCGCGGCGTTCAGGATGCGGAGGCGCGCCCTAGCGTCGGGCCCGATCCACGTGCGCTGCGACTTCAGCAGCTTCGCCAGCGGGGAGCTCGCGGGGAGCTCGCACGAGAGGCCGTTGACGAGGCGCACGGTCTCGACGTCGGATGCCGCGGCATCCGACTCGGTCACGACACCGCCGGGCGCGGCCCCGGCAGCCTCGGTCTCGCTCGCGATGCTCATCGGACGCCTCCCACGGCGGTCAGGACGCGGTCGCGCGTCGCGGCGGTCAGGGCCTGGTCGAGGTCGGCGATGATGTCCTCGACGTCCTCGATGCCGACCGAGAGGCGCACGACGCCGGGCAGCACGCCCGCGTCGACGAGCTGCCGGTCGGTGAGCTGGGCGTGCGTGGTCGACGCGGGATGAATGATCAGCGTCTTCGCGTCGCCGATGTTGGCGAGGTGGCTCGCGAGGTTCACCGACTCGATGAGCTTCTGGCCGACCTCGCGGCCGCCCTTCACCTCGAAGCTGAACACCGAGCCCGGCCCCTTCGGCAGGTACTTCGCGGCGCGCTCGAAATGCGGGTGGTCGGGCAGGCCGGCCCAGAACACGCGCTCGATGCGGGGGTCGGCGTCGAGCCACTCGGCCGCCTGACGGGCGTTGTCGATGTGCGCCTGGATGCGGTACGGCAGGGTCTCGACGCCCTGGGCGAGGAGGAACGCCGAGTGCGGCGCGAGCGCCGGCCCGATGTCGCGCAGCTGCTCGGCGCGCAGGCGCGTGAGGAATGCGTACTCGCCGAAGTTGCCCGACCACTGCAGCCCGCCGTAGCTCGGCACGGGCTCGCCGAACAGCGGGAACTTCTCGGAGTGCCAGTCGAACCGGCCCGACTCGACGACCACGCCGCCGAGGGTCGTGCCGTGCCCGCCGAGGAACTTCGTCGCCGAGTGCGTCACGAGATCGGCACCCCATTCGATCGGGCGGTTGAGGTACGGCGTCGCGATCGTGGAGTCGACGATGAGCGGGATGCCGTGCGCGTGCGCGACATCGGCGAGACCCTCGAGGTCGGCGATCTCGCCCGACGGGTTCGCGATCGTCTCGACGAAGATCGCCTTCGTGCGCTCGGTGATCGCGGGCGCGTAGTCGGCCGGGTCGGACGAGCGGATGAACGTCGTCTCGATGCCGAAACGGCGGAGCGTGACATCCAGCTGGGTGATCGAACCGCCGTACAGGTTGGCGGACGCGACGATGTGGTCGCCCGTGCCCGCGAGGCTCGCGAAGGTGATGTACTGCGCCGACAGGCCGCTCGCCGTTGCGACCGCGCCGAGCCCGCCCTCGAGGCTCGCCACGCGCTCCTCGAACGCCGCGACCGTCGGGTTCGCCAGGCGCGAGTAGATGTTGCCGTACTTCTGCAGCGCGAAGCGCGCAGCGGCATCCGCCGTGTCGTCGAAGACGAACGCGCTCGACTGGTAGATCGGGAGCGCGCGGGCGCCCGCCTCGGCGTCGGGGATGTTGCCCGCGTGGATGGCGCGGGTCTTGAAGCCGTATTCGCGGTCTGCCATGGGGACACGGTAGTCCGGTGGGCCGTGGCATCCGCTCGTCGCCGTAACGCGAGGCAACGGATGCCGCGGCCGAGCCGAGCTAGGCGCCGAGCACGTCGTCGGTCGCGACGACCCGGGCGAATCCGCCGCCGTCGAGGTTCACGGCGGTCGCCCGCGCGAGCTCGGCCGCGGTGAGGCGGATGCCGCCGGGCCCGGCCATCTCGAAGGTGTGCGTCGCATCGATCGGGAGGACCACGTCGTAGCCGAGGTTGCCCGCCATGCGGGCCGTCGTCTCCACGCACTGGTTCGTCTGGATGCCGCAGACCACGAGCCGGCGGATGCCGCGCTCGCCGAGCCAGGCGTGCAGGTCGGGTTCGCCGTAGAAGGCCGAGTTGACGTGCTTGGTCACGAACAGGTCGTGCGGGGCGTCGGCGACGACGGGCTTCAGGGCGTTCCCCGACGTGCCCGCCGCGAGTGGGGAGCCGGGCTCGCGCGAGTCGTGGCGGACGAGCACGATCGGCCGCTCGGCATCCGCCCATGCCCGGACGAGGCGTCCGATGTTCGCCTCGGCATCGGGGTTGTCGCGCGCGCCCCAGTAGTCGAGGTCGTCGAAGCCCTGCTGCACGTCGATCACGATGAGGGCGGTGAGGTCGTCGAGGTCCATGGCTCCATGGTGACGCGGCGGCGGCGCTTCGGCGTCGCCGGCGGCTGCCAATCCTGCGCGAGCGGCTGCCATCGACGCGCGGTAGCGTGTGCCCGTGATCCTCGAGCACGCGATCCTCCCCGTCGTCCCCGGCCGAGAGGCCGCCTTCGAAGCGGCGTTCGCCGAGGCGAGGCCGATCATCTCGTCCATGCCGGGCTTCGTCGACCTCGCACTGTCGCGGTCGGTGGAGACGCCGAACGAGTACCTGCTACTCGTGCGCTGGGAGCGCCTCGAGGACCACGACCCGGGCTTCCGCGGCTCGCCCGGGTACGCGCGCTGGCGCGAGCTGCTGCACGGGTTCTACGACCCCTTCCCGGTCGTCGAGCATTTCCGCGAGGTGGCTTCGATCGGGATGTCGTCAGGATCGGCGGGTGTCGGGGATCGCGCACCCGCCGATCCTGACGACAACCGTCCGGCCCCTGTGACGGCGGCATCGCGATGAGCGGCGTCACGCACGTCGAGACCGTCGTCGTCGGCGGCGGCGCGATGGGCGCCGCGACCGCGTGGCAGCTCGCGCGCCGCGGCCGTGAGGTCGTGCTCCTCGAGCGGTACGAGCCCGGGCACCGCAACGGCGCCTCGCACGGCGCCTCTCGGAACTTCAACGTCGGCTACGCCGACCCCGCCTACGTCGCGATGCTCGTGGAGGCGATGCCGCTCTGGCGCGAGCTCGAGGCTGAGTCGGGAACACCGCTCCTCGAGCTCGTCGGGGTCGCGAACCACGGACCGGCCGCCCACTTCGACGCCGTCCACGCCGCCCTCGCCGCGGTCGGCATCCCGGCCGAGTTCCTGCCCGTCGAGGAGGCATCGCGCCGCTGGCCCGGCATCCGCTTCGACACGAGGGTGCTGTTCAACGAGCGGGCGGGTCGGGTGAACGCGGATGCCACGATCGCGGCGCTGCACGCGACGGCGGCCGGGGCCGGAGCCGACGTGCGGCACCGCACCCGGGCGACGCGGATCGAGCCGCTCGGCGAGGATGGCGTGCGCGTGGCATCCGTCACCGACGAGGGCGTCGAGGAGACGTTCGAGGCCCGGACGGCAGTCGTGACGCTCGGCGCCTGGACGACGAAGCTCGTCGGCGGGCTCGCGCTGCCGCCGCTCGTCGTCACCCAGGAGGGGCCCGCGCACTTCGCGGTGCGCGACGCGGCGATGCCGTGGCCGAGCTACAACCACTTCCCGGGCTCGGCCGCCGAGGGCTACGGCTACTGGCGCTCGCCCGTCTACGGCATGCTGACGCCGGGTGAGGGCGTCAAGGCCGGATGGCACGGGGTCGGCCCCGTCGTCGACCCCGACGCGCGCGACTTCCGGCCCGTGCCCGACCAGCTCGCCGACCTGCAGCGCTACGCGCGCGACTGGCTGCCCGGGGTCGATGCCGACGCGGTGACGCCGATCAGCTGCACCTACACGACCACGCCCGACGAGCACTTCGTGCTCGACCGGATCGGGCCGATCGTCGTCGGCGCCGGATTCTCGGGGCACGGGTTCAAGTTCACCCCGGTCGTCGGGCGGATCCTCGCCGACCTCGCCGACGGCTCGGGGCCGGCGCCGGCGCGGTTCGCCGCCGATCGCGCGATCGCGGCGGGCGGATCGCCGACCGGCCTCGCGGGCCGCTGAAGAGGCTGCACAGGGCCTGATCAGGCCCGGTTGCTAGCCTGAGGGCAGGTCGCCCGACGGCGGCCCCGGACGAGGGAACCCAGTACCCGGAACGCGACAAGACTGGCCGAAGGAGTGTCGTCATGTCGTGGATCGTCCTCATCGTCTCCGGTGTGCTCGAGGCCGTCTGGGCAACCGCCCTCGGCAAGTCCGAGGGCTTCACGAAGCTCTGGCCGTCGATCGTGTTCGGGGTTGCGCTCGTGCTCTCCATGGGCGGGCTCGCCTGGGCGATGCGCGGCATCCCCGTCGGGACGGCGTACGCGGTCTGGGTCGGCATCGGCGCGGCCCTCACGGTGATCTGGGCGATGGTCACCGGTGAGACGGATGTCTCGTGGGCGCGCCTCGCGCTCATCGCGGGTCTCGTCGGCTGCGTCGTGGGCCTGAAGCTCGTCGGCGGCGCCGACCACTAGTCGAAGGGCGACGGCGCGCCGCGCCGCGCTCCGCCGCGGTCCCGCCGAGCGTCCTGTCCGGCGACCGGCGCCGCGTCGCGCCGCACGCGCGCTGCGTCGAGAGGATGCCATCCGCACCGTTGCGGGCGCTGAGCGGTGCGGATGGCATCCACTCGATGCTCGGTCGGGGAGCGCGCGGTCGCGACCGCCCGGGCCGAGGCCGCGCCGCGAGCCCGCGACATCCGTTCTGTAAAGAATGCTTGACATCATGTCGAGAAAGGTTGACACTGACCATGTCAAACATTCTTCACATCGGAGGAAGCGCATGTCGTACGAGGAGAAGGGCACGTGGTCGTTCCTCGTGGTCGCGATCGTGACCTACGGGGTCTACCTCTGGCTCGTGCTGTCCCAGCTCGCCGCGGGCACACCCGTCGATCAGGCCGACTACGCGATCCCCATGCTCTGGACCATCGGCGGCGCGATCGTGCTCGGCATCGTCGGCCGCATCCTGATCGAGATCATCACGCCGAGCGAGAGCCGCCGCGCCGACGTGCGCGACAAGCAGATCGACCGCGCCGGCGAGCAGGTGGGCAACTCGCTCGTCGTGATCGCGAGCATCGGCGCGCTGGTCCTCGCGATGCTCCAGGTGCACTGGTTCTGGATCGCGAACGCGATCTACCTCGGCTTCGTGCTGTCCGCCGTGCTCGCGAGCCTCGCGAAGCTCGCCATGTACCGCCGGGGGGTGCCCGCATGGTGAAGCCGACCCGGGTCACGAACGACATCCGATCGCTGCGCTTCCGCCACGGCGAGATGACGCAGGCCGAACTCGCCGACCGGCTCGGCGTCACCCGTCAGACCGTCATCGCCATCGAGCAGGGGCGCTACTCGCCCTCCCTCGAGATGGCCTTTCAGATCGCCCGGGTGTTCGGGGTGCCGCTCGACGACGTCTTCCAGTACCCCCACGAGGAGGTGTCGGCGTCATGAGGGCGCTCATCCAGAACGGCTACGGCGGCCCCGAGGTGCTGGCCGTCGGCGACGTCCCCGAGCCCGGCCCGCCCGGCCGCGGTCGAGTCGCGATCGCGGTGCACGCGGCGGGCGTCCACGCCGGCGACGTGTGGATCATGCGCGGCGAGCCGCTCGTCCTGCGCGCCGCGTTCGGCTGGAAGCGACCGAAGCGACCCGTCGGCCGCGACATCACCGGAGTCGTCAGCGCGGTCGGCGAGGGCGTCACGACCGTCGCGGTCGGCGACCGCGTGTTCGCGGAGTCCGACCAGGCCGGGTTCGCCGAGACCGCCGTCGTCGACGCGCGTTTCGTCCGGCGCGCGCCGGCAAACCTCGACGACGTGCACGCCGCCGTCATCCCGGTCTCCGGCACGACCGCGTTGCAGGCGCTCCGGCTCGCCGGCGTCCGACCCGGAGACCGGGTGCTCGTCATCGGCGCGTCGGGCGGCGTCGGCACGTACGCCGTGCAGCTCGCGGTCGCGATGGGCGCGACGGTCACGGGCGTCGCGAGCGGCGCCAAGGCCGACCACGTGCGCTCGGCCGGTGCGACCCGCGTGATCGACCACCGCACCCAGGATGTCGCGGAGGACGCTGCGAGGTACGACGTCGTGATCGACCTCGTCGCCGCGCAGTCGATCGGCGCCCTCACGCGGGTGCTCGCGCCGCTCGGCACGCTCGTGCTGTCGGCCGGCACCGGCTCGCGCACGCTCGGGCCGCTGCCGCGCATGGCGGCCGCGACGCTCCGGTCGCCGTTCACGCGGCGACGCCTCCGGTCGCTCGCGGCACGTCGGAGCGGGGACGACCTCGACACGCTCCGCGCGTACGCCGAGTCGGGGGAGCTGCGGCCCGTCGTCGACGAGGTGTTCCCGCTGGACCGCGCGGCCGAGGCGCTCGCGAGGCTCGCGTCGGGCAGTGTCCGGGGCAAGGTCGCGATCCGCATCCGCGGCGGCGACGACGAGACGGATGCCGCGGCTCGCGCGGCTGCGGATGCTGACGCCGGCGCGGCCCGTGGCGGCGCTGGCGCCCAGCCGGCCTGACCCCTCGGTCGGGCGGTGCTGCGGCGGTTCAGCCCAGCAGCACCGCCCCGTACGCGAGCGTGGCGACGAGCACCCACGACGCCAGCCCGGTGACGAGCGCCCGCCATCCGGTGTGCAGCAGGGCCGCCACCCGGATGGACGCGCCCAACGCGAACAGCGCCATCGCGAGCAGCGTCGTCTGCACGAGATCGGCCGCCTCGAGGACGGCCTCGGGCACGGGCAGGAACGTGCGCGCCACCACCGCGACGAGGAAGCCCACGATGAAGAGCGGCACGATCGCGGGGCGCGGGCCTGCGGCATCCGGCGAACGTCGTCGCTCGACGCCCGCGGCGATCGCGACCATCGGGGCGAGCAGCAGCACGCGCGTGAGCTTCACGACCACCGCGACGGCGAGCGCCGACGCGCCCGCGATCTGCGCGGTCGCGACGACCTGGCCGACGTCGTGCACACCCGCCCCGACCCAGTGGCCGAACTGCGTCGCCGAGAGGCCGAGCGGATGCCACAGCGCCGGCAGCACCGCGATCGCGAGCGTGCCGCACAGCGTCACGAGCGCGACCGGGCGGGCCTGCTCATCGTCTCGCGCCCGCACGCTGGCCGCCATCGCGCCGATCGCCGAGGCGCCGCAGATCGCGAAGCCGCTCGCGACGAGCAGCGGTTCGTGGCCGGGCAGGCGCATCGCCCGGCCGAGTGCGACCGTGCCGAAGAACGTGAGGACGACCACCGCCACCGTCGTGCCGATCGTGATCCAGCCGAGCCCGGCGATGTCGGCGAGGCTCAGCTTCAGGCCGAGGAGCACGATGCCGGCGCGGAGGAGCGTCCGCGCGGAGAAGCCGAGGCCCGGCTTCAGCACGCCGTCGAGGGCGGGGCGCAGCGGCGGGAGCTGCCCGGCGACGATACCCGCCGCGACGGCGACCGTGAGGAGCGGCACGACCGGGATCGCGAGGTGGACCAGCCAGGCGAACGCGGCGGCCGCCGCCGCCACGGCGAGGCCCGGCATCCGCTCGCCCCACCGGCGCAGCGCGCCGCCCGCATCGACGGGCGCGCCGCTGGCGCCGCCCGACTCGCCGGTGCCGCTCACCCCCACCCCGGCAACCAGAAGTGCAGCTGGCGGAAGTCCGGTGTGACGGGCACGGCCGTCCAGAGGGGGAGGAAGAAGATCGACACCGCGATGGCGACGCCGAGGAACACCCCGACCGTCGCGAGGCCCTGCTGTCGCCGCCACGTGGGATCGTCGGGACGCCCGAGCACGAGCCCGATCACGGCGGCGAGCGCGAGCAGCACGTACGGCTCGTAGGCGATCGTGTAGAACTGGAACACCGTGCGGCCGAGGTACATGAGCCAGGGCAGGTAGCCGGCGGCGACGCCGACGAGGATCAGGCCGGCCGTCCACTCGCGGTACCGGGCGAAGCGGTACACGAGGTAGACGGCGGCGAGCGTCGCGGCCCACCAGATGATCGGGTTCGGGATGCCCATGATCGAGGACCAGCACTCCGCCTGGCCGCACCCGCCCGATCCGTCGGTCGTCGAGGCGAAGTACATGTTCGTCGGCCGCGATGCGATGGGCCACGTCAGCGGATTCGCCTGCCAGGGGTGCGGCGAGGCGACGCCGACGTGGTAGCCGTACGCCGCCTGGTGGTAGTGCCAGAGGCTCTGGAGCGAGTGCGGCACCCACGACCAGAAGCCGGTCGCGGCGTTGCCCGGTTCGTCGGCCCAGCCGCGGTAGTACCCGCCGTCGGTGACGAGCCATCCCGTCCAGGAGGCCAGGTACACCACGAACGCGACGGGGACGAGCAGGACGAAGGTCGCGGGCGCCTGCTTGAACAGGGCGCCCTCGACCCAGAAGCCGAGCCCGGCCCGGCGTCTCGCCATCGCGTCGACGAGCACGAGGTAGAGGCCGAAGGCGGCGACGAAGTAGAGTCCCGACCATTTCACCGCGGTCGCGGCGCCGAACGCGACGCCCGCTGCGACGACCCACGGTCTGGCCCAGATCACCGGCCCCCAGTGCGGCTCCCCGCCGCCCGCCCGCATCGCGGCGACGCGTTCGCGGAGCCGCGACTCGGTCGCGGATCGATCGAGGAGCACGAACCAGAAGCCGAGCAGGCAGAAGAGCATGACCCAGTTGTCGAGGAGCGCGACCCGGCTCATGACGATCGCATTGCCGTCGATCGCGAGCAGGAGCCCGGCGATCACGGCCACGAGCGTCGAGCGGAACAGGCGCCGGCCGACCATCGTCATCAGGAACACCGCGACCGTTCCGGCGAGCGCCGTCGATGCCCGCCACCAGACGGCGCTGTCGGCGCCGAAGAGCGCCATGCCGAGCCCGATCATCCACTTGCCGAGCGGCGGGTGCACCACGTACGCGGGGTCGTCCGAGAACACGTCGGTGTCGCCGCGCGCGAAGTCCTCGTTCGCGCCCTCGGGCCACGCCGACTCGTAGCCGTTGGCGAGGAGGGTCCAGGCGTCCTTGACGTAGTAGGTCTCGTCGAACACGATCGCCTGCGGGTGCCCGAGGTTCCAGAACCGGAGCACCGCGGCGAGGAGCGTCACTGCGATGGGGCCGCCCCAGGTCCACATCGCTCGGCGGCGCGGGGTGCGAAGCAGGTTCGACCACCAGGCGTCGAGACGGGTTCCGACGGGCGCGGGCGTCCGCGGGGGCGTGGTCACGGGCGTCGGCGCGGTGGCGGATGCCTCCGGCTCGCCGCTCGAAGCGGGCGGGTCGCCGCCGTCCCCGGTCCTGGCCTCCGCGTGCTCGCCGCGCGCGCCCGCGTCGACTCCTCGGAGACCCATGGGCTCCACTGTAACCGCGCGCCGCGCGGCGCCCGTGCGTCAGACTGGACCGGTGATCATCCTCGCGGCGACGCCCATCGGCAACCTCGGCGACGCGTCGACCCGGCTGCGGCAGGCGCTCGAGGACGCCGACGTCGTGGCCTCCGAGGACACGCGGGTCACGCAGCGCCTCCTCGCCGCCCTCGGCATCTCGAACCGCCCTCGGCTCATCGCGCTGCACGAGCACAACGAGCGCGCCCGGGCAGGCGACCTCGTCGACCTCGCGAGCGAGGGCGACGTGCTCGTGCTGAGCGACGCGGGCATGCCGACGGTGTCCGATCCGGGCTTCCCGCTCGTGCAGGCGGCGGTCGCCGCGGGCGTCGACGTCACGGTGATCCCCGGGCCGAGTGCGGTCGTGACCGCGCTCGCCGTGTCGGGGCTGCCGACCGACCGGTTCGCGTTCGAGGGGTTCCTGCCGCGAAAGGCCGGGGAGCGGTCGCGGCGGCTGGTCGAGCTCGCGGGCGATCGACGCACGCTCGTCTTCTTCGAGGCGCCGTCGCGGCTGGCCGCGAGCCTCGGTGCGCTCGCCGAGGCCTTCGGCGCCGACCGACCCGCCGCGGTGTGCCGTGAGCTCACGAAGCTCCACGAGGAGGTCCGGCGCGGCCCGCTCGGCGAACTCGCCGAGTGGGCCGAGGGCGGCGTGCGCGGCGAGATCTGCGTAGTGGTCGGCGGCGCGGCCGAGGCGCCCGTCGCCGATGCGGACGAGGCGGTCGCGCGGGTCGTCGCGCTCGCGGCATCCGGCACACGATTGAAGGATGCCGCGTCGCTGGTCGCCGGCGAGACGGGCCTCGGCAAGCGCGACCTGTACGAGGCGGCGCTCGCAGCGCGGGCGTCCCGGTAGCCGGGCTCGGCACCCGGCGCCGCCGACCGGTCGTCGACCGTGCGCGGCGCATGCCGGCGGGGTCCGGACCCCGGAAAGATGCATGCGTTCGAATGCATCGAAGTCACAGGTCGCTCACATGCCGCTCCCAATGAGCGAGCGCACCATGACCGTTAACGGAACCGACGCGGGGGTGGGGACGATGACACAGGCAGTGGTGTTCGAGACGTTCGGAGGCCCAGACGTCCTGGAGATCGCGGAGGTCCCCGATCCCCGGCCCGGCGCGGGCGAGGTCGTCGTCGAGGTCGTGGCCGCCGGGATCTCACCGGTGGAGACCGCGGTGCGCACCGGCGACCACGCCGATCGGTGGCCGGTCGAGTTCCCCTCCGGCCAGGGTCGGGAGTTCGCCGGCGTCGTGACCGAGATCGGGCCGGGCGCGACCCGATTCCGTCGCGGCGACGAGGTGATCGGATACATCGCGCGGGGTGCGCAGGCGACGTTCGTCGCCGTTCCGGAGTCGCAGCTCATCCGGAAGCCCGCATCGATCTCCTGGGAGGTCGCAGCCTGCCTCTACGTCGCGGGTACGACGGCCCTCGGCGCGGTCGAGGGGCTGAACGTCGGCGCGGGCGACGTGGTCGTCGTCACGGCCGCGGCCGGCGGCATCGGCTGCCTCGCCGCGCAGCTCGCGAAGGCGCGCGGCGCGACCGTGATCGGCACGACGGCCGAGGCCAGGTTCGACTTCGTCCGGCAGTTCGGGATCATCCCGGTCTCGTACGGCCCCGATCTGGCCGACCGGGTGCGCCTGGTGACCGATCGACCCGTCACGGCCTTCCTCGACTTCCTCGGCGGACAGGCGGGCGAGGCAGCCGAACTCGACGTGCCGCCGTCGCGCGTGTTCACCACCACGGACTGGGCCGCGGTCGAGGACCACGGCGCGGTCAAGCTCTACGCGGGCGACACCATCGCGCTCGGCCGGATCGCCCAACTGATCGCCGACCGGCAGGTCCGCCTGCCGATCGCGGACGTGTTCCCGCTGTCGGAGGTCGCCGAGGCCTACCGTCAGCTCGGCAACCGCGACTCGGCGGGCAAGATCGTGATCGGCATGCACCTCGTGGAATACAAGGGGCAGAAGGTGAAGCCCGCACGGCACAAGCAGCAGGACCTCACGATCGGCGTGCCCACTCCCCACGAGAAGGTCGCGGTCGAGGAGATGGTGCCGCCCGTGATCGGCGACGGTCGCGCACGTCGGCTCCGCACCGGGCCCATCCCGCAGGTCGTCACCGAGCGCACGCCGCCGGCCGCGTGAGGCTCCGGGCGGGCGAGCGGAGGGCGGCATCCGCTCGGGCGTAGTGCACCGACCCGCGCCCGTAGGATTGTCGGCATGGCCGACGCCTCCTCGTTCTACGTCACGACCCCCATCTTCTATGTCAACGACGTGCCGCACATCGGGCACGCGTACACGGAGGTGGCCGCCGACGTGCTCGCGCGATGGAACCGCCAGGCGGGTCGCGACACGTGGATGCTCACCGGGACGGACGAGCACGGCCAGAAGATCCTCCGCACCGCGACCGCCAACGGAGTGAGCCCGCAGGAGTGGGCCGACAAGCTCGTCGCCGAGGCGTGGAAGCCGCTCCTCGACACCGTCGACGTCGCCAACGACGACTTCATCCGCACGACCGACGAGCGGCACGAGCGCAACGTGCAGAAGTTCCTCCAGCACCTCTTCGACGAGGGCTGGATCTACACGGGCGAGTACGAGGGCTACTACTGCGTGGGCTGCGAGGAGTACAAGCAGCAGTCCGAACTCGTCGACGGCACGGGCGAGTACGAGGGGCAGCTCGTCTGCGCCATCCACTCCAAGCCCGTCGAGCTGCTGCACGAGAAGAACTACTTCTTCCGCATGTCGGCGTTCGCCGACAGGCTGCTCGAACTGTACGAGACCCGTCCCGACTTCGTGCAGCCCGAGTCGGCGCGCAACGAGGTCGTAAGCTTCGTGCGGCGCGGCCTGGAGGACCTCTCGATCTCGCGGTCGACGTTCGACTGGGGCGTGAAGGTCCCGTGGGACGAGACCCACGTCGTCTACGTGTGGTTCGACGCGCTGCTCAACTACATCACCGCGACCGGGTACGGACAGGACGACGCGGAGTTCGCCCGCCGCTGGCCCGCCCAGCACATCGTCGGCAAGGACATCCTCCGCTTCCACGCCGTCATCTGGCCGGCCATGCTCATGGCCGCCGGGCTGGAGGTGCCCCGCGGCGTCTTCGGCCACGGCTGGCTGCTCGTCGGCGGCGAGAAGATGTCGAAGTCGAAGCTCACCGGCATCGCGCCGTCGCAGATCACCGAGACGTTCGGCTCCGACGCGTTCCGCTACTACTTCCTCTCGGCGATCTCGTTCGGCCAGGACGGCTCGTTCTCGTGGGAGGACCTGGCGGCGCGCTACCAGGCCGAACTCGCGAACGGCTTCGGCAACCTCGCCTCGCGGGTCATCGCGATGATCGGGCGATACTGCGGGGGCGTGGTGCCGACGGGAACCGAGGCGGCCCGGACCGAGGCCGACGAGACGATCCGACGTATCGAGGCCGAGGCGACGGATGCCGCGTGGCGGGCGATCGAGCAGCTGCAGATCCACGAGGCCATCGCCGCGACCTGGACGCTCGTCGACGCGCTCAACGGCTACATCACCGAGCAGGAGCCGTGGGTCCTCGCGAAGGACGAGGCCAGGCGGGCGCGCCTCGAGGCCGTGCTCGAGACCGCCTACCACGGGGTCGGCACGCTCGCGGTGCTGCTCTCGCCCGTGCTGCCGAAGGCCGCCGCGAAGCTCTGGACGGCGCTCGGCGCGCCCGGAACCGTGCAGGAGCAGCGCATCGACCGCGCCCACGAGTGGAGCGTCGGCACGCGGACCTCCGCGCTCGAGCCGCTCTTCCCGCGCGTGGAGGCCGCCGAGTGACGGCTGGCGCCGAGCACCTGCGCACCCGGTCCGACGGCGGCCGCGCCGCCGAGTACCCGGCGCCGCCCGAGCCCCTCGCCGTTCCGGTGTACGACAACCACACCCACCTCGAGATCGCCGACGGCGCGCTGCCGCTCACGGCGCACGATCACCTCGAGCGCGCGGCATCCGTCGGCGTCGCCGGTGCCGTGCAGGTCGGGACGGATGTCGCGACGAGCCGCTGGTCGGCCGAGATCGCCGCGCGCGAGCCCCGCCTGCTCGCCGCCGTCGCCCTCCATCCGAACGAGGCGCCCGAGCTCGACGCGCGCGGCGAACTCGACGCGGCCCTCGCCGTGATCGACGAGCTCGCGGCGCAGCCGCGTGTGCGCGCCGTGGGCGAGACCGGACTCGACTTCTACCGCACGGGCGACGACGGCCGCGACGCGCAGTTCCGATCGTTCGAGGCGCACATCGACATCGCGAAACGGCACGGCATCGCGCTGCAGATCCACGACCGCGACGCCCACGACGAGGTCGTCGCGACCCTGCGCCGCGTCGGCGCGCCCGACACGACCATCTTCCACTGCTTCTCGGGCGGGGCGGACCTCGCGCGGCTCGCAGGCGACGCCGGCTGGTACTGCTCCTTCGCGGGCAACGTGACGTTCAAGAACGCCGAGAACCTGCGCGAGGCGCTGCGGGTCGTGCCGCGCGACCGGATCCTCGTCGAGACCGACGCGCCCTACCTCACGCCCGTGCCGCTGCGCGGCAGGCCGAACGCGCCGTACCTCGTGCCGCACACCGTGCGATTCATGGCCGACGTGCTCGATGCGGACCTCGACGAGCTGTGCGCAGAGGTCGCGGCGAACACCGAGCGTGCGTACGGCTCGTGGGCCGACGGGCTCGAGGCGGGTTCGGCGTGACGCGGCGCGCCGTGCGTGCGGCCGGGTCCTCCTGCCGCAGCATCGGGAGCGTGCGGGGGAGCAGGGCGTGAACGCGCATCGCCACGAGGCTGACGGCGGCGGGGCCGTCACACCGCGCCTGCTCGGACCGGCCGAGATCCGCGACCTCGCCGAGCTGCTCGACGTGACGCCGACGAAGAAGCTCGGGCAGAACTTCGTGCACGACGCCAACACGGTCCGCCGCATCGTGCAGACCGCGGGCGTGCAGCGCGGCGAGACGGTGCTCGAGATCGGCCCCGGGCTCGGGTCGCTCACGCTCGGCCTGCTCGAGGCGGGCGCCGAGGTGATCGCCGTCGAGATCGACGCGCGCCTGGCCGCGCAGCTGCCGCACACCGTCCGACTCATGCAGCCGGGCACGTCGCTCACGGTCGTCCGCGACGACGCGCTCCGGGTGACCGAGTTGCCGGGCGAGCCGACCCGGCTCGTCGCGAACCTGCCGTACAACGTCTCCGTCCCGGTGCTGCTGCACCTGCTGGAGCATGTCCCGTCGCTGACCTCGGGCATCGTCATGGTGCAGGCCGAGGTCGGGCACCGTCTCGCCGCCGAGCCCGGGTCGAAGGTCTACGGCGCGCCGAGCGTGAAGGCCGCCTGGTACGGCGACTGGCGCACCGCCGGCCAGGTCTCGCGGATGGTGTTCTGGCCCGTCCCCAACGTCGACTCCGTGCTCGTCGGGTTCGAGCGGAGCGGCGCGCCGGGCGATCCGCCCGGCTCCGAGGCGGAGCGGACGGCCGTGTTCGCCATCGTCGACGCCGCCTTCCAGCAGCGACGCAAGATGCTGCGCCAGTCGCTGTCCGGCGTGCTCGGCGGCTCCGCCGCCACCGCCAGCGCAGTCCTCGAACGCGCGGGCGTCGACCCGCGCGCACGCGGCGAGCAGCTGACCGTCGAGGACTTCCTGCGCATCGCGCGCGCCGCGGCATCCGTCGGCTGACTCGACGCTCGACGCTGCGCGCCGGTCCGGCGCGCGTCGGCTAGCGTGGTGCCATGGTGTTCCCGGCGACCGACGCGGCAGTGCACGTCCGAGCCCCCGGGAAGATCAATCTCTTCATGCGCGTCGGCGCACTCGACGACGACGGTTACCACGACGTGGCGACCGCCTACCAGGCCGTGTCGCTCTACGAGGACGTGCGCGCCTGGCCCGACGACGAGTTCTCGGTCGCGTTCGGCGGTTCGGTCGACACGTCCGGTCTGCCGACGGATGCCTCGAACCTCGCGATCCGCGCGGCGAAGCTGCTCGCCCGGCATGCGGGCGTTCCCGGCGGGGTGCGCCTCGAGATCGACAAGCACGTGCCCATCGCGGGCGGCATGGGCGGCGGGTCGGCGGATGCCGCGGGCACGCTCGTCGCGTGCGACGCGCTGTGGGGCACGGCCCTGCCGAAGGAGGAGCTGCACGCCCTGGCCGCGTCGCTCGGCGCCGACGTGCCGTTCGCGCTCACGGGCGGCACGGCGATCGGCACGGGGCGCGGCGACCGGTTGAGCCCGGCGTTGGCCACCGGGTCGTTCCACTGGGTCCTCGCGGTCGCCGACTTCGGACTCTCGACGCCGGCCGTGTACGGCGAGCTCGACCGCCGCCGCGATGCCGGCCTCGACCCCGAGTGGCGCGACGGACACCACGGCGCACGCGCGGCGCTCGACTCGCCGACGGTCGACGCCGCGGTGCTGCACGCGCTCCGCGCGGGCGATCCGCGGCAGCTCGCCGAGGCGCTGCACAACGACCTGCAGTCCGCCGCCGTCGGGCTGGCGGCACGCCTCGCGGGCGTACTCGACCTGGGCGAGCAGAACGGTGCGCTGGCGGGGCTCGTCTCCGGCTCGGGGCCGACGGTCGCGTTCCTGGTCGACGACGCCGACAGTGCGCTCGAGCTGCAGGTCGCCCTCTCCGCCGCGGGTCTCACGGCGCTCCACGTGCACGGGCCGGTGCACGGCGCCCGCGTGCTGCCCTTCTGACGGGCGGCGGGTCGCCGCGTTCGGGTCGCGCCCGGCGACGCCCGTCCCCTGCGCCGCCGCGCCGCGCCCCAACGCCCGTCCCCCGGCGGCGTGCCCCCAACGCCCGCGCCCCTGCGGCGTCCCGCGTGCGGCGTGCCGCCTGCGGCGTCCCGCCTGCGGCGTGCCGCCTCGCGGCCGAGAGGATGCCAACCGCACCATCCGAGCCGGGCAACGGTGCGGTTGGCATCCTCTCGTTGCCTATCGAGCGACGGTGTGGAGAACCGACGACGGCCGATCCGCCGACCCCGGACCCTGTGTGCGTGACCAGATTCCAACAGCTCCCGTGGAGCCTCCGCGCCGTGCCGTCGTTCACCACCGGGGAGGCTCAGCGACGGGGCGTGCACTGGCGGCGTCTCGGAGCCCCCGACCTCGAACGGACATTCCACGGCGTCCGCCGGCACGTGGACGCCGAGCTCACCATCCGCGAACTCGCCGAGGCCTACGCCAAGCGGATGCCACGGCGCCAGGTGTTCAGTCACACCACCGCTGCCGCGCTGTGGCAGATCCCGATTCCGCGACGCCCCGTCGCGGTGCGGCCGAGCCGGACGGTCGGCGACGGTGGTCCTCGCGTGCTCCTCGACGTGTCCGTGCCACGCGGCTCCGCGCGGCCGGCCGCGGCCGGGGTCCGGGGTCACGTCATCGCGTTCGATCGAGTGCAGGTCATCGTCCACGGAGGATTGCGCGTGGTCGATCCCGCGACGGCATGGATCCACCTCGGCGCGTCGCTCTCCGTCGACGACCTCGTCGCTGCGGCCGAGTTCCTCATCACGGGCTCGCAGCCGTACGACGGGCGGCCGCCGCGGTGCACCCCCGACGAACTCCGATCGGCGATCTCGTCGCATGCGGGCGTGCGCGGCATCGAGGCCCTCCGTCGAGCGTTCTCCCTGGCTCGGTGGGGAGCACTGTCCCGACGCGAAACCCTCATGAGACTCGACCTCGTACGCGCCGGGCTGCCCGAGCCGGTACCCAACCATCGAATTCTCGACGATCGAGGCGAGCTCGTGGCGATGCTGGACCTCGCGTATCCGGACCGTCGCGTGGGAATCGAGTACCAGAGCGATCTCCACCGGACGCCCGCGCAGTGGCGGCGCGACATCCGTCGCCTCGAGCGGCTCGCCGACGCGGGATGGGTGGTCGTGCAGGCGACATCGGATGACGTGAGCGCGGACGGGCGGCTCCGCGACTCTCGGGAGTTCGCCGAGCGGGTTCGCCGACGCCTCCTGCAGCGGTCCCCGTTCGCCTGACCGGCGCTCCGGCACTGTTGCACCGCTTCGAGAGGATGCCATCTGCACCGCCGGGGACGCTGAGCGGTGCGGATGGCATCCTCTCGTCGGCGTGGGCGTGGGCGTGGGCGTGGGCGTGGGCGTGGGCGTGGGCGTGGGCGTGGGCGTGGGCGTGGGCGTGGGCGTGGGCGTGGGCGTGGGCGTGGGCGTGGGCGATGGCGAGGACACGGGAGGACGCGGAGCGCGGCGAAGTAGGGTTGAGCGCGACATGGCACACCTCCTCGGCGCCGAGCGCCTGCACCTCGAGTTCCCCACGCGCGTCGTCTTCGACGAGGTCACCCTCGGCATCGACGAGGGCGACCGCATCGGCATCGTGGGGCGCAACGGCGACGGCAAGTCGACGCTGCTGAAGCTGCTCGCCGGTCGGCTCGAGCCCGACGGCGGGCGCGTGACCGTGCGGCGCGACGTGCGCATCGGCATGCTCGACCAGGCCGACGCGATCGACCCCGACCTCACCGTGGCGGAGGCCGTCGTCGGGGGCATCGAGGAGCACGTGTGGGCGGGCGACGCCAAGGTGCGCGACGTCATCGCGGGCCTCCTCGGCGACGTCCCGTGGCAGGGCCGCGTCGGCGACCTCTCCGGCGGCCAGCGCCGCCGCGTCGGCCTTGCGGCGCTCCTCGTCGGCGACTGGGACGTGCTCTTCCTCGACGAGCCGACGAACCACCTCGACGTCGAGGGCATCGCATGGCTCGCGCGGCACGTGAAGGGCCGCTGGGCGGCGAGCGACGGCGCGCTGGTCGTCGTCACGCACGACCGGTGGTTCCTCGACGAGGTGTGCACCGCCACCTGGGAGGTGCACGACCGGATCGTGGAGCCCTTCGAGGGCGGGTACGCCGCCTACGTGCTGCAGCGGGTCGAACGCGACCGGATGGCCGCGGCATCCGAGGCCAAGCGCCAGAACCTCATGCGCAAGGAGCTCGCGTGGCTCCGCCGCGGCGCCCCCGCGCGCACCAGCAAGCCGAAGTTCCGCATCGAGGCGGCGAACCAGCTCATCGAGAACGAGCCGCCCGTGCGGAACCCGGTCGAGCTGAACCGTCTCGCGGTCTCCCGCCTCGGCAAGGACGTCGTCGACCTGCTCGGCGTCACGGTCGAATACCCGGTGCCGGATGCCGCGGCGGGCGCGCCCGCGACGAGGACCGTGCTGCACGAGCTCGAGTGGCGCATCGCGCCGGGCGAGCGCACCGGCATCCTCGGCGTGAACGGCGCCGGCAAGTCGACGCTGCTGAAGCTGGTCACGGGCGACGTGCAGCCCACGACCGGCCGGGTCAAGCGCGGCACGACCGTGAAGATCGCCGTGCTCAGCCAGGAGCTCGCCGAGCTCGCCGAGTGGGCCGACGAGCGGGTGAGCGCGGTCGTGGCGGCGCAGAGGACGAGCTACGTGTTCGGCTCGGGCTCGAAGGCCGTCGAGCTCACCCCGGGTCAGCTGCTCGAACGCCTCGGGTTCACGAACCAGCAGCTCGCGACGCCCGTGAAGGACCTCTCGGGCGGCCAGAAGCGACGGCTGCAGCTCCTCCTGATCCTCCTGCAGGAGCCGAACGTCCTGATCCTCGACGAGCCGACGAACGACCTCGACACCGACATGCTGGCCGCGATCGAGGACCTGCTCGACGCGTGGCCGGGCACCCTGCTCGTCGTCAGCCACGACCGGTACCTCGTCGAGCGCGTGACCGATCGGCAGGTGGCGATCCTCGACGGGCACCTGCGCGACCTGCCGCGCGGGGTCGAGCAGTACCTCGAACTGCGGCGGCAGCAGGCGACGGATGCCGCGGCCGCGGCATCCTCGGCGGGCTCCCGCCCGACGCACCCGACGGGCCGGCCCGACGCGACGTCCGACGCGGGCGCCCGCCACGCGGCATCCGCCCCAGCGCTCACCGGCGCCGATCGCCGTGCGGCCGAGAAGGAGATCTCGGCGATCGACCGGAAGCTCGAGAAGCTGCAGGCGCAGATCGCGGAGCAGCATGAGAGGCTTGCGGGCCACGACCAGTCCGACTACGCCGGACTCGGCACGCTCGGCGACGAGTTGCGCGCGCTGGAGGACTCGGTGGCCGAACTCGAGACGCGCTGGCTCGAAGTATCCGAGCAGCTCGAGGGTTAACATCGCAGGATCTGTGACGCGTGATGACCGGGTGGTATTTCGAGCGCAGATCCTTCACCTACGGTTGAGATGCGCCCGCGAGCGCGGCACCGACGCCCCACCGCCACCAGCGGTGGGGTTCGTCATGTCCGAGGCACCACCGCCACCAGCATCCGATCGCGCGCGCCGACTCGTGAAAAGGAACTCAGCCATGCCCAGCACCACCGTCAAGCTCATCGCCGCGCTCGCCGCAGCACCCCTCGTCATCGGCCTCGCCGCCTGCTCGACGGCCGGCGCTGCCGAGGGCGACGAGGTCGTCCGCATCGGCGTCGTCGGCAAGTCCGACGCGCAGTGGCCCGCGTTCGAGGAGGCCGCGGCGGAGGCCGGCATCGACATCGAGCTGGTCGACTTCGCCGACTACACGCAGCCCAACCCGGCGCTCACCGAGGGCGAGCTCGACCTCAACCAGTTCCAGCACATCGTCTACCTCGCCGACTACAACGTCTCGGCCGACGCCGACCTCACCCCGATCGGCGCGACCGCGATCTACCCGCTCGGCCTCTACTCGCTGGAGTACGACTCGGTCGAGGACATCCCCGCAGGCGAGACCGTCGCCGTGCCCGACGACCCCTCGAACCTCGCCCGCGCGCTCCTCGTCCTCCAGTCGGCCGGGCTCATCGAGCTCGACGGCGGCGGCTCGATCTTCTCGACCGTCGACGACATCGACGAAGCGGACTCCAAGGTGAAGGTCACGCCGCTCGAGGCGTCGCTCACCCCGACGAGCCTGCCCGACGTCGCGGCGGCGATCATCAACAACGACTTCGTGCAGGACGCCGGCCTCACCTTCGCCGACGCGATCGCGCAGGACGACCCGAGCGACCCGAACGCGCTGCCGTACGTCAACATCTTCGCCGCCCGCGCCGACGACGCGGAGAACGAGACCTACCTGAAGCTCGTCGAGATCTTCCAGACCGACCCCGAGGTGCAGGCCGGCCTGCTCGAGGCATCGGGCGACACCGCGGTGGCGCTCACCACCCCGGTCGCCGAGCTCGCCGACTCGCTCGCGACCGTCGAGGACGACACCCGCGCCCAGGGCTGACCCGCCCGGGCCGCAGCAGACACCACGACACATCCGTCGCACGCGCGGGTGGCGCGCCCCGACCGGGCGCCGCCACCCGCTCGCGTGCGTCGAGGAGGTACCCCATGGCGCTCGTCACCCTCGAGCACGTCACCAAGTCCTACCCGCCCGCCGGACGCGGCGCCGACGCCGTCACCGCGGTCGACGACGTCTCCCTCGAGATCGAGGCCGGCGACGTCTACGGCATCATCGGGTACTCCGGTGCGGGCAAGTCGACGCTCGTGCGGCTCGTCAACGCGCTCGAGCCCGCGACGAGCGGATCGATCCGCATCGACGGCCGCGAGATCACGGGCCTCCGCGAGCGCGAGCTCCGCGGCATCCGCCTCGGCATCGGCATGATCTTCCAGCAGTTCGAGCTCTTCGACGCGAAGACCGTGCGCGGCAACATCGCGTACCCGCTGAAGGTCGCGGGCTGGCCGAAGGCCGACATCCGCGCGCGCGTCGACGAGCTGCTCGCATTCGTCGGGCTCTCGGACAAGGCCGGCGCGCACCCCGACCAGCTCTCGGGTGGGCAGAAGCAGCGCGTCGGCATTGCCCGCGCGCTCGCGACGCGCCCGCGCATCCTCCTCGCCGACGAGGCCACGAGCGCGCTCGACCCCGAGACGACGCAGGAGGTGCTCGCGCTCCTGAGGCGTGTCAACGAGGAGCAGGGCGTCACGATCATCGTCATCACGCACGAGATGGACGTCATCCAGTCGATCGCGACGAAGGTCGCCGTGATGGACCGGGGGCGGGTCATCGAGCACGGCGCCGTCTTCGACGTGTTCTCCGCCCCGCGGCATCCGTCGTCGCAGAAGTTCGTCGGCACGGTTGTCAAGGGCGTGCCCTCGCCCGCCGAGCTCGCGGTGCTCCGCGAACGGCACGAGGGGCGGATCGTGACGTGCTCGTTCCGCGACGGCGACGCGTCGCAGGCGCGCGTGTTCCTCGACCTCGCCGAGGCCGGGCTCGAGTTCGAGCTCGTCTACGGCGGCATCAACGACATCCGCGGGCGCGCGTTCGGCCACCTCACCCTGGCCGTGCGCGGCGACGACGCCGCGATCGACCGCGCGCTCGTCGCGGTCGCCCGGCATGCCGACGTCACGGAGGTGCGCTGATGGAACGGCTCCTCGAGCTCGGCCCCGAGTTCTGGGCCGCGGCGGGCGAGACCCTCTACATGGTCGCGCTCACGATGCTCTTCGGCGGCGCGGGCGGGTTCCTGCTCGGCCTCGGGCTCTACGCCACGCGGCGCGGGGGACTGCTGCCGAATGCCGTCGTGAACAACGTGCTGAACGTCGTCATCAACTTCTTCCGGCCGATCCCGTTCATCATCTTCATCGCCGCGGTGCAGCCGCTCACGCGCGCGGTCATCGGCGTGGGCATCGGCACGGATGCCGCGATCTTCGCGCTCTCGCTCGCGGCGTCGTTCGCGATCGGGCGCATCGTCGAGCAGAATCTGCTCACGGTGCGGCCGGGCGTGATCGAGGCCGCGCGATCGATGGGCGCCGGCCCGTGGCGGATCCTCCGTACGGTCGTCGTGCCCGAGGCGCTCGGTCCGCTGATCCTCGGGTACACGTTCATCGTCATCGCGTTGATCGACATGTCGGCCATGGCCGGCCTCATCGGCGGCGGCGGCCTCGGCTACTTCGCGCAGCTGTACGGCTTCCGGCAGTTCGAGCCCGTCGTGACGTGGGCCGCGGTGCTGCTCATCGTCGTGTTCGTGCAGGTCGTGCAGTACGTGGGCAACTGGCTCGCGCGGCGGGTGCTCAGGCGGTAGGCGCGGGCGAGCCCGCGACGCGGGGTGCGTCGCGGGCTCGCCCGCCTCCGTCGTCCGCGGTCTCAGACGGATCCGATGCCCACCCGGGCGCGGCTCCGGATCTCGCCGAGCGCCGCCGATGCGGCCTCGGCCTCGGCGGCGCCGAGGACGGCCGAGCCGACGATGCGCCGCGCCGCGACTCGCCGCGGCCACAGGACGAGCGCCACCGCGGCGCCGATCGTCGCGAGCGCTCCGAGGATGGGCCAGGCCACGACGACGCCGGCGCTCGTGCCGACCCATCCGGCGATCGGGTAGGTGACGAGCCACGCCAAGTGCGACAGTGAGAACTGGGCCGCGAACGCGGCGGGCAGCCCCTCCGGCGGTGCCGAGGCGCGGATCACCCGTCCGGTCGGCGTGATGACCATGGCCATCCCGGCGCCGATCGTCGCCCAGATCGCGGCCATGACGCCCCAGAGGGCGAGGCCGGTGGCGGTCATCGTGATCGCGGCGGCCACGCCGGCGACCAGCACGGCCGCTCCGGTCATCATGACGTGGCGTTCGGCGATCCGGTCGAGCACCTTCGGCAGGAGGAGGGCGATGAGCAGCGTGCCTCCGCCGGAGGCGGCGAGCATCCACGCGACGTCGGCCTGCGTGCCGCCGAGTTCGTCGCGCACGAGGTTGACGGTGCTGACGACGACGATCGAGCCGGCCGCCGCGACGACGAGGTTGAGGGCGAGGATGCCGCGGAGGCGGGGCGTCCGGGCGAACAGCGTGACGCCCGACGCGACGCGGTCCCAGATCCGACGCTCGCCGGTGGGACGGGCGTTCGGGATCCGCGTCGAGAGCACGAGCGCCGCCGACACGACGAACCCGATCGACGTGCCGATGAACAGCCAGCTGAAGCTCATGAACATCAGGGCGATCGCGGCGAGCACCGGGCTCAGGAGGCTCTCCATCGTGTAGGCGACCTGCGATGCCGACAGCGCCCGCGTGTACTGGTTGCCGTCGGTCACGATGTCGGGGATGACGGCCTGGAACGTCGGGGTGAAGGCGGCGGATGCCGCCTGGAGGAGGCCGATGAGCAGGTAGACATGCCAGATCTCGGTCACGAAGGGGAGTGCGAGCACGACGCCTGCCCGGACCGCGTCGAGCAGCGCGAGGAAGGCGCGGCGCGGCAGGCGGTCGGCCCAGGCCGCGGCGATGGGGGCCACCACGACGTAGAGGACCATCTTGATGGTCAGGGCGGTGGCGAGGACGGCGGCCGCGTCGGAACCGGCGAGGTCGTACGCGAGCAGGCCGAGTGCGACCGTCGCGAGTCCCGTGCCGAAGAGTGCGATGACCTGGGCGCTGAACAGGTGACGGTAGTCGCGGAGGGCGAACAGTCGCATGATGTCACTCCTTGCTTCGGGCCTGTTGGTGGGCACAACCAAGTACCCCCCGGGGGTATTCCCGAATGCAGGAGCGTTTCTCGATGATCCGCCGGCGAGGTGCGCCGGGCAGACCGGCCCGCGACTTGCGGCCGGCTCAGGCGAAGCCGAGCGAGAGCTTCCGGAGCAGTGCCGCGAGCCGCCGCTGCTCGGCGGGCGGCAGGCCGGCCAGCAGCTCGGACTCGGAGTCGACGAGCCGCGTGATCGCCGCGTCGACACGCGTGAGGCCAGCGGGCGTCATCTCGACGAGGATGCCGCGGCCGTCGTGCGGGTCGGTCTGCCGCGTCACGAGTCCGCGCGCGACGAGCCGGTCGATCCGGTTCGTCATCGTCCCGCTCGAGACCAGCGTCTGCGCGAGCAGCGCCTTCGGCGGCAGCCGGAACGGCGCGCCCGCGCGGCGGAGCGCCGACAGCACGTCGAACTCCCAGGACTCGAGCTCGGACCGCTCGAACGCCTGCTTGCGGGCCCGATCGAGGAGCTTCGCAAGCCGCCCCACCCGTGAGAACACCTGCAGCGGCGCGAAGTCGAGGTCGGGACGCTCGCGCTCCCAGTCGTCGACGATCCGGTCCACCTCATCCTGGTCGCCGGTCGTCATGCGGCCAGTATCCCACCGGCGACCGCTCGGCCCGGCCGACCGCTCGGCGTGATCGGAGCGGAGTACCGGGGCGTTCGGGTCGACGGGTGCCGCGTGGCAGACTTGTGGGCGGCGTCCGCGGGTCTCGCAGCCCGAGCCGGGCGCGGTCCGCCATGGTGTAACGGCAGCACGACAGCCTTTGGAGCTGTGAGGCCCAGGTTCGAATCCTGGTGGCGGAGCATGGACAACAACCTCGCCATCATCGTGCTCGCCGCGGGTCAGGGCACCCGCATGAAGTCGGCAACCCCGAAGATCCTGCACCCGCTCGCGGGCGCCCCGATCATCGCCCACGTGCTCGCCACGGCACGCGCCCTCGACGCGAAGCACGTGGTGGCCGTCGTCCGCCACGAGCGCGACCTCGTCGCCGGCGCGATCCAGGCCGAGCTGCCCGAGGCCGTCATCGTCGATCAGGACGAGATCGCCGGCACCGGACGCGCGGTCGAGCAGGCGGTCGCGGCACTCCCCGGCGACTTCGAGGGCGACGTCCTCGTGCTGAACGGCGACGTGCCGCTCCTCAACGCCTCGACGCTCGCCGAGCTGCTCGAGCGGCACCGAGCCGACGGGCTCGCGGCATCCGTCCTCTCGGCGCGCTACGACGACCCGACCGGGTACGGACGCATCGTCCGCAGCGCCGAGGGCGCCTTCGACCGCATCGTCGAGCAGAAGGACGCCACCGAGGACGAGCTCGCCATCGACGAGGTCAACGCCGGCGTCTACGCGTTCGGTGCGGCGGCGCTCCGCGACCAGCTCGCGAACCTCACGACCGAGAACGCCCAGGGCGAGAAGTACCTCACCGACCTCATCGCGCTGCTCCGCGCGGCCGGTTCCGAGGTGAAGGCGCGGCCGGTCTCGGAGGCGTGGCTCGTCGCGGGCATCAACGACCGGGCGCAGCTCTCCGAGACCGCCGCGCGCCTCAACGCGCTCATCGTGCGCGGCTGGCAGCTGAACGGCGTGACGATCGAGGACCCGGCGACGACCTGGATCGACCTCGCCGTGCGCATCGAGCCCGACGTCACCATCCGCCCCGGCACGCAGCTCAAGGGCGCCACCGCCATCGCGACGGGGGCGATCGTGGGGCCCGACACGACGCTCGTCGACTGCGAGGTCGGCGAACGCGCCGAGGTCAAGCGGACGGATGCCACCCTGGCCGTGATCGGCGCCGACGCCTCCGTCGGTCCGTTCGCCTACCTCCGTCCGAACACGGTCCTCGATGCGGACGGCAAGATCGGCACCTTCGTCGAGACGAAGAACGCGCACATCGGCCCCGGCAGCAAGGTGCCGCACCTGTCGTACATCGGCGACACCGAGATCGGCGAGGGGTCGAACGTCGGTGCCGGATCGATCACCGCGAACTACGACGGCGTGAACAAGCACCGCACGACGATCGGCTCGCACGTGCGAACGGGGTCGCACGGCGTGTTCGTCGCGCCCGTTACGATTGGGGACGGGGCGTACACGGGGGCAGGCACGGTCGTCCGGAAGGACGTACCGGCCGGTGCGCTCGGCGTGAACGTCGCCCCGCAACGCAACATCGACGGATGGGTCCAGCAGCACCGCGCCGGGACGGCGGCCGCAGAGGCGGCCGAGGCCGCGCGCGATGCGGGCGAGGCCGATGCCGGCGAGGGACGTGAATCCGAATAGGACCCGGCCGGGCCGGTGGGAAGGACTGCAACCATGTCGGGAATCGAGACCACCGGATCCAAGCGGCTCGTCCTCGTGTCGGGACGCGCGCATCCGGCGCTCGCGAAGCACATCGCCGCCGAGCTCGGCAGCGAGCTCGTCCCGACCGACGCGCGCACCTTCGCCAACGGCGAGCTCTACGCCCGCTACGACGAGAGTGTGCGCGGGTCCGACGCGTTCGTGATCCAGTCGCACGCGTCGCCCATCAACGAGTGGCTCATGGAGCAGCTCATCATGGTCGACGCCCTGAAGCGCGCCTCGGCGAAGCGCATCACCGTCGTCTCCCCGTTCTACCCGTACGCCAGGCAGGACAAGAAGGGTCGCGGACGCGAGCCGATCTCGGCGCGCCTCGTCGCCGACCTGTACAAGGCGGCCGGCGCCGACCGGATCATGTCGGTCGACCTGCACGCCGCGCAGATCCAGGGCTTCTTCGACGGCCCGGTCGACCACCTGTTCGCGATGCCGGTGCTGCTCGAGGAGTTCAAGAACTCGCTCGATCCCGAGACGCTCACGGTCGTCTCGCCCGACATGGGCCGAGTGCGCGTCGCCGACATCTGGTCCGACAAGCTCGGCGTGCCGCTCGCCATCATCCACAAGCGCCGCGACCCCCTCGTGCCGAACCAGGTCTCGGTGCACGAGATCGTCGGCGACGTCGCCGGCCGCGTGTGCCTGCTCGTCGACGACCTCATCGACACGGGTCGCACGATCGTCAAGGCCGCCGAGGCGCTGAAGGCGAACGGCGCGACCGGCGTCGTCGTCGCCGCCACGCACGCGGTGTTCTCCAACCCGGCGACCGAGATCCTCCAGTCCGACTTCATCGACCGCGTCGTCGTCACCGACACGCTGCCCCTGCCCGAGGAGAAGCGGTGGGACCGCCTCACGGTGCTCCCCATCGCGCCGCTCCTCGCTCGCGCCATCCACGAGGTCTTCGAGGACGGCTCCGTCACGAGCATGTTCGATGGGGCCGCCTGATGGCGGATGCCGCGGCCAGGCCCTGGCTCGCGAGCTACGCCCAGGGCGTCCCGCACACGCTCCCCGCGCCCGAGGGATCGCTGATCGACCTGATCCACCGCACGGTCGAGCAGTACCCGGATCGACCCGCGCTGGAGTTCTTCGGCCGCGTCACGTCGTACGCCGAGCTCGGCGAGCAGATCGATCGTGCGGCGGAGGGCCTGCGTCGGCTCGGGGTGCAGGCGGGCGACCCGGTCGCGATCGTGCTCCCGAACTGCCCGCAGCACATCGTGGCGTTCTACGCCGTGCTGCGGCTCGGTGCGATCGTCGTCGAGCACAACCCGCTGTACACGCCGCGTGAGCTCCGCCACCAGTTCGAGGACCACGGCGCGAGGGTCGTGCTCGCGTGGGACAAGGTCGTCGCGACGATCCAGGACTTCCCCGACGACCTCGCGATGCGGCACATCGTGTCGGTCGACCTCACCCGGGCGATGCCCTTCACCACGCGCCTCGCGCTGCGCCTCCCGATCGCGAAGGCCCGCGCATCGCGGGCCGCGCTCACCACCGGCGTCGTGGGCACCGTCCCCTGGCGCGAGCTCGTGGCATCCGACCGCATCGCACCGCACATCCATGGGCCGCGCGTGGGCGATGTCGCGCTCATCCAGTACACGAGCGGCACGACCGGCAGCCCGAAGGGCGCCGCGCTGACGCACGCCAACCTGCTCGCGAACGCGGCGCAGGCGCGCGCATGGGTGCCCGACATCGAGCGCGGCACGTCGGTCGTCTACGCGGTGCTGCCGATGTTCCACGCGTACGGGCTGACCCTGTGCCTGACCTTCGCGATGAGCATGGGGTCGCGGCTCGTGCTGTTCCCGCGGTTCGACCCCGACCTCGTGCTGAAGGTCGTGAAGAAGCATCCGCCGACGTTCCTGCCGGCGGTGCCGCCGATCTACGAGCGCCTCACCGCGGCGGCGGCCGAGCAGGGCGTGTCGCTCCAGGGCATCAGCATCGCGATCTCCGGAGCGATGCCGCTGTCGGCATCCGTCGTCGAGCCGTGGGAGGCGAAGACCGGCGGCTACCTCGTCGAGGGCTACGGGCTGTCGGAGTGCTCGCCCGTGCTCATGGCGAACCCGGTCGCGCCGACCCGCAAGGCGGGCACCGTCGGGCTGCCTCTGCCCGACACCGAGTGCCGGGTCGTCGACCCCGACGAGCCGATGAACGACGTGCCGGCCGGGGAGCGCGGCGAGCTCGTCGTACGCGGACCGCAGGTGTTCGGCGGCTACTGGAAGAAGCCCGAGGAGACGGCGGCGGTCTTCGTCGACGACCCCTCCGGCGGAGCGCCGTGGTTCCGCACCGGCGACATCGTCACGATCGACGACGACGGCTTCGTGCGCATCGTCGACCGGATCAAGGAGCTCATCATCACCGGCGGCTTCAACGTCGCGCCGAGCGAGGTCGAGGACGCGATCCGCCAGCACCCGGATGTCGCGGACTGCGCCGTCGTCGGTATGCCGGACGAACGTTCCGGCGAGGAGGTCGTGGCCGCCGTCGTGCTCCAGCCCGGCGCCACCCTCGACGCGGAGGCGATCCGCACCGCGGTGCGGGACCGGCTGACGCCCTACAAGGTGCCCCGCCGCGTCGTCGCGGTCGACGATCTGCCGCGCTCGCTCATCGGCAAGGTGATCCGTCGACAGGTGCGCGAGCAGCTGCAGGCCGAGTCGGCGCAGCCCGACGGGCTCCCCGACGGCGAGACCTCGGCCGACTAGGCGTCGCGGCCGGGAGCGGCCGGCTTCGGGAACGCGGGCATCGGTCCGAGGTTGCCGAGCACCGTGCTCGCGCCCGACGGCGCGACCGCGACGCACAGCCATCCGGGCCCGCCCCGCGCGAAGAGGTCGAACTCCACGCGCGACTCGTCGAGCGCGCTGAGGTCGGCGACGTACGCCGCGCACGCGTTCGCGGCGGCCGACCGGGCGACGCCGAACGCCGAGAGCACGAGCGGGAGCACCATCGCGCCGAGCGCGAGCACCACGGCGATGCGGATCGCGCGCCTGCGGCGGGCGCCCACCACGGGTCCGTCGTCGAGTCCGCCGGACTCCTCCCACCCGCTCGCGGGCTCGTGGTTCACCATGGCGAGCTCGCGAGCATCGACCAGGTCGCCGCGGCGCAGGCGAGCAGCGTGGCGCCCAACACGGTCCACGCCATGGGCAGCGGGAGTGGCAGCGGCGTGCCCGCGGCGGCGAGCGATCGCCTCCGCTGCCAGCCGACGCCCAGGATGGCGGCGGCGCCGGCCAGGAGGACGACGGAGGCGGCGACCAGCCAGGTCTTGTCGCTGATCAGCCCTTCACGGAGGACGAGGAGGGCGTTCACGGCGACGGCGAACGAGGTGCGGGACCACGCGAGGGCAGTCCGCTCGGGCTGAAGGCCCGGGTCGCGCGCCGTGGCATCGGTCATGACGTCACCACGAACAGCACCGCGAGCACGGCGGCGGCGAGGAGGCCGACCGCCGAGATCAGCGGCAGCACCCAGCTGAACGGGAGCGGGCCGTTCCGGCGCATCGCGATCTCGTTGGCCCGCCAGCGCGTGTATGCGCCGATGCTGAGCACCGCGGCCGCGATGGCGAGCACGACGGCGAGCACCAGGACCGCCACGCGGGGCTCGAGTGCGGTGGCGAACTGGTCGAGGAGCACCGCGCCCGCGAGCAGCGCGAGCGCGGTGCGGATCCACGCGAGGAAGGTGCGCTCGTTGGCGAGGGTGAACCGGTAGTCCGGGTCGTCGCCGTCACGGCGCCACGATGGTTCGCGCACCGACACCTCCTTCCTCCCGTGGGATCCGTGCCTCCAGTATCGGTCAGTGGGAGGACGGCGTCGTCTCGATCTCGCTGCGGTCGCCCGACCAGAGCGTGTGGAAGACGCCGTCGCGGTCGACGCGCTTGTAGGTGTGCGCGCCGAAGAAGTCGCGCTGGCCCTGCACGAGCGCCGCGGGGAGGCGGTCGGCGCGGAGGCCGTCGTAGTAGGCGAGCGACGACGCGAAGGCGGGCGTCGGGATTCCGGCCTGGGCGGCGGTCGCGACGACGCGACGCCAGGCCGATTGTCCGCCGGCGATCGCGTCGCGGAAGTACGGTGCGACGGCGAGGGCGACGAGCGAGGGGTCGTCGGCGTAGGCCTCGGCGATGCGGTTGAGGAACCGGGCGCGGATGATGCAGCCGGCGCGCCAGATCTTGGCCACGTCGCCCTTGTGCACGTCCCATCCGAACTGCTCGGCGCCGGCGATGATCTCGTCGAAGCCCTGCGAGTACGCGATGATCTTCGACGCGTAGAGCGCCTTCCGGACGTCCTCGATGAACGCGTCCGCGTCCTCCGGAGCGACCGTCCACGTCTCGTCGGGGCCGGGCAGGTCGGCGGCGGCGACGCGCTGAGCGCGCTTCGAGCTCAGCGAGCGCGCGAACACGGCCTCCGCGATGCCGGAGGTCGGCACGCCCAGGTCGAGTGCGTTCTGCACCGTCCAGGCGCCCGTGCCCTTCGCGCCGGCCTCGTCGAGGATGACGTCGACGAGCGGCTGTCCGGTGGCGGCATCCGTCTGGCGGAGCACCTCGGCCGTGATCTCGATGAGGTAGCTCTCGAGTTCACCGGTGTTCCACTCGGCGAAGACGTCGGCGATCTCCGCGGGCGTCTTCCCCGTGCCGCGGCGGATGAGGTCGTACGCCTCGGCGATGAGCTGCATGTCGGCGTACTCGATGCCGTTGTGCACCATCTTCACGAAGTGGCCGGCGCCGTCGGTGCCGATGTGGGTCACGCACGGTTCGCCCTCGGCGACGGCCGCGATCGAGGCGAGGATCGGGCCGAGCGTCTCGTAGGACTCGACGGATCCGCCGGGCATGATCGACGGGCCGTGCAGCGCGCCCTCCTCGCCGCCCGAGATGCCGGCGCCGACGAAGTGGATGCCGGTCGGCTTGATCTCGGCCTCGCGGCGGATCGTGTCGTGGAAGTTCGCGTTGCCGCCGTCGACGATGATGTCGCCCGGCTGGAAGCGCTGGACCAGCTCGGAGATCACGGCGTCGGTGCCCCGGCCGGCCTGCACCATGATGATGGCCGTGCGGGGCCTGGCGAGGGACGCGACGAAGTCGTCGTAGCTCTCCGAGGCGACGAAGCCGGCCTCGGGGTGCTCGCCGGTGAGCGTGTGCGTCCGCTCGGGGGAGCGGTTGAAGACCGCGACCGTGTTGCCCTCGCGGCTGGCGAGGTTGCGGGCCAGGTTCGACCCCATGACGGCGAGGCCGACGACCCCGATGTTGGCGCTGGCGGTGGTGGTGCTCTCGGGCATGCTCATGGCTCCTGCGTCGGTGCGGTTTCCGGGACCACGCTAGCAGCGAGGTCGCCGTCAAGAATCAGACGAGAATCAGTATCGCATCGAATAAATATGATTTAAACGGATGGCGCGGTGTGACGTTCCACCGTCCGCGGCACGCCGGCGCGGCATCCGTCAGGTCGCGGGCTGGGCCCTCGGGATGTCGCGCCAGGTCCGCTCGACGTCGTCGGCCGTGCGGCCCAGCACTCGGAGCATGGCCTCGCGCGCGGCATCAGTCCGGCCCGCGAGGATCGCGTCCGCGACGTCGACGTGCCACTGCATGGCCTCCTCGCTCGGGTGCGCGGGCATGAGTCCGCTCGAGGTGCGCCCCCGCAGCACCTCCCCGACCGCGTCGCCGAGTGCCGCGAACATCTCGTTGCCCGACGCGCGCAGCACTGCTCGGTGGAACTCGACGTCGTGGGCGAGGAACGCGTCGGCATCGCCGGCACGCCCCGCCGCGCGCATGGCCGCCGCGATGCCCATGAGTTCGGTGCCCTGTTCGGGCCGCGCGAACCGGGCCGCGAGCTCTGCGGCGGCCGGCTCGACCGCCGTCCGGAGTTCGGTGAGGGAGCGCAGCTGCGCGCCCTTGCGCTCCGACTCGAGTCGCCACCGGATCACCGACGGATCGAACAGGTTCCACGACGCCATCGGCAGCACCCGGATGCCGACGCGGCGCACGGACTCCACGAGACCCAGCGACTGCGCGACGCGCACGGCCTCGCGCACGACCGACCGGGAGACCCGGAGGTCGGCCTCGAGCACCTCGGTGCGGAGTACCGCACCCGGCTCGAGCTCGCCCGACACGACCCGCGAGCCGAGGTGCTCGACGGCGAGGTCGTGCAGTCGGGAACCCATGCCGCGAGCATAACGGCGCGTCCGAGGCCGATCAGGTGGATGCGATGCCGTGGCGCTGCTCCCAGCGCCGTGCGGCGCGAGCCCGCCGAGTGAGCACGCGATCCAGCCGGCGGAAGTCGCCGGCGAGGATCCGGTGCGTCGCCCACCGCGGCAGCCATCCGGCTTGCCAGCGCAGCGAGCCGCCGAGGTCGCCACGGTAGTCGGCCCTGATCCGCGTCACCGCCCCGGAGGCCGTGCACGCGTACTCGACGCGCGCATTCCAGGGATCGGACGAGAGCCAGACGACCCGGCGGTCCTCCTCGAGGAGCTCGAGCGTGTCGATGAAGTGCGCTCGGAACGGCCCGATCCGATCCGTCGACATCCACCTCGTGCCGACCCGGACGGGTCCGTCGTCGAGCTGCCGGCGGAACGCGACGGCCGGCGCGAACTCGTGCCACCGCATCGGATCGGCGAGGTAGGGGAACACCGCCTCGACCGGGTGGTGCACGGTCGCGACCACGACGACGTGGCGCGCCCACCGACGTGGGCGAGGGCGAGGCGCCGCACGACCCGGGTCGGCCGCGTCCCGCTGCCCGGGAGCGTCCCCCTTCACGCGCGTGAGTGTATTTCGCCGGCCCGCCACCCGCAATCGCTCGGCGCCCGCATCGGCCGATCGCCATCGAGGCGGGCGACCGCCCGGGTGTAAAATCGGCGTGTCCGTCGCGCGATGCGGCATCCACCCGTCTCGCCGTGGCGAGATCGGGGGAGAAGATGGCCGAGAAGCTGCCGTCGTCCGGTTCCCTTCCCGACGGCCAGGTCGCGGGCTGCGACACGTCGGGCATGATCCTCGTCCATCGCATCTTCCGCTGGCTGTACCGCGAACTGCCGCTGCTGGTGCGCGAGGTGCAGGCCGGCGACGTCGAACGCGCCGGAGTGGTCGGGATCTACGCGAAGCTCGACTTCTTCGCGCTGCACCTGCACCACCGCACCGAGGACACCGTCCTGTGGGACCGACTCGCCGCCCGCGACCCCGCCTGCGCCGTGCACGTCGAACTCATGCGAACCCAGCACGCCGAGGTCGCGTCGCAGCTCGCCCGGATCGAGCCCCAGCTCGACCCGTGGCTCGAGAGCGCCGACGCCGAGCTCCGCGACGCGTTCGCGGGCGACATCGAATTCCTCCGCGACACGCTCCTCGTGCACCTCGGACGGGAGGAGGACGACATCCTCCCGGTCGCCGGCGCCGTGATGTCGCAGCAGGAGTGGGACCAGCTCGAGGCGCACACGCGTGCGACGCTCCTGGCGCGCCGCAGGGACTTCCCGAGGGACGTGCTGTCCCTGCAGCTCGGCCTGCTCCTCGCGAGCGTCCCCGAGGCCGAGCGTGACGAGTGGTACCACGCGAACGTCCCCGCCCCGATCCGCCTGCTCTACCTGCTCCTGATGAAGCGGAGGTACGACCGCGCGATGCAGGAGCTCTACCCCGACCGCCCCGTCCCGTCGATGTTCTGAGCGACGACGCCGCACCGGATCGGGTCAGGCCGCGAGCGCGCGACCGGCGGCGAGGACCTCGGCGGCCATGAGCAGTGCGGCGAGCATGACGAGCCGGAAGAGCGTGCGCGACGGTGGTCTCAGGAACGCCGTGGCGAGCGCCGTCGCCGCGACGACGACGACCCCCACGAAGCACGCCCACGACAGCGGGGCGACGCTCGAGAGCTCGCCGCCCGCCGAGCCGACGAGGGCGACCGCACCTCCCGCGACGACGGCGACCGCGGCGACCGACGTCGCCGTCCTCGGTCCCCAGCGGTGCGGGAGGCCGCGGACCCCCGTCGCGGCATCCTGCTCGAGGTCGGGCAGCACGTTCGTCAGGTGCACGGCCGCGCCGAATGCGGCGCCGGCGATCCAGGCCCACGGCGGAGCGACGGCGGGATGCGGTGCGGACAGCGTCGCGAGGCTCGGGAAGATCCCGAAGCTCACGAGGAACGGCACGATCGACGCCGCGGTCGACTTCAGCCACGCGTTGTACGCCCATGCCGATCCGAGCGCGAGGGCGTGCGCGGCGAGCATCGCCCAGCCGAGCAGCGCCGACAGGACGAGGGCGCATGCGAGCGCGGCGAGGGCCGCAGCCCAGGCGGCGCGGATCCCCACCTCGCTGCGCGCGATCGGCTTGTCCGGTCGCGATGCCAGTCGATCGCGCGGGGCGTCGATCGCGTCGTTCGAGATCCCGACCGAGACCTGGCCCGCGAAGACCGCGAGGGCGAGCAGCCCGGTGCGGGCCGGCTCGAGCGCCGCGGACCAGCCGAGCGCCAGCGCGAGCGCGGTGACGATCGTCGTCGGTCCGGGGTGCGACGACCGCCACAGGGCCCCCGGGGTGCTCACAGGCACGATGCTCTCACATCGCATCGAGCGGCCCGCGGCATCCGGTAGACTGACCCACTGAACTTCGGCGAGGGATGCCGCCGGAGCCGGGCTCGTCCCGGTGCGGCATCCGTTATCGACGCGGTGGAACCAGGCTCACGGCTGTTCCTCACGCTGGCTGCGCGCGCAGCCCCGGGCGTTCGAGTTGACACAACGCAAAAACCCACTCTGGGCCGCGAGCCCGCAAGGAGCCATCATCATGGACGAAGACAACAAGGTCGTCGCAGAACTGCGCGAGTCGTTCGGCAAGGGCGCTGCCCGCAAGATCCGCGCCGCGCACAAGATCCCGGCCGTGCTCTACGGCCACGGCAGCGAGCCGAAGCACGTGACCCTGCCCGGTCACCAGACCGCACTGCTCATCCGCAAGGCGAACGCCGTGCTCGACCTCCAGATCGAGGGCAAGAGCCAGCTCGCGCTCGTCAAGGACGTGCAGAAGGACCCGGTGCACCAGATCATCGAGCACATCGACCTCATCGTCGTCAAGCGCGGCGAGAAGGTCCAGGTCGAGGTCCCCGTGCACGTCGAGGGCGAGCCCGCCGCCGGCACCATCGCCGACCTCGACGCGGTCACCCTGTCGCTCGAGGTCGAGGCGACCCACATCCCCGAGAACGTCGTCGTGAGCGTCGAGGGCCTCGAGGAGGGCACGAAGGTGCTCGCGAGCGAGGTCGAGCTGCCCAAGGGCGCGACCCTCGTCAGCGACCCCGAGGCGCTCGTGATCAACGTGCACGTCCCGCAGAAGGTCGACCTCGGCGAAGAGGCTGAGGCGGCCGAGGGCGAGGAGGCCGCCGAGGCCGCCGAGGCGCCTGCCGAGGAGACCGAGGGCGAGTCGGCCGAGTAGTCGATCCCGCTTCGTCGCGAGGGTCCGCGGCGCCGCGTCCGGGTACGCTCGGATCGCGGGGCCGCGGGCCCTCCGCCGTTCCCACCACCCCTGTCCGGGAGGCATCCGTGAACCTCATCGACCGCCTCCTGCATCGCCGGAAGGACGAGGTCGTGTCCGACAACACCTGGCTCGTGATCGGCCTCGGCAACCCGGGCGCGCAGTACGCCGGCAACCGGCACAACGTCGGGCAGATGGTCGCCGACGAGCTCGCGTCGCGCGTGGGCGCGACGTTCAAGAGCCACAAGACGCCGTCGCGTGTCGCCGAGGGCTTCCTCGGTCCCGGTCGGCCGAAGCTCGTGCTCGCCAAGCCGAACAGTTACATGAACACCTCGGGCGGCCCGGTCTCGGCGCTGCTGAAGTTCTACTCGCTCGGCGTCGACCGCCTGATCGTCGTGCACGACGAGCTCGACATCCCGTTCGACACCGTGCGCCTGAAGCGCGGCGGCGGCCACGGCGGGCACAACGGCCTCCGCGACATCCAGAAGGCCGCGGGCTCGCCCGACTTCACCCGCGTGCGCGTCGGCATCGGCCGTCCGCCCGGTCGAATGGATGCCGCGGACTACGTGCTGCGCGACTTCGCCGGTCCCGAGCGGGCCGACCTCCCGAACCTGCTGTCGGACGCCGCGGACGCGGTCGAGGCGGTCGTCGAGCACGGGCTCGTGGCGGCGCAGCAGCGGTTCCACTCGCCTGCGTAGCTCCACGAGGGTCGGGCTAGATCAACCCGCGCAGGAACTCCTCCGGTGTCTGACCGGCCGCGCGAGCACGCTCGACCAGCCGGGTGTGCTCCTCGGTGGTGAGCTCGAGCGACAGCGTCCGCCAGTCGGCCTCGGGCTCGTCGAAGTCGAAGAGCGCCGCATCCTCGGTCGCGCGGTCGGCGAGCGCTGATGCTGCGGGAACGGCGGGCTCGGACGCCGCTGACCCGGCGGGAAGCGCGGCCGACGCGGCAGCCGTCGCCGGCTCGCATCCACCGGCCCAGCCGGGACCGGATGGAATGTCGCCGCCGCGGCGGTACGCTTCGGCGACCGCGCGGGCGCGCTCGTCTGCAGCTTCGTTCATGGGGTGGCCGACGTGGCCGCGGACCCACTCGAAGCGGTAGCGGCGCCCCGCGAGCTCGGCGTCGAGCTGCTCGAGCAGCTCGCGGTTCAGCACGGGGGCACCGTCGGCCTTTCGCCAGCCCTTGCGCTTCCAGCCGGCCATCCACTTCGTGACCGAGTTGATCACGTACTGACTGTCGCACTGCACGAGCAGTTCGTCGTCGAGGTGCGCGGTCGCACGGAACAGCTCGAGCACCGCGGTCAGTTCGCCCTGGTTGTTGGTCGCGCGGGGCCACCCGCCCGCCGCCCAGCAGTCGTCGGAGACGTACCAGGCCCAGCCCGCCGGGCCAGGGTTGCCGAGGGCCGAGCCGTCGGCGGCGGCGATGATCATGCGGTGGTCCTTCCGATGGAGCGGGCGGCGACCATGCTATCGGCGCCCGCCGACGGCATCGGCCCGGCCGCCATGTCAGGGGGCGCGCGTAGACTGCTCCGGTGATCCTGCAGGGCTTGAACACGGCGCTTTCGCGCGCCTCCACGATCGACCGAGCCCTCGCGGAGGCCGAGCGGAACGCCGACTTCTCCGCCCCGGCCGGGCTCGATGCGCCGCTCCTCGCGGGCCTCCTCCGCCGCCGCATCGCGAACGGCCACCCGCCCGTGCTCTTCGTCATCGCCGCAACGAGCCGCGAGGGCGAATCGCTCCGCACCTCGCTCGCGCCGTACCTCGACGACGCCGAGATCCTCGAGTTCCCCGCGTGGGAGACCCTGCCGCACGAACGGCTGAGCCCGAGCGCCGAGACGGTCGGGCGACGCCTGCATGCGCTCCGGCGCATGCACACCTGGAGCGCCGAGGGCACGAGGCATCCGCTCGTCGTCGTCGCCTCCGTGCGTGCGGCGTTGCAGCCCGTCGCCGACAACCTCGCCGACGTCGAACCCATCGAGCTCGCTGCGGGCGGCCGCGGCAACGACCTCTCCGACCTCTCGCTGCGACTCGTCGACCTCGCCTACACGCGGGTCGACATGGTCTCGCGCCGGGGCGAGTTCGCGGTGCGCGGCGGCATCCTCGACGTCTTCCCGCCCACGGCCGACCACCCGGTACGCGTCGACTTCTTCGGCGACGAGGTCGAGGAACTCCGCGCGTTCTCGGTGGCCGATCAGCGATCGCTGCCCGACCGGGTCGAGCGCGTGCTCCTCGCGCCGAGCCGCGAGCTCCTGCTCACCGAGCCGGTGCGCCAGCGAGCCCGCGAGATGGTGCACGAGTTCCCCAACCTCTCCGGCATGCTCGAGCGCATCGCCGAGGGCATCCCCGTCGAGGGCATGGAATCGCTCGCGCCGGCACTGCTCGAGCGCCTCGTACCCGTGACCTCGTACCTGCCCCAGGGTGCAGCGGTCGCGGTGGTCGGGCCCGAGCGCGTCGCCGGGCGCGCGGTGAGCCTCGGCGAGACCAATCGCGAGTTCCTCGCCGCGGCGTGGGATGCGGCGACCGCCGGCGCGGCGGCGCCCATCGACCTCGCCGCGGGTGACTTCCTGACCCTCCGAGCGCTTCGCGAGTCGGTGCTGTTCAGCGCGCCCGGCGCGCCCGACCCCGAGCGCGTGTGGTGGACCTTCTCGAGCTTCGACCAGGGCGATGCGGCCGAGGCGGTCGGCGAGACCGCGGGCGGGGCGGATGCCGCGTACGTGCGCGTCGCGGCGACGACCGTGCCGAGCTTCCAGGGCAACGTCGAGGGCGCGGTCGCGCACGTCGGCGAGCGGCTGCGCGAGGGCTGGAGCCTCGTGGTCGCGGCGGCGGGCCACGGGCTCGTCGAGCGCGCCCGTGACGTGCTCGCCGAGCACGGGCTCGCCGGGCGCATCGTCGAGTCGGTGCCGGAGGAGCTCGAGCCGGGGGTCGCGTTCCTGGTGCAGGCGCAGGCCGCCGCCGGCTTCGAGGTGCCGGAGGCCAAGCTCGGGCTCATCGCCGAGGCCGAGTTCTACGGCCGTGCGGCCGGGTACGACACGCGCCAGGTGAAGAAGCTAGCGAGCCGTCGGCGCAACGTCGTCGACCCGCTCCAGCTCAAGGCCGGCGACCACGTCGTGCACTCCACGCACGGCATCGGGCGCTTCGTCGAACTCGTGCAGCGCGAGGTCGCCGCCGGCGCCCGACCGACCGGGCCGAGCCGCACCGCCGGCATCCAGCAGGCGCCGAAGACCGTGCGCGAGTACGTCGTGCTCGAGTACGCGCCATCCAAGCGCGGCCAGGCCGGCGACCGGCTCTACGTGCCGATGGACCAGCTCGACCTGCTCAGCCGGTACGTCGGCGGCGAGGCTCCCTCGCTCTCCAAGATGGGCGGGAGCGACTGGTCGCAGGCGAAGAGTCGCGCCCGCAAGGCCGTGCGCGACATCGCCGTCGAGCTCGTCAAGCTCTACTCGGCGCGGATGGCGGCGAAGGGGCACGCGTTCGGTCCGGACACGCCGTGGCAGCACGAGCTGGAGGAGGCCTTCCCGTACGCCGAGACGCCCGACCAGCTGCAGACCATCGACGAGGTCAAGGCCGACATGGAGCGGCCGATCCCGATGGACCGCCTGCTCGCGGGCGATGTCGGGTTCGGCAAGACCGAGGTCGCCGTACGCGCGGCGTTCAAGGCCATCCAGGACGGCAAGCAGGTCGCGATGCTCGTGCCGACGACGCTGCTCGTCCGTCAGCACCTCGAGACGTTCTCCGAGCGGTTCGCCGGGTTCCCCGTGCACGTTCGCGCGCTCAGCCGGTTCCAGACCGACAAGGAGGTGCGCGAGACCGTCGCGGGCCTCGCCGACGGGACCGTCGACATGGTCATCGGAACCCATCGGATCCTCACCGAGAAGGTCTCGTTCAAAGACCTGGGTCTCATGATCATCGACGAGGAGCAGCGGTTCGGCGTCGAGCACAAGGATCAGCTGAAGAAGCTGAAGACCAACGTCGACATCCTCGCGATGAGCGCGACGCCGATCCCGCGCACGCTCGAGATGGCCGTCACGGGCATCCGCGAGATGTCGACGCTCGCGACCCCGCCGGAGGACCGTCACCCGATCCTCACATTCGTCGGCCCGCACTCCGACCAGCAGGTGGCCGCCGCCATCCGCCGCGAGATGCTCCGCGAGGGCCAGGTGTTCTTCGTGCACAACCGGGTCTCGTCGATCAACCGGGTGGCGGCGCAGCTGGCCGAACTCGTGCCCGAGGCACGCATCGCGGTCGCGCACGGCCAGCTCAACGAGCACGTGCTCGAGCAGATCGTCGTCGACTTCTGGGAGCGCCGGTTCGACGTGCTGGTCTCGACGACGATCATCGAGACCGGGCTCGACATCTCGAACGCGAACACGATCATCGTCGACCGGGCCGACAAGTACGGCCTGAGCCAGCTGCACCAGCTGCGCGGCCGCGTCGGTCGCGGCCGGGAACGCGCCTACGCCTACTTCCTGTACGACCCGGCGAAGCCGCTGTCCGAGACCGCGCACGACCGTCTCTCCACCATCGCGGCGAACAACGAGCTCGGCAGCGGCATGCAGGTGGCGCTGAAAGACCTGGAGATCCGCGGCGCCGGCAACCTGCTCGGCGCCGAGCAGGCCGGGCACATCGCGGGTGTCGGCTTCGACCTGTACCTGCGGATGATCGGCGAGGCCGTGAACGCGTTCCGCGGCGACGTCGCCGAGGGGCAGACCGAGCTGCGGCTCGAGCTGCCCGTCGATGCGCACATCCCCGAGGACTACGTCGACAGCGAGCGACTTCGCCTCGAGGCGTATCAGAAGCTCTCGGCTGCGAGCGGGCCCGCCGCGAAGGACGGCCAGATCGACCTCGTCGTCGAGGAGCTCGTCGACCGGTACGGCGAGCTGCCCGAACCGGTCGAGCACCTCGTCGCGGTCTCGCGCCTGCGCCGGACCGCGCAGCTCGCCGGCCTCTCCGACGTCATCGCCACCGGCTCCAAGCTCCGCATCGCGCCCGCGAAGCTCCCGGACTCGCGTCGCGTGCGACTCGAGCGCATGTACCCGGGAGCCAAGCTGTTCCCGCAGAACGACGTGATCCTCGTGCCGTTCCCCACCCCGGGCGGCGAGGCGCCGGGCGATGCCGACCTCATCCAGTGGGTGTCGAACCTGATCGGCGTGATCTTCCCGGCGGAGTAGCCCGCCGCGCCCGCCGAGGGCGCCGCCGCCTCGGCCGGCTGAGACGGCGGGCCGGCGCCGAGCAGTCGACCGATTCGCCGGTGCGCGAGCGGGTCAGTGCGCGAGCGGCCCGCCGACCCCCTCGGCGGCGCCGCGGCGTCGATACGCCCGCGACTTCAGGCTGACGAAGACCGCCGAGATCGCGATCGCGATCCCGGACCCGATGAGCACGGCGACGACGCCCTGGTCGGCGACCTCGGGGTACTCGCGGAACGCGAGCTCGTTCATCAGCAGCGACACCGTGAAGCCGATTCCGCCGAGCGCGCCGACCATCGCGACGTCCGACCAGGTCAGGGGCTTGATGCCCGTCCGACGGTGCACGAACAGCGTCGCGATACCGCCGATGAGGGTGATCCCGACGATCTTGCCGACCGGCAGGCCGACGAGGATGCCCCAGAAGGCCGGGTCGAGCTCGCTCGGCCGCACCGCGGGGATCGCGACGAGCGCGGCCGAGAACGCGAACAGCGGCAGGATCACGGCGTTCGACACCGGCTCGAGCGCGTGCACCGCGCGGCCGGCGGGGCGACGCGACATGACGAGCCCGAGCATCACGCCCGCGATCGTCGCGTGCACGCCCGACAGGTAGACGAACGACCACGTCAGCACGGCGAGCGTCCAGAGCGCGACCATCACCGGCCACTGGGCGCGCCGCGCGAGGACGTACGGCGATCGCGGCGAGAGCAGCCGGCTCATCATGCCGAACAGCGTGACCGTGATGGCGGCGAACCCGAGGTAGGCGAGATCGGCGTCGCTCGTGAAGAAGAACGCGATGATGAGGATCGCGATGAGGTCGTCGAGCACGGCGAGCGCGAGCAGGAAGACGCGGACGCGTGTCGGGATGAACCGGCCGAACATCGCGAGCACGCCGAGTGCGAAGGCGATGTCGGTCGCGGTCGGGATCGGCCAGCCGTCGGCGGTCGGGCCCGCCCCGGCGAAGGCCAGGAACACGAGCGCGGGCGCCACGACCCCGCCGAGCGCGGCGATCGCCGGCAGTGCCGCCTTCGAGAAGCTGTTCAGTTCGCCGATGACGAGCTCGCGTCGGAGCTCCACGGCGACGATGAAGAAGAAGACGGCGAGCAGCCCGTCGCTCACCCAGTGCCCGAGCGACAGGTCGAGTCCCGTGAACGGGACCGCGAGGTGCGCGTGCTTGAACTCGACGAGGTCGTGCCCGATCGGCGAGTTCGCGATCACGAGGCCGAGGATGGCGGCGGCGAGGAGGAGCGACGCGGATACGCGCTCGGAGCGGAGGAAGTTCATGGCACCTCTGACGGGGTCGGGAACGGCGACGGGGCCGCGCGGAGACAGCGACGACGCGCGAGGCGTCGGCCGACCAGACTTCCCGGCACTCCTGCCGTCGAGTCTATCGGGCGCCGCGGTTAGGCTCGCAGCGACGGGTCCCGCCGGGGGCCGGAGAGGGCGATGGGTCATGGCGCGAACGGCGGGCGGGCACGGAGCGGGCGAGCGGGCGACGACGGATGCCGCGGCCGCGACCTCCGCCCCGGGTGACGGCCTGCTCGGACTCGTCGCCATGGTCGGCCGCCTGCGCGGCCCCGGCGGGTGCCCCTGGGACGCCGAGCAGACGCACGAGTCGCTCGTGCAGTACCTCGTCGAGGAGTGCTGGGAGCTCATCGACGCGATCGAGTCGGGCAGCCGCGAGGAGATGATCGAGGAGCTCGGCGACGTGCTCTACCAGGTGCTCTTCCACGCCGACCTCGCCGCGCACACCCCGGGCGAGGGCTACGACATCGACGACGTGGCCCGCCACATGACGGCCAAGATGGTGGCGCGCCATCCGCACGTCTTCGGCGACCGCGAGGCCGAGACCGCGGCCGACGTCGTCGCCTTCTGGGACGACCTCAAGGCCAGCGAGAAGCCGCACCGCACGAGCGTGCTCGACGGCGTGCCGCAGGGCATGCCCGCGCTCGCGCTCGCACAGAAGCTGCTCGGCAAGGCCGAGAAGGTCGGCGTGACGAGGTCGGCGACGGATGCCGCATCCGCGCCGGCCACGGAGGCCGAGCTCGGCGACACGCTCCTGGCGCTCGTCGTCTCGGCCCGAGCGCAGGGGTTCGACGCCGAGCGCGCGCTGCGCGGCGCCATCCGCTCGATGCAGGAGGACGTTCGGGCGGCGGAGGCCTGACCGGCCTCGGGCCGCGTTCCGACGCGGCATCCGCTGCTGGAAGAATGGGGCGCATGGCCCAGACCGTGACGCCCCCGCGCGGCATGCGCGACTTCCTGCCCGCCGAGAAGGCCCGACGCGAGCACGCGCTCTCGGTGATCCGCGGGGTGTACGCGACGCACGGCTTCGACGAGATCGAGACGCCCGTCATGGAGGACTCGTCGCGACTGCACGCGGGGCTCGGCGGCGACAACGAGAAGCTCGCGTTCGCGGTCATGAAGCGCGGCCTCACGACCGACGACCTCGCCGCGGCCGCCGAATCGGGCGACGCGCTCTCACTCGCCGACCTCGGCCTGCGCTACGACCTCACCGTGCCGCTCGCCCGCTTCTACGCCACGCACCGGGCCGCCCTGCCGCCCGTGTTCCGCGCCATCCAGATCGCGCCGGTCTGGCGGGCCGAGCGCCCGCAGAAGGGCCGCTACCGGCAGTTCGTGCAGTGCGACATCGACATCATCGGCGAGGCCGGCCCGCTCGCCGAGCTCGAGCTGCTGACCGCCACGGTCGCGGCGCTCGACGCGCTCGGGCTCGAGGGGTGCCGCATCCGCCTGAACGACCGTCGCATCCTCGCGGGCATCCTGGGCTCGTGGGGTGTCCCCGACGAGCTGCGCGAGCGCGCGCTCATCACGATCGACAAGCTCGACAAGATCGGGCCCGACGGCGTCGCGGCCGAGCTCGCGACGCTCGGCGTCGAGCGGCCGGGCATCGCCGACGAGCTGCGGCAGCTCGCGGGCGCCGGGTGGCACCTCGCCGACGGCGTGGTGCCGCCGCCCGCCTGGCTCGACCTCGACGCGTTCCACGACCTCGTCGCGCTGCGCGACGCCGTGCCGGGCACCCCCGTCGACTTCGACCCGACGCTCGTTCGCGGCATGGGGTACTACACGGGCACGATCTTCGAGATCGCGCACCCCGACCACGGGTACTCGCTCGGCGGCGGCGGACGCTACGACCACATGATCGGCCGCTTCCTCGGCCATGAGGTCCCCGCGTGCGGGTTCTCGATCGGCTTCGAGCGCATCGTCGACCTGCTCGCCGTGCGCGACGAGGGGCGCGCTCGTTCAGTGGTGCTCGTGCACGACCGCGACGTCGCGCCCGGCGAGCTGCTGACGCTCAAGCACGAGCTCGTGGCATCCGGCATGCGCGTGCGCTTCGAGCGGCGCGTGAAGAACCTGCGCGCCCTCCTCGACCGCGTGACCGCCGACGGCTTCGATGCGTGGGCGCCCGTCGACGCCGAGACGACGGATGCCGCGTCGCTCGTGTTCCGAGACCTCGGCGAGTAGCGCTGCGCCCTCGTCGGCGGGTTCGTGGCATGCTCGTCGCATGACCTCGGACGCGACGGACCTTCGCCGCGCGCGCGGTGACGCCGCCCCGCTGGTCACCGTCGTGGTTCCGCTGCACGACCGCGCCCGGTACATCGCGGAGACGCTGCGCAGCGTGCTCGCGCAGGACCACGTCGACCTCGAGGTCATCGTGGTGGACGACGCGTCGGCCGACGACGGCCCGGACATCGTTCGGGGGTTCCTCGACGATCCGCGGGTGACGCTGGTCCTCCGTTCGCACGGGGGCGTCGGCGCGGCCCGCAACGCCGGGGCGGCGCTCGCCGCGGACACGACCGGGTTCCTCATGTTCATGGACGATGACGACGTCTGCGAGCCGGAGCTCGTCTCCTCGCTCATCGAGGCGCTCGAGGCGCATCCCGAGGCGTCGGGGGCGTTCGCGCGTGGGGAGTTCATCGACTCCGACGGCGGACCGGTGCACGACGGCGCGTTCCGCCATCAGATGATCGCGAGGGAGGAACTGGGGCTTGCGGACGGGGCGGTCTCCGGTCCGTACCGTGGGATCGACCAGGTGTTCCTCGCGACGCCGGTGGTGCCGATGGGTGCGCTGCTCGTGCGGCGGGCCGCGTTCGAGACGGCGGGCGGCTACGACCCGTCCTTCGTCGTCGGACAGGACTGGGACTTCACCATCCGCCTCGCACGCCGTGCGCCGCTCGTCGTCGTCGATCGCGTGCTGCTCCGATACCGCCGACACGACGCCAACGCCTCGGCGAACCGACGGCGCGACGTCCGAACCGCCCGACGGGTCTGGGCGACCGCGTTCTTCTCGCCGGAGAACACCCCGACCGATGCGAGGCTGCTCGAACGGGTCTGGCGATCGCATCAGCGGCGTACGGCCGCCCGCAAGACCGCGCAGGGACGGGCACTGCTCCGGAGCGGCCACCCGGTCCAGGGGATCCGCCGGATCGCCGACGGCCTCGCCCATCGAGCGCTGCGCCGCCCGCTCCGCGTCTGGCGGCGACCCGTGCCGGGCTCGCTCGTCGACGCACGACCGCGGACCATCGCGATCGAACGCGGCCTCGTCGACGCCGATCGCGGGGCCGGCGAGCACCGCGACGACATACGCGAGCGGCCCTCGGAACCGGGGTCCTAGACTGTCCTGCGGGCAACGACGGAGTCGTCCACGCACATCCCCATCACAGAGGAGTTCACTGTGGCATTCATCGAAGCTGTCGGCGCACGGGAGATCCTGGATTCGCGCGGCAACCCCACGGTCGAGGTCGAGGTCCTCCTCGACGACGGGACCGTCTCGCGGGCCGCGGTGCCCTCGGGGGCGTCGACGGGCGCGTTCGAGGCGTACGAGCTGCGCGACGGCGAGGCCGACCGCTACCTCGGCAAGGGCGTGCAGAAGGCCGTCGACGCCGTGCTCGACGAGCTCGGCCCGGCCATCGAAGACCTCGATGCCGCCGACCAGCGCGTCGTCGATGCCGCCCTCATCGAGGCCGACGGCACCGACAACAAGAGCCGCCTCGGCGCGAACGCGATCCTCGGCGTGAGCCTCGCCGTCGCCAAGGCCGCGGCCGACTCGGCCGACCTGCCGCTCTTCCGCTACCTCGGCGGCCCGAACGCCCACGTGCTGCCCGTGCCGATGATGAACATCATCAACGGCGGCGCGCACGCCGACACGGGCGTCGACATCCAGGAGTTCATGGTCCTCCCGGTCGGCGCACCGACGTACTCCGAGGGCCTCCGCTGGGGTGTCGAGACCTACCACGCGCTGAAGAGCCTGCTGAAGTCGAAGGGCCTCTCGACGGGCCTCGGCGACGAGGGCGGCTTCGCGCCCGACCTCGAGAACAACCGCGCGGCGCTCGACCTGATCGCCGAAGCGATCGGGAAGGCCGGTTTCACCCTCGGCACCGACATCGCGCTCGGCCTCGACGTCGCGTCGACCGAGTTCTTCGAGAACGGCGTGTACCGCTTCGAGGGCCAGGACCGCACCGCGGCGGAGATGAGCGCGTACTACGCCGAGCTCGCTGCCGCGTACCCGCTCGTGTCGATCGAGGACCCGCTGGCCGAGGACGACTGGGAGGGCTGGGCGACGCTCACCTCCGAGCTCGGTTCGAAGCTGCAGCTCGTCGGCGACGACCTGTTCGTCACGAACCCGTCCCGACTCGCCGACGGCATCGCCAGGCACGCGGGCAACTCGATCCTCGTGAAGGTCAACCAGATCGGCACGCTGACCGAGACGCTCGACGCCGTGAAGCTCGCGCAGCGCGCCGGCTACACCGCCGTGCTGTCGCACCGTTCCGGCGAGACCGAGGACACGACGATCGCCGACCTCGCCGTCGCGACCGACTGCGGTCAGATCAAGACGGGCGCGCCCGCGAGGTCCGAGCGAGTGGCCAAGTACAATCAGCTTCTGAGGATCGAAGAAGAGCTCGGCGAGGCCGCGGAGTACGCGGGCCGCTCGGCATTCCCGCGCTTCACGGCGTGACGCGTACCTGAGACGCACGACGGGGGTGGCCGGTGGCCGCCCCCGTCGGTCGTTTCCAGGAGGTGAGGAGGACGATGAACGCTGCACGTCGTCCCTCGCGTCCGCCGCGGCAGTCGATCCGCCAGCTCGCGGAGACGTGGCTCGCCGGCATCCGCTTCTCGGGGTTCTCGATCATCATGATGGGCGTCCTCGTGCTGGCGGTGGTGGTGCTCGCGCCGAGCATCGCGGCGTATGCCGCGCAGCGGCAGCAGATCGCCGAGTTGAAGGCCGACGTCGCCCGGCAGGAGGCCGAGGTCGCGCGCCTCACCGACGAACGCGAGCGGTGGAACGACGAGACCTTCATCGTGACCCAGGCCCGCGAACGGTTGTACTACGTGCTTCCGGGCGAGGTCAGCTACCTCGTCATCGACGATCGCGATCCGGCCGCCGCGGTCTCCGCCGATCGCGCGGTGTCGGCAGAGGTGACCGAGGCGCGGGGCGACTGGATGCAGACGATGCTGCGTTCGGTGATGAGCGCCGGGCTCGCCCCGAGTGCGACGGATGGCGCGGACACGCCGCCCGCCGCGGCCGGCACCGAACGCGACCCGACCGCCCAGCCCGCCGACGAGGGGAACCGATGACCCGCCCGCCGTTCGAACCCGTCACCGACCGCGACCTCCGCATCGTGTCGGCGCAGCTCGGCCGACCCGCGCGCGACGTCGTCGGCATCGCGGCTCGCTGCGCCTGCGGTGCGCCCACGGTCGTCTCGACGCGGCCGCGACTTTCGGACGGCACGCCCTTCCCCACGTTCTACTACCTGACCCACCCGGTGGCCACGGCCGCGATGTCGTTCCTCGAGGCGGCGCAGCTCATGGTCGAGTTCACCGAGCTGCTCGCGGCCGACGACGACGTGCGCGACGCCTACCGAGCGGCGCACGAGCAGTACCTCGCGGACCGCGAGATGTTCGGCGTCGTCGACGAGATCGCAGGCGTCTCGGCGGGCGGCATGCCGACCCGCGTCAAGTGCCTGCACGCGCTCGCCGGGCACGCGCTCGCCGCGGGTCCCGGGGTGAACCCGATCGGCGACCTCGCGCTCGAGCGGTCGAGCTGGTCGCCCGACGTGTGCCGGTGTCCCGATTACGGCCTCGACGAGGTCGACGAGGGGGCGTCCGCGTGAGTCCGACGCGCAGCCGTCGCGCTCGGCGAGCCGCCGAGCCGTCGCCGAACAATGCCCGCCGACGTTCGTTCTGGCGGGCGGGCGTCGGCGCGCTCGTCGCGGGGGTGCTCTCGCTCTCGGGGGCCGCCCCTGCGCAGGCCGACACCGTGCGCGACCTGGAGTACTGGCTCACCGACTACGGCTTCACGCAGGCGTGGACCACGTCGCGCGGCGACGGAGTGACCGTCGCGATCATCGACACCGGCGTGAACGGCGACGTCGCCGAGCTGCAGGGCGTGGTGATCGGGGGCACGGATGTCTCGGGCATCGGCTCGCCCGACGGGCAGACCCCCGTCGGCGAAGAAGAGGAGCACGGCACGATGGTCGCCTCGCTCCTCGCCGGTCGCGGCACCGGCGAGGGCAACGGCGTGATCGGCGTCGCGCCCGATGCCGACCTGCTGACGGCGTCCGTCGCGTTCGGGCTCGAGACCGGTGCGGAGAAGACCAACGACGAGCAGATCGCCGAGGCCGTGGTGTGGGCGGTCGACAACGGAGCCGACGTCATCAACATGTCGCTGACGCGGAACACGCCGGACTGGCCGGAGAGCTGGGACGACGCGTTCCTCTACGCGTTCGAGAACGACGTGGTGGTGGTCGCCGCGGCGGGCAACCGGGGCTCCGGAACCACCCAGGTCGGCGCGCCCGCGACGATCCCCGGCGTGCTCGCCGTCGCCGGCGTCGATCGCGACCAGAACGCGAGCTTCGATGCGAGCTCGCAGGGCATCACGATCGCGGTCGCCGCGCCGAGCGAAGACCTCGTCGGCGTGCTCCCCGACGGCAGCCATGTCGTGTGGTCGGGGACGAGCGCCGCGGCACCGCTCGTGTCGGGCCTCGTCGCGCTCGTACGCGCCGAGTACCCCGAACTGGATGCCGCGAACGTCATCAACCGCGTCATCCGCACCGCCGACCCCAAGGGCGAGGAGGTGCCCGGTCCGCTCTACGGCTACGGGATCATCGATCCGGTCGCCGCGCTGACGGCCGAGGTCGAGGCGGTGGAGCAGAACCCGCTCGGGAGCCTCGAGGAGTGGATCCGCGTCCACCGCCGTGCCGACGTGCCCGAGCAGGAGGGCTCGGAGAGCACCGACGACCAGGAGATCGTGCCGATCGCCGATCCGCCGCCCCCGCGCGCCGACAGCGCCAAGACGCTCCTGCCGACCCCGTGGACGTTGTCCTATATCACGGTGCCGCTCTCGCTGGTCGCCGGGTTTGGTACGCTAGCAGCGCTGTTGGGCATCGGCGCCACTCGGCACATCAGGCGTTCCACGCGATCCGACGCGTAGGCACGCAGGCATCACAGATCCAAGGAGTCCATTCACCGTGCCCAAGATTCTGATCGTCGGTGGCGGCTATGCGGGGTTCTACACGGCGTGGAAGCTCGAGAAGTGGCTGCGGCCCGGCGAAGCCGAGGTGACGGTCGTCGACCCGCTGCCGTACATGACCTACCAGCCGTTCCTTCCCGAGGTTGCCGCCGGATCGATCGAGGCTCGGCACTCGGTGGTCGCGCTGCGTCGTCACCTGAAGAAGACGAACGTCGTCACGGCGAAGGTGACCGGCATCGACCACGCGTCGAAGACCGCGACGATCACGCCCGAGGTGGGCGAGCCGTGGCAGTTCGACTACGACGTGGTCGTGGTCACCGGCGGTGCCGTCTCGCGCACGTTCCCGATCCCGGGCGTCGCCGACCAGGCCTTCGGCCTCAAGACGGTCGAAGAGGCCGTGGCGATCCGCGACCGGCTCCTCACGAACTTCGACAAGGCCGCGAACCTGCCGGCCGGCCCCGAGCGCGACCGCCTGCTGACGGTGGTCGTCGTGGGCGGCGGCTTCGCCGGCATCGAGGTGTTCGCCGAGCTCCGCTCGTTCGCGAGTGCGCTGCTCGAGTTCTACCCGCAGCTCTCGTTCGACGACACCCACTTCCACCTCATCGAGGCGATGGGCCGCATCATGCCCGAGGTGTCGCTTCCGACGAGCCACTGGGTCATCAAGCACCTGGCCCAGCGCGGCGCCGAGATCCACCTCGACACCCAGCTCACGAGCGCGGTCGACGGCCGGATCGAGCTCTCGACGGGCGAGACCTTCGAGACCGACCTCATCGTGTGGACCGCCGGCGTCATGGCGAACCCGGCCATCGTGCGCACGAGCGACCTTCCCGTCGAGGAGCGCGGCCGCATCAAGACGCGCCCCGACCTCCGCGTCGGCGACGAGGACGACATCGTTCCCGACGCCTGGGCGGCCGGCGACATCGCCGCCGTGCCCGACCTCTCGGGCGGCGGCGTCGGCGGCTACTGCGTGCCCAACGCCCAGCACGCGGTGCGTCAGGGCAAGCTCATGGCGAAGAACATCGTCGCCGTGCTGCGCGGCGAGGAGCCGAAGGACTACTTCCACAAGAACCTCGGCGCGGTCGCCGGCCTCGGCATCGGTTCCGGTGCGTTCCAGTCGGGCAAGATCGCGATCACGGGCCTCCTCGCGTGGTTCGCGCACCGCGGCTACCATGGCCTCGCGATGCCCACGTGGGAGCGCAAGCTCCGTGTGTTCTGGGGCTGGTGGAACAACTTCTGGCTCGGCCGCGACATCGTCTCGCTGAGCGCCGTGCAGCACCCGCGCGCCGAGTTCGAGCGCTTCGCCGCCCGTCCGAAGCCGGCCGGCGAGGTCGCCGCACCCGCCGCCCCGGCGAAGCCGGAGGCCAAGAAGCCGGTGGCGAAGGCTGCGAAGCCGGCCGAGAAGGCCGTCGCCGCGAAGTAGGGGCCTATGCTGTGACGCGGTGCCGGCCTTCGGGCCGGCGCCGCGCTCCCGTAGCCCAATCGGCAGAGGCAGGCGACTTAAACTCGCCTCAGTCTGGGTTCGAATCCCAGCGGGAGCACCGAATCGCTCACGCGGCCGACGATCTCGATGGTCGATCGTCCGCCGCAGTTCGCCCGCCGTCGTTCAGGAGAGCCGGTCGATGCGCCGGAGGATCAGGCCCTCGCGGAGGGCCCAGGGCGAGACCTCGAGCGTCTTCGCCTTGAACGCGCGCATCGTCTCGGAGAGCACCACCGCTCCGGCGACGATCTGGAAGGTCCGGTCGGCGGTGATGCCGGGGAGGTTCGGCCTGGCGTCGGCCGGGATCTTCGCGAGCCGCGGGATCCAGTCGTCGAGGCGCGAGAGCTTGAGGATGCTGCGCTCCTCCGAGCCGACGCCTTCCTCGGTGCTCCCGGCGAGCCGGGCGAGCGAGCGGATGGTCTTCGACGACCCGACGACGTGGTCGACCTCGGGGATGCCGCCGATCTGCTCGACCGTCGAACGGAGCACCGATCGCGCGTGGGCGCGGAGCGCGTCGACCTGCTCGTCGGTCGGCGGGTCGGTGGAGAGGTACTCGATCGTGGAACGGCCGGCGCCGAGGGGGACGGACCGGGCGTGGTCGGGGACCTCGTCGCCGCCGTGCGCGATCTCGAGCGACCCGCCGCCGATGTCGAAGAGCAGGATCCGGCCGGCCGACCAGCCGTACCAGCGGCGGACGGCGAGGAACGTGATGCGCGCCTCGTCGGCCCCGCTCAGGACGTCGAGGTGGATGCCGGCGGCCTCCTCGATCAGGGCGAGCACCTCGGCCCCGTTCGTCGCCTCGCGGATCGCGGAGGTGGCGAACGCGAGCAGCTCGTCGATGCCCGACTCCTTCGCGACGGCGGATGCCTCGCGGACGGCGTCGAGGATCGCGTCGACGCCCTCCTGGCTGATCGACCCGTCGTCGTCGAGGTAGCGCATGAGTCGCAGCACCGCCTTGTGCGAGGCGGCCGGGATCGGTCGCGCGCCGGGGTGGGCGTCGACCACCAGCAGGTGGACGGTGTTGGATCCGACGTCGAGAACCCCGAGGCGCATGAGCCGAGCGTAGCGGGAGGCTGGTGCGATGCGCGCGGTGCGTGCATACTGGGTCGAACTGGGACGATCGTCCCAGTTTCAGGTCTCGCCCGAGGGCGTCGAGCGCGAATCCGGGAGGTGCGACGTGTCCCGCATGTCCGCCGCGGAGCGCCGTCCGGCGCTCATCGAAGCGGGCCTGCGCGTCATCGCGCGCGAGGGCATCGCCGGTGCGTCGACGCGGGCCATCGTCGCCGAGGCGGGGATGTCGCTGGCGAGCTTCCACTACGCCTTCGACTCGCGCGACGCGTTCCTCGACGAGCTCATCGCCACCGTCGTCGCCCGCGAGACCCAGGCCGTGCTGCCCCTGCCCGATGTCGACGGCGACTTCCGCGAGGTCATCGAGGCGGCCTTCCGGCGCTACCTCGAGCACCTCCGGGCCGATCCGGCGCACGAGCAGGCCATGCTCGAACTCACGCAGCATGCGCTGCGCGCGCCGGAGCGCCATCCGCTCGCCCTCGCCCAGTACCGTCGGTACGCCGACCTCGCCGAGCGTGCGCTCACGCTCGCCGCCGATCGCGCCGGGGTGGCCTGGCGGGCGCCCGTGTCGGAGGTGGCCGGCGTGCTCATCGCGTTCTCCGACGGCATCACCCTGAACTGGCTCGTCCACCGCGACGACGACGCTGCGCTGGCGGCCGCCCGCGCCGCCGCCGACGCCCTCTCGAGAATGGCGGAACCCCGGTGACCCGAACCCACGACGCCTCGCCGACGCCGCCGTCCTCGGCATCGACCGCGTCCCCCGCCGACGGCGCGTTCGAGGAACCCACCCGCCGGGTTAGCCGCGGCTGGATGGCGGCATTCGCCGCGGCCTGGCTCGGCATCTGGATGGCGCAGCTCACTCCCGTGCAGCTGCTGCTGCCCGCCCAGATCGACGCCGAACTCCACCCCGACGACTGGATCGAGAGCGTCGTCGCGTTCGGCGCGGTCTCCGGGATCGCCGCCGTGTTCGTCGTGATCGCGTACCCGCTGACGGGCGCGCTCTCGGACCGCACCACCTCGCGGTTCGGTCGTCGCCGGCCGTGGATCGCGGGCGGCGCCGCCGTGTTCGCGGCGTCCCTCCTCCTCCTCGGCCTCCAGCACGAGATCTGGGCGATCGGGCTCGCGTGGGTCGGCGCGACGATCGGCTTCTGCGTGATGACCGCGGCCCTGACCGCGACGATCTCCGACCAGGTTCCGGTCGGCCAGCGCGGTGTGGTCTCGGGCTGGATGTCGGCGCCGCAGGCCGTCGGCATCATCCTCGGCCTCGTGCTCGTGACCATGGTGTTCACGGGCCAGCTGGCGGGCTACGCCGTCATCGCGGCGGCGCTCCTCGCGCTGGCGGTGCCGTTCCTGCTGCGGCCGGACGCGCCACTCGCCCCCGCCGAGCGCGCACGCGTGACGGCGCGCGGCATCGTCGCGAGCCTCTGGATCAGCCCGCGTGCGCACCCCGACTTCGGCTGGACGCTCCTCAGTCGCGTACTCGTCTCGATCGGCAACGCGCTCGGCACGAGCCTGCTGCTGTACTTCCTGATGTTCGGCCTCGGCGACCCGAATGCCGAGGACGACCTGCTCGTCCTCACGCTCATCTACATGGTCTTCGTGATCATCGCCTCGCTGGCCTTCGGCCGGCTCTCCGACGCACTGGGCCGACGACGGATCTTCGTGCTGCTCGCGTCGGCGCTGCAGGGGGTCGCCGCGCTGCTGCTGGCGGTCATGCCGTCCGTCGCCGTCGCGATGGCGGCGGCAGCGCTCCTCGGCCTCGCGTACGGGTGCTTCCTCTCGGTCGACCAGGCGCTCGCGACGCAGGTGCTGCCCGATCCCGCCTCGCGCGGCAAGGACCTCGGCATCATGAACATCGCGACCGCCGTGCCCCAGTCGATCGGTCCGCTGCTCGGCGCGCTCGCCGTCGCGGCGACGGGTTCGTTCACCCTCGTCTTCGCGCTCGGCGCGGCGTTCGCGTTCGCCGGTGCGGTTGCGGTCTCGCGCGTGCGGAGCGTCCGATGACCGACGTGCTCGACCTCCGGGCGGGGACGTCCGCGCAACCGTGGCTCGAGCCATCCGCCCACTGGCCGACGCTCACCCGGGCGACCCGGCACCTCGACGCGCCGGTCGGCGCGCTGCACGTCGGCGCCCTCCGCTGGAACGCGCACGAGATGCTCCGCCGCGCCGCGGGAACGCCGATCCGCGTCGCCACGAAGTCGATCCGCGTCCGCGCGGTCGTCGAGGCCCTCCTCGACCTCCCCGGCTACCGGGGCGTGCTCGCGTACACGCTCGCCGAGGCGATCTGGCTGGCCGAGCGGATGCCGCGGCTCGACGACCTCGTCGTCGGCTACCCGACTGCGGAGGCCGCGGGCATCCGCCGGCTCGCGACCGACCCGGACCTGGCGCGGCGCATCACGCTCATGGTCGACTCGCCCGCGCAACTCGACCTCGTCGACGCCGTCCTTCCGCCGTCGCAGCGCGAACCGATCCGGGTGTGCCTCGAACTCGACGCCTCGTGGCACGCACCCGTGCTCGGCCACCTCGGCGTCCGGCGATCGCCCGTGCACGAACCCGACGACGCGGGGGCGTTCGCCGCCTACCTCGCCGGGCGCCCCGGCTTCCGCCTCGTCGGAGTGATGGCGTACGAGGCGCAGGTCGCCGGCGTCGCGAACGCGCCCCGCGGGCGTCCGGTCGACGGCGCGGTGAACCGATGGATGCAGTCCCGATCGATGCCCGAACTCGTCGAACGGCGCGCCCGCGCGGTGGCCGCGGTGCGCCGTCACGCCGACCTCGAGTTCGTCAACGGCGGCGGCACCGGTTCGCTCGAGGCGACCGCGGCCGACCCGTCGGTCACCGAGCTCGGCGCGGGCTCCGGCATCCTCGCCGGTCACCTGTTCGACGGGTACGCGCACTTCACGCCCGCACCGGCGGCGGCGTTCGCGCTCGACGTGGTGCGTTCGCCGAGCCCCCGGCACGCGACGATGCTGGGCGGCGGGTGGATCGCCTCGGGCCCGCCCGGCATCGACCGACTGCCGCGGATCGTCTGGCCCGAGGGGCTGCGGATGCTGCCGCGGGAGGGCGCCGGAGAGGTGCAGACGCCCGTGACCGGTCGCGGTGCCCCGCGGTTGCGGCCCGGTGACCGGATCTGGATGCGGCACACGAAGTCGGGCGAACTCGCCGAGCACCTCGCCGAGTTCGCGCTCGTCGACGGCGATGAGGTCGTCGGCACCGTGCCGACGTACCGTGGAGAGGGGAAGGCGTACCTGTGACGGCGAGTGGAGCGGTCTGGCGGAACTGGGGGCGCACCGCGGCGGTGCGTCCGAATCGGATCGAGCGTCCGGCGGACGAGGGCGCCGTGGTGCGCGCGGTCCTCGCCGCCGAGGGCCGGCGCATCAAGCCCGTCGGCTCGGGTCACAGCTTCACCGCGATCGCGGCGGCGCCCGACATCCAGCTCGACCTCGCCGACCTCTCGGGGGTGCGCGCAGCGGATGCCGCGACCGGGCGGGTCTCGCTCGGCGCCGGAACCCCCCTGCATCGACTCCCTCACCTCCTCGCGCCCCATGGGCTCGCGATGCCGAACATGGGCGACATCGACCGCCAGACGATCTCGGGGGCGATCTCGACGGGCACGCACGGCACCGGGATCGGATTCGGCGGCCTCGCGACGCAGGTCGTCGGCGCGCGGCTCGTCACCGGCACGGGCGAACTCATCACGGTGAGCGCAACCGAGCACTCCGAACTGCTGCCCGCCGTGCGGGTCGGGCTCGGCGCGCTCGGCGTCATCACCGAACTCACGCTCCAGCTCGTGCCGCGCTTCGTGCTGCACGCCGTCGAACGGACCGAACCGCTCGACCTGGTGCTCGACGAGTGGATGCCACGGGTCCGCGAGCACGACCACTTCGAGTTCTACTGGTTCCCGCACACGACGACGGCGCTGACGAAGACGAACACGCGGCTGCCCGGCGACGCGCACCGCACGCCGCTCGGTCGCGCCGAGCGCTGGCTCTCGGACGAGGTGCTCGCCAACGGCGTCTACCGCGCCATGTGCGCCCTGGGCCGGATCGCGCCCCCGGTCACGCCGCCGCTCGCGCGCCTCGTCGATCGCTTCACGGGCAACCGCGACTTCAGCGACGTCTCGCCGAACGTGTTCACGACGAACCGGTCGGTCCGGTTCCGCGAGATGGAGTACGCGATCCCGCTCGAGGCGATCCCGGAGGCGTTCCGTGCCATCCGCTCGCTCATCGAGGCGCGCGGATGGCGCATCAGCTTCCCGATCGAGGTGCGCGCCGCGGCATCCGACGAGAACTGGCTCTCGACCGCCTACGGGCGCCAGACGGGGTACATCGCCGTGCACCGCTACTTCCGGGAGGACCCGACCGAGTACTTCGCGGGCGTCGAGGACATCTTGCGTGCGTTCGGCGGACGGCCGCACTGGGGCAAGATGCACACCCAGACCTCCGAGACGCTCCGCGAGGTCTACCCGAGGTTCGACGACTTCCTCGCGGCGCGGGATCGGCTCGACCCCGAGCGGCGGTTCGCGAACCCGTACCTGGAACGAGTGCTCGACGGTGCCACCGGAACGAGCGGTCGATCGGCCGTCAGGGCGTACGACGGCGCAGCGTGATCGAGCCGAGCACGATCGCCCCGACGATCCAGGCCCCGATCACGAGCACCTTGCCCCAGATCCAGGCGGCGTCCTCGGACCCGTCGGCGACGGCCGTGAGCGCATCGATCGCGAAGCTCAGCGGCAATGCGTCGCCGATCGCCTGGAGCACCTCGGGCAGCTGATCGCGGGGCAGGAAGATCCCGCCGAGCAGGATCTGCGGGAACACGAGGACGGGCATGAACTGCACGACCTGGAACTCCGTGCGCGCGAACGCGCTCGCCAGGAGTCCGAGCGCCGTGCCGAGCAGCGCGTCCGCGACCGCGACCGCGAACAGGAGCCAGATCGATCCCTCGATCTCGAGGCCGCACACCCAGACGGCCCACGACACGGCGATCGCCGTCTGGAAGATCGCGAGCAGTCCGAACGCGAGCGCGTATCCGAGGATGAAGTCGCCCTTGCCGAGCGGCATCGAGAAGAGGCGCTCGAGCGTTCCCGACCGACGCTCCCGGAGGGTGGCGATGCTCGTCACGAGGAACATGACGATGAACGGGAACAGCGCGATCATCGCCGGGCCGATGTCGGCGAACACGTCGGTGTCGGTGAAGATCCACGCGACGAGGCCGATGAGCAGGCTCGGCACGACGAGCAGCAGCCCGATCGTGCGAGGGTCGTGGCGGATCTGGCTCAGCACGCGACCGGCCGTCGCGAGGGTGCGCATCGGGGTCATCGCGGCGCCTCCTCGTCGGTCATCGGCGTCGTCGCCCGCTCGATGAGCGTGAGGAAGGCGGTCTCCATGTCGTCGGTGCCGGTCGCCGCGAGCACGTTCGCCACGGTGGCGTCGGCGAGGAGCTCGCCGTTGCGCATCAGCAGCAGCTGGTCGCAGCGCTTCGCCTCGTCCATGACGTGGCTCGAGACGATGAGGGTCGCGCCCTCGTCGGCGAGCTGGTGGAACAGCTCCCACAGCTCCACGCGGAGCACCGGATCGAGCCCGACCGTGGGCTCGTCGAGCACGAGGAGCTCGGCGTCGCCGAGCAGCGCGGTCGCGAGCGAGACCCGGCTCCGCTGGCCGCCCGAGAGCGAACCGGCGAGCCGGCGCTCGACGTCGCCCAGGTGCGTCCTGGCGATCGCCTCGTCGACCTTCGACGCCGGCACGCCGAGCACGCGCGCGAAGTACGCGAGGTTCTGGCGCACGGTCAGGTCGTCGTAGACGCTCGGCTGCTGCGTGACGTAGGCGACGCGGCTGCGCAGTTCGCGGGAACCGGCGGCGAGCCCGAGCACCTCGACCGTGCCGGACTGCACGACCTGCACACCCACGATCGAGCGCATGAGCGTCGTCTTGCCGCTTCCGCTCGGACCGAGGAGCCCGACGATGCGGCCGCGCCGCACGGTGAGGGAGAGCCCGTACAGGACCCGTGTCTTCGCGCGCCGGACGTGCAGGTCGCGGACGACGACGACCGGGTCGGCGGCGGCGGCCCCGTCCGCTCCGCCGGGCGTCGGCACCGGAACCGATTCGGTCGGGGCGCGATGCCGCGCGTGCGGGCGGGAGGACTCGGCCACGGGGCCGAGCCTACGCCCGGAGGGGCACCTCCGCTCGCTTCGAGTCTCATGGGAGTTCCCCGCACGTCCGCGGCGCGATCGTTAGGATTGAGAGTCCGCAGATTTCGTCGCCGAAGCCTCAGGAGTCCCCGCCATGGAATGGCTGATCCCGCTCATCATCGTCGTCGTGCTCGTCCTGGTGATCGGCATCTACCTGTGGGCGACCTACAACTCGCTCGTCACGCTCAACGTGCGTGTCGACGAGGCGTGGAGCGACATCACGGTGCAGTTGAAGCGCCGTGCCGACCTCATCCCGAACCTCATCGAGGCCGTCAAGGGCTACGCCGCGCACGAGAAGGCCGTCTTCGAGAACGTGACGAAGGCGCGCGCCGAGACGCTCTCGGCGAGCGGGCCGGCCGAGGCGTCCGCCGCTGAGAACCACATGCAGCAGGCCCTGAAGTCGATCTTCGCGGTCGCCGAGGCCTACCCACAGCTCCAGGCGAGCCAGAACTTCCTGCAGCTGCAGTCTGAGCTGGTCGACACCGAAGACAAGATCCAGGCATCGCGCCGCTTCTACAACGGCGGCGTGCGGGAGCTCAACACGAAGATCAAGGTCTTCCCGAACACGCTGTTCGTGCGCGGCCTCGGCTTCCACGAGCGCGACTTCTTCGAGGTGACGGAGGCGGCGGCGATCGCCGAACCTCCGCGCGTGCAGTTCTAACCGCCGATGTACCGAGCGATCGCCCGGAACAAGCGCAACTCCGTCTTCACGATCCTGCTCTTCCTCGCCATCGTCGGCGGGCTCGGCTACCTCGCCGCCGTGATCTACCAGGACCTCACGATCGTGGTCATCACGCTCGTGATCGCGACGGCGTACGCGCTGTTCCAGTACTTCACCGCCGACCGCCAGGCGTTGGCGATGTCCGGAGCCGTCGAGATCCACAGCGTGTCGGAGCATCCTCGGCTCTGGCGCACGGTCGAGAACCTCTCGATCACGACGGGCACGCCGATGCCGCGGGTCTTCGTCATCTCCGATCCCGCGCCGAACGCGTTCGCGACGGGCCGCGACCCCGAGCACGCGGTCGTCGCGGCGACCACCGGTCTGCTCGAGATCATGGACGACTCCGAGCTCGAGGGCGTGATGGCGCACGAGCTCGGTCACGTTCGCAACTACGACATCCGGTTGTCGATGATCGTGTTCGGCCTCGTCGTCGCGGTCGGCTTCATCTCCGACATGTTCGTGCGCATGGCCTTCTTCGGCCGGAACAGCAACGGCAACCCCGTGGTCATGATCTTCGGTCTCGTGGCCATGCTGATCGCTCCGCTCGTCGCGAGCCTGGTGCAGCTGGCCATCTCACGGCAGCGCGAATACCTGGCGGATGCCACGGGCGCGATGACCACGCGCCACCCCGACGCGCTCGCCCGCGCGCTGTTGAAGCTCGAGCAGTACGGTCGCCCGATGCGACGGCAGAACTCGTCGATGGCGCACCTCTGGATCGCCGACCCGTTGAAGCCGGGCGTCATCGACCGACTGTTCGCGACGCACCCTCCGATCCCCGAGCGGGTCCAACGGCTCCACGAGATGGGCCGAAGCTTCTAGATCGCCGCAGCCGTGGACGATGAGCCCCCGAGCGCGGTGCGGATGGCGGGGGACAGGTCGCCGCGCCCCGTCACCGCGACCTCGTCGAGCCCCTGCCACGCCGCCGCCTCGCGGAGCACCGGCACGAGCCGCTCAGCCAGGTCGGCCGGCGCGGAGGGTTCCGCCCAGGCCGACTGCACCCGGAGCACGCCGGCCCGTCGGTCGCTCTTCAGGTCGACACGGCCGACCACCCGGTCGTCGACGAGCACCGGGAGCGAGTAGTAGCCGAACTTCCGCTGGGGTTCGGGGGTGTAGATCTCGATGCGGTAGTGGAAGTCGAAGAGGCGCTCGGTTCGCGGCCGGAACCACACGACGGGGTCGAACGGCGAGAGGAGCGCGACGCCCTCGATGCGGCGCGGCCTGCGGGCGTCGCGATGCACCCACGCCGGCGCCGGCCGACCGCCACTGCCCCAACCCCCCACCTCGACGGGCACGAGCACGCCCGCATCGACGAGGTCGGCGATCGCCGGACGCACCTCGGCCTGGCGCATGCGCCAGTAGTCGGCCAGGTCGGCGGAGGTCGCGATGCCGAGCGCCGCCGAGGCCCGCTCGACGAGCACGCGGATCGAGTCGGGCGCGGACGGTCCGTGCTCGAGCAGGTGCGTCTCGAGCGCCTGCTCGGGGAGCGCGTAGACGCGCTCGAACCGCCGGCGCTCGACGCAGACGACCTCGCCCGTTCGGAACATCCACTCGAGCGTGCGCTTCGCGTCGGACCAGCCCCACCAGGGACCGCGCCGCTCGTTCGCATCGTGCTCGATGGCGCTCGCCGGCATGGGCCCGTTCTCGGCGAGCTCGGAACGCAGCCATGCGGCGAGCTCGCGGTTCTCGCTTAGCCATCCGCCCCATTCGGAGGTGCCCTCGCGGCGGTACTCGGCGCGACGGAACTCGAAGAGCGGCCACAGGTCGCGCGGGATGAACGCCGCCTGGTGCGCCCAGTACTCGACGAGGCGGCCGCGGCGCCCCCAGGCCATGCGATCGAGCAGTGCGCGGTCGTACCGCCCGAGGCGGCTGAACGCGGGCAGGTAGTGGCTGCGTTCGAAGACGTTCACCGAGTCGATCTGGAGCAGGCCGAGTCGGTCGACCACACCCGCGATCTGCCGCGTGCCCGGCGTCGCCGGAAGGGTGCGCCCGAAGCCCTGGGCGGCGAGGGCGATGCGGCGCGCGAGTGCGGGTGAGACGAGGTCGACCATGGTGCCTCGACCCTAGCCGCGACCGCCGACACATGGCCGTCCGAGCATGGGTCCGCGCCTAGACTGTGACGGTGACCGAGGCGAAGGGGACCTCGCGTGCGCGGCGGATGCGCGTGCGCCGATCCGCCACGTCCGAGCGGGCGGCCGGCCAGGGTCCGCGCGATGCCGAGCCCGTGCGCGACGCCGCGGCATCCGTTCCCTACCCGATGCGAGTCGCGGCGGCATGGTCGTGGCGGCTGCTGCTCGTCGGCGGCGTGCTCGCCGTCGTCATCTTCCTGATCATCCAGCTCCGGCTCGTGATCGTTCCCGTGCTCGTCGCGCTGCTCATCTCGGCCCTGCTCGTGCCGTTCTCCGAGTTCCTCCAGCGGCACCGTTGGCCGAAGGGGCTCGCGGTCGCCGCTGCGATGGTCGCGACGCTCGCCTTCGTCGGCGGACTGCTGACGCTCGGGATCTCGCAGATCGTGCGCGGCTCCGCCGACCTCGCCGAGCAGAGCATCGTCGCGTGGGAGGACTTCCGCTCCTGGCTGCTCGAGGGACCGCTGCACGTGACCCCCGACCAGATCGACCAGTTCGTGCAGCAGGCGGTCGAGGCCGCCCAGTCGCAGAGCGGTGTGCTCGTCTCGGGGGCGCTGTCGGTCAGCTCGTCGATCGGGCACTTCCTCGCGGGGCTGCTGCTCGCCCTCTTCGCGACGCTCTTCATCCTCATCGACGGCCGAGGCATCTGGGACTGGATCGTCGGGATCTTCCCCCGCCGCGCGCGCGCCGCGATCGACGGTGCCGGACGGTCCGGCTGGGCGACGCTCGAGAACTTCGTCCGGGTCCAGATCTTCGTCGCGGGCATCGACGCCGTCGGCATCGGCCTCGGGGCGCTCCTGCTCGGCGTGCCCCTCGCGATCCCGATCGCCGTGCTCGTCTTCCTCGGCTCGTTCATCCCGATCGTCGGCGCGGTCGTCACCGGCGCCCTCGCCGTGTTCGTGGCGCTCGTCTACAACGGCTGGGGCATCGCACTGGCGATGCTCGGCGTCGTCCTGCTCGTGCAGCAGGTCGAAGGACACGTGCTGCAGCCCCTGATCATGGGCACGGCCGTCAAGGTGCACCCGCTCGGCGTCGTCGTCGCGGTCGCCACGGGGTCGCTGCTCGCCGGCATCCCCGGGGCGCTGTTCGCGGTACCCGTCGCGGCGGTCGCCAACGTCATGATCATGTACATCTCGGGCGGCGCCTGGAAGCAGGCCGAGCCGCCCCCGCCCGCCGAGATCCGATCTCCGTTGTGGCGCACGGTACCCCAGCGACCCGGATACGGACGGTGACATGAACCACGCCCTCGAGACCGCCTCCGCCGCGCCGCACGACGCGACCGCGCCCGGGATCCCCGGCCCCGCCCTCGCGGACTTCGAGCACGCCCAGCGCACGGTCGCGGCCATCGCGCGCCGGACCCCGATGGAGACCTCGCGTCACCTCGGCGCGATCGCGGGAGTGCCCGTGCACCTGAAGTGCGAGAACCTCCAGCGCACGGGCTCGTACAAGCTCCGCGGTGCCTTCAACCGCCTCTCCGCGCTGACGGCCGAGGAACGGGCGAGGGGCGTCGTCGCCGCATCGGCGGGCAATCACGCGCAGGGCGTCGCCTACGCCGCGCGCGAGCTCGGCATCCGCGCGACCATCTTCATGCCGGTCGGCGTCGCGCTGCCCAAGCTCGAGGCGACGCGCGCCTACGGCGCCGACGTCGTGCTCCGCGGCGACTCGATCGGCGAGACGCTGGAGGCCGCCGCGCGCTTCGCCGCGGAGACCGGCGCGACCGTCATTCCGCCGTACGACCACGAGGACGTCATCGCCGGGCAGGGCACGCTCGGCCTCGAGATCCTCGAGCAGGCACCGGATGCCACGACCATCGTCGTGCCGATCGGCGGCGGCGGGCTCGCCGCCGGCATCGCGAGCGCCGCGAAGCAGAAGGCCGCCGCGCTCGGCCGCAGCATCCGCGTGATCGGCGTGCAGGCCGAGAACGCCTCGCCGTACGTGCCCTCGCTCGCCGCCGGCGAGCCGACCACGGTGCCCGTGGTGCCCACCATCGCCGACGGCATCGCCGTCTACCGTCCGGGCGAGCTGAACTTCGAGATCATCCGCGATGCGATCGACGAGGTCGTCACGGTCACCGAGGACGACATCGCCCGTGCCCTGCTGGTCCTCCTCGAGCGTGCGAAGCTCGTCGTCGAGCCGGCCGGAGCGGTCGGCGTCGCCGCCCTGATGACCGGCAGGGTGCACTCCGACGGGCCGCTCGTGGTCGTGCTCTCGGGCGGGAACATCGACCCGCTGCTCATGCAGCGCGTCATCGCGCACGGGCTCGCGGCATCCGACCGCTACCTGACGCTGCGCATCGGGCTGCCCGACCGTCCCGGCCAGCTCGCACGCATCTCGGAGCTCCTGGCCGCGGCGAACGCGAACGTCGTCGAGGTGCTGCACACGCGCCACGGCGCGGGCATGCAGATCTCGGAGGTCGCGCTCCAGCTCTCGGTGGAGACGCGCGGTCCCGCGCACCGCGAGGAGGTCGTGGCGACCCTTCGCCGGGCCGGCTACGAGCCGGAGATCATCGCCGAGTGAGGTCGGAGCGACCCCGGAGACACCGAACGGCCCCTCCCAGCGGAGGGGCCGTTCGCAAGCCGGGGGGTCAGCGCGTCACTGACCCGACCAGGTGTCGACGCCCGTGATCTCGACGGCGATCTCGCGGCCGTTCGGGGCCGTGTACGACGTGGTGTCGCCGACCTTGAGGCCGAGGATGGCGGCGCCGAGCGGCGACTGCTCGCTGAAGACGTCGAGCTCGGAGTCGCCGGCGATCTCGCGGCTGCCGATGAGGAACCGCTCCTCGTCGCCCGCGACGACGGCGGTGATGACGGTGCCCGACTCGACGACGCCGCTCGAGGTGGGCGCCTCGCCGACCTCGGCGTGACGGAGCAGGTCGGTGAGCTGGCGGATGCGGGCCTCCTGCTTGCCCTGTTCGTCCTTGGCGGCGTGGTAGCCGCCGTTCTCCTTGAGGTCGCCCTCCTCACGCGCGGCCTCGATGCGCTTGGCGATCTCTTCGCGGCCGGTGGTGGAGAGGTGCTCGAGTTCGGCGTTCAGGCGGTCGAAGGCCTCCTGAGTGAGCCAGGTGACGGTGGCGTCCTGCGCCATGGTGCACACTCCCGTGAATAGACGTGTCGCCCCAGCGTCTGCCGGGGCGAATCCCCTATTCTACCGAAGCCAGCAGTTCGAGATCAAACCGGTGTTGGCTTCCTGCGCGGTGCGCACGGTCTCGGTGAACGTCCGCAGCGGTCGGTCGGACGCCGGGATCTCAACGACCTTCCACCCCACGACGGTGAAGTCCTCGTTGTACGCCTGCACGATGCATGCCGTGGCGTTGCCGGAGGGAACCGACAGGCGCCAGGTCACCTCGACCGCCCGCGTGTCGAGCAGTTCGTGGCCGAGGTCGGTGGCCTGCACGAGCGGCTTGCTGCCGTCGAGGCCCGCCCAGACCACCCAGGAGACGAGGACGACCGCGAACGCGATCGCGGCGCCGATGAGCACGAACCGGTCGCGACGACGGCGCGCCGGGGTCCGGCCGTATCGGCCGGCGAGGTCGGATGCCGCGATCGACTCGGGCCGTGCAGCGGTGGCGCCGTCGAGCACGGCGTCCTCGGCCGCCGCGTCGGCGGACTCGCGTGGGGGCACCGCGCGGCTCCTTCCCGGATGGATCGTCTAGGCTTGGCTCCCAGCCTAGACCGCCGTCCCTGAAGGGAATCCGATGCTCGTCGCGTCCGCCGTCACCACTCGCGGAGACCGTCGATGAGCCCCGCGCTCGCGGCGGCGCTCACGTTCGTCGCGGCCGCCGAGGAGGAGTTCGACCCGAACGACGTCACGCCCGGCGTGGTGGGCTTCATCGCGACGATCCTCATCATGGTCGCGGTCCTGCTGCTCGTGCTCGACATGGTGCGCCGCATCCGGCGGGTCAACTACCGCGCGGAGGCGCGTGAGCGCATCGAGGCGGAGGAGGCCGTCGCGGCCGAGGCCGGCGGCGTCACGTCGGACGACGATGCGAGCGAGGCGCAGGCGGATGCCGCGGCATCCGACGCACCGCCGGTCGATCGCGACGAGCGGTAGCGACTCGGGCCGCATGCCGCGACCCGGCGCCGCCCGACGGTCAACCGCCGTGGTAGGCGGGCTGGATCGCGATGAGCAGCGTCGCCGCCCAGTGGCACATGAACGCCAGCACCGTGCACACGTGGAAGATCTCGTGGAAGCCGAAGTGGCCGGGCCACGGGTTCGGCTTCTTGAGGCCGTAGACGACCGCGCCGATCGTGTAGAGCACGCCGCCGACGATCACGAGCACCATCATGGCCATGCTGGCCGCGAGCAGGTCGCCGAGGTACATCACGGCGGCCCAGCCGAGCAGCACGTAGATCGGCACGTAGAGCCATCGGGGTGCGCCGATCCAGAACACGCGGAAGGCGATGCCGATCAGCGCACCGCTCCACACCAGCACCAGGAGGATGAGCCCCTTCTCCGGCGGGAGGGCGAGGACCGACAGTGGCGTGTAGGTGCCGGCGATCAGCAGGAAGATGTTCGCGTGGTCGATGCGCTTCAGGATCACCTTCGTGCGCGGCTTCCAGTCGAACCGGTGGTACAGCGCCGAATTGCCGAAGAGCAGCATCGAGGTCAGCATGAAGACCGCGGAGGCCCACTTCGCGGCCGGGCCGTCCGCGAGGACGATCAGCACGATGCCGGCGGCGATGGTGAGCGGGAAGGTCGCCGCGTGGATCCAGCCCCGCCACGACGGCTTGACGTCGGCGGGATGCTCCGGCGACGCGTCGATGAGGGGGAGGTTCGGCAGGTCGGGGCCGAGCCGTTCGTCCGCAGCGACCGCGGCGTCGGCGCGATCGAGTTCGGCCACCGGTCGATGCAGGTGCTCGGCGACGTCTTCGGGTTCGCGCTGGGTCATGGTCACAGCGTAGGGCGAGGCCGATCACGGCTTGCTGTGAGTGTCCGATCGCGTGCGGGGGAGTAGCGTGGTCGGGTGCAGACGAGCGATCAGCGCCCCGGTCGCGGCCTCCTCTATCGGATCTACCAGAACCGGCTCCGCCGGGAACTCGACCAGGCGGAACTCCCACGTCACGTGGCCATGATCATCGACGGCAATCGCCGGTGGGCGAAGCAGCTGGGTTACGAGTCGCCGGCGCACGGTCACCGTGCGGGCGCCGCGAAGATGCGCGAGTTCCTCGAATGGTGCGACGACCTCGGGATCTCCGTCGTGACGCTGTACCTGCTCTCGTCCGACAACCTCGGCAACCGGACGTCGGAGGAGCTCGCCGACCTCATCGAGATCATCGCCGAGCTCGCGGAGGAGCTCAGCCACTACCGCGACTGGCGGGTCCAGCACGTCGGGTCCGACGCGGGCCTGCCCGGGCCGCTCGTCGCCGCACTCGATGCCGCCGAGCATCGCACCGCGGGCAAGACGGGCCTGCACGTCAACCTCGCCGTCGGCTACGGCGGTCGGCGAGAGATCACCGACGCGATGCGTTCGATCGTGGCATCCCACCACGCCGAGGGTCGCAGCCTGGAGGACCTCGCCGAATCGCTCACGCCCGAGTTGATCGGCGAGCACCTCTACACCGGCGGGCAGCCCGACCCCGACCTCGTGATCCGCACCTCCGGCGAGCAGCGCCTCAGCGACTTCATGCTGTGGCAGGCCGCGCACAGCGAGTTCTACTTCGTCGAGGCGCTCGGCCCCGACCTCCGCGAGGTCGACTTCCTCCGTGCCATCCGCGACTACACGCGGCGACATCGTCGATTCGGCGGGTGATCCCGCACACGCATCGATCAGGATTCTGTCAGGATATGCCTCGGAGAAGGGGGCACCGCCCGTGAGCATGGACGACTACCTGGCCGGATTCGGCGAGGAACCCGGCTACCTCGACTACGCCCGCGTCGGGCCGCTGGCGCGCGTCGCGGCGGAGGAGACCCTGGCCTTCACGCAGGTGCTCGAGCGCGCGCGCCACGGCAGCATGGACGCCTTCGCCCAGCAGGACCGACGGCTCCGCGACGCGGCATCCGCCCTCACCGGCATCGCGGCCGATCGCATCGTGGCGATCCCGAACACCTCCACCGGCCTCATGCACGCGATGTTCGGGCTCACCGGCACGGTGCTGCTCTCGCCGGCCGAGTTCCCGAGCGTGCCGATCGCCGCGGTGCGCGCGAACGAGGCGCTCCACTCGGTCCAGCCCGCGTGGCTCGAGACCGACCACGGCAAGGTGACCCCGGGCCTGATCCGCGACCAGCTCGAGACGAACGTCGCCGCGGTCGCCGTCAGCCTCGTGGACAGCCGGACCGGGTACCTCTGCGACCTCGAGGGCATCCGCCAGGTGATCGGCGACCGGCTCCTCATCGTCGACGCGATCCAGGGCTTCGGCCTCGTCGATGCGCCGTGGGAGGTCGCCGACGTCGTCGTCAGCGGTGGGCAGAAGTGGTGCCGCGCGGGGTGGGGAACGGGGGTCATGGCCCTCTCCGAGCGGGCGGCCGAGCGCCTCACGCCCGTCTTCTCCGGGTACACCGGCACGACGGAGGACGAGGTCTGGGATGACGTGCCGCCGCCGGCGTCCGGCGCGCGGGCGTTCCGCGTGTCCAATCCCGACCCCATCGCCGGGGCCCGGTTCGCCGCCGCACTCGAGGAACTCGCCGAGGTGGGCGTGGAGGCGGTCAACGCGCGCGTCGCCGAGCACGTCAGCCGGGTCATCGACCTCGCCGACGAGTTCGCCGTGCCGGTCGTGAGTTCCCGCGACGAGCGCGAGCGCGCCGGCATCGTGGTGCTCGAGCCCGAGCCCGCGCAGGTCACCGTGCTCACGGCGTCGCTGCACAACCACGGGCTGACGACGACCACGCGACTCGGGACCGTCCGTCTCAGCGTGCACGCGGCGCTCGACGAGGAGACGATCGAGATGCTGCGCGGCGCGTTCGTCTCGTTCAACACCGCCGCCGCGTACTGAGCCCTCGATTGTGAACGGCGGATGTCGCGCCGCGTGTCGCGTCGGCGGATGTCGTCGGTCGGACGTACCGTCAGGACATCGGGCAAGGCGCCCGGTCGAGTCGGCTCGTGAACCGCTCGTGGGAGGATCGCCGGCCGGCGCGTGAGCCGAGCGAGAGCTCGGGGCAGGAGCGGTCGTGACCTCTGTCGATCCCATCAAGCCCCTCGGACCGGTCGAGCCGGAAGCGCGGCACCAGCGCCGTCCCGGTGAGGCGTCGCCCGGGGGTGCCGCGCAGGACGAGCGCACCTACGTGCTGGACACGTCGGTGCTGCTGTCGGACCCGCGTGCCCTGTTCCGATTCGCGGAGCATCCGGTCGTGCTGCCCGTCGTCGTCATCACGGAGCTCGAGGCCAAGCGGAACGACCCCGAGATCGGGTACTTCGCCCGCGCCGCGCTACGGCTGCTCGACGACCTGCGCGTGCAGCACGAACGACTGGACTTCCCCATCCCCGTCGGCGACGGCGGATCCCTCCGGGTCGAACTGAACCACTCGAGCCTGTCGGTCCTGCCGAGCGGCCTGCAGCTCGCCGACAACGACTCGCGCATCCTCGCGTGCGCGATGAACCTCTCCAACGACGGCGTCGCCGTGACCGTGGTCTCGAAGGACCTGCCGCTTCGCATCAAGGCCGCCTCGATCGGCCTCGATGCGCAGGAGTACCGTGCCGAGCTCGCCGTCGACTCGGGATGGACCGGCATGGCCGAGGTCGCGCTCGGCTCCAACGACATGGCGAAGCTCTACGAGCACGAGCACCTCGAGACCGACGTCGCCGCCGGGATGCCGGTGAACACGGGCCTCGTCATCCAGTCCGAACGCGGCTCGGCCCTCGCGCGAGTGGTCGGCGACCGCGAGGTGCGGCTCGTGCGCGGCGACCGTGAGGCGTTCGGGGTGCACGGGCGGTCGGCCGAGCAGCGTCTCGCGATCGACCTGCTGCTCGATCCCGAGATCGGGATCGTGTCGCTCGGCGGCCGCGCGGGCACCGGCAAATCGGCACTCGCGCTGTGCGCGGGGCTCGAGGCCGTGCTCGAACGGCAACAGCACAAGAAGATCATGGTCTTCCGGCCGCTCTACGCGGTCGGCGGCCAGGAGCTCGGCTACCTCCCGGGCGACCAGGGCGAGAAGATGAACCCGTGGGCGCAGGCGGTGTTCGACACGCTCGGCGCGCTCGTCTCCGACAACGTGCTCGACGAGGTCGTCGACCGCGGCATCCTCGAGGTGCTGCCGCTGACGCACATCCGCGGGCGGTCGCTGCACGACGCGTACGTGATCGTCGACGAGGCGCAGTCGCTCGAGCGGAACGTCCTGCTCACCGTGCTGAGCCGCGTCGGCCAGAACTCGCGCGTCGTGCTCACGCACGACGTCGCCCAGCGCGACAACCTGCGGGTCGGCCGCCACGACGGCGTCGCGAGCGTGATCGAGACGCTGAAGGGGCATCCGCTGTTCGCCCACATCACGCTGACCCGGTCCGAGCGTTCGGCGATCGCCGCGCTCGTCTCCGAGATGCTCGACGGAAGCGAGCTGGCCTGACCTCGCGCCCCGCGCACGACGACGGCGGCCCCGGAACCTCGAGGTTCCGGGGCCGCCGTCAGGTCGATCGAGCGGATGCCGCGGGTTCAGCCCTGCTGCGGGGGGCGCGTCATCGAGAGCAGGTGCAGGGCCTCGTCGAGCTGCTCCTCGGTCAGCTCGCCGCGCTCCACATGGCCGAGGTCGATCACGGCCTCGCGCACCGTGATGCCCTTGGACACGGAGTGCTTCGCGATCTTCGCGGCCGCCTCATAGCCGATGATCTTGTTGAGCGGGGTCACGATCGACGGCGACATTCCCGCGAGCGCCGTCGTGCGCGCCTCGTTGACCTGCAGTCCGTCGACCGTCTTGTCGGCCAGCACGCGCACCGAGTTCGAGAGGAGGCGGATCGACTCGAGGAGCGCGGTGCCCATGACGGGGATCTGGACGTTGAGTTCGAACGAGCCGGAGGCGCCCGCCCACGCGATCGTCGCGTCGTTGCCGACGACGCGCGAGGCGACCATGAGCACGGCCTCGGGCACGACGGGGTTGACCTTGCCGGGCATGATCGACGAGCCGGGCTGGAGGTCGGGGATGAACAGCTCGCCGAGCCCGGTGTTGGGTCCCGAGCCCATCCAGCGCAGGTCGTTGCAGATCTTCGTGAGGCTCACGGCGATCGTGCGCAGCGATCCGGACACGTCGACGAGGCCGTCGCGGTTGGCCTGCGCCTCGAAGTGGTCGGCGGCCTCGGTGATCGGCAGCTCGGTCTCCTCCTGCAGCAGCTCGATCACGAGCTGCGGGAAGCCCGCGGGCGTGTTGATGCCCGTGCCGACGGCGGTGCCGCCGAGCGGGACCTCGGCGACGCGGGGGAGCGCGGTGCGGATGCGCTCGATGCCGAGGCGGATCTGGCGGGCGTAGCCGCCGAACTCCTGGCCGAGCGTGACGGGCGTCGCGTCCATCAGGTGCGTGCGACCGGCCTTGACCACGCCGGCCCAAGCCTCCGCCTTCGCCTCGAGCGCGACGGCGAGGTGGTCGAGCGCGGGGATCAGGTCGTCGATGAGCGCGGCGGTGACGGCGATGTGGACCGAGGTCGGGAAGACGTCGTTCGAGGACTGCGAGGCGTTGACGTGGTCGTTGGGGTGCACGGCGCTGCCGAGCTTCTGCGTCGCGATCGTCGCGAGCACCTCGTTCATGTTCATGTTCGAGGACGTGCCCGAGCCGGTCTGGTAGACGTCGACCGGGAAATGCTCGCTGAAGTCGTGCGCGCCCGAGATGACCTCGTCTGCGGCGTCGGCGATCGCCTGCGCCAGCTGCTGGTCGAGCACGCCGAGGCGCGCGTTCGCGAGCGCCGCGGACTTCTTGATGCGGGCGAGCGCGGCGATCTGGGCGGGCTCGAGGCCGGCGCCCGAGATCGGGAAGTTCTCGACCGCCCGCTGGGTCTGCGCACGGTAGAGCGCCGCTGCGGGGACCCGCACCTCGCCCATCGTGTCGTGTTCGATCCGGTAGTCGGCGGCGTTGTCCACCACGGTGTGCTCCCCTTCGATTCGGAACGTGCGGCGCGGCGGTGGGATGCCGCCGGCGGCGTCAGATGCGACCGACGACGACGTCGGTCTCGGCGCGGCCCTCGAGCAGGCGGTAGTTCGCGCCGACGACAGCCAGCGTACCCGCTGCGATCGCGTCGCTGATCACCTCGGAACGCTCGAGCAGCTGCGAGACCGTGTTGCGCAGGTGCTCCCGGCCGACGTACCCGGCGTCGAGGTGGTCGGCCGCGATCGGGCCCTCGTCGACGCCGGCGACCTTCCGCACCGCGGGCACGATCTCGTCGACGATGCCCCTGATGTGCGCCGGGAGCGGCGCGGCGTCCTCCGCCTGCGAGTCGATCGCCGCTCGCACCGCACCGCACTCGTCGTGGCCGAGCACGAGGATGAGCGGGACGCCGAGGACGGCGACGGCGTACTCGAGCGAACCGAGCACCGAGTCAGAGGGGACCTGACCGGCGTTGCGGACCACGAACGCGTCGCCGAGGCCGACGTCGAAGATGATCTCGGCCGACAGGCGCGAGTCGCTGCACCCGAAGATCGCGACGAGCGGCCGCTGGTGGTTCGCGAGCTCGGTACGGCGGTCGACGTCCTGTCGCGGGTGCAGGGGCGCACCGGCCACGAACCGGGCGTTGCCGGCACGCAGCTCGCGCCACGTCTCGGCGGGGGTGGTCGGTCGTGCGGGTGCGGACTTGCTCACGGCCGCTCCTCTCATCGCTGCGCGTCGATCGCCGGCGCGAGCGCGCCGGCGAGGGTCTCGAACTCCTCGGGGGTCGCGGTGCCGAGCAGCACGAACGTGCTCTCGCCCGCCTCGGTCACGAGCCCGTATCGCGCGTTGCCGACATCGGCGTCGGTCTCGCGATTGTCGTAGACCGTCCACTCGACGCCGTCGACGGTGACGACGCCGGTCGCGATCGTGTTCTTCAGCAGGTCGGCCGTCCAGGTCGGGTTCGCCCCGAGCCCCTGGTACATGCCCGCGTACTCGTCGCTCGGCGTCAGGTACCCGGCGTACCAGGCGGTGATGCCGTCGGCGTCACGTGTGCGGAGCTCGGCGGCGTTCGAACGCCAGCCGTCGGGCAGCCCCGGCACGGCGAGCGGGGCGTCGATGCCGACCTGCGCCTGGTCGGCGACGGATGCCACGTCGATGTCGCGTTCGATGGGGGTGTCGCTGCGCGGCACGAGCAGCACGATGAGCGCGACGACGGCGACGCACGCGACGAGCGAGCCGATGAGGTTGCGCAGCGTCTGTCGCTCGCGGTGCTTGCGTGACTGCTCCGCCTTGCGGTCGGCGGTCTCCTGCGGGGTCTCCGGGCGGCCGAGCTCGGCCACGACCCTCGGGGCGCGCGCGGCCATCAGGCCTCGCCGCCGTCGAGGTCGAGCGCATCGGGCGCGGTGGCTGCGCCGGTGGCCCGGTTGCGGGACGTGCCGTCCGCCCCGGCCGCCGCGCCGGCGCGCGCCGCGTCGAGCCGTGCCTTGGCGCCGACGAGCCACTCCTCGCACCGCTGCGCGAGCGCTTCGCCCCGCTCCCAGAGCGCCAGCGACTGCTCGAGCGTCGCGGAACCCTGCTCGAGCTCGGCGACGACGCGCACGAGCTCGTCGCGTGCCTGCTCGTAGCTCAGCTCGGCGACATCCGTGGAGGTGGGGGGCATGGAGGGCATTCTATTCGGCGTCGCCGAGCGCTCCCCGAGATGTCGCCGCGAGACGGCCCTCGGCGAGAGTGATGCGCAACGCCGTGCCCTCCGGAGCCTGCCCGGGGTCGGTCAGCACGCCGTCGTGCTCGCGCTGCACGATCGCGTACCCGCGCTGGAGCGTCGCGAGCGGCGAGAGGGCTCGAAGCTGCGAACGCAGCTCGGCGGTGCGGACGGCGGCGCGTTCGATCGCGCGCTCGGCGAGTTCGCTGCCCCGTGCCACCCATCGGGTGACCTCCTCGGCGCGGCGGTCGATCATCCAGCCCGGGTCGGCGAGCGCGGGTCGGCTGCGCAGGTGCCCGAGCCGGTCGATCTCGTGGTTCACGAGTGTCGTCACGCGCATGCGGAGGCGCGCCCGCGCCTGTTCGACCCGGATGAGCTCCTCGGCGACGTCGGGGACGACGCGCTTCGCGGCATCCGTCGGCGTCGACGCCCTGAGGTCGGCGACCTCGTCGAGCAGCGGCCGATCGGCCTCGTGGCCGATCGCGCTGACGACGGGGGTGGATGCCGCGGCCGCGGCCCGCACGACGCGTTCGTCGCTGAAGCCGAGCAGGTTCTGGAAGTCCCCGCCGCCGCGCGCGACGATGATCACGTCGACCTCGGGGTCGACGTCGAGGCGACGGATGGCACCCGCCACCTCGGGAGCGCACCGGTCGCCCTGCACCGCCGCATACGCCATCCGGAACTCGACGGCGGGCCAGCGCAGGCGGGCGTTGCGCACCACGTCCTTCTCGGCGTCGCTGTCCCTGGCGGTGACGAGCCCGATCACCCGCGGCAGGAACGGCAGCGGTCGCTTGCGGTCGGCGGCGAACAGGCCCTCGGCCGCGAGCTGCGCCCGCAGCCGCTCGAGCCGTTCGAGGAGGTCGCCGAGCCCGACATGGCGGAGGTCGAAGACCTGCATGGTGAGCGAGCCCCCCTTGACCCACCAATTGGGCTTGACGAGCGCGACGGCGTGGTCGCCGGCCTTGAACTGCTCGGTGAGCTTCGCCCGCGTCGACGACCAGATCGTGAAGGACACCGTGGCATCCGTCTCGAGGTCCTTGAGCTTGCCGTAGACGTTGCCGGCGGACACACCCCACTGCGTGATCTCGCCCTCGATCCACACCGTGCCGAGGCGATCGAGGTACTCCTTCAGCTTCGCCGAGAGCACCGAGACGGGCCAGGGCCGCTCGCGGGTCGTCGGTCCCTCGGCCATGCGCCTCCCAGCAGCCCGTCATCATCGCCCGCGTAGGATGGCATCCGTGACGAGCTTGACGGATGCCCCGCGAATCGACCTCGGCATGCCTCGGATCCCGAGCGTGCGCGGCCGGCTCAAGGATATCCCCGTCCAGGGGCGCAAGAAGGTGCTGCTCGCGGCGCCGCGCGGCTACTGCGCGGGGGTCGACCGGGCCGTGATCGCCGTCGAGAAGGCGCTCGACCACTACGGCGCACCCGTGTACGTGCGCAAGCAGATCGTGCACAACATCCACGTCGTCACCGAGCTCGAGAAGCGCGGCGCGATCTTCGTCGACGAGGTCGACGAGGTGCCCGAGGGCGCACACGTCGTCTTCAGCGCGCACGGCGTCTCGCCCGCGGTCGTGAACTCGGCCGCCGAGCGGGGCCTGCATGCCATCGACGCCACCTGCCCGCTCGTGACGAAGGTGCACCGCGAGGCCGTGCGCTTCGCTCGCGACGACTACGAGATCCTGCTCATCGGCCACGAGGGGCACGAAGAGGTGGAGGGCACCGCCGGTGAGGCCCCCGACCACGTCACCCTCGTGAACAGCCCCGACGACGTGCCGAACATCGAGGTGCGCGACCCCGAGAAGGTCGTGTGGCTCTCCCAGACCACGCTCTCGGTCGACGAGACCATGGAGACCGTGCGTCGCCTGCGCGAGCGGTTCCCGAACCTCCAGGATCCGCCCTCCGACGACATCTGCTACGCCACGCAGAACCGCCAGGTCGCGATCAAGAAGGTCGCGCAGGGCGCCGACCTCGTGATCGTCGTCGGGTCGGCGAACTCGTCGAACAGCGTCCGCCTCGTCGAGGTGGCCCTCGAGTACGGCGCGAAGGCCGCGTACCGGGTCGACTACTCGACCGAGGTGAAGCAGGAGTGGCTGGAGGGCGTCGAGACGGTCGGCGTCACGAGCGGCGCGTCGGTGCCCGAAGGGCTCGTCAAGGAGGTGCTCCTCGAGCTCGCCGACGCCGGCTTCGGCGACGTCGAGGAGGTCAAGACGGCTGAGGAGGACCTGATGTTCTCGCTGCCGAAGGAGCTCCGCAAGGACCTCGCGGGAAACCGCGACACGCGCGCGCTCGGCGGTCGCAACCGGGCGGGCGCGACCGCCTGAGCCGGCGGCGCGGTCCGGCGCGACCGAGCGTCGACGCGCCGGGCGCCGCACCGGACCGGCGGCGTCAGCCGCCCGTCATCCGCTCCAGGTACGACTGGAACGTCGGGTCGGTGAAGAACACGATCGACGTGAGCACCATGGTCGCGAGGAACGCCACCGCGCCGCCGACGAGCGGCACCCAGAACGCGAGCTTGCGAGCACGCAGGCGCATGATCGACCAGCCGAGCACGGCCGCATAGAGCGCGAGCATGAACACGGTGCCGATGAGTGCGAGCGTCGGCAGCCACGGCTGCGGCGAGTAGGTGCCGACGCCCTGGTCGGTGTAGACGCTCTGGATGGCCCCGGGCAGCTGCTGCAGGCTCACCGACGTGTTCCACGCGCCGATCGCGCCGAGCGCGAGCAGCAGGATCGTGAAGAACCGGTCGGTCGTCCGCGGCGGCCGGGCGGTCGCGTCGACCGCGGGCGAGCCGGTCTCACGGGTCGGCGCGGGGGCCGCCGGCGGTGGCGGCGGTGCCGGGGCGGATGCCGCGGCATCCGTTCGCTCATCGCCCGGCGGTTGCCACGACCAGCCCTCGGGGGCGTACTCGCCGTACTGCGGGCGAGGCCGCTCGTCGCGCGGCGGGGGAGCAGCACCGTCGTCGGGCTGCCCCTGCGTCTCGTTCCGAGCGGCCTCGTCCTGCGTCATCCGTCGCCCTACGCCGTGAGCGAGTTGCCGGCCGAACCGAGCTGGCGGGTCGACTCGCCGACACGCACCGCCATGGCGGACTCGGCGACCTTGCCCCAGGCACGCGGGTCGTACTGCTTCTTGTTGCCGACCGAGCCGTCGACCTTCAGCACGCCGTCGTAGTTCTGGAACATGTAGCCCGCGATCGAGCGCGTGAAGGCGTACTGGGTGTCGGTGTCGATGTTCATCTTCACGACGCCGTTCGCGACCGCCTCGGCGATCTCGGCGTCGGTCGAGCCGGAGCCGCCGTGGAAGACGAGGTCGAGCGGCTTCTCGGCCGTGCCGTACTTGGCGGCGAGGCCGTCCTGGATCTCCTTGAGGAGCGCAGGGCGGAGCTTGACGTTGCCGGGCGCGTAGACGCCGTGCACGTTGCCGAACGTGAGCGCGGCCATGTAGCGACCCTGCTCGCCGAGGCCGAGCGCCTCGACCGCCGCGATCGCGTCGTTCAGGGTCGTGTAGAGCGCCTCGTTCGACCCCTCGTGCTTGACGCCGTCCTCTTCGCCGCCGACGACGCCGATCTCGACCTCGAGGATCGCGTTGATGTTTCGGAGCTTCGGGAGGATCGCCTTCGCGATCTCGAGGTTCTCGTCGAGCGGCACGGCCGAGCCGTCCCACATGTGCGACTGGAAGATCGGGTTGCGGCCCGCCTTGACCTCCTCTTCGGAGGCGGCGATGAGCGGGTACACGAAGTCGTCGAGCGCGTTCTTCGGGCAGTGGTCGGTGTGGAGCGCGACGGTCACGGGGTAGGACTTCGCGACCTCGGTGGCGAACTTCGCGAACGCGAGCGCGCCGGTCGCACGGGCCTTCACGGTGTGGCCGGCGAAGTAGTCGGCGCCGCCGGTCGTGACCTGGATGATGCCGTCGGAACCCGACTCGGTCAGGCCCTGCAGCACCGCGTTGAGGGTCTGCGAGCTCGAGACGTTGAATGCCGGGAAGGCGAACCCCTTGGCCTTGGCGGTGTCGAGCATCTCGGCGTACTGCTCGGGCGTTGCGATGGGCATACCTTGCTCCTTCGGAGGTGAGTGGGATCGGCACGAGTCTACCGACGTGTCGAGCACGCCTCAGGTGCGATGACGCAGGGGGTGACGGATGCCGCGGCGCGCGCGGCAGGATGGATCCGTGACAGAGGATGCAGAGCCCGTCGGCGGCGATCACGGGCCGGCCGCGGCGGTCGACGACGCGCTGGCCGACGGCGTCGCCGCAGCGGTGCGCGACGCCGCGCTCGCGGCGGTGCCGTTCGTCGGCCGCGGGGATCGCGAGGCGGTTGACGGCGCCGCCGTCGCGGCGATGCGCTCGGCGCTCGCGAGGCTCGCGGTCGACGGGCGTGTCGTCGTCGGCGAGGGTGAGAAGGACGAGGCTCCGATGCTGCACCTCGGCGAGCGGTTCGGCACCGGCGCCGGTCCGGCGGTGGATGTCGCGGTCGACCCCGTCGACGGCACGAGCCTCGCCGCGGCGGGGCGGCCCGGAGCCATGGCGATCCTGGCGGTCGCACCGCGCGACGCGTTCCTCGACATCGGCCCGGCGCACTACATGGCCAAGCTCGTGTCATGGCTGCCGGGCCTCGAGATCGACGCGCCGGTGTGCGAGACCGTCGCGCGGATCGCCGAGGCGCGGGGCGTGCCGATCGAGGAGGTGCGGGTCGCGGTGCAGGAGCGGCCGCGCAACTCGGCGGTGGCGGATGCCGCCGAGGCGACGGGCGCGCGGGTCGAGCGCTTCGAGCACGGCGACATCGAGCGGTGCCTGCGGGCGGCGCGCCCCGATGGCGACCTCGACCTCGTCGTCGGCATCGGCGGCGCGCCCGAGGGCGTGCTGACCGCCGCCGCGGTCCGGGCGCTCGGCGGGTGGATGCAGGCGCGGCTCGCCCCGCAGTCGGCCGGCGAGTCCGAGCGGCTCGCCGAGGCCGGCATCCCGCTCGGGCACCTGGCCGACCTCGCCGATCTCTGCGGCGACCGCGTTGCGGTGTTCCTCACGGCGGTGACGCCGTGCGATCTCGGCCCCGGCGTCCGGCTCGAGCCCGGGCAGTCGTGGCGCGCCGGGTCGGTCGCGTCATTCGGCTGAGCACGTGGGGTCCGCGCGCGCCGTTAAGAATGCACGAATTTTCACGCCGGATCGCGCTCCCACAGGTCCGGCCGGACGGCCCCGTCAGTAGGCTCGGAACAGGCGCCCCGGCCGTTCGGAGTCACGCGGGCGCAGCGCCCACGAACCAGGAGGACCCCTCGATGGCGAGCAGCGAACACGACAGCCTGTACCTGCACCCCGACCGCAACATCGCGCTCGAGCTGGTCCGGGCGACCGAGGCGGCCGCCATCCGCTCGTACCCGTGGATCGGTCGTGGCGACAAGCTCGCCGCCGATGGGGCGGCGGTCGACGCGATGCGCGCCTTCCTCGGCACGGTCAACTTCGACGGCGTCGTGGTCATCGGCGAGGGCGAGAAGGACGAGGCGCCCATGCTCTTCAACGGCGAGAAGGTCGGCAACGGGCGCGGTCCGGCGTGCGACATCGCCGTCGACCCGATCGACGGGACGTCGCTCACGGCAGCCGGCCGCCAGAACGCGCTCTCGGTCATCGCCGTCGCCGACCGCGGCACGATGCTCGACGCGTCATCCGTCTTCTACATGGACAAGATCGTGACGGATGCCTCGGGCTTCGGCGTCGTCGACATCCGCAAGCCGATCGGCGAGAACCTTCGGGCGCTGGCGAAGGCGAAGGGCAAGGAGGTGGGCGAGCTGCGCGTCGCGGTCCTGAACCGTCCGCGGCACGAGCAGCTCATCGCGGAGATCCGCGAGGCCGGTGCGGGCACGCGCCTCATCTCCGACGGCGACGTGGCCGGCGGCATCAACGCGGCCCGATACGAGTCTCGGATCGACATGTGCGTCGGCATCGGCGGCAGCCCCGAGGGCATCACGACCGCGTGCGCGATCAAGGCGCTCGGCGGGTTCATGCAGGGCCGCCTCGCCCCGAAGGACGACGAGGAGCGAGCGCGCGGCGAGGCCGCGGGCCTGGACTGCGACCAGGTGTACGAGCTCGACGACCTCGTGCGCAGCGACAACACCTTCTTCGTCGCCACCGGCGTGACCGACGGCGAGCTCGTCGACGGCGTCCGCAAGAAGGGCCCGATCATCCGCACCGAGTCGATCGTGCTGCGCGGCAAGTCGGGCACGATCCGTCGCATCGTCGCCGATCACCTCGTGGAGAAGTGGCTCGACGACGCCGACCGCTGACCTCTCGGTCGCGGTCGCGATGATCGCATCGCCCGCCGCACTGCCGTGAGCGGACGGGCCTGTCCGATTCCGGCGCGGTGCCGCAGACTGGTCGGGTGACCTCCGAGACCCGGATGCCGCGGGCGCTGCGGCCGTTCTCCTCGGCCCAGTACCGACGGCTGGTGGTGGCGCTCGCCGCATCGCTGCTCTCGGCGGGGGCGTGGATCGTCGCCGCCGCCTGGCAGGTCATCGAACTCGGCGGAACACCGATCGACCTGTCGATCGTGGCCGTCGGGGCGAGCCTCGGCCTCGTGCTGGCGGTGCTCGTCGGCGGCGTCGTCGCCGATCGCGTGCCGCAGCGGCGGATCCTCCTCGTCATCGAGTCGGCGCGAGCCGTGGTCTTCACGGTGGCGGGCCTGCTCGCCGCGTTCGGGGTCATCGAGGTGTGGCATCTCGCGATGCTCTCCTTCGTCCTCGGCGTCGCCGACGGGTTCTTCTATCCGGCGTACTCGGCCTGGCTGCCGGCGCTGCTGCCCGCCGGGCAGTTGCTCGCGGCCAACGGCGTGGAGGGCGTGCTCCGACCCGTGGCGCAGAACGCCGCGGGACCGGCGCTCGCGAGCCTGCTCATCGCGATGCAGGCGCCGTGGCTCGCGTTCGTCGTCGTCGGCGGGCTGCAGGTGGTCGCGATCGTCGCCCTCGCGGTCATGCAGACGACGCCGCTGCGGCGCGAACTCGAGGCATCCGAGGCGCACCCGTTGCGGCAGATGGCGGTCGACCTGCGCGACGGCTTCGCCTACCTGCTGCGCACGAGGTGGCTCTTCGCGACCCTGGCGTTCTCGATCCTGCTGGTGCTCGTCGTGATCGGCCCGATCGAGGTGCTGATCCCGTTCGCGGTGCGCGACCAGACCGGTGGTGGTGCGGGGGAGTTCGCGCTGGTGCTGGCGTCGTTCGGCATCGGCGGCGCGGTCGGGTCGTTGCTGGTGTCGTCCTTCCGGCTGCCGCGGCGCTACCTGACGCTGATGATCCTCGCGTGGGGATTCGGCTGCCTGCCGCTCGCCGTGATCGGCGTGACGCCCTGGCTCTGGGTGATGGTCGTCGCGACGTTCGTGGTCGGGTTCCTGTTCGACGCGGCCCAGGTCGTCTGGGGCACGCTGTTGCAGCGGCGCGTGCCGCCGGCGATGCTCGGGCGCGTGTCGAGCCTCGACTTCTTCGTCTCGCTCGCGCTCATGCCGTTGTCGATGGCGATCGCCGGGCCCGTCGGCGAGTGGCTGGGCCTCGCCCCCGCATTCCTCATCGCGGGCGTGGTGCCGCCGCTCCTCGCGATCGTGACGCTCGCGACGGCGCGACTCGGACAGGACGAACTCGCGCACCCCCTCGACGACGGGCCGATGGATGCCACCCAGACGACGGGTGCCGAGGCGGCCGCGGGGTTCGCACCGCCGGTCGACGAGCATCACGCGCCGCCGGAGCCCGAGCAGGCGCCCTGACCGCGCCGCGAGCGGCCGCCCGGGTCAGGAGGACGCCGAGCGACGGATGTGCTCGTCGAGGTCGGCGCCGTCGAAGTCGTCGTCGATCTCGAGCACGAACTCGTCGGTCGCACCCGCTTCATGGTCGGTCGCGTCGGTACCGCTGCCGGCCGCGTCGGTCGTCGGTGCATTCGTCGCGCCGGCATCGAACGGGTCGCCGTCGGTCAGCTCGGGCGCCGACAGGCGCCGAGGGGACTCGTGGATCGGCGTCGGCTCCTCGACGAGCGAGAGCTTGGTCTCGTTGATGCCCGGGAACTGGCGAGCGGTCACGAGCACGCGCGACTCGAGCGAACTGGCGAACTTGTTGTAGCTGTCGACGGTGCGCTCGATGGCCTTGCGCAACGAGTCGGCGTGGCCCGCGAGCACGCCGATCCGCTGGTAGAGCGTGGTGCCGAGGTCGAACAGCTTCTTCGCCTCGTCGGAGACCGCCTGCTGCTGCCACGCGTAGTCGATCGTCTTCAGGACCGCGAAGAGGTTCACGGGGGACGCGAGCGCGACCCGCCGTTCGAACGCGTAGTTGAGCAGCCCGGCGTCGGCTTCGAGCGCCGCCGAGAGCAGCGACTCGTTCGGGATGAACGCGATCACGAACTCCGGGCTCGCGGCCAGGCCCTCCCAGTAGGACTTCTTGCCGAGCGCGTCGATGTGCGACCGCATGGCCTTGACGTGCTTCTCGATGAGCGACGTGCGTCGCGCGCCCTCTTCGCCGGTGGCGGTCTCGGGGATGCTCGACGCCTCGAGGTAGTGCTCGAGCGGAACCTTCGAATCGAGCGGGATGTACTTGCCGCCGGGGAGGTTCACGACCATGTCGGGGCGGCCGCGGCCCCGGTCGGTCGTGACCTGGGTCTGCAGTTCGAAGTCGACGTGCTGGGTGAGGCCGGCGGCCTCGACGACGCGGCGGAGCTGGGTCTCGCCCCAGACGCCGCGCGTGCTGTTGTTCCGCAGGGCGCTGGCGAGGGACTCGGTCGTGGCACGGAGCTCGGCGTCGGAGAGCTGCGCGCGCTTCAGCTGCTCGGCGATCGAGCCGTACTGTTCGCTGCGCTGCTGCTCGAGTTCGGACACCTTGCGCTGCATCGTCGACAGCGTCTCGCGCACGGGGCTCAGCGCCTGCAGCACCGCACTCTCGCGGCGCTCGCGCTCGCTCCGCTCGGCCTGGTCGAGCCGCTGCTGCTCGAGGAGCTCTCGCTGACGCTGCCCCTGCTGCTCCACCTGCTCGCGCAGGCCCGCCGCTGCCGCCTCGGCGGCGGCGAGTTCGGCGCGCAGCGCCGACTGCACGGCCTGCTGATCGGCGAGCAGCCGAGCTCGCTCGGCGTCGGCGGCCGCGCGCTGCTCGAGCAGCGCGCGCTCGTGCCGTGCCTCGACGAGCGCCGGGTCCTCGATGGCGGACGACTCGTCGACCGGGCGACGCTGTGCGACGACGTGCATGACGAGGGCGCCGAGCGTGCCGCCGACGACGAGCCCGATGACGAGGAGGAGGAGGTCCATGTCGGCCAGTGTGGCAGCGGCCCCCGACATCCGTCGGCAGGTCGCCCGGCAGGGCGGCGAGCCGCCGGGCGAGCGGGCCGCCGTCTACTGGAGCGCCATCGGCCCGTGCACGGCGGAGCGCTCCCGCGACGCGCTCGCGCCGATCGCCCCGACGCGGACCCGCGTGACGTGCGCAAGTCGTTCGAGGTCGCCCGCCTCGTGCCGCTTCGCGGCGTGCACGACGATCGCCGCACAGGCCTCGGCGTCGGCCAGTGCGTCGTGGTGGGCGAAGTCGTCGAATCCCGCCGCCGCCGCGGCGGAGGTCAGCCGGTACGACTCGAGGTGGTAGGTGCGCCGCGCGATCTGGAGGCTGCACACGTACCGGAAGTCGGGCACCGGCAGGCCGATCGCCTCGGAGGTCGCCCGGATCACCCCCATGTCGAACCCGGCGTTGTGGGCCACGAGCCAGTCGTCGCCCGCGAACTCGCGGAGGAGGGGCAGGTGCGTCTCCCACCCGCCTGCGCGTTCGACCATCTCGGGCGTGATGCCGTGGATCCGGATGTTCCAGGGCGAGAAGTCGCCGTACGGGAACGGCGGACGGATATAGCGGTGCTCGCGCTCGACGACGCGGCCGTCGACCACCTTCACGAGTCCGATCGAGCAGGCCGAGGCGGCGGACGGGTTGGCGGTCTCGAAGTCGATCGCGGTGAAGCTGACGGGCACGCGGGCATCCTCGCACGCGCCGCCGACGCGTTCCGACGGCCCGATCGGCGCGCCGCGAGCACCACGGCATTGACGTGCGTGCCCGCAGGGCGTGGAATGTCGGGTGGGCGGCATCCGGGGGTGGGCGATGGCTGGCGAGGACGACACGGCGCACGTGCGTGGCGGGCTCGTCGTGGACCCGGCCGACCCCGACACCCGTCGGGCGGCGCGATCGTTCGGCGCCGTGGCATCCGTCTACGGATCGGCCCGGCCCGGCTACCCCCTCGAGGCCGTGGAATGGCTGGTCGGCGACGCCGGCCGCGTGCTCGATCTCGGCGCGGGCACCGGTCGACTGACGGAGGCGCTCGTCGCGCTCGATCGGGAGGTGGTCGCGGTCGACCCCGTCGAAGAGATGCTGGACGAGCTCGAGATCAGGGTGCCGGGCGTGCCCCGCATCCTCGGCACCGCCGAGGACCTGCCCGTCGCGGACGCCTCGTTCGACGCGGTCGTCGTGGGCCAGGCGTGGCACTGGTTCCTGCGCGAGCGCGCCGTGCCCGAGATCGCGCGCGTGCTCCGCCGCGGCGGCATGCTCGGTCTCGCCTGGAACCGGCGCGACGAGAGCCCGGACTGGCTGAGGGCGGCCGGGGCGATCATGCACGAGCAGGACGACCCGTCGGCGTCCTTCGCCTCCACGGTGCGCATCGGGGGGCCGTTCGGCGCGGTCGGATCGCAACGGGTCGAGTGGGTCCAGCGGATGTCGCGAGCGAGGTTCCTCGACCTGGTCCGGTCGCGCAGCCGGTGGATCACCGCGCCGCCCGACGAGCAACGGGCGATGATCGCCGCCATCGAGACGCTCCTCGTCACGCACCCGGATGTCGCCGGCGCCGACGAGCTCGCGATCCCGTACGTGACGCACTGCTTCCGTGCCGTCCGAGGCTGAGGTACGACCTTCGAGGGCCGCGGTCCCGGCCGTCCGTCCGAGCGTCGTCCGTCGGCGCCCGCGTGCTCAGGCCGCGAGCGCCCGCGCGTCGGGGTGGCCGTAGACCGCGTACGCGAGCGCGCACGCCTCGCCCGCCGCCCGGGCCGCCTCCCTGGCCAGCCGGGAAGCGTGGTCCACCGGCGACCCGCCCGCCAGTTCCGCCGAGAAAGCCGCCAGGAACGTCTCCGACAGCGCGCTCCGGCCGCCGCTGCCGCCGCACTCGACGACCACCCCCGCTCCGTTGCGCATCGCGGCGGCGGCGCCGCCGTCCGCGGCCCCGATCCAGCCCGAGCCGAGGGCGACGACGGACGCCGAGGCGACCCTCGTCGCCGCGCGCTGCGCCGGGGCATCCGTCGTCGACAACCGCACGGATGCCGGTGGCGAGACGTCGTAGAGCCAACGGGTGAGGCCGAGCTGACCGAGGAACGGGTCCGCGTCCGTCGGCGCCGCGCCGGGGCGGCGGACGACGAGCAGTTCCCACGGCAGTTCGACCTCGCCGGTGGTCTGGAGGACGAGTCCGTCGAGATCGGCACGACGGGACCAGAGCAGGTCGCGGGCGCGCCGGTCGAGCACCCGATCGGCGAGGCGGGCGCCGACCTCCCTGAGCGCCCGCTCGACGGCGGCCGCACGGTCGGCGGCGGACAGTTCCGCGCCGACCTCCTTGGCCCGGGCGAGCGAGGTTCGCACGTCGTGCACGAGGCGGGACTTGTCGGCGAGCCGGACGCGGAACCGGTGCACCTCGGGTCCGACGCGGAGCGCGAGATGGAGGATCGAACGGCCCCGGGCGTGTTCCTCGTCGACGCGCAGCGTCGGGCGAGCGGCGATCAGCGGGTCCGCGGTGCCGATGCGCACCGTCGCCCGGACCAGTCCGGCCTGGTCGTGGTCGTCGGACGTCACGACCTCGCTCGTCAGTCGAGCCGTCGCGAGCGGCAGTTCGCCGTCGCCGCGCACCAGCACGGTCACCTCGGCGGGACCGCGGTCGACGGCGAGCATCGGGAATCGGATCTCGGCGGGTGCCGTCGCGGAGAGCCGGACCTGCCGACTGCGCCGCCCGCCGACGAGGAATCGCAGGCCCCGCGGCACGACGGTGACGGTGACGGTGCTGCTGCCGTCGCCGACGGGACGCGCCGACGATTCCGAGCTCGTCGCGGCTGCGGCATCCGCCCTCGCGAGCCGGACCGTCAGGGTCGCGATCGACCCGACCGTCACGATCGGCGTGAGCTCCGCCTGCAGGTGCGCCGCTGCGGCCCCCTCTGCGACGACGCGCCCATCCTGCGGCATCCGTTCCCCCTTCGACGGCATGGTCGCCGTACAGACATCGGGGCACCCGAGTGGGCGCCCGCGGAGCGACACTACGCAGCGCGTTCCCCGCCCGCCTCAGGGCGTGCACCGAACCTCGACGACCCGGTTCGCGTCCTCCCGGCGTCCGCACAGCCTCCGAGGCCGTAGCATTCCCCGGTGCCACGTCGCCGCGCGTTCCTCCTGCTCTCCCTCGCCAACCTCTTCTGGGCGGGGAACTTCGTGTTCTCGGCGATCATCTCCGAGCAGGTCGATCCGGTCTCACTGACGTTCTGGCGGTGGTCGCTCGCGGCCGTCCCGCTGCTCGTCGTCGCGTGGATCGCGGAGCGGCCCGACTGGCGCGCCGCCGCACGCGAGTGGCGCTGGCACCTCGTGCAGTCGGTGTTCGGCCTGACCGGGTACGCGCTGCTCCTCTACGCGGGCATCGGCATGACCGGCTCGGTGACGGCATCCGTCATCAGCGCCATCAACCCGGCGACGATCGCGCTCGCCGCAGCGGTCGTGCTTGGCGAGCGGATGTCGCGGACGCAGGGCCTCGGTATCGTGCTGGCGTTCGTCGGCGTCGCGGTGGTGCTCACCGGCGGCGACCCGACCGCGGCCTTCGCGCAGGGCTTCGGGCTCGGCGACCTCCTGGTGCTCGGCGCCGTGGTCGCGTGGACCGTCTACTCGATCATCGCCCGGCGCCTGACGACGCCGCCGATCACGGCGACCGCGCTGCAGGCCGTGTTCGCCACGGTCACGATGCTGCCGGTGATCGCCGTGACCGGGGTCGCCGCGCCATCCGATCTCGGCGGCACGCTCGCCGTCGCCTACATCGTCCTGCTGCCGTCCGTCGCGGGCTACGCGCTCTGGAATGCCGGCTCGGCGAGCGTCGGGCCCGCACGCGCCGGGGTCTTCCTCAACCTGCTGCCGGTCTTCACGGTGATCATCGCCCTGCTGCTCGGCCGCCCCATCGACCCGGCCGCGATCGTCGGCGGCGCGGTCGTGCTCGTGGGCGTGTACCTGACGGTGCGCGTGAGGCGACCGCGCCTCGCGGACGCACCGGTCGAGCCTGCGCTCGGTGCGGCCACGGGACCGATCGATGCGCCTCCGACCGGGCCGGTCGGCGGGCCGTCGACCGGCCCGGTCGTCAGGCCGTCCTAGGACCGCGACCGCGATGGCGTCCGAACCGTCAGAACGGCGACCACGAGAGTTCGGGTGCCGCGAGCTTGACGATCGTCAGGTCGGCCGCGTCGGCGACGAGTCCGACCATGGCGACCGGCTCGGCGGGCGGCGAGAGCTGATCGAGTCCGAGCGACGCGTCGACCGCATCGACGCGATACACGGCCGGCGTCGCCGCGTCGACCTGCTCGCGGACCACGGGGTCCAGCGCCGCGACCTCCTGGACGCTCGAGCCGACGCCGACGCCGCTGCGGGACCGGACCGCGACCTCGCCGACGGCCGCCGTCTCGACGCGAACCCATGAGGGAAGGAAGTACTCCGCTCGAGGCTTCGACAGTCCGACGGCGTCTCCGAAGGCCAACCCGGGCCACGAGTACACGTCGTAATCGGCGAAGTGCGTGTTCGTGTTGTCCTCGAACGACGTGGTCGGCTCGGCGCCGAAGGCCTCCGTGAGTGCGTCGACCGCCGGGTCGGCCTCATCGGCCCATGCGTGCGCGAACGTCACGGCGCCCGTCGAGTCGACGATCTCGAACCCCCCGCCGTCGACCACGAGCGCCACGGCGACCGGACTCGTGTCGGGGGACGGGGTGGGCGTGGTCGCTCCCGTCGAGGGTGCCGCGGATGGCGTGGCCGTCGAGGTCGGCGCGCACGCGGCGAGCACGGCGGCGACCGCGAGCGCGATCCCGACGAGTGGCATGTGACGAGACATCCGCATGGCTACAGCATGGGGCAGCGGATGCCTCGGGGCGCGCTGCCGGACGTCACGAATGCGCAACGACCGGCGCGGGAGCGCAACGGCCCGCGCGTCGGCGCCGGTCTCGCCGCCGGTAGACTGGTCGCCCGTGGCACTCACCATCGGAATCGTCGGACTCCCGAACGTCGGCAAGTCGACCCTCTTCAACGCCCTCACCAAGAACACGGTGCTCGCGGCGAACTACCCGTTCGCGACGATCGAGCCGAACATCGGCGTGGTGAACCTGCCCGACCCCCGCCTCGAGACGCTCGCTGGCATCTTCGGCTCCGAGCGCATCCTGCCCGCGGCCGTGTCGTTCGTCGACATCGCGGGCATCGTGAAGGGCGCGTCCGAGGGCGAGGGACTCGGCAACAAGTTCCTCGCGAACATCCGCGAGGCCGACGCCATCGCGCAGGTGGTCCGCGGCTTCGAGGACTCCGACGTCGTGCACGTCGACGGCAGGGTCGACCCGAAGAACGACATGGAGACGATCAACGCCGAGCTGATCCTCGCCGACCTCGAGACGCTCGAGCGCGCCATCACGCGCTACGAGAAGGAGGTCAAGGGCAGGAAGCTCGACCCGTCGGTGCTCGCCGCGGCGAAGGAGGCGCAGGAGGAACTCCAGAGAGGCACGCCCCTCTCGGCCTCGAAGGTCGACCTCGCACCGATCGCCGAGCTCGGCCTGCTCACGGCGAAGCCCTTCATCTACGTCTTCAACGTCGACGAGGCCGTGCTGACGGATGCCGCCCGCAAGGCGGAACTCGCCGCACTCGTCGCTCCCGCGGAGGCGGTCTTCCTCGACGCCAAGATCGAGTCGGAACTGATCGACCTCGACCCGGAGGATGCCGCGGAGCTGCTCGCCTCGACCGGGCAGGAGGAATCGGGCCTCGACCAGCTCGCGCGCGTCGGCTTCGACACGCTCGGCCTGCAGACCTACCTCACCGCCGGCCCGAAGGAGTCGCGCGCCTGGACGATCCGCAAGGGCTGGAAGGCCCCGCAGGCGGCCGGCGTGATCCACACCGACTTCGAGAAGGGCTTCATCAAAGCCGAGGTCATCTCCTTCGACGACCTCGTCGAGACCGGTTCGGTCGCCGAGGCCCGCGCGAAGGGAAAGGCCCGCATGGAGGGCAAGGACTACGTCATGCAGGACGGCGACGTGGTGGAGTTCCGCTTCAACGTTTAGTCGCGTTGCGCTCTTGCATCTGATGCGTGGCGAGATCTCGATGGTGCGCACGGTGTCTGGGCCCTAGCGTTATCCCGTGTTGCTCTCAGCCTTGCCGCCGCGCCGCATTGGGGTTCCTGAAGACCGAGCGCCGTTGCGGTTCGGGCGTGCTGACTCAGAGTCCTCGTTGTCGGCCCGGTATCTCTACATGTCGGGTCAGCCTGCTTTCGAGCTGAGCCTCTGGTGCGGCACGTGCCCGTTCCTATTCGAGCGACAGGAAGGAGCGAACGGCACGCTGTCCTCGGCGGTTCCGCCCGTGGAGCGACTCGAGCGAGGCGTATCTGACGTCCCGGAAGCGGTTGTAGAGGCTTTCGCGGGTCTCATCCCTATGGGCGACTACCTGCCTCTGCTCCTTGAGGTCAACCCGGAGCTCGTAGCGCCGCATGACGAGCGCGACTACTTCACTCACGAGCAGGTAGCGACCTGGGGAGTGGACAGCTTCTGGGGTCTGCCCGAGAACCCGCGCACCTTCTACTACCGGACCTTTGAGACCGCGGTGGCCTCTGACGAGCACCTGTACGAGTTCGTGGTTCCGATGGTTCCTCCCCGCTGGAATGACCGTGAGCGGGTGGAGCACTACGCCGATCTCATGGCTGGAGGTGTCACGCCGACGGCGGTCGCGCTCTCGACCCTTGATGTCTGCCAGCCTGCGACGGATGACGAGTCGACGGACTACTACGCGCATTGGGGACTGACGCACTTCCTACTGGACGGGCACCACAAGATGGAAGCGGCCGCCAAGGCGGGGGAGAAGGTGCGCCTTATTGCGCTGGTCAGCATCCAAGGAAGCGTTGCCGGAGGGGACGACCTCATGCGGCTGCCTGAGGTGCTCTCGCGAGTTCCCCAGGCGCGCACACCTGCTGCGTGAGATGCCTAGCTCTGACGTAACGTGGTGGAGTTCCGCTTCAACGTGTGACCCGACCGGAAGGCGATCCCGGCGCAGGCGGCAGCCTCGGATGGTCCGTGGGGTAGATCCCGATGGCGAATCCGTACGTGGTGTCGCCCGCACGCGGCATCCGGTCGAATTCATCGACCAGCTCGGCCATCCGTCCCCAGAACTCCGACGCCTGCTCGTCTGAGATCCGCGCGTGGCGGATGAATCCCCGGAGCCGACCCTGCTCGAACGCGGTCGCGGATTCGCGCGCCGCCACCTCGAAGTCGTTGAAGTCGCCCGTCGCCGCATGGTTGCCCGACGGGTGCTCGAGCGCGATGGTGAACATGCGCGCCGTTCGGCCGTAGAAGCGCTCCTCGATCGCCCGCACCTTCCGGGTGCGGACGACGTGGAGCAGTCCGTTGCTGACCAGCACATCGACGTGATGAGCGACCGTGCTCTTCGGGCGCCCGACGGCGGCCGCGAGCTCGGTGACTGTGGCGGCCCGTTCGTGGAGGAGCTGCAGGATCGTCGTGCGGAGCGGGTGGCCGATCGCCTGCACCTGCGACGGCTGGGTCAGTACGATCCGATCCGCGAGCTCGTAGTCAGGGGGGTTGTCGGCCATGGTCGATCAGACTAGCATCGCGGAATGTTCGGGAATAGTCGATCAATGAGTCGAGGGGACGGCTGACGCATGGCCGAAGTACTGCTGTACCACCACATCCAGGGCCTGACCGACGGGGTGCGTGCCTTCGCCGACGAGCTGCGACGCGACGGCCACACGGTGCACACGCCCGACCTGTTCGGCGGCCGCACGTTCGGAAGCATCGACGAGGGATCCGCGTTCGTGCGGGAGACGGGCTTCGACGTCTTCTGGGAGCTCGGCAGCGCCGCAGCCGACGAGCTCGGCGAGGGGCTCGTCTACGCCGGTCTCTCGTTCGGTGTGATGATCGCCCAAGGGCTCGCGCAGACGCGACCGGGCGCCCGCGGCGCCCTGCTCCTGTACTCGTGCATCCCCGTCTCCGAGTTCGGGGAGGCGTGGCCGGAGGGCGTGCCGGTCCAGATCCACGGCAAGGAGGGCGACGAGTTCTTCGATGAGGACCTGCCTGCGGCCCGCGAACTCGTCGCCTCCACGTCGGACGCCGAGCTGTTCCTCTACCCCGGCGACCAGCACCTCTTCGCCGACTCCTCGCTCGACGCGTACGACCCCGAGGCATCCGCCCTGCTCATGGAGCGCGTACGGGCCTTCCTCGCCGCTCAGGTGCCCGCCTGAGAGGTCATTCGAGTGCGCGGACCACGGTCACCCGGAACGGCGCCGCCATGAGCTCGGTCAGCGGGCCGAAGGCATTCGTCGCCATCGCTTCCTCGAGATGCTCCATTCGCGCCTCGACCGAGTCCCAGTCCGCCATCTCGACGAGCAAGTCGGGGTCGTCGAGCACCTCGTAGCGGGTGCTGCCGATGAACCCGCGTCGATCGGTTCCACGAGTCGCGACGAGGTCGTCGAGCAGGCGCTTGAGGTCGTCCCGCCGACCCGGCTGGGCCTGCATCTCGATGATCACCTTGATGGGCATGTCGTACCGCCTTCTCCTGCTCGAGATCTGCGCCGACGGAGGCGCCGTCCAGAGGCTACGCCGGTCGCGCGCGGTCCGGCAGTGCCGATCCTCGGCGTCGCGTGCAAGACTCGCACCAGTCGCGACACAGACAGGGCGTGAGGATCGCCAGCACCGACGCCGCAGACGCCGACACGACCCGGGAGGTGGCGATGCCCGATGCAGCCGAGCCGCCCGCTGGGCCGGAGCGAGGCGATGACCTCGCCTGGTTCACCGACGTCGTGCACGAGCACTCGAGCGCACTGGTGAAGTACTTCGCCCGGCGCGGGCCCAGGCAGGACGCCGAAGACCTCGCCGCCGACGTGTTCGCGACCGCCTGGCGCCGCCGCGCCGACGTGCCGCGTGAGGCGGTACTGCCGTGGCTGTACCGCACTGCCGGGTTCACGCTCGCCAACCACCGCCGCAAGGTCGTCGACCTCCCCGTCGAGCACGTGCCCGACGCGGGCAGCTCACGTGTCGGCGACGATCCCGAGCTCAGCGCCCTCTTCGACGCGGAGCTCCGCGGGGCGCTGCAGAGCATCGGCGAACGCGACCGGCGCATCATCCTGCTCCACGCCTGGGAAGGCCTCGACGGCGAGGCGCTCGCCGCGGTGCTCGGCATCTCGCGATCGGGGGCGGATGCCGCGCTCTCACGCGCCAGGAAGCGACTCCGCGAGGCGTGGGGCGAGCGCACGACGTTCTGAGACTGCAAGGTTCCGCGGACGCGGGACACATGCAGGGTGAGACAGTCCGGCAGGAACACGAACGAGGTGGGCGACATGGACGAGCGCGAGGACCGCCGCGATCCGATGGATGAGCTTCGGGCCGCCGATCCGGCGGAGGGCGTCGAGCCGCACGCCGGCTTCGCCGACGAGGTCGTGGCGCGCGTCACCGGGGAGGTGACGGGGGAGACGTCGCCGACGACCGGGACATCCAGCGGGATCGACACGACGGATGCCGCGGCATCCGCCCGCCCGCCGGTCGCCGACCTCGCGGCCGAACGCACCCGCCGGCGCCCGCGCTGGCTCCCGGTCGCCGCTGTTGCGGCGTCGCTCGCCGTCGTCGGCGCGGTCGGCTACGGCGTCGGTGCCGCGACCGGGATGACGACGAATCTCGCGGATGCCGCCGCCCCGCCGATCTCGCTGCAGGGTCAGGCCGGCGCGGGGACGACCGAAGGCGGGCCCGTCGCGCCCGGTGCGGCGGCCGACTCGCGGATCGCCGGCGCCGGTGCCGCCGACCTGTCGTACCCGTACGGCTTCGGGCGCAACGCGTTCCACGCGAGCGGGCTGTCGACGGAGGGCGGCACGGCCGCCGCGTACGCATTCGACGCGCCCGCGGCATCCGACCCGGCCGCCATCGCGGCGCTCGCCGCCGCGCTCGGCGTCGAGGGGGAGCCCGTGCTCGCCGACGGGGCCTGGACGGTCGGCCCGTCGGACGGTTCGGCGCCGACGCTGTGGGTGTCGCTCGACGGCACGATGAGCTTCTCGTACAGCGATCCCGGGCTCGACCCCTGGGTCTGCGAGGAGGGCTCCGACGTGTGCGAGCCGTCCGGAGAGATCCCGAGCGAGCAGGTCGCGATCGACGCCCTCCGGCAGGTGCTCGCCGATGCGGGCCGCGACCCGGGCGCCTACGAGTACTCCTCGGAGACCTGGGAGGGAGCGGTCACCCGCACGGCGACCGCCTGGCCGGTCGTCGACGGTCAGCGCATAGACACGGGCTGGTCCGTCGAGGTCACGAACGACGGCCTCTACAGCGCCTATGGCGGGCTCGCCGAGCTCGTGCCGCTCGGGGACTACGCGGTGGTGAGTGAGCAGGAGGCGTTCGAGCGGCTCTCCGACCCGCGCTTCGGCGCGCAGATGACGATCATGCCGTTCGCGGTCCGCGAGCAGGTGAGCGACGAGATCGCGGAGTGGGTTCCGCCAACCGCGCCGCCCGCGGTGCCCACGGCGGGCACGTCCCTCGCCTGGCCGGTGAACGATGTCGAGATCGTCGAGGCGCGCCTCGGGCTCGCGAGCCAGTGGCAGCCCGACGGCAGCGTGCTCGTGGTCCCGGCGTACGAGTTCACCGACTCCGAGGGCGGAGCGTGGTCGGTCATCGCGGTCGCGGACGAGCAGCTCGACTTCTCGACGGAGTAGTAGGCCCGCGCTAGGGTCGAGGCATCCCGCGCCGGTGCGGGAGGGGGAGCCGAAGCACATGAGCGATCACGTCTACCGCGTCACCGAGATCGTCGGGAGCTCGCCGGAGGGCACCGACACCGCCATCCGCAACGCCATCTCACGAGCCACGTCCACGCTGCGTCACGTCGACTGGTTCGAGGTCGTGTCGACCCGCGGCGTCGTCGAAGACGGCGGCGTCGCGCACTTCCAGGTCACCCTGAAGGTCGGGTTCCGGCTCGAGGAGTAGGCGCCCCGGCGCCGGCCGCCGTCACGTCGTGACGGCCGTGCAGGCTCAACCGAGACCGGCGGTCGCGTCGTCGCTCGGCTCGTTCCGCAGTCGGGGCTCGGTGCGCAGTTCGGGCCGGACTCCGGCCTTGTCGGCGTAGAACGCGCGGACGCGGTCCATGTCGGACGCCACGTTCCCGGTGAGCTCGAACGTCGGGCCGAGGCCCGTGGTCATGGTCGTCCGGTCGACGAATCCCAGCGTGACGGGCATGCCGGTCTCGCGGGCGATGCGGTAGAAGCCCGACTTCCAGTACTCGTTCGAACCGCGCGTGCCGTCGGGCGTCACGACCAGGCCGAACACCTCGCCTGCGCGGATGCGCTCCACGACCTCGCCGACGACCCGGCTCGGGTCGTCTCGATCGACGGGGATGCCGCCGAGGCCGCGCATGATCGGACCGCGCCAACCTCGGAACAGGCTCTTCTTGCCGAGCCACCGCACATCGATCCCGTAGTGCCATGCGATCGCGAGCATGAGCACGAAGTCCCAGTTCGACGTGTGCGGGGCCCCGATCAGCACGGAGGGACGGCCTGGAGCGGACTCGCCCGCGAGGGACCACCTGCTGAGGGCCCAGTAGACGCGGGAGGCGAGTCGTCGGAGCATCCGGCAACCCTATGCGAACTCGCATGCGCCGATCGGCATGCGTCGACCGCCCGGGCTGCGGACGGCGGGTCGTGCTCGTTCGCCGACATATCGATCGCGTCTCGGTCGGCCGCGACGGACTCGCCGAGGGGTGCCGCATGCCTGCGCGATGCCTATGATCGCGCCGTGGACCCGAACGCCGCACGCACGATCCTGCAGATCCCGATCGACCAACCGCTGTCCCTCGACCTGATCGATGCCGCGTACCAGCGCGAACTCTGGCTGCGGCATCCGTCGCGGTATCCGGATGCCGAGGGCCGTCGCGCGGCGGAGGCGTGGCAGGACTCACTGGGTCGGGCGAGGGCCGTGCTCGCGGCCGAGGTCGCGGCACCGAGCTCGCCGTCTCCGCATCCGACGGCACCGATCGCGTCGACGTCGTCACCGCGGCGTCTTCCTGCGGCGGCGGTCGCGGGCATCGTGGCCGGTGGCGTTCTGCTCATCGGTGCGCTGGTCGCGGGTGGGATCGGGCTCTTCACGTTCGTGCAGGACGTGGCCGAGACGGCGATCGCGGAGTCCGAAGGGTCGGCGGGGCCCGGCGCGGGCGGCTCGGGTGACCAGGAGCCCGTCGTGCCCGGTACCGATGACATCGGCCGGTACGAGTCGTTCGAGACCGGCTACGAGTTCCCGGCAGCCCTCGAGATGTACGGCGACGGTCGCTACGACGACCGGTGTGCGACCGGATTCGTGGAGGGGTGCTGGCAGGCGGCACTGTTCACCGAGGCCGACTGCGACGCGCTCGAGATCACACTCGCGTTCAACGACGACGCCGAATCGTGGGTCGCCGACGAGACGGAGACGCGGACGATCGCGGACGTGCGTGCCGACGTGGCCGTGCCCGTGGTGTTCGGCAACGACGACCGGGAGTTCGGCTGGGTCGACCAAGTGCGCTGCACCGACGGCGCGAGCACGTGAGGCATCAGAGCGCCGCCGGCGGCCGGAGCGAGCGCCCATCCCGTTCGACCTGAGGCCGACCGAGGAGCCCGGCGTCGTCCTCAGGGACAGTGCAGGTGAGTGGGCGTCGTGGCATCGCCGCGATCGATGCGGTGATCGGCCATCAGCGCGCCGCAGAGCGGGCAGGTCGGGTCGGCGGGCGGCACGTAGGGCGCCTCGGGGCGGCCGATCCCGACCTGTGCCGGTCCTGCCACGGGGTAGAGGAACTGGTTGACCCGCGACCAGAATCCGGGAACGCCCTTCCACGGGTTCGGCAACTTCTGTTCGTGCACGAATGATTAGTGTACAGACTATTCTCGACGCATGATCGATCCGCTCGAGCTCGACCGACAGCTCTGCTTCGCGCTCGCGGCGACGAGCCGCGAGGTCGTGCGGCTCTACCGGCCGTCCCTCGAGCCGCTCGGTCTCACGCATCCGCAGTACCTCGTCATGCTCGCACTCTGGGAGCAGAGCCCGCTGCGGCTGCGCGAGGTCGCCGATCGCCTCCACCTCGAGCCCGCGACCGCGAGTCCGCTCATCGGCCGGCTCGAGTCGCTCGGGCTCCTCACTCGGCGGCGCAGCACCGCCGACGAGCGAGCCGTCGACATCGCGCTCACCGCCGAGGGGGAAGCGCTGCGGGAACGCGCACTCGCCGTTCCCGGCGAGGTCGTCGAACGACTCGGATACCCCGTCGAGCGGCTCGAACGCCTTCGCGATGAGCTCACCGCCCTCCTCCACGCCGCGCACCGCGTCGACTGAATCGGGGTACCCCGACAGGTGAACCCCGGGGAGGTATGCAGCACGAGGGCCTACCCCGTGTCAAGTCCCTCCCGCGATCCGTGAACAGTCCGTACAACTGACTTCGCGGGTCCCCGAAGCCCGCGACAGGCCGTCGGTCACCGCGCGGAGTTCGACCTCGCGGGCGTCCCGGGACCCCCGGGCGATCGGCGGCCTGACCCGTTCCATCGCCATGCCGGAAGGACCCTCGCCCGTTGGGAATGCTCCACGTCGGCCGCATCACGCGGATCGACCTCCCCGACGCCGTGCTCGCCCACGTGCACGCCGTCCTCATCGCCAAGCTCCGAGTCCACGAGCCGGTCCTCGTCGGATGGACCGGGCCCGACGGACGACGAGACGAGGTGTTCGTGCACCCGTCGATGTCGCTCGTCGTGCGGTACGACGCCGACGACGCGCTCGGCCTCGACCGCGCGTGGCTCGAGCGGCTCATGCGCTCCGCGAACGGCGTCGGCGGGCTGCAACTGACCGACGAGATGATCGACGCGATGCGCGCCCTGGGCGCCGACGTCGGCGCGAAGGGGAGTGCGGTCGAGCCTGCGGGCTGACGAGCGGGCATCGCGGATGTCGGCCGCGGATGCCACCATGGACGCGTGCCCGAGATGCCGGAGGTGGAGGCGCTCGCCGGGTTCCTCGCCGAGCGCACCGTCGGGCACGCGATCTCCTCCGCCCGCGTCGCCGCGATCGCGGCGCTGAAGACGTTCGATCCACCGCTGCACGCGATCGAGGGCCACCCTATCGTCGCGGTCGGTCGGCACGGCAAGTTCCTCGACGTCGAGCTGGGTGGGGTCGAGGGGCCGGCCGCGAGCTCGACCGACGGGTCGCTGCACCTCGTCTTCCACCTCGCCCGCGCCGGATGGCTGCGCTGGTACGACGAGCTGCCGACGACGGTGCTCCGGCCGGGCCGTTCCCCGATCGCGCTCCGCGTCCGGCTCGACGACGGCGCGGGCTTCGACCTGACCGAGGCCGGCACGAAGAAGTCGCTCGCGGTGTACGTGGTGCGAGACCCCGCGCAGGTGGCCGGCATCGCGCGACTCGGTCCGGATCCGATGGCCGACGATTTCACGCTCGAACGATTCGCCGAGATCCTCGGCGAACGTCGCACGCGGATCAAGGGTCTGCTCCGCGACCAGGCCGTCCTCGCAGGGATCGGCAACGCCTATTCCGACGAGATCCTTCACGCCGCGAAGATGTCGCCGTACAAGATCGCAGCGACCCTCGATGCGGCCGAGGTCGAGCGACTGTTCGCCGCGATGCGCGGCACCCTCGGCGAGGCGCTGGCCGAGGCATCCGGAAAGCCCGCCGCGGAGCTCAAGGATGCCAAGCGGCGTCACCTGCGCGTGCATGGGCGCACCGGGCAGGCGTGCCCGGTGTGCGGCGACACGATCCGCCAGGTCGAGTTCCACGACTCGACCTTCCAGTACTGTCCGACGTGCCAGACCGGCGGCACGCCGCTCGCCGATCGCGTGCGTTCCCGGCTCGTGAAGTAACTCCTCCGAGCGGGCTGTGGGGATGCCGCGAGGCAGCTGTGGTCGACGCGCGGCGCCCCGCTGGCGTGGTTGCATGCTGGCATGGGCTCGTTCGCGATGTTCCCGTTGGGCAGCGTGCTCTTCCCGCACATGCCGCTCGCCCTGCGCGTGTTCGAGCCGAGGTACCTGGTCATGATGTCCCGCGTCCTGGACCAGCAACCGTGCGAGTTCGGCGTCGTGCTGATCGAGAGCGGTCGCGAGGCGGCCGGTGCCGAGGCGCAGCGACGGTTCGGCGTCGGCACGGTCGCACGCGTGACCGAGCTCGGCGCGGCCCACGGCGACCTCGCGGTCATCGCTCGGGGCGGGCGCCGCATCGAGGTCGTCGAATGGCTGCCCGACGACCCGCACCCGGCAGCCGTCGTCCGCGACCTGCCCGAACTGGAGTGGGATGAGCGCCTGCGGCCGCTGCTCGAGAAGGCCGAGCTCGTGGTCCGCCGCACGATCGCACGGGCGAGCGAGTTCGTCGAACTCCCATGGGATGCCGACGCAGAGCTGAGCGAGGATCCGTCCGTCGCCGCGTGGCAGCTCGCCGGGATCGCGCCGCTCACGCCGCTCGACCAGATGCGGCTGCTCGCATCGACGAGCCTTCGCTCGCTGCTCACCGAGCTCGTCGAGCTCACGCTCGGCGCCGGTGAGGTCCTCACCACGTCCTGGGCGTCGACCGACGACCTGGACGCCGAGATCGCCGAGGCGCTCGACCGCCGGGACGAGGATCAGGCCGCATCGGGCGACGACCCGAGCGACCCGAGCGACGACCCCGAGGACGGCGAACCGTCGCCCGGGACCGAGGGGAGGGATCCGTGACCGACCGCTGGAACCGCATCCGCTGCCCGCGCTGCGGCGAGACGTCCGCCGTGCTCGTCACGGTCGTGCCGACGATGGGCGACGCGGGCCTGGCGGTGACCGACTACCGATGCCCGAGCGGATGCCGCCTCGACGACCTGCACGATGAGATCGACGAGGCGCTCGGCATCCGGCACGTCTTCGGCTGACTCGACCCGCTCAGGCCTCCCGGGCGTGGCGCGGAGCGTGCTCGTCGGTGTCGGCCCGGTCATCGTGTCCCGCGGCGACGGTCGTCGGAGGCGACGGCTCCGTACGGTCGGCCGCGTCGACCGCGTCGGCGCGCGGACGCCCCGGGAGCGAGTCGCCCTCGGCGGCGGTCGGCCCTGCCGGTGCCGCCGCCGGCTCCTGTGCCGCCGCCGGCTCCTGTGCCGGCTCCGTCGACGGTGCCGGTTCCGCATCGGCCCGCGTCGCATCCGGGTCGATCTCCATCGCGCGACGCTCCTGCTCGGCCTGGGTGTCGCGCAGTTCCGCGGCCTCGTCGCGGTGTTCGCGGCTGGACTCGGCCAGTCGCTCGGCCTCCAGTCGGGCCTTGGCGGCGTCGGCCTCGGCGGCGCGGGCCGCGGCATCCGCCTGCATCGCCTTCGCCTCGCGCTCGCGCGCCTCGCGATCGGTCTGCGCGGCCTGCTCGCGGATCTCCGCCGCGTGGGCGCGCTGAGCCTCGGCGCGGGCCTCGCGCCGTCGGCCCGCGGTCGCGACGAGCACGATCGCGGCGACCACGACCAGGAGGGCGATCACGCCCACGACGATCCAGATGGTGGTGCTGGTGTCCACGTTCGCACGTCCCTTCGTCAGTTGAGGTCACTCAACCGCAGGCCGCGGACCCGCGAACAGGGGTTGCGGTCGAGGGCGCGGTGTGGTTCGCGCGACCGGTGGATGCAGAATTCGCTGATCGCTCACGTTCGCTTACACTGGCAGCACCCTTCCCCCTGAACGGGGGAACCCGTTCAGACTGGGATCGGCGCCCCCCGACAGTGCCGGTCGGCTTGGAGTGTCCGTGGGACGTCATAGCGTCGCGGCTCCGGCGAAGGCGCCGAGCCGCAGATTCATCCTGTCCATCGTCGCCGGGGTGGCCGTCATCGGCATCGTCGCGTCCGGCGTGTACCTGTGGGTGGGGGGTCACCTCAATCCCATCTTCGCCTCGGCCGGCGAGCCGGCGTGCGACGAGATCGAGGAGCTCTCGATCGTGGCCGACACCTCGATCGCTCCGGCGATCGAGGAACTCGCCGCCGACTTCGACGCCGACCCGACGCGATGCGTCGAGACGTCGGTGCGCGCGCAGGACTCGGCCGACACCGCGGCCGAGCTCGCGTCGGGCACCCTGTCGGCCGATGCCTGGGTTCCCGACTCGAGCAGCTGGCTCACGCGGACCGCATCCACCGCGGCCTCACTCGGACTCGGCGAGCCCGACGCGACGGTGGGCGACTCCGTCGCGACGTCCCCCGTCGTGTTCGCGGCGCCCGCGAGCGAGGCGCAGGAACTCGCGGCCGAGCCGGTGAGCTGGGCGCGCGTGCTCAACGGCACGCTGCCCGCGCTCCTGCCCGACCCCGAGGCATCCGCGGCCAGCCTCGCGAGCCTCTACGCGCTGAAGGGGCAGTCGTCGCCCGACGACCCGCGGCAGTTCGCCGGCGCGCTCATCGCGCTCGGCAAGTCGATCCCGGCCTCGGCCGACGCCGCGATGACGACGGTCGCCTCGGCGAGCTCGCCGACCGTCGTGCTCACCAGCGAGGCGAGCGTCGCCGCCCACAATGCGGACTCCTCGGCGGAGCCGCTCGTCGCGGCCTACCCGCAGGAGGGCACGATCGCGCTCGACTACCCGTTCGTCCGCATCGGCGGCGCCGACTCGGCGAGCCTCGACAGCTTCGAGGCCGCGCTCGGCACGGCGACCGAGCACTTCCTCGAAGCCGGGTTCCGAGGCCCCGACGGAACGGGCGAGATCGACTCGCCCGGCGTCGCCGCGACGGCGCCGCCCACCCAGACCGAACTCGATGCCGCGGCCCAGATCGAGATCCTGCGCTCGTGGGGCGTCCTGACGCTCCGTTCCAGGATGCTCGCCGTGATCGACGTGTCGGGCTCCATGGAGGAACCGGCCGGGAACGGCCTGCGCCGCATCGACATCTTCCAGCAGGCCGCGGTCGGCGCCATGTCGAAGTTCTCGGGCGAGGTCGAGCTCGGCGTGTGGGTGTTCTCGACGGCGCGCAACGGCGACCTCGACTACGAGGACCTGTCGCCGATCGCACCGCTCGCCGATGCCTCGCACACCCAGCAGATCCAGCAGATCATCGGGTCGCTTCCCGCCCGTCTCGGCGGAGCCACGGGCCTGTACGACACGACGCTGGCCGCCTACAAGCGTGTGCAGGAGTCGTACGACCCCGACAAGGTCAACTCGGTGCTCGTCATCACCGACGGCAGGAACGAGGACGAGAACGGCATCGACCTCGACCAGCTCCTCGCCGAGCTGAAGAAGCTCGAGGACCCGACCAAGCCCGTCGCCGTCATCATGATCGGGTTCGGTCCTGACACCGACCTCGACGCCATGAAGAAGATCGCGAAGGCGACGAGGGGCGGTGCCTATTCGGCGACGAAGCCGGAGGACCTCGGGACGGTGCTCGTCGACGCGCTCTCGCAGCGGACGTGCCGGCCCGACTGCGGCTGAGCATCGACCGGACCAGACGACGAAGGGCGCCCTCCTCGGAGGGCGCCCTTCGCCGTCGGCCCGGCCCGGTCAGTGCGCGGGTGCCCCGCCCGCCGCCATGTCCGCCGGTCGTCGCACGAACGTCGCACCGACGATCGCGAACAGCGAGACGATCGCGCCGACGAGGAACGCGCTGCGCACGCCGGCGGCCTGCGCGACGATCGCCTCGGCGCCACCCGCCGAGGCGCCGACCGCGGTCGCGGTCATCACGGTGATGAAGAGCGCCGTGCCCGCCGCGCCGGCGACCTGCTGGAGCGTGCCCACGATCGCCGACCCGTGCGAGTAGAGGTGCGGCTCGACCGAACCGAGGGCCGTCGTGAAGAGGGGCGTGAACATGAAGGCCAGCGAGATCGAGAGCACGACGTGCGCGATGAGGATCAGCCACGGCGGCGTGGTCTCGGTGACGAGCGTCAGCGACCAGAGCACGGCGCTGACGCCGATGCTCGCCGGGACGAGCAGCGGTGTCGGGCCGACCCGGTCGTAGAGCCGGCCGACCGTCGGCCCGAGCAGGCCCATGACGAGGCCGCCGGGCAGCACGAGCAGGCCGGTCGCGAGCGGCTCCAGTCCGAGCACGTCCTGGAGGTAGATCGGCAGCAGGATGATCGTGCCGAACAGTGCGGCCATCATGACGGCCATGAGGGCGATCGAGACGGCGAAGTTCCGCGAGCGGAACGTGCGCAGGTCCAGGAGGGCGCGATCCCGGCGCTGCAGGAACAGCTGGCGGACGATGAACACCGCGATGCCGAGGGCGCCGACCGCGAGGGCGATCCACATGGGAACGGCGTCGCCGGGCGCGCGGCCGCTCGCGACCTCGCCGACCAGGCTGAGGCCGTACACGAGGCCGCCGAAGCCGAATGCGGAGAGCACGACCGAGAACAGGTCGATGGGGAAGACCCGCGTCTCGCTGACGTTCTCGACGCGTCGGAGCCCGATGACGAGCATCGTGACCGCGATCGGCAGTACCAGCCAGAACATGTAGCGCCAGCCGAGGGTGTTGAGGATCAGGCCCGAGATGGCGGGGCCGATCGCGGGCGCGACCGACATCACGATCGAGACCCGCCCCATGAAGCGGCCGCGATCGGCCGGGGCGACCACGGTCATGAGCGTGGTCATGAGCAGCGGCATCATGATCGCGGTGCCGGTGGCCTGGATGATCCGGCCCCCGAGGAGGACCTCGAATCCGGGCGCGAGCGCGGCGAGCAGCGTTCCCGCCGAGAAGAGCGTCATCGCCGCGCCGAAGATCGGCCGCGTCGGGAACCGCTGGAGCAGGAAGCCGGTGATCGGGATCACGACGGCCATGGTCAGCATGAACGCGGTCGTCAGCCACTGCGCCGCAGAGAGTGTCACCCCGAGGTCGTCGACGAGCTCGGGGATCGCGACGCTCATGATGGTCTCGTTGAGGAACACCGTGAAGGTCGCCGCGAGCAGCAGCCAGATCACGCGGGTGTTGCGCGCGCCGTGCTCGGGACGGGCGTCGACGATGTGCCGGTCGATCGCGCGGTCGGTCGCCTCGGCCTCGGCGGTCGCGGCGAGGTCGGGCTCGGGCACGGTGATCGAATCGGTGTGGGGTGCGGATCGTTCGCTCACGGTGCGTCCTGTCGTCTGTTCGTCTCGTCGTCGTTGCTCGATTCGCCGGGCGCGGCAGGGCCGCTCCCGGCTGGGCGAACGAGGAATGCAACCCGCGGTCACGCGAGCGCTATTCCCGATGCGCACGATGCATGCGAATGCATGCGGGGCGCAGTGGTTCCCCCGGATGAGCCGGCGGCGTCGCGCGGCCCGATCAGGGGACGATACCGCGGACCGCCGACACCGCCTCGGCGAGCGCGGACGCCGCGGTCGCGGCATCTGCGTCGGCGACCTCGCCGCCGAACGAGAACCGCACGGCCGTCTGTGCGACCTCGGGCGCGAACCCCATGGCGGTCAGGACGTGCGAGGGCTCGTCGCTGCCCGCGGCGCACGCCGATCCGCTCGAGACCACGACCCCCCGCCGCTCGAGCTCGAGCAGCACCGCCTCGCCGCTCGTGCCGGGGAAGACGTACGATACCGTGCCCGGCAGTCGCCGCGTCGGATGGCCCGTCGGAACGGCTCCGGGCACCGCCGCCGCGACGAGTTCGCGGAAGCGCGTCGTCGCCGCGGACACGCGCGCTGCGACCTCCGCTCGCTCATCGTCGGCGAGCCGCAGCGCGGTCGCGAACGCGACGGCACCGGCGACGTTCTCGGTCCCCGATCGGCGCCCGCGCTCCTGTCCGCCGCCGTGCAGCACCGGCTCGATCGCCAGTCGACCGCGCACGATCAGCGCGCCGGTGCCCTTCGGCGCACCCACCTTGTGGCCGGCGAGCGAGAGCGCGTCGACGCCGAGGTCGTCGATCGCGAGCGGGAGCCATCCGGCCGCCTGCACGGCGTCGGTGTGCATGAGCGCACCTGAGGCGTGCGCGATCGCCGCGAGTTCCGCGATCGGGTTCACCGTGCCGACTTCGTTGTTCGCGAGCTGGACCGAGACGAGCGTCGTATCCGGGCGGATGACACGGGCCAGCGCCTCGGGCGCGACGCAGCCCGTCGCGTCGACCTCGACCTCGTCGACCTCGAACCCGTGCAGGCGCCGGAGCGCGTCGGCGGACGCGAGCACGGCCTCGTGCTCGACGGGGGAGACGACGACGTGCCGGCCGCGCGGGTTCGCGAGCGAGAGGCCGAGCACGGCGAGGTTGTCCGCCTCGGTGCCGCCGGAGGTGAACACGACGTCGCCGGGGCGGCATCCGACGACCGACGCGACCTCGTCGCGCGCCCATGCGAGCGCCCGCGCGGCCTCCTCGCCGACCCCGTGCCGACTCGACGGGTTGCCGAACGCGCCCGTGAGGTACGGCCACATCGCCTCGAGCGCCTCGCGGCGGACGGGCGTCGTGGCGGCGTGGTCGGCGAAGATCACTCGGGCTCCCGTGTGGCCGTCGCCGCGCCGGCCTCGATGACGACGTCGAGTCCGAGGTCGAGCGCGCGCGCCGAGTGCGTGAGCGCGCCCACCGAGATGACGTCGACGCCCGTCGCGGCGATGCCGGCGACCGTGTCGAGGTTCACCCCGCCCGACGCCTCGACGATCGCGCGCCCGTAGATGAGGGCGACGCCCTCGCGCAGCGCGTCGAGGTCGAAATTGTCGAGCATGATCGTGTCGGCGCCGCCCGCGAGCACGGCGGGGATCTGCTCCACGCGGTCGACCTCGACCTCGAGGTGGGCGGTGTGCGGCATGCGCTCGCGCGCTGCGCGCAGCGCCTCGGCGAGGTCGGCGCCGCCCGCGGTGAGCACCGCGAGGTGGTTGTCCTTGGCCATGATCGCGTCGGAGAGCGAGCGCCGGTGGTTGCGGCCGCCGCCGTCGCGCACGGCCTGCCGCTCGAGGCTGCGCAGGCCCGGCGTGGTCTTGCGTGTGTCGACGATGCGCGCACGGCTGCCCGCGACGGCGGCGACGTAGCGGGCGGTGAGCGTCGCGACGCCCGACATGCGCTGCACCAGGTTGAGCGCGACTCGCTCGGCGCGCAGGATGCCGCGGGCCGGCCCGGACACGCGCGCGAGCACGTCGCCCGCGCTGAACCGGTCGCCGTCGGCGACGAGCACCTCGACCGCGATGCGCGGGTCGACGAGTCGGAACGTCGCCTCGACGACGCGTGCGCCGCTGAACACGCCGGGTTCGCGCGCGACGAGCTCGGCCGTCGCGGTCGCGAACTCGGGGATCAGCGTCTCGCCCGTGAGGTCGCCCCAGGGTGCGTCCTCGTCGAGCGCCATCAGGACGATCCGCTCGATCTCGCGGGTCTCGGTCATCAGGCGGCCTCTCGGGTCTCGGTGACGGATGTCGCGTCGGTGCGCGTGTGCGCGCCCACGCTCTCGCTGCGGGCGAGCGCGGCGGCGACGGTGAGTCGCGCGACGTGGAGCAGGTTGCGGTCCTCGACGCTCGCGCGGTCGATGGCCTCGGGCGCGCGCCATCCGTCGAGCAGGGCGGATGCCTCGGCGAGGCCGGCCGCGTCGCGCTCGAGCCCGACGCGGTCCCACATGAGCTGCTGCAGCGCGACCCGGTCGACGCGTGTCCCCGCGCCCCAGGTGCCCACCTCGGCGGATATACGATCCGACTCGCCGCTGACGCCCCGGCCTCCGTCGGTGAGGCGGATCGTATATCCGCCGTCCTGGACGTGGCGGATCGGACGGGTGACCGGTGCGGGCGCGGGGGCGGATGCCGCGTGCGCGATCGACGCGGCGGCGCGCTCGGCGAACACCGCGCCCTCGAGGAGCGAGTTCGAGGCGAGCCGGTTGGCGCCGTGGACCCCCGTGCGTGCCGCCTCGCCCACGGCCCACAGTCCGGGCAGGCTCGAGCGTCCGTCGAGGTCGGTGACGATCCCGCCCATGGCGTAGTGCGCGGCGGGAACGATCGGCACGGGCTCGCGCGACCAGTCGAAGCCGGCGGCGCGGCAGGCCCGGTCGATCGACGGGAACCGCCGGGCGAGGAACTCGGCGCCGAGCGCGGTCGCGTCGAGCCGGACCGGTTCGCCGCCCTGCTCGGCCATCCGTCTCCACACCGCCCGGGCGACGACGTCGCGCGGGGCGAGTTCGCCGCGGGGATCGACCTCGAGCAGGAAGCGGCGGCCGGCGGCATCGCGGACGACGGCGCCCTCGCCGCGCACCGCCTCGGAGATGAGTGGGGTGCCGGGTACGGCGAGCGCCGTCGGGTGGAACTGCACGAACTCGAGGTCGGCGACCTCGGCGCCGGCGCGGGCCGCGGCGGCGGCCCCATCGCCGGTCGCGACATCCGGATTGGTGGTGTGCGCGTAGAGCATCCCCGCGCCGCCGGTCGCGAGCACGACGGCATCCGCCCGGAGTTCGCGCATCGCCGGGCCGGCGGTCGTGGTTGCGGGCGCGTCGAGCACGAGCGCGCCGACCACCCGCCCGGCCTCGACCACGAGGTCGACGAGCGTCGCCTGCTCGAGCACCCGGATGCCGCGCCGTCGCACGGTGTCGACGAGCGCCGACTCGATCGCCGCGCCCGTCGCATCGCCGCCGGAGTGCAGGATGCGCGCGCGCGAGTGCGCGGCCTCGAGCCCGCGCGCGAGCCCCGACTCGTCGCGGTCGAACGCGACGCCGAACCGGATGAGGTCGCGGATGCGCGCGGGCCCCTCATCGGTGAGCACGCGAACCGCGTCGGCGTCGCCGAGTCCGGCGCCCGCGGCGAGCGTGTCGGCCGCGTGCCGCGCGGGCGCGTCGCCCGCGAAGATCGCCGCGGCGATCCCGCCCTGCGCCCACGGCGTCGAGCCCTCGCCGATCGTCGCCTTCGTGACGATCGTGACGTCGCACCCGCTTTCGGCGGCGCGGATCGCCGTCCACAGCCCGGCGATGCCGGAGCCGACGACGAGCACGGCGGTCATGTCAGGCTCCGGCAGCCGCGGGTGCGGGGGTGGCGGCAGGGACCGGGTCCGTCGCCGGGCGCGCGGCCGCGGCATCCGTCGCCTGCGCGATCGTCGACCCTGCCGGAACGGGCACCGAGGCCGGGGGCTTCGCCGCGAGCATGCGCTCGAGCGCGAGGCGTGCGGGCTCTGCGACGTCGTCCGGGACCGAGATGCGGTTCACGACCCGGCCGGCCACGAGCTCCTCGAGCACCCACGCGAGGTAGCCGGGGTGGATGCGGTACATCGTCGAGCACGGGCAGACGACCGGGTCGAGGCAGAAGATCTCGTGCTCCGGGTGCTCGGCGGCGAGCCGCTGCACGAGATTGATCTCGGTGCCGATCGCGAACGTCGAGCCGGCGGGCGCCGCCTGGATGGCCTTGACGATGAAGTCGGTCGAGCCCGCGGCATCCGCCGCGTCGACGACCGGCATCGGGCACTCGGGGTGCACGATGACCTGCACGCCGGGGTGCTCGGCGCGGGCGCGCTCGATCTGGTCGACCGTGAAGCGCTTGTGCACCGAGCAGAAGCCGTGCCAGAGGATGACGCGGGCGTCGGCGAGCTCGGCCGCGGAGTTGCCTCCGAGGGGCTTCCGCGGGTTCCACATCGGCATCTGCCCGAGCGGCACGCCCATGGCCTTCGCGGTGTTGCGACCGAGGTGCTGGTCGGGGAAGAACAGCACGCGCTGCCCGCGTTCGAAGGCCTGCTCGAGCACGACCCGGGCGTTCGACGAGGTGCAGACGATGCCGCCGTTGCGGCCGACGAATCCCTTCAGGGCCGCCGACGAGTTCATGTAGGTGACCGGGATCACCGGCACGCGACCCGACTCGTCGGTCGCGGCCAGGTCGCCGTAGACCTCCGCGAGCTGCTCCCAGCACTCCTCGACGCCCGACTCGTCGGCCATGTCGGCCATCGAGCAGCCCGCGGCGAGGTTCGGCAGGATCACGGCCTGGTCGGGCCGCGAGAGCATGTCGGCGGTCTCGGCCATGAAGTGCACGCCGCAGAACACGATCGCCTCGGCCTCGGGGCGGGTCATCGCGGCGTTCGCGAGCTGGAACGAGTCGCCCGTGAAGTCGGCGTGCTGCACGACCTCGTCGCGCTGGTAGAAGTGGCCGAGGATCACGACCTTCTCGCCGAGCGTCGCCTTCGCGGCGCGGATGCGGTCGTGCAGCTCGGCGTCGGAGGCCTCGCGGTACTCGGCGGGCAGCGCGCCCTGGCGCGGCGCGCCGGTCGGGATCACGTCGCCCATCGACGAGCCGGGGCCGTACCCGGCGGGGCCGGCGTCGAACTCCCACGGGCCCTTCGCGAGGTCGGGCGCGCAGGTCTCGCCGGCGGCCTTCCCGGTCGTGATGAGCCGGACGGTGCGGTCGACGGATGCCGCGAGGCGGACCTCGCGCTCGGGCGCGGTTGCTGTGGTGCTCATTGCGGTTCCTTGCTGTGCGTTCCGGGCCTGGAGGGGGATGCGGCGACGGATGCCGCGGGCGGCGGCGCCGCGAGCGGCGAGCCCGACGGCGCCGGTGAGGGCGACGCCACGGGCGAGTGGGCGGGATCGAAGCGGTAGAGCGCCGGAGGGCGGTGGCGCGTGCCGGCGAGGCGCTCGCCGGTGTCGATGAGGGTTCCCGACGCCTCGATCGTGCGGCGGAAGTTCGCGGGATCGAGGCGGCGCCGGAGGACGGCCTCGTGCACGCGGCGCAGCTCGGCCATCGTGAAGCGCTCGCCGAGCAGCGCGTGCGCGATGCGCGAGTAGACGAGCTTCGTGCGCAGTCGTCGCAGTGCGTAGTCGATGATCGCGGCGTGGTCGAACGCGAGCTCGGGCAGTGCGTCCTCGTCGAACCAGCGGACGTTCTCGTCGGAGACGGCGCGCTCGACCTCGTCGGAGTGCACGAGCGCCCAGTACACGACGGAGACGACGCGCTCGCCGGGGGAGCGGTCGGGGTCGCCGAACGTGTACAGCTGTTCGAGGTACTTCGGAGCGAGGCCGGTCGTCTCGTGCAGGGTCCGGGCCGCAGCGCCGTCGAGCGCCTCGCTGACGGGCAGCCAGCCGCCCGGGAGCGCCCACCGGCCGAGGCCCGGTTCGCGGAGACGGCGGACGAGGGGGATGCGCAGGCTCGCGGGGCGTTCGCGGTCGTCGGCGACGCCGTCGGCCTGATCGGGGGCGAGGGCGAAGATGACCGTCGAGACGGCCAGGCGCGCGTGCGCGACGTGCTGCGACATCCGCTTCTCCCTCCGGTCGTCGACGACTTAGAGTCACTGTGACGCGAAGTCGATGGAAGCCAGCTTACAGTCACCATGACACGAACGCGAATCGGGTGACGCGCGGACCGCGTCGCACGCGCGACGCGCGTGCGCCGGCGGGCGCACGGACCCGGGCGCCCGCATTGGGTAGACTTCCCCCGACAACCGCATACCGGGCCATCGACGCATCGCGGGAGAGCCGGCCGTTCCCTCACCGGAACCGGACGGCACCGAAGGAGCAAGCCTCCCCGCCAATCTCTCAGGTCGCATCACCGCGATGAGGAGGCCGACTCTGAAAAGCGGATGCCGCAACGGCGGCTTCCCGCCGAAGGTGAAAGCACAGCTCCCCCGGAGCGTCGCGAAGCTCTCAGGCCCATGACAGAGGGGGAGTTCTTCCGCGGCGACCGCCGCGTGATCCGCGCGATCCTGGAGAACTCGTGACCGACGCACCCGGAACCACCGACACCGGCACCACCGAGCGCCGCAGCCCCCTCGACGAGGTGCACCGCGCCGCAGGGGCGTCGTTCACCGACTTCGCCGGCTGGCAGATGCCGGTCCGCTACTCCAGCGACCTCGCCGAGCACCACGCGGTGCGCGAGCACGCCGGGCTCTTCGACCTGTCGCACATGGGCGAGATCGTCGTCGTCGGGCCCGAGGCATCCGATGCCCTCGACTACGCGCTCGCCGGCAAGCTGTCGGCGATCGTCGAAGGCCAGGCGAAGTACTCGCTCCTCCTCGCTCGCGACGGCGGTGTCATCGACGACCTCGTCGTCTACCGCACCGGGCCCGACCGCTACATGGTCGTGGCCAACGCCGCGAACCGCCACGTCGTCGCCGAGGAACTCCGCGCACGCACCGCGCCGTTCGAGGCCGACGTCTTCGACGAGTCCGACGACATCGCACTCGTCGCCCTGCAGGGACCCGACGCGCTCGAGGTGCTCCAGCAGACCCCGGGCTTCGGCATCGCGGGCCCCGGCAACGACGAGGAGGACTTCGTCGCCGCCGTCGCCGAGCTGAAGTACTACCGGGCGATCGCCGCGACCTGGGAGGGCATCCCCGTGCTGGTCGCCCGGACGGGCTACACCGGCGAGGACGGCTTCGAGCTGTACGTCGCCCCCGAGCGCGCGGCGGCGCTGTGGGAGGCGCTGCAGGAGACCGGCGGCCCCCGAGTGGTGCCGTGCGGCCTCGCGAGCCGCGACACGCTCCGCCTCGAGGCGGGAATGCCGCTCTACGGGCACGAGCTCTCGCGCGACATCCTGCCCGTGCAGGCCGGCCTCGGGCGGGTCGTCGCCATGACCAAGGAGGGCGACTTCGTCGGCCGCGCCGCGATCGAGCAGGGCCCCGCCGAGGGCGCTCCGGTGCTCGTCGGCCTGACCGCCGAGGGCCGCCGCGCCCCGCGTGCCGGCTACGCGGTGTTCGACGGCGAGGGCGACGACGCCCGCAAGGTCGGCGAGATCACGTCCGGCGCGCTCTCGCCGACGCTCGGCCACCCGGTCGCGATGGCCTTCGTCGCCCCCGACGTCTCCGACGCCGGCTCACCGCTCTTCGTCGACGTCCGCGGCACGCGAGTCGCGGCATCCGTCACCGCCCTGCCGTTCTACAAGCGCGGCGCCTGACCCACGATCCCTCCGGCGGCGCACCGCCGGGCCCGCACCACACGACCATCACGAGGAGCACTCCATGACCGACCGCAGCGAACTGCAGTACACCGCCGAGCACGAGTGGGTGAAGGTCGACGGCGACACCGTCACCGTCGGCATCACCGACTACGCCGCCCAGAAGCTCGGCGACGTCGTCTACGTCGACCTGCCCGACGCGGGCAGCACCGTCGTCGCCGGAACCGTCGTCGGCGAGATCGAGTCGACGAAGTCGGTCGGCGAGCTGTTCGCCCCGGTCGACGGCGAGGTCGTGGAGTCGAACCAGGCCGTCGTCGACTCGCCCGAGCTCGTCAACAGCGACCCGTTCGGCGACGGATGGCTCCTGAAGCTCACGACCACGTCGCTGCCCGCCCTGCTCAGCCACGACGAGTACCGCGCCCTCACGGGCGAGTAGTCCCATACCGAGGAACACGATGACCAGCAGCACCTCCCCGGCCTTCGACGTCGACGCCTTCGGGCGCCGCCACATCGGCACCACCCCGCACGACCACGAGTGGATGCTCGCCGCGCTCGGCTACGACTCGCTCGACGCGCTCATGGACGCGGCGGTGCCGAGCGCCATCCGCATGCACGAGGTGCTCGACTCGGTCATCCCGGCCGCGGCGACCGAGCGCGAGGCGCTCGCCGAGCTGCGCACGCTCGCCGACGCCAACACGGTGCGCACGTCGATGATCGGACTCGGCTACTCGGGAACCATCACGCCGGCCGTGATCCAGCGGAACGTGCTCGAGAACCCGAGCTGGTACACGGCCTACACCCCGTACCAGCCCGAGATCTCGCAGGGCCGGCTCGAGGCGCTGATCAACTTCCAGACGATGGTCACCGACCTCACGGGTCTCGACACCGCCAACGCGTCGATGCTCGACGAGGGCACCGCGGTCGTCGAGGGCATGCTGCTCGCGCGTCGCGCTTCCAAGTCGAAGTCGAACCGGTTCGTCGTCGACGCCGACGCGCTGCCGCAGACGCACGCGCTGCTCGCATCGCGCGCCGAGGCGGTCGGCATCGAACTCGTCGTGTCCGACCTCGACGAGACGACGGATGTCGCCGCGCTCGGCGAGCACTTCGGCCTCTTCGTGCAGTACCCCGGCGCCTCGGGCCGCGTGTGGAACCCCGCGTCGGTCATCGCCGCGTCGAAGGAGCAGGGCGCGCTCGCGGTCGTCGCGGCCGATCTGCTCGCGATGGCGCTGCTGACGAGCCCGGGCGAACTGGGGGCGGATGTCGCGGTCGGCACCTCGCAGCGCTTCGGCGTGCCGATGGGCTTCGGCGGCCCGCACGCCGGCTACATGGCCGTGCGGAAGGGCCTCGAGCGCCAGCTCCCGGGCCGGCTCGTCGGCGTCTCGCAGGACGCAGCGGGCCACCCCGCCTACCGGCTCAGCCTCCAGGCGCGCGAGCAGCACATCCGCCGTGAGAAGGCGACGTCGAACATCTGCACCGCCCAGGTGCTCCTCGCCGTCATGGCGTCGATGTACGCCGTGTACCACGGGCCGCGAGGCATCCGTCACATCGCGGTGACCACCGCGGCGAAGGCGAAGGCCCTCGCCGACGCGCTCACCGGATTCGGACTCGCCCTGGCCCACGAGGCGTACTTCGACACCATCCGCGTGCACGTGCCGGGGCTCGCCGCCAACGTGGTCACCCGCGGCCGCGAGCTCGGCCTGAACCTCTGGGAGGCCGACGAGGCGACCGTGCACGTCGCCGTCGACGAGACCACGACCGCCGCCGAGCTCTCGCTCGTCGTCGAGGCGTTCGGATTCGATCCGCGCACCGAGGTGCCGGTCGCGCTGCGCGAGCTCCCCGCGAGCCTGCCCGAATCGATGCGGCGGACCTCGCCGTACCTCGAGCACCCGGTGTTCAACACGCACCAGTCCGAGACGCAGATGATGCGGTACCTGAAGACGCTCGCCGACCGCGACTACGCGCTCGACCGCGGCATGATCCCGCTCGGCTCGTGCACCATGAAGCTGAATGCCGCGACCGAGATGCAGGCCGTCACGTGGCCCGAGTTCGCGAATCTGCACCCGTTCGCGCCCGAGGCCGACGTGGTCGGCTCGCTCGGGCTCATCGAGCAGCTCGAGAGCTGGCTCGCCGAGGTCACCGGCTACGACACCGTGTCGCTGCAGCCGAACGCGGGCAGCCAGGGCGAGCTGGCGGGCCTCCTCGCCATCCGCGGCTACCACCTCGCGAACGGCGACGACGAGCGCGACGTCTGCCTCATCCCCTCGAGCGCCCACGGCACGAACGCCGCATCGGCGGTGCTCGCGGGCATGAAGGTGGTCGTCGTCGCGACCGACGAACTCGGCAACGTCGATCTCGACGACCTGCGCGCGAAGATCGCGGCGAACGCCGAGCACATCGCCGCGCTCATGATCACCTACCCGTCGACGCACGGCGTCTACGAGCACGAGGTGAAGGCGATCACGCAGGCCGTGCACGACGCCGGCGGGCAGGTCTACATCGACGGCGCGAACCTCAACGCGCTGCTCGGGTTCGCCCGCTTCGGCGACGTCGGGGGCGACGTGTCGCACCTCAACCTGCACAAGACCTTCTGCATCCCGCACGGCGGCGGCGGCCCGGGCGTCGGCCCGGTCGCGGCGAAGGCGCACCTCGCGCCGTTCCTGCCCGGACACCCCATGGCGCAACGCGCCGACCACGCGGGCGGCGTCACGCACGGCGGCGGACCGGTGTCGGCCGCGCCGTACGGCAGCCCGTCGATCCTGCCGATCTCGTGGGCGTACGTGCGGATGATGGGCGCGGAGGGCCTCAAGCAGGCGACCGCGACCGCGGTGCTCGCGGCGAACTACGTCGCGGCTCGCCTGCGCGACCACTTCCCGGTGCTCTACACGGGCGAGAACGGGCTCGTCGCGCACGAGTGCATCCTCGACCTGCGGCCGCTGACCGCCGAGACCGGCGTGACCGTCGACGACGTCGCCAAGCGCCTCATCGACTACGGTTTCCACGCCCCGACCATGTCGTTCCCGGTCGCGGGCACGCTGATGGTCGAACCGACGGAGTCGGAGGACCTGGCGGAGCTCGACCGGTTCGTCGAGGCGATGATCGCGATCAAGGCCGAGGCCGACGCCGTCGGGCGCGGTGAGTGGCCCGCGGAGGACAACCCGCTCCGCAACGCCCCGCACACCGCCGAGTCGGTCATCGCGGGGGAGTGGACGCACCCCTACTCGCGCGAGCAGGCCGTCTACCCCGTGCACTCGCTCGTGCGCAACAAGTACTGGGCGCCCGTGCGCCGGATCGACCAGGCCTACGGCGACCGCAACCTCGTGTGCGCCTGCCCGCCGATCGAGGCGTTCGCGTAGCGGACGCCTCGATGGGAAGCGCAGCGGCATCGCGCCGAGACGTAGTCGAGGCGTTCGCGTCGGCGCTTCGTCGCGTCGCGGGCGGTCGTCAGGCCGTCCGCGGCGCGACGTGCCGGCCGCGCTCGGCGTAGGGGACCGAGCGGCGCTCGACCGCCGCGGCGCGTCGACGTGCGACCCGCCGTTCCGCCTCGCGGATCTCGGTCTCGTCCGCCGTGAAGCGGTGCTCGGTGCGGCGGCCGGCGAGGCCGCCGGCGTTGACGGCGTGTGCGAGGTCCATGCTTCCTTCTCCCGAGGTCGGACCGGGCGGTCTCCGGCCCGGCATCGACCATGTTCCGCGCGGCCTCGGGTCGCGTCATCCGGGCCGCCCCCTCGACCGCCCCCGGGAGTACACTGAGGATCACTCGCACAATGGGGGTGCGCATGATTCCGATGGATGTCGTGGCCCTGCTCGCCACGCTCGGGTTCGCGGGGCTCATGGTCGGCTGCACGCTCGCCGGTGCACGGGGGTTCGGGCTCGAACAGCGCGCCGGCCTGCTCGACCGGCGGAACCCGCAGCTGGCCGACGCGCTCCGCCGGGCCGAGTCCTTCAGCGATCTCTCGCGCGGCGGGTTCTACGGAGGCGCGGAGCAGTTCTCCGCGGTCTGCACGCCCGGCCGCCGCAGCTGGATCGACGGTGCACTCGTCCGATCCAACGACTCGGACCTCCGCGTCGAGCCGCCAGAGGAGACGCTGCCGCCGATGCCCGCGACCGTGGTCGCGCTCGCCGGGTCGCGCCACGTGGCCGACGCGCCGCGACCGCGGCATCCGTCGACGCTGCCCGTGCGGCCGGACGCACCCGTCGGTCAGTCGGCGGTCGGCGCGAAGAGCCCGGGCCACCAGCCGACCGCGAGCGGGTAGCCGACGAAGCTCACGATGTCGAGCAGCCAGTGCGCGATGACGAGCGGCATCGTGCGGCCCCACCGCGTGTAGGCCCAACCGAAGACGACGCCCATGACGGCGTTGCCGATGAATCCGCCGAATCCCTGGTACAGGTGGTAGCTGCCCCGCAGCAACGCGCTCGAGATGATCGTCGCCCAGGGGCCGACGCCGAGTTCGCGCAGGCGGGTGAAGAGGTAGCCGACCGCGATGAGCTCCTCGGTGAGCGCCGCCTTCAGCGCGGCCAGCACGAGGATCGGGATCGTCCACCAGTACGTGTCGAGCGGCTGCGGAACCACCGCGACGGTGAACCCGAACGCGCGTCCGGCCGCGTACAACGCGAGTCCGGGCACGCCGATGACGGCAGCGAGCAGCAGGCCGGATGCCGCGTCCCGGCCCGGTCGCGTCAGGTCGAAGCCGATGCGGCGGAACGGGCTGCGGCCCGGCTGCCAGAGCAGGTAGAGCACGAGGGCGACCACGGCGAGGCCGAAGACGACGTCGAGGAACTGGTAGGTGAGGTCGAGCCACTCGCGTGCGGACCGCGACTGGTTCAGTGCGGCGCTCTGCTCGCCGAGCGGGCGCTCCGCCGTGAGCCGGGCGATGATCGCCACGATCGAGTACACCGCCGACGCCCCGAGCGAGAGCGCGAGCACGATGGCAACCTCGATGCGGAGACGTCGTGCCGCGGGCATGCGGCAATCCTCGCACGGGCGCTCTTCGCGCAAGAATCGTGCGTCGGCGCCTGCTCATCTGCGCACTGAACCGTCGCAAGATTGCGCCTCGGTAACGGTTCCGCCGTGAAGTTTGTTCGGCGAACACCCGCTTATAGTCTCGATTCACCTACCAGCGCCCCCTGCTCGACCACGAATCGCGCAGTCGTGCGCTCATCTCACAGGAGGAACATTGAAGATCAAGAGAATCGGCGTCGCCGCCATTGCTCTTGCGGCGGCCGGTGCGCTCACGCTCGCCGGTTGCTCGTCCAGCAACGAGCCGGCCGCGCCCGAGGGCGACTCGACCGCGATCATCACGACCAACGGCTCTGAGCCCCAGAACCCGCTGATCCCGACCAACACGAACGAGACCGGTGGAGGCAAGATCCTCGACTCGATCTTCGCCGGCCTGGTCTACTACGACGGCGAGGGCGCTCCGCACAACGACATGGCGGAGTCGATCGAGACCGACGACGCGCAGACGTACACCATCACCATCAAGGACGGCCAGACGTTCACGAACGGCGAGGACGTCACCGCCGAGTCGTTCGTCAAGGCCTGGAACTACGGCGCCGCGCTCGACAACGCGCAGCTCTCGAGCTACTTCTTCGACTCGATCGAGGGCTTCAGCTACGACGAGAACGTCGACGAGCTGTCGGGCCTCGAGGTCGTGGACGACAAGACCTTCACCGTGACCCTGAAGCAGCCGGAGTCCGACTTCCCGCTGCGACTCGGCTACTCGGCGTTCTTCCCGCTGCCCGAGGCGGCGTGGGAGGACCTCGAGGCCTTCGGTGAGAACCCGATCGGCAACGGCCCCTACATGCTCGACGGTGAGGGTGCCTGGAAGCACAACGAGCGCATCGACCTCGTCGTGAACGAGGACTACCAGGGCGACCGCCAGGCCGTCAACGGTGGTCTCTCGATCATCTTCTACGCCACGCAGGACGCGGCCTACGCCGACCTCCAGGGCGGCAACCTCGACGTCCTCGACGCCATCCCGGACAGCGCGCTCTCGACCTTCCAGGACGAGTTCGGCGACCGCTCCGTCACCCAGGGCGCGGCGATCTTCCAGTCGTTCGTCGTTCCGGACCGTCTCGCTCACTTCGGTGGCGAGGAGGGCAAGCTCCGCCGCGCCGCGATCTCGCACGCGATCAACCGCGAAGAGGTCACCGACGTGATCTTCTCGGGCACCCGTACCCCGGCCCACGACTTCACGTCGCCGGTCATCGACGGCTACTCGGAGGACATCCCCGGTAGCGAGGTCCTCGAGTACGACCCGGAGAAGGCCAAGGAGCTGTGGGCCGAAGCCGACGCCATCAGCCCGTGGGAGGGTTCGTTCCAGATCGGCTACAACGCCGACGGCGGCCACCAGGGCTGGGTCGACGCAGTGACCAACCAGATCAAGAACGAGCTCGGCATCGACGCCTCGGGTGCTCCGTACCCGACGTTCGCGGAGTTCCGCACCGCCATCACCGACCGCACCATCCAGACGGGCTTCCGCACCGGTTGGCAGGCCGACTACCCGTCGCTCTCCAACTTCCTCGGACCGATCTACGTGACCGGCGCCGGTTCGAACGACGGTGACTACTCGAACCCCGAGTTCGACGCCCTCATCGACGAAGGCCTCAGCGAGACCGAGGTCGAGGCGGGTATCGAGAAGTTCCAGCAGGCGCAGGAGATCCTCTTCGAGGACCTCCCCGCGATCCCGCTCTGGTACTCCACCGTCAACGGCGCGTGGGGCGAGCAGGTCGAGAACGTCCAGTTCGGCTGGAACTCGGTGCCGCTCTACTACGAGATCACCAAGAGCGAGTAATTCTCGATCAGGGGTTTCAGGGGGTTAGACTCTCTGACGCCCGTGGGGCGGCGGTCCAGTGGATCGCCGCCCCACTCCCACGTATCCGGGGTGCGCCGAGGCGCGTAACATCGTGTGTGCGCACTCCCATAACGGTGAGGTTTCTCCACAACATGTCAACACACGCAGAACGCGGGGCCTGATCCATGGCCGGCTACATCGCGCGCCGACTGCTCCAGGCGATCCCTGTGCTGCTCGGCACCACCTTCCTGATCTACTTCATGGTCTTCGCCATGCCGGGCGACCCCGTCGTCGCCCTCTTCGGCGACAAGACCCCTCCGCCCCAGGTGCTCGAGGCCGTCCGCGAGCGGTACAACCTCGACAAGCCGTTCATCGTCCAGTACCTCCTCTTCCTGGCCGGCATCTTCCAGGGCGACTTCGGCGTCTCGTTCTCCGGCCAGCCGGTGTCCGAGATCCTCGCCGAGACCTTCCCGGTCACCCTTCGACTCGCGATCCTCGCGGTGCTCATCGAGATGGTCTTCGGCATCACGATCGGCCTCATCTCCGGCCTCCGGAAGGGCGGGATCTTCGACGCGAGCTTCCTCGTCGTCAGCCTGATCCTCATCTCGCTGCCGGTGTTCGTGGTCGCCTTCGTGGCGCAGTACGTCTTCGGCATCCAGCTCGGATGGTTCCGGACCACGGTCGGCCCGGGCGCGCCGATCCAGGACCTCATACTCCCAGCCATCGTGCTGGCGACGATCAGCTTCGCCCAGATCGTTCGACTGACAAGGGCGTCGGTCATCGACACGGGAGGCCAGGACTTCGTTCGCACCGCCGCGAGCAAGGGCCTGTCCCGCAACCGCATCGTCCCCGTCCACATCCTCCGCAACTCGCTGATCCCCGTCGTGACCTACCTCGCCGTCGACTTCGGCGTGCTCATGGTCGGCGCGACGGTCACCGAGGGCATCTTCAACGTCCCCGGCGTGGGACGAACCCTGTACCAGGCCATCATCCGCGGCGAGGGACCGACCGTCGTCTCGTTCGTGACCGTCATGGTGCTGATCTACCTCGTCATCAACCTGCTGGTGGATCTGCTGTACGCCGTTCTCGACCCGAGGATCCGCTATGCCAAGTAACACCAGACCCGCTCAGGCGCACTACGTCGCGCCCATCGAGGAGACTCCGCTCGTCGCGATCGACTCGGTCAAGGCCGAGGGCAAGCCGACGAACCTCTGGACCGACGCATGGCGCGACGTGCGCAAGCGGCCGATGTTCTGGATCTCGTCGGCGCTGATCGTGCTCATCGTGATCGTGGCGCTCTTCCCGACCCTCTTCACGAGCGTCGACCCGCGCTACTGCCAGCTCTCCCTGAGCAACCAGGGCCCGGGCGACGGCAGTGTGCTCGGCTACAACCGCCAGGGCTGCGACATCTACTCGCGGATCATCCACGGCACGTCGACCTCGCTGTCGGTCGGCCTCATCGTGACCTTCCTCGTCGCCTCGCTCGGCATCTTCTTCGGTGCGCTCGCGGGCTTCTACGGCGGATGGGTCGACGCGGTGCTCTCGCGCCTCGGCGACATCTTCTTCTCGATCCCCTACATCCTCGCGGCCGTCGTCATCATGTCGGTGCTCTCGCAGTACGCGAGCGTCTGGACGATCTCGCTCGCGATCGGCATCTTCGCGTGGCCGGCCACGGCCCGTGTGCTGAGGGCCGAGATCCTCAGGGTGAAGAACTCCGACTTCGTCATGGCGGCGACCGCCGTCGGCGTCACGCGGCTCCGGATCCTGATCCGCCACGTGCTCCCGAACTCGATCGCACCGGTCATCGTGATCACGACGATCTCGCTCGCCTCGGCGATCGTCGCGGAGGCCACGCTGTCGTTCCTCGGCGTCGGCCTGCCCTCGAGCACCATGTCGTGGGGCAATGACATCAGCCAGGCGCAGGTCGACCTGCGGACGAACCCGCAGACGCTCATCCTGCCGTCCATCGCGCTGTCGGTGACCGTCCTGAGCTTCATCATGCTCGGCGAGGTCGTCCGCGACGCACTCGACCCGAAGGCGAGGGCGCAGCGATGACCTCCACTGTGAACGGAAACGACGTGAAGCACACCACGCCCGATGGCGAGGAGCGCCCGCTCCTCGACATCAAGGACCTCAAGGTCGAGTTCACGACCCAGGAGGGCAAGGTGACGGCGGTCGACGGCGTCAACATCACGCTGTACCGCGGGCAGAGCCTTGCCATCGTGGGCGAGTCCGGTTCGGGCAAGTCGACCACGGCGCACGCGATCATCAACCTGCTGCCCGGCTCCGGCCGGATCGCGGACGGCCAGATCCTCCTCGACGGCCAGGACATCTCGAAGGCGTCGAAGAAGGAGATGGAGTCGATCCGCGGACGCAAGATCGGCTTCGTCCCGCAGGACCCGATGTCGAACCTGAACCCGGTCTGGTCGATCGGGTTCCAGGTCGAGGAGGCCATCAAGGCGAACGGGATCGCGAGCGGCCGCAAGGAGATCCGCGCGCGGGCCATCGAGGTGCTGAAGCAGGCCGGACTGCAGGACGCGGACCGTCGCCTCAAGCAGTTCCCCCACCAGTTCTCCGGCGGCATGCGCCAGCGCGTGCTCATCGGCATGGGCCTTTCGGCAGACCCGCAGCTGCTCATCGCCGACGAGCCGACCTCGGCGCTCGACGTGACGGTGCAGCGCGTCATCCTCGACCACCTCGAGTCGCTGACGCGCGAGCTCGGCACGACCCTGCTGTTCATCACGCACGACCTCGGCCTCGCGGCCGAGCGCGCTGAGCAGCTCGTGGTCATGTACAAGGGTCGGGTCGTCGAGTCCGGTCCCTCGCTCGAGATCCTGCAGAACCCGCAGCACCCGTACACGCAGCGCCTCGTGGCGGCAGCGCCGAGCCTCGCCTCGCGCCGCATCCAGTCGACGGCGCACACCGGCGACGCGACGCAGGAGCACGGCACCGAGCCCGCGACGACGACCGACACGATCGACCTGATCGCGACGGCCGAGGCGCGGGCCGAGGCTCACGAGGCGGCGGCGGCGCACCCTCCGGCGATCGTGGTGGAAGACCTCACCAAGGTCTTCAAGATCCGCGGTTCGGGCGACTTCACCGCCGTCGACAAGGTCTCGTTCGAGATCCCGAAGGGAACCACGACCGCCCTCGTCGGCGAGTCCGGTTCGGGCAAGTCGACCGTCGCGAAGATGCTGCTGAAGCTCGAGGATGCCACGAGCGGCAAGATCCTCGTCGGTGGCAAGGACCTGGCGAAGCTGACCGGCAAGGAGCTCTTCGACCTCCGCAGCCGGATGCAGCCGGTGTTCCAGGACCCGTACGGATCGCTGAATCCGCTGCGCAACATCGGGAACACGATCTCGGAGCCGCTGGTCACGCACGGCGTCGGCGACCGCGCGTCGCGTCGTGCGCGCGTGATGGAGCTCCTCGATCAGGTCTCGCTTCCGCGAACGCTCGTCGGCCGCTACCCGAACGAGCTCTCCGGCGGCCAGCGGCAGCGCATCGCCATCGCCCGTGCGCTCGCGCTGAAGCCCGAGATCGTCGTGCTCGACGAGGCCGTGTCGGCGCTCGACGTGCTGGTGCAGGCGCAGATCCTGCGGCTGCTCGCCGACCTGCAGGCCGAACTCGACCTCACGTACCTCTTCATCACCCACGACCTCGCGGTCGTGCGCGTGATCGCAGACCAGGTCTGCGTGATGCAGAAGGGGCGCATCGTCGAGGCCGCGACGACCGACGAGGTGTTCGAGGACCCGAAGGAGCAGTACACGAAGGATCTCCTCGCGGCGATCCCCGGTGCGAACCTCCAGCTCGGCGCGTAGCTGCCGTCGCTCACGGACGCCCGGTCTCCCTCGCGGAGGCCGGGCGTCCGCCGTTTCCGCCGGACGGGGTAGGCTGGTCTGGCGCGAACCGTGACATCGGCTGCTCGCGCTCCCACCGACTCACATCCAGCGCCTCGGCGCTGCCGATCCGCGCCCCGGAGCCGTACGGCGACCGGAGGCCACGCGAGGACCACACCATGGCGAAGGCCACCCGCAACGATCTGCGCAACGTCGCGATCGTCGCTCACGTCGATCACGGCAAGACCACGCTCGTCGACGCGATGCTGCAGCAGACCAACTCCTTCGAGGCGCACGCGCACGTCGAGGAGCGCGCGATGGACTCGAACGAACTCGAGCGCGAGAAGGGCATCACGATCCTCGCCAAGAACACGGCGATCTCGTACAACGGAGCGCACGCGGGCGGATCCCCGGTCACCATCAACGTCATCGACACCCCCGGCCACGCCGACTTCGGCGGCGAGGTCGAGCGCGGGCTGTCGATGGTCGACGGCGTCGTGCTCCTCGTCGACGCGAGCGAGGGGCCGCTCCCGCAGACGCGCTTCGTGCTCCGCAAGGCGCTCGAGGCCCGCATGCCGGTGATCCTCCTCGTGAACAAGACCGACCGCCCCGACGCCCGCATCGACGAGGTCGTCGCCGAGAGCCAGGATCTCCTCCTCGGCCTCGCCTCCGACCTGGCCGACGACGTGCCCGACCTCGACCTCGACGCGATCCTCGACGTGCCCGTGGTCTATGCCTCGGGCCGCAACGGCGCGGCGAGCCGGACCCAGCCCGAGAACGGCGCGCTGCCCGACAATGACGACCTCGAGCCGCTCTTCGAGGCGATCCTCGAGCACATCCCCGCGCCGACGTACGATGACGAGCACCCCCTCCAGGCCCATGTCACCAACCTCGACGCCTCGCCGTTCCTCGGCCGCCTCGCGCTGCTCCGCGTCTTCCACGGCACGATCAAGAAGGGCCAGACCGTCGCCTGGGTCAAGCACGACGGCACCGTCCAGAACGTGCGCGTGACCGAGCTCTTCCTGACGAAGGCTCTCGACCGGTACCCCGCCGAGAGCGCCGGCCCCGGCGACATCGCGGTGGTCGCGGGCTTCGAGGACATCATGATCGGCGACACGCTGGCCGATCCCGAGGACGTGCGCCCGCTGCCCGTGATCGAGGTCGACGAGCCCGCCATCTCGATGACCATCGGCACCAACACCTCGCCGCTCGTCGGCAAGGTCAAGGGGCACAAGCTCACGGCTCGCATGGTCAAGGACCGCCTCGATCGCGAGCTGGTCGGCAACGTCTCGCTGAAGGTGGTCGACATCGGCCGCCCCGACGCATGGGAGGTGCAGGGTCGTGGCGAGCTCGCGCTGGCGATCCTCGTCGAGCAGATGCGCCGCGAGGGGTACGAGCTCACCGTGGGCAAGCCGCAGGTTGTCACCAGGCAGGTCGACGGCAAGCTGCACGAGCCGTACGAGCACCTCACGATCGACGCCCCCGAGGAGTACCTCGGCGCGATCACCCAGCTCCTGGCCGCCCGCAAGGGCCGCATGGACAACATGTCGAACCACGGCACCGGTTGGGTCCGCATGGAGTTCATCGTGCCGAGCCGCGGTCTGATCGGCTTCCGCACCGAGTTCATGACGACCACGCGCGGAACCGGCATCGCGAACGCGATCTCGCACGGCTACGACGAGTGGGCCGGCCAGATCGTCACTCGGAACAACGGTTCGATCGTCGCCGACCGCGCGGGCGTCGTGACGCCCTTCGCGATCATCGCACTGCAGGAGCGCATGACCTTCTTCGTGAACCCCACCGAGGAGGTCTACGAGGGCATGGTCATCGGTGAGAACTCGCGCAACGACGACATGGACGTCAACATCACGAAGGAGAAGAAGCTCACGAACATGCGTTCGTCGACGGCCGACACCTTCGAGTCGATGACCCCGTCGCGCCAGCTCTCCCTCGAGGAGTGCCTCGAGTTCGCCCGTGAGGACGAGTGCGTCGAGGTCACCCCGACCGCGGTGCGCATCCGCAAGGTCGAACTCGACGCCACGGCGCGCGCGCGGGCCGCGTCGCGCCTGAAGAAGCAGGGCTGACGCCGAGACGGAGGGGGATGCCGCGGAGACCCGGCGGCATCCCCCTCCGACGTCTCTCGGCGGCGCGTTCGACCGCGCACGCGGTGGTGGAGGAACCTCACAGAAACGACCTCGTATGGTTGTCGGGTTCTTCGAAACCCGTGTTTGTCGTTACGCAACCGTTACCTGAGTATCAACTTCCCCCACTTATGAACTTCCCCCAGCCCCAGCATGGCCGTCGTGCGGCCGGACGCCCCCGCTACCGCCGCACCGCCCCCGCAGCCCCCGTCACCCCCGATGTCCCGCAGGAGACCGGGGGCACCGCACGTCGGTCTGGCCGTCGTCGCGCCGCGGCGGCACTGCGCCCCGTCATGACGATCGGCGCCATGACCTTCGCCGGAGGAATGCTGCTCTCCACGAGCGTCCCCGCGCTCGCGGTCACGGCCACCGACACCGAGCCGCGCGCCTCGGTCTACGCGCCCGCCGAGGACACGATCTCGCTCCGCTCGCAGACCCTCGAGGTCGGCTCCGAGGTCGCACTCGAGCCCATCGACGTCGGCGGCTTCGACGTCGAGGCGGCCCCGCCGCCCATCCAGTCGAGCGTCGCCGGTCTGGGCGACGTCTCGCTCGTGCAGGCGGACCGCGTCGTGTGGCCGGTCGACCCCTCACGCACCGCGTCGGGCTTCGGGCCCCGCATCGCGCCCTGCGGCGGCTGCTCGACGTTCCACGACGGCATCGACTTCAACCCGGGCGTCGGTGCGACGATCGGCTCGGTCGCCGACGGCGTCGTGATCACGGCCACCGAGGCAGGCGGCGGCCTCGGCGTCTACGTCGAGGTGCAGCACAACATCGGCGGTGCGGTCATCACGTCGCTCTACGCCCACATGCAGTACGGCTCCCTCGCCGTAGCCCCCGGTCAGCGGGTCACCGCCGGTCAGCCGCTCGGCGCGGTCGGCACGACCGGCCAGTCGACCGGACCGCACCTCCACCTCGAGATGTACGGCGCCGACGGGGTCCGCTTCGACGGCATGTCCTGGCTCAGCACGCACGTCACCGGCTGAGCCCGGCGCCTACCCGCAGCCCGGCGCGCCGCGGCATCCGTCGCCTCAGCGTCCGGCGAAGTCGGGCTCGCGCTTCTCGATGAACGCGGCGACGCCCTCCCGCATGTCGTGGGTGCGGAACGCATCCGCGAATCCGGCGATCTCGAGCCGGGTCGCGGTCTCGGTGGGGGTTCCCGCCGCCTCGACGAGGACGCGCTTGGCGAGGGCGACCGCCGTCCAGGCGTTCGCCGCGACCTCGTCGATCGTCGCGCGCGCGCCGGCGAGGAGCGCCTCGCGGTCGGCGAAGCGCCGTGCGACGAGTCCGGCCGCCTCGGCCGTCTCGGCGTCGATGCGCCGCCCGGTGAAGATGAGCTCCTTCGCGAGCGAGAGCCCGACGGCACGCGGCAGGCGGACCGTGCCGCCGAAGCCCGGGATGAGGCCGAGGCGGACCTCGGGCTGACCGAACGACGACGCATCGGTCGCGTAGACGAGGTCGCACGCGAGCGCGAGCTCGAGCCCGCCGCCAAGGGCGAACCCGTCGACGCACGCGATGACGGGTGCAGGGAAGGCCTCGATCATTGCGGCGACCCGATGTCCGAGACGGGAGGCCTCGGCGCCTTCGTCGGGCGTGAGGGTCGCGAGCGAGCGGATGTCGGCGCCGGCGACGAACGCGCGTCCGCCCTCGCCGACGACGAGGACGCCGCGGACCGCGTCGCCCTCGGAGCGGAGCTCGTCGAACGCGTCGGCGAGCGCGCGGAGCACCTCGGGGGAGAGCGCATTGAGCGCCTTCGGCCGGTCGATCACGACGGTGGCGACGACGCCGTCGCGCTCGATGCGCACGGGTGCGCGGTCCACGTCGGTTCCGGGCTGTTCGGTCATCCTCGATCGTCCTTCCCGCGGCGTCCGGCCGCACCGCCGACCACGCTACGGCATGGCGCCGACGCGTCGCGCCGAGGCCGTCGGCACCGACCCGGCCTCGACGGATAGACTCGCGCCATGCCTCTCATCTCCGGGCGCGCACGCGCCCTGGCCCTCGTGGCGAGCCTCGCGACGGCGGCACTGCTCGCCGGATGCACGGGCACCGTGCAGGAGTCCGTCGAACGCAGCGTCGAGGAGGCGGTCGAGGGCGCGACGGGCGGTCAGGTCGACCTGAGCGGCGAGCTCCCGACCGACTTCCCGACGTCGGTCCCGATCATCGACGGAGATGTCGAGCTCGCCGGCGGTGCGGCGGATGCCGAGGGGTGGGTCGTGGTCCTGAGCTCCGAGGCGACGGACCCGCTGGGCGACGCCCGCGCCGCGAGCGAGGGCGCCGGGTTCCGCGAGGACCCGACGCTGGCACAGGCCGCGGCCGGCGCGGTGTTTACCGACGGCGAGTACCTCGTCATCCTCGCCGGGGAGGGCGGAACGGTGACCTACACCGTGACGCCGGCGCCATGAGCGCCGCCGCCGAGCGCGGCTCGCTCGGATCCCGCATCGGGACGCTCGCGATCGCGTTCGCGGTCGGCGTCGTGTACGGCACCATCGCCACGATCGGGCACCGCCACGCGCTCGAGATCGCCGGGACCTCGATCCCGTGGGGGCTCGTCGCCGGACTCGTCGGCGTCGCCGCCCTGCTCGTCGGCATCCGGCTCGTCGCGGGCGGGCGGGGGGCCGCCACGGCGGCCGCGGTCGGCGTCGTCGCCACCGTGGCCGTGCTCTCGCTGCCCGGTCCCGGCGGATCGGTGCTCGTGGCCGACGGCGTCGTGGGCATGATCTGGGCGATCGGCCCCGCGATCGTTTCGGTATTGGTCGTCGCGTGGCCCTCGCTGCCGTCGCGCGAGGCTCGGCGCGCATAGACTGGCAGTCCAGCATCACCGAAGGGACAGCGACCCACCGTGACCTATGTCATCGCCCTGCCGTGCGTCGATGTGAAGGACCGTGCCTGCATCGACGAGTGTCCCGTCGACTGCATCTACGAGGGTGAGCGCTCGCTCTACATCCACCCCGACGAGTGCGTCGACTGCGGAGCCTGCGAGCCGGTGTGCCCGGTCGAGGCGATCTACTACGAGGACGACCTCCCCGACGAGTGGGCCGACTACTACAAGGCGAACGTCGAGTTCTTCGACGAGGTCGGCTCGCCCGGCGGCGCCGCGAAGGTCGGCGTCATCCGAAAGGACCACCCGCTGATCGCCGCGCTGCCTCCGCAGGGTCACTGACCATGGCGCTCGGGGCCCTGCCCGAGTACCCCTGGGACCTCATGGTCCCGTACCGAGATCGTGCGGCCGCGCACCGCGACGGCATCGTCGACCTCTCGATCGGATCGCCCATCGATCCGACGCCGCGGCTCGTGCGGGACGCCCTCGCCGCGTCGACCGATGCGCACTCGTATCCGACGACGGTCGGCACGACCGCACTGCGACGCGCGATCGTCGACTGGTTCGCACGCCGCCGCGGCGTCGAGGGCCTCGAGACGGATGCCGTGCTGCCGACGATCGGCTCCAAGGAACTCGTCGCGCTGCTGCCCTTCTTCCTCGGCGTGGGCGCCGGTGACGCGGTCGTGCACCCGCGTGCGGCGTACCCGACCTATGAGATGGGCGCGGTCTTCGCGGGTGCCGACGCGGTGGCATCCGACGAGCCCGACGAATGGCCGGAGAACACGCGGCTCGTCTGGCTGAACTCGCCGGGCAACCCCGACGGTCGAGTGCTCGATGTGCCCGCCCTCCGTCGCGCCGTCGCGCGCGCTCGCGAGCTCGGCGCCGTCATCGTGGGCGACGAGTGCTACGCCGAGCTCGGCTGGGAGGCGCCGTGGGAGGACGGCGCCGTCCCGAGCGTGCTCGATCCTGCGGTGACCGGCGGCGATCCGCGCGGCGTGCTCGCGATCTACTCGCTCTCGAAGCAGTCGAACATGGCCGGATACCGGGCGGCGTTCGTCGGCGGCGACCCGGCGCTGATCGCGCGCCTCACGACCGCGCGCAAGCACGCCGGGCTCATGGTGCCGGCTCCGCTCCAGGCGGCGATGGCGGTCGCGCTCGCCGACGATGCGCACGTGCAGGAGCAGAAGGCGCGCTATCGCGCGAGACGCGAGCAGCTGCTCCCCGCCCTCGAGGACGCCGGCTTCCGCATCGACCACAGCGAGGCGGGGCTCTACCTCTGGGCGACCGAGGGGCGTGATGCGTGGGAGTCGATCGGACGGCTCGCCGACCTCGGCATCCTCGGCGGACCCGGGCACTTCTACGGACCGCACTTCCCGCAGCACGTTCGCCTGTCGCTCACCGCCACCGACGAGCGGATCCGTCAGGCGGCCGACCGACTGCGGGCGACGGCGGTGCGCTGAGCGCGGCGTGCGCGCCGATCGCAATCGAATCGTCACGATGGCTGTGGCATGACTCCAATCGATCGTGCGATCCGTTGGCGGATGCGACAGTGTGCGCCGGACCCGTCTAGGCTGTAGTCGGGCCGCGCGCGCCGACCGGTGCCGGACCGGAGAGCAGGGAACCGCGAGACAGTGACGATCACAGGAGACGCCGTGAGCAACGTCGTGAACGAATCCGTCGGGGTCGACGCCGACACCGCGACGCTGAACTTCCCCGGCGGAACGGCCGAATTCCCGATCCACCACGCCTCACAGGGCAACCCGAGCATCGACCTGTCGACGCTGACCCGGCAGACCGGTCTCACCGCGCTCGATTACGGGTTCGTGAACACGTCGTCGACGCGATCGGCCATCACCTACATCGACGGCGAGCAGGGCATCCTCCGCTACCGCGGCTATCCCATCGAGGAACTCGCGGAGCACTCGACCTATCTCGAGGTCGCCTGGCTGCTCATGTACGGCGAACTGCCCACGGCCGATCAGCTCGCCGAATTCGACGAGAAGATCCGTCGCCACACGCTCCTCCACGAAGACCTGAAGCGCTTCTTCTCCGCGCTCCCGCACACCGCCCACCCGATGGCCGTGCTCTCCAGCGCCGTGGCCGCCCTCTCGACCTACTATGAGGACTCGTCCGACCCGCACGATCCCGACCACGTCGAGCTCACCACCATCCGCCTGCTCGCGAAGATGCCGGTGATCGCGGCGTACGCGCACAAGAAGAGCATCGGCCAGGCGTTCCTCTACCCCGACAACTCGCTGAACTTCGTCGAGAACTTCCTCCGGCTGAACTTCGGCAACATGGCCGAGCCGTACCGCATCGACCCGACGCTCGCGAAGGCCCTCGACCGGTTGCTCATCCTCCACGAGGATCACGAGCAGAACGCGTCGACCTCGACGGTCCGCCTCGTCGGCTCCACCGGTGCCAACCTGTACGCGTCGATCTCAGCGGGCATCCAGGCGCTCTCCGGCCCGCTGCACGGCGGCGCCAACGAGGCCGTGCTGCAGATGCTCGCGCAGATCCGCGACTCGGGCGAGGGCGTCGGCAAGTTCGTCGAGCGCGTCAAGCGCAAGGAGGACGGTGTCAAGCTCATGGGCTTCGGCCACCGGGTCTACAAGAACTACGACCCGCGCGCGAAGATCGTGAAGACGAGCGCCGATGCGGTGCTCGAGGGCCTCGGAGTGAACGACCCGCTGCTCGACATCGCGAAGGAGCTCGAGCAGTTCGCGCTCGAGGACGACTACTTCAAGCAGCGGCGTCTCTACCCGAACGTCGACTTCTACACCGGCGTCATCTACAAGGCCATGGGCTTCCCGACGCGGATGTTCACGGTGCTCTTCGCCATCGGCCGCCTGCCCGGATGGATCGCGCACTGGCGCGAGATGAACCTCGACGGGGCCACGAAGATCGGTCGTCCGCAGCAGCTCTACACGGGATCGCGCGAGCGGCACTACCCGACGCACTGACCCGCGACGCCGTCCGCGGCGAGAACGAACGGCCCGTCCTCGGACGGGCCGTTCGTCGTTTTCGCGCCCGGATGTCGCGGCCGGCGTCAGAGCGCCGCGATCTCGTCCGCCGCGGCGTCGTCCACCGGCGCCGAGCGATGCTCGACCAGTCCCGGCCTCGGGTCGAGGTGCACGCCGGCGAGCATGCAGCGGACGGATCCGCCTGCGAGCTCGATGGTGGGCACGTCGAGCGGCAGCAGGCGTGCGCTGCGCTCGATGCGAGCCCGCTGGTCGGGGGTGAGCACATCGAACGCGGTGCGCGAGAGCGCGAGCACGCGGCCGGCGGTCGACCAGAGCTCGAGGGCGTTGCCGGCGAACGCGTCGACCTGCGCGTTGTCGAGCGCGATGACGTCGCGTCGACCGCGGGCGGCGAGCCGGCTGAGCACCTCGTCGCGGCGTGCGGGGGAGACGAACATGTCGGCGGCGACCAGTGCGAACTCGGTCGCGATGCTGAGGATCACGTTGGTGTGGTAGACGGCGACGCCTCGCCCGTCGACCGCGTCGAAGACCATCGGCTCGTAGCCGAAGTTCGTGCAGAAGCGCTCCAGCGCGATCGGGTCGGCGCGATTCGATCGCGCGGCGTAGGCGATGCGCGACTCGTGGTCGAGCACCATCGCCCCGGTTCCCTCGAGGAAGACGTCGTCGTACTCGAGGCCGGAGTAGTCGATGACGTCCTGGACGCGGTACGTGGTCTTCAGCAGCTCGACGATGTCGCTGCGCCGCTCGGTCCGCCGGTTCGGCGTGAACATCGGGAACAGCGCGATGTGCCCGCCGGAGTGCGTCGAGATCCAGTTGTTGGGGAAGACGCTGTCGGGTCGATGGGCCGTCTCGTCCTCGAAGAGGTGCACCGTCACGCCGGCCGCCTCGAGCTCGGCGGCGGCGCGTGTCACCTCGTCGTACGCGGCGGCGGCGAGCCGGTCGGGGTCGAGCCCGTCGACGTCGGGCTGGAAGCCGTTGTCGGCGAGCGTGTGCGGGTTCGGGGCGAAGTGGTGCGGCCGCACCATGACGACCGCGGCGGGGGACTGGACGGACATCCGCTCAGCCGACCGGCGAGAAGGCGCCGACGAGTCCGAAGAGGTCCTTCGGGTCGTCCGGGTCGGCGACGAGGTCGATCCGCTGCTCGTACCGCGTGCCGGCCACCTGGTCGCGCGCGTACCGCAGTGCCGAGAAGTCCTCGATGGCGAAGCCGACCGAGTCGAAGACCGTGATCGCGTCGTCATCCGGACGGCCGGCGCGGCGGCCCGCGAGGACCTCCCAGAGCTCGGTGACGGGGAAGTCGGCGGGCTTGGCCTGGATCTCGCCCTCGATGCGCGTCTGGGGCGTATACTCGACGAAGACGTCGGCGCGGTCGAGGATCGCCGGGTCGAGTTCGGTCTTGCCGGGGCAGTCGCCGCCGATCGCGTTGAGATGCATGCCGGGCCGGACCCACTCGTCTGCGACGACGGTCGCGCGCGCCTTGTCGGCCGTGCAGGTCGTGACGATGTCGGCGCCGTCGAGCGCTTCCGCGGCGCTGCCGGCGACCTCGATCGCGAAGCCGAGCGGCAGCATGTTCCGGACGAACTTCGCGATGGCGTCGGGGTCGACGTCGAACACGCGGAGCGTCGTGATACCGAAGGCGTGGCGGAAGGCGAGCGCCTGGAACTCCGCCTGGCTGCCGGTGCCGATCATCGCCATGACCCGGGAGTCGGGGCGCGCGAGCAGCTTCGCCGCGAACGCGGAGGTCGCGGCGGTCCGGAGCGCGGTGAGGACGGTCATCTCGGCGAGGAACGTGGGGTAGCCGTTGTGGACCTCGGCGAGCACGCCGAAGGCGGTGACGGTCTGGTAGCCGCGGGCGGGGTTCGAGGGGTGCCCGTTGACGTACTTGAAGGCGTAGGACTCGTGGTCGCTGGTCGGCATGAGCTCGATGACGCCGAACGGCGTGTGGCTCGCCACGCGGGGGGTCTTGTCGAAGCTCTCCCAGCGTGCGAAGTCCTGCTCGAGGTACTCCATGATCCCCGCGATGATGCGCTCGGGGCCGGTCGCGGCGACCCATCCGACCATGTTGCGTACGTCGACGAAGCTCGTCATCTCGTTCCCTTCAGTTCGGTGATTCGAGGGTACGATCCGTCGATATGCAACAGCAACGACCCCTCTGCGCACGAATCGTCACCCAGATGCGCAGTCTGCAACATCGTGCTATACGATATGCGCATGGAACCACTGGACGACCTGGACCGGCGGCTGCTGGCGCTCCTCCGGGAGGACGGCCGCACGCCCGTGGCCGAGCTGTCGCGCCGTCTCGGCGTGGCGCGGGCGACCGTCACCGGCCGGATCGACCGGCTCGTGGCATCCGGCATCATCGTCGGATTCTCGGTGCGCGTGCGCGACGAGACGGACCCGCTGTCGATCCATGCGATCTCGTTCATCGAGGTCGAGGGCCGCACGACCGACGACGTGATCCGCCGCCTCCGAGGGTTCCCCGAGATCATCGCGCTGCACACGACGAACGGCGGATGGGACCTCGTCGCCGAGCTCCGGACGGAGACGCTCGGCGAGTTCGACCGCGTGCTGGGGCGCATCCGCTCGATCGACGGCGTGGTCAACAGCGAGACGAGCCTCCTGCTGAGTTCGGTGCTGCGCTGACGCCCGCGCGCCGGGTCAGCGGCCGGGCTGCAGCACCAGCGTGTCGGTGGCGGCCCGTCGCACCGCGCGCGTCGAGAAGGGCCACTCGCGCGTCTCACCCGTCTGCCACAGTTCGGCCTGGTCGTCGTAATGCGGGTGGAAGGCGTGTCCCGAGGCGCCGGTCAGGTTGACCCAGGTGGAGTCGTTGAAGTTCTGGAGGTCGACCACCATGCGCATCGAGGGGACCCAGTTCACCTCGTAGCCGAGCGTCGCGTCCCAGCCGTTGGCGTTCACGATCGCCGACCCACCGCCCGTCTCGTACGGGCCCCGGTTGAACAGCCACTCGATCGGGCCGATGCCCGACTCGCCGAACGTCTGGTTGGTCAGCGTGAGCGTGTGCAGCCCGCCCCACCGCCACGACGCGGGGTCGTCGCCCATGAGGTCGGATGCCTCGGCCCACGCCGCGCCGAGGGCCGCGGCGAGCACCGCGTCGCGCCCCGTCGCCCCGGTCGCCCGATCGGACCACCACGCGTCATCGGGCTGGCCGAGCAGCGTGCCGAGGACCGAGAACCAGCGGTCGCCGCCGACGGGGCGGGTCGATTCGGGAAGGTCGCCGAACATGCCGTCGAGCAGGTTCCGCCAGAACACCGCGAAGTACGCCGCCTCGGCGCTGTCGGCGTCGGCGGAGGCGTCCCATTCGGCGAGCAGACCGGCGCCGCGGGCGGCGTCGCCGTCGAGGTCGAGCTCCGCGATCACCGGCAGGAACGCCTCGGCGTTGGCGTCGCGCGTGTCGAACTGGATCTCGCCCATCGCCTCGACGGTGATCGGCTCACCCGCGGCGATGAGCTCGCCGAGCCGGCGGTCGATGCCCTCGGCGCGGTACCCGAGGTCCCAGTCGCGCGTGAGCATCGGGCCGTCCTTCTCGACGGCGTTGTTGGCGGTCACGATGTAGCCGCGGTCGGGGTTCAGCACCGACGGCAGTTCCTCGAACGGGACCGTGCCGGTCCAGCCGTTCTCGCTCGTCCAACCGGGCAGCGGCACGGTGCCGTCGCCGGATGCGCGCACGGGGATGCGACCGGGCGCCTGGTAGCCGATGTTGCCGTCGACGTCGGCGTAGACGAGGTTCTGCGAGGGCACCTCGAAGAGTTCGGCGGCGGCGCGGAACTCGTCCCAGGTCGAGGCACGGTTCATCGCGAAGATCGACTGCGGAGTGCGTCCGGGTTGCAGCGCGGTCCACTGCAGCGAGACCTCGAGTTCGGCCCCCTCGGCCGCCGGGGGGTCCGCGGACGCCTCGGCGTCGGCGGCGGCCTCGCCCTCCGCGACGGCCGCGAAATCCGAGCCGATGTCGGTCACGATCGGCCCCCGAGCCGTCGAACGTACGGTGATGGTCACGGGATCGCCGCCGGCGACCTCGATGACCTCCTCTCGCGTCGTGAGCGGTTCGAGCGCGCCGTCGAACTCGTACGAGTCCTCGGTGACACGCTCCAGATAGAGGTCGGCGACGTCGGGTCCGAGGTTCGTGAATCCCCACGCGATGCGGTCGTTGTGGCCGATGACGATGCCGGGCAGCCCCGAGAACCCGTAGCCGGCGACGTCGAACGTGCAGTTCGCCGAGCGCTCGGCGCAGTGGAGGCCCATCTGGACCCAGATCGACGGCATCGCCGGCCCGAGATGGGGGTCGTTGGCGAGCAGCGGGAGGCCCGTGTCGGTGAGCGCCCCCGAGACGACCCACGAGTTCGAACCGATGTCGCCGCCCTCCGGGCCGAGCAGCTGGGGCAGGGTGTCGAGCCGGGTCGCGAGGTCGCCGAGGAGATTCGCCGTCTCCGGGTCGGCGGTGGTCGCGCCACGGCCGGACCCGGACCCCCCGCGGAGCGCGGTCGTGCCCTCGACGGCGCGCACGTCGAGACCGGCGGGTGCGGCCGCGACGGGGCCGCCGACGATGGTCGGCTTCGCCGACCACGGGAAGTCGGGATGCAGCTGCGCGACCTGTTCGGCAGTGAGCCCGGAGGAGAGCAGGAGCGCGCGGTCGATCTCGTCGCCGAGGTTCGACCTGAGGTCCCAGGCCATGGCCTTCAGCCAGGCGATCGAGTCGACGGGGGTCCAGGGCTCCGGCTCGTAGTCCGGGTTCTGCAGGGCGAGTACGCCGTATTCGAGCGAGAGCTCGACGCCCGATCGCTCGGAGAGGTAGGCGTTCACACCGTCGGCGTACGCCTCGTAGAGCGCGCGGGAGTCCTCGTCGAGCATCCCGAACTCCTGCTCCGCGATGCCCCGCCAGTCGAGCGTGCGGATGAACGCATCGGTCGCGACCTGCGATTCGCCGAAGAGCTCCGCGACTCGACCCGCGGTGACGTGCCGCCGGAAGTCCATCTCCCAGAAGCGATCCTGCGCGTGCACGTACCCCTGCGCGAAGAGCAGGTCGTGGTCGGTCTCGGCGACGATCTGGGGGATGCCGGCGTCGTCGCGGTAGACCGTCACCGCGCCGTTGAGGCCGGCGACCGAGATGCGCCCCGACTCGACCGGGAAGGAGCGGTGCACCGTCCACCATCCGAACCCGACCGCCGCGACGCCCAGCACGAGCACCGTGACGAGCGCCCCGACGAGGAACTTCGCCCATCCGGTGCGTCTGGTCCTCGGCGCGTCGGTTCCCACGTCACTCCTTCGTGTCGCACGGCTCGGGCCGCTCGTCCGAGCGGCCCCGGGTCATCACTGTACCCCGCCGGCCGCACCCCGTCGGCGCGCGTCGCCCGACGCGGTCTCAGGCGTGCAGCGCGGTGTTCAGGGCGACGCCCTCACCCGAGCGGGAGAGCACCTCGACGCGACCGTCGAGGGAATTGCGTCGGAACAGCAGGTTGGGCAGACCCGAGAGCTCGATCGCCTTCACGACCCGGTCGCGCTCGCCCGCGCTCCCGCGGAGCACCACCTTCGTGCCGGCGGTGACGTACAGGCCGGCCTCGACGACGGAGTCGTCGCCGATCGAGATGCCGATGCCCGAGTTCGCGCCGAGCAGCGCCCGCTCGCCGATCGCGACGCGCTGCGTGCCACCGCCCGAGAGGGTGCCCATGATCGAGGCGCCGCCTCCGATGTCGCTGCCGTCGCCCACGACGACGCCCTGCGACACGCGCCCCTCGACCATCGAGGAGCCGAGCGTGCCGGCGTTGAAGTTCACGAAGCCCTCGTGCATCACCGTGGTGCCCGGCGCGAGGTGCGCGCCGAGGCGCACGCGCGACGCGTCGGCGATGCGCACCCGCTCCGGGATCACGTAGTCGAGCAGGCGCGGGAACTTGTCGAGGCCGGTCACGTGGATGCCGGCACGCTGGAGCGCGGGACGGAGGCGGTCGAGGTCGTCGGGGTGCACGGGGCCGGCGTTGGTCCACGCGACGTTCGGGAGGTGCCCGAAGACCCCGTCGAGGCTCAGCCCGTTGGGCCTGACGAGCAGGTGCGAGAGGAGGTGGAGTCGCAGGTAGGCGTCGGGCGTGCTCGCCGGCGCGTCGGCGAGGCGGATGGCGACGCGGACGGCCTCGACGCGGACGCCGCGTCGGTCGTCGGGACCGACCGCCCCGACGGGCGGCTCCCACGCCGGTGCCTCGCCGGGCTCGCCGAGCTGCGGGCTCGGGAACCACGTGTCGAGCACCGTGCCGTCTCCGGCGATCGTGGCGAGGCCGTCGCCCCAGGCGGTGGCGGGCGCGGTCGGGTTCGACGAGTCTGCGGGCATGGCTCAAGGGTACCGAGCGCGATGGGCCGGCGACGGCGGATGACGCGGGGCCGGGGCCGCGCCATCCGCCCTCGTAGACTCTGGGGCATGGCTGCACCCGTCACGCCCACGGCCGCCCTCGACCTGTCCGCCGACGTGGTCGCCATCACGCAGGCGATCTGCGACGTCCCGAGCGTCTCGGGCGAGGAGGGGGCGCTCGCCGACCTCGTCCAGGCCGCGTTGGCCGATGCCGCGCACCTCGAGGTGATCCGCGACGGCGACACGATCGTCGCCCGAACGAACCTCGGGCGCGACCGCCGCGTCGTCATCGCCGGTCACCTCGACACGGTGCCGATCAACGGCAACGTGCCGACCCGGTTCGAGGTCGACGGCGACCGACAGGTGCTGTGGGGCCGGGGCACGGTCGACATGAAGGCGGGCGTCGCCGTGCAGCTGAAGCTGGCGCACGAGCTCGTCGCCCCGATCGTCGACGTGACGTGGATGTGGTACGACCACGAGGAGGTCGCGGCCGACCTGAACGGGCTCGGGCGGGTGCTGCGCGTCCGTCCCGACCTGTTCGAGGCCGACTTCGCGATCCTCGGCGAACCGACCCGCGGCGAGGTCGAGGGCGGCTGCAACGGCACGCTCCGAGTCGAGCTGCGCGCCACGGGTCGCCGGGCGCACTCGGCGCGCGGCTGGGTCGGCGAGAACGCGATCCACAAGCTCGCGCCGGCCCTCGGGCGGCTCGCGGCGTACGAGGCCGAGACGGTCCGCGTCGACGGTCTCGACTACCGAGAGGGCCTGAACGCCGTCTTCATGCACGGCGGCATCGCCGGCAACGTCATCCCCGACGACGCCGTGCTCACGCTGAACTACCGCTTCGCGCCGAGCCGTTCCGTCGAGGAGGCGACCGAGCGCGTCCGCACGCTCTTCCCCGAGTACGAGCTCACCGTCACCGACGCGTCGGAGGGTGCGCGGCCGGGACTCGACGACCCGCTCGCGCAGGAGTTCGTGCGCGCCGTCGGCGCCGACGCGCAGCCGAAGTACGGGTGGACGGATGTCGCGCGCTTCAGCGCGCTCGGGGTTCCGGCCGTGAACTTCGGCCCGGGCGACCCGCTGCTCGCGCACGCGGACGACGAGCGCGTCGACTGCGACGAGATCATCGCGTGCGAGTCGGCGCTGCGCGCCTGGCTGACCGGAGCGGCACGCTGAGCCGACCCGTCGGCGAGGAGACCGCGGCGAGCGCGCCCGAGCCGCGGCAGCCCGACGCGCACCGCGTCGGGCGGTGGTCGCCCCGGGTGCGGTGGCGCCTCCTGCCGTGGTGGGGGCGGGTTGTCGTGGTGTACCTCGCCGCACGTCTTGTGTCGATCGTCATCGTGCTGCAGTTCGCGCACGCGCAGGCGGCCAACGGCTGGACGGACGCGCGGCCGGGCTACTTCGAGTACGCGAACATCTGGGACGGGCGATGGTACGCGTTCATCGCCGCCGCCGGGTACCCGACCGAGTTGCCGCTCACGGAGGACGGCCGGGTCGCGGAGAACGCCTGGGCCTTCCTGCCGGTGTTCCCCGGCATCGTGCGGGTCCTCACCACGGTCGGTGTCCCCTGGGATGCGGCGTCCGTCGTGGTCGCGCTCGTCGCCGGCCTCGCGGCGGCGCTCGTCTTCCACCGGCTCATGTCTCGCTTCCTCGACGCCGACCAGGCGCTCTTCGCGGTCGTGCTGTTCTGCGTGGCCCCCGTGTCGCCGATCATGGGCTTCGGCTACGCCGAATCGCTCGGCTTCCTCTGGCTGGCGCTCGCGCTGCTCCTCCTCGTCGACCGACGGTACGGATGGCTCGTGCCCGTGATCGGCATCTGGGCCTTCACCCGGCCGGGGGCCCTCGCGTTCGCCCTCGCCCTGGGGCTGCACTGGATCGTGCGCTGGTTCACGCGGTCCCGCGACCCGTTCCCCGTCCGCGAGCGCGTGGCCGCGGCATCCGTCGCGCTCTTCGCCGCCGTCGTCGGGCTCGCCTGGCCGGCGATCGCGTGGGCGTTCACCGGCGAACCGGCCGCCTACACCGACACCGAGCTCGCGTGGCGGGCGCCCTATATCGGCTACGTGGAACTGGTGCCCCTCACGCCGTGGTTCCAGTCGGGGGACTGGTGGCTCGGCCAGCCGATGGGCACGATCGTGCCGATCGCACTCGTCGTGGCGTTCGGCGCGCTGCTCGTCATGCCGTGGGTGCGGCGGCTCGGCATCGACATCAGGCTCTGGCTCGCGAGCTATGCGCTCTACCTGTTCGCCGTCTTCTTCCCGCAGTCCAGCACGTTCCGGCTGCTCGCGCCGCTCTTCCCGATCGCGGGCGCGCTCGCCGTGCCGCGCTCGCCGTGGTGGCGCGGTTCGCTCGTCGCCGCCTCGATCGTGCTGCAGGTCGTGTGGCTGCGGATCGGGTGGTTCATCGACGGGTACGACTGGACGCCGCCGTGAGCGACCGTCCACAACGGCGGCCCGGTGTCCCGGGCGAGCGCCCCGATACGGGATAATGGAGATTCAGCCACGAAAGGGGTAGCTCAATGGCGGCCATGAAGCCACGCACTGGAGACGGACCGATGGAGGCTGTGAAGGAGGGGCGGCTCATCATCGTGCGCGTGCCCCTCGAGGGTGGCGGTCGCCTCGTCGTCTCGGTGAACGACGCTGAGGCCAAGGAGCTCTACGACGTCCTGGGGGGCGTCGTCAACGCGGCCTAGTCAGGCGCCCAGCTTCACGATCTGCAGCAGGCCGTCCCCGGCCGGCGAGATCGCGGTGACGACGGCAGAGGATCCTGCGAGTTCCGAGATGAGCCCGCGGAACGCCGTCGCCACCTCGTCCCGCCGAGCCGGGTCGGCCACCCTCCCCTTCCACAGGGCCCGGGCGACCAGCACGGTGCCGCCCGGCTTGGCCAGGCGCAGCCCGTGCTCGACGTACTCGATGACCGAGGCGGCATCCGCGTCGATGACGACGACGTCGTACGAGCGCTCGTTCATCCGCGGCAGCACCTCGCCGGCGCGACCCGCGATGAGGCGCACCCGCGCAGGGGCGATGCCCGCGTCGGCGAAGTGCTCGCGCGCATGCTGCTGGTACTCGGTCTCGGCGTCGATCGAGGTCAGGTGCGCCGAACGCGCGGCCTGCAGCATGTAGAGCCCCGAGACGCCCACCCCGGTGCCCACCTCGATGATCGCGCGTGCGTCGCTCGCGGCGGCGATCACCGCGAGCTGCGCGCCGACGGCCGGTGAGACCGGCTCGACGCCGAGTTCGAGGGACTGCTGACGGGCCTTCGCGATCGACTCCGATTCGACGACGGATTCGTCGACGTACTTCCAGTTCAGGTCGTGTTCGGACACGTGGCGGCTCCCGGGGACTCTGTCGACCCCCAAGCCTAGGGGTCGCGGCAACGGTCGATCGCACGCCTCGCCGCCGACTATCCTTGACCGCATGGGCGGCCTCACCTTCGACAAACTCCTCATCATCGGGGTGATCGCCGTGTTCCTGCTCGGTCCGGAGCGGCTCCCTCACTACGCGGCGCAACTCGGCAAGTTCGTGCGGTCGATGCGCGACATGGCGAACGGTGCGAAGGACCGCATGCGCGAGGAGATGGGTCCCGACTTCGACGACGTGGACTGGCGCAAGCTCGACCCGCGCCAGTACGACCCGCGTCGCATCGTGCGCGAGGCGCTGAGCGAGGTCGACCCGTTCGCCGAACCGGCGAAGCCGGTCGTCGCGCGAGCGGCGGTGAACGAGAACTCGGCGTACCTGCAGCGCAAGCGCAAGCTCGACGCGATCGCCGCGGGGGAGTCGGCGCCGTTCGACTCCGAGGCCACCTGAGGCGCGTCCGGCGGGCCCGGCGCGCCAGGGGTCAGGCTCGACGGATGGCGCGGAGCACCTGTGCGAGCACGACCAGCAGGCCGCTGAGCCGCGCGTAGTCGCGCCCGGTGTGCGGCAGCGGGATGACTCGCGTGTTCACCGACACGGTCACGGGGTCGACGAATCGGAGGAGTCCCTCGCGCCCGTTGCGGCGGCCGATGCCCGACGCCTTGAGGCCGCCCATCGGCGCGTCGACGGAGCCGAAGCTGCCGCGATAGCCCTCGTTGACGTTGACGCTGCCGGCGTCGAGCTGGTCCGCGACGCGGAGGGCGCGGCGGGTGGAGCCGGCGAGCACCGACGCGTTCAGCCCGTACTCCGACGCGTTCGCGGCGAAGACGGCCTCGAGTTCGTCGTCGACGACGTGGAGCGAGGCGATCGCGCCGAACGTCTCCTCGTCGAGCACGCGCATGCCGGGCGCGACGTCGGCCAGGACGGTCGGCTCGAACGCCCACGGCCCGATGTCGGGTCGCGCCCGGCCCCCGACGACGACGCGTGCGCCCTTCGCGAGCGCGTCGTCGAGGTGACCGCGGACGCGGTCGAGCTGAGCCGCCGTCGCGAGGCTGCCGTAGTCGGCGTCGTGATCGAGGCCCGAGCCGATCCGCGGGTCGGCCAGGCGCGCGGTGAGCGCCGACGTGAAGGCGTCGGCCACGCGTCGGTGCACGTAGATCCGTTCCACCGACACGCACAGCTGGCCCATGGAGGAGAAGCACGCGTGCGCGGCGTCGGCCGCCGCCTGCTCGACGTCGACGTCGTCGAGCACGATCAGCGCGTTCTTGCCGCCGAGTTCGAGGGAGGCGCCGACCAGCCGCCGGCCGGCCTTCTCGGCGATCCGACGGCCCGTGGCGGTCGACCCGGTGAAGCAGATGTAGTCGGCCTCGTCGGTGAGGGCCTCGCCGACCTCGTCGGGCTCGCCGGCGACCACGGCCCAGACGGCGTCCGGGAGCCCCGCGTCGATGAACGCGCGGCGCAGGGCGAGCACCGAGAGCGAGCCCTGGTCGTCGGCCTTCTGCACGACCGCGCAGCCCGCGGCGAGGGCCGGGATCACGTCCATCGCGGCGAGGCTGATCGCGTAGTTCCAGGGGGTGACGACGCCGACGACCCCCTTCGAGCGGTAGCGGATTCGCGTGGTCATCGCGACGGGGATGCCTGCGCGGCGGCGACCGCCGCGCAGGACGCGCTGCGCGCGGAGCGCGTTCCACCTGGTCACCGAGAGCGCCTGGAAGACCTCCTCGAACGCCTGGCCGCGCGTCTTGCCGCTCTCGAGCTGGGTCAGGTCGAGCAGTTCCTCGCGCCGCGCGACGATGAGGTCGTGCGCGCGGAGCAGGATCCGACGACGTGCGGTGAATCCGGCCCGGGCCCACGCGACCTGGGCGAGCCGCGCGCGGGAGACCGCGCCGCGGACGTCGTCGGCGCTCGAGCGCGGCAGCTCGACGAGCGTCTCGCCGGTGGCGGGGGTCGGGATCGCGGCCGTGCGGCCGGTCGTGGCGATCAGGTCGGCGACGAGGGCGTCGCGTGCGGGGCTCGGGGCGACGACCGGGGTTCGGGTGGCGGCGTTGGACACCCGGCCAGTCTAGGCGTGCGATCCACCGGGCGAGCGTGTCCGGATGGCCGTCGCCGAATGGGTATGCTTCCCCGCATGACTTCCCCGGAACGGCGGCTCTCCCGCGGCATCGTGGCCCGCTACGCCGTCGGCTCGATCGGCACGGGCGGCTTCGCGACGCTCCCGGGCCTCGTGCTGGTCTTCTACCTCACCGACACGCTCGGCGTCACGGCCCTGCTCGCCGGACTCGTCGTCACGGCGGCGAAGGTCTGGGATGTGCTCATCGACCCCTGGATCGGCGAGCGGAGCGATCACGCCCTCGCGGTCACCGGCACCCGTCGCACCTGGATGCGGATCGGCGCGGTCGCGCTCCCCGTCGCCTTCGTCGTCACGTTCGCCGCGCCCGCCGGGCTCGGGCCGGTCGTCGCAGGTGCGTGGGTGATGGTCGCGTTCCTCGCCACCGCGACGGCGTTCAGCCTGTTCCAGGTGCCCTACATCGCACTGCCCGCCGAACTCACCGACGACTACGACGCGCGCACCCGGCTGCTGACCTGGCGCGTGGTGGTCCTGAGTCTCGCCATCCTGCTGTTCGGGGCGGGCGGGCCCATGCTCCGCCGCGCGGGCGGCGACAACGAGGCCGTCGGCTACCTCGTCATGGCGATCGTCGCCGGACTCGTGATCGGCGTCGGCATGCTCGTGGCCGCCACGACCGCGCCGACCGGCATGGTCGTCGAGGAGCGCGAGCGCCGCAGCCTCGCCGCAGGCTACGCAGAGGGCCTCGACGCACTCCGCCGCAGCCGGCCGTTCCGGTTGCTGCTCTCGGGTTTCGTGCTCCAGGGACTCGCGACGGGCGTCATGCTCGCGGGCGCCAACTACGTCGCCGTGTGGGTCCTCCACTCCGAGGACGCGCTCACGTTCCTCTTCGTCGCCCTCATCGGGCCGGCCATCCTGTGCGCGCCGCTCTGGGGCCGGCTCGCACGCCGGATCGGCAAGGAGCGGTCGTTCGTCGTCGCGAGCGCCCTGTTCGCCGTGGCATCCGCCGGCCTCGCCGGCATGCTCTGGGCGCCGGGGGCCTGGGTGTACGCACCCGTCGCGATCGCGGGTGCCGCGTACGCCGGCATGCAGTCGCTGCCGATGGCGATGCTCCCCGACGTGGTCGCCCACGACGCGCGGACGAACGGGCCGGGCCGGGCCGGCACCTTCGGCGGCGTCTGGACCGCCGGCGAGACCACCGGGATGGCGCTCGGTGCGACGCTCCTCACGATCGTGCTCGCCGCCACCGGCTACCTCGAATCGGTCGGATCCGACGTGGTCGCGCAGCCCGATGCCGCGGTCGCGGGGATCGCGTTGAGCTTCAGCGTGCTGCCCGCGCTGCTCGTGCTCCTCAGCCTCGTGCCGCTGCTGCGCTACCCGCTGCGGCGCACCGATATCGACACCCCCGCCCCCACCGAGGAGATCGTCCGATGAACGCCTTCGAACGCGAGCCCGACGAGGTGCTGGCGGAGCTCGCCGCGCTCCGCGAGGCCGACGCGCCGACCCACGGCGGGCGCGTGCTCTCGTACGTCTACGACTCGGGCCTCGCCGAGCTCGACGAGCTCGCCGCACGCGCGGCGCGGCTCGTGCAGCCCGTGAACGGCCTCGACCCGACGACGTTCACGTCGGTCGCCGCGATGGAGGCCGGGATCGTCGGTTTCGCGCGCCGGGTCTTCCACGGCGAGGCGCGGGGCGCCGACGGCGCCGGCGACGCGGCCGAGGGAGCGACCGACGTCGTCGGCTCGGTCACGTCGGGCGGCACGGAGAGCTGCCTCCTGGCGGTGAAGACCGCCCGCGATCTCTGGCGTGAGGCGCACCGGGGTGACGAGCGGATGCCGCGGATCGTCGCCCCGACGACGGTGCATGCCGCGTTCCACAAGGCGGCCCACTACTTCGGGCTCGTGCTCGACCTCGTGCCGGTCTCCACGGAGACCGGCGCGCCCGCCGTGGCCGACGTCGTCGCGCGCCTCGCCGACGACGTGGCGCTCGTGGTGATGAGCGCGCCCTCCTACCCGTTCGCGACGCTCGACCCCATCGGCGAGGTCGCGTCGGCGACCGCCGAGCGCGGGATCGCCCTGCACGTGGATGCGTGCATCGGCGGGTTCGCGCTGGCCTTCCGGGAGGGGCTGCCCGAGTGGGACTTCCGCGTGCCGGGCGTGACGAGCCTGTCGGCCGACCTGCACAAGTACGGCTACGCGCCGAAGGGCGTGTCCGTGCTGCTGCAGCGGGGCCGCGACCGGCAGCGGCACCAGTACTTCGCGACGACCGCCTGGCCCGGGTACCCCGTCGTCAATCCGACGATGGCGGGCTCGAAGCCTGCCGGGCCCCTCGCCGCGGCGTGGGCGATCGTGCAGGTGCTCGGTGAACCCGGCTTCGCCGAGCTCACCGCGCGGGCGACCGCGGCGACCGTCACGCTCCGCGACGCGATCGACGGCATCGAGGGCCTCGCCGTCGTCGGCGAGCCCGTCGGGCCGCTCCTCGCGGTCCGCACCGACGAGTCGGTGCCCGCCGACCGTCGCGTCGACCCCCACCACTGGGCGGATGCGGCTCGCGACGCCGGGTGGCATCTCCAGCTCCAGCCGGGCATGGTCCAGGCCGACGGCACGGTGCTGCCGCACACGACGCACCTCACCGTCACGCCCGTCACCGACCACGTCGTCGACGAACTGGTGCCGGCGCTCGCGGCCGCGGCCGACGCGGTCCGCGGCATCCCCGCGGTCGACGGCGGCGAGCTCGTCGCCGGGCTCGCGCAGCAGCTTCCCGGGGGCGGCGACGCGCTCGCCGCGGCATCCGCGGGCCTCGACTCGGACACCGCGGCCGGGCTGCTCGGCGCGTTCGGACTCCTCGGCGGCGAGGGGGCCGGGGGAGCACTGCCCGAGCGGATGGCGCCCGTGCTCGCGCTCGTCGAGGCGTTGCCGGGCCCGCTCACCGAGCGGTTGCTCGTCGAACTGCTGGCGCGGGTCGTCGAGCCGCGCAGCTGACCGGGGGGCCCGACCCGCGACCGAACTCGGCCCCGAGAGCCGATCGGCGCCGGTCGGGCGGCCCGCGGCCGCGGCACTCGTGCCCGGCGCCTACAGCCCGCAGCGCTCGGCGTAGTAGGCGTACAGGTCGGCCTTGAGGTCTGCGCCCGACGCGATTTCGAGCCGGCCCTCGCGGCCGTCGCCGGTCGCCACCGTGAACGGCAGGATCGTGCCGCGCTTGTCGTCGGCGAGGGCGTGCGCGTCGCACCGTGCGGGGCGCACGGCGAGCGACGCCTCGACGGGTGCGTCGCCCGCGGCGACGTCGATGCCGAGCGGCCAGTCCTGGCCGTCCTCGTTGCCGATGAGCGTCGTGGCCGACACGCGGTCGATCGAGAGGGTTCCGTCGCCGGATGCCACGGGCGCGACGGTCACGTCGATCCACGCTCGCTGCTCGGTGCCGGTCCCGGTCGTGCGCAGACGCTCGGGCAGCTCGATGGCCGCGACGCCGGCGACCGATTCGGCGAGGCAGTCGGCATCGGCGATCCGCTGCATCGTGCCGAACGGGTCGTCGGGCTCGATGGTGCCCTCGCGTTCCGAGCCGTCGGTGGTCGTCACGCGGACGTCGATGCCGATCGCCGCGGGGTCGCCGTCGCACACGGCCCCGGCGAGGTCGAGCCGGATGTCGACGGCGTCCCCGGCGCCGAGGTCGAACGGTTCGTCGCGGCTCATGCCCGGCTCGAGGGCGGGGGAGTCGACCGTGATCGCGGTCACGGTCACCGGTTCGCCCGCGTTCTCGAAGTGCAGCACCAGGCGGTCGAGCGGGACGTCCATCCGCCCCTGCTGCACCGTGACCGACAGCCCGTCGGGCAGCCCGCCACCGGCCGAATCGGCGTTGGGTCCGCCGGCTGCGGCGCACGACGCGAGCGACGCGGCCGCGAGGCCCGCCACGACGAGGGACACGGGTGCGCGCCGCGCGGACCGGACGCGGGAGCGGGCGGCACGCGGCATCCGTCTCACCGCACCGAGACGTCGAGGCGTCGACCGGAGAGCGAGCGCGGGCGGCCGGCGAGGAACTCCGCCGCCTGCTCGATCGCGCGGGCAGCCGGGTCGTCGGGTTCGGAGACCACGACCGGGAGCCCGTCATCGCCGCCGCGCCGCAGCGAGACGCTGAGCGGCACCGCGACGATCAGCGGGACGGCGTCGTCGACGCCCTCGGAGAGCCGACGCGCGACCTCCTCGCCGCCGCCCGAGCCGAACAGGTCGAGCAGCGACCCGTCGGGCTGCGCGAGGCCGGCCATGTTCTCGATGACGCCCACGACGCGCTGCCCGGTCTGCCGGGCGACGAGGCCCGAACGCTCGGCGACGTCGGCGGCGGCCGGTTGCGGCGTCGTGACGACCACGACCTCGGCGTTCGGCAGCAGCTGGCCGAGCGATATCGCGACGTCGCCCGTGCCCGGCGGCAGGTCGACGAGCAGTACGTCGAGGTCGCCGAAGTACACGTCCGTGAGGAACTGCTGGAGCGTGCGATGCAGCATCGGGCCGCGCCAGGCGACCGCGACCGACGAGCCGCGGCCGCCCGGTTCGGTCGGCTCGACGAACATGCCGATCGAGATGACCTTCACGCCGTGCGCGACGGGCGGCAGGATCATGTCGTCGACGCGCGTGGGTCGCACGGCGGTGCCGTGCTCGTCGACCAGGCCGAGGAGGCCGGGGATGGAGAATCCGTGGACGTCGGCGTCGACCAGCCCCACCGAGAGGCCGCGGGCCGCGAGTGCGACCGCGAGGTTCGCCGTGAGCGTCGACTTGCCCACGCCGCCCTTTCCGCTCGTGACGGCGACGACGCGCGTCAGCGTGCCCGGACCGAACGGGTTGCCGCGCGCGGCACGGCCGCCGCGCAGGCGCTCCGTGAGCGCTGCGCGCTGCTCGGGCGTCATGACGCCGAGCTCGACGACCGCGTTGCCCGCCCCCACGACCTGCTCCGCCGCCGCGCGCACGTCGCGTTCGATGCGGTCGGACGCCGGGCAGCCGACGATCGTGAGGCGGACCCCGACCTCGACCCCGTTCTCGGTCGCGGTCACGCGCTCGACCATGTCGAGCTCGGTGATGGGCTTGCGGATCTCGGGATCGATGACGCCCGCGAGTGCGGCGCCGACGGCCCGCTCGACCTCGCCCGCGTCAGGACGGGGCATTCGCGGCATCCTCCTCGTCGCGCCGGTCGAGCTCCTCGAGCACCTGCCGCAGCTCCTGGCGGATGAACTCCTTCGACGCGAGGTCGCGCACCGCGAGCCGGAGCGCCACGACCTCGCGGGCGAGGTACTCGGTATCGGCGAGGTTGCGTTCCGCACGCTGCCGGTCCTGCTCGATCTGCACGCGGTCGCGGTCGTCCTGCCGGTTCTGCGCGAGCAGGATCAGCGGTGCGGCATACGACGCCTGCAACGAGAGCACGAGCGTCAGCGCGATGAAGCCGAGCTCGACCGAGTCGAAGCGCCAGGCCGGCGGAGCGAGCGTGTTCCAGAGGATCCAGAACGTGACGAAGAGCGTGAGGCCGAGCAGGAACCACGGGGTCCCCATGTTGCGCGCGACCCATTCGGTGAACCGGCCGAATCGGTCGCGGTCGCCGGAACGGCGCAGGGGCGGCGCGGATCGGCGCGTGCCCTTCGGGGTGTCGAACCGACGATCGTCGGCGGGGTCAACGCGTGCCATCTCCTGCCCTCCTTCCGGGTGCGATCGGGATGCTGCCGGTGGCCAGCTGTGCGCGGGCGGTCGCGCGCCTCGTCACCTCCGATTCGTCCTCGGGATGGCTTCTCCAGTCGTCCGGGAGCAGGTAGTCGAGCACGTCGTCGATCGTGACGACGCCGACGAGGCGGTGCTTCTCGTCGACGACGGGAACCGACACGAGGTCGTAGCTCGCGAGGATGCGGCTCACCTCGGCCGCCGACGTGTCGGCCTTCACCGGCTCGAGCCCCTGGTCGATGAGCGAGCCGAGCCGTTCGTGCGGCGGGTAGCGCAGCATCCGCTGGAAGTGGACGATGCCGAGGAACCGGCCCGTCGGCGGCTCGTACGGCGGCAGGGTGACGCAGACCGCCGCGCCGAGCGCGGGCGGAAGGTCGTGGCGGCGGATGAGTGCGAGTCCCTCGGCCACGGTCGCATCGGCCGACACGATGATCGGCTCGGTCGTCATGAGCCCGCCCGCGGTGTCGGGGCCGTAGGAGAGCAGGAAGCGGACGTCCTCCGCCTCCTCGGGCTCCATGAGCTCGAGGAGGTGCTCGCCTCGCTCCTCCGGCAGCTGGGCGATGAGGTCGGCCGCATCGTCGGGCGACATGTGGTCGAGCACGTCGGCGGCGCGGTCGTCGCCGAGCTTGGCGAGGATCTCGACCTGATCGATCTCGGGCATCTCCTCCAGCACGTCGGCGAGGCGATCGTCGGGGAGCTCGGCCGCGACCTCCTGCCGGCGCTGCGGCGGCAGGTCGAGCAGCGTGTTGGCGAGGTCGGCGGGCTTCAGCTCGGAGTACGTCGCGATGAGCTGCTCGGCCGACTGCGCCTCGCCGACCGCCGTCGTCTCGCGCACCTCGCGCCACGTCACGTACGCCGACGGGCCCTTCGCGAACGGCGACGCGCTCGTCTTCGGGCGGCGCACGAACAGCTGGTCGACCTCCCACTCGCCGGGCTCGCGCTCCTCGATCGCGACGTCCTCGATGCTCGCGGTTCCGGAGCCGTCGTTGAACGTCACCTTGCGGCCGAGCATCTCGGCGATGACCCGGACCTCGCCGCCGCGCTGCTCGAAGCGGCGCATGTTGATGAGCCCGGTCGTGATGATCTGGCCGCCGCCGATCGAGGTGACGCGGCCGATCGAGACGAACACCCGGCGTTTGCCGGGGATCTCGACGATGAGGCCGACCACGCGCGGCGGGTCGTCCTTGCGGTACACGACGAGCACGTCGCGCACCTTCCCGACGCGGTCGCCCGCGGGGTCGAACACGGCGCACCCGGCGAGTCGGGCGACGAAGACTCTCGTGGCGCTCACGCCTCCCAACTTACCCCGCGGGCCCGGCCTCGGGCCGGGCGGTCGAGCCGCGTGGAAGAATGGCGGGGTGAGCACCCAGTCGCCGTTCGGCGGTCGTATCGGCCGCGCCTTCCCGACCCTGCCGAAGGGCGAGACGGTCGCGAGCTACGAGACCTACCAGGAGGCGCAGGCCGCGGTCGACCAGCTCGCGAAGGCCGAGTTCCCGGTGAAGGAGCTCTCCATCGTCGGCCACGACCTGACGAGCGTCGAGCGCATCACGGGCACCCTGAGCTGGGGGCGCACGGCGGCCGCCGGCGCGCTCTCCGGGGCGTGGTTCGGCACGTTCCTCGGGCTGCTGTTCTTCATCTTCTCGCCGTCGGGCACGTCGCTCGGCATCCTCGGCGCCGCCGTCCTCATCGGCGCCGGCTTCGGCATGATCTTCAGCCTCGTCTCGTACTCGGTGAACCGCCGTCGACGCGACTTCACCTCGGTCATGCAGGTGCTCGCCACGCGCTACGCGATCATCGCCGAGCCCGCGCACGTCGTGCGGGCCCGCCAGGTGCTGGGGGTGACGGATGCCGCGGCGCCGCCCGCGCCGGTCACGACGACGGTCGCCCGCCCGCCGGCCGCGCCCGCGCCCACGGCCGAACCCGAGTCGGATGCCGCGGCCGCGTCGACGTCGACCGAGGACGAGCCGAAGGCAGAGGCGCGCGAGATCGACCCGTCGCGTCCGCTCACCTACGGCGAAGCGCAGGATGCGCGCCGCAGGGCAGAACGCGAGCGCGGCGAGGAGTAGGACCGGACGCACGCCGCGGACGGCCCTCACGCTTCGGCCTCGACCGCACTCCGCCGCACGCCGCCCGATCCGCGGACGCTCCGGCGACTCCCAGCGTGAGTGCCTACGGTGGCGTCATGTCCAGCGACCTCCGTCCCGAACCGGGGCGGACGCAGAGCGCGCGCACGCAGCCCGTCCCGTCGGCGGCTCGGGCGCCGGAGGCCGTGCCGACCCCGCTCGAGCGCACCGTGCGCGCCGAGATCGTCGCGGCCGAGCGCCCCGACCGGCCGGTCCGCCGGTGGCTGCGCGGAATCCGCAGCTGGATCGATCGTCACCCGCGCCTGCGGTTCGCCTACCGGTTCGGCGTGGGCGTGCTCGGCGGCGTGATCGCGGTCGTCGGGCTCGCGCTCGTGCCGCTGCCCGGCCCCGGCTGGCTCGTCGTCTTCCTCGGCCTCGCGATCCTCGGCACCGAGTTCGCGTGGGCCCGTCGGCTCGCGCGCTGGGTCAAGCGCATGCTCGACCGCTTCTGGGCCTGGTGGAAGGCCCGTCGTGCTGGACGCGAGGTCACGGCGCAGCACGCCGAAGGCTGAGCCGATCGGCCGGCCGGCTCAGCGACCGGCGCCCCGCACCCACGCCTCGACTTCGTCGGCCGTGCGGGGGATGCCCGCCGACAGGTTCTCGGCGCCGTCGGCGGTGACCAGGATGTCGTCCTCGATGCGCACGCCGATCCCGCGGAACTCCTCGGGCACGCTGAGGTCGTCGGCCTGGAAGTAGAGACCGGGCTCGATGGTGAACACCATGCCCTCCTCGAGCACGCCGTCCATGTACATCGAGCGGCGCGCCTGCGCGCAGTCGTGCACGTCGAGGCCGAGGTGGTGGCTCGTGCCGTGCACCATGTAGCGACGGTGGAACTGGTTCTCGGGCTGCAGCGACTCCTCGGCCGAGACGGGGAGGAAGCCCCACTCGGCCGTGCGCTTCGCGATGACCTCCATCGCCGCGGCGTGGATCTCGCGGAACACGATGCCGGGACGCACGATGCGGAACGCGGCATCCGCCGCCTCGAGCACTGCCTCGTACACCTGGCGCTGCACCGGCGAGAACGTGCCGTTGACCGGGAACGTGCGCGTGATGTCGGCCGTGTAGTAGCTGTCCATCTCGACGCCCGCGTCGAGCAGCACGAGGTCGCCGGGGACGACCGCGCCGTCGTTGCGGGTCCAGTGCAGGATCGTCGCGTGCGGGCCCGCCGCGGCGATCGAGGCGTAGCCGACGTCGTTGCCGTCGAGGCGGGCGCGGGTGGCGAAGACGCCCTCGATGACGCGCTCGCCGCGCACCTCGCTCGTGATGCGAGGCAGCTCGCCGAGCACCTCGGCGAAGCCGCGCTCGGTCGCGTCGACCGCGGCGCGGAGCTCGGCGACCTCGAAGTCGTCCTTCACGAGGCGCAGCTCGGATAGCACGCGCGCGAGCTCGGCGTCGGGCTCGTGCTCGGCGTTCACCTCGAGGCTGAACGGCGCGTCGGACGCGTTGGTCGACAGCGCCTCCTCGGCGGCGAAGCGGAGCCGCGCGTGGTCGATGCGCTCGGTGATCGCGGCATCGGCCTCGCGGACCACGAGCGTGGCGGTGTCGGTCGAGTTCACGACGGCGTCGAAGTCGGCGATGCCGCGCGTCGCGAGCTCGAGGTCGGCCGCGACGTGCGCGAGGGACGGACGCGGGCCGATCCAGAACTCGCCGATCGCGGGGTTGGCGTAGAACTCCTCGCTGTCGCGGCCTGCGCGCTCGCGGAAGTAGACCGTCGCGTCGTGCCCGGCGTCGCCCGTCGGCTCGAGCACCAGCACGGCGCCGGGCTCGGAGTCGGAACCCCACCCCGTGAGGTGCGCGAACGCCGAGTGGGCTCGGAACGGGTAGTCGGTGTCGTTCGCGCGCTGCTTGACGTCGCCGGCGGGGATCACGAGACGCTGCCCGGGGAACTCGGCGGAGACCCTGGCGCGGCGGGCGGCCGCGTAGGCGGCCTGCGCGCGCGCCTCGGGGAGGCGCTCGTCGCGCTCGGCCCAGCCGCTGCTGATGAAGTCCTTGAAGCCCTCGGACGCCGGCGTGGTCGAACGGTTCGCGTTCCGGCCGGTCTCCTCAGCGGTGGTCTCGTCGGTGGGGGCCTCGTGGGCCGTCGCGGTCGCGTCGCCGGTGTTCGTCATGGTCTCCATTCTCGCACCGCGCCGCCCCCGCGCCGAGCGGCGGTGGATCAGCCGCCGGCCCGCGAGAGGGTCGCGACGATCGGCCGGTGATCACTGCCCGCGCCGTCGAGCGCGTCGAGCACCCGGAACGCGTCGACCGACCATCCGGGGGTCGCGAGCACGTGGTCGATGGGACTGCCGAGCAGCTCGGGCAGGCTCGTCGGCCAGGTGCCGAGGCCGCCCGCGCCACCCGCGACGGCCGCATCGGCGCAGCGGCCGAGGTCGCCGCCGTCGACGCCGCGACCGGCGAAGTGGTCGACCGTTGCGTTGAAGTCGCCCGCCATGATGACGTCGTCGCCGGCGCACTGCTCGGCCAGCCAGTCGAGGTCGCTGCGCCAGTTCCGCAGTTCCCACCGGATCGGCGCGACGGCGTGGACGGCGACGATCCGCGGGCCGTCGCCGTTCGCCGGCTCGGCGACGACGGTCGGCAGCGTGTTCGTGTTGCCCGGCGGGCCGGGCCACGGATCGTTCACCACGGCGTAGTCGCCGAGGTCGGGTGAGATGAGGATGGTCGTGGAGCGCGCTTTCGCGATCTCGTCGAAGGCCTGCGTGTGCACCCACATCGGGCGACCGCCCTCGCGCATCGCGATCGCGATCTCCTCGCCGAGCGATTCGGTCGTCTCGGGGAGCACCACCACGTCGGCCTCCTGCTCGAGGGCGAGGCCCGCGATCGTCGACGCGTCGGGCACCTCGCCGAGCGTGTTCCACGAGAGCACCGTGACCGAATCGGATGCCGCGGCCGCATCGCCGCCGCCGAACCCGCGCAGCGCGAGCACGCCGAGGTTGCCGAGCGCGAACAGCACGAGGATCGCGGCGAGGGCCCCGATGACGCGTCGCCCGGGTCCGAGGAGGAGGGCGATCGCGAGCACGGCCGCCAGCGCGGCGGCACCGGCCGCGGCGACGCCCCGCAGCGCGACGACGTGCGCGGCGATCCACTGGTCCTGCAGGCCGAACGCCTGCGGCAACAGCAGTACCGACGCGGCGGCGGCGGTGCCGAGCACGACGGCCCAGCCGAGGATGCGGGGGAGCATTCACTCCAGCGTAGGCGAGCACGCGCGCGACGCGCGGAGCATCCACAGGGCGTCGGCTGGGAGTGTGCGGGGAAGCGGCTGACCGGGCGCGCCTACGATGGGCTCATGGCCGACGCCCCGTTCGCCGTCGCAGCGGACCTGCACGCGCACACCACGGTCTCCGACGGCACGGACACGCCCGCGGAGCTCGTCGCCGCGGCATCCGCCGCCGGCCTCGGGGCGCTCGCGATCACCGACCACGACTCGACCGCCGGGTGGAGCGAGGCGATCGACGCCGCGCGGCGCCACGGAATCGGCCTGATCCCGGGCATCGAACTCTCGACGCGCGAGCAGTTCACGAGCGTGCACGTGCTCGGGTACCTCATCGATCCGACCGACGAGGCGCTGCTCGCCGAGACGGCGCGCATCCGCGACTCGCGACTCACCCGCGCCGAGGCGATCGTCCGGCGCATCGCCGCCGACTACGACCTCACGTGGGACGACGTGCTCGCGCAGACGAGCGACGGCGCCACGATCGGCCGCCCGCACATCGCCGACGCGCTCGTCGCGCGCGGTCACGCCTCGACGCGGTCCGACGCCTTCGCCGGCATCCTGCACTGGCGGTCGGGGTACGCGCAGCCGCACTACGCGCCCGACCCGCTCACCGGCATCCGCCTGATCCGCGCTGCGGGGGGCGTGCCCGTGCTCGCGCACCCGGGCACGCGGGGCGCCGAGGACGTGGTGCCCGACCGCCGGCTCGCCCGGTTGGCCGCGTCGGGCCTCTTCGGCCTCGAGGTCGATCACCCCGAGAACACGGATGCCGCGAAGCCGCGGCTGCGCGAGCTCGCACGCCGTCACGGGCTCGCGATCACGGGCTCGAGCGACTACCACGGGCGAGGAAAGGTCAACCGGCTCGGCCAGTACACCACCGCCCCCGAGGTCGTCGCACGCATCCTCGCCGAGGGGCACGGCAGTCCGCCGGTCCTGCCGGGGTCCCCGTAGGTCGTCCGCCGATGCGGAACGGGCCGGATGCCGCGCGGCATCCGCCCCGTTCGCGCGGGTCGTCCGGGCTCTCGCCCGACGTCAGGCGGTCGGCGCCGTCGACGGCGCGCCGGCGGCGCTGCCGCCCGACCGTCCGCCGCGGCGGCGGCGACGGCGACGCGGGGCCGCGTTGCCGTCGTGGTGCTCCTTGCCCTTGCCGTCGTGGGTGCCCGCGCCGGGCTCCTTCTCCTGCGGCGCACCCGACTCCGCGACGGCGGCGTCGGCGGACGCCGCGCCCTCGCCGACGGGACGGCCGGACCGCGTGCGGCGGCGCGACCGCGAGCCGCGTTCGCCCGAGGCATCCGCTCGCCCGTCGCTCTCGCGCCGGCCCGCGGTGCTCGACCGGGACGGTGCCGCGGTCGGAGCGGCGGGCTTCAGGCGGCCCTTCGTGCCCTCGGGGATGTCGAGGTCGGTGTAGAGGTGCGGGCTCGACGAGTACGTCTCGGTCGGCTCGGGCTGGCCGAACTCGAGCGCGCGGTTGATGAGCGCCCACTTGTGCAGGTCGTCCCAGTCGACGAACGTCACCGCGATGCCGGTCTTGCCCGCGCGCCCGGTGCGGCCGGCACGGTGCAGGTAGGTCTTCTCGTCGTCGGGGATCGTGTGGTTGATGACGTGGGTCACGTCGTCGACGTCGATGCCGCGCGCCGCGACGTCCGTGGCGATCAGCACGTCTTTCTTGCCGGCCTTGAACGCGGCCATGGCGCGCTCGCGCTGGTCCTGGTTGAGGTCGCCGTGCACCGCGGCCGCATTGAACCCGCGGTCGTTGAGCTCTTCCACGAGCTTCGCCGCGGCGCGCTTGGTGCGCGTGAAGATCACGGTCTTTCCGCGGCCGTCGGCCTGGAGGATGCGCGAGATCACCTCGTCCTTGTCGAGCGAGTGCGCCCGGTAGATGAGGTGCTTGATGTTCGCCTGCGTGAGGCCCTCGTCGGGGTCGTTCGCGCGGATGTGGATCGGGCGGCTCATGAAGCGGCGCGCGAGCGCGACGATCGGGCCGGGCATGGTCGCCGAGAAGAGCATGGTGTGCCGCGTGGGCGGCGTCTGGGCGAAGAGCTTCTCGATGTCGGCGAGGAAGCCGAGGTCGAGCATCTTGTCGGCCTCGTCGAGGACCATCTCGCTGACGTTCTTCAGCGACAGCAGGCGCTGGCTCGCCAGGTCGAGGAGGCGACCGGGCGTGCCGACGACGATCTGGGCGCCGGCCTTCAACTGCTCGATCTGGCCCTCGTAGGCCTTGCCGCCGTAGATCGAGACGACCTTGGTCGGACGGTTGGAGGTCGCGAGCTCCAGGTCTTCGGTCACCTGTACGCACAGTTCGCGCGTGGGGACCACGACGAGCACCTTGACGCCCGGCTCGGGGTCGTCGCCGAGGCGCTGGATGATCGGCAGGCCGAACCCGAAGGTCTTGCCGGTGCCGGTCTTGGCCTGGCCGATGATGTCCTGCCCGGTGAGGGCGAGGGGGATGGTCTGCTCCTGGATGGGGAAGGCATCGATGATGCCCTTCCCGGCGAGGGCCTCGACGATGTCGGGCGCGATGCCGAGTTCGGTGAAGGTGGTCACATGTCTGCCTGTCCGTGATGCGGAAATCGGGTGCGCCCAGTTCCGCTCGACCGGCGCACGGCCGCGGTTCCATCGCCCGCGGCGGGTCCCAGCCTATCCGAGCGGGCTGCGAGGCCCCGGATATGCTGTGCTCGTGGTCAATTGGTCGATGTCGCGCCGTCCCCGTCCGGAGACCCCGAGGCTGCGGCCGCGGGTCGCGCCGACCGACCTCACCCGCGTCGACTTCACCGAGTTCACGCCCGATCCCGTGCCGTTTCTCGGCCAGGCCGCGTACATCCAGCTCGAGTTCTTCGAGAGCCTCGCGAAGGCCGTGGCCACCGCACCCGACCTGGCCTCGAAGGAGGGGCTGAGTGCGGCGGCGGGCGTGGCGCTGCGCAAGCACCACGAGCTCATCGCGGAACTGCGCCGGCTCGGCGCCGACCCGGCCGAGGTCATGGCGCCGTTCGCCCCCGCGGCGGACCGGTTCCGCCAGGTCACCTCGGGCGCCGACTGGTACGAGCTGCTGCTCGGCATCCACATCACGTCGGGGATGCTCGACGACTACTTCATCCGCCTCGCGGAGGGGCTCCCGCACGACCTGCGCGCACGCGTGCGCGCGATCCTCGGGGAGTCGCGCTCGGCCGAGGTGATCGAGCGCGAACTCGAGCGGGCGATCGCCGCAGACGCCACGCTCGACGACCGGCTCGCGCTGTGGGGGCGCAGTCTCGTCGGCGACACCCTCCTCATCGCCCGCTCCGCGGTTCGTGCGGTCGGGTCGGGCGAGCACGGCCCAGACGTCGAGCCGGTCTTCACCGAGCTCATCGCCTCGCACACGCGGCGGATGGACGCGCTCGGGCTGACCGCCTGAAGGCGGCCGGGCGCGCCGACCGGCGCCCCTCAGCCGCGCGCGAGGCCGAAGCGTGCGAGGTGCGCGAACGTGCGTGCGTCGTCCTCCTCGCGGCGACGCCCGACGAGGGCGGCGACGCCGGTCGCCGCTGCGCCGGATGCCACGAGTGAGATCACCCAGATCCATCCGCCGTCCCACGGCATGCCGAGCCAGGTCAGCGCGACCCAGACGACCGCGGCGACGGCGGTACCGACGGCGGGCACGAGCACGACGCCACGGAATCGGCGACGCGGAACGGCGTAGTGCGCCGCGAGGCCGAGGATGGCGCCGCCGAGCGCGATGAAGAGCAGTTCCATCAGCCGACGAAGCCGATCTTGCGCGACTCCTCGGTGCCGATCTCGACGTACGCGAGGGCCGCGGCGGGCACCACGTAGACCGCGCCCTTCGCGTCGGCCAGGCGCAGCACGGGCGACTGCCCGCTGAGCGCCGCCGAGACGGCCTGCTCGACCTCCGCCGCCGTCAGCGAGGTCTCGAACGAGAGCTCGCGGGGGGAGTTCTGGATGCCGATACGAAGGTCCACGGTGCGCCTTTCTGTCGTTGACACGACACTACGACACGCGGGGGTGCGAGCCGGACGCGTTCACTGTCGGCGGACACGGATACCGTGGGCCGCATGCAGCACGAAGCGACCACCGCACCCGCCGTCGTCGACCTCGTGCCGGCCCTCGCGTCGGGCGGTCACGCCGCGGTGTTCGGGGCTCCGGGGTCGGGCAAGACCCGGCTCGCGATCGAGCTCGTCGCGCACCGGGTCGAGCTCGGGCTCGACCCGTCCGCCGTGCTCGTGCTGACGGCGACGCGCCGTACGGCGACGGCCATGCGCGACGCGATCGCGCTCCGGCTCGACCGCACCACGCGGGGTGCGCTCGCCCGCACGGCGAACGCGATCGCGTACGACCTCGTCCGCGCCCGGACCGGGCGCTCCGTCACGCTGCTCACGGGCGCCGAGCACGACCAGGTGATCGGCGAGCTGCTCGAGGCGCAGGCGGTCGACGGGGGCGGCCCGGCGTGGCCCGAGACCCTCGCGCCCGATGTGCGCGAGCTGCGCGGCTTCCGCTCCGAGCTGCGCGACCTCATGATGCGCGCGGTCGAGCAGGGCGTCGGCCCCGACGAGCTCGCGCGGCTCGGTGCGGCCGCGTCGCGCCCGGAGTGGGTGGCGGCGAGCGACTTCCTCGCGGAGTACGCCGAGGTCAAGGAGCAGCTCCGCCCGACGCAGTTCGACTCGGCGGAGCTCGGTGCGTACGCCGCATCGATCGTGCGGCGCAGCCTGCACGATCCCGACGACGAGCGCGCGCTCGGCGCGCTCGGGGCACTCCGGCTCATCGTCGTCGATGACGCTCAGGAGGCCACCGAGGGCACGGCCGCACTCCTCGGCGCGTTCGCCGCTCGCGGCGTCGAGGTCGTCGCCCTCGGCGACCCGGATGTCGCGAGCAACGGGTTCCGCGGTGGCCGTGCCGACCTCCTCGGCTCGCTCGGCCGGGTGCTGGGCGGTGCCGAGGTGCGACGCATCGAACTACCGGTCGTGCATCGCGGTCGCCCCGCGCATCGAGGACTTCTGGCGCAGGTCACGGCGCACGTCGGGACCGCGCTCGGCGGCGCACACCGATCCGCGGGGGTCGTGCGGGACGCCGATGACGATCCGCTCGACGCGATCCTCGGCATCGAGGCGACGTCACCCGGGGCCGAGGGCGCCGCCATCGCCGGCCTGCTCCGGGAGCGTCACCTGCTCGACGGCATTCCGTGGTCGTCGATGGCCATCGTCGCGCGATCCGGCTCCGAACTGCCCGCGCTCGCACGAGCGCTCGCCGCGGCCGAGGTGCCCGTCTCCGGCGGTGCCGTGCGTGCCGCGCTGCGCGACGCCCCGGGCTCGGCCGGGCTCCTCGCGGCCGCAGCCGTCGTGCTCGATCTCGAGCCGCTCGACGCCGACCGTGCGACCGCGCTGCTGACGGGCCCGCTCGGCCGGCTCGACCGCGTGGGCCTGCGCCGACTCCGGCTCGCGCTCCGTCACGAGGAGCTCGCCTCGGGCGGGGTGCGGAGCGCCGACGAACTGCTGGTCGACGCCCTCGGTGCCACCGGCGGGTTCGCGACGATCGACGCGCCGGCGGGTCGCCGGGCGTCACGTCTCGCCCGGCTGCTCGACTCCGCGCGGCGGGCGGCGGCCCGAAGCGCGACCGTGGAGGAGCTGCTCTGGCTGCTCTGGCACGACAGCGGCCTCGAGGCCGAGTGGGCGGCGCAGGCCGCCGGTTCGGGCGTGCTCGCCGACGAGGCGAACCGGTCGCTCGACGCGGTCGTCGCGCTCTTCGCCGCGGCGCGGCGCTTCGTGGAGCGCGAGCCCGGCGCCCCGGCGCGGCGCTTCGTCGACGAGGTCCTGCAGAACGCGCTCCCCGAGGACTCGCTCGCCCCGGCACGCGGGGCCGAGTCGGTCGTCCTGGCGACCCCGCCCGCGCTCATCGGCCGCGAGTTCGAGGTCGTCGTCGTCGCCGGCCTGCAGGAGGGCGTGTGGCCGAACCTCCGCCCGCGCGGCACGCTGCTGCACGCTGCGGCGCTGCCCCGCGCGGTCGCGGCGGCACGTGCGGGGGAGCCGGTCGGCGAGGCGGAGCCCGCGGCATCCGTTCGCGCCTCGGTGCGTGCCGACGAGCTGCGCCTGTTCGCGCTGGCGGTGTCGCGCGCGTCACGGCAGATCGTGCTCGCGTGCACGGCGAACGACGACGAGCAACCGTCGGTGCTCATGGCGCTCGCACCCGCGCGGCGCACCGCGCGGCGACGGCGACCGTTGCACCTCAGGGGCATGGTGGGCGCGCTCCGGCGCGACGCCGGGGCGGGCGACCGGGAGGCCGCGGCGGCGATCGCACTGCTCGCCGAGCACGGCGTGCCCGGCGCGCATCCCGACGAGTGGTACGGCATGGCCGAGCCGACGACGACGGCACCGCTCGTCGACCTCGACGGCGATCCCGAGGCGCTCGTGCCCGTCTCGCCGTCGCAGATCGATCGCGTCGAGGAGAGCCCGCTCGGCTGGTTCGTCGACCACGTCGCCCAGCCGCCGTCGGGTCTGGCGGCCTCGATCGGGACCATCGTGCACGCGGTGGTGGAGGAGGCGGCGCAGCAGTCGGGCGAGGTCGACGTCGAGACGCTGTGGGCGTCGGTCGAGCGCCGGTGGCGCGACCTGCGCTTCGAGGCGGGCTGGGTCGCCGAGCGCGAGCGCCGCGGCGCGCGGCGGATGACGGAGGGCGCGGCGGACTACCTGCGCAGTGCAGAAGACGACGGCGTGGTCGTGCTCGGCGCTGAGGGCCGGTTCACGCTCGTGAGCGGGCGGGTGCGCATCACGGGCACGATCGACCGGGTCGAGGCCTCGCCCGACGGCACGACCGTGATCGTCGACCTCAAGACCGGCCGTACCCCGCCGACGGCGGCGAAGACGGCCGAACATCCCCAGCTCGCGGCCTACCAGCTCGCCGCGCGCGCCGACGCACTGCCGAACGAGGGGCGCCTCGGCGGGGCCAAGCTCGTCTACGTCGCGCGGCCCGTGGGCGGACGCCTCTACACCGAGCGCGCCCAGCAGCCGTTCGACGACGAGGCCGAGGCGGCGTTCCGCGAACGGCTGGAGGAGGTGGCCCGCGTCATGGCGGGAGCGCGATTCGACTCGCCCGTGGAGTTCGCTCACGGGTCGCGGTTCGGCGACTGGCGGTACCGCGTCCACCTCGTCCCGGCGGTGTGCGCGTGAGCGCGATCCGGATCGGGGCCGACGAGATCGCGTCGCGCCTCGGCCTGCACGCGCCCACGCCGGAGCAGCGAGCGGTGATCGAGGCCGACCCGCACGGGCGCAGCATCGTCGTGGCGGGTGCCGGCAGCGGCAAGACCGAGACGATGGCGAACCGGGTGGTGTGGCTCCTCGCCAACGGCGCCGTCGACGTGCCCGAGGTGCTCGGTCTCACCTTCACGAGGAAGGCCGCAGGCGAACTCGCCGAACGGGTGCGCGAGCGCGTCGGGCAGCTCGTCGCCGAGGGCATCGCCGACGTGCGGCTCGATCCCCTCGACTCCGCCGCGGTCTTCACGTACAACGCGTTCGCGGGTGCCATCTACCGGGAGCACGCGCTCCGAATCGGCCGGGAGCCCGATGCGTCGATCCTCGGCGAGGCGGCAGCGTGGCAGCTCGCGCGCGGGATCGTCTCCGCGTCGGCCGACCCGCGACTGGTCGAGCTCGACGCGTCGCTCGACCGGGTCACGGGCGCCGTGCTCTCGCTGAGTCGGGCCCTCGCCGAGAACGTGACCGACAGCCGCGACGTGCGTGCGTTCGCTCGGGACTTCCTGGCGATGCACGACCTGCCGATCGAGGCGCCCCGCAAGCGGACCCCGTTCGACAGCTTCGTGTCGGCGCTCGGCGTCGTCGAGGCGCTGCCGCCGCTGCTCGAGCTCGCCGACGCGTACGCGGCCGAGAAGCAGCGGCGCGGGGTCGTCGAGTTCTCGGACCAGGTCGCGCTCGCGCTGCAGATCTGCACGACGCACCCCGAGGTGGTCGACGAGCATCGCGAGCGGTATGCGACGGTCCTGCTCGACGAGTACCAGGACACGAGCGTCGTGCAGACGCGCCTGCTCTCGACGCTGTTCCGCGACCACGCGGTCATGGCCGTCGGCGACCCCGACCAGTCGATCTACGGATGGCGCGGGGCCAGCGCGGCGAACCTGGCGCGGTTCGGCCGCGACTTCTCCGGATCCGGGGAGGCGGTCGCGTACGACCTGTCGACGAGCTGGCGGAACCCGGTGATCGTGCTCGATGCGGCCAACGCGCTCATCGCGCCGCTCGACGGGGGCATCCCGAAGGCGCCCCTGCGCCCGGCGCCGTTCGCCGGGGCGGGTCGTCTCGACGTCTCGTGGTCGGAGACGATCGACGACGAGGCGGCGGCCGTGGCCGAGTGGCTCGCCGAGCGGATGAGACCGGGCGGCCGGACGGGCGCACTGCTCTGCCGCACGTTCGCGCACGTCGACCTCTTCGCGACCGCGCTGCGCGAGCGCGGTGTGCCGGTGCACGTGCTCGGCGTCGCGGGGCTGCTCGACCAGCCCGTGATCGCCGACCTCGTGTGCGCCCTCCGCGTGGTGCACGACCCGACCGCCGGCTCGGAGCTCCTGCGCCTCCTCGGCGGTGCACGGTGGCGCATCGGCACGGCCGACCTCGCGGCGCTCGGCACGCTCGGCAGGTGGCTGGCCGATCGCGACCTCTCCACGAGGCGCCTCGCCGACGAGGTGCGACGCGGCATCCGCGGGTCGATCGCCGCCGACGAATCGCCCTCGATCGTCGACGCGCTCGACTTCGTGCTCACCGCGCCCGACGACCATCGGGCCCTGGCCGGCTTCAGCGAAGAGGGCCTCGCGCGCATGCGTCGGGCCGGCGCCCAGCTGCAGGCGCTCCGTCGACGCGCCGGGCTCGGGCTGGTCGACTTCGTGACGCTCGTGCAGCAGGAGCTGCTGCTCGACATCGAGGTCCTGGCGAACCCGACGCAGCCGCTCGGCGCGGCGAGCTTGGAGTCGTTCGACGACCTCGTGACGGGTTTCGTGGATTCGGCCGAGCACCCGACGCTCGGGGCGTTCCTCGGGTGGCTCACCGAGGCCGAGCAGCGCGACCGGCTGAGTCCCCGACAGGACGAACCCGAGCCGGGCGCGGTGCAGGTGCTCTCGATCCACGGATCGAAGGGGCTCGAGTGGGACGTGGTCGCGATCCCGCGGCTCGTCGACGACGAGCTGCCCTCGAAGCCGCGGAGCAACCGCGGCTGGCTCGCGTTCGGCGCGTTGCCCGACGAGTTCCGCGGCGACGCCGACGAGATCCCGCAGTTGATGTGGCGCGGCGTGCAGAGCCAGGCGGAGTTCGACGAGGCCGTGAAGGCCTACTCCGAGGAGAACCGCGAGCGTCACGCCGAGGAGGAGCGTCGCCTCGCCTACGTCGGACTCACGCGCGCCCGGTCGGAGCTCCTGCTCTCGGGATCCTGGTGGGCGACGCAGCGGGCACCGCGGGCGCCGAGCCCGTTCCTGCGGGAACTCGTCGTCGCGGGTGTCGTCGGCGGCGCGGCGCTGCCGTCCGCTCCGGCGGAGCCGGAGAACCCGCGATCGTCCGAGGCGGCTCGGGTGAGTTGGCCGCTCGACCCGCTCGGCGCCCGGCGTCCGGCCGTGGTGCGGGCGGCTGACGCGGTGCGCGAGGCGGCGGCACTGCCGACCGGGGTCGGCATCGGCCCCGCCCTCGCCGACGAACTGCGGTTGCTGCTCGAGGAGCGTCGCCGCAGGGGCGAGTCGCGCGGGGGCGCCGACGTGCCCACGAGGGTGCCCGCCTCGCGCTTCAAGGACTACGTCGACGACCCCGATGCCGTCGCCGCCGAGCTCGCGCGGCCCATGCCGCAGCGCCCGTACCGCGCGACGCGCATCGGCACGCTGTTCCACACGTGGGTCGAAGAGCGCTCTGGCGGGTCCGCCGCGCGGCCGGCCGGCCGCGCGGGGGTGCCCGCCCCGCACGGGTCGGTCGGACCGCTCGGCACGGGGGGCCCGACGGACGACCTCGACGCGCTCGACTTCGCGTTCGACGAGGCACTGGCGGTCGACGAGGTCGTCGTCGACCCCGTCGACGCCCGCCTCGAGCGACTCCGCGCGACGTTCGCGGCGTCGGAGTGGGGCGATCGCAGACCCGTGGCGGTCGAACTCGAGCTGCACCTGCCGCTCGACGAGCAGGTGTTCGTCTGCAAGCTCGACGCGGTGTACGACGTCGAGCCCGGCACCGAGCTCGATCGCCGTGGCATCCGCGCGCAGGTCGTCGACTGGAAGACCGGCGGCGCCCCCCGCGACGCCCGCGAACTCGAACTCCGGCAGACCCAGCTCGCGCTGTACCGGCTCGCCTACTCGCGCTGGTCGGGGCTGTCGCCCGACGAGATCGACGCCGTCTTCTACTACGTCGAGGACGACCTGGTGCTGCGGCCCGACGAGCTGTACGACGAGGCCGCGCTGCGGCGGGCCTGGGCGGGGGTCTCGGCGCGGGCCGGTCGTCGCGCTCCGGTCGCGGGCGAGTCCTCCACGGTTCCGGAGGCGGTGCGCACGGCGATCGCGCCGTCGTGAGCAGTTCCGGCGCCGGCGTCGCGTCAGCGATCGGGTCGGGAGGCGGAGCCCGCGGATTCGGGCGCCGCGTCGCCCCAATCGCTGAGGTCGAGCGGGATCGGCGCGGTCAGCCCGGGGTCGCGCACCTCGTCGGCGTCATCGCCGTCCGCGAGATGTCGGCGCAGCTCCGACACGTCGTAGCTGTCGGTCAGCATCGTCGCGCCGGACTCCTTCGGCAGTCCGTCGCGGGGGGTCTTCTCGAGCATCCGCTCGACATCGGCGACGGCGAGCACCGGCCCGGTGTCGGTCGTGAGCGACTCGGACGAGTGGTCGTGCACGCGTGCCACGAGCCTGTCGAGGAGACCCACGGCATCCTCGATCACCTCGTCGTCGTGCGTGTCGACGCCGTGCAGGAGCCAGCGCGCGAGTTCGAGCTCGCCGTAGAGGAGCGCCCGACGCGCGAGTTCGGCGTCGGCGCCGCCCGCGCGGGCCTCGAGGTAGGCGGCGAGCGTCTGCTCGGCCGACATGCCGGTGGAGGTGAGCACCCAGTGCAGGTCGTGCGCCGGATCGTCGTGCGCGAGGCCCGACCAGCCGATGACGCCGGTGACCCGGTCGCCCTCGACGAGGAACGAGTCGGCGCCGAGCTGGCCGTTGACGACCGTCGGCGCGAACCGCCACAGGGTGTCGTCGTCGGTCGCCTCCTCCCAGCGGCGGAGGAGCGCCGCGGGAAGGCGCCCGGTGTCGGCGGCGCGGTCGATGATGGCGACCGCCGCCTCCCGGGCCTCGCTTGCCGAGCGACGGGGAAGTCCGGCGTCGCCGATGAAGCCCGACGGCAGCGCGTGGATGGCGGCGATCGCGCGCCCCACGTCGGCGGCGAGGGAGGGGTCGCCCGTGAGCTCGTCGGCCGTGCGCCCGGCGCCCGGGATGAACTCGGTCACGACCGCCCGGGTCGGGCCGATGGGCGCCTGCCCCACGAACTGCGGCACGGCGAAGGGCAGCCGGGAGCGGATGCCCGGGGTGAGCGCGCGCAGCGCGACGAGGTCGGAGGACTGCTCGGACTCGGCGGTCTGCGAGCGCGGGGCGCGGATCAGCAGGCGCCGTCCGTCGGTGGAGTGGAGCTCGACGGCATCGAACGCCCCGCCCGCTCCGCGGGAGTGCGCCCGGGCCGCCCGCACCTCGAGTCCGGCCACCGCGGCCGTGGCCAACGCGGCTAGAGTGAGTGGGGGTCTGGCCATGGCACACAGCCTAAGCAGGTCATCCGGCCTGCCCGGCGACCGCCACGCCTTCCCGACGACTCCGGCTCCGACGAGAGGTGCACCGTGCTCCACCCCGACGTGCCGACTCCCGCCGGTTCCGCGCGCACCCCGGCCGCTCCGCCGCTGGCGCGCGAGCACCTCGACCGCGACGCGGTCTCGCGCGCCCTGCCGGGTCGCGCCGAGGCGTTCCTCGCCGACCCGCAGGCACGCGTGCTCGCCGTGCACGACGGCCGCGTGCTCGTCGCCGGGTCGGGCGGCGCCGACGGTGCGCCGCGGCTCGAGCTGCGGCATCCGTCGACCCTTCCGGAGCCGGTCGTGCGCAGCTATCTCGGTCGCACACTCGATGCGGGGGCGGATGCCGCGGGGGCGGCGCTGCCCGCCGGCGCTCCGATCGAGGCGTGGTCCTACGAGACGGAGGCGACCTCGGCGATCGCCGACGAGTCGCACTGGGTCGGGCTCCGCCGGGTCGCGACGGCGCTCGACGACCGCGATGCGGGTCTGGCGATCGAGGCCGTCGCGCTCGCCAACTGGCATGCGACGCATCGCTTCTGCCCCGGCTGCGGCAGCGCGACCGAGGTCGTCACCTCGGGGTGGGCGCGTCGGTGCCTCGCCGAGGATCGGCTGCGGTTCCCGCGCACCGACCCCGCGGTCATCGTGCTCGTGACGGACGACGAGGACCGCGTTCTGCTCGGCTCGAACGCGATGTGGGAGCAGGATCGCTTCTCGGTGCTCGCCGGGTTCGTCGAACCGGGCGAGTCCCTCGAGGCGGCCGTCGTGCGCGAGATCGGCGAGGAGGCCGGCCTCCCGGTCGACCGGGTGGAGTACCTGGGCTCGCAGCCATGGCCGTTCCCGGCGAGCCTCATGTGCGCCTTCCGGGCGCGCGTCGCGCACGGTGCGGCGTCGACGGTCGTGCCCGACGGCGAGGAGATCCTCGAGCTGCGCTGGTTCGATCGCGACGGCCTCCGCGATGCGCTCGGACGCGTCGCGCTGCCCGGCGAGACCTCGATCGCGCGCTGGATGCTCGAGGGCTGGTACGGCGGCCCGATCTCCTCGTCGATGCCGTGGTCGACCTCGTGACGGGAGACCCGCTCCTCACCGCGCTCGACGACGGGCAACGCGTCGCCGCCGAGGCACTCATCGGGCCGGTCTGCGTGCTCGCGGGTGCGGGCACCGGCAAGACCCGCGCGATCACGCACCGCATCGCGTACGGCGTGGCATCCGGGTCGTACGACCCCGCCCGGGTGATGGCCCTCACCTTCACGTCGCGAGCGGCCGCGGAACTGCGCACCCGACTCCGGGCTCTCGGAGCCGGCGCCGTCGCGGCGCGCACCTTCCACGCCGCCGCGCTCGCGCAGCTGAACCACTTCTGGCCGATCGTCGTCGGGGGGCCGGCCCCGCGGGTGCTCGAGTTCAAGGGGCGTCTGCTCGGCCTCGCCGCCGAGCGGAGCCGGGTGAAGGTCGACACCGCCACGTTGCGCGACGTCGCCGCGGAGATCGAGTGGCGGAAGGTCGGCCTCGTCGGCATGGACGACTACCGGGTGCGTCTCGCGTCACGCGGCGCGCCGGGCTCGCTCACGGCGGAGCAGATGCTCGCGCTCGTCGAGGCCTACGAGGAACTGAAGGACGAGCGGCGTGCCATCGACTTCGAGGACGTGCTGCTCGCCACCGCCGGCATGATCGAGTCGGAGCCGGCCGTCGCGATGCAGGTGCGGGAGGCCTACCGGCACTTCGTGGTCGACGAGTACCAGGACGTCTCGCCCGCGCAGCAGCACCTGCTCGAGCTCTGGCTCGGCGGGCGTCGCGACGTGTGCGTCGTCGGTGACGCAAGCCAGACCATCTACTCGTTCGCCGGGGCGAGCGCCGAGTACCTGCTCGGCTTCGAGCGACGGTATCCGGATGCCACGATGGTGCGGCTCGAACGCAACTACCGGTCGACGCCCGAGGTCGTGGAGGTCGCGAACCGCCTCATGCGGGGGCGGCCCGGCGCCCTTCGCCTCGCGGCGGCGGTGCCCGACGGCGGTGACCCCGCGGCATCCGGCTCCGACGGTTCGCCGACGCGCGGCGGACGCGCCGACGCGGGCCGCGTCGCGCACGGTCCGGCGCCCGAGCTCGCCGAGTATCCCGACGAGCTCGCCGAGGCGCGCGGCGTCGCGGCTCGGGTGCGCCAGCGCATCGACGCCGGCACGCCGCCCGAGTCGATCGCGGTGCTGCTGCGCGTCAACTCGCAGTCCGCGCTGTTCGAGCAGGCGCTGGGCGACGTGGGCGTGTCGGTGCGAGTGCGCGGTGCGCAGCGCTTCTTCGACCGGCCCGAGGTGCGCGAGGCGGTGCACGCGATCCGCGCGGCCGCGCTCGCAATCGCCGACGAGCCGCTGTTCAAGTCGGTGAGCGACGTGCTCCGCTCGCTCGGCTGGACCGTCGAGCCGCCCGCGGGGCCCGGCGCCGTGCGCGATCGGTGGGAGAGCCTGAACGCGATCGCCCGCCTCGTCGACGATCAGCCGGCGGGCACCACCTTCCGTGCGTTCGCCGACGACCTCCGCACCCGCGCCGAGACGCATCACGAGCCGGCGGTCGCGGCCGTCACCATCGCGACGCTGCACTCGGCGAAGGGCCTCGAGTGGGACGAGGTCCACCTGCCGGGACTCGTCGAGGGCATGCTCCCCATCGCCTACGCGGCCGGGCTCGACGCGATCGACGAGGAGCGCCGATTGCTCTACGTCGGCATCACGCGGGCACGGCGACGGCTGTCGTTGAGCTTCTCGCGCTGGTCGGCCGGCCGCCGAGCGGAACGGGAACCGTCGCGTTTCCTCCGGGAACTCGACATCCGCACTCCGGGTGCATCCCGACCGGGGTCGGCCGCGGCGGCTCCGGCGCGGGCGCGTCGCTGACGACCACCGTCGCCGAGTCGAGAGCCGAGCGCCCCGTGCGCACCAGGTCGTCGACGACGGATGCCGCGAGCGCGAGCGCCTCGTGCCTCGCCCGCCCGCGGTGCGGGGGTGCGGGCGCGACCGCGAGCTGCGCCGAGATCGCCGGCCACGCGGCATCCGCATCGCGTCGCGCCAGGTGCACGCAGCGCAGGCACGGTCCCGCGCCGGGGCGCACGAACGGTCCGATCTCCGAGCCGCGCTCGTCGAAGACCACGGCGAGGTGCGGAACGTCGGCCGCGAGCCAGGGCAGATGGGTCGCGGGCGGGACGATGCGGGCGGCGAGCAGCACCGCGGCGTCCGTCGTGGTCGGGTCGGCGTCGGACGCGAGGATGGGGCGGTGCCCGAGGCGGAGGAGCGCGGTGCCGAGGTCGTCGACGAACGTCGCGGCCCCCGAGAGGGCGATCACGCCCGAGGCCGGCGGCGTCGGGTCGACGAGGCAGGCGGGTTCGAGCCGGTCGAGCAGGGCGTCGATGCGCTCCGTGTCGCCGCCGAGCGCGGCGCCGATCGTGTGCAGGGTCGCGCGCGAGGCCCCCGCCGAGAGGGCGCTCAGCAGGCCGGTCTCGAGCGCCCCGGGATCGTGGAGCACGGCGATCGGGCGGGTGCCGCCGAGCTGCAGCACGGTCGGCGAGCGCCACACCTGGGGGAGTGCCGGGTCGAGTCGGGGCGTCATGCGGGCAGCATGCCGCACCGATCGGCGCTGCGTCGCCGGGCGTCCACAGGGGGCGCCGGGGTCAGGCCGAGCGCGGGTCGTCCTCCGGGTCCTCCTCCGTGGCGTCGTCGCCGGCGGCGTCGGCCGGCGGCAGGTCGCCGCGCAGCAGCGCCTCGAGCGCCTCGTCGAACTCCGCGTCGGTCTCGCCCCCGGCTTCGCCCCCCGCGGCGAGGCGCGCTGCGAGCGGCGCCGGGTCGTCGAGGTCGGCCGAGGTGGGCAGCAGGTCGGGGTGCGCCCACAGGGCGTCGCGCCCGGCGACGCCGACGGCATCGGTGACCGCACGCCACATGGCCGCCGCCTCGCGCATCCGCCGCGGGCGCAGCTCGAGCCCGACGAGCGTCGCGAGCGCGGATTCCGCCGGGCCGCCGGTCGCGCGACGTCGACGGATGGTCTCGGCGACGGCGTCGGACTTCGGCAGGCGGGACGTGGCATCCGCCGTCACGACGTCGACCCAGCCCTCGACGAGCGCGAGCATCGTCTCGAGTCGGCCGAGCGCCGCCTCCTGTTCCGGGCTCTTCGGGCGCAGCAGCGCCCCGTTCGCGACCGCGTCGCGCAGTTCGTCGGTGTTCGACGGGTCGAAGCCCTCTGCGAGCTGCTCGAGGCGCTCGACGTCGACGTCGATACCGCGCGCGAAGGCGGTGATCGCCGTGATGAGGTGCAGGCGCAGCCATCGGGCATGGCGGAAGAGGCGCGCGTGCGCGAGTTCGCGCACGGCGAGGTAGAGCTCGACCTGGTCGGTGGGGATGTCGAGGCCCTCCCCGAACTCGACGACGTTCTCGGGCAGGAGCGCGGCGCGGCCGTCTTCCAGCAGGGGCAGCCCGACGTCGCCGCCGGAGACCACCTCGGTCGAGAGCTGCCCGACGACCTGGCCGAGCTGCATCGCGAACATGGCGCCGCCGATGCCGCGCATCATGCGGCTCGCGCCCTGCACCATCGACCGCAGTTCCTCCGGCGCCTGTTCGCTCATCACGCGCGTGAGGGAGTCGGCGATGCTCGTCGCGACGGGCTCGGCGAGCTGCGTCCAGATCGGCATGGTGGCTGCGGCCCATGAACGCCGGGTGAGCAGCTCGGGTGTGCCGGGCAGCGCCGAGATGTCGACCGCCTCGTCCAGCCAGAGCGCGGCGAGGTCGAATGCCCGGTCGAGCCGTTCGTTCTCGGACGCCTGGATCTGGCGCTGACCGGTCGAGGCGCGCTGCTCCGCCTGGCGGAGCGCGAGCGACCAGTCGATGCCCTCCTCCTCGGAGCGCTGCATCGCCTGCTGGAGCTGACTGAAGAGCGCCGCGAGACTCGCGGGATCGTTCGGCAGACCGGCCGCCCCGGCGAGCTTCGACGGGTCGATGCCGCCCGAACCGGACAGCAGTTCGCGCAGCATGTCGCGGAACTCGTCCTCGGGGTCGCGGTCGGGCTCCTGGTCGCGTTCGGCCACTCGGGCCACCTCCCTCGCTTCGCGCTCAACGCTACCGCCGGTCATCTGCGTCCTCGCCGGGAAATGGCCTAGGCTGACCCCTCGGGTGTCCGCCCGTCGCGAACAGTGCCGGGTTCCCCGCGGGCGCTCGGGAAGGACCACGGCGGATGACGCTCTTCGGCGGCCCCGGCGACGACCGGCCGGTGCGCGAAACCGTGCCCGAGCCCGGCGCCTCGCCGCGACGTTCTCGGCGCGAGCGGATCGGCTGGACGGCCGTCGCGATCGCGGCCGTCGTCGGCCTCGGCTTCGCGCTGCTGCCGACGCCCTACGTCATCCAACAGGCCGGCCCGGTCTACGACACGCTCGGCACGACCGAGGTCGACGGCGAAGAGGTTCCCCTCATCGAGGTCCCCGACGCCGAGACCTTCCCGACCGAGGGATCCCTCGACCTGCTCACGGTCTCGGCGATCGGTCGCCCGGGGCGCACACCGGGTTGGCTCGATGTCGCCGCGGCCTGGCTCGACCCGCGACGCGCGGTGCTGCCGCTCGAGGTGCTCTACCCGCCGGGCATCAGCACCGAGGACCGCGACGCGGCCAACGAAGCGCAGATGGTCGACTCGCAGCAGGACGCGATCGCGGCGGCCCTCGTCGAGCTCGGCTACGACTTCCCGCGCGACGTGGTCGTCCAGGGCGTGGGGGAGGGGACGCCGGCCGGGGGCGTGATCGAGGTGGGCGACGTCATCCGCTCGGTCGACGGCACCGAGGTGAACTCGGTGGACGAGCTGCGCAGCGCGCTCGGCGAGCACGGGACCGAGACGCCCGCCGAGATCGGCATCGTCCGCGACGGCGAGGACCTCACGGTCGAGGCCACCCCGGCGGCGAACGGCGACAACGCCGTGCTCGGCGTCGGCGTACGCATGCGATACGAGTTCCCGATCGACGTCGAGATCCAGCTCAACGACGTCGGCGGACCGAGCGCGGGGCTCATGTTCGCCCTCGGGATCGTCGACACGCTGACGCCCGACGCGATGACGGGCGGCGAGAACATCGCCGGGACGGGCACGATCGACTCCGACGGGACCGTCGGCCCCATCGGCGGCATCCGCCAGAAGCTCTGGGGGGCGCTCGACGCCGACGCCCCATGGTTCCTCGCGCCCGAGGCGAACTGCGACGAGGTCGTCGGCAACGTGCCCGACGGGCTCGAGGTCTTCGCGGTCGGCACGCTCGACGAGGCGCGGTCCATCGTCGAGACGATCGGCGAGGGCGGCGACACGTCCGGCTTCCGCGGCTGCGACGCCGTCGTCGGCTGAGCCCCACCCCGCGGCATCCGCTCGGGCCGTCGGTGACGGATGCCGCGGCCGGCGTTCGCCCGGAGCGGAGCCGCGCGGCCCGCCTCGCCAGCCGTTTCCAAGAAAGCCGACCATAGGATGGAAATCCGATCCCATCCCGACCCGAATGAGGCCGAGAGTGTCCACAGCACAGTCGCAGGAACCGAGGACGACGCGCCGCCGCGCGCCGATCGCGATCACGATCGGCATCGTCGGTGCCCTCGTCGTCGCGTTCTTCGTCTTCGCCGGTATCTACGCGGACATCCGGTGGTACCAGCAGCTCGGGTTCATCGAGGTGCTGACGACCGAGTGGATCACCCGCATCGTGCTCTTCTTCATCGGGTTCATCGCGATGGCGCTGCCGGTGTGGCTGTCGATCCAGATCGCCTACCGGACCCGTCCGGTGTACGCGAAGCTCAATTCGCAACTGGATCGTTATCAGGAGATCTTCGAGCCCCTCCGACGCCTCGCGATGTACGGCATCCCGGCCGTGCTCGGCATCTTCGCGGGCGTCTCGACCGCGAGCCGCTGGGACTCGGTGCTCGCCTGGCTGAACCGCACGCCGTTCGGCTCGAACGACCCGCAGTTCGGCTTCGACATCGGTTTCTACGTCTTCGAGCTGCCCTTCTACCGTTCCGTCGTCGGCTTCGCGTCGGCGGTCGTGCTGCTCTCGGGCCTGCTCGTCATCGCGACGAACTACCTCTACGGCGCGATCCGCGTGAACGGCCGCGAGGTCGTCATCTCGAAGGCCGCCCGCATCCAGATCGCGATCACCGCGGGCCTCTACCTGCTGCTGCAGGCCGTCAGCATCTGGTTCGACCAGTACGCGACCGTCACCGAGACCGGGTCGCTCATCACGGGTGCGTCCTACACCGACGTGTTCGCGACGATCCCCGGCCGGCAGATCCTCTCGGTCATCGCCGCCGTCGTGGCGATCCTGTTCTTCATCACCGCGATCCTCGGTCGGTGGCGGCTGCCGCTCGTCGGTGCGGTGCTGCTCATCGTGTCGAGCCTGCTCATCGGCTCGCTCTACCCGTGGGTCGTGCAGCGCTTCCAGGTCGACCCGAGCGCGCGTGCGCTCGAGGCGCCGTACATCGAGAAGAACATCGACCAGACCCGCGACGCGTTCGGCGTCGCCGACATCGAGGAGATCCCGTACGAGGCCGAGACGGACGCCGAGCCGGGCGCGCTGCGCTCCGACGCGGCGACGACCGCGAGCATCCGCCTCATGGACCCGGCCGTGATCAGCCCGGCGTTCCGGCAGCTCGAGCAGTTCCGTCAGTACTACCAGTTCCCCGAGATGCTCGACGTCGACCGGTACGAGATCGACGGTCAGTCGCAGGACACGGTCGTCGCCATCCGCGACCTCAACCTCGAGGGCCTGAACGACGCGCAGACGTGGTTCAACTCGCACCTCGTGTACACGCACGGCTACGGCCTGGTCGCCGCGGCGGGCAACCAGCGCCAGAGCGACGGTCAGCCCGTGTTCCTCGAGTCGGGCATCCCGTCGAGCGGCACGCTTCCCGAGTTCGAGCCGCGCGTGTACTTCGGCGAGAACTCGCCCGACTACTCCATCGTGGGAGCGCCCGAGGGCGCATCGCCGATCGAGCTCGACTACCCGGCGGGCGGCGAGGGCGAACCGCAGCAGACGACGTTCACCGGCGACGGCGGGCCCGTGCTCGACAACGTGTTCACGAAGCTCGTGTACGCGCTGAAGTTCCAGTCCGAGCAGATCTTCCTCTCCGACCAGGTCTCGAACGAGTCGCAGATCCTCTACGACCGCAACCCGATCGAGCGTGTGCAGAAGGTCGCGCCGTACTTGACGCTCGACAGCGACACCTACCCGTCGATCGTCGACGGGCGCATCGTCTGGATCGTCGACGGCTACACGCTCTCCGACCAGTACCCGTACTCGAACAAGGTCAGCTACAGCGAGGCGATCTCCGACAGCGAGTCGGTGCAGCAGCCGCTCGCGTTCGACGAGGTCAACTACATCCGCAACTCGGTGAAGGCCACGGTCGACGCGTACGACGGCAGCGTGACGCTGTACGCGTGGCACACCGAGGACCCGATCCTGCAGACCTGGCAGAAGGTCTTCCCGAACGCCATCGAGCCGATGAGCGAGATGTCGGGCGAGCTGATGAGCCACGTGCGCTACCCGGCCGACCTGTTCAAGATGCAGCGCGCCGTGCTCGGTCGCTACCACGTGACCGATCCGGTGACGTTCTATTCGCGAGAGGACGCGTGGACGACGCCGCTCGACCCGACGCAGAGCGCGGCGACGTCGTTCCTCCAGCCGCCGTACTACCTGACCATGCAGATGCCCGGCCAGGAGGCGCCGACCTACTCGATCTACTCGACGTTCATCCCCGAGGCGCGCGGCAGCGCGAGCCGGAACGTGCTGCGCGGGTACCTCGCGGTCGACTCCGATGCGGGGGCGACCGATGGTGAACGCGCCGAGGGCTACGGCAAGCTCAGGCTGCTCTCGCTGCCAGAGGACGACAACGTGCCCGGCCCCGGTCAGGTGCAGAACACGTTCAACTCCGACCCGACGGTGTCGCAGTCGCTGAACCTGCTGAAGCAGGGGCAGTCCGACGTCATCAACGGCAACCTGCTGACGGTGCCCGTCGGCGGCGGCCTGCTCTACGTCCAGCCCGTCTACGTGCAGTCGACCGGTGAGACGAGCTACCCGCTGCTCCAGAAGGTGCTGGTCGCGTTCGGCGACGAGATCGCGTTCCAGGACACGCTCGACGAGGCGCTGAACGTGCTGTTCGGCGGCGATTCGGGAGCCGCCGCGGGCGATGAGGAGGTCGAACCGACCACGCCGGACGGCGGCGAGACCGGCGGTGAAGGCGAGGGCGAGGCGCCCCCGACCACCGAGGACACCGAGCTGCAGTCGCTGCTGAACCGCGCGCGCCAGGCGATCGAGGACAAGCAGCAGGCGCTGCAGGACGGCGACTGGGTGGCGTACGGCGCCGCCGACGCCGAACTCGCGGAGATCATCTCCGAGCTGATCGTCCTCGCGGACGACGGCGCGAGCTCCACGGAGACGCCGTCGACCGAGGCGCCCGCGACCGAGGAACCCTCGAACGGCTGATGGCCGCCGTCGACCTCGGTTCGGGCGACTGGCTCGAGGAGAACCGCGCGAACTGGGACGAGCGGGTGGCGCTCCATGTCGCGTCGACCTTCTACGACCGTTCGCGCCTGCGCGCCGGTGGGAGCGTGCTCGACCCGATCGCGCAGGCCGGGATCGACCGGATGTTCCCCGACGGCCTCGAAAGGGTGCGCGTGCTGCACCTCCAGTGCCACTTCGGTTCCGACACGCTCTCGCTCGTGAACCTCGGCGCCGAGGCGATCGGCCTCGACTTCTCACGGCCCGCCGTCGAGGAGGCTCGGCGCATGGCGGGCGAGCTCGGCGTCGCCGATCGCGCACGGTTCGTCGAGGCGAACGTCTACGACGCCCGCCACCGACTGCCCGAGCCGGAGTCGTTCGACCTCGTCTTCACGACGTGGGGCACGATCGGGTGGCTTCCGGATGTCGCGGAGTGGGCACGCATCATAGCCTGGTTCCTGAAGCCGGGCGGCCGCCTGTTCTTCGCCGACGGCCACCCCGCGGCATACGTCTTCGAGGGCGACGCCGGACCGGGCGGCATGCCCGTCTTCGCCTATCCGTACGTCGGCACCGGACCCGACATCATCGAGGACCCGAGCGACTACGCCGACCCCGAGGCGCGGCTCGTCAATGCCAGGACGTGGGAGTGGATGCATCCGCTCGGCGAGGTGTTCAGGGCGCTGCACGACGCCGGGCTCGCTGTCGACCACTTCGCCGAGCATTACGAGCTGCCGTGGCGGATGTTCCCCATCACGGTGCCGAAGGGCGACGGCATGTTCGGCTGGCCGGACCGGGACTGGCTGCCGCTCGGGTACGAGCTGGTGGCCTCGGCTCCGTCGGTGGTCGAGTAGGCGCGCAGCGCCGTATCGAGACCCCTGCCCCGGTGGTCGAGTAGGCGCGCAGCGCCGTATCGAGACCCCGACCCGCCCGGGATGCGACCCCGATTCGACCGCTCTCGAAACCCGTGCTAGTGTTATCTCTTGTGCCGCGGGGTGGAGCAGTTCGGTAGCTCGCTGGGCTCATAACCCAGAGGTCGTAGGTTCAAATCCTGCCCCCGCAACCAAGTAAGGCCCGGTCAGAAGAAATTTCTGACCGGGCCTTTTCTCTGTCAGTCCGACGAGCGACGCGTCGAGCACGGGTGTGGTGAGGATGGAGACCTCTCGTCCGAGCCTCGTGTCCATGAGGTCGAACGTGGTTCCGAGTCGGCCGAGGTGGACTGAGCGTCTCTGGTGCAGCGATCGTCGCTCACGCGCGGAGTGCCCACTTGTGGAATGTCTGGATCTTGCGATGGGTCTGCGAGCCATACGCAGTGACGGGTGCTCGCACCGCGAGACGCTGGACGGCGGAAGGTGCGAGTCCGTAACGCGCAGTGAAGAGGCGATGGAAGTGGCTGGGGTTCTCGAAGCCCCAGCGCGTCGCGACGTCCTTGATCGGATGCGCCGACTCGGCCGGGATGGCCAGCTCGTCGAGGCAGCGCTCGAGGCGCCGTGCTCGGATGTACGTCGTGATCCCGCCGTATGGGGTGAAGATCCGGTACAGCGTGGAGCGTGAGCAGTGGAACTTGCGGCCGATCACCTCGCCGTCGAGTTCGAGATCGTCGAGCCGTGCGTCGATGAAGCCGCGAATGGCGGTGGCCAGCGACGAGTCGGGCGGTGCGAAGTCTCCCGCGGCGAGCACCGACTCCGCGGCGACGACGATGTGATGTGCCAGGCCCGCGGCGTCCGTCGCGCGCGCCGTGGCGAGCTTCTGCCATGTCGTGGTGATCGCGCTCGAAAGGACGCGGCCCCGGGGTGAGTCGCGGTGGACGCGTCGACCGCCCGGCGGCACGCCGACGTGGCGTAGGCGGGCGCGTGGGATGACGGCCCAGATGGCGTCGACGTCCGTGCATTGAGCGTCGAAGGGCTCTCTCAGGTCCAGGATCGCGGCATTCCACGGATCGAACATGGACGCCGAGAGCATGCGCGCCGTCACCGGCTACCGATTCGACGAACTCGCGGTCGAACGCGGATTCGTCGCCGTCTACCCCCAGGGATACGAGAAGACCTGGCACGACTGCCGCGCCGCCACGCCCTACCCGGCTCGCACCGACGACATCGACGACGTCGCGTTCGTCTCCGCGATGATCGACGATCTCGCCGCGTCGTTCGGCACGAGCCGCGAGCGGGTGTTCGCCACCGGGCTCTCGAACGGCGGCCACCTCTCGATCCGGCTCGGCACCGAAGCACCCGACCTCGTGCAGGGCGTCGCCGCGTTCGCCGCCGCGTACCCGGCTGACGAGAACAACACGTGCGAATGGAGCGGCACCGCCGTGCCGACCATGTTCGTGCTCGGCACCGCCGACCCGATCAACCCGTTCGACGGCGGCACGGCCGGCTTCGTCGGCTCCGACCTCGGTCTCGTGCTCTCCGCCGACGAGAGCGCCGCCTTCGTCGCCGACCGCAACGGCGACGGCCCGGACGGAGCGACATCCGTCTTCGCCAACACCGACGCTGAGGGCGACTCGGACGTGACCCGGACCGTCTACGACGGCCCCGCGCCCGTCGTGCTCTTCGCGGTCGAGGGGGGCGGCCACGTCGTGCCGAACCCGAACGCCGTCCAGCCGCGCATCATGGGCGGGACGTCCGCGTACCTCGACGGGCCCCTCGCGGTGCTCGACTTCTTCCTCGGGAGCCGCTGAGCGACCCGGGCCCCGGAGGACGCCTCAGGCCAGATCGTGCCGGAACGCGTACGCGGTCGCGGCGGAACGTGATGAGAGGCCGAGCTTGCCGTAGATGTTGCTGAGATGGCGGGCGATCGTCTTCTCGCTGAGCGAGAGCCGCTCGGCGATGCCGCGGTTGCTCAGACCCGTCGCCAGGAGCCGCAGCACCTCGAGCTCGCGCACGGTGAGCGCCTGCGGCGTCCGCTCGCCGAGCAGGGAGTCGATCACGTCGACGTCGAGGCGGGCTGCCACCTCCTGGAATCGCGCTCGCGCCGCCGCCAGCTCCGCACGGAACCCGGGATCGTCGAGCGCGCGGAGGATGCGGCCACGCAGGAGGCGACAGCGCGCGACCTCGTCGGGTGCGCCGACCCCGGAGAACCCGCTCTCGGCCCGGGCCAGCGCCTCGAGCGCATCGGACGATCGGCCCTCCGCGTGCCGTACCTCGGCCTCGGCCAGGTCCACGACCGCCGCAAGAAGCGGCGGGCGCGGAGTTCCGGCACGCCGAGCCAATTCATCGCCAGCGCGTCGTGCCGCCTCGACGTCGTTCGCGGCCAGTTCCGTCCGGACCACAGCCGGGAGCAGGCGCAGCATCTCGCCGGCATCCGCGGCGGCGACGGCCGCGCGGATCATGGCCTGCGCGGCGCCGACGTCACCGCCGGCGAGGAGCGCGAGCGCGAGCCCGGGCTGGGGGTCGAAGCCCGTCTCACCGGCCTTCCGGTAGAGGGTCTCGGCGGCGTGCAGGGCGCCGCGAAGCCGTTGGAGGTCTGCGGCGAGGTAGGACGCGACGTACATGGCGGTGAAATCGCCGTCGCGGCGACACCGATCGGCGCGTTCCGCGGCGACCTCGGCCTCCGCCCAGGCGCCGCGCTGGAGTGCCAGCTTTCCGCGATACGCCTGCGCCTGGCCCGTGTACGCCACGAGTTCGGGCTGCGCGTCGCACCATCCGGCGAACTCGCGCGTCCAGCGCTCCGCACGATCGAGATCCGACGCGGCGTGGGCGAGGTCGAGTGCGGCGCGAGAGAACAGGCAGACCGACGTGGGTGCGAGGCGTCCGGATGCCGCGGCATCCATGGCGTGGTCGAGTTCGGCGAAGCCGTCGGCCCACCGTCCGAGCTTGAGCAGGCTCAGCCCCCTGCCGAAGGCCGCGTGAGCCGCGAGCTCCTCGTCCACATGGCGCTCGGCGACGTCGGCGATGAACTCGAAGCGCCGGATGGCCTCCTGGAGGTCGCCCATGAAGGTCGCCGCCATGGCGGCCGGCACGAGCGCCACCGTCGCGACGACCGGACTCGACTCGTCGAGACGCTCGGCCAGGCGCGTACTCCGGGACATCCACCCGGCCGACGCCGTGACCTCGCCGGCCTCGAGCAGCTGGATGGAGATCGTGTTCGCCGTGCGGGCGGCATGCTCGAGGTCGCCTCGGGCGAAGTACGCATCGTGGGCGCGAGTCAGCACCTCGACGGCGGGCGTGCGCTCACCTCGGAGGAAGAGCGCGGTCGACCATTCCTCGAGGTCGTGCTCGCTCAGCACCTCGTCGGCGCGCTGCGCCTCGGCGAACAGGAAGCTCGCCGTGCCCCAGCGCCGGTCGCTCACGGCGGATCTCGCGAGCTCCGCCGTCGTCGGTGTCCCCATCGCGCTCCCCGAGCGGTGCTCGGCCGGACTCGACCGCCGGACCCGCTGGCCAGCACGCTATCGGGCGGCGAATCGTGCGGCAAGCAGTTCGCCGTCCGGACACGACGGTGGGCGTACGATCACCGCGCAGGTCGGAGACCTCCGCTCACACGAGCCCGGCGCACTGACCGTTCGCGTTGCGACCGACGACGTTCACTCCGGTGGGGTCGAAGCCGCCGGACACGCCGTGGACGAGGTTCGTGCAGGTGAGGTTCCTGCCGATGTGGTTCTTCACGATGTACACGACCGGGTTGGCGAAGGGGTGCGAGTCGACGCTCGTGATGTCGCTCAGCGTGACATTGCCGCCGACGACGTTGAACATGACCCCGATCCATTCGGCGGTCACACCGCTGATCGTGATGTTGCCACCGACCGAGTTGTTCTTGATCGGCCAGTACGTGAACGCACCGCCGCCGCCGAGCACGGTCACGTTGCGGGCGACGTCCACCCCGTTGAGCGCGACGGAATCCGCCCCGGTCGCCGTGACGTTGCCGCCGATCTCGACCTCCGAGACGTCCTGCGGCTCGACCTCGGGCGAGGTCGCCATGCCCCAGCACGGGTGGGCCGTGTTGCCGACGAGCGAGCTCGGCCGGCATCCGAGCGCCAGGTAGGAGCCCTCTCCTGCCGTGACGTTGCGGCCGATCGTGATCGTCGATGCGACGAGATCGCCGGCCAGGGATGCCCCGGCGGCGACCTCGAGATTTCCGGTGACGTCGATGACCGCGCCCACCTCGATGCCGCAGTCGCCGGTGACCATGACCGACGAATAGAGCCCCGAGGGGATGTCGCCCCCGGCGCACGTGTAGGCACTGCCGCCGGGTGCCGCGAGCGCGGGGCCGCCGGCGAGGGCCAGCGCGCCCGCCGCGGCGATCGTGGCGAGGACCTTCAGCTGGGTTCGACGATTCATGGCGGCTTCCCCGATTCTCTTCACGGCTGGGCCTCGAGACGGCTCCGCCTGCGTTGGCATGCCTCCGCGCAGCACCGTACGCCCCCCGAGAGACCACTGACAAGGCGACGCCCGCCCCCAGAACGGGGCGCGTCGGCGATCGGCCGTCTCGACATGAGGAAGGCCCCCGGTCCAGTCGGACCGGGGGCCTTCCGCCTTCAGCGGATCTAGCCGTTCTTGCCGACGGCCTTGCCGTTGCCGGTGTTCGTCACGGTGAGCTCGTACCCCGCGTCGAGCGTGTCGAGATCGCCCGTGGGCAGGTTCGACACCAGGGTCGCGAAGTCGCGGTTCTGGCCCTTCGCGCACGAGGTGTCGAGGCCCGACATCGTGACGTCGTCGCCCTGGAGGCGGTACACGTGGTTGCCGGCCTCGTCGACGATCTCGTACTCGGAGTCCTCGCCGGGGGTGAGGTCACAGCTCGCGATGACCTGGAGCGTCCAGTTGTTGTCCTGGAGGCCGGTGGTCTCGATCCACTCGCCGTCGGCCGACGACAGGGTGACGGCCTCGCCGTCGACCATGACGTCGTCCACGAACCATCCGGTGTCGAGGTACGCGGCATCCGTCGAGTACCGGAAGCGCACGTCGGTCGTGCCGGCGGGCAGCTCGGCCGAGAGGTGCACGTACTCGGGCTCGTCGACGAAGTACTCGCCGCCCGACGTGCCCGTGAGGCCGTTGCCCTCCTCGTTGTTGCCGTGCGGGTCGTCGTCGGTCGTCACGACCGCGCCCGAGTCATCCGTCAGCGGCACGGTGACCCACTCGCCGCCGACGAGTGCCTCGACGAAGCCGTAGTCCCAGCCCTCCTCGATGAAGTTCCACGACCAGAAGTCGAGGGTCGAGGCCGCGCCATCCGTCACGTCGACGTCGAGGATGTTGTCGGACTGGCTCTCGTAGCCGCCGTACCAGTGCGTGTCGCCCGTGTGCGGGGCGATCTGCGTGGTGTCGTCGCCGTCGAGCGACACGTCGACCGTCGGCCCCGGGTTGCGGAACCGCTCGATCTGGATGCCGTACGGCAGCGCCGTGTCGGCCTGGCCGTTCTTCCGGCGGTCCCACTTCGCCGCGGGCTGGGCGCCCTGGTTCGAGCCGCGTCCGTCCCAGAACTGGTCGTCCGCGATGTCGATGGTCCAGCTCGTCGACGCCGGGTCGCCGAAGTCGACGGCCTTGATGTCGAAGCGCTCCGAGTCCTCGTCGTCGAGGTAGACCGCGACGGCCCAGTCCTCGTAGAGCTCCTTGGCGGTGCGGAGGTCGGCGCCCGTCTGCGCGTTGAACTCGTCGATCGCCGCCTGGACGCCCGCCATGCCGTCGCCCTGGTTCTCGAAGATCAGCTTGATCAGCAGGTCGCCGCCGGCGCCGTCGTACTCGAGGTCGGGCTCGTAGGTGGCGTCGCCGTTGCCGCCGGCCTGCTCCCAGAGGTACTGGAAGTAGGTGTACGCGGCGCCGTAGTTCTCGAGGCCGCCCGCCCAGCGCGTGAGCGACGTCTCGGCGTAGAACACCTGGTGGTACGTCAGGTGCGAGCCGCCCACGTCGTAGCCGTTGAGGAACACCGCGAAGTCGGCGAGCCCTTCGTCGACCCAGCTGAGCTCGCCCGGGTCGCTGTAGTTGTGCAGCAGGTGCTCGAGCTCGTGCGCGATCACGCCCTCGTACAGGGTCGCCTGGTCGTTGGCGGGGTCGTCGTCGCGCCACTCCGAGTCATCCGGCCCGACGCGGTTCGCCCAGTCGTAGGCGTCGATCACGATGGTGTTCATGCCCACCGAGTCGATGAAGTCGGGCGCGAAGTAGCCCGCCGTGTAGCTCGTCACGTCGCAGTCGTAGTACTGCTCGTCCTGCACGTTGTAGACGACCATGACGAGCGAGTCGCTCGCGGGCTCGTCGGGGTCGGCGGCGTCCATCGGGCCGAAGTGCTCCTCGTCGACGGCGACGATCTGGTTCGCGAGCTGGTCGCCCATGTAGTCGATCTGCGCCTGCGTGAGCGTGTAGTCGGCGACGTCGGCGTCGGCGCACGGCACGAACTCGTCGTCCGGTGCGGTGTGGTCGAAGGCCGGGTCGAGGCTGTCCACGCCGACGGGCGCGCTGCCGTCGAGCGGCGTGCCCTCGGGGACGTAGATGTACACGGGCGTGCCGTCGGGTGTCACGCCCGCGTACACGCGCGTGAAGTCCTGGTCGTACGTTCCGCCGGCGGCGCTGTCGTTGATCGGCAGCGTGATCGTCGGCTCGCCCGGGAGGTTCTCGTGGTCGTCGGCCGAGGCCGGCGCTGCGGTGACCGCGAGGAAGCTCGCGGCGAGGGCTCCGACGGCGAAGGCGCCGAGGGAGCGTCGTGGTGCTCTGCGCACAGGGTTTCCCATCTGTCATGGCCCCGGTGCCAGCGAGATGGATCGTCCGTCGGCGTAGGGACCGATCGTGCGCGCGAACCAGGTCCGGTCGCGCGCCTGTACCGCATCCAGTCCAGCACGCGGCTCGCATCGTGGGGAGACTCTTGTCATGGCGGCGCGGATCCGCTTCAATACGCGGTCGCGATTCTCGAGCCGTGGCGGCGTCGGGGCGCGGAGGGGCGCGACCTCACCACTCAGGCGTCTCGCCCGTACGACTGGAGGAAGAGCGCCTCGGCGACCGCGAGGCGTTCGATCTCGCTCGGGTCGACGCTCTCATTCGGGGCGTGGATCAGCGTGAGCGGCTCTTCGACGCCCATCAGGATGATCTCGGCATCGGGATACGTGTCCGCGAACACGTTGCACAGCGGGATGGAGCCGCCCTGGCCGAGTGTGGTCATCTCGACGCCGTAGGCCTGCTCCATCGCTGCGGCCATCGTGCGATACGCCGGCCCGTGCGTGGTCGCACTGAAGGGTGCGCCGATGGCCTCCGTCTCGATGGTCGTTCGGACGTTCCAGGGCGCGTTCGACCTGAGATGGGCGACGAGCGCATCGTGCGCGGCCTGCGGATCCGTCTTCGGGGGCACGCGCAGGTTCAGGCGGGCGGCGGCACGCGGGACGATCGCGGCGGCAGAGCCGACGACCGGAGGCGCGTCGATCCCGAGCACCGTCAACGCCGGACGCGCCCAGAGTCCGTCCGCGACGGTCCCGTCGCCGACGAGGTCGACGCCGTCGAGGACGCCCGCGTCCGCGCGGAACTGGACGGCGTCGTATGGGGCGCCGTCCCACGTCTGGGTGTGGTCCAGGCCGTCGACGGTGGTGTTCCCGGATGCGTCGTGCAGTGATGCGAGGATCGCGATGAGCGCGCTGAGCGCATCCGGGGCGGGCCCGCCGAACATCCCGGAGTGGATCTCGGAGGCGAGCGTCTCGACCCGGACGACGACGTTGGCCATGCCTCGGAGCGTGACGGTGAGGGCGGGTGCACCGACCGCGGCGTTCCCGGTGTCGCAGACGAGGATGGCGTCGGCCCGGAGCAGGTCCGGGTTCGCCGCGACGTATCGCTCAAGCCCACCTGTCCCCTGCTCTTCGGAGCCTTCGACAACCAGCTTCAGGTTGACGGGGAGGTCGTCGCCGAGCGCCCTGATGGCCAGCAGGTGCATCAGGATGTTGCCCTTGCAGTCGGCCGCGCCGCGGCCATGCCACCGTCCGTCGACCTCGGTCAGCTCGAAGGGCGGAGTGCGCCACGCCGACTCGTCGAGCGGGGGCTGCACGTCGTAGTGGGCGTACAGCAGGACCGTGCGGGCGTTCGGGTCGGCGGACGCCCTCATCCCGATCACCGCCCGGCTGCCGTCGGGCGTCTCCTCCAGCCTCGCGTCGTCGAAGCCCAGGCGTGCGAAGCGTTCGCGCACCCACTCGGCCGCCCGGGCGCACTCCTCCGGGGGGTACTGGCGCGGGTCGGCCACCGAACGGATCGAGACGAGCTCTGCGAGTTCGTCCTTCGCGGCCGGCATCATCGCACGGATGCGCTCGCCGATGGCGCCGCTCACGCGTCGTTCCCGTCGACCGTGTACAGCCCGTCTACGAATTCCTGGAACTCGTCCAGCTCGTCCGGGCAGTACGTCTCGATGATGAGGAGTTGACCGGTAAGCAGGCGTTGCTCGACGATGGTGGCACGCAGACCGGGGCCGCCGGCGCCGTTCGTGAGGCGGTCGAGGAGGACGGCACGTGAGAGTGCTCCGTTGGGATTCGCGCACACGGCGCCACCGTCGTCTCCGAGCACGCTCGCGACCTGCTCGGGCGTCAGTCGCACGTCGACGCCCTCCGCTTCGAGCGCCTGGATCAGTTCCTCGGCCTGATCCTCCGCCCTCACGTCCTGCCGCGCTGCGAGGAACGAGAACAGTGCGATCGCGGCGACGACGACGAGCACGGCGACGGTGACGATGTAGATGACCGATCGCTCGCGCGTCGGCTGCGTCTCGGATCCGGTGCTCATGACTCGCTCCCCTCGGCGCCGGTCGTGTCGGCTTCCGGGCTCGCCTCCGAGGCGATCTTCCATGACGGCTTCCGGAACCGGTAGAACAGGTACGGCACGAGCAGGCCGAGACCGAGGGCGCCGCCACCGACGATGACCAGGTAGAGCCAGGGGCTCTCTCCACCGAACTGCGACGGCGGGATGAACCCGACGAGCAGAGCGGCCAGCGACGCGGCGAAGCCCATTCCCGCAAGACCGATGAGCATCGGAGCGCGGTACCCGCGTGGGTGGTCCGGCTGCGTCCTCCGCAGACGTATCGCAGCCACGAACATGAGCAGGTACATGATCAGGTAGACCTGCGTCGTGATCACGGAGAAGATCCAATACGCGCTGGAGACGTTCGGGATGAATGCGTATCCGAGGGCGATGATGGTGGTGACGACGCCCTGGGTCACGAGCAGGTTCTGCTGGATGCCGTGCTTGTTGAGCTTCTGCAGGAACGGGGGGAGGTAGCCCTCCTCGCGTGAGATCAGCAGGAGGCCCTTCGAGGGTCCGGCGAGCCAGGTGAGCATACCGCCGAGGGATGCCGCGACGAGCATGATGCCGACGAGTGGAGTGAGCCACGAGATCGAGAACGCGGCGAAGATGGCGTCGAAGGCCTGCATGACGCCCGCGGTGAGCGACAGTTCCTCCGCCGGGACGATCCAGCTGATCGCGAGGGCCGGGAGGATGAAGATCAGCAGCACCAGGCCCATGGCGAGGAACATCGCCTTCGGGTAGTCGCGGGCGGGGTTCTTCAGCGACGACACGTGCACCGCGTTCATCTCCATGCCGCTGTACGACAGGAAGTTGTTCACGATGAGCACGAGGCTGGCGAGTCCCGCCCACTGGGGCAGCAGGTTGGCGGCCGTCATGGGTGCCGCGGACTCATTGCCCTGCCCGAGGAAGACCGCGCCGAGGAGCACCAGGATGGCGCCGGGAATCAGGGTGCCGATGATGAGACCGCCGCTCGCCAGGCCTGCGACGCCCTTCGTGCCGCGGGAGGAGATGAAGACGCCGGACCAATAGCACACCATGATCACGAGCGCCGTCCAGACTCCGCTGGAGGCGAGGTTCGGATTGATGACGTACGCGAGCGTCGAGGCGACGAATCCGAGCAGGCTCGGATAGTAGAAGATCGTCATCGCGAACTGACACCAGATCGCCAGGAAGCCCATGGGCTTCGAGATTCCCGTCGACACCCACTTGTAGACCCCGCCCTCCCATCCGGACGCGAGTTCGGCGGCGACCAGCGACGTCGGTAGCAGGAACACGATCGCCGGCACGATGTAGAGGAAGATCGCGGCCAGCCCGTACACGGCCATGGTCGGTGCGGGTCGCAGGCTCGCGACGGAACTCGTCGTCATCAGCGCCAGAGCGATCCACGAGATCCAGACTGTCCCGGGCACGGCCTTCGCGCGTGCCATGGCGGCTCCGCGCCGGCCGCCGGCCGAAGCGTCTGCGGCGCTCATCGTGCTCCACCGGTTCGCTTGCCGGCCCGCGCGGCGGCCCGGACGGATGCCCACTTCGACAGCAATTCAGGTGCCCCCTCAGTCGATCCTCATCGTCGCGGCCAACCTATTGACGCGGCACCGCTCGGCCGCGGGACCAAAGTCCTCCATGCGACATCGGACGGCCGCGCGACTCTGGCCGAGACGCCCGAACCGATGCTAAGAACGGAGCCATGAGCGACCCGAGCACGGCGACCGCCCGACGTCAGGCGCTCGGCGCGCTGATCGCGACCTGCGTCTCGGCGTTGGTGGTGAACGCGAACACCTCGGCGGTCTCGATCCTCATCCCGGCCATCTCCGCGGACACCGGCACGTCGACCGACACGCTGCAGTGGGCGGTGACGGGATACTCGCTTGTCGGGGCCGCCGTGATCGTGACCTCCGGATCGCTGGGCGACGTCTTCGGGCGCCGACGCATCTTCTTCTGGGGTCTCGTCCTCTTCATCGCTTCCTGCGTGCTCATCGCGCTCTCGCAGGACGGCCTCGGCGTCATCGCCGGCCGATGCATCCAGGGGGCCGCCGGCGCGACGATCCTCGCCTGCGGGATGAGCCTGCTGTCGGCGGCCAACACCGGGAAGGAGCAGCTGCGCGCGGTCACGCTGTGGGGTGCGGCATCGGCCGTCGGCGCCGCTGCGGGTCCGCTGGTCGGCGGCCTCCTCGCCTCCACGCTCGGATGGCAGGGCCTGTTCTGGATCGATGCCGCCATCGCCGCCGCCTGCATCCCGGTCACCCTGCTCGCCGTGCAGGAATCGCGCGATCCCACGCGATCCCGATCGATCGACTTCGCGGGCACCGTGCTGATCGCCGCCGTGCTCGCACCGCTCATCTTCGCGCTCACCAACGGGAGCGCGTGGGGGTGGCTGTCCTGGCAGACGATCGGATGCTTCGGCATCACGATCGCCGCCGCCGTCGGGTTCGTCATGGTCGAGCGTCGCGTCCGCGCGCCCTTGCTCGACCTCAACCTGCTCCGCAACACAATCCTCGTCGGCGCGACACTCTCGATCCTGCTCGGCTCGGGCACAGTGAACGCGATCATGTACGTCGTCAGCCTGTACTTCCAGGACCCGGCGACGTTGGGCATGGATGCGTTCCAAGCGGGACTCGCGACGCTGCCCGTCGCTGCCGCCGCCGTCGTGCTGTCGCCGCTGATCACGCCCATCGTCGGAAAGATCGGCGCACGGACCACCATCGCCGTCGGGTTCATGATCATGACCGGCTCGTTCGCGGCGCTCGCGTTCGTCCAGGAGTCCTGGACGTACGCGCTCTTCGTGCTGCCGCTGATCGGTGTCGCCGCAGGAATGAGCCTGCAGAACGGTCCGTGCTCCTCGCTGTCGACCGCGGCCGTCGATCCCTCGGAGGTCGGGGCGGCTTCCGGGATCTCGAACATGGCGCGGTACGTCGGTGCCGCGGTGATGACGGCGATCGTCGCGTCCGTCTACGGCGGGGTCGGCGCCCGCCGCATGGACGCCGGCGAGACCGATGGTGCGGCGCTGGCGGACGCGTTCTCGTGGTCGTCGATCTCGATGGGCATCTGGTGCGCGCTCGGCATCGCGCTCGCCCTGCTCGTCGCTCGGGGAGTGACTCGCGGCCCGCGGAGCTTCGAAGCCGCCGCGGCGGCGTCGTCGCTGTCTCACACCCTCGTACCGCCCGAGTCGGTCACTCGTGCAGTCGGGACCGCAGGCTCCCGGGCCCCACGCTGAAGCGATCCCCCCAGCGTCAGCGGCGGGCGTCGGCGCATCGGCATGAGGCGCCGACGAGCCGGGACCCCGGCGCGCCCGGTCCCCTCACGCCTTCGAGCGTTCGAGCGCTTCCGCGAGTGCGTCGAGCTGCGGCTTCTGCGACGCATCGATCGTGAGCGACATGAACGAGGACATCGCGAGCAGCACCTCGTAGGTGTCCGGCTTCCCGCGCCTGCCGGGCCGGTGGGTGACTCGGAGGTCCCGGTAGGTCGAAACCGGGTTGCGGGCCGCCTCCTGCAGCCCGTTGTGCCGGAACTTCGCGACCGTGGCGCCGTCGAACAGGAGACGCTCACCGTTGGTGCCCGTGACTTCGATGTTGTCCATGGCTCAGCTTCCCAGAGCAGCCGGCTCGTCCGCCGCAGGTCGAACGGTCCGGCGTCGGCGCGGCTGCCGCGGTGGCCATGCCGCGCCCGTAGAGTACGGGCATGCCCGCCGACGCGGCCACGTTCCCCGCCTGGGTGACGGCGATCGCCTGGACGTCGCTCGTCATCGGGTTCGCGTGCGCCGGGTGGGTCTGGCTCGACGTGCGACGTCGACCGCAGCGGATGTCGGTGATGAACGTCGTCTGGCCGGTGAACATGCTCTTCGGCGGCATCCTCTGGCTGCTCGTCTACCTGCGGATCGGACGGGCCGCCCGCCGCGGCGACGACCGCCCGCCGCGCAGGCGCAGCATGCCGGACGCCGTCGCGGTGAGCACGAACCACTGCGGCGCCGGGTGCACGCTCGGCGACATCGTGGGGGAGTTCCTGCTGGTGCTCGTTCCGGTGCTCGCCGTGGTCACGGGCTACGGATGGCTCTTCCAGGAGCGCATCTTCGCGGTGTGGGTGTGGGACTTCGTGTTCGCCTTCGCGATCGGGATCGCCTTCCAGTTCTTCGCCATCGCGCCGATGCGCGGGCTGAACCTCCGCGACGGCCTGAAGGCCGCGGTCGCGGCCGACGCGGCATCCATCTCGGCCTGGCAGGTCGGCATGTACGGGACGATGGCGATCGCCCAGTTCCTGCTGGTCCCGCTCTGGTTCGGCGGGATGATCCCGGTGCTCACTCCGGAGTTCTGGTTCGTCATGCAGCTCGCGATGATCGTGGGCTTCTGCACGAGCTACCCGGTGAACTGGCTGCTCATCCGGGGCGGAGTCAAGGAGCGGATGTGACCGTGACACGACGTGCCGGCCGGGCGACGCCTGCGACGCCCACCGGCCTTGCGGCGGTCGGCGCGCTCGGCGTCGTGTTCGGCGACATCGGGACCAGCCCGCTCTACGCGCTGAGCGCGGCGCTCGCCCCGGCCGGGTCGATCGATTCCACGACGGTCTACGGCGTGACCTCGATGGTTGTCTGGTCGATCACCCTCGTGGTGACGGTGCTCTACGTCGGCGTCCTCATGCGGTTCGACAACGACGGCGAGGGCGGGCTGCTGGCCCTCCTCGCCCAACTCCGGCGTGCGCACCCGACCGCGACGGTGCGAACCCTGGCCACGGTCGTCGCGATCCTCGGCCCGACGTGCGGACGAGCCGCTGCTCGCCAGCATGGTCGATCGCCTCGCCGCCGCGCCGCGCGTGCCGGGGACCACGGTCTACCTGGCTCGCAGCAGCGACACCGCCCCGGTCGCGCTCTCGACGATCCTGGAGCGCTACCGGGTGCTCTCCGAGCACGTCATCGTGCTGGCGATGCACACGACGACCTCGCCGTTCGGGATCGAGGTCGAGAGCCGGCCACTCGCCCCGGGCGTGACGGTCGTCGACGCCGGCTTCGGGTACCGCCAGCGGGTGCTGGTCGTCGACGCGCTGACGATCGCGGCCTCCCGTCCGGGCTCCGGGTTCGATGCGGAGCAACTCGAGGACGCCACCTACGTCGTCTCGTCCGATTCACCGGTGGCCGACGCGGACTCGACCCTTCCGAGGTGGCAGCAACGACTCTTCATCGCGCTCGAACGCGCCGAGGGCTCGCCGCTCGACCTCGCGCAACTCCCGGCCCGTCGGACGGTCATCGTCGGCCGGGAGCTCCGCGTGTGAGCTCGGCCGCCCCAGCCTAGGCTGGCGTCATGCAGACGGATGCCGCGCCCCTCGCCGTCGCGGTCGCGCAGTTCGCGCCCGGCGACGACACCGACGCCAACCTCGCCGAGATCGACCGGCTCGCGAGCCTCGCCGCGGGCCGTGGCGCACGGTTGGTGGTGTTCCCCGAGTACTCGAGCTACTTCACGCCCGAGCCGGGCCCCGATTGGGCCGCGGCGGCGCAACCGCTCGACGGCCCGTTCACGGCGGCACTGGGTGCGCTCGCCGATCGGCTCGACGTGCACCTCGTCGTCGGCATGATCGAGCGCCCCGCGGGCGAGCAGCGCCGCGTCGGGAACACCGTGGTCGCGATCGCGCCGGGCGGGGGAGTCGTCGCCGCGTACCGCAAGCTGCACCTGTACGACGCGTTCGGCCAGCGCGAGAGCGAGTGGGTGGCCCCGGGCGAGATCGCCGATCCGGAGACGTTCGCGGTCGGCGGCATCCGCTTCGGCCTGCAGACCTGCTACGACGCGCGCTTCCCCGAGGTCTCGCGCCGCATCGTCGATGCCGGGGCCGACGCGATCTGCATGCCCGCCGAGTGGGTGCGCGGGCCGCTCAAGGAGGCGCACTGGCGCACGCTCACGACGGCGCGCGCGATCGAGAACACCGCGTACGTGCTCGCCGCCGACCACGCCCCGCCCGTCGGCGCCGGCAACAGCATGATCGTCGACCCGATGGGCGTCGAGGTCGCCACCATCGGCGAGCAGACGGATGTCGTGCTCTCCTGGCTCTCGACCGACCGCATCGCCGAGGTGCGCAAGCGCAACCCCGCGCTCGCGCTGCGACGGTTCGCCGTCGTGGTGCGCGACGAGTCCTGACCCGCGGCCGCCGTCGGCCTCAGCGCATCGCCGCGAGCCGTTCGGTCGCGGTCTCGAGCACCTCGCGGCGCTTGCAGAACGCGAACCGCACGAGGCTGCGCACCTCGGCGCGGCGCTCCGGGTGCACGAACGCCGTGACGGGCACGCCCACGACCCCGGCGCGATGGGGGAGGTCGCGGCAGAACGCGTCGCCGTCGCGTGCGCCGAGCGGGGCGGCATCCGCCACGACGAAGTACCCCGACGCCGGGACCGACGGCGTGAACCCGGCGCTCGTCAGGCCCGCGACGAGCAGGTCGCGGCGGGCGGCGAGCTCGGCCGCGGCATTCGCGAAGAACCGATCGGGCAGGTCGAGCCCGGCGGCGATCGCGGGCTGGAACGGCGCGCCGTTCACGAACGTCAGGTACTGCTTGACGGCGAGCACCGCGGTCACGAGGTGCGTCGGGCCGGTGACCCACCCGATCTTCCACCCGGTCGTGTTGAAGGTCTTGCCGCCCGACGAGATCGAGATCGTGCGGTCCCAGGCGCCGGGGCGGGTCGCGATCGGCACGTGCTGGCCGTCGAAGACCAGGTGCTCGTAGACCTCGTCGGTGACGATGAGCGCGTCGTGGCGGTGCGCGAGTTCGACGATCAGGTCGAGCGTGGCCTCGTCGAGGAGCATGCCGGTCGGGTTGTGCGGGGAATTGACCAGGATGACGCGGGTGCGGTCGGTCACGGCGGCGCGCAGCTCATCGTGGTCGGGCCGCCAGTCGGGGAAGCGCAGGGGCACGGTGCGATGGATGCCCCCCGCACGGGCGATCCCCGCCCCGTAGGCGTCGTACGACGGCTCGAACGTGACGACCTCGTCGCCGTCGTCCACGAAGGCCAGCAGCGTGGCGGCGAGCGCCTCGGTCGCCCCCGCGGTGACGAGCACCTCGCGTGCGGGATTGACGGCGAGCCCGTACCAGCGGTGCTGGTGACGCGCGATCGCCTCGCGGAGGACGGGCATGCCCGGCCCCGGCGGGTACTGGTTGAGGCCCGTCGCGATCGCCTCGCGCGCGGCATCCAGCACCTCGCGCGGGCCGTCCTCGTCGGGGAATCCCTGACCGAGGTTGATCGCCCCGGTCGAGACGGCCAGCGCGCTCATCTCGGCGAACACGGTCGGGGCGACACCGCCGTCGGCGGCGAGGAGGCCCGCGCCGGCGGCGGTCCGCTGCCACGGTGCGAGCGGTCGGGAGGGGATGGGATCCACGCTCACACCGTATGCCACGCTCCGGCGGCTACGCTGACTGCGGCGCCCGGGCGGTTCACGGTGGCGACATAGCTTCGACATAGGGACCGCCGATTCGCCGCACAGCTTGGAGCGGGATGCTGGCATCCGCTGGAAGGAGCGAAGATGACCGAGACCAACACCGGCGGGATCGAGCAGAACCCGGAGAACCACCCCGAGCCGACGGCCCAGGGTGGGGATGCCGCGGAGGCCACCGCCCAGGTCGAGACCCCGCGTGCCGAGGCGTCGCCCGAGCCCGTGTCCGAGCAGGTCGCGCCCGCGGCGCCGGCAGAGCCCGCGACGACGACGCCTTCGGCGGCCGCGCCCGCAGAGGCCGCTGCGCCGGTCGCGCCGCCCGCGCCCGCCGAGGCCGCGCCCGCCCCGCGCCCGACCGGCACCGTCTACACGCCCGGCCAGGCCCCGCAGCCGTACGTCGCGGGCCAGTACCGTCACGAGCCGGCCACGGCGCCGGCCCCCGGGCAGACCCAGCCGACCACGCCGATCGCGGGTGCGCCGGCCACGGCGCAGGCCGGTGGCGCCGGAACCGTGCCGCCCGCCTTCGGTGGCCCCCAGTCCCAGGCCCCGGCCGCAGCCCAGGAGCCCGCGCCCAGGCAGCGTCGCGTCGGCTTCGGCGTCGCCGCCGCGATCGTCGCTGCCGCGCTCATCGGCGGCGCATCGGGCGCCGGCATCACGGCGCTCCTGACCAACGACGGCGACAGCGCGGTCGAGCAGACCTCGTCGGGCACGCAGCGCCTCGTCGTGAACGACGACGGCTCGGTGAACCAGGTCGCGGCCGTCGCGGCGGCGGCGAGCCCCAGCGTCGTCACGATCGAGGTGAGTGGCGGCCAGTCCGGCGGCACGGGCTCGGGCATCATCCTCTCGGAGGACGGCTACGTCCTCACGAACACGCACGTGGTGACGCTCGACGGCGCGACCGGCGACCCGACCATCCAGGTCAAGGCCGACGACGGCACGCTCTACACGGCCGAGCTCATCGGCACCGACCCGCTGAGCGACCTCGCCGTGATCAAGCTGGCGGATGCCTCGGGCCTCACGCCGATCGAGTTCGCCGACTCGAGCGAGCTCAACGTCGGCGACACGGCGATCGCGATCGGCGCGCCCCTCGGGCTCTCCGGCACCGTGACCAACGGCATCGTCAGTGCGCTCAACCGGAGCATCGACGTCGAGTCGTCTGCTGCACCCGAGTCCACGCCCGACAGCGGCGAGGGCGACCAGGGCGGCCAGGGCGACAGCCCGTTCGACTTCTGGAACTTCGACGGCGAGGAGGGCGGCGGCTCGGGCTCCTCGAGCGGCGGCGGCCTCATCTCGATTCCCGTGATCCAGACGGATGCCGCGATCAACCCCGGCAACTCGGGCGGGGCGCTGCTCGACGGCGAGGGCAAGCTCATCGGCGTGAACGTCGCGATCCTCTCGGCCGGTGGCAGCTCGGGCGAGGCCGGCAACATCGGCGTCGGCTTCGCGGTGCCGTCGAACCTGGCCGAGCGCATCTCGAGCGAGATCATCGAGAACGGCGTCGCCACGCACGGCCTGCTCGGTGCGACGGTGACCTCGGCGCAGGCGAGCGGCGAGAGCTCGACGGTCGGTGCGCTCATCTCGGAGGTGAGCGCCGGCGGTGCCGCCGAGGCGGCGGGCCTGCAGTCGGGCGACGTCGTGACGGCCCTGAACGGCATCCCGATCACCGATCAGACCGACCTCACCGCGCAGGTCCGCGCCCTCGCGGGCGGCGCCGAGGCCGAGTTGACCTACACGCGCGACGGCGAGTCGATCACCGTGACGGTGACGCTCGGCACCTTCGAGGGCTGAGCGCCGCGCGCGCCTCGCACGCACCGCGACGGGGGCCGGATCTTCGGGTCCGGCCCCCGTCGTCGTGCCGCGCGATCCCGCGCCGCGACGCCGATTCCGGGGATCCCTGCTGCTAGGCTCGATCGACCCTGTGCCCGAGTGAGGACCATGCCCGACCAGCACCATCCGGCGGATCTGTCGCCGCCGATCGGCGTCTCGTATGTCATGCCCGTGTTGAACGATGCGTCGCACGTGCGCGCGGCGGTCGAGTCGATCCTCGCGCAGGAGTACGACGGCCCGGTCGAGGTGCTCATCGCGCTCGGCCCGTCGATCGACGGCACGACCGAGCTCGTCGAAGACCTGGCCTCGCGCGACGCGCGCGTGCACGTGCTCGAGAACGCGGTGGGGTCGACGCCCGCCGGCCTGAACATCGGCATCCGAGCGGCCGTGCACCCGGTGGTGGTGCGCGTCGACTCGCATTCGATGCTCCCGGTCGACTACACGCGCATCGCGGTCGACACGCTCGTGCGCACGGGGGCCGACAACGTCGGCGGCATCATGGACGCGCGCGGCGAGACGCCGTTCGAGCGCGCGGTGGCGCTCGCGTACACGACTCCGGTCGGCCTCGGCGGCTCGGCGTTCCACGTCGGCGGCCACGAGGGTGCGGTCGAGACGGTCTACCTCGGGGTCTTCCGCAAGAGCGCGCTGGAGCGCGTCGGCCTCTTCGACGAGACGATCAAGCGCGGCCAGGACTGGGAGCTGAACCGTCGCCTCCGGCAGTCCGGCGGCACCGTGTGGTTCACGCCCGAGCTCGCGGTGACCTACCGCCCGAGGTCGAGCCTCGAGCGCCTGGCGCGGCAGATGTTCTCCACCGGGCTGTGGCGGGGCGAGCTCGCCCGCCGGTTCCCCGCCGCGAACGGCCTCCGCTACTTCGTGCCGCCGGCGATGGTCGTCGGCGTCGTCCTGGGTCTCGTCCTCGGCGTCGTCGGCGTCGTGCAGGCGGCGACGGGCCAGGCGCCGTGGCTGCTGATCGGCTTCGCCGTGCCGATCGTCTACCTGCTCTTCGTCGTCGCCGCGACCCTCGTCTACGCGCGCCGCCGCGGCGGCGCGACCGCGGCGTGGTTCCTGCTCGTACTGCCGTGCATCCACGTCGCGTGGGGAACGGGCTTCGTGCTCGGCTACCTCTCGCTCACGAGCAACATCGCCGAGCACACGGGAAGGTGAGCATGTCGGAGCCCATGCCGGAGCGGGGGATCCCGTCGAGCCTCGCCGAGCAGCGCGCGGTCACGCAACCGCCCGAGGTCCGCGGCCGACGGAACGCCGAGCACTGGACGGCGTCGCTGTACCTGCGCAACCTCTCGCCGTACGTGACCTGGCTGCTGCTGCACACCCGCATCTCGGCGAACGGCGTGACGGGACTCATGATCCTCGTCGGCTGGTCGACCGCCGCGGCGCTGCTCATCCCCGGCATCTGGGGCGCCCTGCTCGCGGTCGTGCTCGGCCAGTTGCAGATGCTGATCGACTGCTGCGACGGCGAGGTCGCCCGGTGGCGCCGCACGTCGAGCCCGGCGGGGGTCTTCCTCGACAAGGTGGGCCACTACTCGACGGAGGCGCTCATCCCGCTCGCGCTCGGCATCCGCGCCGCCGCGTACCCGCTCGAGTTCCCCGCCGACTTCCTCTGGACGACGATCGCAGCCCTGCTCGCGCTCGTGATCGTGCTGAACAAGGCGCTCAACGACATGGTGCACGTGGCGCGGGCCAACGCCGGGCTGCCGAAGCTCGCCGACACGCACGGTGAGACGGCCCCGCGCGGCGGACTCATCGCGACGCTCCGCAAGGCCGCCCGGTTCGTCCCCTTCCACCGTCTCTATCACTCGGTCGAGCTGACGCTCATCGCGTTCGCCGCGGCCGTCGTCGGGCTCTTCGCGGGGCAGCCGATGGTCGATCGCGTCGTCGTCGCCGCGCTGCTGCCGCTCGCCGTGCTCGCCCTGTTCGGTCACTTCGTGGCGATCATGGCCTCCCGCCGTGTCCGTGCCTGACGCCACGCCCACCGATCGGCGGCCCCTCGTCGGGGTCGTGGTCCTCACGATGGGTCGGCGCCCGGTCGAGCTCGCCCGCGGCATCCGGAGCATCCTCGACCAGCAGGGCGTCGACCTCGACGTCGTCTGCGTCGGCAACGGCTGGGATCCGGCGACCGCCGAACCGCCGCTCCCGCCGGAGGTGCGCACGCTCCACCTGCCCGAGAACCTCGGCATCCCGGCCGGGCGAAACCGCGGCGTCCCCGAGGTCGCGGGCGAGGTGCTCTTCTTCCTCGACGACGACGCCTTCCTGCCGAGCCCGACGTTCCTGGCCGACGGATGTCGCATGCTCGCCTCGCGCCCGGACCTCGGGCTCGTGCAGCCGCGCGTCGTCGACCCGACGGGGCTGGAGTCGCCCCGACGCTGGATCCCGCGGATCCGCAAGGGCGACCCCGCGCACTCGAGCGACGTGTTCTCGTGCTGGGAGGGCGCGGTGCTCATGCCGCGGCGCGCGTTCGAGGCCTCCGGCGGATGGGCCGACCCGTTCTTCTACGCCCACGAGGGCATCGAGCTCGCCTGGCGGGTGTGGGATGCCGGCTACCGCGCCTGGTACGCGGGAAACCTCGAGGCCGCGCACCCCGTGATCGACCCGGCGCGCCACGCGTACTACTACCGGCTCAACGCGCGCAATCGCGTCTGGCTCGCACGCCGCAACCTGCCGGCGATCCTCGTGCCGTGCTACGTCGGCGCGTGGACGGCGATCCAGGTGCTGCGCTGGTTCCGGCAGCCCGCGGCGCTCAGCGCGTGGTTCGAGGGATGGCGCGCCGGGTGGCGAGAGCACGCGGGGGAGCGGCGGCCCATGTCGTGGCGCACCGTCTGGCGGATGACGGCGGCGGGTCGGCCGCCGGTGGTCTGAGGTCGGTCACGGGCGAACGGCGCGACGGCTACCCTTGGACGGTGGGTTTGAGGAACGACGCGCGTCGCGCGGTGAAGCTCGTACGAAACGTCGTGCGGTCGCGTCGGGCGCAGGCACGCCTCGTCGAGAAGCTCGCCGAGCAGGGGCCGCTCGAACCGCACCGCTTCCGCGTCGGCGTCTACTTCGCCGACGGCAAGGTGAACCTCTACCAGCTGCGGCAGTGGTACAAGCCGCTCGCGCGCCTGGCCGAGCGCCATCCGGTGCTCATCCTGAGCCGCGCTTCGGGGGCCGCGCTCGCCCTGCTCGACGAGTCGCCGCTGCCGGTCGCGTACGTCCGGCGGGTCGCCGACCTCGAGCACGTCATCCACGAGCAGGACCTGCACGTGGTCTTCTACGTCAACCAGAACGCCAAGAACTTCCAGATGATGCGCTACGGGCGCCGCTGGCACGTGTTCATCAACCACGGCGAGTCCGACAAGATGTACATGACCACGAACCAGTTCAAGGCCTACGACTACGCCCTCATCGCGGGCGACGCCGCGCGAGCGCGCCTCGAGAAGGTGCTGTGGGACTACGACTTCGACAAGCGCGCCATCCCGATCGGCCGCCCGCAGGCCGACCACTACCTCGACGGACGAGCGCTGCCGTACCCGGACGACGACCGCGAGGTCGTCCTCTACGCCCCGACCTGGGAGGGCGACCGCGGCGCGGCCGCCTACGGTTCGATCGCGTCGCACGGGGTCGACCTGGTCCGAGCGTTGATCGCGACCGGACGGCATCGCGTGATCTACCGGCCGCACCCGCGCTCCGGCGTCGTCGACCACGACTACGGCGCCGCGAACGCGGAGATCAAGCGCATGCTCGTGCAGGCGAACGCCGCCGACCCGTCGGCCCACCACGTCGTCGACGAGGGCAAGGACCTCGGCTGGCAGCTCGCCGCCGCCGACGTCGCGATCGTCGACATCTCCGCGATGGTCTACGACCGACTCGCGGCCGGCAAGCCGCTCCTCGTGACCCGACCGGTGAACCCGGATGCGCAGATCGACACCGGAGGCTACCTCTCGGCGTGCGAGTGGCTCGACCGGGCCGACGGCGCGGCGATGCTCGACCGGGTCGACGAGGTCGCACACGACGCGCTGGCGCTCGAGCGCCTCGGCTACTGGGTCGAGCGCTACTTCGGCGACACGACCCCGGGCGTCACGACGGCCCGCTTCCACGACGCGGTCGACCACCTCATGACCGAGTGGGAGCGTTTCGCGGCGCTGCACGCGACCGATCCCGAGGTCGACGACCACGACGCCGAGGGCGAGGCGGCCGAGCAGTCCGACGAGATCGACGTCGACTGACCCGGCGATCCGGCCGATGCGATCCGGCGGTGGGGACCGTATGCTCGGGCCCATGGCGCAGCTGATCACCGAGGCGGAACTCGACGAGGTCGAGCTCCGCGTGGCCGACGGGCGGGGTCACGTCGAGCGGGCCGAGCTGCTCGAGCGTTGGGCGACGGATGCCACGGCCTACGAGCTCGACGACGGCATCCGACGCGCGCACCTCCTCCAGGTCGCGGCCGAGCACCTCGAGATGGCCGGCGAGCTCGAACGGGCGCTCGCCGTCGCCCGGCGCGCAGCCGAGGCATCCGACGCCGAACCGGACGAGGCGACCGGCACCATCGTCTCCGTCCTGCTCGCGCTCGGCCGGCGCGACGATGCGGTCGGCGAGGCCGACACCCTGCGCGGCTCCGGGAACGGCGAATGGTGGCGGCACCTCCACGTCGCCGAGGCGTTCGAACTCGCGGATGAGCTCGAGCTCGCCGAGCGCTGGTTCGTGATCACCCTCCGGATCATCGAGCGCGATCCCGAGCATGACGTCGCGGACCGGCTCATCGCCCTGAGCGGCCGCTTCCGGGTGCGACGCGACGCCGGCAAGCCCGACGACGTGCTCGACGCCGAGACGACGCAGCTTCGCGAACTGCTCGGCTACGAGCCGATCGGCTGACCCGGCACTCAGTCCGCCGGACGATCCGAGGCCTGACCAGCGGCCTCACCCGACGCCTCGGGCCCGCCGACCGTCTCCACGACGTCGTCGCTCGCGCCGTCGGCGGTGCCGGCGTCGCCGGAGGCATCCGTCTCGTCACGGCGCGATGCCACGGCGGCGAGCCGCCCGAACGGCCGGCTCGCGACCCGGCCCGCGTTCGAGACCGCCCGCGCGAGCCGCTTGCCGGCCGACCCGATCGCCGTCTCGTCGCCGCGCGGCTCGAGCTCGACGGGGAGCGCGTACGGCGCGGGGCCGAACGCGAGGCGCGACTGCTGGAGCACGCGGCGACCGAGCACGTGGTTGCCGATGCCGCCGATCGCCGCGCCGATGCCGAACGGGATCGCACGGCCGACGATGCCCGCGCCGCCGCGGACCGCGAACTGCTTGACGAACACGTGCCGCAGCCGGTCGACGACCGAGCCCATGACGGCGCGGGGGAGCGTGCTCGTGATGATCTCGCCGAAGTACGCATTCCGCGGCACGCCCGAGCCGGTCGCCTGCGCCGCGAACTGGCGCACGAGGTCGGCGCCTTCGCGGCCCATCATGAGCGTCATGACGAGCGCACGGGCACGATCGGGGTTCTCGACGTGCAGGCCGTGCACCTCGGCCACCGACTGCGCGAAGAGCGCCGTCGCCTCGAGGAAGCCTGCGGTCTCGACGCCCGACAACGCCAGCGTGATCCCGGTCGAGATGCCGGGGACGACGGCGGTCGCGCCGACGGCGGCACCGCCCGTGGTGACGGCCGTGAGGTAGCGGCGCTCGAGGACGCGGACGAGCTCCTCGGGGGTCGCCGTCGGGTGATGGCGACGGATGGCGCGGAGGTGGGCGAGCACGATGGGCCGCTGGATGGACAGCAGGCGATCGAGGCCGCGCTCGAGTCCGACGGCCCGATCCGCAGGATCGCTCGGGGGTGCGCCATCGGGCCCCGGGCTTCCCGGGGTTCCCTCTTCGGGCGCACCGCGGCCCATCGTCGTGATCCGGTGCACGCGTTCGGACATGCCGTCGATCCTAGGCGGCGCCGCTGCGAACATCGCCGGGACGCGGCCGTCGGGGCGGGGGCTTGACGGCCGCGTCAGCGCGTGCCGTAGTCGGCGTTGTAGCGCTCGAGCACCTCGTCGATCCCGGCGTCGAGCACCAGCGATCCCTTGTCGAGGTACAGGCCGCGGGTGCAGAAGCGGCGGAGGTCGCGTTCGTTGTGCGAGACGAAGAAGAGGGTGCGGCCGCCTGCGAGGAGCTCCTCGATGCGCCGGTAGCACTTCTCGCGGAAGGCCTTGTCGCCGACGGCGAGCACCTCGTCGACGAGCAGGATCGGCTCTTCGAGCTGCGAGATCACGGCGAATGCGATGCGCACCTTCATGCCGCTCGACAGGTGCTTGTAGGGCGTGTCGAGGAAGTCGCCGATCTCGGCGAACCCGATGATCTCGTCGAACTTGGCGTCGATCTGGCCGCGGGTCATCCCGTGCAGGCCCGCGGTCAGGTACACGTTGTCGCGCACCGTGAGGTCGTCGACGAATCCACCCGTGATCTCGATCAGCGGCGCCACGCCGCCTTCGACGCTGACGGACCCCTCATCGGGCAGCATGACGCCCGCGACGAGCTTGAGCAGCGTCGACTTGCCCTGTCCGTTGCGGCCGACGACGCCGATCGCCTCGCCTGCATGCACCTCGATCGAGAGGTTGCGCAGCGCCCAGAACTCGTCGGGCCGGATCCGGCGGCGACGGCGCGAGAGGAGGTCCTTGAACGACTTCCTGCCTCGGCGATTGCGCCGGAAGCGCACGCCGAGGTCGTCGGCGCGGATGGCGGCCACTGGCATCAGATCTCCTTCAGCACCTGGCGCTCGGAGCTGCGGAACACCCAGAGGCCGATCCCGAGGAACGCGAGCGACATCGCGGCGGCGACGCCGACCGCGAACCAGTCGAGCTCGGCGGGGAAGATCGCGGACCGGTACAGCCCGAAGATCCCGGTGAGCGGATTGAACGCGGCCCAGAAGTGCAGCGACTCGGGGAGGTTCGTCGTCCCGTAGACGATCGGGGACGCGTAGAACAGGAAGCGCAGCACGAGCTTCGTCGCCCGCTCCAGGTCGCGGAAGAAGACCACGAGGGGCGCGACGATGAGCCCGAGCCCGGCGGTCAGCATCGCCTGGAGGAGGACGGCGAGGGGGAACAGGGCGAGCTCCCACCCGACTCGGACGTCGTCGCCGGCGAGGGCGGCGAGCACGACGAAGAGCACGAGGACGGGCAGGGACAGGACGAACTCGATGCCCTTCGACAGCACGATCCGGTTGACCCAGATCGTCCGGGGCAGCTTCGTGGAGCGGACCAGCTTCGCGTCCTTCAGGAAGGCTCGGGTGGAGTCGGAGACGGCGCCCGTGAACCACATCCAGGGCAGCAGCCCCGCGAGCAGGAACACGATGTACGGTTCGGTGCCGACCGGGCGCTGGAAGACCTGCGTGAAGACGAACCAGTAGATGCCGGCCATGACGAGCGGGTCGAGCACCGACCAGAGGTAGCCGAGCGCGGAGGTCGAGTACCGGACCTTCAGGTCGCGCGTCGTGAGCAGCCACAGCGAATGCCGGTAGCCGTCCCATGGCGTCCGCGTGAACGGATGCGAGTCGGCGTAGCTCATCACGCTCTCATCGTAGATGGCCGGAGGCGGCCCTCCGTACCGCACGGATGGGCGCGCTGGCGCCGCGATCGCGCGCAGATGCGAGAAAAGCGGATGCCGCGACCGGCATCCGCTTCTCACGCTGTGTGGTGCGCAGGTCACACGAAGTGGTTCGCGCGCTCCAGGTCTTCGGCGAAGTCGATCTCGACCGCGTACAGGTCGGAGACGTCCATCGGCTCGACGAGCAGGCCGTTCTTCTCGATCGCCAGCTCGAGGCCGCGCTCGAAGTAGTCCTGGTCGCCGACGCGCTGGAGGTGCGCGAGGAAGGTCGCCTTGTCACGGCTCGAGATGTAGTTGATGCCGACCGCCTCGCCGAGCCCGCCCTTGACGGTCTTGGAGAGCTCCTTGATGTAGCCCTCGGCGGTGGTCGTGTACTTCACCTCTTCGTCGGACACCTTCGCGGTGTTGACGGTGACGAACGACTGATCGCGTGCGATGAACGAGAGCGCGCGGTCGAGGATCGCCGGGTCGAACACCACGTCGCCGTTCATCCAGAGCACGCCGCCCGGCTGCGACGCCTGCAGCGCGCGCATCAGGGACTTCGAGGTGTTCGTCTGGTCGTACTCCTCGTTGTAGACGAAGGAGGCCTGCGGGAACGCCTCGATGATGTGCTCGAGCTTGTAGCCGACGACGATCGTCACGGCGGCGTTGCGGCCGAACGCGTGCTCGATGTTGTCGAACTGCTGGCGCATGATCGTGCGGCCGTCGCTGAGCTCGGTGAGCGGCTTGGGGAGGGAACGCCCGAGCCGGCTCCCCATGCCGGCTGCGAGGATCACGATCTGCGTGGTCATGACATCTCCTTCATCGATTCGGATGTCTCGGCGCACTCGATTCGGTTCGAGTTCACCGGGGATTCATCCGTACGTTCACTGTTGGACACGCCGTTATGCCGAACCACAGGATACCGGACGCTCGGGGCCGCCGCCGGGGGTTGCGTGCAAGCCGTAGCGGGATCGTGATGCGACGCACGGGTGACGCCCAGCTCGGAGGTTCCGGACGCCACGACGTGAATTCGCTGTGAAGGGTCCACGGCTGCGGGCGGGGTGGTTGGTAGGTTGTCGTGGTGACTTCCGTTTCGCGATCAGGTCCTGAGGACGAGACTCCCGAAGGCACGGGCACGGGGGTGTCTGCTCGTCGGGGGGAATCCGCCACGTCCGAACAGGGCCGTGGCGAATCGGGCCGCGCCGGCGGGAAGACCGCCGGCCGAACCACCGCGGCGAAGTCCGCGGCCGCACGTTCGAGCGCCGCCAAGGCCTCGGCGACCAAGTCCGCTGCGACGAAATCGTCGACGAGGAGCACCGCGGCGAAGTCCACGGCGACCCGCACGACCGCCGCGAAGCGTGCCACCGCCGCGCGTCCGACGACCGCGGCCGAGGACGCGAGCGAGACGACGACCGCCGAGCCGGTCAAGCCCGCAGCGAAGCGCACGTCGAGCGCACGGAAGCCGGCCGCATCGTCCGGAACGGCCAAGCGTCCGTCGTCCGAAGCGGCCGCGAAGCGGGCGTCGGCGAAGTCCGGCTCGGCCAAGGGTGCGGCGAAGACGACGTCGGCGAGCGGATCGCCGACCGCCGGTGCCGCAGGCACGACGTCGGAGGCGGCCGTGCCCGACGGCGTGGAGGCCGCGCCGGAGACCACCGCGCCCGCTCCGAAGCGCGCGGCCGCGGCCCGCAACGAGTCGGCGAGCACGTCGGCGGCGAAGGGCCAGACCGCCAGGTCGGCGCGAGCCGCGTCCACGGCGGCCGCGCGGTCGCGAGCTGCCGAGGCGCGCAAGGCCGCGGCATCCGCTCGACAGCGCGTCGCCGCCTCGGTCACGACCGACACGACGGAGGCGGAGCCGAGGCCGCGACGTGCCACCGGGCCGATCGAGCCGATCGTCGCCGAGTCCGAGGACGCGGAGTCCCGGAGCGAGCCGTCCGCGGCCGAGCCGTCCGAGGCCGCGGCCGAGGTGACGCGCACCTGGCACCCCGGCGGCCCCGATGAGCCGCCCGCTGCGAGCGACGACGGGGATTCGACGCGCGCGAACGCGGACGAGCCCGATGCGACCGGAGAGGCCGCGAGCACGGCGACCGGGGTCGAGGACAGGACCGACCTGACGGCCGACGCCATCCTGTTCGTCGGCGACGACACGATCTCGACGCCGACGACGGATGTCGAGACGACCGACGCGTCTGTCGAGACGGTCGACGCGTCTGTCGAGACGGTCGACGCGGATCTCGAGACCGCCGACGCAGATCTCGAGACTGCCGACGCGGCTGTCGAGCCGCCCGCCGAGGTCGTCGACGCGGCCGAGGCGACCGGAACGACCGGGGCCGAGTCGCCCGTCGACGACGATCACCACGGCGAACAGGGCGTCGCCGTCATTCCGCTCGGCGTCGTCGCGACCGCTGCGAGCCCCGCCGCGCGGAAGAAGCGCACGATCCGGGTCGCCCGCGAGGCGCCGGCGCCCGAGGCTCCGACGGTGCTCGCGATCGACGGGCTCGTGAAGCGGTTCGGCGACACCACCGCCGTCGACGCGATCAGCCTCGGCATCCGCGCCGGCTCGTTCTACGGCATCGTCGGACCGAACGGCGCCGGCAAGACGACCACGCTCTCGATGATCACCGGCCTGCTGCGCCCGGACGGCGGCTCGGTGCACGTGAACGGCATCGACGTCTGGAAGGAGCCGCGCGCGGCCAAGCGGATCACCGGCGTGCTGCCCGACCGGCTCCGCCTGTTCGACCGGCTCACCGGCGCCGAGATGCTCTACTACGCCGGCTCGCTGCGCGGACTCGATCACCGGACCGTGCTCGATCGCAGCGCCGACCTCGCCGACGCGTTCGGCCTGGAGGACGCCCTCGACCGGCTCGTCGCCGACTACTCCGCGGGCATGACCAAGAAGATCGCCCTCGCCTGCGCGATGATCCACTCGCCGCGCGTGCTCGTGCTCGACGAGCCGTTCGAGTCCGTCGATCCCGTCTCGGCGGCGAACCTGACCGACATCCTCGAACGCTACGTCGCGGGCGGCGGCACCGTGCTGCTCTCCAGCCACAGCATGGATCTCATCGAGCGCGTCTGCGACTCGGCGGCGATCATCGTGGGAGGTCGGGTCCTCGCATCCGGCACGCTCGACGAGGTGCGCCGCGGCGACACGCTGGAGGAGCGGTTCGTCGAGCTCGCGGGCGGGCGCAAGGCAGCGGAGGGCATGGAATGGTTGCACAGCTTCTCCGACTGAAGCTGCGGCTGCTCGGGAACATCTTCAAGCGGAGTGCGTGGCAGGTCGTCGGCCTCTCGATCGCGATCGTGTACGGGCTCGGCATCTCGGCGCTGCTGTTCCTGATCCTGGTCGGGCTGCGGTCTGTCGACGACGTCGCGCTCGTGCGCGACGTGCTCGTCGTGGCCGGGGCGGCCACCGTGCTGGGGTTCCTCGTCGTGCCGCTCGTGTTCGGCATCGACGACACGATGGACCCGCGACGGTTCGCGCTGTTCGGCATCCCCGACCGCACCATCGCGCTCGGACTCGCGCTCTCCGCGGTGATCGGCGTGCCGGCGGTCGCGCTCGCGATCGTCCTCACGGGCACGGTCGTGACGTGGTCGCGCGGCGTCGGGTCGACCCTGTTCGCGATCCTGGGCGCGCTGCTGGCGTTCGCGACGTGCCTGCTGGCGGCGCGCCTCACGGCCGGCGTCGCCGGACTGCTCCTCGAGACGCGCCGTGCGCGAGACGTCGGAACCGTGCTGGGCGTGCTCTTCGTCGTCATGCTCGCCCCGATCGCCGTCGCCCTGACCACCGTCGACTGGGCGGCGTCCGGTCGGCGCGCGATCGGCGCGATCGCCGGGGCGCTGTCGTGGACGCCGCTCGGAGCCGCGTTCGCCGTGCCCGGCGAGGCCGCATCCGGTGCCTGGGGCATCGCGATCCTGAAGCTCCTCATCGCGGTCGCGAGCGTGTGGCTCGGCTGGCTGGCCTGGAAGGCGCTCGTCGCGAGGATGCTCGTCACTCCCGGTCGCGAGGCGAGCCCGCGCAGCTACCACGGGCTCGGCTGGTTCGGCCGGACGACCGGCGGTCCGACCGGGGCGATCGCGGCGCGCAGCACGACCTACTGGTTCCGCGACTCGCGCTACTGGGTGTCGCTGCTGATGGTGCCCGTCGCGCCGATCCTCGTCATGCTGCCGCTCGGCATCGCCGGCGTGCCGCCCATGTACCTCGGCCTCATCCCGGTTCCGCTCATGTGCCTCCTGCTCGGCTGGAGCCTGCACAACGACACCGCCTACGACAACACGGCGATCTGGCTGCACGTCGCATCAGGCGTGCGCGGAGCGGCCGACCGGTTCGGTCGACTCGTGCCCGTGCTCGTCGCCGGCATCCTCGTGATCGGGCTCGGCAGCGCCGTCACCGTGTTCGTGCTCGACGACTGGCGCCTCCTGCCGTCGCTGCTCGGTGTCAGCACCGCACTCCTGCTCGCCGGCCTCGGCGTCGGGTCGATCACGTCGGCCGCCATGCCGTACCCGGTCGTGAAGCCCGGCGACAGTCCGTTCCAGCAGCCGCAGTCGACCGGGGGCATCACCGCGCTCGTGCAGTCCGTCGCGATGTTCGCTGCGCTGGTCATCGCGGCACCGGCGATCTGGTTCGCCGCGCTCGGCATCTTCGACGACCCGGCATGGCACGCGGCGTCGCTCGCGGCGGGCGTCGGCTTCGGCCTGCTGGTGCTCGTGATCGGCGTGTTCGTGGGCGGACGCGTCTTCGAGCGCCGCGCTCCCGAGATCGTCGCCGCGGCCGTCCGCGCCTGATCGCGGCGTAGACTTCTCGGCATGATCCGACCCGTGCAGGCGAGCATCGCCGACCCCGACGCGCCCGGCGGCGGCACCTCGGTCCTCGACCGCGAACTCGAGAAGCTGCTCGAAGAGGAGCACATCGAGCCAGGCGACCACGAGCGGTTCTCGCACTACGTCAAGAAGGAGCAGATCCTCGAGTCGGCGATGACCGGCAAGCCGGTCCGAGCGCTCTGCGGCAAGAAGTGGACCCCGGGCCGCGACCCGGAGAAGTTCCCGGTCTGCCCCGCGTGCAAGGAGATCTACGAGCGGATGAAGAAGGGCTGACGCCCTCGTCGCTCACCGGTAGGTCGTGGGAATCACGGGCTCGCCACGGCCCAGGCGGAACGCCTCGATCGGCAGTTCCTGCATGACCTCGGCGCGATGCGCGCGTGCGGCCTCGACGCCCGCGTGTCCCGTGTACGCGGCATCCGCTCGCCCTTCGTGCATCAGCCGCACCATGAGCGGCCGCAGCTGGTCGTCGTCGGCGAACTCCTCCTCGCCGTCGGGACCGTCGCCGACGAACACGAGCTCCTCGCGTGCCGTGCGCGTCGAGTCGATGCGGCGGGCCGCGTTCTTGCGCCCGCCGACGCTCAGCTTCTTCGTCGACGACTTGGCCACGCTCACCCACTCGCCGTCGTCGCCGCGGCGCGCGACGAGCTTGTAGACCATGCCGGCCGCGGGGAACCCCGAGCCCGTCACGACCGACGTGCCGACGCCGTACGCGTCGACCGGGGCGCCCGAGAGGGCGGCGAGCGTGAACTCGTCGAGATCGCTCGTGACCGTGATGCGCGTGTTCACGGCGCCGAGCTCGTCGAGCTGCTCGCGCACCGCGGCGACCACGGTCGGGAGGTCGCCCGAGTCGATGCGCACGGCGCCGAGCCCGGTGCCGGCGACGCGGACCGCGGTCTCGACGCCGGTCGGGATGTCGTAGGTGTCGATGAGCAGCGTCGTGCCCGGCCCCATGGCCTCGACCTGCGCGCGGAAGGCGGACTCCTCGCTGTCGTGCAGCAGCGTGAACGCGTGCGCGGCGGTGCCCATGGTCGGGATGCCCCAGGTGCGGCCGGCTTCGAGGTTGCTCGTCGCGTCGAACCCCGCGATGTACGCCGCGCGGGCGGCGGCGACCGCCGAACCCTCGTTGGTGCGGCGCGAACCCATCTCGGCGATCGGGCGACCGAGCGCGACCGACACCATGCGAGCGGCGGCGCTCGCGACCGAGGAGTCGTAGTTCAGCACCGAGAGCACCAGGGTCTCGAGCATGACGGCCTCGGCGAAGGAGGCCTGAATCGTCACGAGCGGCGAGCCCGGGAAGTAGGCCTCGCCCTCGCGGTAGCCCCACACGTCGCCGCGGAAGCGGTAGTCGGCGAGCCAGTCGAGGGTCTCGTCGCGCACCACGCGCTGCTCGCGGAGGAACTCGAGCTCGGCGTCCTCGAAGCGGAAGCGCTCGATGAGCTCGAGCAGGCGCCCGGTGCCCGCGACGATGCCGTACCGGCGCCCGTCGGGCAGGCGCCGTGCGAACGCCTCGAAGAGGCTCTCGCGGTGGGCGGTGCCGTCGAGCAGGGCGGCATCCACCATGGTGAGCTCGTAGCGGTCGGTGAACAGCGCAGCAGACCCGGTCACCCGGCCAGCCTAGTGCGAGGGGGTCAGGATGCCGCGGCAGCGGCGCGCGGCGGGGCCTCCGGCCGACGGGCTCCGGCACCGGCACGTGCACGGGCGCGTGCGCGGGTGCGGGAGCGGAACCCGACGGCGAGCACGTTCGCGGCGGTGACGAGCGCGAGCCCGACGAGCTGCCAGGCGGCGAGCGCCTCGCCGAGGACGACGAGTCCGGCGAGCGCGGCGGCCGTGGGGTGCACGCTCTGCAGGACGGCGAACCGCTGGCGTGGCATCCGTCGGAGCACCATGAGGTCGATCGAGTACGGGATCGCGGACGACAACAGCCCCGCGATCGCGCCGACGCCGAGCACCAGCGCGATCGCGCCGGGCTCGAGGCCGAGGAGCACCACCACGAGGAGCGGCGCCGTGAGGATCGCCGCGACCGTGGTCGCGACCGCGGTGGCCTGCACGCCGGGCAGCGACCGGCCCGCGCGCTGGCTCAGGAGGATGTAGGCCGCCCAGGCGGCCGCGGCGGCGAGGGCGAACGCGATGCCGAACGGATCGATGCCGGGCACCGTGCCCGTGAGGAGCACGACGCCCGCGGCGGCGAGCACGGCGGCGACGAGGTCGATGCGGCGGCGGGATCCGAGGATCGCGAGGGCGAGCGGACCGAGGAACTCGATCGTGACCGCCGGGCCGAGGCCGATGCGTTCGACCGCGGCGTACAGGGCGAGGTTCATGACGACGAGCACGCCGCCGAGGAGCATCGCCGGTCGCAGCACGGACCACGTGAGGTCGCGACGGCGCGGGCGCGCGACGGCGAGCAGCGCGACGGCCGCCACCGCCTGGCGGAGGGCGACGACCCCGGCCGGGCCGACCAGGGGGAAGATCGTCGCGCCGATCGCCGCGCCGACCTGCACGGATGCCGCGCCCCCGACGACCGCGGCCGCGCCGCCGATCCCGTCCCCGTTCATCCGAGTCATGCCGCTCACGCTACGTCGGCATTGACGCGTTGGGAAATGCAATCGGAGACCATTGATACGCTACGTGCATGGAACTGGAGCTGCGCCACCTCCGCGTCCTCATCGCCGTCGACGACGAGCGGTCGTTCACCGCCGCCGCAGACCGCCTCGGGATGTCGCAGGCCGCCGTCTCCAGGTCGCTCGCCGCCCTCGAGCGCGCGGTCGGTGCCACCCTGATGCACCGGACGACCCGGCGCGTCGAGCCGACCGAGCCGGGCACCATGCTCGCCGGCGTCGCGCGGCGCGTCACGGCGGAGCTCGACCGCGCCGTGGCATCCGTACGCGGCGACCGCGCCGTGATCCGGATCGGGTACGCGTGGGCGGCGCTCGGCGCGCACACGACGGCGGTCCTCAGGGAGTGGAACCACGGGCACCCGGCGAGCCCGATCCGGCTCGTGCGGATCAACTCGCGCGACGCCGGCCTCCTCGACGGGCACGTCGACCTCGCCGTCGTGCGGCACCCCGTCCTGCCGCCCGAGCTGGAGTCGGAGGTCGTCGGGCGCGAGCGGCGGGTCGCCGCGCTCCCGATCGACCATCCGCTCGCCGACCGCGAGAGCGTCGCGCTGGCCGACCTCACACCGTGGGAGGTCGCGGTCGACCGGCGCTCGGGCACGACGACGACCGAGCTCTGGGAATCGAGGGGCATCGCGGCGCCGCCGCTCACGTGGAGCGGCGACGTCGAGGAGTGGCTCGACCTCATCGCCGCCGGCGACGCGATCGGCGTCACCTCGGAGGCGACCGCGCACCACCTTCCGCGCCCCGGCGTCGTGTTCGTGCCGATCGGCGACGCGCCGCCGCTGGAGGTGCGCCTAGCGTGGCACCGGAACCACCGGCATCCGGCGTCTGGCCGCATCGCACGCGCCGTGCGCGCGGCGTACGCGGCGGGCACGACTCCGGGCGAGGGCGACGCCGGGCGCGCCTGATCTAGGCTGGTGCCTCGTGAGTGATGCACCGATCGGGATCTTCGACTCGGGGGTCGGCGGCCTCACCGTCGCCCGCGCGGTGCGCGACCAGCTCCCGAACGAGTCGATCCTCTACGTCGGCGACCTCGAGCACTCGCCCTACGGGCCGAAGCCGATCGCCGACGTGCGCCGCTACGCGCTCGCCGTGCTCGACGACCTCGTCGCGCAGGGCGTGAAGATGCTCGTGATCGCGTGCAACACCGCGTCGTCGGCCATGCTCCGCGACGCGCGCGAGCGCTACGACGTGCCGGTCGTCGAGGTCATCCAACCTGCGGTGCGGCGCGCCGTCGCGACGACCCGCACCGGGCGCGTCGGCGTGATCGGCACCGCCGGGACCGTGCAGTCGCGCGCGTACGACGACGCGTTCGCCGCCGCGCCGCACCTCGAGCTGTCGTCGGCCGCGTGCCCCCGGTTCGTCGAGTTCGTCGAGTCGGGCGTCACGACCGGGCCCGAGGTGCTCGCGGTCGCCGAGGAGTACCTCGCGCCGCTCCGCGCCGCGGGCGTCGACACGCTCGTGCTCGGCTGCACGCACTACCCGTTCCTGAAGGGCGCCATCTCCTACGTCATGGGGGAGGGCGTGAGCCTCGTCTCGAGCGACGTCGAGACCGCGAACGACGTGTACCGCGTGCTCGTCTCCCAGGGCCTCGAGCGCCGCTCGCCCGAACCCCCCGTGCACCGCTTCGAGGCGACGGGCGGCTCGAGCGCCGCCTTCCTCGACCTCGCGCACCGCCTCATCGGCCCCGAGATCTCGCAGGTCGAACTCGTGCAGACCGGCGTGCTCACGCTTCCGGCCGCGGCAGCGGCATCCGTCACCGACAGGAGAACCCAGTGACCGAGACCCCCGACCTCGTGCGCGCCGACGGCCGCACTCCCGACGCGCTCCGCGACGTCGTCATCGAGCGCGGCTGGAGCGCGCACGCCGAGGGCAGCGCGCTCATCTCGTTCGGGAATACCAAGGTGCTCTGCACCGCGAGCTTCACCAACGGCGTGCCGCGCTGGATGACCGGCAAGGGCAAGGGCTGGGTCACCGCGGAGTACGCGATGCTGCCGCGTTCCACGAACACGCGCAACGACCGCGAGTCGGTCAAGGGCCGCATCGGCGGTCGCACGCACGAGATCAGCCGGCTCATCGGGCGGAGCCTGCGCGCCGTCGTCGACATGAAGTCGCTCGGCGAGAACACCATCCAGATCGACTGCGACGTGCTGCAGGCCGACGGCGGCACGCGCACCGCGGCGATCACGGGCGCGTACGTCGCGCTCGCCGACGCCATCGAGTGGGCACGCGGCCGGAAGTTCATCGCGCAGAAGGCGACGCCGCTCATCGACACCGTCTCGGCCGTGTCGGTCGGCATCATCGACGGCACGCCCATGCTCGACCTGGCCTACGTCGAGGACGTACGTGCCGAGACCGACATGAACGTCGTCGCCACCGGCCGCGGCCTCTTCGTCGAGGTGCAGGGCACCGCCGAGGGCGCGCCGTTCGACCGGCGCGAGCTCGACCAGCTGCTCGACCTCGCGCTCGCGGGCACGGCCGAGCTCGCCTCGATCCAGCGGGCCGCGCTCGAGTCGCAGCCCGGCGGGGCGGCCGCGGGTGAGGCCGGCGCGGGCGCCGCGGGCTGATCGAGGGCCGTCGGATGTCGCAGCCGCTCGAGGTGGTCCTCGCCACGCACAACGCGCACAAGGTCGCCGAGTTCCAGCACATCCTCGGCGAGGCCCTGCCCGGCCTGACCGTGCTCCCGTACGACGGGCCCGAGCCCGTCGAGGACGGCACGTCGTTCGACCAGAACGCCTTCATCAAGGCGCGCGCCGCGGCATCCCACACCGGCCGCATCGCACTCGCCGACGACTCCGGCATCGCGGTCGACGTCATGGGCGGCTCGCCCGGCATCTTCTCGGCGCGCTGGGCTGGCCCCGGCCGCGGCGCCGAGGCGAACCTCGAGCTGCTGCTCGCGCAGCTCGGCGACATCCGCCACCCGCACCGTGCGGCGCACTTCCACTGCACCATCGCCCTAGTGGTGCCGGATGCCGCGGGCGGCGAGCCGCACGAGTTCGCCGCCGTCGGCACGTGGCCCGGGCGCATCGCGACCGAGCGCGCGGGCGTGAACGGGTTCGGGTACGACCCGATCTTCCTGCCCGACGGCTTCGACGTGTCGGCCGCCGAGCTCGCGCCCGAGGTGAAGAACGCGCACAGCCACCGGGCGCGGGCGTTCCGTGCGCTGCTGCCCGAGCTGGAGCGCGTCGCGCGGTTCGGCTGATCGCCGCCGACTGATCCGGTGCCGCGGGACTCGTCCTACGGTACGAGTGGCTCCGCCGAGGACGGCACCGCGGGCCGACGACGACCGAGTGGGACCGACCTACCTTCGACGCATGAACTCCGGACCGGGGCATCCGGCCGGAGCACTCGAATCGAAGGAGTGGCCGGTCATCATGATCGAAGCAACCCACCTCACCAAGCGCTTCGGCGCGACGGTCGCCGTCGACGATCTCTCGTTCACGGTGCGGCCCGGTGTCGTCACCGGATTCCTCGGCCCGAACGGCGCCGGCAAGTCGACGACGATGCGCGCCATCGCGGGCCTCGTACGCCCGACCTCGGGTTCGACCCGGGTGAACGGGAAGGCCATCGCCGAGCACGTCGCGCCCATCACCGAGCTCGGCACGCTCCTCGGGCCCGACCACGCCCATCCCGGGCGAACCGCGCGCGCCCACCTGCTCGCGCTGGCCGCGACCCACGGCCTCGGCCGAGCTCGCGTCGACGAGGTCCTCCGCCTCACCGGCATCGAGGCCGTCGCCGGTCGGCGCGTCGGGACGTTCTCGCTCGGCATGCACCAGCGTCTCGGGCTCGCCGCCGCGCTGCTCGGTGATCCACGGACGCTCATGCTGGACGAACCCATCAACGGGCTCGATCCCGACGGCATCGTCTGGGTCCGAACCTTCCTGCGCAGCCTCGCCGCAGAGGGCCGCACCGTGTTCGTCTCATCGCACCTCATGAGCGAGATGGCGCAGACCGCCGATCACCTCATCGTCATCGGACGCGGGCGGCTCCTCGCCGACGCACCGATGGCCGACGTGCTCTCCCGCGTGGGCGCCGACCGGGTCCTCGTGAAGGCCCCGGAGGCAAACCGGCTCGCCCCGGCGCTCGTCGCGCCGGGTGTCGCGGTCACGACGGTGGCGGCAGACGAACTCGAGGTCACGGGAATCGACGCCGCGACGATCGCAGCGATCGCCAGGGACCACGACGTGCTGCTGCACGAACTGGTCACCCACACCGCCTCGCTCGAGGAGGCGTACCTCTCGCTCACCGACTCCGCGCTCGAGTACGCGGCCGCCGCACCCGCGGCCTGAGCAAACCCCCACGTCATCGAAGGATCAATCGTCATGTCCACCTCATCCGCCGCACCCCCTGCTCGCGCGCCACGCCTCGCCTTCCGGCACCTCGTCCGCGCCGAGTGGATCAAGGCCGCAACCGTCCGCTCGACGTACTGGACGGCGGCCGCCGCCGTCGCCGCCGTCCTGCTGTTCGCTGCCGGCATCCTGTTCATCGTCACGCTGGCGCCCGCTTCGGAGGTGCCCGACCCCACCGCCGTGCTCGCCGACAACTACGGCGCGGTGCCGAGCCTCGGCGTGCTAGGCCTCGCGTTCATGTTCGCCTACTCCTTCGTCGCGCTCCTCGGCGTGCTGCTCGTCGGGCCGGAACGGTCGACCGGCCTGCTCGCCGCGACGTTGTCCGCCGCGCCGCGGCGAACGCCGGTGTTCGCGGCGAAACTGCTCGTCGCCGCCGTGATCGGCGCGGCGGTCGGACTCGTCGGGGCGGTCGCCTCGTTCTTCCTCGCACAATCGCAGCTCGCGTCGTTCGGACTGGGTTCGACGATCCTCGACCTCGACGTCCTGCAGGTGCTCGCGGGCGGCACGGTGTTCGTCGCACTCATCGCGATGCTCTCGACCGCGATCGGGTCGCTGTTCCGCAGCACGGCGGCGGGTGCCGGCACGGTGCTCGGAGTGCTGATGCTCGCCCCGGCGCTCCTCCCGATCGTGCCCGGCATCGGCGCGGAACTCGCCGCCTGGCTGCCCAGCACCGCCGGTATGATGCTGTTCCAATCCGCGGCCCAGTCCGGCTGGCAGCCGATCGTCACGGGCGGACTCGTCCTCCTCGCGTGGACCGTCGGCTCGGTGGCACTGGGCGGAGCGCGGTTCGCGAGACGAGACGTGTGATGGCCGAACGGGCACGCACCATCGGCCGGGCGGGCAGCCCGGCCGATGGTGGCACCGTGCCCGCGGGCGGCCCGCTCAGACGGGTCTTCGCGTCGCAGCCGTGGCTGGTCGACGCCGCGGTCTCGCTCGTGTTCACGACGATCGTCGTGGTCACGCTGATCTCCGACGTCATGACCGAGGGGACCGAGGTCACGGCGTGGCAGGTCGTGACCATCGCGGGCACCGCGGTCGCCCTGTTGTTCCGCCGCCGCGCTCCGATCACCGTGCTCGTCGCGGTGACGCTCCTCACTACCGTGCTCGGATTCTCGGCGGAGTCCAACCTGGTGCTCGCGGTGCCGATCGCGCTGTACGCCGTGGCCGCATTCCGCTCGCCCACCGCCGGATGGCTCGCCGGGGCGGCCGCGTTCGCCGCGACCGGCGCGAGCCTCTTCCTCTGGCTGCCCGTGCTCGAGGCCAGGCTCGGGGCGCCGGGCGCCTTCGACATCCCGCTGGTCCTGCTCACGATCGCGATGGCCGATGTGGTCGGCGTCCTGCTCGGGGCGAACACGTGGCAACGGGCGGAACGCGTCCGCGTCCTCACCGAGCGCGCCGAGCAGCTCGCGCGCGACCGAGACAACCTCGCGCGCATCGCGACGCTCGACGAGCGGAGTCGGATCGCGAGGGAGATGCACGACATCGTCGCGCACAGCCTGTCGGTGATCGTCGCCCTCGCCGACGGCGCGGCCGCCGCGCTCGATCGCGACCCGGATTCGGCGCGGCGTGCGATCGATCGGCTCGCCGACACCGGTCGCGAGGCCCAGCGCGACATGAGGCAGGTGCTCTCCGTGCTCGGTGAGGTCACCGACGGACCGGCCGCGCTCGAACCGGCGCCCGGACGGGACGCGCTCGCGGACCTCGTGTCGGGCTTCCGCGAGGCGGGGCTGCCCCTGCGATTCACCGTCCGCGGGACTGCCGACGCCGACCCGCAGCGCGATCTCGCGGTGTACCGGATCGTCCAGGAGGCGCTGACCAACGCCCTGCGCTACGCGCCCGACGCCGAGCGGGTCGACGTCGTCGTGGACTCCGACGAGTCCGCGACCGTCGTGACGGTCGCGGACGACGGTCGCGGGGCGCCCGCTGCGGTCGGCACCGGACGCGGTCTCATCGGCATGGCGGAGCGCGCCTCGGTGTTCGGCGGTTCGGTCGAGGCCGGCCCGCTGCCTTCGGGCGGGTGGCGCGTGCGGGCGGTGCTCCCGACGGAACGGGGCGGCGATGATGGATGAGGGGCGGGTGACGCTCAGGGTCCTCCTCGTCGACGACCAGCCCCTCATCAGGGTGGGCTTCCGGATGGTGCTCGAGAACGAACCCGGGTTCGAGGTCGTCGGAGAGGCCGACGACGGTGCCGAGGCCGTCGAACTCGCGGAGGCCCTCGTCCCGGACGTCGTCGTGATGGACGTCCGCATGCCGAGGATGGACGGGATCGCCGCCACCGAGCGGATCACCCGGCGCCTGCCCGAGGTCCACGTGCTGATCCTCACGACGTTCGACCTCGACGAGTACGCGTTCTCCGGGTTGCGTGCGGGGGCGAGCGGCTTCCTGCTGAAGAACGCGCGTCCTGCCGAACTGGTGCACGCGATCCGCACCGTGGCCGCGGGCGACGCGATCGTCGAGCCGCGCGTCACCCGTCGCATGCTGGACCTCTTCGCGGCGAAGCTGCCCGGGGGCGCGGCGGCCGCCCCGCCCGCGCCGCCCTCGCCTGCGGAGCGCGCCGAACGCGACCCGCGCCTCGAGGTGCTCACCGAGCGCGAGCTCGAGGTGTTCGCCGCGATCGCCCGCGGCCTCAGCAACGCCGAGATCTCGGCTGCGCTGTACCTGTCGGAGTCGACCGTGAAGACGCATGTCGGACACGTCCTGATGAAGCTCGGCGTGCGCGACCGCGTGCACGCCGTGATGCTCGGGTACGAGACCGGCATCGTGGCACCGGGCCGCGGGTGAGAACGGGTCTCGTTCCCATCAACGGCGGGCCGCGCCATCCGTGCCTACGCTTGAGGGGATGGGACACTCGCACGACCACGCCGCCGACGCGCACGTCGCCGGCCGACGCCGCCTCGGGATCGCGATCGCGATCATCGCGGCGTTCGTCGTCGTGCAGGTCGTCGGCGGCCTGCTGACCGGCTCGCTCGCACTGCTCGCCGATGCGGGCCACATGACGAGCGACCTGCTCGGCCTCGTCGTCGCGCTCGGCGCGGCGATCGTCGCCGCGCGGCCCGCGAACGACCGGCAGACCTACGGCTTCCGGCGCTTCGAGGTGTTCGGGGCGCTGTTCAACGGCGTGCTGCTCGTCGTCGTCGCGGTCGCGGTGGCCGCGAGCGCGATCGGCCGGCTCGCCTCGGGTGCGTCGGGCGAGGCGCACGAGGTCGCGGGCGGCCCGATGCTCGTCATCGCGATCGTCGGGCTCCTGGCGAACATCGCGGCGCTCCTCGTGCTGCGCGGCGGCGCGTCGCAGTCGATCAACCTGCGCGGCGCCTACCTCGAGGTGCTCGGCGACACGGTCGGCTCGGTGCTCGTGATCGCCGCGGCGATCGTGATCCTCGTCACGGGGTGGGACGCCGCCGATCCCATCGCGTCGCTCCTCATCGCCGGGCTCATCGTGCCGCGCGCGCTCGTGCTGCTGCGCGACGTCATGCGGGTGCTCAGCCAGTCCGTTCCGGCCGAGACGGATGTCGCGGAGATCCGCGACCACATCCTCGGCACCGACGGCGTGGTCGCCGTGCACGACGTGCACGTGTGGGCGATCACGACCGGCGCGCACATCTTCAGCGCGCACGTCGAGGTCGAACCGGCGGTGTTCGCCGAGGGCCGCGTCGGGGCCCTGCTCGACGAGCTGGGCGGATGCCTCGACGAGCACTTCGACGTCGAGCACTCGACCTTCCAGCTCGAGCCGTCGGGTCGCGGCCGCCGCGAGTCGACGACGCACGCCTGAATCCCTGATCGCATCCTTGACGCTCGCCGGCGTCGGATGTATCGTGACGCGATATACCGCACTCCGATACATACGACGAGCGAGGGACGATGAGCACCGAGAGCCAGCCGAAGGACCTGCTCCCGCTGACGGAGCCGGTGTTCCACATCCTGCTCTCGCTGGCCGATGAGGAACGGCACGGGTACGGCATCATGCGCGAGGTGCGCGAGCGCACCGAGGGATCGATCGTGCTCGCGCCCGGAACGCTCTACGGGGCGATCAAGCGGCTTCGCACGCTCGGGCTCATCGAGGAGGCGGCCACGCGGGTCGACCCCGAGCTCGACGACGAACGACGCAAGTACTACCGCATCACCGGCTTCGGCGAGCGCGTCGCGGCGGCGGAGGCCGCGCGCGTCGCGGCGCTCGCCCGCCAGGCGGCCCTCAAGCGACTGCTCACCGGGTGGGGTGAGGTCTGATGTCCTCGCCCGGCATCGAGGGGCGCCTGTTCGGTGCCGCGATGCTGATGCTGCCGGGAGAGTTCCGCTCCGAGTACGGGGAGGAGATCCGGGTGCTCGCCCGCGACACCGTGCGTGAGGCGCAGTCGCAGGGCGCCGGGTCGGCGCGGTCGGCGCGGACGCGGATCGTCGTCGACCTGCTGCTGGCGGCGATGCGGGAACACGCACGGAAGGAGTCCGTCATGCACTTCAACCTCGCCGGCCTCGGCGCCGGCATCGCGATCGCGATCGGCCTGCCCATGATGGTGGCGAGCTACTCGAGCTACGGATTCTGGGGCCTCGTCCGCGAGACCGGTGCCGTGGTCGGATTCGACTCGAGCGACGTCGCCGTGCACCCGACGATCGTCCTCGTCGGAGCCGTGCTGACCGCGATCGGGCTCCTCGCGCTCGTGCATCGGCTCGCCACCGCCTCTCCGGCGACCTCGTCGACGTTGCGCATCGCCGCCGTGCTCGGCAGTGCGATGGTCGGCCTCGGGGGCGCCGCCATGTTCGCGTACGCCCTGCCGACGGTCTCGGCGTGGCGGGGTGCGTTCGACCTCGTCGGCGGACTCCTCCTCGGTCCGGGCTTCCTCGTGATCCTCGCCGTGCTCATCGCGGCGGGCGTCATCGCCCTTCGGACGCGCGCACTCGGCGTGCTCAGCTTCGCGCCGCTCGCGGTCGCGGGCAGCCTGGTGCTGCTCATGGTCGTGGCACTGCTCGGATTCGCCACCGGCATGCCGATGGAGGCCTTCGTCCGCGGTCCCGCGATGGTCGTCTCCGTGTGGCTCGTCCCGGCGACGTCGGTCCTGCTCGGCGCGGCGCTCGCGCTCACGCCGATCCCGTCCGGCGCTCGGGTGCGGCGGAGCGAACCCCGCCCCGCGTGATCGGTCCCGATCAGGTGGTGCGGCGCGAGCGGCGCGCGGCCATGACCGCGCAGAGTGCGCCGATCGCCAGGAACACGGTGCCGAGCAATGCCCCGGTCACGCTCGGTCCGTCGTGGTCGATGAACAGGAACGCCGGTTCGGCGGCACCGGCCCCCCGCTGCATCCAGTAGCCGATCGACTGCACCCACGACAGGGCGCCGACCGCGAAGGCGGCGACGGCGCCGACGATCCACCACGTGCGTCGGTTGCGTTCGTTCATCTCGACCACCTCCACTGCGGCGGATGCCGCGTATCGGGTCTGGTCGAAGTGTATGTCGCTCAGCGTTATATCGCAATGCGATATAGAGACGGATGCCGCGAACCGGCCGCCCTCGAACGAGGACGACCGGCGTGCGGCATCCGCCTGCTCAGCAGGACAGCGACGGGTTGAACGGCGCGTACAGGCCGCTCGGGTTGTGCTTGCCCGTCCAGACGTGGAGGTCGTAGTGCACCGGCATCTCCGGGTCGTGGCCGGGCATCGGGCCGTCGAACGTGACGGTTCCGAACACGGGCGTCGGCTGGCCGACATCCGGCTCGAAGAACTCGACGCCCCAGAGCTCGAGCTCGCCCGAGGCCGACGGGCCGTACATCAGCACCGGCGGCCGCGTCGGGTCGACCGGTGCGCCCGGCGCGATGAGCGCGGGGTTCACGAAGTGGATGCCCATGGCGCCGTCGGGGCTGCTCGAGCACTCGTGCGTGTCGACGTAGCCCTCGGCGAGGGCGACCTCGACGTCGTGGAAGCGCGCCGTGGCGGCGCGGACCTGCGCGACGAGTGCGGCCTGGCTCGCGTGGTCGGGCCGGGGCAGTTCGCCGGCGGGTGCGGCCTGTGCAGGCAGGGCCGGGATGGCGACGGCGAGTGCGACGAGCGCGCCGGCGGCCGTGAGGCGACGGATGGACATGGTGGTGATCTCCTTCGGTTCGGTGGTGCCGGTGGTGGCGGTGTGGCCGGTGGTGGTGGGGGTCATCGGCGGTCGCCGATCGGGTGGGCGGCGGCGAAGACGCCGTCGGAGTCGACGGTGCGACGCACCTCGACGAGTCGTGCCCAGGCATCGGCGTCGAACCCGGTCGCGACGTCGACACCTCGGTCGGCGAAGTTGAGGAACAGGCTGCCGTTCGCCCAGGGAGCGAGGGCGGCGACGACCGAGCTCGTGACCGATTCGCCGATCGCCGCCATCTCGGGCGTCGGGGCGGGCGAGAGGGCGAACAGCGCATACGCGCCGTCGAGGCGTGCGAGAGCGCCGTGGCCTGGCCGGGCGAGCGCACCGCCAAGGTGGCGCAGCTCGGCGCAGATGAGCGGGATCTCCACGCCGGCGCCGGCGACCGCGACGAGGGCGTCGATCGCGGCGTCGGGCAGGTCGCCCAGCATCGCGTGGTCGCTCACGGAGGGGACCGGCCCCGGCGGGTCCATGTGCACGTCGACGAGGCCCGCGGCGGGCATTCGCCCGAACGTGTCGACCTCGGGTGCGAGGGCGCGGAGGGGCGCGAGGAGCTCCGCCGCCCGGTCGTCGTCCTCGAGGATCGCGCCGTCGATCACGACGAGGCTGCGACCGCTGAGGAACGGCGGCATCGCCGGGTCGGGCGGGAATCGCAGGAAGCGCAGCGACGTCGTCACGGATTCCGGCAGGTCGGCCGTCCACCGCGCCCACGCGCGGGCCACCTCGGATCCCTTCGACAGGTCCCAGAGCAGCATGCCGGCGACGACGTCGGGCACGGGGATGAGGTCGATCTCCACGGCGACGACGACGCCGAAGTTGCCGCCCCCGCCTCCGCGCAGGGCCCAGAACAGGTCGGGGCGATCGTGCTCGCTCGCGCGGACGACTGTGCCGTCGGCCGTCACGAGCTCGACGGCGCGCACGTGCGAGGATGCGAGTCCGTGTGCCCGGCCGTAGAACGACAGGCCGCCGCCGAGCACGTAGCCCGCCACGGCGACGTCGCCGGCGCTGCCGTGCAGCGCGGCGAGGCCGTGCGGGGCCGCCGCCGCGACGACGTCGCGCCACAGCGTGCCGCCGAGCACCCGGGCGGTGCGGGCGGCGGGGTCGATGCTCACGCCGGTCAGCTCGTGCAGGCGGACGAGCACGACGTCGTCGAGCGAGCCGGCGGCGAGCGCCGCGGCGCCGTGGCCGGTGCTCTGCGGTGCGACGCGGAGTCCGAGCTCGGTCGCCGAGGCGACCACGCGGGCGACCTCGTCGACCGTGCGCGGCACGGCGACGGCCGCTGGGCGCTGGACGACGGCGAGGTTCCATGGGACGGTCGCCGCCTCGAAGCCGGGGTCGCCGGGCAGGTGCACGGTTCCGGCGTCGCGGAGCGTCGAGGTGTCGGTGAGTGAGGGGTTCATGTCGGTCCTTCGGTTCATGGGACGGTTGGTGGTCGGTTCTCGGGTCGGCGTGGTGACCGCCACGTCCGCGGCGAGGCGGACGAGCATTCCCGGCACCTCGTGGCGAGCGGCGGAGACCCAGGCGACGACCGGCGCGGCCCTGCCCGTGCCGAACCGCTCGAGCACGAGCTCGACCAGTTCCGACGCGGACCCCGGTTCGGTCGCGTGGATGCGCACCTGCGTCACCGCCCCGAGCTCCAGGCCGCGCTCGACGAGCGCCGCCTCGAGCCGGACGAGCGAGAGGCACAGCTGCGCGGTCGCGTCGTCGGCGTGCAGGAGCTCGCCGCGGTCGTCGACGGACCCGGTCTCGATGGTCGTGGTGGTGGTCACGACGGACATCGTGCGCGGCCGGCGACGGTCAGCGGTATCCCGATCGGCCGGGGAATCGGCGACCCCAGCGCGCGGGGCCTTGCGACTCCCAGCGATCTGGGATACCGGTCGGGCCCGTCGAGGCGCATACTGAACGCGTGATTCCCCAGCTGACCGGGGCCCGCGTGCGGGGCGACCTCGACGTGCTCGCGCGCGCCGGGCTCGATCTCGACGATTTCATCGGCGAGGCGACCGACTCGGTCCGTCGCGCCGTGCCCTGGGTCGGCGCGTGCGTCGGCACCCACGATCCGGCCACCATGATGCTCACGAGTGCGCGGAAGTACGGCGCGCTGACGGCGCACAACGAGCACGACCGGCTCTTCGGGATCATCGAGTACGGCTCCGAGGAGCCCACGTCGTTCCGATCGCTCGCGGGCAGCGACCAGAAGGCGATCGGCATGCGCGCGACCGAGTCGGCCGAGATCGATCGATCAGAGCGGATGGCGCGGCTCATGCGACCGCACTACGGCTTCGCCGACGAGGCCCGCCTGCTGTTCCGCGACGGCACCGCCGTCTGGGGATGCCTCGCGATCTTCCGCGGCAGCGACGATCCGGCGTTCACCGCCGACGAGGTCGAGTTCCTCGGTTCGCTGTCCGAGTCGTTCGCTCGGGGCGTCCGCTCGGGCATCCTCACCCGCCTCGCGCACGATGCGATCCCGCTCGGCGAGACCGGTGGACCCGCCGTCGTCATCGTCGACGCGAACGACGGCATCGCGCAGATCAGCGTCGGCGCCGAGGAGCGGCTCGAGCAGCTGCGCGGGAACGCGCACGGCGGGGACCCGCTGAGCCTCGTGACCTCGCTCGTCGGCGCCGCGCGACGCACGCTCGGCTCACCCGAGACGCCGCCCGCCCGCGCGCGGGTCCGCACCGGCTCCGGCGTCTGGCTGCTGCTGCACGCGTCGCCGCTGCGCGGCGCCGCCGGCGCGACCGGCGACGTGGTCGTCACCATCGAGGAGGCGCGTCCCCCCGAGATCGTCTCGCTGGTGGTCGCCGCGTTCGGCCTCACCCAGCGTGAGCGCGATGTCACGCGCCTCGTGCTTCAAGGCGTGGAGACCAAGGAGATCGCCTCCACGCTCCACGTCTCGGCCTACACCGTGCAGGACCACCTGAAGTCGGTGTTCGACAAGGCGGGCGTCCGCAGCCGGCGCGAACTCATCTCGCGGGTGTACTTCGACCAGTACGTGCCGCGCATGGGCGAGACCGTGGGCGCGACGGGGTGGTTCGCGGGCTGATTCGGCTCAGCGTCCGTCGTGCGGCGGTCGGTCGTCGCCGTGGTGGCCGTCGCCGTGGTGCGGGTGGTCGCCGTCGAGGTGCGGCGGGCGATCGAACACGTCGGGGTCGAGCACGAGTTCCTGGGCCTCCTCCTCGTCGGTGATGACGTCTTCGCCGGCGGCCGCGGCCTTCTTCGCCTTGCGACGCTCGCTGAAGTAGTGCCAGGCCGTGACGAGCGCCGTGCCTCCGACCGCGACGAGGAGGATCAGGTCGATGTACTCGCGCACGAGGTAGGCGACCGGCGGGATGAAGCTGACCGCGTAGCCGAACATCGTCAGGCCGAAGCCCCAGAGCACCGCGCCGATGAAGTTGTACAGCGTGTAGCGGCCGCGGTTCATGTGGCCGACGCCCGCGGCGACCGGTGCGAACGTGCGCACGATGGGCACGAAGCGGGCGAGGATGATCGTGAGGCCGCCGAACCGCTCGAAGAACGCGTTCGTGCGTTCGACGTTCTTGACGCTGAAGAGCCCGCTCTCCTTGCGTTCGAACACCTTCGGGCCGCCGCGATGGCCGATCTCGTAGCCGACCTCGCCGCCGACGAACGCGGAGACGCCGATGAGCAGGGCGACGAGCCAGACCGAGACCCCGAACACGCCGGCCGGTGGGACCAGTTCGGGATTCGACAGCAGGCCCGAGATGACGAGCAGCGTGTCGCCGGGCAGCAGGAACCCGACGAGCAGGCCGGTCTCGGCGAACACGATGAAGCAGACCACGAGTAGCGCCCACGGCCCGGCGCCCTGGATGATCGTCTCCGGGTCGAGCCAGGGGATGAGCGCGGTGTGGATCACGGCGTGGTGCTCCTGTCGTCGGACGCGGCGACCGCCGGCCTCGGTCGGCTGGGGTGTTCGTGCAGTCTACCGAGCGGATGCCTCACGGCGATCGGGCAGCCCCCGAATCCGCCGTGAGGCCGGCACGTCCGCCGGCGGCCCGGCCGCGGCATCCGCACCCGACGACTCGACGCGACGGAAGCGGGGCACGAGCCCGCCGTCCACCTCGACGTGCTCCGCGAACATGTCGGCGGGCCGCACCCAGACGCCGTGGTCGCCGTAGAGCTGACGGTAGACGACGAGCCACTCCTCGGTCTCGCTGTGGCGGGCGAGGGTGAGGACCTCGTATCGGTGACCCTTGTAGTGCTCGTAGGTGCCGGGTGGGATGGCGGGCGGCTCGGCGGTCTCGGACACGGGGTCATCGTAGCCGCGCGGGCGAGGTCGTCCGGGGGAGGGCCGACCGCCCGAGTCGAGTCGAGTCGAGTCGAGTCGAGTGCGGAAGGAGGGACTTGAACCCTCACGCCCGAAGGCACAGGAACCTAAATCCTGCGTGTCTGCCGATTTCACCACTCCCGCGAGTGCCCGTTCAGTCTAGGCGGCGGCGAGCAGCCGGCCCGGCACGAGGGACCGGCCGCACGAGGCATCCGCCCTTGTCGCCGTCGGTGCGCTCGGCCAGACTGCCGCCCATGGGGGCAACGGATGACACGACCGCTCGCCGCGACGTCCTGGTGATCTTCGGCATCACCGGCGACCTCGCCCGCGTGATGACGTTCCGATCGCTGTACCGGCTCGAGAAGCGGGAACTGCTGTACTGCCCGATCATCGGGGTCGCGTTCGAGGACTGGACGAAGGACCGGCTCGCCGAGCGCGCCCGCGAGAGCATCTCGGCGACCGGCGAGGAGATCGACGAGTCGGTGTTCGGGCGCCTCATGGACCGGATGTCGTACGTGCACGGCGACTTCGGAACGCCCGAGACGTACGACGGCGTGAAGGAGGCGATGGGCGGGGCGCGGCATCCGCTGTTCTACCTCGAGGTGCCGCCGAACCTGTTCGCGACCGTCGTCAAGGGGGTCGCTGCGGCCGACCTCGCCGCGAACGCCCGGTTCGTGATCGAGAAGCCGTTCGGACACGACCTCGCGTCGGCGAGGGCCCTCGCCGACGAGCTGCACGCGGTCGTCGACGAATCGCAGCTGCTGCGTGTCGACCACTACCTCGGCAAGGTCGGGCTCGAGGAGATCCCGTTCCTGCGCTTCGCGAACACGCTGCTCGCGCCGACCTGGAACCGCGACCACATCGACCACGTGCAGATCTCGATGACCGAGGCGTTCGGCGTCGACGACCGCGGACACTTCTACGATCCGGTCGGAGCACTCCGCGACGTCGTCGTCAACCATCTGCTGCAGGTCGTGGTCGCGGTCGCGATGGAGGCGCCCGAGCCCGGCGACCGCGCCTCGATCGGTCGACGACGCACCGAACTGCTGCGCCAGGTCGTGCCGGCCGATCCGGCGCGCTACGTCCGCGGCCAGTACCGCGGTTACCGCGACGTCGACGGGGTGGCCGCCGACTCGACGACCGAGACGTTCGCCGCGCTCGAGCTCCGGATCGAGAATCCGCGGTGGTCGGGCGTGCCGTTCCTCATCCGCACCGGCAAGAAGCTCCGCACGACCCAGACCGAGGTGCGCATCGTCTTCCGCGACGCCCCGTCGCTCGGGTTCGGCCTGCGCGGCGACCATCCGCCGTCGAACGAGCTCGTCGTGCGACTCGGTCCGACCTTCGGGGTCCGGGTGGCGCTCGCCGCCCAGCGCGTGGATGCCGCGGCGCCCGAGCTCGCGGAGCTCGACGTCGGATTCGCGGCGAAGCCGGGGGAGGCGCCGACACCGTACGAGGTGCTCTTCGAGGCGGCGCTCGCCGGCGGCGGAATGCGATTCGCCAGCCAGGGGACGATCGACGCGGAGTGGGCGGTCGTCGAGCCGCTGCTCGAGGCACCGCCCGAGGTGCACGAGTACGAGCCCGGTACATGGGGTCCTGCGGCCGCCGACGCGCTCATGGCCGGGCGGGGCGGATGGCGCGAGCCCTGGACCGAGGGCTGAGACACGCCGGACGTCCCGGCGCCCGGACGTCCGGGACCGGGCCGCAGCTCCGGCCGCCCGCGCCGATCAGCCGCCCGCGCCGTCGCCGCGACCCGCGAACCGCTGGACGAGCTGCGCCTTGCGCCGGATGGCCTGCTCGTCGGTGGGCAGGTCCCAGATGACGACCTGGTCGTCGGGCCCGACGGTCTCCGTGCCCATCGAGGTCACGATCTCGATCTCGTCGTGCACCACGCCGAAGAGATCGGCACCCGTGCGAGCGCCCCAGCGCACGATCGTCCCGAGCGGTTCGCCGTCGGGCCGGGCGAGCACGTGGCCGACGTGCTGCGGCCCGAGGCTCCTCGCCGAGAGACGACGGAGCGGCCGAGGCTCGCCGCCCGTCGGATTCGGCCAGCACACCCTGCACGACCGCACGCCCGAGAGGTCGCGCGCGGCCTGCCTGGTGATCAGGGTCGGCATCGGGAGGCGGTAGGCCGGGTTCGACGCGAGGCGGCGCCGATGCGCCTCGGTCCACTTGGCCGTGCGGTCCAGGTGCGATTCGATCGAGGCGCACTCCAGCCGGTGCAGCATGTGCTCGCGCGAGGAGGCGCCGTGCGTCACGGCGAACTCCGCGCCGGAGGCGAAACCGCGCCGGAGCTCGGCGACCTCCTCCGCGACGATGCGGTCGACGAGGTCATCGATGGCCTCGGGGCGGTACGCGACGTCGTCGGGGAGCGACGCGTCGTCGGCCTCGGGAATGCGTGCAGGTTCGGGTCCGGTCATTCGCGTTCGCTCCGTTTCTCGGCGCCCCCCGCGGCCGTGTCTCGTGGCCGAATGTAGCCAGACGGCCCGCTCGGGAGTGCGGCGACGCGCTGGCGTGTCGGACCGGTGGCACCCGAATGCGGGGTCCGACGGGCGTGGCGGATGTCCCGTCGGCGCTTGTGCGCGTCATCCGACGCGCATCGGGTCGTGGCATCCGCCCCACCGCCCGTGCATGCGGTTGACTGGGCGCATGGCGGATCGACGGCGTGGACGACGGGCGGGCTCGACGTGAGCGGGGGAGCCGGCGGTGTCGGACCCGGTCGCGGCATCCCGGGCGACACGGAGCCGACCAGGCGGCCCTCGCTCGCGGCGATCATCGGCATCGCGCTCGCCGTGTTCGCGTTCCTGCTGCCCTCGTGGTGGGCCCTGCCCGTCGCCGCGATCGCCATCGTCCTCGGCGTGGTCGGGCGTCGGCAGTTCCGTGCCGACCCGGTCGCGGGGCCGGGATGGCTGTCGCTCACGGCGATCATCCTCGGCGCGTTCGTGCTCCTCGGCCAGATCGCGATCCTCGTCACGGCGCTCGCGACGACGCCGGCCTGAGCGGCCGCGGCCGACCGGATCGGTGTCGGATGTCCGAAGGAGCCGCCGACGCATGGACACGCGGACACGCGGACACGTGGCACCCGAACGCGGGGCGTGCCCGCCGTCGTCGCATCGATAGCCTGTCGGCAGGCGCCCCGGCAGACGCGACCGGACTCGTGAGGGGGAGCGATGATGCAGCGTGGAACGATCTTGCTGGTCTCCGACGATGCGGCGATCCTGCATGAACTGCCCGCGCTCCTCGACGCCGCCGGCTACGCCGTCCGCACCCTGGCCGGCAACGACGAGACGCTCCCGCAGACCGTGAGGCAGCGGCCAGACCTCGTGCTCCTCGACGTCGGCCTCGACGGGATCGGTGCATTCGCGCTCGCCGCGGAGCTCCACGCCGGTCGCGACACCCGGCTCACGCCGCTCGCGTACGTCGCGCACGCGGACGACGTCGCCGCCCGGGTGCGGGGAGTCGCGGAGGGCGACGACCTGCTCTCCACGCCGTTCGACCCCGACGACGTGCTCGAGCGGGTCGAACGCCTCGTCGCGGTCTCGAGGACCCGGTCGGCGCTCCGCGGTTCCGAGGCGGCGTTCCGAGACGTGATGCGGCCATGGCCCGACCCGGTCATCACCGCGGACGCGCGCGGCATCATCCGGACGTGGAACCCCGCCGCCACGGCCCTGCTCGGATTCACGGAGGACGCGGCGGTCGGCCAGCCCGTCGGAACGGTCGTCCCGCTCGAGTTCCGCGACGCGCTCCGCGAGAGCGTCGAACGCGTCCGCCACGCCGACGAGGCGCACGTGATCGGCCAGAGCGTCGAACTGCCGGTGCGCCGACGCGACGGCAGCGAATTCATCGCGAACCTGTCGCTCGCGACCTGGGTGCTCGACGGCCACCGCTACTACACGGGGATCGTGCACGAGGCCGAAGCGGCGGCGCCCGACCTCGAGACCTTCCCGTCGGTCACGGAGGCGGCGATCGACGCGATCGTGTCGGCCGACCGGACCGGACGGATCGTGGCCTGGAACTCCGCCGCGACGCGCATCCTGGGCTACGCCGAGGACGAGGCGCTCGGGCAGCTGCTCGACCTGATCATCCCTCCCGAGCACCTCCAGGCGCACCACGCCGGCATGCGACGCTACGCCGAGACCGGGGAGGCCCGCGTGATCGGGCGGACCGTCGAGCTCACGGCGCAGACCAAGGGCGGCGGCCGGATCCCCATCGAGCTCTCGCTGTCGACGTGGACCGCGAACGGGGATCGGTACTACACGGGCATCATCCGCGACATCGCCGAGCGCAGGGCGGCCGAGGAGGCGCTGCGCCGGAACGAGCGCGACCTGCGCGCCCGATCCGGCGAACTCCGCGAGAAGAACGCGGCGCTCGAACGCACGATCGATCAGCTGAGCCGCATGCAGGACCAGCTCATCCTGCAGGAGAAGATGGCGTCGCTGGGGCGCCTCAGCGCCGGCATGGCGCACGAGCTCAACAATCCGGCATCCGCCGCCCAACGCGGTTCGAGCCAAGCCATGGCTGCGTTCGCGAAGCTGCAGGTGACGCAGTTGGACCTGGGCCGCCTCGGCCTCTACGGCACGAGGCTCGAACGACTGCGCGAACTCGACCGCCTCGCCGCCGACCGCGCCGACGCACCCGCCGAACTCGGTGCACTCGAGCGCAGCGACCGCGAGGGCGAGATCGAATCATGGCTCGATCGGCAGGGAGTGCCCGACGGCGGCGAGCTCGCGCCATCCCTTGTCAGCCTCGGCTTCACGGTCGACGACCTCGAACGGCTCGGCGACGTGTTCCCCGACGAGGAGCGGCGGGTCATCGTCGAATGGCTCGGCCACAAGTTCCTCGTCTACGCGCTGCTCGCAGAGGTGGCCGTCGGCACGACCCGGATGGTGGAGCTCGTGAAGGCGCTGAAGACCTACACCTACATGGACCAGGCGCCGGTACAGGACGTCGACGTGCGACTCGGCCTCGACAACACCCTGGTCATGCTGCACAACAAGCTGAAGCGAGGCGTGGATGTCGTGAAGGAGTACGACCACGACCTCCCCACGATCCAGGCGCATGCCAGCGAGCTGAACCAGGTGTGGACCAACCTGCTCGACAACGCGATCGACGCGATGCACGGCGAGGGCACGCTCGTCGTCCGTGCGCGGCACGACGGCGACTGGGTCGTCGTCGACATCGAGAACGACGGTCCCGACATCCCGCCCGAGACGCTCTCGAAGGTCTTCGACCCGTTCTTCACGACCAAGCCACCCGGCGAGGGCACCGGCCTCGGCCTGCCGATCTCCCGCAACATCGTGGTCAAGAAGCACCACGGGGAGCTCACGGTCGCCTCGCGCGCCGGCCGAACGCGGTTCACCGCGCGGCTCCCCGTCGGCGTCGCGCCGACGGACGACGACGAGGACGGGGAGTGAGCGATGGCGAAGCCGATCATCATGACGGTCGACGACGAGCCGCAGGTGCTCGGCGCGATCGCGCGCGACCTGCAGGCCCGCTACCGCGACGACTACCGCATCGTGCGATCGGGCTCGGGTCAGGATGCGCTCGATGCCGTCCGGGCCTTCAAGCGCCGCGGCGACGCCATCGCGCTCTTCCTCGTCGACCAGCGGATGCCGGGAATGACGGGCACCGAGTTCCTGACCGAGGCGCTCGTGCTGTACCCGGACGCCAAGCGCGTGCTGCTCACCGCCTACGCCGACACCAGCGCGGCGATCACGAGCATCAACGCGCTCGACCTCGACTACTACCTGCTGAAGCCGTGGGACCCGCCGGAGGAGCGGCTCTACCCGGTGATCGACGATCTCCTCGACGACTGGCACGCCAACACGCCGCCGACCTACGAGGGCGTGCGCGTCGCGGGCACACTGTGGTCGCCGACCACGCACGCCGTGAAGGACTTCCTCGCGCGCAGCCAGATCCCGTACCAGTGGCTCGACCTCGAGAAGAACGAGGGTGCCCGGGCGCTCGTCGAGGCGTCGTCGACCGGGCTCACGAAGCTGCCCGTCGTCTTCCTGCCCGACGGCACGACGCTGTTCTGCCCCGACCTGCACGAGCTCGCCGAACGCATCGGACTGCGCGCCCCCGCGCAGCAGCCGTTCTACGACCTCGTGGTGGTCGGCGCCGGGCCGGCCGGCCTCGCCGCCGCGGTGTACGGCGCGTCCGAGGGGCTCCGCACCGCGGTCGTCGAACGCGATGTGCCCGGGGGCCAGGCGGGCACGAGCTCGCGCATCGAGAACTACCTCGGGTTCCCGCACGGCATCGGGGGCGCCGACCTCGCGCGTCGCGCCGTGACCCAGGCGCGGCGGCTCGGCGCCGAGATCATCTCCCCGCAGACCGTGACGGCGATCCGCGTGGAGGACTCGTACAAGATCGTCACGCTCGACGACGGCACCGAGCTCCGCTCGCGTGCGCTCGTGCTCGCGACCGGCGTCGAGACCCGAACGCTCGGGGTGCCCGGCGAGGAGCGGCTGCTCGGGGCATCCGTCTACTACGGCGCCGCCGCGTCGGAGGCGGCCGAGTACAGCGGACGCCGCGTGGTGGTCGTCGGCGCCGCGAACTCCGCCGGGCAGGGCGCGATGTTCCTCTCGCGGTACGCCGCCGAGGTCACGATCCTGGTTCGCGGTGAGGGACTCGAATCGTCGATGTCGCGGTACCTCATCGACCAGATCGAGGCGACGCCGAACATCACGGTGCTCCCGCACCGGAGGGTGGTGGCGCTCACGGGCGAAGAACGGCTGGAATCGATCACGGTCGCCGACGCGAGCTCGGGCGGCGAGACCGAGCTGCCGGCCGACGCGATGTTCGTCTTCATCGGAGCGGTGCCCGGCACCGACCTCGTCCGGGGCCTCATCGAGCTCGACGACCACGGCTTCGTGCTCACAGGCACCGACCTGCTGGTCGACGGGCGGAGGCCACGCGGGTGGACGCCGAAGCGCGACCCGTTCCCGCAGGAGGCGAGCGTGCCGGGCATCTTCGCCGCCGGCGACGTGCGGCACGACGTGATGCGCCGCGTCGCGTCGGCGGTCGGGCAGGGGGCGGTGGCGGTGAGCCTCGTGCACAAGTACCTCGAGACGGTGTGAGGCGGCGCGCTCTGCGCGCACCAACTGCCGAGTTCGCAGGATGACGCGGCGCAGACAGTCGCACCGGGGGTCATGACGCGGCTCATCCTGCGAACTGCGCCCGACGGGGGCGGCCGGCCGGCCGGCTGGCGCGGGGGAGCGGCGGGCGGCGGCGGCGGGCGCCGGGCGGCGGGCGGCGGGCGGATCGAGTTCGCAGGATGACGCGGTGCAGACACTCGCACCGGCGGTCATGACGCGCCTCATCCTGCGAACTGCGCCGCCAGCGGCCGATGCCCCGCCCGCCGCCGCGCCATGATGGAGGCATGGCGACCGACCCGGTGGCGGAGGCGGCCGACGCGCTCTACGCGCTCGTGCCCGAGGAGTTCACGGCCGCGCGCAACGAACGCGTCGCCGACGCGCGCGCCGCAGGCGACACCGAGGCCGCGAAGGCGATCGGCGCACTGCGCCGCCCCTCGCCGTCGGCGTGGATCGTGAATCGACTCGCCCGCGACGAGCCCGACCGCGTGGGCGACCTCGTGGGCCTCGGCGGCGAGCTCGCCGACGCGCAGGCCGCAGGCGACGGCCGCGCGCTCGGCGCGCTGGTCGCGGAGCGGCGGGAGCTCATCGGCCACCTCGTCCGCCTGGCGTCGGGGCTCGCGGACGCCGCAGGCCGTTCGCCGTCGCGCGCCGTGCTCGACGAGGTCGAGCAGACCCTGGTCGCCGCGAGCGTCTCCGCCGACGCGGGTGCCGCGGTCGCGAGCGGTTGGCTCGTGCGGGCGATCCGCGCGGTCGGCGTCGAGGTCGACCTCGCGGGAGCGGTCGGCGGCGGCGAGCCCGGGCCGCCGCGCCGCCTCGGGAAGCGCCCGGCAGCCGAACGAGCCGACACGCGAGCACGACGGGGCGAGGGGCGAGCGGATGCCGCCTCCCGCGGCGCTGCGCGTCCGCCCGACGCCGACCGGGCCGCCGAGACGGCCCGCCGGGAACGCGAGCGTCTCGTCGAGGCCCGCCGGCAGGCGCGCGAGCGCGCCGACGACGACGAGCAGGCGCTCGCCGAGGCATCCGCTCGCTTCGACGCCGCGGAGCGTCGCTTCGACGACCTCGAGACCGAACGCGACGAGCTCGAGCGGCGTCTCTCGCAGGTGCGCGACGAGCTCCGTCCGGCCGAGCGCGAGCTGCGGATCGCGACCCGGGCCCGCGAGGCGGCGGCTGCCGAGGCGTCGCGGTCGGCGCGCGCTCGCGATGAGGCCGAGTCCGCGCTCGACGACGTCGACCGTTGAGCCGACCGGGCGCCGCGCCCCGGTGTGGATAACTGGGCGGGTGATCCGTTCCGCTTCTCCATGATGGGAGCCATGTCCGACCCCGTGCGCACCATCGCCGAGCGAGTGCGCGGGCGGGTGCTCCGCGACGGGGTCGACCTCGCGCGCGACGAGGCGGTCGCGGCGCGGTTCGCCGCCGAAGAGGTGCGCCGGTACTCCGAGCGGGCGCTCGCCGGGGCGCACGCGCCGCTCGGCGACGAGCAGGCCGCCGCCCGTGAGGTCGTGGCATCCATCACCGGGTACGGACCGCTGCAGCCGTTCTTCGACGACCCGACCGTCGAGGAGATCTGGATCAACTCGCCCACACGTGTGTTCGTGGCGCGCGGCGGCGTGGCCGAACTCACCACGGTCGTGCTCGCCGATCGCGAGGTACGCGATCTCGTCGAGCGTATGCTGCAGCACTCCGGCCGCCGGGTCGACCTGAGTTCGCCGTTCGTCGACGCGTCGCTGCCCGACGGATCGCGACTGCACGTCGCGATCCCCGACGTCACCCGTGCGCACTGGGCGGTGAACATCCGGAAGTTCCAGCAGCGCATCCGCTCGTTGCCGCAGCTCGTCGAGCTGGGCTCGATCTCCCGGCCGGCCGCCGAATTCCTGCGGATGGGCGTGCTCGCGGGGGCCAACGTGCTCGTCTCGGGCGCGACGCACACCGGCAAGACGACGATGCTCAACGCCCTGCTCGCGGCGACGCGCACGGGCGAGCGGGTCGTCACCGTCGAGGAGACGTTCGAGCTCGACCTCGACGTGCGCGACCTGGTCGCCATGCAGTGCCGCCAGCCGAACCTCGAGGGTTCGGGCGAGATCACGTTGCGCCGACTCGTCAAGGAGGCGCTGCGGATGCGCCCGGACCGGCTCGTCGTGGGCGAGGTGCGCGAGGCCGAGAGCCTCGACCTGTTGATCGCGCTGAACTCGGGGTTGCCGGGCATGTGCACCATTCATGCGAACTCGGCGCAGGATGCGCTCGCGAAGCTCTGCACCCTGCCGCTCCTCGCCGGCCGGAACATCGACTCGGGCTTCGTGGTGCCGACCGTGGCATCGTGCATCGACCTCGTGGTGCACCTCGCCATCGACCGCGACGGGCGGCGCCGTGTGAGCGAGATCGCCGCGACCACGGGCGAAGTGGTGGGTTTGCGCGTGGAGGCCGAGGCGCTCTTCCGGTTCGACCGGTCGACTGGTGCGCTCGACGCGACCGGCGCGCACCCGGCACGGCTCGAGAAGTTCGAGGCGGCGGGCCTCGACCCCGCGATCGTCCTGGGCGCGGCGGCGTGAGCCTCGTCCTCGGCGCGACGCTCGGTGCGGGCATCCTGCTCGTGCTGTCGCCATGGCTGTGGCCGGCGCGCGCTCGGGCGGCCCGGGGCGGCGGTCCCGGTGGTGCCGGTGCGCGACGCGGTCCACTCGAGGCGGTTCGCGACGAGTTCGCGCTCGCCGGCATCCCCGCTGCGCCGATCATGGCCGTCGCCGCAGTCGCGGTCGTCCTCGCCGCGGTCGCCGCAGCGGTCGCCCAGGCCGTGTTCGGCGTTCCGCTCCTCGCGCTGATCGCCGGGCTCCTCGCCGCTGCGGTGGTTCCCATCGTGATCAGGGCACGTGCGAACCGTCGCCGGGCGACGAACCGCGCGATCTGGCCCGACGTCGTCGACCACCTCGTCTCGAGCGTGCGTGCCGGGATGAACCTGCCCGACGCCATCGCCGCCCTCGCCGATCTCGGTCCGGCGGCGACGCGGAGCGCCTTTGCGGGCTTCGACGACGAGTTCCGCCGCACGGGCGACTTCGGGTCGGCGGTCGACACGCTGAAGGTCCGACTCGCCGATCCCGTCGCCGATCGCATCCTCGAGACCCTGCGGATGGCGCGAGAGGTCGGCGGCACCGACCTGACCGCGGTGCTGCGCGGGCTCGCGAGCTACCTCCGCGACGACGCCGCGCTCCGAGCCGAGGTCATCGCCCGGCAGGGCTGGATCCGCAACGCCGCACGCCTGGGCGTCGCCGCCCCCTGGCTCCTGCTCTGCGTCCTCGCGAGCCGCCCCGAGACGCTCGCCTCATACGACTCCCCTGCGGGGACCGCCCTCATCCTCTGCGGCGTCGTCGTCACGATCGTCGCGTACCGGATCATGCTCGGCCTCGGCCGCCTTCCCGAGGAGCGGCGATGGTTCAGTTGAGCGCGATCCCGATGCTCGCCGTCGCACTGGGTGCGGTCCTCGGCCTCGGACTCTGGCTCGTGGCGGCATCCGTTCCCCGCATCGGCCGTGCCCGGCTGGTCGACCGGGTGGCGCCCTACATCACGGACTTCTCCGCCGAGGCCCGCGCGATGCGCGCTCGACCGACCTCCGACCCGGGCTCGGTGATCGGGATGCTCGTCCTCCCAGCGGCGCGGCGGGCTCGCGGCATCCTGTCGTCGATCCTCGGCGGCAACGACGCCGTCGCGCGGCGACTCCGGCAGGCAGGGTCGGATGTCACGGTCGAGCGGTTCCGCGGACGCCAACTCGTCTGGGCTGCGGCCGGCTTCGCCCTCGGTGCACTGTTCGCGCTGTTCGCGCCCGCGATGGAGACGGCGCCGACGGTGCTCCGCTGGGCGGTGCCGCCGTTCGGCGCAGCAGTGGCCGCGGTCGCCGTCGACTGGATGCTGCAGCGAGCCGCGCGTCGCCGGCTCGCGCGCATCACGAGCGAACTGCCGACCGTCCTCGAGTTCCTCACCCTGAGCCTCACCGCGGGCGAGGGCATGCTCGACGCGCTCCGTCGCGTGTCGAGGACGGGTTCCGGCGAACTCGCTCGAGAGTTCTCGAGCGTCGTCGCGGCAGTCGGAACGGGTGTTCCGCTCGGGGTCGCGCTCGCCGACGTCCGCGACGGGCTCGAGCATCCGGCGCTCTCGCGCGCGATCGACCAGGTGCTCGGGGCCCTCGATCGCGGCACGCCGCTCGCCGAGGTGCTCCGAGCGCAGGCGGGCGACGCGCGCTCGGAAGCCAGGCGCACCATCATCGAGCTGGCCGGTCGCAAGGAGATCGCCATGCTCGTGCCGCTGATCTTCCTCATCCTGCCGGTGACCATCGCCTTCGCGCTGTTCCCCGGCTACCTCGTGCTCCAGGCGGGCTTCTGATGCACCGTCGACCCCCGTCATCCGATGAAAGGACTCCGCATGCCCCGCTGGATCGCCCGACGACTCGCCGACGATCGTGGCGACGTGCCCGGATGGGTGCTCATCACCCTCATGACCGCGGGGCTCGTCATCGTGATCTGGGGCCTCGCCGGCCCAGCGCTCTCCGGCGTCTTCGACCAGGCGATCGATCGCGTCGTCGGCTTCTGACCCGGCTCGTCGACGAACGCGGCTCCGCGGTCGCGGAGTTCTCGCTGGTGGGCGTGCTGCTCACGGCGCTGCTCCTCGCGGTCGTCCAGCTCGCCCTCGCCCTGCACGTCCGCAACACGGTCCTCGATGCGGCCGCCGAGGGCGCCCGATACGCGGCACTCGCGGGCTCCTCGCCCGCCGCGGGTGTCGAGCGCACCCGGCAGCTCATCGACGCAGCCGTCGCGGCCGAATTCGCCGCGGATGTCTCGGCGACGACCACGCATATCGGAGGCGTCCCGGCGATCGCCGTCACGGTCCGAGCCTCGCTCCCCGTCATCGGCCTGCTCGGCCCGGAACGCGCACTGGAGGTGACCGGGCATGCCGCGGTCGAGACGCTCGACTGAGGCACGCCGGAGCCGACTCGCCGACGAGGCGGGGTCGGCCTCGCTCGAGTTCCTCACGGTGGGCATGATCCTCCTCGTGCCGCTCGTCTACCTCGTGCTCGCGATGGCGACGATCCAGGCGGCGGCCCTCGGCGTCGAGGGTGCGGCACGGCAGGCAGCCCGAGTCGCGGTGCTGCGAGCGGATGGCGCGGAGCCCGCGGCAGCCGTCGAGCAAACCGTGCGCGTGGTGCTCGCCGACTACGGCATCGATGCGGACGCGGCATCCGTCGCCCTCGACTGCAGCGGGCCGTGCGAGACGGCCGGCCCCCGGGTGACCGTCGCGGTGGGCGCCTCGGTGGCGCTGCCCCTCGTGCCGCAGGTACTCGCCTCGAGCGGGATCGGGACGGTGCGGCTCGAGTCGCGCGCGACGCAGACGGTGTCGCGCTTCGCGGGTGCGTCGTGAACGAACGGGTGGCGCGAGCGATGCGCGACGACGAGTCCGGCTCGACGCTGCTGCTCACGATCTTCTACGGTGTGCTGGCGCTCGCGCTCATCCTCGTGGTGACCTCGGCGACGTCGCTCTACCTCGAACGTAAGCGGCTCTTCACCCTCGCCGACGGCGCGGCCCTCGCGGCCGCCGAGTCGTGGCGGCTCGACGAGGTCCGGATCGAGGGCGACGCACTCGTGTTCGGCCTCGACGAGGCATCCGCCGCCGGTGCTGTGGCCGACTACCTCGCCGGCTCGAGCCACTCGCTCCGGGGGCTCGAACTCGTCCGAGCCGGCTCGAGCGACGGTCGCAGTGCAACCGTGACGCTGCGCGCGGTCTGGCACGCACCGATCTCGACCGATCTCGTGCCGGTCACCGTGCCGATCGAGGTCACGGCCGAGGCGAGATCCGTCTTCCACTGACGGTGCGGTCGAGGCGCGAGTCGGCGGGCCCGCTCGACCGACGCGCTACGCCGGCGCGTCGCCCGCCGGGTCGCCGAGCGCCTCGACGAGGTCGTCGCGGGCGAGCAGGAACTGCTCGGTGCCGAGGTAGTCGCTGTGCGTCGCGATGCGCCAGAGATAGCTCGCCGGGGCGGACTCGGTGACACCGCGGTCGACCGGGTTGTCCGCCGCGGGGTAGCCGAAGACCGGGAAGCCGAGGTAGTCGGTCCGGCGCCAGAGGCTCCGCCATCGCGGCACGTCGCGATCGTGCGCGCCGAGGATGCCCGTGAGCGAGCGCGCCGGATCGTCTTTCGGAGCGGGCAGGCCGTCCCGGAACTCGGCGAGCACCTGCGAGCGCCACGGATCCGACCGCCACAGCGACGGTCCGCGTGTGCCGGGCACGCCGAGGTCGTCGGGGCCGAACACCGACGGGAAGAAGCGGCTGAAGTACGCCCGCAGCTGCGTGCCGTACGAGAGCAGGGCCGTGCGGTCCACGAGTTCCTCGCCCGCCATGATCCCGGCGGGCACGCGGTCGCCGCGCATCGCCATGAGTGTCGCCGCCGAGATCGTGGAACCCATGGAGTGCGCGGTGAGGATGACGCCGCGGCGACGCCGCGCCGACGGATCGCCGAGCCACGCGCGCGTGCGCGCGGCGAGCTCGGGCACGACGCGCTCGCCGAAGCAGGGCGGCGCGAACGGGTGGCCCGCGCGCGGGAAGAACGCCACGACGTCCCAGAACACCCCGAGCGGGCGCTCGCTGCTCGACGCGGCGTGCGTGACCACCGCCGCGACCGCGGCAACGGCCACCGCGACGAGCACCGCGGTCGAGCCGGCGCGGATGCCCGCGGGGGCGTTCTCGCCGAACCAGCTCACCGCGCCCGCCCGGAGCCCCTCGTACACGACCGCCGACGACAGGCTCAGGAAGCCGATCGCGGCGAAGACCGCGAGCCAGCCGAACAGGGGTTCGCCCCGATGCAGGAGGTGCGAGCTCCGACGCACCGTGAGGCGGCGGCGGTTCCGCGCCTCCGGGACGGCGTATCGCGGCGCGTAGGTCGTCGGGTCCGGCGTGACGAGCCCGCCCCGCTCCTCAGCAGACGCGCGCTCGTCGTCGCCGTCCGACGGCGTCGACCACGCCAGAGCGGGCAGGCTGAAGCGCACGAAGCGCACCATGTTCACCAGCAACGCCGCGACGATGAGGACGATCATCAGCACGGCGATCGCGGTGAGCACGACGGCGAACCGCTCGTACGCATCCGGCACGTCGAGCGACAGCTCGGGCTGCGGCTCGGGCGGCGTGCGCCAGATGTACGAGGTGTCCGCCGAGTCGGTCGAGGTGCCGAGCCATGAGGCGACGCCGAGCACGAGGAGGCTCGAGAGCGCCATCGACGCGAAGAGCGCGAGCAGCATCGCGACCGCGGCGCCCTGGCCGCGCCACGCCTGGAACCGGTGGTTCGCCGGCGTCGTCCACGCGTTCACCAGGTGGAGCAGCACGCACAGGGCGGCGCCGCCGACCCAGAGCCACCGCTCGTCGCCGTCACGGGCGTGGCTGCCGAGCAGCAGCGCCGCTCCGCCCACGAGGAGGATCGCGCTGATCACCCGCCGCGCCCACGATCGGTTCTTCCAGCCTGCTCCGGCGAGTGCGAGGAAGAGGGCGAGCACGATCAGGGCGATCGGGGTGCCGATCAGGCCGAGGAAGACCTTGCCGCCCCCGTCACCCTCGGTCGTCCGGAAGGCGAGCCAGGTCCACACCCCGTAGCCCGCGATCGATGCGACGAGGCACGTCATCGACGCCATCCGCTTCACCGTGGTGCGGCGGTCGGACGTGGTGTGCGAGGCGAGCGCGACGAGGACCACGATCACGACCAGCAGCGCCGCGGCACCGATCGCGAACCACGCCGCGACCGGGTTCCCGAAGCCGGCGGCGAGGCACTCGCCGGTGATCGACGACGACCCGTCGGTCCAGCAGTCGTCGACCGCGAGGTACGCCGAGTCGAGGGCGAGGAGGAAGAGCACGAGCGCGATCGCGCCCGACACGTGCAACCACTCGGAGGTCTGCCCGATGCGGGACTCGGTCCAGAAGCCGCGCGTCGCGAGGAGCGGACGGTTCCGCTCCTGCTCCAGCAGGTCCAGGCCCGTCCCGAACTGCTTCACCCGCTCCTCGTAGGCGACCCGGCCCCGGCGCGCGATCACGTAGAGCACGACCACGGTCGCGATGGGTGCCAGCCCGAAGAGGGCCGCCCGCCGGTCGCGCTCGAGGTCGACGAGGCCATCGAACACCGACGGGAGTGCGGCGCACACCTGCCCGTCGCGGAAGCACTGGATGCCGACGAGGTCGATCGCGACCGAGCAGAACGCGGCGACCGCGATGAGCGTGAGCAGGAGCCCGAACACGCGCACGGTCGCGGCGCCGAAGTCACCGTTCCACTTGGGGGTGCCGGCCGTCATGCCGGGCTGCGGGTCGATGCGCCGGGTCCAGTACCCGAGGTTGGCGAGCGCATAGGGGAGGAGGAGGAACCACCCCACGTGGACGAACGCCCGACCGATGGCGGCGAGCGCGCCCCCGCCGGTGCGGGCCTGCGCGCCCCACGAGAAGGCCTCGATCGAGCGGATGCCGCGTTCCGGGCGTTCCCCGCGCTTGCGCCAGAACGATCCGAGGTCGTCGCCGAACACCTTCTCGATCTTGTCGGGAGCGGTCTCGAGCATCTCGGCGGGCGGGGTGTTCTGCACGCCGTGGATCCGGATCTCGAGGATGTCCGGATCCGACCGGCCCGAGAACACGTTGAAGAGACTGCCGAACATGACCCCTCCCCCCAGAGGTGGTCGCCGGAGCGTCGACCTGAGCGAATGCTAGCGAGCGATGAATGCTCAGGCTGGCCCTCGAACGGGGCACTTGAGAACGGCTTCGCCAACTCGCCACGTGGGGTCGTCAGCGGAGGTCGAGCACGGCCGCGTCGCTCTGCACGTCGCCGATCCGCACGACGAACTCGTTCGGCCCGGCTCGCAGACCCGAAACGCGAAGGTCGCGTACCAGCTCCGCGGAGCGTCCGGGCGGAAGCTCCACCAGCTCGGGCTCGACTGAGCCGTTCATCGCGAGCCGCCAGCTCGGGTCGGGTTCGCCGTTGACGAGCAGTTCCGAGCCGAACACGCCGGGTGCGATCGGTTCCGCTCCGGAATTCGAGACCGTGAGCGTGACGCGCACCAGGCCGGCATCCGAGTCGGGCGCGGGGTCGACGCGGAGCGCGAGGTGCAGGTCCCCGGTGCTCATGTCACCGCACCCGCCCTGGTTCGGGTGATGCGGGCCCCCTCCTTGCTGACCGTGGTCGTGCCGAGGGAATCGACCGAGAAGATCTGCGCGGAGCGGAAGAAGAAGGTGCCCGCCGTGCCCGAGCCGAGAACCCGGAAGCGGTTCGGGATGGACCAGGTCCACCCGCCGCCGAAGAACGACGGGAACGGGAACACCCGGAAGAACGGCGGCGCCAGCGGGAAGCCGCTGCCGCAGTGGTCGTGCTTGAAGCGGTTGTCGGCGCGGAGCGTCACGAACGCCGGGTTCGGATGGTGGTTGAGGTCCATCGCCGAGCCCGCGCCGAATCGGAAGTAGCCGTGCACGCCGCTCGGCGGCCCCGGATCCTCGAGCCACTGCACCCGTGCGAAGCTGACGTCGCGGTGCCCGAAGTCGACCTCGGTCAGCATGTCGGCGCCGGCCTGACCGGCGGGGATCGGGTTCACGAGGTCGCGGGTCATGCTGAAGCGGTCGGGCGGGACGACCGTGAGCACGACCGTCGCCGGCGGACCGCTCGCGGGCGTCGCCGTGACCGTGACCGACCCGGTCTCCGGGGCCGTCCATCGGGTGCTCGGCCCGCTCGCGATCGTGAGCGTGCCCGCCGTGACCGTCCAGGTGACGGGTGCCGACGCGGCCAGGTCGACGAACTCGCCCGACCCGACGCTCCGGCGCGAGTTCGGCCCGCCGTCGGGCGCGGCCGCGACCGTGGTCGTCGTCAGGACCGGCGGAGGGGGAGGCGGTGGTGGGGGAGGCGGCGGCCCGCTCCCCGGGATCCGCCGATCGAACTCGCCCATCGTGATGGGGCCGACGATGCCGTCGTCGACGATGCCCGCCGAGCGCTGGAAGGCCTGCACGCGAGACTTCGTCTCGGGCCCGAACTTCGCGTCGACGCCGAACTTCGGCAGGCTGAGGCCGATATCGACCATCGCCTGCTGCAGCTTCGACACCGCCGGACCGCTCGAGCCGACGCGCACGAACCGCTCGTCGTCGAAGGCGGCTTCGAGCACCGTGTCACCGGCGAAGCGGGTGTTCGTCAGGTCGTGGCCGTCGCCGATCGTACGCTGCACGACGGTCCCGTCGGCCGAGGCGGCGGCGGGCGCGCCGACGGGCTGCGGCGGGAAGCTCGCCACGGGGTCGTCCTGCTGGCCGGGCGGCACCGTCCGGCCGGCAGTCGAGGCGATGGCGTACGTGACGGCCGCGTTCCCGGCCAGGCGCTGCAGGTGCAGCGCCGTCGACGGCGTGAGTCGCTGCGGTGCAGCCGCTGCGCGCGTGTGCGGCTTCACGGCGTGCGCGACCGCGTACGACGGATGCGACGGCGCGCGCTCCAGCGTCCTCACGGTGACCACCCCCATGGTCGGTCCGATTCCAGTGTCGCATCCGTCGAGCCCATCGGACTGCCCGATCGGGCACTCCCGGCCGAGCGCTGACGGGACGGCACGACCCGCCGACGCGACGGCGCGTCAGCTGCGGCCCATCGCCACGACGAGGACGACGATGACGAGCACGATCGGAACGCCGATCGCACCCACGAAGACCGCCCGTCGCAGCCGGTACATCGGGTCGTGGTCCCACATCGCGTTGGGCTGCATGCCCGTGCGGATGACGCGACGGTACCGCGACCCGCAGTCGACGCATTCCCAGATCGTTCCGACGCTGTGATCGCCCGCCGCGGGGAGTGAGCATCGGTGCGGATTCACGGGTGACGAAGGGTCGGCGGTCGGCATGCGCCTCACGATAGGGCTCGGCGGCTCGCCGTGGGGCGAGGTCGCACACCCTGTGGAAACGCCGGAGCGGCCGGCGACCCGAAGGTCGCCGGCCGCCCCGTCTCGGTGCCCCGAACGGGAGTGCGCGTCAGTCCAGCAGGTGGCTGAGCGCAGCCTCCATCCAGTCGGCCCGGGTCGCGGCATCCGTGATGCCCTCGAACCCGAAGCCCGCGTAGAGCGAGCCCGGCGTGGCCACGACCGCGGCCTCCGGGAACCCGCCCGCCGTGGTGCGGATGAAGTTGTTCGGGTTGGGCGAGCTGCCCTCGGGCGGGCCGGTGATCTCCCAGCCGCCGAGGTCGGCCTCGAACGAGGTCGTGCCCTCGCCCGTCGACACCTCGATGTCGTCGAAGAACACGCCCAGGCCCTGCGTCGCCCAGTCGCTGGCGTACGACAGCGCGATCTCGACCTGCCCGCCGGCGTAGGCGCCGAGGTCGACCTCCCACTGCTGCCACCCGCCCGAGTTGCCGGATGCGGCGTTCCACACGCCGCTCGACCCGGTCGGCTCGCAGGTGCCCGGCGTCTGGTAGTGGTCGACCTGCGGATGCAGCTCGTTCCAGCCGGAGAGACAGCTGTCGCCCGTGTCCTGCGACGTGTGCCCGTTGAGGTCGGGCAGCGTCGTCCAGTCGTCCTGGCCCGGGGTATGCGCCTCGACGAACGTGAAGTCCCAGTGGGCTTCGGTGTCGTACGACGTCCAGAACGACAGCGTGGCGCCGCCGGCCGGCACGTCGATCGTGCGCATCACCTGCTTGTACGAGACGTCGCCCAGCTGCGAGTACAGGTAGTAGTCACCCGTGTGCGGCTCGAACGGCCCGCCCGCGCGATCCCAGCGGGCCGAGACCCAGCTCTCGAACTGCGGGTAGTCCGACACCGGCAGCACGCCGCTCGTCGTGATGAACGAGTTCGTGTGGAACTGGTTCTGCGCGCTGTCGCCGCCGTTGAAGCCCCAGGCGAGGCCCTCGAGCGGGACATCCACGCCGAGCGCGTCGAGCACGTCGCCCTGCTCGTCGAGGCCCGCCGAATCGACCGCCACGTAGGCGCCGAGCCAGTACTGCAGCACGTCGTTCGTGCCGTCGCCGGAACCGCCGAGCGGCCTGCAGCGATCGACCACGAGCGCTCCGCCGACGACGCACTGGTCGTTCGCCGAGGTCGGGTCGTAGTACTGGCCGCCGACGTTCGGCGTGTACTGGCTGCCCGCCCAGTCGCCCGTGTAGAGCACCTGGCCGCCCTCGTTCATGAAGTCGCGCACGTTCAGCAACTCGTCCATCGCCAGGCGCGAACCGTTGCCACCGGTCCGGCCGGCGTCCCGCGTCACGATGTCGTCGCCCGTGTACCAGACGACCGCCTCGTAGTGCGAGAGCACGCCGAGTGCGTCCGCAGCGACACGGCCGCGGGCGTCGACGTCGTAGACGTCGTAGCTCGTGCCGTTATCGTCGAGCGCGTCGGTGTAGTACGACAGGTAGTTCGGCCCACCGGCTTGTCCGGGTGAGGCGCCGGTGTAGTCCTCCGCCGCGAGCACCAGCACGTCGGCATCCGACTCGGAGACCGCCTCGTAGGTGAACGAGTCGCTCACCTCGCCGCCGCCCTCGAACCAGACCTCGACCGAGTCACCGGGGTCGGTGCCGGTCACCATGCCGCTCATCACGTGGTAATAGACATCGGTGTCGCCGCCGTAGCGGTCGCCGCCGTCCCACTCCGCCGTCGATGCGCTCTGCGCGTCGCCGCCGTTGATCGACCACTTCACGGTGACGTCGCCGAGGCTGCGCTTCGCGAGGACGCGCACCTCCTGCGGGTCGCCGTAGGAGTAGTCGAACGTGAAGTTCGACTGCGGCAGCCCGACCTTGTAGTCGTCGTCGCTCTGCAGGTAGAACGGCTCCGTCTCGAGGCCGAGGTGCGACACCGGGTTCGCCGGGTCGGCCGCCGACTTCGCGACATCGGTCGAGAACGGCAGGATCCGCTCGAACTCGGCCTGCACGAGCGCCTCGTCATCGGGGAAGACGAAGCCGCCCCCGCTGCCGCCGTCGCTCAACTCGGGCGTCCAGGCGAGCGTGCCGTGCGCGGAGTGCGCGAAGTCCGTCGTCTCGCCGTTCGTCACGTAGAGGACGTCGGAGGACAGGCCCGGCTCGAAGCCCTCGATCGACGGGCTGTCGAGGTTTCCCGACAGCGCGTAGTAGATCGGGTCGTCGGCGCTCGGAGTGGCGATCTGCCAGCCCTCCGGGTACAGCAGCCACTCGCCGAAGGAGTGCCAGTTCACCTGGAACTCGGGCTGGGCGCGATCGAAGAGCGCCATCATCGCCTGCGTCTCCGGCTCCGATGCGGGCGACGGGCCGCGGTAGGTCTCGCTCGCGGTCTGCGACGACGATCCCTCCTCGTCGTAGCCGAAGTGCTCCTCGTAGTTGCGGTTCGGGTCGACGCCGTCGCCGCGGTTGACCTCGCCGTTGCCGTCGTTGTCGCGCAGGTTCTTCCGCCACAACCGCTCGGCATCGAACGTGTACTGGTAGCCGTCGGGGTTCGCCACGACGAGGAACCAGAGCTCCGTGGTCTTCAGGAGGTCCTTGACCTCCTTGTTGTTCGAGCGCCACCCGTCGACGTACCAGTTCAGCAGCCGCCGGTTGGTCTCGGTCGAGATCCACTCGCGCGCGTGCTGCGTCGAGCTGTAGAGCACCGCCGGGCGGGAGCCGTCCTTCTGGCCCTTCGCGCCCTGCGTGAGCTTCAGCGCGATGATCTCGCGGCCCTGGTAGGTGTGCCCCAGCACGACCAGCTTGACCAGCTGCGGGTTGTCCTTCGCGAGCTGGTACATCTGGTCGCGGATGCCGCCGGGCTCGTCGTACGACCGCCAGACGTCGTAGCCCGAGGCCGCCTGCTCCTCCGCCATCTGCTTCGCGGACTTGCCGTTCTTGCCCTTCGTCAGCTTCACGTCGATGCCGCGCTCGGAGAGCCCCTTCACCTCGTCCTCGGAGAGGATGAGCTGCATCTCGACGCCCTTCCCGGACGCCTTGCTCGCGGCGATGTCGAGCCCGGCATTCGCGAGCTCAGCGGCCTCCTCGGCGCTCACCTCGGCCGTGTACATGTCGAGCGAGCCGACGTCGTCCTCCGCGGCGTTCGCGCCGATGGGACTCAGCATCGCCGCGGCGAGGGCCGCGGCGGCGGTTCCGAGGGCGATCCGGGTTCGGGTGGAACGGTTTCCAGTCATGACGACCCCTCCGGTCCGGCTTCCGGCCAGAGGGGATTGGTGACGACGACGTTGTGCGTACCAAGCTCGCCACGCTTCTGGCGCCTGCGGACCCTACGGGCCACCTTGGCCGCGCGCGTCTCGCGCTGTCAAGGATCAGGCCGAGGATTCGTCGATTCCGCCGTCGGGCGGTCGATTCCGCCACCATCCGGGCAGTTCCGCGACGGAATCGAGCACCGCATCGGGTTCGATCGCACCTTCGAGATCGGCCGGGTCGAACTTCCCGGTCCGCACCAGCACGCCGGTCAGTCCCGCGCCCTGCGCCCCCTCGACGTCGGCCCTGATGTCGTCGCCGACCATGACGGCCTCGTCCGGGGCCTCGGCGAGCGAGTCGACGGCGGCCCGGTAGAACGCGGCCGCCGGCTTGCCGAGGACGACGGCCTCGCGCCCTGACGCGTATTCGAGGCCGCGCACGAACGCGCCGACATCGAGTCGCAGTCCGTCCTCGGCGCGCCAGTAGCGCGTGAGGCCGAGGGCCACGAGCGGGATGCCGGGATCCTCGGCCAGCAGCCGGAACGCCCGATTCATCGTGGCGAAGTCCCAACCGCTGCCGAGGTCGCCGACCACGACGGCATCCGCGAGTCCGGAGGGCTTCGCGCCGCCCACGCCGAGCTCGGCGAACTCCTCGGCCGTCGCCTCCGGCACGAACAGCGCAGGATGGCGGCATCCCTCCGCCTCGAGCCAGGCCGCCGCCGCGACGACCGGCGTGAGCACCTCGCCCACCTCGACCTCGATGCCCATCCGCCGGAGCTTCGCGACGATCTCGCGCCGCGGGCGCGAGGTCGTGTTCGTCACGAACCGATGGGGGATGCCGCGCTCGACGAGCCACGCGACCGTCTCGGCGCCGCCCGGCACGGGCTCGTCGCCGACGTAGAACACCCCGTCGAGGTCGAGCAGCACGCTGCGGACGCTCATATCCCGGTACCGCCCTTCAACCCCGTGCCGCCCGCGATCGAACGCATGACGAGCGAGTCGACGACCGGCAGCGACGACGCGCGCAGCGCCCACCGCCGCAGCAGCAGGCGGAACCGGTCGGGCGGCAGGAACGTGTTCGCGGCCCGGCGACCGGCGGCCTGCTTCTCCTCGACGACCGGACGCCACCGTCGCTCGTACTCGCCGAGGGCGGCCTCGAGCGCAGCGGCGTCGCGGCACGGCCCGACCAGTCCGGTGAGCAGCTCGGCACCCGCGATCGCCATCGACGCGCCCTGCCCGGCGAGGAGCGAGACGGCCTGGCATCCGTCGCCCGCGAGCACGGTCGAGCCGCGGTGCCACTGCGGCAGAACCACCTGCGCGACCAGGTCGTCGTACGGGTGCGGTGGGCAGCGCTCGAGCAACCGGTCGATCGGATGCCACAGCCCGCCGAACACGCGGCGCAGACGCGTCGGAGCGTCCTCGCGCGGATCGGTGCCGGGATGCGCCTCCTCGCGGTACGCGAGGAACGCCGCGACCCGGCCGTCCCGCAGGCCGTAGATGCCGGCCTGCCGGTCGACCGTGTCGGTGAGCACGAACCGGCCGTCGAATTCGGCGTGCAGGTCGGGCGCGCCGTCGATCACGTACGCCGCGGCCCGGAGCCCGAGCGGCCGGACGAACCGCGACTCGTCGCCGAACAGCGCCGCGCGGACGGCCGAGTGGATGCCGTCGGCGCCGATCACCAGGTCGGCGCCGGCGAGGCGCCTGCCGAGCTCGCTGCCGGCGTCCGCCGCCTCGACCGGGCGGTACGGCACACCGTAGTGCACGCGCACCGAGCCCTCGGGTGCGTCGCCGAGTGCCTCGAGGAGCACCAGTTCGAGGTCCGGACGCATCAGGCTGAGCAGCCGTCCGTCGACGGCCCTCGCGAACTTCTCGTAGTCGATGCTCGCCGTCCGCTTCCCCGATCGTGCGTCGACGTACTCGACGGCGCCGATCCGGTAGGCGACCTCGCGCAGCCTCGGCAGGAGGCCCATCCGCTCGGCGGCGTCGAACCCGAGGCCGAAGAAGTCCATCATGTAGCCGTCGGCGCGCGGGCCGTCGGCGCGTTCGAGCACGTCGACCTCCCAACCCGCGAGCGCCAGCTGCCGCGCGCTCGCGAGTCCCGCCATCCCGGCCCCGACGACTGCTGCCCGCACCCTGCCTCCGCTCCGGCGATGGCGCGCACCGCCCGCCGCCGACGCTACTCCGGTCGTGCGGGCGACCCCGGGTCATCCGGCCCGCGGCGCGAACCGATCACGGCTCAGGTGTCGGCGGCGGGGGTCCAGGCCGCGTCGGGCTCCGGCGGTTCGGGCGACGGATGCCGCGGCGCACGCGGCACGTACCGCGGGATCCAGCGCCACAGCATTCCCGCGCCGAGCACGCCGAGTACGCCCATCGCCGCCGCGGCGGCCATGAGGGAGAGCGCCGAGGTGATCGCCGAGATCGCGAGCGGCGCCGCGGCGCCGCCGGCGTCGGCGATGGTGCGGAACGCGCCGAGGAACGGCGCCGGGTTCGACGCGGGCGCGAGGTCGGCGCCGAGGGTCAGGATCACCCCCGACGAGAGCCCGTTCGCGACGCCGAGCAGCATCGTGGCGGCGATGAACCAGGCGACCGCGCCGGGAACGTCGTGCGTGACCGCGAGCACGAGGTGGCCGATCGCGAGGCCGACGAGCCCCGGGATCGCACTCCAGAGCCGGCCGTGGCGATCCATGACGTGCCCGCTCACGTAGAACAGCGCGAAGTCGATCGTCGCCGCGATGCCGATGACGAGCGCGGCGGCATCCGGTGGGACGCCCAGCGACACCGCCCACAGGGGCACGATCACGGTGCGACTCGCGCGCAGCGCGGCGAGGAGCCCGACGCCCGTGCCGATCCGGCCGAGCACCCCGCGATACGTGACGATCGCGTGACGGATGCCGCCCGCGGCATCCGCTCGGCCCTGCCCGACGGTCGCGACGTCGCCGCCGTTCTCGGCGGATGCCGCGCGGACCCGCACCGCGGCACCGAAGACGCGCTCGGGGTCGGGGAGGACGAGGAGCACCGCGACGACCGCGGCGCACGACACGACGAGGACCCAGAACACGGCCGTCGCCGAACCCGTCCACGCGATGATCGCCGCCGCCGTGAAGGGGCCGATCGCCCAGCCGCCGCGGAACACCCCCGCGAGCGTGGACAGGGCGCGGGCGCGGACGCGCGCCGGCACGTAGCTCGTCAGGAACGCGTGCCGGGCGAGCCCGAACACGGCCGTCGCGAGTCCGAGCAGGAAGACGCCCACCGCGAGCGCCCACGTCGTCGGCACGAGCAGCGCGAGGAGCGTGCCCGCGGCGGCGAGCACCGACGCCCCGATCATCGCGGCGCGTTCGCCGATGCGGGCCACGAGCCATCCGGCCGGCAGGTCACCCACGAGGCCGCCGACCATGAGCATCGCCGCGATGAGTCCGGCGAGCGCGAGCGAGGCGCCGCGGTCGACCGCGACGACCGGGATGACCGGGATCAGCGCGCCCTCGCCGAGCGAGAACAGCAGCGTCGGGAGGTAGGCGGGGAGGACGATCGACCGCCACGAGAACGGGGGCGCGGTGTCGGTCATCCTGTCGATGCTATGCCCGGCCGCCCTCCGCCCAGCGCAGCACCCGGAGCGCCCGCAGCGTGTTCCAGCGGCTCGGCCGACCGTCGCCGTCCTCCATCTCGAAGTGGCGGAGCGCCGGGTGGGTGTTCTGCAGGGGCCAGCGCCCGTCGGCGCGGCGGCGCCGGTGCACGAGGTCGATCGCCTCGTCGCAGCGCGGGTCGGGCGGCGCACCGGTCGAGCGGAGGTGGTCGAGCGCGCGCAGCACGTCGTAGTGCCACTGGGGCGGGAAGGAGAATCGGGTCCAGGGGGTCCTGATCACCTCGCCCGTCGTGAGCGAGCGGAACAGCCGGCGCTCCAGCAGGTGTTCCTCGCCACGGACGCGGGCGGCCGCGACGATCGGATCGGGTCCGGACGACCGCTCGACCTCGAGCAGGGCCTCGAGCGCGAGGATGGTGGTGTTGAACGACGCCTTCTGCGACCGCCGCGGGGCCTGGCAGTTCCAGCCGCCGTCGTCGAGCTGCTCGCCGAGCAGCCACTCCAGCAGGCGGTCGACGTGGTCGCCCCTCTCGTGGAAGTACGCGCCGAGCACGAGCACCATGCTGTTGACGCACGTCTCGCGCTCGCCCGCGAAGAACGGCAGCCCGCCGCGTCCTTCCCAGGTCACGCCGTCGCGGACGCGGGCGATCGCGGCGACCGCCTCTGGGGAGTCGGGGTCGAGGCCGAGCAGTCGGAGGAGCAGCAACGTGTACGTCGTCGAGATCCACTTCGGGGAGTAGGTGCCGCCGCCCCACTGCCCGTCGTCGGCCTGCAGCGCGAGCAGGCCCGCGCCCCAGCCCTCGCGGGCGACCCGGGCGCGCTCGGCCGCGACGGCATCGGCCGGGGCATCCGTCAGGTCTCGCATGACCTGCCACCGGATCGACGGGTCGCCGTCGAGCAGCCATTCCGTGACGTCCACCGCACGTACCCCGCTTCCCGTGCCCCTCGCGAACGGGTCGAGTCTGCCGCAGGCCGCGCGCGACCGGAAGGCCGGGCTCGACGCGCGCAGGCCGCTCACGGTCCGGGCCACTAGGCTGGACGGGCCATGTTGGATCTTGACCTCACGCAGGAGATCTCCGCCCTGCGAACCACCTTCAGCGACATCCGCGCCGTCGTCGACGTCGACGCCCTCCGGGCCGACATCGCCCGGCTCTCCGAGGAGGCCGGCGCGCCCTCCCTCTGGGACGACCCCGCGAACGCGCAGAAGGTCACGAGCGCGCTCAGTCACCGCCAGTCCGAGCTCAAGCGCGTGACCGACGTCGAGCGCCGCATCGACGATCTCGAGGTGCTCGTCGAGCTCGCGAACGAGATGGAGGACGAGGACTCCGCCGTCGAAGCCCGCAAGGAACTGGCCGCCCTCGAGGAGACGGTCAGCCAGCTCGAGGTGCAGACCCTCCTCGACGGCGAGTACGACGCGCGCGGCGCGGTCGTCACCATCCGCTCGGGGGCCGGCGGCGACGACGCCACCGACTTCGCCGAGATGCTCATGCGCATGTACCTGCGCTGGGCCGAGCGTCACAAGTACCCGGTCAAGGTCATGGACACCTCCTACGCCGAGGGGGCGGGGATCAAGTCGGCGACCTTCGAGATCGACGTGCCGTACGCCTACGGCACGCTGTCGGTCGAGGCCGGCACGCACCGCCTCGCCCGCATCAGCCCGTTCGGCTCCGCCGACAAGCGCCAGACGAGCTTCGCCGCGGTCGAGGTCATCCCCGTCATGGAGGAGGCGCAGGAGGTCGACATCCCCGAGAACGACATCCGCGTCGACGTGTTCCGCTCGTCCGGACCCGGCGGTCAGTCGGTCAACACGACCGACTCGGCCGTGCGCCTCACGCACATCCCGACCGGCATCGTCGTCTCGATGCAGAACGAGAAGTCGCAGATCCAGAACCGCGCGGCCGCCATGCGGGTCCTCCAGACCCGACTGCTGCTGCTGAAGCGCGAGGAGGAGGCGGCGAAGAAGAAGGAGCTCGCGGGCACCATCACCGCGAGCTGGGGCGACCAGATGCGCTCCTACTTCCTCTACGGCCAGCAGCTCGTGAAGGACCTCCGCACCGGCTACGAGGTCGGCAACCCGGCGACCGTGTTCGACGGCGACCTCGACGGGCTCATCGCGGCCGGCATCAGGTGGCGCAAGCAGAAGGACGACTGATCCGCCGGGACCTTCGGCACCAGCGGCACTGAACCACGCGGCCTAGCCTCCCCGGTGTGGGACTGCGCACGTCCCGCGAGGGGAGTGAGGATCATGCGCGTGCTGGTCGCGTACTCGAGCAAGTACGGTTCGACGCGGGGCATCGCCGACCGGATCGCCGATCGCCTGCGCGACGCAGGGCACGAGGTCGATATCGAGCACTGCGACGACGTCGAGTACCCGGAGGGGTTCGACGCGTTCGTCATCGGCAGCGCCGCCTACGTCGGCAAATGGCGCAAGGAGGCGCGGAAGTTCGTGCGGCGCAACCACGAACTGCTGGCCAAGCGCCCGGTCTGGCTCTTCTCGAGCGGACCGCTCGGCACCGAGCGGGTCGACAAGGACGGCAACGACATGCTCGTCGAGGCCAGGCCGAAGGAGTTCGAGGAGTTCGCCGACCTCATCCACCCGCGTGGCGACATGGTCTTCTACGGGGCGCTGCACAAGGACGAGCTCCGCGGCCCCGACCGGATGGTGAGCTGGATGCCCGACAACGGACTGCTGCCCGACGGCGACTTCCGCGACTGGGACGCGATCGACGACTGGGCGAACGCGGTCGCGGCCGAACTCGCGGAGCAGCCCGCCTGACGGGAGTCCCGCCGCACGGGAGGACGGCGCCCCGCGCGGGCGGCGCGATTTCCGGTGTCGCTGCCCCGAATCACCCGGGCAGCGCCTACGCTCGAACGCGATGATCCGCTTCGACTCCGTCACCAAGTCCTACCCGGGGCAGACCCGACCCGCCCTCGACGACATCACGGTCGAGATCCTGCGCGGCGAGTTCGTCTTCCTCGTCGGCGCCTCGGGGTCCGGCAAGTCGAGCTTCCTCCGCCTGATCCTCAAGGAGGACCGGCCGACGGCGGGTCGCATCCACGTGCTCGGCCAGGACCTCCGTTCGATCTCGACGCGCAAGGTCCCGTACTTCCGCCGCAACCTCGGTGTGGTGTTCCAGGACTTCCGGCTGCTGTCGAACAAGAACGTCTTCGAGAACGTCGCATTCGCGCTGCGGGTCATCGGCAAGTCGCGCGGTTTCGTCCAGTCGGCGGTGCCCGAGACGCTGAAGCTCGTGGGCCTCGACGGCAAGGGCAAGCGGATGCCGCATGAGCTCTCCGGCGGCGAGCAGCAGCGCGTCGCGATCGCACGCGCCATCGTGAACAAGCCGCAGATCCTGCTCGCCGACGAGCCGACCGGCAACCTCGACCCCGTGACGAGCGCCGGCATCATGACCCTCCTCGAGCGGATCAACGCGAGCGGCACCACCGTCGTCATGGCCACGCACGAGGCGGGCATCGTCGACCAGATGCAGCGCCGCGTCATCGAGCTGAGCTCTGGCGAGGTGGTGCGCGACGAGCGCAGCGCGGGCTACGCGGTCGGCGGCACGCTCGCGCCGCCCGTCACGTCGGTCGTCGGCGCGATCCCCGCGGGCGATGCGGTACCGGCGGACCGGGCCGCCGTCGCGCTCGCCGCGGTCGAGGCGGAGACGGGCGCCGACGCCGTCGGCGTCGAGGCGGCCCATGCCGCGGCCGAGGCCGCCACCGCGTCCGCCGGCGGGTCCGCGGTCGCCGATGACACCGCAGACGCGCTCGTGGCGTCGATCCGGGCCGAGGAGGCCGCGCACTCGGGCGAGCATGCCGGCGACCGTCCCGACGCGCCCGACACGTCCGAGCCGGCGGAAGCCGCGGCATCCACCGGCGGGACCGCCCCGTCGAAGACCACGCGCACCCCGGCGCGGAAGAAGCGCACGTCGAAGGCCGTCGAGGCGGCGGCGGCAGAGGACGCCGCCGTCGCGGCATCCGTCGACACCCCGATGGACACCGGCACCGTCGGCGTGGCCGCACCCAAGGTCACCCGGAAGGTCATGCAGGAGGCTCCGCCGCTCTACGTCGAGCCGGAGGAGCGCGACGCGGTCACCGACGAGGCCGCCGAGATCACGGCGGCCGCGACGATGCCGATCGAGCCGCTGACGACCGAGGCCCGGACCGGCGACGGAGGGTCGGACGGCGACGCCGACGGCGACGGCGACGGGCGCGACGGTCCGCCCGGCAGGCCGGCGGCACCCGCGGGTGCCAGGTCCGCGCACCTCACGCTCGCCGAGCGCCTCGGCCTGCGCAGCCCCGCCGGCCCGCGCGCCGGCGACGACGACCAGGAAGTGGGGCCGGTGAAGTGAGGTTCGGTCTCGTACTCGCCGAGGCGGCGAACGGCCTGCGCCGAAACGCCACCATGGTCATCTCCGTCGTGCTCGTCACGTTCGTCTCGCTCACGTTCGTCGGCACGGCGGCGCTGCTGCAATTGCAGATCGCGCAGATGCGCGGCTACTGGTACGACCGCGCCCAGGTCGCGGTGTACCTCTGCACCGCGGTCTCCACGACCGAGGGATGCCTCGACGGCGAGGCGACGCCCGAGCAGAAGGAGGCCGTCGAGGCCCAGTTGCGCGGCGACACGCTCGCGCCGTTCATCGACGAGTACTACTTCGAGGACCGCGACCAGGCGTATGCGAACTTCCAGGAGCAGTTCGCCGGGACGCCGGCCGCCGACTACGTCACGCCCGACGTGCTGAACGAGACCTTCTGGGTCAACCTCACCGACCCGTCGCAGTCGGCGGTGCTCGTCGAGAGCCTGGCGGGCCTCTCGGGCGTCGAGCAGGTCGTCGACCAACGCCGGTACCTCGACCAGATCTTCGACGTGCTGAACGCCGGGAGCTACACGGCGATCGCGGTCGCCGCGGTCATGCTCGTGGCCGCAGCCCTGCTGATCGCCACCACGATCCGGCTCTCGGCGTTCTCGCGCCGCAAGGAGCTCGGCATCATGCGGCTCGTCGGCGCGTCGAATCGCTTCATCCAGACGCCGTTCGTGCTCGAGGGCATCTTCGCGGGGCTGCTGGGGTCGCTGCTCGCGGGCGGTGCCGTCGTCGCGATCGTCTACTTCTTCGTGCAGGGCTACCTCGCCGACTCGCTGTCGTTCACCTTCGTCGGCCTCGACGATGCGCTCCTCGTCGTGCCGCTGCTCGTCGCCGTCGGGGTGCTGCTCGCGGCGGTCTCGGCGGCGATCGCGATCCGGCGCTACCTGCGCGTCTGAGTCGGCGAGCGGGGCGCGCCGTTCCGAAGCCGGCGTCGCGGGCGACGGATGCCGCGACCGCCGCTAGACTGAAGGGCTTGCCGGCGCTCGCCGGCGGCATCCGTCATCGAAGCGAGGAGTGGACCGTGCCCAGGGAACGCGGTGAGAAGGTCGTGGCGACCAACCGCAAGGCGCGCCACGACTACCTGATCGAGGACACCTACGAGGCCGGCATCGTGCTCTCGGGGACCGAGGTGAAGTCGCTCCGGCAGGGCCGGGCGTCCCTCGTCGACGGGTACGCGTTCATCGACGGCGGCGAGATCTGGCTCGACGCCGTGCACATCCCCGAGTACACCGAGGGCACGTGGAACAACCACGCGCCGCGGCGCAAGCGCAAGCTCCTGATGCACAAGCAGGAGATCGTGAAGATCAGCCACAAGACGAAGGAGGGCGGCTACACGCTCATCCCGCTGTCGCTGTACTTCAAGGACGGCCGTGCCAAGGTCGAGCTCGCAGTCGCGAAGGGCAAGCGCGAGTACGACAAGCGGCAGGCCCTGCGCGAGCGGCAGGACAAGCGCGAGGCCGATCGCGCCATGGCCAGCCGCCGGCACCTGGGGGAGTAGGCGGGCGGTCGGCGTTCAGCCCGCGATCTCGCGGAGCGCCTCGAGATGGGCGGCGAAGGCGGCCCGGCCCCGTTTCGTCATCGACAGCCACGTGCGCGGGTACTTGCCGACGAAGCCCTTGCGGACGGAGACGTAGCCCGCCGCCTCGAGCGCGGAGGACTGCTTGCTGAGCGTCGAGTCGCTGAGTTCGACCGCGTCGCGGACGAACGCGAACTCGGCTTCGTCGGCGGCAGCGAGCAGTGCCGCGATCGAGAACGGCACGGGTCGCTGGAGGATCGGGTCCAGACGATGGCGTGGGTGGCCGCCATCCGCCGCGTCGGCGCCGGCCGCCGGGTCAGCCACGGACGACCACCAGTTCGCGCAGCGAGCCGACCAGCGGCGGCGTCGCCGTGACGATGGCGGCGATGGCGAAGTAGGCGGGCGACGCCGGGAAGACCAGCAGTCCGAGCGTCAACCCGACCGCGAAGGCCGCGCCCCAACCCGCGACGGCGATGCCGAACCGGCGGGTGAAGCCGAGGCTCGCCGCACGCATGCCCCGGAGGTGGACGACGGTGAGCGCGCCGAGCACGGCCGCGAACGCCAGCGAGGTGCCGAGGATCTGGGCTTCGTCGGTGCGGTCGAACCACCCGAGGGTGAAGAGGTACAACGCGGATGCCGCCGCGAGGCCGGTCAGCCACGCCGAGGCGGAGGCCGAGCCCTCGACCGAGACGCGGCGGCCAGCGGCGGCCGCCTCGCGCAGCTGCGCGGCGGCGGTGGAAGGGTCGGGGGCGTCGTGCGCGGTGGAGTCGTCCATTCGGCGAACCTAGCAACTGGTTGCCAGTGATGCAAGTAGTTTCCCAGTCTCGATCCCAGCGCTGCGGGGTAGGCTCCGCCCGTGGAGATCTCGACGCGCATCCCGGTGCCGGGCACGTACAACTTCCGCGACGTCGGCGGCTTGCCCGCCCGCAGCGGCACGGTCCGCCACGGACGTCTGTTCCGCTCCGACGGGCTGCACCGGCTCGGCGACGACGGCCGGGATGCGCTCCGCCGGCTCGAGGTGGGCGTGATCGTCGACCTCCGCGACGACAACGAGGCACGCGCCATGCCCGACGACCTCGTCGGGCTCGACGTCGAGGTGCTCCGGCTGCCGGTCTTCGAGGGTTCGGGCGCGTCGCAGGGCGGGCGCGGCATCTCGCTCGAAGCGCTCTACCAGCGCATCGTGACGAAGCACTCGGCCGTGGTCGTCGAGGCGCTGCGCGAGATCTCGACCGCCGGCGATCGCGCGGTCGTGGTGCACTGCACCGCGGGCAAGGACCGCACCGGCATCGTCGTCGCGCTCGCCCTGCTCGCGGCCGGTGTCGACCGCGAGGCCGTGATCGTCGACTACGCCCTCACCGAGGGGCACCTGGCGGGCGAATGGCTCGAGGACATGGTCCGGCTCATCGGCACCTACGGCGTGCCGGACACCCCCGAGCTCCGCGTGCTCATGGGCGGCAGCCCGCGCGAGGCGCTCGAGTCGGCCCTCGACGAGGTCGAGCGGCGCCACGGAACCGTGCGCGAGTACCTCATCGCCTCCGGTCTCGCGCGCGATGAACTCGCCGCGCTGGAGAGGTGGCTGATCGCGCGCGACTGAGCGCGGGTGCTCCGCGTGCGGCCTCAGCCCGCCGTGCGGCCTCAGCCCGCCGTGAACCGTGCGTCGACGGAGGCCTCGATCACGAGCTTCGCGGGCGCGAACTCGGGTGCCGGCGACCCGCCGGCGGCATCCATCGCCATCGCCCGCATCGCGACGGCCTTGTGCGCGCGGGGGATCGGCTGCGCCTGGAGCATGCCGTGGTCGGCGAGCTCGACCGGCGTCGGAGTGCCGAGCCCGAGCGCCTCCGCGTAGACCGACGCCTTCCGGACCGCATCGGCGACGGCGGCCCGCTGCGCCGCTTCCTGCATACGCGAGCGCGTGGCATCCGTCAGCCGCCAGTCGACCCCGTTCACGGTCACGTCGGGTGCTGAGGAGGTCGGGCCGACCCACGCGCCGAGCGCGTCGAGGTCGCGGAAGACGACCTCGAGGTCGGCGGATGCCTCGTGCACGAGCGGGAGCTGCCGGCCCTCGGCATTCCACGGGCGGTGCGACCACACCCGCAACTGACCGGCCGACCAGGACTCGAGTGCCCCGGCCGCGTCGAGCTCGCGGATCTCGGCGAGCAGGCGCTCGTGCGCCTCGCCGACGCCCCCGAGTACGCGGTCGCGCACCGGACCGTTCGAGGCGACGGCCAGCGACACGGCCCCGAGCTCGGGTTCGACGCGCTCCTCGGCGCGACCGGTGACGGCGATCGTGGTCGACATGCGGGACCTCCCGGCGGTTCGGTCGGCCGCGCCCCGGCGCGGCCGACCTCAGCATACGTCCGCCCCTCCGTCCGGCGCGGGAGCCCGGTGGCCGGCAGGTCCGCAGGCCCCCGCGCCGCCCTCAGGCGATCGCGCGCTCGGGCAGCACCCCCACCCCGTCGAAGAGCCGGTCGAACACCACGCCGCGGTCGAACTGCAGCGCGTACGCCCGTGCCCGCTCGGCGCGACGTGCGCGCTCGTCGGGCGACAGCGCGAGTGCGCGGTCGACGGCCACGGCGATGGCGTCGGGGTCGTCGACCGGCACGATGATCGCGTGCTCGCCCACCGCCTCGCCGATGCCGCCGGTGTCGGTCGTGATGACCGTGCCGCCGCCCGCGAGCATCTGCTCGGCGAGGGCGATGCCGAACGTCTCGACGAACTCGGGTCGAGGCTTGCTCGGCAGCACGTAGGTCGCGCACCCGGCCATCAGGTAGGGCTTCTCCGCGTCGTCGACGTCGTCGAGGAACACGATCCGGTCCGCGACGGGCGACGCGGCGGCCCGCGCACGGAACTTCCCGGCCGCCGGTCCGCGTCCGGCGATGACGAGCTGCAGCCGGTCGTTCGCCGGCGTCCGCTCGAAGCCCGCGATGAGGTCGTCGACACCTTTCGCCTCGGTGAGCCGGGAGAGGAACAGCACGTACCCGTCGGGCTCGAGCCCGCGCGCGGCGAGGACGCCGAACGATCGCCGGGTCGAGGTCGAGGTACTGCGACGTGTCGATCGCGGGGTACGAGATGCGGATCCGATCGCGACACTGCTCGGCGAAGCGGGTGCCGTGGAAGGCGTCGATCTCGGATGCCGCGGCGATGATGAGCTCGCGCGTGTACTCCGACACCGCGACGCAGTGGTCCTGCGCCAGGTAGCTCGAGAGGATGTGCGCGGCCGCGCCGAACCGCCCCTCCTCGACGCACGAGCGCACGACGTTCGTGACATCCGACCCCACGGCCTCGGCGATCGTCGTGACGTTCACGGGCAGGCCCGTGCTCCACGCCGCGCGCACGGCGTCGGTCACGGCGACGGTGTGCGGGCTGAGGTAGAGCGACAGGCACACCGTCGGCACGCCGTCGGTGAAGAGCTCGACGAGGCGACCGGTGATGCCCGCGAGGTACCGGCCGTCGGGCACCTTGTAGTCGCCCACGGGCTCCGGACGTTCGACGATGATGCCCGGACTGTACGGCAGCATCCGATCGAGCGGTTTCAGCGGCAGGCCCGCCGCCTCGAGTCGATCGATCGGCCAGGTCACGATGCGCACCTCGTCGAAGCCGCGCTGCAGCGCGGCCTCGGCGAGGTTGCGTCCCTCGACCGAGTGACCGCAGATCACCGGGTCGGCGCGGTTGACGATGACGAGGCGGTTGCGGGGCGGAGCGTTCATGGCTCCTCCTTTCCTGTGGGGCGCGAGGTGCGCGTCCTGATCGGGCAGGTCTGGTGGTCGGATGCCGCGGGGTCAGCGTTCCGGCGATGAGGGCGGGCGCGACATCCGCCCCCATTCGCCCGGTTCGGGACCGAGGCGCAGCAGCAGGCTGCCGCCGCGATGGAGTTCGTCGCCGCGGAGCCAGGTGCGTTCGAGCGGGTCGCCGTTGAGCTCGGCCGACTGCACGTACTGCGCGGGGCCGTCGCGGCGCGGCTCGACGAACCCGGTGGTCTCGATGCGGAACGCGTCGCCGCCGACGCGCAGCTCGGATTCGGCGAAGGCCGGGGCGTTGACGAGGAACAGGTTCTGCCCGGCGACCGGGAACAGGCCGAGGCTCGCCCAGACGTACCAGGAGCTGATGCCGCCGGAGTCGTCGTTGCCGGGCAGCCCGCCCCGGCCGGTGCCGAACTGCTGCTGCACGGCCGCGTGGACGATCTCGGCCGTCCGGTCGGGGCGCCCGGCGTAGTGGTACGCCCAGGGAGCCTCCATGTCGGGCTCGTTGTTGAGGCCCTCGAAGCGGCCGAGCGCGTAGCCGGCGGCGAGCTCCTCGAGGCCGGGCGCGACCCCCGGCTGCCGCACCGGCTCCGCGCCGAACCCGAAGAACGCGTCGAGCGCGGCGACGAAGCCGTCGTCGCCCCCGGAGAGCTCGATGCGGCGGCGCATGTCGTGCACCAGCCGGAACGAGTAGTTGTGGCGGCTGCCCTCGTAGAACGTCGAGTCGTGCAGGAGCCCGGTCTGCTCGTCGAACGCGTTGATCCAGCGCGTCGCGAGTGCGGTGAACTCCTCGGCGAGTGCGCGGTCGCCCACGCGTGCCGCGACCTTCGCGGTGCACCAGTACCCGTAGGCGAGATCGAGCGTGTGGCTGATCGGGTGGGCGTGGCCGCGGAGCAGGAAGTCCTCGCCGTAGGTGCGGCGGAGGTCGGCGTGCATGTGCACGAGGGCCCACTCCCAGTCGATGCCGGGCAGCCCGAGCTGGCAGAGGTCGGCGAGGAACGTCTGCGCGAGCGCGCTGCCCTGGCGCGAGAACCGGTCGCTGCCGCGCGCCATCCGGTACCCGATCGGGAAGTTGCCCTCCTCCTCGCAGATGGTGAGCAGGGCGTTCGCGAGCTCGACCGCCCGCTCGGGGAACAGCGTCGTGATGAGCGGCAGCTGCGTGCGGTAGATGTCCCACATCGTGCAGAGGTCGAACACGAACGGGCCCTCGGTCGGCCAGAACGGGCTCTCCTCGGGCGCGAGGCAGGGCTTGATCAGCGAGTGGTACAGCGCCGTCGAGAAGATGGTCTGGCGCTCGGTCGACGGCGTGTCGACCGTGATCGCCTTCAGGTGCCTGCGCCACGCCTTCTTCGTCCGGTCGCGCCGGTGCGGGAACCGCGCGGGACCGGTGTCCTCGTCGGCGCGGAGGTTCGCGCGCGCCTGCTCGACCCCGCGGAGCGAGAAGCCGATGCGCACCTCGATGCTCTGCCCGGGTTCGCTCGGGCCCGCCCACATGAGCCCGAAGGGGCGCAGCGTGGTGGGCCGGATGTGGTCGAATGCGAGCCTCGTGCCGCCCGGCATCAGGCGCCGGTCGTACCAGAGCATCTGCCGCCAGGTGTGCGCGTCGCACTCGATGTACACGGACAGCGGCGCGCCCTCGACGACGATCTCGCCCTGTGCGATGCCCGGCGCGACCTGCTCGAGCTTCGCCCGGAGCGGGATCGTCTCGCCGTGCGGGATCGAGAGGCCGCCCAGCGAGAAGTCGATCACGATGCGCGCGTTCGGGTTCCGCGGGAACGTGTAGCGGTGCACGGCCGACTTCGGCCCGACGGTGAGCTCGGCGCGGATGCCGGAGTCGAGCGTCGCCGCGTAGTACCCGGGCTCCGCGGCCTCCTCGAGGAGCTCCCAGGTGCGACCGAGCACGTCGAGCGGTTCGAGCATCGGCGTGACGCGGAAGTAGTTGTAGTACTTGCGGATCGCACCCGTGCCCGACTGCTGGAAGTGCGTGAAGCCGGAGGCCACGCCGCCCTCGTGGATCATCGGCGGCACGCCCTCGGTCGCGAGGTCGTAGCGTCCGTATCCGGTCGGGTACGCGCCCGAGTACGCGCATGCCGAGACCATCCCGAGCGGGAAGGTCGCGCCGGGGTGCGTGTTGCCGACCTGCGGCTTCGGCCACCACCACGTCGCGGCCAGCCCGGTCCGCGGGGGCAGGTCGACGGCCTCGGTGCCGATGAACGGGTCGACCCGCGCGATCATGCGGCTCCCGCGCCGGTCTCGGAACGTTCCATGCCGGGACGCTACGGGCTGGCGGCGCCCCGCGGGTTACAGCCACATGAACGATTCCGGCGCGGCATCCGGAATGCCCTCCCGGGTGGACCTGTTGTATCCTGTAGGGCCGCGCTCCCTTCCGGGTTCGCGGTTGGCAACTCCACAGCGTGCGATGACGACCCGCGACCCGACCGACGTCGGGGCCGCGTCTCATGGGGATGATCGGTTTCGACATCGCCTGCGAGACCGCGTGAAGCGGGCCGAGGATGCAGGGTTATCTCGTGAACGCTCCCTGCGAAACAATAACTGCCAATAAGTCGCAGAACGACTACGCCCTCGCTGCCTAAGCGAGTCCGTTAGTCCGTCAGCCCGGGTTCGTTCCCGCCCCGGTCGCTGGCGTCATCTAGGGAACTCGCTGTGCGACGTCGCCTGAGCGTCGTACGGGACTTCTTCAGGCTGGGCCCGTCGACCTGGCTGCCTGTGGCAAGGGTCGGGGCCGAGCAGAACGCTTCACAGGATGCGCCCGGAGAAACCGTGGAATCCCAGCGATGGACGGGGGTTCAATTCCCCCCATCTCCACCACCGGTCGTCATCGCACGCTGCGCACGCCAGTCGAAGGCCGCCTCCGGGCGGCCTTCGCCGTGTCGTCCCGTCGGATCGCCGCCGGTCGGTGCCTCGTCAGCGGTCGCGCGAGGCGTTCACGTGCCCGAGCGCGGCGATGCGGCGGATCCACGAGCCGCGCGACGGCTCCTCGGAGTCGCGCGCATCGCTGCCGGCGGCGGCCGCCGTGTCGTCCGCATCGTCGGACGTGGCGAGCGCGGCCGCCTCGGCCTCCCGCTCGGCCTTCCAGATCAGGTACGCGGCGTACGGATCATCCTCAGGATCCAGCGGTTGCTGGTCGACAATCTCGTGTCGTCGGCGTGCGATCAGCCGCATCTCATTCCCCCTCGAGCCCCCCGGCCCTCAGGACAAGGGTACGCGACGCGGCCGACGTTCAATGACCGATGGCGAGGAAACCTCGATCATCGGACGTGCGGAAGCACCTCTGCGGCGATGAGCTCGACGTGGTCGAGGTCGCGCAGGTCGACCAGTTGGAGGTACACGCGGTGGGCACCGAGGTCGACGAGCCTGCGGATCTTCTCGACCGCGGCCTCGGGCGTGCCGGCGATGTTGACCTCGCCGAAGGTGTCGGGGTCGGCGTGGATCGCACCGAGCCGCGCGAGGTAGGACGCGTCATCCGACGCCACCGCCGTGGGCAGCGCGACGCTCAGGCGCATCGTGTCGGGGTCGCGGTCGATCGCCTCGCAGGCCGCCCGCACGCGAGCGAAGGATGCCGCGATCTCGTCCTCGTCGGAGAAGCCGCGGTTGAACTCGGTGGCGAACCGCGCCGCGAGCGCGGGCAGCCGCGTGCGCCCGCCGCCGCCCATGATCAGCGGGACGGGCGACTGCACCGGTTTCGGCAGTGCCGGCGCGTCGGACAGCTCGTAGTGCCGGCCGGCGAATGAGAACCGGCGGCCCACCGGGGTCTGCCAGAGGCCGGTGACGATCTGCAACTGCTCGTCGAGGAGGTCGAATCGCCGGTCGGGGAAGGGGATGCCGTACGCGGCGTGCTCGGCCCCGAACCATCCGGCCCCGAGGCCCAGCTCGACGCGGCCGCCCGACATGTCGTCGACCTGCGCGACCTGGATCGCGAGGAGCCCGGGGTGCCGGAACGTCACGGGGGAGACGAGGGTGCCGAGCCGGATGCGCTCGGTCTCGCGGGCGATTCCGGCGAGCGTCGTCCACGCGTCGGTCGGCCCGGGCATCGGGTCGCCCGCGCCCATGTGCAGGAGGTGATCGCTGCGGAACCAGCCGTCGAAGCCGAGACGCTCCGACTCCTGCGCCTGGGCGAGCTGCTCGTCGTAGCTCGCGCCCTGCTGCGGTTCGGTGAAGATGCAGACCTCGAGCTCGCGGCTCACTTCAACGCCTCGAGCACCGCGTCGTGCAGCAGCCCATTCGTCGCGAGCGCACTGCCGTTGCCGACGCCTGCCTCGCCCGTGACCGACGTGAACCGGCCGCCGGCGCCCTCCACGATCGGGATGAGCGCCGCGAGATCCCATGCCTTCACGTCGAACTCGCCGACGATGTCGACCAGGCCCTCGGCGAGCAGGCAGTACGACCACAGGTCGCCGTATGCGCGGTCGCGCCACACGCGCTCGCCGAGCGCGAGCAGGCGCCCGAGGTAGCCGGCCTCGCGCCACTGCGCGATGCTCTGGAAGCTGAGGGATGCGTCGGCCAGGTCGGCCACGTTCGACACGCGGATGTCGCGGGGCGCCGTGCCCGCGGCATCCGTCGTCTGCGCGCCGATGCCGGGAGCACCCCACCAGCGTCGCCCGAGCGCCGGCATCGAGGCGACCCCCACGACCGGGCGGCCGTCGACCGTGAGCGCGATGAGCGCACCCCAGACGGGCACCCCTCGGAGGAAGTTGGACGTGCCGTCGATCGGGTCGATGATCCACTGCCGCGAGCCCGAGCCCTCGGTACCGTACTCCTCGCCGAGGATGCCGTCGCCCGGGCGCCGTTCGGCGAGCAGCTCGCGCACCGCGCGCTCGACGGCGAGGTCGGCCTCGGTCACGAAGGAGCGGTCGGGTTTCGTGTCGATCCTGAGGTCGACGGCCCTGAATCGGGCCATGGCGGCCGCGTCGGCGAGGTCGGCCAGTTCGAGGGCGAGGGCGAGGTCGTCGGCGTACGAGGCATCCGTCACCGCCTCAGCCTATCGACGGGCGCAGACGTCGCCCGGGCCCTCCGCCGACGGGACGCGCCCGGGAACGCGCCGATTTCGCGTTCGGGCCACGACCTGATAACTTTGTTCCTCGGTTCGGGGTTGAGAAAATCCCGCCGAAACGCACCTCTAGCTCAATCGGCAGAGCAACTGACTCTTAATCAGTGGGTTCAGGGTTCAAGTCCCTGGGGGTGCACCAGCAGGCCCCGGCGGGTGATCGCCGGGGCCTTCGTCATGCTGGGGTCGGCGTTCCCCGGGTCGGCGATCCGTCGGGTGCGGACTAGTAGTCGGAGACCGCGGTGATTCCCCCGTCGACCACGAGGTCGTGCCCTGTGACCCCCGCCGCCGCTGACGAGGCGAGGAAGACGCAGGCGTCCGCGATCTCACCGGGCAGCACGGCTCGGCCGATCGGCGCCCGACCCGACCAGCGCGCGAGTCCGTCGGGCCACGAGGTGTCGAGCCCGTCCCGCCACACGAGACCGGGCGAGACGGAGTTGACCCTGATGCCGTGCTCGGCGAGCGCGACCGCGGACGTCCGGGTGAGCGAACGCAACGCGGCCTTGCTGCTGCCGTAGGGTGCCTGGTCGGGCGTCGCCCGGTCGGCGGAGATCGAGGTCACGTTGACGACCGCCCCGCCGCCGTCGGCGATCATGGCGCGGGCGGCGTGCTTCGTGCAGAGGTAGGCCGCGACCACGTTCAGCCGGAAGCTCGCGATCCAGTCGTCGGCGCCGAGTTCCAGGAATCCGGCGACCGGGTACGCGCCGGCGTTGTTCACGAGCACCGTCGCGCGCGCGGCCGGCGAGCCGGAACGGAACATCCGCTCGAGGTCGCCCTCGTCGGACAGGTCGCACCGAACCGCGTCGGCCGCCACGCCGTGCGCCGAAGAGATCTCCGCCGCAAGGCGCTCCGCGTCGCGCTCGCGCGACCGGTGATGCAGCACGACGGCAGCGCCTCGGCGTGCGAAGCCACGGGCGATCTCCGCGCCGAGCCCGCCCGTGCTCCCCGTGACGAGGACCGTCGTGCCCTCGAAGTCGCGATCCATCGTGCGCCCTACTCGCAGCCGATCTCGTACGGTCCGGCGTCGGGATCGGTCGGCTGCCAGTCGGCGTGCACCACGCCGTCGAAGGCGGCTCCCTCGAGGCGGCAGACGTCACCCAGCGAGGTCTCGTAGAACTTCACATGCGTGTAGTCGTCGAAGAGCCGGTACACCGGGGCGCAGAACCGACTCTGGAACTGCTGACCGGTCAGCACGTCGCGGTGCCGTTCGATGAACGCCGCATGGTCGGCCCCGACGACGAACCCGACATGTTCCAGGCCCATGCGGTAGACGCGCTGGTGGAAGGGCGGAATGAGCTCGATGAGCGGGATGCCGATGCCGTCGGCGATGCCGATCGGCTCGGCGAGCAGCAGCTTGGAGATCGGGCGGCCGTTCCAGACGTTCTCGAGGTTCGCCGTCGAGTACGACTCGATCGCGTCGCGCGCCGCGACGTACTCGCGCCACGTTCGCGTGCGGATGGCGAGGTGGCTGATCCGGTACCCGTCGGCGTCGATGCCGATCGCGGCGCACTTCGCGATCTGCCGGGCCGTGAAGTCACGCGCCGCGGTGGCCAGGGACTCGCGGTCGAAGTCGCCGGTTTCCAACGTCATGCTGATCTCCTCATCGAGGTCGGGCTGTCCTCACGATAGGCCCCGAAGCTCCGAAGTTCACGCGGGTGAGCAGGCACGGCAACAGATGAGCACGCGACGCGACGGTCGGCCCGCGCGCGAGCGGCGCCGGGCGTCGAGACGATCCGGCGACCCTCCGACCGGACTCACAAGAACGAGAACGGATCGACGCCGATCAGCCGGAGCACCTCGTACGTCGAGCCGACGAAGCAGTACGTGCCGAGCAGGGCTCCGAGCATCGTCTCGCGGAGCGAACCGGTGTCGCCGAGCACCGGCAGCGCGACGTGGCCGTTCGGCAGCCACACCCGGTTCAGCACGGGAACCGGGCGCAGCGCCCGGGGCGGGCGGATCCGCCATGGCCAGATGAGCCCGGGCAGGCCGCCGGTCGTGAGGAGGTCGCCCACCAGGTGCGCCACGAAGCCGACGAGCACGGCGAGGGGGAACCAGGCGACCTGCTCCGGTGCGAACACCACGATGAAGGCCCCGAGCAGGGCGCCGACCGCCCACGCGGCAGGCCACGAGCGGACGAGGCCGCGCGCCTTCAGGCCGAACGCGGTGAGCGCGGCGGTGCCCGTCCCGGCGCCGACGGCGAGCGTGCCGAGCGGGTCGACCGGGAACGCGACGAGGGTCAGCGCCCATGCCGCGGCGAACGTCACGAGCACGCCGACCGGCGAGTGCGCACCCTGCCGATGGCCACCCGATGCCGCCCCCACCGCACCGGTCGCGACCGTGCCGAGCACGGGCACGGAGTGCGCGATGGTGGCGCTGTGGTGGTCGGCATCGGGCAGCAGCGCCGCGCCGGCGCAGACGGCGGTTCCGGCGAGCACGCCGACGGGGTCGAGGGGGTAGGCACCGGCCGTGACGATCGGCATGGTTCCGGTGATCGCGAGCCAGGCGGCGGCGCCGCTCGTGGCATGGGTGATGCCCATCATCGGGTCGGGGCTCCAGGGGTCGGGTCTGAATGCGGCCGCGGGCCGCCGGGCGAGCGTCGGGGAAGGGTCGGCGTGGTTCAGTGTGCCCGAACCCGCGGACACCCGCCCGCCCGTCAGCGGCGAGCCCCGAGCTCCAGCGCGCGACGGTGCGGCGTTCCCGTGACGGGTTCTAGACTGCGGCGTGAACGCGCCGGCCGGACCGAGCGATCCGAGTCGGCTGAGCGACGGGGGACGGCTGATGCAGATCGCGATGGTGGGACTCGGGCGGATGGGTGCGAACATCGTTCGGCGCCTCATGCGGGACGGGCACGAGTGCGTCGTCTACGACGTCGATCCGGGCGCGGTCTCCGCGCTCGAGGCCGAGGGTGCGACGGGAGCCGCGAGCATCGCCGACCTGGCGACGAAACTCGAGGCGCCGCGGACGGTCTGGCTCATGGTCCCCGCGGGCATCACCGGGAAACTGGTGGACCAGGTCGCCACGGTGCTCGAGGCCGGGGACGTGATCATCGACGGCGGGAACTCGAACTACCACGACGACGTCCGCCGCGCCGAGAAGCTCGCGCCGACCGGCATCCACTACGTCGACGCCGGGACCAGCGGCGGCGTCTTCGGCCTCGAACGCGGGTACTGCCTGATGGTCGGCGGCCCCGACGAGGCGGTCGCGCGGATCGAGCCGATCCTGCGATCGATCGCGCCCGGACCCGGTGACATCGAGCGCACGCCGGGCCGCACGGGGGAGCTGTCGCCGGAGGAGCGCGGATACCTGCACTGCGGGCCGTCCGGCTCCGGCCACTTCGTGAAGATGGTGCACAACGGCATCGAGTACGGCATCATGGCGGCGCTCGCCGAAGGGCTGAACATCCTGAAGAACGCGGACGCCGGACTGCGCCCGGAGGAGCATTCGGCCGAGATCGCGCCCCTCGAGGAGCCCCAGTTCTACCGGTTCACGATCGACACGCCTGCCGTCGCCGAACTCTGGCGGCGAGGGTCGGTGATCTCCTCCTGGCTGCTCGACCTGACCGCAGCCGCCCTGGCCGAGAACCCGACGCTCGAGGGCCTCGCCGGCCGGGTCTCGGATTCCGGGGAGGGCCGGTGGACCGTCAAGGCCGCGGTCGACGTCGGCGTGCCGGCGCCCGTGCTGGCGGCGGCCCTGTTCGAGCGATTCGCGTCGCGCGAGGACGACCGCTACGCCAACCAGCTGCTCTCGGCGATGCGGCTCCAGTTCGGCGGCCACCGGGAGCTTCCGGCCGGAGACGTGCTCGAGACGGGCGCCGAGGGGGCGGACGTCTAGTCGTCGACGCCGCGCGCCATGAGCGCCTCGCCGAGGTGGTCGGCCGTGCGGAGCGTCCGCACGATGACCGGCACCGCGAGCGCCGTGAGCGACCCCTCGGCGCCGCGCGCCGTCCGGGCGTCGAGCACCTCGCGCACGAGGTCGGCGAGCAGGGGCACGCAGCGGATGGCGAGGGCCAGCGCCAGACCGACGCGATCCGGGTCGATCCACCGCGCGAGCGGGCGCAGCAGCACCTGCATCGCATCGAGCGTCGCCGTGACCGGCGTGGTCAGCGTGTAGACGGCGGCGAGCGCGACCGCGAGCACGAGCCGTACGCCCATGGTCGCGGCGGCCTCCCACCCGGCGAAGATCCACTGGACGGGCACCGCGAACGCGAGCACCCAGAGGATCGGCGAGACCTGGCGCCAGGCGACGCGCACCGGGATCCGAGCGAGTGCGAACAGCCCCATCGTCGCCGCCGCGACGGCGCCGAGCACGGGAAGCGACGCGATGAGGGCCGTCGCGGTGACCGCGACCGCGAGCAGCCCGAGCTTGGCGAGCGCCGGCATCCGGTGCAGGACGGATGCGCCGGGGTGGAAGACGCCGATCATGACCGCATCACCGCGTCATCCGATCAGTGCCCGGTAGGCGTCGAGCGCGTGCTCGGGCGGGCCGTCCGCGACGACCCGGCCGGCCTCCATCACGATGACGCGGTCGAACGACTCGAGCAGCTCGAGTTGGTGGCTGACGACGACGAGGCGCTCGTCGAGTGCGGCGAAGTGCTCGGCGATGCGGCGCGCGTTGCGGGCGTCGAGCAGCGTCGTCGGCTCGTCGGCCACGACGATCGCGGGTTCGCCGACGAGCACGGCGGCGAGGGCGAGCAGCTGCTTCTGCCCGCCGGAGAGGCGGTGCGCCGGTCGGTCGGCGAGGTCGGTCAGCCCGAAGCGGTCGAGCACGGCCTCGACGCGTGCGGCGGCGGTCGCGGCATCCAGCCGGTGCCGGCGGAGCGTGAAGGCGACGTCCTCGCGGACGGTGGGCATCACGATCTGCGTGTCGGCGTTCGTGAACACGAACCCGACCCGGCGGCGCACCTCGCGCCCGTGCCGGGCGACGTCGAGGCCGTCGACGGTGACCGTGCCGGCGGTCGGCACGACGAGCCCGTTGATCATGCGGGCGAGCGTCGACTTGCCCGAGCCGTTGGCGCCGACGATCCCGATGCGCCGCTCGGTGAGTTCGAGGGTCACGTCGTCGACGACGAGGTCGTCGTCGAAGCGGTGGCTGACGCCGTCGAAGCGGATGGCGCTCATGCGACACGCTCCACGATCATCGCGACGCCCTGCCCGCCGCCGATCGAGCATGCCGCGAGGCCCGCGCGCGCGTCGTCGGAGGTCGCCATGCGAGCGGCGAGGCGCACCAGCAGGATCGCGCCGGACGCGCCCCAGGGGTGGCCGAGCGCGATCGCACCGCCGTCGCCCGAGAGCGTCTCCTCGTCGAGTCCGAGCTCGTCGCTCACTGCCAGCACCTGCGCGGCGAAGGCCTCGGTGATCTCGACGAATCCGAGGTCCGCGGCCGTCATCCCCGCGCGCTCGAGCGCGCGTCGGCCGGCCCACGCGGCGCCGAGTCCGGGCAGGGCGGGGTCGCCCGCGGCGACGGCGGCGGCCCGCACGCGGAGCGCGGGCAGTCCGAGGTCGCGTGCGAGGTCGGCGGTCGTCACCGCCATCGCGGCCGCGCCGTCGGAGAACCCGCACGAGTTGCCGGCGGTGACGGTGCCCTCGGCGTCGCGAGCGGCTGTCACGCCGCCGAGCCCGAACGCCGGTGCGAACCGTGCGAGCATCGCGGCATCCATCGTGGCGCGCGGACGGTCGTCGCGCGCGACGCCGTCGACCGCGACGACCTCGGCGTCGAACCGCCCGCCGTCGCGGGCGGCGGCGGCTCGGGCGTGGGAGCGTGCGGCCCAGGCGTCCTGTCGCTGGCGGCCGATGCCGCGCACCTGCGCGAGGTGCTCGGCCGCCGGCCCCATGTCGGGGTCGGGGAGGCCGGCCGGCGCGAACGGCGCGCGCGTGTAGCGTTCGCCCGTCTCGGGCCACACCCGGTGCGGCGCGGTCGACGCCGATTCGGCGCCGCCGGCGAGCACGAGCCGGGCGTCGCCGGCGCGCACACGCGACGACGACTGGATCACCGCGTCGAGCCCCGACCCGCACTGCCGGTCGACGGTCACGCCCGGCACGTGCGCGCCGAGGCCCGCGTGCAGCGCCGCCACCCGCGCGAGGTCGCCGCCGGGGCCCATGCAGTTGCCGAGGACGACGTCGTCGACCGCGACGCCTGCCGGCGCGATCTCGGCGGCGACCGCGGCGAGCACCGGGGCGGCGAGCGCGTCGACCGTATGGCCGGCGAAGGCGCGCCCCGCGGTGCCGACGGCGGTGCGTCGCGCCGCGACGATCACGGGCGCCTGGTCGCGGATCATGCGTCCCTCCGGTCGATGAAGGGCCGCGGATGCCCCGTTCCGAGCCGCCCGGCGATGATCTCGTCGCGCAGCCGCCCGCGTGCGGGCTTGCCCGACGGGGTGCGCGGCAGGTCGGCGGCGAACCACCGCCGGGGGAGCTCGACCGGCGAGAGTGCGGCGCGGGCGGCATCCGCGACGGTCTCGAGCCGGGTGCCGGGGTCGAGTTCGACGACCGCGACGATGCGCTCGCCGAGCAGGTCGTGCGGCTCGCCCACGACTGCGGCGTCGCGCACGCCGGGCAGCGCCGTCAGGTGCGCTTCGACGTCCTCGGCGAGCACGGTCGCGCCCGCCGTGATGATCGCCGAATCGCCGCGGCCGAGCACGCGCACCCCGCCGGCGGCAGTGCGCTCGACGAGATCGCCGACCGTCGCGAACCCGTCGTCGTCGCGACGCATCCGCCCGCCGACGACGTCGAGTGCGAGGTAAGGCGATCGCGCCCAGACCTCGAGCCCCGCGTCGACCGTTCGCAGGTCGACCTCGACGCCGGGGAACGGTGCGAGGCCGGCGTCGGCATCGTCGCCCGGGTCGTGGCGGGCGGCGAGCACGAACGACAGCTCGGCGGCCCCGTAGTACTCGACAAGGCGGATGCCGCGCGCCGCGGCCTGCTGCCTCAGCCGGTCCGGGAGTGCCGCGCCCGCCACGATCGCCGTGCGTGGCGGTGCCGCATCGGACGACAGGAGTCGTGCGAGGCGAGTCGGCGTGGCGTGCAGCGCGCTCGCCGAGGCGAGCTGGTCGGTCGCCGTCGCGCCGATCCACAGCGCGTGCAGCGCCGCGTAGAGGTGCATGGAGACCGAGAGCGGGCCCGTCACCCCGATGCGGTCGTCGGGCCCCAGCCCGGCGAGCTCGGCGAGCGGTTCGGCGGACGCGAGCCAGGACTCGGCGGTGCGAGCGATGATCCGCGGCCGGCCGTCGGCCGCGGTCGAGCCTGAGCTCGTGAGGGCGAGCCCGGTGTCCGGCGGCAGGTCGTCGGCGACGCGGTCGGTGTCGGCCTGCGTGGCGCCCACGAGCACCGGGCGACCCCGATCGAGGCCGGCGAGCACGGTCGTGATGGCGGCGACGGGGTCGGCGTCGGCGCGACATCCGACCGGTCCTCGCCCCGCGGGCAGCTCGGCACGGGCGACCGCACGCGCGAGCTCGTCGGCGCGGACGCTTCGTCCGCCGAACGAGAGTGCGATGCGGTCGCCGAATGCGCCGAGCCGGTCGATCACGCGGCGGTCGCCCCCACGGCGGTCCGCTTCCACGGCCATGGGCGCGGCTCGATCAGCCCGGGCCACGCACGGTGCACGCCCGTGGCGACGAGCACGGTCACGACGACCTTCAGGAGGTCACCGGGGAGGAAGATCGCGGACCCCGCGATGGCGACGCCGAGCGGGGTGCCGGTGATCGCGGCGAACACCGGGACGCCGACGAGGTAGATCACGACGATGCCGCCGAGCGCGGTCGCGCCGAGTGCGGGCACGATGCGGTAGCGGGGGAGCAGGCGGGCCGTGAACCACCCGATCACGAGCGCGCCGAAGATCCACCCGACCAGGTAGCCGACCGATGGGCCGACGAAGACGCCGAGGCCGCCTCGTCCGCCCGACAGCAGCGGCAGTCCCGCCGCGACGAGCACGAGCAGCAGGAGGACGCTGAGTGCGCCCTTGCGCGCACCGAGGATCGCGCCGGCGAGCATGACGCCGAGCGTCTGGAACGTGATCGGCACCGCGGTGCCGCCGAGGTAGAGCGCGCCCGGCAGGCCGAGTGCGGCGATGAGCGCGGCGAAGACGGCGATCTGCGCGAGGTCGCGAGCGGAGGTGCGGGCGCGGCGCTGCTCGGGCGCGGCGACGGAGCCGGGTGCGGCGGTCATGCGGTTCCCATCGGTCGGCGTGAGGGGCGGGGATGCCCGTGTCGTTCACGCTACGAATCGCGGGGGAGGCGCCGCGCGAGGTGGCCGTACAACAAACACCGCGGGATTTTGGAGCGCCGAGGTCGCCGTCGGCCGCGGGCCCGCGTCATTCGAGAGTGTCGTCACCATTGGCGGGTGCGAACCCCGCTGCACCCACCGATGCTGACGACACCGGCCCCCGCGCACCGGTACTCCTGCCCCGAGGATCGAGACCTGCAGGTATCCGATCACACGCATGGCTTGCCCGATACTTGGCTCGTGCCGCAACGACCCCTGGAGCCCCGCGCTGCACACAGACTGTTCGTCGCAGTCTCGTGGGCAGCACCGATCCTCGTCACCCTCGCGGGCCTTGCCCTTCTCGCCTGGGGTGGCTATCGGCAGTGGGTTGCATACGTGGCGTTCGGACTTGCCGCGATCAGCGCGATCGCGGCAATTCGTGAGCAGCGGAAGGCGCGAGCGCGAGTCGACCGCCCGCCGAACGATTGAACGATTAGGGCGTGCCGCGATTCCAACCCGGCTTCAGCATCAGGCGCTCATCGTGCGCGCGGCGTCGGCACTCCTCCGCGAAGGCGCGCGCCGCGTTCGCGTCGGCGACGAAGGCTGAGTACTCCTCGGCGCTCAGCGCGTAGTACTCCTCGTAGTCGGTGAGGCTGCTCGACACGGGGATCGAGAGGTAGGCGGTGGCGGAATCCTGCTCGACGCCGAGCGAGTAGCGCTCGGAGCGGTCCACGAAGGAATCCACGGACCTCATCGCACGACGCCGATCACGCTGGTCACGCGGCGCGGGCGGGCTCCTCGACGGGCAGTTCGGCGACGTTGTCGGCGCCGAACGCCGGCTCCGCGGCATCCGTCTCGCTCGTTTCGACCGGGTCGGCCCACATCACGAGCGGGGCCGGCGTCCAGCTCAAGGCGTGCGACGTCTCGTCGGCGGGCACGACGACGGCGACCTGCTCGCGTTCCTCGAGGATGGCGCGCGTGACCTCGGCGGCGATCTGGTGGGTCAGCATCGCCTGGAAGATGCGGTCGGAGTCGTCCGCCTGCCGGCGAACGAGGGACCACTGGCCGTCCGGGCCGATGAACCGCGACAGGCGGGCGTTGACGAGTTCGAAGATGTGCTCGCCACGGAGGTCTGCGGCGGTTGCGCGGGGCGAGGGCGCGGGTGCGGTGTGGGCTGCGGCCTGTGCGGCGAGCCGTGCGCGGCGCCAGCGGCGGAACATCGGTGTCCTCTCGGTCGGAACGGGTGGCGGACTCTGTCGGACGGCGTTTCGTCCAGTGTCCGTCACGCGGCGACCCCCCGGGCTCGGACACGCCGCGAGGGCGCCGAGCCGTCGGACGCGGACGGTACGGGTCGGCCGAGGCTACTCGGCCAGCTCGCGTCGCTTCTGCTCGTCGGCGACCGTTCCGATCGCGATGGCGAGCGTTGCGGCCCACGAGACCCACATGAGCACGAGCCTCCAGTCGCGCGGCCCCGCCTGCGTCGCCCGGATGACTCCGACCGCGCCGAACAGCGAACTCAGGACCGCTCCACTGAAGAGGTACTTGCGCATCCCGCAACGCTATCGCGTCCGGATCGGCTCGCGCGACCGGTTGACGCGCGCGGCGCAGACTGTGAGAACGCCACGAGTCTGACCGATCGTGCAGTCTCTGACCGATCGGTCAACTAGCGTCGATCGCATGCCCACCGATGCGAGAACGCCGACGCGCGTGCGCGCCGCCGACGAGTTGAAGCACGCCGCCCTCGAGCAGTTCGCCACCGTCGGCTTCGCCGGCACCTCGCTCCAGCACGTCGCCGACGAGGCCGGGTACTCCAAGTCGAGCGTGCTCTACCACTTCGCCTCCAAGGAGGCCCTGCTCGAGGCGGCGATCGAGCCCGCCGTCGCCGGCTTCGAGGACGTCCTCGAGGCCTTCCTCGCCGGTCGCGGTCGCGCGCGCCGTCACGACCTCGTCGACCGCGTCGTCGACCTCCTGCTCGAGCACCGCGAGGCCGTCCACGTCTTCCTCACCCAGGGCCAGAGCCTCGCGGAACTCCCGATCATCGCCCGCGCGAACGTCGCCGTGCGCCGCCTCGCGGTCGCCGTCTGCGAGGAGCGCGAGAGCGTCGACGACCAGGTGCGCTTCGGCATCGCCCTCGGCGGCGCCGCCTTCCTCCTCACCGCAGGTCGGACGTTCGCCGACGAGTCGACCCTGCCCACCGACGACGAGCTCCGCGACTCCCTCCGCCGGATCATCGCCGACATCCTCACCCCTGCCCGCACCACCAGCAACTGAGAGAGAACCGTGGCCCTCCTCCTGCACCGCATCGGACGCTTCGCCTACCGCCGCGCCTGGATCGTCATCGTCGCCTGGGTGATCGCCCTCGGCGGCCTGGTCGGCGCCGGCATCGGCCTCGGCGGCCAGCTCCAGGAGTCGTACGCGATCCCCGGCACCGAATCGCAGGATGCGATCGACCAGCTCGCCGCCGTCTTCCCCCAGACCGCCGGCGCATCGGCGAAGGCCGTCGTCGAGGCGCCCGAGGGCGACTCGGTCGAGAACGCCCCGTACCGCGACGCCATCGAGGAGATGGAGTCCGAACTCGAAGACGTCGACGGTGTCGCGAGCGTCCTGGGTCCGTTCGACGAGTACGCGGGCGACCAGGTCTCGGGCGATGCCCGCACGGCCTACATCCAGGTGCAGTTCGACGGTCAGGTGACGGATGTCACGGATGAGCAGATCGACGCCGTGATCGCCAGCGGTGAGATCGGCCGCGACGCGGGCCTCGAGGTCGCGTTCGGCGGCGAGGTCTTCCAGGAGACGACCTTCGGCCTCACGATCACCGAGGCGTTCGGCGTGATCTTCGCGGGCGTGGTGCTGCTCATCACCTTCGGCTCGCTGCTGTCCGCCGGGATGCCGCTGCTCACCGCGCTCGTCGGCGTCGGCACCGCCTACGGCGGCATCTCGCTGGTCGCCGCGTTCGCGACGGTCTCGAGCACCGCGCCGATGCTCGCCGTCATGATCGGCCTCGCGGTCGGCATCGACTACGCGCTGTTCATCCTGTCGCGGCACCGAACCCAGCTCGCGCGAGGCATGGACCCCGAGGAGAGCGCGGCGGAGTCGGTCGCGACCGCGGGCGGCGCGGTCGTGTTCGCCGGCCTCACCGTGATCATCGCGCTCCTCGGCCTCCTCGTCGTCGGGATCCCGTTCCTCAGCGTCATGGGCGTCGGCGCAGCGTTCGCGGTCCTCGTCGCCGTCTTCGGTGCGACCACGCTCCTGCCCGCGCTGCTCGGCCTCGCCAAGGGACGACTCGCGCCGAAGCCCGGCAGCCGTGCGCAGCGCCGCGCGGTCGCCTCGGACGACTCGGGCACCCGGACCATGGGACGCCGCTGGGTCGACACCGTGCTGAAGGCGCCCGTCGTGTTCGTGCTGCTCGTCGTCGGACTCCTCGGTGCGGCCGCCATCCCCGCAGCGAGCCTCGACCTCAACCTGCCCGGGGGCCAGGGCGAGGAGGGAACCAGCCAGCGCGAGGCCTACGACATGATCGCCGAGGGCTTCGGCCCCGGCTACAACGGCCCGCTCATCGTCACGGTCGACATCACGCAGACGACCGACATCTTCGACGACCTCGACGCCATCGGCGACCGCTTGGCCGACGTCGACGGCGTCGCCTACGTCGGCCAGGGGCTGCCGAACGAGACCGCCGACACGGCGATCATCCAGGTCATCCCCGACTCGGCGCCGACCGACCCCGAGACCAAGCAGGTCGTCCAGGACATCCGCGCCCTCGAGGACGACATCGTCGACGAATTCGGCACCCCGATCGCGGTGACCGGCTACACGGCCGTCTCGATCGACATCTCGCAGCGCCTGAACGACGCCCTCGTGCCGTTCGCGCTCATCGTCGTCGGGCTCTCGATCGTCCTGCTGCTCATCGTGTTCCGGTCGATCTTCGTGCCGATCAAGGCTGCGCTCGGCTTCCTGCTCTCGGCGTTCGGCGCGATCGGGCTCACGGTCGCTGTCTTCCAGTGGGGATGGCTCGCCGACCTCATGCACATCGAGCCCGGGCCGATCCTGAGCTTCCTGCCGATCCTGCTCATGGCCGTGCTCTTCGGCCTCGCCATGGACTACGAGGTGTTCCTCGTCTCCGGCATGCGCGAGGAGTTCGTGAAGACGCGCGATGCGCGGAACTCGATCGTGCACGGCTTCCAGCACGCTGCGCGCGTCGTCACGGCGGCCGCCCTCATCATGTTCTTCGTCTTCTTCGCCTTCGTGCCGGAGGGCACGGGGGTGATCAAGGGCATCGCATTCGCGCTCGCCGTCGGCGTCGCGTTCGACGCATTCCTGGTGCGGATGACGCTGGTCCCCGCCGCGATGGCGCTCGCCGGCCGCGGCGCATGGTGGCTGCCGAAGTGGCTCGGACGCATCCTCCCGGACGTCGACATCGAGGGCGAGGGCCTGCGCGCCCACCTCGCGGAGTCGGAGTGGGCGGCCGCGCGCAACGCGGACGTGCTCGCCGAGGACCTCCTCGTCGGCGACCCGGCCGCGCCGATCGGCCCGATCTCGGTGAGCCTGCCGCGCGGCGGGGCACTGGTCGTGCTCGGCGAACCGGCCGAACGACGCCTCGTCGCCGCCACGCTCGCCGGGCGCGTCCTCCCCGCGGGCGGACGACTCGCCGTGCTCGACGCGCCGATCCCGATCGACGCCGGCACGGTCATGCGCCGCGTCGCGATCGCCGACGGGGCAGCGGATGCCGCGGCCGCGGGGACCGCGGGCGAACTCATCGCCGCCCGGTCCGACGCGACCCGCGCGTGGTACCGCCTCGACTCGACCGGGTCGGCCGTCGACGCGGCGCTCCGCCGCGTCGCCGATGCGCGCACCGCACCGGGAGACGGGGCCCTCCGCCGTTCGCGCACGATCGACCCCGACACGCCGATCGCGTCGCTCGACGCGCTCGACCGGCTGCTCGTGACGGTGTCGGCGGCGCTCGCCGAGCACCCCAGGGCCGTCGTCGTCGACTTCGACGGGCTCTCCGGATCGGCCGCCGCCTGGGCAGCCCTCGACCGCATCGTTCCCCCCGGCGTCGTGCTCATCGCGACCGCCGACCCCGACGCCGACCTCGACGCCGCCACCGCAGCGCTCGAGCCCCGCGGCATCCGCTCGATCGACCTCGCCACCCGCCCCATGGAGGCACTCCGATGACCCGCACCGACGCCGCCGCCCAGGCCGCACCCGCGGCCCGCCGCAGAGGCCGCCGCGCCGCGCTCCTCGCGGCCGTGATCGCCGTTCCGCTCGCGGTCGCCGGCCTCGTCGCCGGCGCGATCGGCGGCGCCGACGAGCGCATGGACGCGATCCCCGCGATCGTCGTCAACAACGACGAGATGGTGACGACGACCACGCCCGACGGCGAGGAGCAGCCCGTGCTCGCCGGCCGCCTGCTCGTGACCGAGCTCACGGGCGACGGCGACACCGGCTTCGACTGGACGATCTCGAACGACGAGGAGGCCGCTGCCGCGCTCGCCGACGGCGACGCCTACGCGGTGCTGACGATTCCCGCCGACTTCTCGGCCTCGGTCACCTCCCTCGCGGGCGACGCGCCGACGACGGCGGCGCTCGACATCCGCACCGACGACGCGCACAGCTACCTCGCGGGCACGATCGGTGCGACCGTCGGCGACGCGATCGCGACGACGTTCGGCCACGAACTGACGACCCAGTACCTCGAGGGGCTGTACGGCAACCTCGTGCAGGTGGGCGGGTCGCTCGGCGATGCGGCGGATGGCGCGGGGCAGCTCGCCGACGGCGCGGACTCGCTCGCGACCGGTCTCGACCAGCTCGCGGGCGGCATCGGCTCGGCGGCCGACGGCACCGCGCAGGCGGCCGACGGCGCCGCCGCGTACGCGTCGGGTGTCGGCCGGTACACGTCGGGCGTCGAGCAGCTCGCGGGCGGGCTCGGCACGCTCGACGCCGAGGCGGGCGGACTCGACGGCATCACGTCGGGCGTCTCGCAGTACGTCGGCGGCGTCGCGCAGGCCGGCGCCGGGATCGACGACGGCATCGCGCAGTACGTCTCCGGAGTGAAGACGGCCGGCGCCGGCGTGGACGCGGGCATCGCGGCCTACGTCGACGGCATCGGCCTCGCCGGCGACGGGCTCGCCCAGGGCACGTCCGACTACGTCGACGGCATCGGCCAGCTCGCGACCGCCGGCGACCAGCTCGCGGCATCCGTGCCCGCGTTGCTCGCCGCCGACCCGAGCGGGGCCGCGCTCCAGGCGGCGATCGCGCAGTACGTCGCGGGCGTGCACGAGGCCGCCGACGGCGGTGCCGACCTCGTCGCCGGCACCGACGCGACGTTCGACCAGCTCGTGGCCGGCGGGGGCGAGCTGCAGGTCGGCACGGCCGACGGCTTCACGAAGCTCGTCGCCGGCGGCGACGCGCTCCGCGCCGGCACCGCGACCGGATTCGACGAGCTCGCCGCCGGCGGTGCGGCGCTCGTGTCCGGCACCGGCTCGGGCATCGACGGCCTGCAGTCCGGCATCTCCCAGCTCTCGGGCGGTGCGTCGCAGGCCGCGGCCGGCTCGCCCGCGCTCCGCGACGGGGCCGACGGCCTCGCATCGGGCGTGAGCGGCATCGCGAGCGGCCTCGCCCAGCTGGGCGACGCCGCCGCGGCCTCCGCCGACGGAGCGGCCCAGCTCGCCGACGGCACGGGCGAACTCGCCGACGGGCTCGCGCAAGGTGCAGAGGGCACGGCCTCCCTCGAAGGGCTCGACCCCGAGGAGACCGCCGGCGTCGTCGCGGACCCGGTCGTCGCGCAGGCGACGCGAGACAACGAGATCTCGACGTTCGGTGAGGTCGTCGCGATGCTCATCGGCCCGATCGGCCTCTGGCTCGGCGCGATGACGCTGTTCCTCGTCTTCCGTCCGCTCCGCCGGGAGGCGCTCGAGTCGACCGCGCCGACCGGACGGCTCGTCGCGCGCACGCTCTTCCGCGGCTCGCTCATCGGGCTCGCCCAGGCAGCCGCGGTCGTCCTGCTCATGCACACCGTGCTCGGCGTGGCCTGGTCGCTGCTTCCGCAGACCCTGGCGTTCTCCGCGCTACTCGCCGTCGTGTTCACGGCGATCCACGCGTTCCTCAGCGCCTGGCTCGGCCGGATCGGCACGGTCGTGTCGCTCGTGCTCGTGGTGCTCCAGCTCGCGGCATCCGGCGGGGTGTACCCGCTCGAGATCGTGAGCGGCCCCTACCAGGCGATCAGCCCGTTCCTGCCGCTCACCTGGGCGGTCCAGGGCATGCAGCTCATCGTGTCGGGTGCCGGCGGCTCGGGCGTCTGGGCCGCGGCGGGCGCGCTGATGCTCTTCGGGGTGCTGGGCGTCGCGGGCACGGCGATCGTGGTCTCGCGCCGTCGCGGCATCCGTTCGGCACCGCGACTCGCGCCCGCCACCGCCTGACTGATCGGGCGGCGCCGACGGGTGGCGGCCCGGGCGCCGCCGCCCGGGGCTGCCGCCCGGCGGTTCGCCCTAGGAGCTGCGGCCGGGGGTGATGGCGTCGATGACGCGTCGCAACGGCGACGCGGCGGCCGGCTCCGCGGCCTCCGCCGCCGGTGCGACTGCGGTGTGCTCGCGCGCGAACGCGACGGTCTCGCGCAGCATCTCGAGCCGCTCGGCCTCGGTCTTCGCCTTGCGAGTGTTGACCTCGGCGACGATCGAGCCGTCCCAGTCGCGGTCGGCGAGCATCCGCAGGACCTCGGCCACGGGCTCCCTGCCCTTGCCGGGCAGCAGGTGCTCGTCGAAGATCTGGCCTTCGCCGATCGCGCCCGACCCGTCGCACAGGTGCACATGGCGGAGGCGATCCCCGAGGTCGGTCGCGAGCTGCATGCTGTCGGTGCCCGAGAGCGCGGCGTGCGAGAAGTCGAGGGTCACCGCGTCGCAGTCCATCTGCCGCGGGTCCCAGCCCGGCGCGTACGCCTTCATGTTCCGGCCGGCGGCACGCCAGGGGAACATGTTCTCCACCGCGATCGCCACCCCGTGCTCCTCGGAGAGGGTGCGGACGATCGAGAGGAACTCGAGCGCGTAGCTCGCCTGCCAGCGGAACGGCGGGTGGACGACGACGCTGTCGGCGCCGACCGCCTTCGCGAGCTCGGCCGTGCGTGCCAGCTTGACGCGAGGGTCGCGGCCCCACACGAAATGCGTGAGCAGGAGCACCGGGGCGTGGATCGAGAGGATCGGAAGGTCGTAGCGCTCCGACATCTCGATCAGGGCCTCGGGGTCCTGGGTGGTCACCTCCTGGGTGACCATGATCTCCACGCCATCGAACCCGGCGTCCTTCGCGATGCGGAAGGCCTGCTCGGGTTCGAGGGGATACACGCAGGTGGTGCTCATACCGATCGGGATCATGAGGCTCGAAGTCTAGCCCCGACGGCTGGGGATCGGGTGGGGACCTTCGACTGTTAGCCTGAGTCGCGAGCCGCCAGGAGGATCCGACGACGTGAAGCCCGCCACCGACTCCGAGACCGAGCCAGACATCGATCCCATCTACGACATGGTCGTGGTGAGCAACCGCCTGCCCGTCGACTACGTCGGGGGCGAGGGCGCAGAGACGCAGTGGAAGTCATCGCCGGGCGGACTGGTGACGGCGCTCGAGCCGGTGATGCGAGCGAACGACGGCGCGTGGGTGGGCTGGGCCGGCGTCGCCGACCGCGAGTTCGCGCCGTTCGAGCACGACGGCATCTCGATCGTGCCGGTTCCGCTCTCCGTTCAGGAGATCGAGGAGTACTACGAGGGCTTCTCGAACGACACCCTCTGGCCGCTGTACCACGACGTCATCGCGCGGCCGAGCTTCCACCGCGAGTGGTGGGAGGCGTACGTCGCCGTGAATCGCCGGTTCGCCGACGCCGCCGCGGCGGCGGCCGCCGAGGGCGCCGTCGTCTGGGTCCAGGACTACCAGCTGCAACTCGTGCCGCGCATGCTCCGCGAGAGCCGACCCGACCTCATCATCGGCTTCTTCAACCACATCCCGTTCCCCGCCTACGGCATCTACTCGCAGCTGCCGTGGCGGCGTCAGGTCGTCGAAGGCCTCCTCGGCGCCGACGTGATCGGGTTCCAGCGGGCAGCGGATGCCGGGAACTTCTCGCGCGCGGTCCGGCGCCTGTTCGGGTACAAGACGCGCGGCACCGTGGTCGACGTCCCCGCAGAGGACGGCGGGGTGCGCCACGTCGTCGCGCGCCACTTCCCGATCTCGATCGACGCGGCCGCCTTCGAGGAGCTCGCGAGGAAGCCCGAGGTGCAGGAACGCGCCCGCGCCATCCGTCGCAGCCTCGGCGACCCCGACATCGTGATGCTCGGCGTCGACCGCCTCGACTACACGAAGGGCATCCGCCACCGCATGAAGGCGTTCGGCGAGCTGCTCCGCGACGGCCGGCTCTCGGTCGAGCACGCGACGCTCGTGCAGGTCGCGAGCCCGTCGCGCGAACGCGTCGAGACCTACCGGCAGCTGCGCGACGAGATCGAGCTCACGGTCGGCCGACTGAACGGCGACTACTCGACGCTCGGGCACCCCGCGATCACCTACCTCCACCACGGCTACCCGCGACAGGAGATGGCGGCCCTCTACCTCGCGGCCGACGTCATGCTCGTCACCGCGCTTCGCGACGGCATGAACCTCGTCGCGAAGGAGTACGTCGCGAGCCGGTACGACGACGACGGCGTGCTCCTCCTCAGCGAGTTCACCGGAGCCTCCGACGAGCTCCGACAGGCGATCCTCGTGAACCCGCACGACATCGACGGGCTGAAGGACGCGATGGTCGAGGCGGCGGAGATGCCCAAGCGCGAGCGCGCCCGACGCATGCGCGTGCTCCGCAAGCGCGTCAGGGAGAACGACGTCGCGAACTGGTCGGCGACGTTCCTCGAGACCCTCACGGGAGTGGGCAAGATCGACCCGGGCGTGCCCGAACCGCTCCGCATGGCGATCGCGCGGCTCGTCGAAGCCCCGCGCGTGCTCGTCGCGCTCGACTTCGACGGCACGCTCGCACCGATCGTCGACCGACCGGAGGACGCCCGCGCAACGGAACGCGCCCGGGCGGCCGTCGAACGGATGGCCGAGCACGAGGACACGCGGGTCGCCCTGGTCTCGGGGCGCGCGCTCGCGAGCCTGAAGGAGGTCGCCGAACCTCCTGTCGCCGCCCTGCTCAGCGGGTCGCACGGCGTCGAGCTCCAGCTCGACGCCGGCGGGGTGACGATCGACCTCCGCGAGGGCGAGCTCACGCGCCTCGAGCAGCTCATCGAGATCGTCGAGGAGGCGGCCTCCGCCGCCGACGGCGCCTGGGTCGAACGCAAGCCCGCAGGCATCGCGCTGCACACGCGCAAGCTCGGCGCCAGCGCGGGCGCCGCCCTCCAGCGTTCCGCACGCGAGCAGGTCGAACTGGCCCTGCCGGGCCTGGCGACCCGCACCGGCAAGAACGTGCTCGAGTTCGCGGTGCGCGCGAGCGACAAGGGCGAGGCGCTGCTTCGACTCCGCCAGCACGCGGGCGCCGACGCGGTGATCTACGTCGGCGACGACGTCACCGACGAAGACGCGTTCGCCGTGCTCGGCGGCGAGGACGTGGGCGTCAAGGTGGGGCAGGGCAAGTCCCTCGCCGCATACCGGCTGAAGGGTCCCGACGACGTCGCCGAGCTCCTGGAGCTCATCGCCGACGCGCGCGACGCCGCCCGCTGAGACGGGCGCGCCGCGGCATCCGCCCCGCCCTCGACACCGTGGCGAACGGATGCCGCTGCGAGCGACGGACCCGCGGCGAAACCGGTATCCGGCGGCCCGTAGACTCGACCCATGTCGGAGATCGATCCCAAGCCCCGCAGTCGCGTCGTCACGGATGGCATCGAGGCCACCACCAGCCGCGGGATGCTCCGCGCGGTCGGGATGGGCGACGCCGACTGGGACAAGCCCCAGGTCGGCATCGCGAGCTCGTGGAACGAGATCACGCCCTGCAACCTCTCGCTCGCGCGCCTCGCGCAGGCCGCGAAGGAGGGCGTGCACGGCGGCGGCGGGTACCCGCTGCAGTTCGGCACCGTCTCGGTCTCCGACGGCATCTCGATGGGCCACGAGGGCATGCACTTCTCGCTCGTGTCGCGCGAGGTCATCGCCGACTCGGTCGAGGTCGTCATGCAGGCCGAGCGCCTCGACGGCTCGGTGCTGCTCGCCGGCTGCGACAAGTCGATCCCGGGCATGCTCATGGCCGCCGCCCGGCTCGACCTCGCCTCGGTCTTCCTCTACGCCGGCTCGATCGCCCCCGGATGGGTGCGACTCTCCGACGGCACCGAGAAGGACATCACGATCATCGACTCGTTCGAGGCGGTCGGCGCGGTCAAGGCCGGCAAGATGAGCGAGGCCGACGCCAAGCGCATCGAGTGCGCCTTCGCCCCGGGCGAGGGCGCCTGCGGCGGCATGTACACCGCGAACACCATGGCCTCCGTCGCCGAGGCGCTCGGCCTCTCACTGCCGGGATCGGCATCGCCCGCGTCGGCCGACCGGCGCCGCGACTACTACGCGCACCGCTCGGGCGAGGCCGTCGTCGAGCTCCTGAAGCAGGGCATCACCGCGCGGCAGATCCTCACCAAGAAGGCGTTCGAGAACGCCATCGCCGTGGGCATGGCGCTCGGCGGCTCGACGAACATCGTGCTGCACCTGCTCGCGATCGCGCGCGAGGCCGACGTCGAGCTCACGCTCGACGACTTCAACCGCATCGGATCGAAGGTGCCGCACATCGGCGACCTGAAGCCCTTCGGCAAGTACGTCATGAACGACGTCGACCGCCGCGGCGGCCTGCCCGTGCTCATGAAGGCGCTGCTCGACGCGGGCCTCATGCACGGCGACGCGCTCACGGTCACGGGCAAGACGCTCGCCGAGAACCTCGCCGAGATGGACATCGCGCCGCTCGACGGCGAGGTGCTCCGCACGCTCGACAACCCGATCCACGAGACCGGCGGACTCACGATCCTGCACGGCTCGCTCGCGCCCGAGGGGGCGGTCGTGAAGACCGCCGGCTTCGACGCCGCGACCTTCGAGGGCCCGGCGCGCGTGTTCGAGCGCGAGCGCGCGGCGATGGACGCCCTGACCGCCGGCGAGATCAAGCACGGCGACGTCGTCGTGATCCGCTACGAGGGTCCGAAGGGCGGCCCCGGCATGCGCGAGATGCTCGCCATCACGGCCGCCATCAAGGGCGCTGGGCTCGGAAAGGATGTACTACTCTTGACGGACGGTCGATTCTCAGGCGGCACAACCGGCCTGTGCATCGGCCATCTGGCACCCGAGGCGGTGGACGCAGGTCCGATCGCCTTCGTGCGCGATGGTGATCTGATTCGGGTCGATATCGCGGCTCGTTCCATCGACCTACTGGTCGACGAAACCGAGCTGGCAGCCCGCCGCGACGGCTGGGCTCCGCTTCCCCCGCGCTACACCCGAGGCGTCCTCGCGAAGTACTCCAAGCTCGTGCGCTCCGCAGCCGAAGGCGCGACCACGGGCTGAGGCTCTCGCCTGTCCCCGAACCCACCATCACCATGAACAGGAATCGAATGACCACGGAAGCCAACCCCGTGCCATCGCCCGCCACCCTGTCGCAGTCCCAGAACGGGCCCGAGATGCTCACCGGAGCCGAGGCGGTCGTGCGATCGCTCGAGCTCATCGGCATCACCGACGTGTTCGGCCTGCCCGGCGGTGCGATCCTCCCCGTCTACGACCCGCTGCTCGACAGCCGCCGCCTGCGGCACATCCTGGTCCGCCACGAGCAGGGCGCGGGCCACGCCGCCGAGGGCTACGCGTCCTCGAGCGGCAAGCTCGGCGTCGCCATCGCGACCTCGGGCCCCGGCGCGACGAACCTCGTCACCGCCATCGCCGACGCGCACATGGACTCGGTGCCGCTGCTCGCGATCACCGGCCAGGTGTTCTCGAACCTCATGGGCACCGACGCATTCCAGGAGGCCGACATCGTCGGCATCACGATGCCGATCACGAAGCATTCGTTCCTCGTCAAGCGCGCCGAGGAGATCCCCGCGACCATCGCCGCCGCGGCGCACATCGCCTCGACCGGCCGACCCGGCCCCGTGCTCGTCGACATCACGAAGGACGCGCAGCAGGCGACCTTCGCGTTCTCGTGGCCGCCGAAGATGGACCTGCCCGGCTACCGGCCGATCACGAAGGCGCACGGCAAGCAGGTGCTCGCGGCCGCGCAGCTCATCGCCGAGGCCAAGCGGCCCGTCCTCTACGTCGGCGGCGGCATCATCCGCGCCGGCGCGTCCGACGAGCTGAAGGCCCTCGCGGAGGCGACGAAGGCGCCGGTCGTCACGACGCTCATGGCGCGCGGCGCGTTCCCCGACTCGCACCCGCAGCACCTCGGCATGCCGGGCATGCACGGCACGGTCCCGGCGGTGCTCTCGCTGCAGGAGTCCGACCTGCTCATCGTGCTCGGCGCCCGCTTCGACGACCGCGTCACCGGCAAGGCCGCACTCTTCGCTCCGGATGCGAAGGTCGTGCACGTCGACATCGACCCGGCCGAGATCGGCAAGATCCGCGCAGCCGACGTGCCGATCGTGGGCGACGCGAAGGAGGTCCTCGTCGACCTGCTCGCCGCCTACACCGAGGTCACGAAGAAGACCGGTGCGCCCGACCTCGAGGAGTGGTGGGCCACGCTCGACGGCCTCCGCACCGAGTACCCGCTCGGCTTCTCGCCGACCACCGACGGGCTGCTCGCGCCGCAGTACGTGATCCAGCGGATCGGCGAACTCACCGGCCCCGAGGGCGTCTACGCCGCGGGCGTCGGCCAGCACCAGATGTGGGCCGCGCAGTTCATCAAGTACGAGCGGCCGAACTCGTGGCTGAACTCCGGCGGCGCCGGGACCATGGGCTACGCGGTCCCCGCCGCGATGGGCGCCAAGGTCGCCGAGCCGAACCGCACCGTGTGGGCGATCGACGGCGACGGCTGCTTCCAGATGACGAACCAGGAACTCGCGACCTGCACCCTGAACGACATCCCGATCAAGGTCGCAGTGATCAACAACTCCTCGCTGGGCATGGTCCGGCAGTGGCAGACCCTGTTCTACGACGGCCGGTACTCCAACACCGACCTGAACACGGGGCACGACACCGTGCGCGTGCCCGACTTCGTGAAGATGGCCGAGGCCTACGGCGCGCTCGGCATCCGGGTCACGACGCAGGAGGAGGTCGACGACGCGATCAAGCTCGCGCTCGAGACCAACGATCGCCCGGTGGTGATCGACTTCGTCGTCTCCGCCGACGCCATGGTGTGGCCGATGGTCCCGCAGGGCGTCTCCAACTCCTACGTCCAGTACGCCCGCGACCACTCGCCGGCCTTCAGCCAGGAGGACTGAACATGTCGACCCACGTGCTCTCCCTCCTCGTCGAGGACAAGCCCGGCCTGCTGACCCGCGTCGCGGGGCTGTTCGCCCGACGCGGCTTCAACATCGAGTCGCTCGCGGTCGGCCACTCCGAGATCGACGGCCTCAGCCGCATCACCGTCGTGGTCGACGTGGAGGACCTGCCCCTCGAGCAGGTCACGAAGCAGCTGAACAAGCTCGTCAACGTCATCAAGATCGTCGAGCTCGACCCCGCCCAGTCGGTGCAGCGCGAGCACCTGCTCATCAAGGTGCGCGTCGACAACACCACCCGGTCGGCCGTGCTCGAGGCGGTCAACCTCTTCCGTGCCCGCGTCGTCGACGTCTCGACCGACGCGCTCGTGATCGAGGTCACCGGCGACTCCGGCAAGACCAACGCGCTCCTGAAGGTCCTCGAGCCCTACGGCATCAAGGAGATCGCGCAGTCCGGCCTCCTCGCCATCGGGCGCGGCGGCAAGTCCATCACCGAACGCGTCTTCAAGAACTGACCAGCGGATGACACGGCATCGCGCCGCGACATCCGTCACCTGAACCCCACCCAAGGAGAAAGAACCGCAATGGCTGAGATCTACTACGACAAGGACGCCGACCTCTCGCTCATCCAGGGCAAGAAGGTCGCCGTCATCGGCTACGGCTCGCAGGGCCACGCGCACGCGCAGAACCTCCGCGACTCGGGCGTCGAGGTCGTCATCGGCCTCAAGGAGGGGTCGAAGTCGACCCAGAAGGCCGAGGAGGCCGGCTTCGAGGTCAAGAGCGTCGCGGATGCCGCGGCCTGGGCCGACGTCGTCGTCATCCTCGCTCCCGACCAGTTCCAGCGCCACATCTACGCCGAGTCGGTGAAGGACAACCTGAAGGAAGGCGACACGCTCGTCTTCGGCCACGGCTTCAACGTGCGCTTCGGCTACATCGAGGCGCCCGAGGGCGTCGACGTGATCCTCGTCGCGCCGAAGGCGCCCGGTCACACGGTGCGTCGCGAGTTCGTCGCGGGCCGCGGCATCCCCGACATCATCGCCGTCGAGCAGGACGCGTCGGGCACCGCGTGGGACCTCGCCAAGTCGTACGCCAAGGCCATCGGCGGCACCCGCGCGGGCGTCATCAAGACGACCTTCACCGAGGAGACCGAGACCGACCTGTTCGGCGAGCAGGCCGTGCTCTGCGGCGGCGTCTCGCAGCTCGTGCAGTACGGCTTCGAGACCCTCACCGAGGCCGGCTACCAGCCCGAGATCGCCTACTTCGAGGTGCTCCACGAGCTGAAGCTCATCGTCGACCTCATGTGGGAGGGCGGCATCTCGAAGCAGCGCTGGTCGGTCTCCGACACCGCCGAATACGGCGACTACGTCTCGGGCCCCCGCGTCATCGACCCGCACGTCAAGGAGAACATGCAGGCCGTGCTCGCCGACATCCAGTCGGGCGCGTTCGCCAAGCGCTTCATCGACGACCAGGACAACGGCGCCAAGGAATTCCTCGAGCTCCGCGCGAAGGGCGAGGGCCACCCCATCGAGACCACCGGCCGCGAACTGCGCAAGCTGTTCGCCTGGACGCAGGTCAGCGAGGACGACTACGTCGACGGCGAGGTCGCTCGCTGACGCTCGCGGACTCGCTCGCCCGCATGGCGGGGTCGGCTCCGGCCGGCCCCGCCATCGGCGTTCCCGTGCGCGAATGAGCACGGTGAATTCCCGCTCGACCCCTTGTCGACATCGCACCTGTTGTGGTCACATCTGATCCCATGACCCGACACACGGACCCTCAGCACCCACACCACCCCGAACCCGCCCCGCGCTGGTGCTCCTGCGCCGTTCCCGACGAGGAGGTCGCCCCCGCGGCATCCGGTCTCAGTCGACGCAACGTGCTCATCGGCGCATCGGCCGCGAGCGTGCTCGCCGCAGCCGGCTGGCCTGCAGCCGCACAGGCCGCGCCGCGCGACGGCAACGTGAAGATCACGATCATGGGCACGTCCGACCTGCACAGCAACGCCGTCAACTGGGACTACTACAAGGACGCGACCTACAGCGACAGCGCCGGCAACGCGATCGGCCTCGCTCGCGTCTCGAGCGTCGTGAACCAGATCCGCGCCGACCGCGGCCGCGAGCACACCCTGCTCTTCGACGCCGGCGACACCATCCAGGGTTCGCCGCTCGGCTTCTACTACGCCTTGGTCGACCCGGTGAACGAGTCCGGAGCCGTCCACCCGATCGCGGCCCAGATGAATGCGATCGGCTACGACGCCGTCGCGCTCGGCAACCACGAGTTCAACTACGGCCTCGAGTTCCTCGACTACTGGATCGGCCAGATGGACGCCGACGTGCTCGCCGCGAACGCGGTGCACGCCGGAACGAAGGTGCCCGCCTTCACGCCGTACACGATCAAGACGATGAAGGTGAAGGGGCGACCGCCCGTCCGCGTCGGCGTGCTCGGCCTCACCAACCCCGGTGTCGTCATCTGGGACAAGGCGAACGTGAGTGGGCGGATCGAGGTGCAGGGCCTCGTCGAGGCGGCCGCGCGCTGGGTGCCCGTGATGAAGCGGGACGGCGCCGACATCATCGTCGTCAGCGCGCATTCCGGCGACAGCGGCACCTCGTCGTACGGCGACGACCTGCCCGTCGAGAACGCCGCGGCGCTCGTGGCCGAGCAGGTGCCCGACATCGACGTGATCCTGTTCGGGCACGCGCACCGCGACGTCCCGGAGCGGTTCGTCACGAACGCGACGACCGGCCGGCAGGTCATCATGAGCGAGCCGAAGAACTGGGGCCAGCGGGTCAGCGTGTTCGACCTCGAGCTCGAGTTCGCCCGCGGGAAGTGGAGCGTCGCCGACGCCGCGGCGCTCACGGTCAACACGAACACCGTCGTCGACGACCCGGCGCTCGTCTCGGAAATCCGGTCGCAGCACGACGCCGTCGTGACGTACGTCAACACGCCGGTCGCGACCTCCAGCGAAGCGCTCTCGGCGGCCGAGGCCTGTTGGAAGGACACGGCGATCCTCGACTACGTCAACGCGGTCCAGACGGCGACCGTCGCGGCGGCCGTGGCGGGCTCGCCCGAGGCATCCCTGCCGATCGTGTCGATCGCCGCGCCGTTCAACCGGGCCGCGACCTTCCCGGCGGGCCAGGTGACGATCAAGGATGTCGCGGGGCTCTACATCTACGACAACACCCTGCTCGCGTCCGTCCTCACCGGCGCGCAGATCATCGAGTACCTCGAGTACTCGGCGAAGTACTTCGTGCAGGTCGACCCCGCCGCGCCCGTCTCGCCGGCGTCCTGGACGAACAACCTCGGCACGCCCGACTACAACTACGACCAGTTCTCGGGGATCGACTACGACGTCGACATCTCGCAGCCGGTGGGCTCGCGGATCACGAACGTCACCTACGAGGGCGCCGAGGTGACGGCGGGCCAGCAGTTCCTCGTCGCGGTCAACAACTACCGGCAGTCCGGCGGCGGCGGATTCCCGCACATCGCGACGGCACCGGTCGTGTACAACGCGCAGGTCGCCATCCGCGAGGCCATCGTCTCGTACGCCTCGGAGGCGGGCGTCATCGACCCGGCCGACTTCCACGTCGAGAACTGGCGACTCGTGCGCGGTGGCGTTCCGGTGTTCTGACGATCGACGAGCCCCGCGGCGGGACCGGTTCGGGTCGGCCCCGCCGCGGCGCGTCCGGGCGGCGGATCAGCCCTTGCCGCCCTTGCCCTTCCCGGTGCCGCCCTTGACCACGATGGTCGCGGCGTTGGCGTTGTTGCCCGTGTCGGGGTCGGGTGTCGCGCTCGTCACATCCGCATCGTTCTGGATCGTTCCGACGCTGCCGTTGGCCTGCGCCTCGATCACGAACTGCACGCTCGCCCCGGCGGGCACCGTCCCGGCGGTGCACGTCACCTCGTGGGCCGCCGAGTCGTAGGTGCACTGCGGCGAGACGTACTGCACCACGAGCTTCTTCGCGGTCAGCGGCAGGTCATCGACCACCACGATGTCCTGGGCATCGGACGGGCCGCCCGTGCCGCAGTTCGGCGACGGCGTCGACTGCGCGTCCTGCTCGCAACCGGTGTCGTTGTGCACCGTGAGCGTGAACACGATCACGGGCGCCGGGTTGCCCGACCGCATCTCGGCGGTCTTGTCCAGCCACAGGTCCGCTGCCGTGTCGACCTCCGTCGTCTCCGTCGCCTCGTTGTCCGATGCGTCCGGATCGGGCGTGTCGGAGGACACCGTCGCAGTGTTCGAGAGCACCGCGTCCGGCGGGAGGGACGGATCGACCGTGACCGTCAGGTAGACCGTCGTGCTCTCGCCCGGGGCGAGATCGCCGAGGTCGCACACGACCGTGCCGACCTGGACGAGTGCGCACACCGTGGTGCCGTTGCCGTCGACGCCCTCCACGAACGTCGTCCCGTCGGGCAGGTCGTCGGTCAGGAGCACCGACGTCGCGGTGGACGGACCGTCGTTCCGCACGGTGATCGTGTAGGTGAGGTCGTCACCCGCGAGCACCGGGTCCGGCGAGTCCGTCTTCACGACTGACAGGTCCGCGGATGCGGAGACGTCGGTCACCACCGTGTCGAGGTTGTCCGACAGGTCGTTGTCGAAGGTCGCACTTCCGACGCGCGCGTCGTCGTGCAGTTCACCCGTGAACTCGGGAAGGATCCGGACCACGACGGTCATGGTGCGCGTCGCTCCCGGGGCGAGGTTGCCGAACGAGCACTCGCTCGGTCGCGCGGCATCGCCGGGCACGCCGGCGTTGCAGGAACCTCCGCCGGACCCGGCCACCGAGACGATCGTGACCCCGATCGAGACCGCGTCGGTGACGACCACGCCCTGGGCGGTGGACGGTCCGTGGTTCTCGATCGCGAGTGTGTAGGTGATCTCCGTCCCGGCGATCGCGGTGGGCGGCCCGGTCTTGTCGATCGACAGATCCGCGACGGCCATCACGCTGATGGACTCCTGCGCCTCGTTGTTCGACTGATCCGGATCCGGTGTCGGCGAGCTCACGCGGACCACGTCGTTGATGTCGACGTCCTCCGTCGCGGAGACCTCCACCGTGATCGTCGCCCTGCCGCCGGCCGACGGCGAGGCCGCGGCCAGATCGCCGATCTGGCACGTCACCACGCCGGCGCTCACGCCGCACGACCCTTGGCTCGGGGTGATCGCGCCGAACGAGAACACGCCGTCGCTCAGGTTGGTGTCGGTCACGACGATGTCGCGGGCGGACGACGGCCCGAGGTTGTCGACGAAGATCGTGCAGGTGCCCGTCTCGCCCGCGGGGAGCTCGTCGTCGGGCTTGCAGACCTTGGTCACGGCGAGGTCGCTGCGCTCCTGGACGAACGTGTACTCGGTGGAGGAGTTGTTCGTCAGGTCGTCGTCGACGCTCGCGCCCGAGACCGTCACGACGTTCTCGATCCGGAGCGTGCCGTCGTCCTCGTCCACGACGGTGTCGGAGTGGACGCGGGTTTTCACGACGATCTCTCGCGACTCGCCGGCGGGGATGTCGCCGACGGCGCACGTGAGCCGGTGCTCGACGGCGTCGTACGTGCAGTCGCCATCGTCGGAGAGGTAGTCGAGGTCGTCCGGCAGATCGTCCACGACGACGACGCCGGCCGAGTCAACCGGGCCGTCGTTCGTCACGGTGATCGTGTAGAACAGCTCCTCTCCGGCGATCACCGGGTCGGGGGAGTCCGACTTGTCGACGCGCAGGTCTGCGATCGGGATGACATCGGAGATGTCCTCGACGAGCCAGCTGCCGCGACCCATCGTGCCGACGAGCAGCACGTCGTCGCCGGCGTCGTAGGTGAGGTCGAACGACACCACGTTCGGCAGTCCTGCGCCGAGTTCGGCCCAGACGCCGAGGTTCTGCGTCTGGCTCATGAAGACGCCGGTGTCGGTACCGGCGAACAGCGCGAGCACGTTCATGCCCGGCACCGGGACGATCTCGAGCGAACGGATCGTCGCGCCCGGCGCCACGGTGGCGAGGTTGCCGGTCACGTCGGCGAAGGTCCCGCCGGCGTCCGTGGTGCGCATCACCTGCGTGGCGGTGGAGACGAACGCGTCGGCCCAGTTCTCCGGGTTCAGGACGATGTCCGTGGTGACGCCGCTGGTCCACCCGGGCAGCGCGGCGGGCGTGCCGGCGCCGCTGCTCCGGAGGAACAGGCCGCCGTTGGAGTCGCCGTACCAGAGCACTCCCGCGTTGTCGGATCCACCGGCGCGGCCGCCGTAGGCGATGGCGCGAGTGGTTCCGACGCCTGCCCCGAGGCTGTTCACGATGATGGAGAGGTTGTCCAGCGAGTCGGTCGACTCGTAGACGCGGTTCGAGGTGACGATGAACCGGGTCCGGTCGATGTCGTTCATCACGAGCGGCGTGTAGAGCGGCAGCGTGGAATTGCCTGCGGCGTTCGTCTCGAACTGCTGCAGGGTCTGCCCCTGCCCGACCACGTTGAAGCCCGGAGCGGAATTCACGCAGACGTTCGCCGCGGTGCAGGCGCGGCGAAGGAAGGATCCGGCGCCGAGGCTGTTCGAACTGCTGAAGCGCACGGATGCCGCTCCGGTGTCGTTGACGGCGACGAATCCGCCGTCGCCCGCGCTCAGGGTCTCCCAGCTCGTCGAGCCGGATGCGGACTGTTCGGGAGCCCCGGTGTCCTGATCGCCGCAGAGGATGATGTCGCCCACGTTGTCGTAGTCGCACGAGTGGTGCTCGCTGATCTGGAGGTCGCCGTTCAGCGACTGCCATTCGCCGTTCCCGGTCGACGGGTCGGTCTGCCGATAGATGCCGCCGTCGTCGCCCTCGAGGATGTCGCCGTTGGCGTCGAAGACCATCTCGCGGGAGTCCGCGTGCGGTGCGCTGTCATCACTCGTGCCGCTGTGGGTCAGGGGCACGCACTGGCTGCCGGCGGCGAGGCCGGCGTCGCATCGGAACAGCCGCCCGCTGAAGTCGTCGGCACCAATGGAGTTCGGGAACGTGCCCGTGTTGGGGCCGCCGTTCAGCGGCTGCCGGTCGCCGCCGAGGTACACGACGTCGGGATCGGATGCGTCCGCGAGGATGGAGAAGTGCACGCCGCCCTGCCCGCCCGGCTTCTCGCGCGGCTGCAGGCCGACGATCACGCCGCCCTCGTTCGTCGTCGGGGTGTCGAGCTGGGTCCAGTTCGCGCCCTGGTCGGTGGAGCGCCACAGCCCGTTCAGCTGGCCGCCGTTCACGACGCCGGCATAGACGACGTTGTCGCCGCCGTCGGCGTGCACTGCGAGTTCGAGGTTGTTCGTCGTCGCGTTGTTGATGCCGGTGACCTGGTTCGTGACGTTCGTCCAGGACGAGCCGGTGTTCGTGCTGCGGAAGATGCCCTGCTGGGAACCCGCGTAGAGCACGGTGGGATCGGACGGGTCGCCGACGAGGTCGAACACGCCGATGTTCGGCAGGCCGCTGGTGCCGTTGCCCGAGAGGCGCGTGAAGTTCGCACCGCCGTCGGTGCTGCGGAAGATGCCGCCCTGGCCTGCGCCGAACACGTTGCTGTTCGCGTTCGAGGCGACGACGATCGTGGCGCCTCGCGGCGCGACGCCCGAGATGCTCTCCCCGGCGAGCTGGGCGGCGCCGAGCGGCGTCCAGGTCGTACCGGCGTCCGCGGTGCGGAGCAGCCCGTTCAGCGGTCCGGATGTTCGGCCGAAGGAGCTGACCCGGCCGATGCCGGCGAGGAGGACGGTGTCGCTCGCGACCGTCGGGTCGAGTTCGAGTGCGCCGATCGAGAGGCTGGACTGCTGGTCGGTCAACGGGGTCCAATGCGGGGACGCCGACGTCGCGTCGTTCGTACGCCAGACGCCGCCGTTGACGGTGCCGATCCAGGCGATGTCGGGATCATCGGGGTGTGCGACGACGGTGTGCACCGCGCCGGCGACCTCGTCGTCCGGCGACACGGACTCGACCTGGCCGCCGGTGATGGGGCTCGGGCCCTGGGCCACGTAGTCGGCGTCGATGGTCGCCGCCCCAGCCCCCGCTCCCGGCGCGAGGATCTGGGTACTGAGGAAGACGGCCGCTGCGAGTGCAGCCAGGAACCCCTTCTTCGATGAATCTGCGGTCTGTTCGGCGACGCGCTCGGTCATCACAACCCCCTCGGCGCGTCCCGGGGCACCCCCATGTCCCATGAGGGACGCACTCGACGGCGCCGAGTATGGCCCTGCCCCGCCGCGACGTCCAGCCCCGGTCGGACGATCGGCACCCCCCAGTTCGAGGGCGGACATTCACACGAGCGGATCGCTGCGCTCGTCCACCGCGAACCAGACCTTGTCGCGTCGCTCCCGACCGTCGACCGTCTGCCGCTCCACGGTGCCCTGGAGCATGTACGTCGCCTCGCGCACCCACTCACCGCAAGCGCCTGCACCGTTGCCGGGTTCGGCGCAGGTCACGAGCGCGCCGTCCTCCGCGAGCGGGATCGCCCGGTCGACGTCCGCCGCGATCAACGTGCCCAGTCCGGGGTCTGCGAGGTAGCCGACGAGGACGCAGGGGGTCGCTTCGGCGCCCGGCGGCGGACACTGCGAGAGGAAGAACACCTTGCCCTCGACCTCGACGCGCCGGTCCAGCCAGCCTTCGGGGTCGGCGACGAGGTCGTCGACGGATGCGTCGGTCATGACCTCCTCGGTGGGTTCGGCGGATGCGTCGGGGCTCGGGGAGCCGGTCGGCGAGCCCGCGCCGCCGGGCGAGGCGCACGCGGAGAGGGCGATGATGATCGCGATCGGGATGACGACCCGGCGTCGCCGGGTCGAGTCGATCCCCGACGGGGTGGCGACGCCTTCCCCGACCGACCGGGAGCCGTGCGCTGCGACGCCCATACCTCCATGGTGCGCGTCGTACGAGGCGTGGGTCAATGCCGACGCTCGATAGGCTGACCCGCATGGGGCGCGACGGCGACGACGAGGAGGCTCTCCGCTGGGAGGGCGATGACGATGCGACGCTCGCACCCGGGTGGAAGCGGGTCGGCGAGCCGACCGCCGCCCCTGCGGCGACCGCGGGCGGTGACGAGACGACGGATGCCGCGGCATCCGCTCGCACGGACCGTGATGCGGAGGCCGTCGCCGACGCGGAGGCCGGACCGCAGATCGGCTCGGCCGAGCTGGTGCTGCTCGGCGTCTTCGGGGGCGTGTTCCTGCTCTACACGCTCGGCTGGATCCTCACGGCGCTGCGGGTGACGAACACCGCGACCGATCCGGTGGCGTGGTTCATGTTCGCGCTCGGGTTGTGGCTGGCGGTGCTCGCACCGGCGCTGTGGTTCGGCGTGACGTTCGCGCTCACGCGCGGGCGTGTGCCGCTGCGGTTCACGTGGCTCGCGATCGGCGCGGTCGTGCTGCTGCCGGTGCCGTTCGTGGCGGGGGTGACGGCATGAGCGCCGACGAGACGAGTGGTGCCGATCGGGTGACGGATGCCGCGGACGCGACATCCGCCGACGTGGTGCCGTCCCGCCGCACGCCCTTCTGGCTCGAGCTCGTGCTCGCCATCGCGTTCGGCCTCTTCTACGCGTACGACGCGTGGGAGGCGGTCGGCAACCTCGTCGGCCTGGCCGGCGTCGCCTCGGCGCTCGGCACGACGCTCAGCGCGACGGGCTGGATCGTGCTGATCGTGGCGATCCTGCTGCCCGTGGCGCTCTTCGCGGTGGCGTTCCTGATCGGCCGACGCCGAAGCGCCGTCGTGCAGGCGGCGCTGTACGTCACCGGACTGGCCGTCTCGGCCGTGCTCTACCTCGACCTCCTGCTCATGTTCGGGCCGGGCGCGCTGCTCGCCTGAGCAGGCTCGACCGGCACGCACGCTCGTCTGCGCGCGTCACACGATTCGGGCGGCGTGATTCCCCTGAAGTAGGCTGGCCGCGTCATCCGCGCCCCGACGATGCCGGCGCGACGTTTCGCGGCGCATTCCGCACCGCATCTCCAACCGCAGTGAGGAACCGTCCGTGACCAAGCCGGTCGTGCTGATCGCCGAAGAACTCTCGCCCGCCACCGTCGACGCCCTCGGGCCCGACTTCGAGGTCCGCAACGTCGACGGCACCGACCGTCCGGCGCTGTTCGCCGCGCTCGCCGACGCGAACGCGATCCTCGTCCGATCGGCCACGAAGGTCGACGCCGAGGCGATCGCCGCAGCGCCGAAGCTGCAGGTCATCGCTCGCGCGGGCGTGGGTCTCGACAACGTCGACATCAAGGCGGCGACGACCGCGGGCGTCATGGTCGTGAACGCGCCGACCTCGAACATCATCTCGGCCGCCGAGCTCACGGTCGGCCACATCCTGAGCCTCGCGCGGCACATCCCCGCCGCGCACTCGGCGCTCGCCGAGGGGCAGTGGAAGCGGTCGGCCTACACCGGCACCGAGCTGTACGAGAAGACGGTCGGCATCATCGGCCTCGGCCGCATCGGTGCGCTCATCACGGCCCGACTGCAGGCGTTCGGCGTCGAGGTCATCGCGTACGACCCCTACATCACGGCCGCACGCGCGCAGCAGCTCGGCGTGCAGACCGTCTCGCTCGACGAACTGCTCGAGCAGAGCGACTTCATCACGATCCACATGCCGAAGACGCCCGAGACGACGGGCATGATCGGCGCCGAACAGCTGGCGAAGATGAAGCCGACCGCGTATGTCGTCAACGTCGCGCGCGGCGGCCTCATCGACGAGGACGCGCTGCACGACGCGCTCGTCGCGAAGACCATCGCGGGCGCCGGTCTCGACGTGTTCGTGCAGGAGCCGCCGAAGGAGTCACCGCTCCTCGCCCTCCCGAACGTCGTCGTCACCCCGCACCTCGGCGCCTCGACCGACGAGGCCCAGGAGAAGGCGGGCATCTCGGTCGCCAAGTCGGTGCGCCTCGCGCTCGCGGGCGAGCTCGTTCCCGACGCGGTGAACGTCGCGGGCGGCATCATCGACCCGTACGTCCGCCCCGGAATCCCGCTCGTCGAGAAGCTCGGCCAGCTCTTCGCCGGCCTCGCCCAGGGCCCGCTCGAGAGCCTCGACGTCGAGGTGCACGGCGAACTCGTCGACTACGACGTGAGCGTGCTGAAGCTTGCCGCACTGAAGGGCGTCTTCACCAACGTCGTGAGCGAGTCGGTGTCGTACGTCAACGCGCCGCTCCTCGCCGAGCAGCGAGGGGTCGCCGTGCGCCTCATCGCCGACGCCGAGAGCCCCGAGTACCGGAACGTCATCACGCTGCGCGGCGCGCTCGCCGACGGCACGCAGGTGTCGGTCTCGGGCACGCTCACGGGCACCAAGCAGACCGAGAAGCTCGTCGGCATCAACGGCTACGACGTCGAGGTGCCGATCGCCGACCACCACATCGTGATGCTCTACACCGACCGCCCGGGAATCGTCGCCGTCTACGGCAGCGAGTTCGGCGACGCGGGCATCAACATCGCCGGCATGCAGATCGCGCGCCGCGAGGCGGGCGGTCAGGCGCTCTCGGTGCTCACGGTCGACTCGCCGGTGCCGACCGAGGTGTTGGATCGCGTGCGCGACGCGATCGCCGCGGACGTGCTCGTCGAGGTCGACATCACCGAGTCCTAGTCCGAGACGGATGCCGCGGGGCGGCGGGTCGCACGTGCGGGCCGCCGCCTCTCGACGTCTCTGCGGATTGGGGTCTCGATACGCTCGCGGCTTCGCCGCGTGCTACTCGACCGACGGTGCGCCGTGCGCGAGGCGCTCGAGGAACGAGACCAGTGCGTCCATGTCGGCGCCGTGCGGCGCGTCGACGCCGATCTCGGGGTCGACGCCGTGCAGGGCCGAGTCGTAGTAGAGCCCGTCGCCGATGAGCGTGATGGCCAGGGCGATCGTCGCGTCCGGGACGTGTCGGCGGATGGCCTGCAGCCACCGGTCGCGCACGTCGCGGATCATCCGCACGGCCGGTTCGCTGCCGGCCTGGGCGAGTCGCGCCGCGGCGACGCCGGCGCGCTCGAGCGGCGTGTCCTGTGAGACGGAGCTGCGCACGTAGTACGCGACCGCGCCCTCGGGTGCGCGCTCGAGCACGGCGATGTCGTCGTCGATCAGGCGCGAGAAGCGCTCGAGCACGCCGTCGACGAGCGCGTCGCGGCTCGCGAAGTGGTACAGCAGCCCGCCCTTCGAGACGCCCGCCGTGCGGGCCGTGGCGTCGAGCGTCGCGGCACGCACGCCGCCATCGATGAGCAGTCGCTCGAAGGCGTCGAGGACGGCGTCGCGGGCGGCGGGGGGTCGGCTCATGGCTCCGATGGTAGCGAGGGGAACGGTCGGCGGCATCTGATACTCTACCGTCCAGCCGGTACAGTAATAGGACTCCGACATGACGAACACTTCCACCATCACCATCGAGACTCCCGCGACCCGAGCAGGCGGGCGTCGAGGGGCCGCTCGCCGCTGGGTCGCGCTCGCCGTGCTCATGCTGCCGGTCATCCTCATCGCGGTCGACAACACCGTGCTGAGCTTCGCCCTGCCCGAGATCGCCCGCGACCTCGGTCCGACCGCGGCGCAGCAGCTCTGGATCATCGACGCGTACCCGCTCGTGCTCGCGGCGCTCCTCGTCGCCATGGGCAGCGCGGGCGACCGGTTCGGCCGCCGCCGGATGCTGCTCATCGGCTCGATCGGCTTCGCGATCGTCTCGATCGCCGCGGCCTTCGCGCCGACCTCCGAGGCCCTCATCGCCGCGCGCGCCGCGCTCGGCTTCTTCGGCGCGATGCTCATGCCCTCGACGCTCTCCCTGCTCCGCTCGGTGTTCACCGAGCGCGAGGAGCGCCGCCTCGCGATCGCGATCTGGGCGTCCGGCTTCGCGGCCAGCGCCGCGCTCGGCCCGATCGTCGGCGGCGTGCTGCTCGAGCACTTCGCCTGGGGCTCCGTCTTCCTCCTGGCCGTGCCGGTGCTGGTGCCGCTCGTCGTGCTGCTGCCGATCCTGATCCCCGAGAGTCGCGATCCGGCGCCGGGCCGTATCGACGCGTCCAGCATCCTGCTGTCGTTCGCGGCGATCGGCGCGACCGTCTACGGCATCAAGCACCTCGCGACCGAGGGCGTCGATGCCATCGCGATCGGCGGCATCCTGGGCGGCCTCGCCCTCGGCGCGTGGTTCGTGCGGCGACAGCTGCGGGCCCGCACCCCGATGCTCGACATGCGGCTCTTCCGCAACGGCGCGTTCGGCGGCGGCGTGCTCGTGAACCTCCTCAGCGTCATCGCGCTCGTCGGGTTCCTCTTCTTCGTCTCCCAGCACCTGCAACTCGTCGCCGGACTCTCGCCGGTGCAGGCGGGGCTCGCGCTCGCGCCGGGACTCGTCACGATGATCGCCGCGGGCCTCGCCGTGGTGCCGCTCGCGCGCCGGATCCGCCCGCGCGTGCTGGTGCCCGCGGCGCTCGCGGTCTCCGCCGGCGGGTACCTCACCGTCGCGCTCACGGCCGGGCAGGGCATCGCCGGTGTCGTGGTGGCGTTCATGCTGCTCGGACTCGGCATCGGCATGGCCGAGACCGTCTCGAACGAGCTCATCCTCTCGGCGGCGCCTCCGGCGAAGGCGGGCGCGGCCTCCGCGGTCTCCGAGACGGCGTACGAGCTCGGCGCGGTGCTCGGCACCGCGCTCCTCGGCAGCATCCTCGCGGCGTGGTACCGCGCGTCGCTCGACCTGCCCGCGGGTCTCACGGCGGCACAGGCGCATGCCGCGCAGGAGACCCTCGCGGGTGCCGTCACGGTCGCCGAGACCCTGCCGCCCGCGGCATCCGTCGAGCTGCTCGCGTCCGCCGCGCACGCGTTCGACGGGGGCGTGGTCGTGACGTCGTTCATCGGCGTCGCACTCATGGTCGGCGCAGGGATCGTCGCCGCGCTGACCCTCGACGACGCGACGGGCGCCACCTCGGAGTGAGGCGGCGCCCGTCGGGGTCGATGCGTGCCGGCGGCGCGGATCGGGTCAGATCGTCGTGGTGTCGTCGGGGCGCGAGGTCTCGTTGCGGGTGACGCGCTCTCCGGTGGCCGGGTCGACCGCGGTGCGCGACGTGGAGACCGAGCTCCGGCGCCGGGCCATCAGGATGATGCCGAGGATGATCACGACGGCTCCGGCCGCCATGAGGATGTAGCCGACCATCTGCAGGTTGATCCAGTCCACCGCCAGGTTCAGCGCGAACGCCAGGACGGCGCCGATGGCGAAGAGGACGATACCGAGGCCGAGACTCATTGTGGGGTGCCTGCTTTCACTCGGGCGGCGCGGGGCCGCGGGGCAGGGGCGGAGTGCCGCCCCCGATGCCGCCGAGTGTAGTGATGGCCGTTCGCGGCGGACAGTACGCTGGGAGGGCTGGCGTACGAAGGAGTGTTCATGGTAACGACGGTCAGGCTCGCGGTCATCCCGGGCGACGGCATCGGCCCCGAGGTGGTGGGCGAGGCGCTGAAGACGCTCGAGGCCGCCACGGCCGGCACCGACGTGGAGTTCGAGCAGACGCGCTTCTCGCTCGGCGCCGCGCGCTACCTCGAGACCGGCGACACCCTGACCGACGACGACCTCGAGGCGATCAAGGGCCACGACGCGATCCTCCTCGGTGCGGTCGGCGGCGTGCCCGGAGATCCCCGTCTCGCGGGCGCGAACATCGAGCGGGGCCTGCTGCTGAGGCTGCGGTTCGAGCTCGACCACTACGTGAACCTCCGCCCGAGCGTGCTGTACCCGGGTGTCGCGAGCCCGCTCGCGAACCCGGGAGACGTCGATTTCGTGGTCGTCCGCGAGGGAACCGAGGGACCGTACGTCGGCAACGGCGGCGCGATCCGCGTGGGCACGCCGGCCGAGGTCGCGAACGAGGTGTCGGTGAACACCGCCTACGGCATCGAGCGCGTCGTTCGGTACGCGTTCGCCGCGGCATCCGCTCGCCCCAAGAAGAAGCTGACGCTCGTGCACAAGACCAACGTGCTCGTCTTCGCCGGCTCCCTCTGGAAGCGCCTCGTCGACGAGGTCGCCTCCGAGTACCCGGATGTCGCGGTCGACTACCTGCACGTCGATGCCGCGACGATCTTCCTCGTCACGGATCCTGCTAGATTCGACGTCATCGTCACGGACAACCTCTTCGGCGACATCCTCACCGATCTGGCCGGCGCGATCAGCGGCGGCATCGGACTCGCGGCCTCGGGCAACATCAACCCCGACGGCCGGTTCCCGAGCATGTTCGAGCCCGTGCACGGTTCGGCTCCGGACATCGCCGGGACGGGCATCGCCGACCCGACCGCCGCCATCCTCTCCGTCGCGCTCCTCCTCGACCACCTCGGTCACGGGGCCGCCGCCGATCGGGTGCGCGACGCGGTCGCCGCCGACATCGCCGTGCGCGGCGACGCACGGCGCTCGACCTCCGAGATCGGCGACGCCATCGCCGCACGCATCGGCGCCACCGTCGGCGCCCACTGACTCGCACCACTTCCGAAGGAGGATCCCTTGACCACGTCGAACCTCACCCTGAAGGCTCCGTCGCCCGCCGGCCTCATCTGGCAGGTCACGAAGAACGAGACCGCGAAGTCCGCGGAGGAGCGCGAGGCCGTCCTCGCCGACCCCGGCTTCGGCAACCACTTCACCGACCACATGGTCGACATCTGCTGGTCGGAGAAGGGCGGATGGCACCGGCCGCGCGTCTCGCCGTACGGCCCGATCCAGCTCGACCCGGCCGCCGCGGTGCTCCACTACGCGCAGGAGATCTTCGAGGGGCTGAAGGCCTACCGCCACGCCGACGGGTCGATCCGGACGTTCCGGCCGTACGAGAACGCTGCGCGCATGCAGCGGTCGGCGCGGCGGATGGCACTGCCCGAGCTGCCCGTCGAGATCTTCATCGACTCGCTGAAGCAGCTCATCGCGGTCGACGCCGACTGGGTGCCGAGCGCGCCCGAGACGAGCCTGTACCTCCGGCCCTTCATGTTCGCCAAGGAGGCGTTCCTCGGCGTGCGGCCGGCGAAGAAGGTCAACTACTACCTCATCGCGAGCCCTGCGGCCGCGTATTTCCCGGGCGGGGTGCAGCCGGTCAACATCTGGCTGTCGACCAAGTACGCTCGCGCCGGCAAGGGCGGCACGGGTGCGGCGAAGACCGGCGGCAACTACGCATCGAGCCTGCTTCCGCAGGCCGAAGCGCATGAGAAGGGCTGCCAGCAGGTGCTCTTCCTCGACGAGGGGAAGTACCTCGAGGAACTCGGCGGCATGAACGTCGTGCTCGTGAAGAAGGACGGCACGCTCCTCACGCCCGAGTCCGACTCCATCCTCGAGGGCATCACGCGCGACTCGATCCTGCGTCTCGCGGCCGACCGCGGTCACCAGATCGAGCAGCGCCCGATCACGCTCGACGAGTGGCGCGAGGGCGCGGCATCCGGTGACATCGTCGGTGCGTTCGCGTGCGGCACCGCCGCGGTCGTGGTGCCCATCGGGCGGCTGCTCGGCGAGGACTTCGAGATCGTGCACTCCGGCCCGCAGGCCGAAGAGCTCGCGCTGTCGCTGCGCGAGGAGCTCACCGGCATCCAGTACGGGCGCGTCGAGGACCGCCACGGCTGGATGGTCCGACTCGACGCGTGACGGTGAGACCGGAGGCGGTCATTCCGGGGGACCGGATGCGGTCGATCACGGCCGCATCCGGTCCCCGGAATAGGCTTGGCGCATGAAGATCGCGCGCTTCTCCCACGGTGAGACCATCTCGTTCGGCATCGTCGACGAGGAGGAGCACGAACTCGTCGTGTTGAAGGCCGACCCGATGTTCGCCGGCTACGAGCCGACGGGGGAGCGTGTCGCGCTCGCCGACGCGAAGCTGCTCGCGCCCGTGATTCCGCGGTCCAAGGTCGTCGCGGTCGGCAGGAACTACCGCGACCACGCCGAGGAGATGGGCGGCGAGGCGCCGGCCGAGCCGCTGCTGTTCCTGAAGCCCAACACCTCGGTGATCGGCCCCGGCGACGCCATCGTGCTGCCGCCCGAGAGCGAGCAGGTCGAGTTCGAAGGCGAGCTCGCCGTCGTCATCGGGCGCGTCGCGCGCCGCGTGAGCGAGGCGGACGCGGCATCCGTGATCTTCGGGTACACGATCGCGAACGATGTGACCGCACGCGACCTGCAGCGCCGAGACGGCCAGTGGACTCGCGCCAAGGGCTTCGACACGTTCTGCCCGCTCGGGCCGCTCATCGAGACCGACGTCGACCTCGCTGCGGGCGAGATCACCACGAGCGTCAACGGCACGCGCCACCAGCACGGGCGCTTCGCCGACATGGTGCACCCGGTCGCGAAGATCGTCTCGTACGCCTCCGACGTGTTCACGCTGCTGCCCGGCGACGTGATCCTGACGGGCACGCCGGCAGGGGTCGGTCGGATCGTCGACGGCGACTCCGTCGAGGTCGCGGTCTCGGGGCTGGGTTCGCTCGTGAACCCCGTGCGTGAGACGCCCGGGCGCTGATGACGCGCGGTGCGGGCGACCTGGGCGATCTCACCGACCAGCGCGACCTGCGCGATCGTGACGACATCGCGCGACTCGTCCGGGAGTTCTACGCGCGGGCCTTCGACGACCCGCTCATCGGGCCGATCTTCACCGACATCGCGCACATGGATCTCGAGCACCACCTGCCGATCATGTGCGACTTCTGGGAGACGGTCGTCTTCCAGACAGGGTCCTACAGGCGCAATGCGTTCACGCTGCACGAGGCGCTGAACCGCCGGGCGCCGCTCGGCGATGCGGAGTTCGGACGCTGGATCGAGCTGTGGACCGCCACCGTCGACGACCTGTTCGCGGGGGAGTCCGCCGAGCGCGCGAAGGTGCGGGCGCGCCGGATCGCCTCATCGATGCAGCGGCGACTCGCGGGCGGGTCCGGCAGTGCGCTCGAGACGATCGTCACGCGGGAACGGCTCGCGGCGGCGGGCGGGATCGACGAGGTGCGCGAGGCGCCCGCCCGCTGATCGCGCGAACGGTCAGCGGCGCACGCGGGAGCGCAGGTGCAGCACCCGTTCGCCCCGGATCACCACGTCCGGATCCTCCAACAGGTGCTGCGAGTCGATCGACCCGAAGAAGCGACGCCCCGACCCGAGCACGACGGGTGCGACATCCATGCGCACCTCGTCGACCAGGCCCGCGGCGAGCGCCTGGCCGCCGACGTCGCCGGCGGCGACCTCGACGATGCGGTCTCCCGCGAGCGCCTGCGCCGCCGCCACGGCCGGCTCGACACCGTCGATGAAGTGGAACGGCGCCTCTGCGTCCCACCCCTCGGGCGGCGGCCGGTGCGTGACGACGACCACGTGGTCGATCCCGCTCGGCGGCGTTCCGTCCCAGCCGTCGGTGAGGTCGAAGACGCGTCGGCCGCAGACCGACACGCCGATCTCATCCCAGTAGGAGCGGACGTAGTCGTGGGATGCCCGGGACACCGTCAACACGCCGTCGTCGTCGAGCGGCACGTCACCGCTCGTCAACCAGTCGAACAGCGGCCCGGGCTGATCGTGCTCGTCGGCGATGAAACCATCGACCGACACCGAGGCGTACATGACCACCTTGCCCATGCGATGCTCCTCTGCTCGCGATGGGCTCACGCTATCGCGGCGTCGGCGAGCCCCTCGGACGGAATCCCCGCGCCGAGGTCAGCTCCGCCCGGTCGGCATCGCCCTCGCCGCGAGCTCCACATCCTCCTCGTCGTTCCACACGTGGAACGCGACGCGTGCCCGCCCGGCTCGGCCCGACGCCACGAGCCCGGCAGCGGTGAGGGCTGCGAGGTGGTCGCCGTCGGGGTCGGGCCAGGTGACGATCGCGCTGTCGGATGCCGCGAGCCCGAGCCGCGCGCGGAACGCGTTCGCGAGCCCGAGGTCGTGCGCGAGCACGGCGGCGGGGTCGCGGCTCGCCGCGAGCTCGAGCGCCGCTTCGGCGCCGGCCCACGCGTGCCACGCCGGCGAGACGTCGAACCGCCGCGCGCCCGCCGCGAGGTGCAGTTCGGGGCCGTAGCAGGACGCCCAGGGGTCCTCGCCCGAGTACCAGCCGGCGGTCAGCGGAGTGATCTCGTCGAGTGCGCGGTCGCTCGTCGACATGAAGGCTGCGCCGCGCGGCGCGGACAGCCACTTGTACGCGTGGCAGACGACGAGGTCCGCCCCGAGGTCGGTGGTGGGGAGCCATCCGGTCGCCTGCGTGGTGTCGACGAGGCTGAGCGCGCCCGTCGATCGGGCCGCCGCGATGACGGATGCCGCGTCCGCGACCTCGCCCGTCGCGGACTGGACGAGCGAGAACGCGACGAGCCAGGTGCCGGGGCGCACCTCGTCGGCGAGGTGATCGAGCGGCACATGGCGAACGCGCAGGTCGCCGCGCGCGAGGAAGGGTGCGACGACCGAGCTGAAGTCGCCGTCGACGCAGAGCACCTCGGCGCCCACCGGCGCTGATGCTGCGACGAGGCCGGTGAAGACCGAGACCTGGGAACCGACGGCGACACGATCGGCGGCCGCGCCGAGGAGCGTCGCGGCGTGGCCGCGGGCGCGCTCGACCGTCCCGGTGTAGTCGAGCGCGGAGGCGCGACCGTCTCGCCAGCGCTCGAGGTCGCGGGCGACGGCCTCGACGGTCGGGTCGGCGGGGATGCCGAGTGTGCACGCCGCGAGGTAGCCGCGGCCCGAGGCGAAGCGCCGGTCGGGGAGGACGCGCGCCGGCGCGGCGGCGCTGCGGTCGGTCGCGGCGGTGCCGGAGGCCATGGTGGTCGCGTTCATGAGTCCAGCCTGCTCGGGTGGCTTCGATCCGTCGAGAGCAGGTCTGCGATCAGTCGCATAAGGCAGGCTTATGATCAGTGCATGGACGCCTCGCCTGCGGAGACCAGCGGCCTCGCCGACCTCGACGCCACCAGCCTGCTCGTGCTCCGCGAGATCGCCGAGCGCGGGTCGATCACGGCCGCAGCGAACGCACTCGGCTACAGCCAGCCGGCGCTCAGCCAGCAGGTCCGCCGGGCGGAGGCTCGCGCCGGCGTCGCACTCGTGGAGCGGACCGGCCGCGGCATCCGCCTGACCCCGGCCGGTCGCGTGCTCGCACGGCACGGCGGCGCAGTCGCGACCGCGCTCGAAGCGGCCCGCGGCGAGCTCGCCGAGCTCAGGGGGCTCCGGTCGGGGCGTGTGCGGCTCATGGCGTTCCCGTCGGCGTCGCCGACCGTCGTGCCCGAGTTCATGGCCGAGATGGCCCGCCGGCACCCGGGCGTGCGGGTGAGCTTCGTCGAGGCCGAGCCGCCCGAGGCCGTCGCCGCGGTGCGCGAGGACCGCGCCGACCTCGCGTTGACCTTCAGCTACCCGGGCGACCGCAGCGACCCGCACCGCGAGAGCGCACGCGGGCTCGAGGTCACCACGATCGGCAGCGATCCGATGCACGTCGTGCTGCCGGACGGGCACCCCCTCGCGGGCGGCGACACCATCGATCTCGCGGGCCTCGCAGGCGAGCCCTGGATCGCGGGCTGCCCGCGCTGTCGTGGGCACCTGCTCGAGCTGTGCGACACCGCGGGGTTCGCGCCGCGCATCGCCGTCGAGACCGACAACTTCGTCGCGGTCGAGCAGCTCGTGGCGAGCGGCCTCGGCGTCGCCGTGCTGCCCGCGCTCGCGATCGAATCGGCGGGGGAGCGCGCCGGCGTCGCCGTGCGGGGCACGACGAACGGCGATCGCCGCACGCTGCACCTCGTGACGGCGCGGGGCGGCCGCGGCGTGCCCGCCGTCGCGGTGGCCGCCGAGGCGCTCACCCGGCTCGTCGCAGGACGTGACGGCGCCCGCCCCGATGCGGCGCCGGGCCGTACCATTGAGGGCGATGTCTGACACGACCCACCCCACGACGACCGCCACCGGATCCGACATCCGCGTGCGGTTCTGCCCCTCGCCCACCGGTACCCCGCACGTCGGCCTCGTGCGCACCGCCCTCTTCAACTGGGCGTACGCGCGCCACACCGGCGGCACCTTCGTCTTCCGCATCGAGGACACCGACGCCGCCCGCGACAGCGAGGAGAGCTACGGGCAGATCATCGACGCCCTGAGCTGGCTCGGCCTGCAGTGGGACGAGGGCATCGACGTCGGCGGCCCGCACGGCCCGTACCGGCAGTCGCAGCGCGGCGAGATCTACACCGACGTCATCGAGCGGCTGAAGGCCGCCGGCCACGTCTACGAGAGCTACTCGACCGCCGACGAGATCGACGCGCGCAATGAGGCCGCCGGTCGTCCGAAGCAGTTCGGCTACGACAACTTCGACCGCGACCTCACCGAGCAGCAGCGCGCCGCGTTCCGCGCCGAGGGGCGCCAGCCCGCCCTGCGACTGCGCGTGCCCGACGTCGACCTCGGTTTCGACGACCTCGTGCGCGGCCGCATCGACTTCCCGGCCGGGTCGACGACCGACTTCGTCGTGGTCCGCCCGAACGGCGCTCCCCTCTACACCCTCGTGAATCCCGTCGACGACGCGTTCATGGGCATCACCCACGTGCTGCGCGGCGAGGACCTGCTCTCGTCGACCCCCCGCCAGATCGCGCTGTACCACGCGCTCATCGAGATCGGCGTCACGGGTTTCGTGCCCCGATTCGGGCACCTGCCCTACGTCATGGGCGAGGGCAACAAGAAGCTCTCCAAGCGCGACCCCGAGTCGAACCTGTTCCATCACCGCGACCGCGGCTTCATCCCCGAGGGTCTCGTCAACTACCTGGCGCTCCTCGGCTGGGGCTTCTCGGCCGACCGCGACGTGTTCAGCCGCGCCGAGCTCATCGAGGCCTTCGACGTCGAGGACGTGAACCCCAACCCGGCGCGCTTCGACCAGAAGAAGGCCGACGCCATCAACGGCGACCACATCCGCCTGCTCGAACTCGCCGACTTCACCGCCCGCACCGTGCCCTACCTGCAGGCGGCCGGCATCGTCTCGACGCCCATCACGCCCGGCGAGGAGGCGCTCCTCGTCGAGGCCGCGCCGCTCGTGCAGGAGCGCATCACCGTGCTCGGCGAAGTCCCGGGCCTCCTCGGCTTCCTGTTCACGGATGCCGCGGGGCTCGAGTTCGACGAGGCGGCGGTCGGGTCGCTCCCGGCCGACGCGCCCGCGGTGCTCGCCGCCGCCCGCGAGGCGCTCGAGCGCATCCCCGGCGAGGCATGGACGCACACCGAGATCGAGGAGGCCCTCCGCTCCGCGATCATCGACGGCCTCGGCCTGAAGCCCCGCGTCGCCTTCGGCCCGATCCGCGTCGCGATCTCCGGCCGCCGGGTCTCGCCGCCGCTGTTCGAGTCCATGCAGATCCTCGGTCGCGTCGACTCGCTCGAACGCATGGACCGCCTCGCACAGCTCATCGGCTGACCCCGACGGATGCCGCGGCCGCGCCCCGCACCGCGCCGCCGCGGCATCCGCTCACCGGCCCGTCTCGATTTGGACCGCACCCTGCGATCGGCTACAGTTACATGTCGGCCCGGAACCCCGGTTCAGGGCCATTGGGGTATGGTGTAATTGGCAACACGGCTGATTCTGGTTCAGTTGTTCTTGGTTCGAGTCCAGGTACCCCAGCAGTGAGAAACCCCCGGTCGACCGGGGGTTTTCGTGTTTCCCGGTCGACTCCGCGGAGCGCGGGCTCCGCGATGTGCACGATCGCGATCTCAATCGTCCGTACGATTCGGCCCCGGCGTCGACGTTCCTAGGCTGGCGCCATGGGATCAGGGATCGAGCCGTCCGAATCGCGACGCTTCATCACGCACACCGAGACGACGATCTCGCCGAAGGGCGTCGCCGCCCTGTACGGGCGCGCCGAGATGCTCGCCAAGCTGCCGCTCGGCCTGCAGCGCCGGATCGTGGCGCGCGCCCGCGGCGACGAGTACATGGGATTCGTCGTCGAACCGTACTGCACCTTCCTCGCCTACGAGATCCGCGACGAGGACGCCGCGCATCGCCTGCTGCCGCCCGGCTACCGCCTCGTCCCGACCGCCATGTTCGCCGACGACGAGCCACGCACCTGCGCCATCCTCGGGGCGTTCAACGTGCACGCCTCGGTGTTCTGGGGTGTTCGGGTCGAGCTCTACCTCATCGCCGAGCACGTGCGGACGGGGATGCTCACGTGGGTCATCTGCGACTACGAGTCCAACACGATCAACTACGACCCCGGCCAGGGGTTCTCGACCTCGACCACCGACCGGGCGGTGGTCACCACCTCGTATGCCGGCGAGGTGATCGTCGACGTTCGAAGCCGCGTGCGCGCGAACACCCTGACCCTGACGGCGCCCCTGTCGATGGCGGCGATGCGGCCCCTCGACCAACGGCTCTGGGTCGAGGGCAACCTGTCCGTCGACTACGGCGGCCGGCTCGAGCACGACGGTTCCGACCCGTTCGGACTGGTCTTCGACCCGCGCGAGATGGCCCAGGCGCTGCAGGTCCCCCTCGAGGCCGTCATGATCGACCGCAACACCTTCGGCGCGGACTTCCGGGCCGACGACCCGTTCTCGGTCGCCTGCTTCCCGTACGCACAGCACTTCCTCACCACGAGCTACCCCCGTTCCAGCCCGATCCGCGACCGGAGGTCGCTGGAGGATGCCGTCCGATCGCACACGGCTGCGACGCGCTGACGCCGTCCGCTCGCGATCGACCGTGGTCGGCGGCCCGCGCTAGCGTGAGCGGATGGACCTTCAACTCACCGGTCGGGTCGTGCTCGTCGTCGGAGGCGGCGGCTTCATCGGATCGGCGATCGCGCGCCGGGCCCGCGACGAGGGCGCGACGGTGGTCGTCGCATCGCGGAATCCGAGCGACGGGATCGTGCTCGACGCCGGCGACGAGGCCTCGGTGAACGCCGCGATCGCGCAGGTGATCGACCGGCACGGCCGACTCGACGCGGTCGTCGTGACGGCGGCGCCCCCGGCGCACACGCTCGATCCGGCACGCAGCGGCGACCCGGCGCAGGTCGCCGAGGCGATCGACGCGAAGGCGCTCGCCTTCCTGCGGGTCGCGAACGCGTCCATCCCCGTGATGGCCGAGGCGGGATTCGGCCGCGTCGTCGGCGTGAGCGGACAGAACGCCTTCCTGACGGGGAACATCACGGGCTCCGTGCGCAACGCGGCACTGAACATCATCGCGAAGAACCTCGCGGACGCGGCCGCCGGGTCGGGCGTGACGGTCAACACGGTCAACCCCGGGCTGGTGCGGTCCGAGCCATCCGTCGACGTCGAACCCGGGAGGGGCGGCGAGTCCTCGCCGACCCAGATCGCCGACCTCGTCGCCTTCCTCATCTCGCCGCTGTCGGCGCTCTCGGGCGAGTCGATCGCCGTCGGCCACCGCATCCGCGGGGTGATCTCCGGGTAGCGGCACGCGCGGCGCGCGCCGCGTCGCTTTACAAGGGCCGATCCCTGAGGTTCGATGGAAGGCGAGGCCGAGGAGGACCGGAACCCTGCACCCGGTCCCGCCATGGGGACGGCCTCGGAAGGTCGGGGTTGGTTCGATGATGTACGGCGACACGCACGATCGCGCGGTGACCCGACCGCGCACGTTCGGGGGTGTCCTCGGTGGGCTGCTCGGCCTCGTCGCGGTGAGCGCCGCCGCGGCACTGCTCGTCGCCGCCGCGGTGACCCCGGCGATCGCCACGGCGGGAGTCGCGGCATCCGGCACCATCTCGCTCTTCGAGAACCTGCCGAGCTACCTCAAGATCGGCGACCTCTCGGTGAAGAGCAACATCTACGCGACGCAGCCCGACGGCAAGCATCGGCTGCTCGCGTCGTTCTACGACCAGAACCGGGTCGAGGTCGACTGGGACGAGGTGAGCCAGTACGTCAAGGACGCGGCCATCGCCGGTGAGGATCCCCGGTTCTACGAGCACAACGGCGTCGACCTGCAGGGCACGATGCGCGCAGCGGTGACGACGGCGAGCGGCCGCGAGACGCAGGGCGGGTCGTCGATCGCCCAGCAGTACGTCAAGAACGTGCGCGTCCAGGAATGCGAGCGGGCCGCCGCCGACGAGGCCGAGCGCGACGGATGCTACGACGCCGTCACCGAGACCTCCATCGATCGCAAGCTCAAGGAGATGCGTCTGGCGATCGGCGTCGAGAAGCGCTACACCAAGAGCCAGATCCTGCTCGGCTACCTGAACATCGCGGGCTTCGGCGGGACCGTGTACGGCATCGAGGCCGCCGCGAACTACTACTACGGCACGACCGCGGCGAACGTGACGCTCGCGCAGGCGGCGTCGCTCGTCGCGATCGTGAACAACCCGTCGAAGTTCCGGCTCGATCAGCCCGGCAACGAGGTCAACGGCGCCGCCGACGGCTACGCCGCGAACCACGGGCGGCGCGACTACATCCTGCAGAGCATGCTCGACGAGTCGAAGATCACGCAGGCGGAGTTCGACGAGGCGATCGCGACGCCCGTGGAGCCGAAGATCACCGAGCCGAGCACGGGCTGCCAGACCGCCGGCGGCAGCGCGTGGTTCTGCGACTACGTCAAGCACATCCTGCAGAACGACCCGGTCTTCGGTGAGGACGACGCATCCCGCCTGCTGAACTTCCGGCGCGGCGGATACAACGTCTACACCACCCTCGACCTCGACCTGCAGGCCGCTGCGGAGCGCGCGATCGCCGCTCACGTGCCGCCGACCTACCCCGGGTGGGACGTGGGCGGCGTGATCTCCACCGTCGAGGTCGGCACCGGCCGCGTGCTCGCGATGGCGCAGAACCGGGCGTACAGCCAGGACCCGAAGGTGCTCGCGAAGGGCCCGCAGTTCACGAGCATCAACTACAACACCGATTTCGAGTACGGAGGGTCGCGAGGGTTCCAACCCGGCTCGTCGTACAAGGTGTTCACGCTGGCCGAGTGGCTGAAGGAGGGCCACGGGCTCGCTGAGCGCGTCGACTCCCGACCGAAGAGCAACTGGGGAGTCTTCCGCGACAGCTGCCTCGGACCGCACTTCGCAGGCGACTGGAATCCCCGCAACGATGCGAACGAGTCGGGCGGCAACTACAGTGCGCTCGAATCGACCATCGGGTCCATCAACACGGGGTTCATCGGCATGGCCAAGGAACTGGACCTCTGCGGCATCCGCCAGACCGCCGAGGCGTTCGACGTCCACCGCGCGGACGGGAACGTACTGGTGCAGGGGCCGTCGTCGGTGATCGGGACGAACGAGGTCGCGCCGCTCTCGATGGCGGTGGCCTTCGCCGGTATCGCGAACAACGGCCGGACGTGCTCGCCCATCGCGATCGACCGCATCACCGGTCGAGACGGTGAGGAGATCGCGCCTCCGAAGTCGACCTGCACGCAATCGGTGCCGGAGCCCGTCGCCGCGGCGATGCACACCGCGATGGGCATGGTGATGACCCAGGGCACCGCGGTCGCCTCACGAGCCGCGACCGTCCCGAACGTCCCGCTGATCGGAAAGACGGGTACGACCGACGGCGCGAAGGACACCTGGATGGTCGGTGCGAGCACGAAGGTCGCCACCGCGGCCGCGGTGGTGAGCGTCAACGGCGATGCCAACCAGCGCGGTATCTGGTTCGCGACCGGCCAGGCCGCCACGGCTCGTCACCGGATGTGGCCCGAGGTGATGTCCGCCGCCGCGGCGAAGTACGGCGGCGGCGAGTTCACCCAGGCCGGGCTCGGCCCGGTGGCCGGACCGGGATCGTCCCCCGACGGACGCTTCGTCGAGCCGGACCCGCCGGAGCAACCCGATGAACCGTCGCAGCCGACGGGTGCCGGCGGTGACGGCGACGGACCGGGCAACGGAAACGGCAACGGAAACGGCAATGGCAACGGCAACGGCGGCCCGGGTGGCTGACGACTGACGCCACCTCGGCGTGCAGCACGCCCGGTCAGGGGCTGCGGTCGGGCATGCGAGAGGGCACGGCGTGCGTCTCCCGCAGCCGTGCCCTCGGTTCGCGTCATGCCGATGCGGGCGCCATCCGAGCGTGCCGGAACCGGTGGACGAACCACGCGGCGAGCGCCGTCAGGGTCAGGGCTCCGAACACGACCATCCACGGCAGCAGTGCGCCGGGGGAGACGCCACGCGTGCCCGCTGCGAGTTCCGCGGAGCCCGCGGCCAGACGGCCGTTGCCGTCGCGGAGCTCCGCAGCTCCCGACGCGAGCGTCTCGGCGCCGGTCGCGAGTTCGATCGTGCCGTCGGCGAGCGTCCTCGTGCCCGCGGCGAGCTCTGCCGACCCGGTCGCGAGTTCGTCGAGCCCGGTCGACAGGTCGGTCGCGCCCTGCGCGAGGGACCCGTTGCCGATCGCGAGCCCGCCCGCCCCGGTCGAGAGCCGCTGCGCGCCCGCGGCGAGCTCGGCCGTACCCGCGGCGAGTCGTCCGGTCCCGGCGACGAGTTCATCGACCTTGAGGTCGAGCGTCGAGGTGCCGCCGCGGAGGCTCGCCGCGCCGGCGCTGAGGCGAGCGGCGCCGTCGGCGAGTTCGGCGGACTTCGCGCTCAGCGTCCCGGCGCTGGACGCGGCGAGGTCGAGCTTCCCGTCGAGCGCGGCCGCACCCGCGGCGAGCTCGCCCGACCTGGCCGCCGCGACGTCGAGCTTCCCGGCGAGTGCCTGCGTTCCCGCGGAGGCCGACTGTGCTCCGGCGGACACCTCGGCGGCACCGGTCGAGACGGCGCCGGCGGAACCGGCGAGCTGCTGCGCGGCCTGCGCCAGCGCGAGCGCGTTCGCGACCGTCGCCTGGTCGGCTCCGCCGTCGACGAGGGCCTGGTGGAATGCTGCGAGCTGCTGCGCGAGCGACGTGCTGCCCGCAGCGAGTCCGGCAGCGCCGTCGGCGACGCCCTTCGCGCCCGTCGCGACGGCGCCGGTGCCCGCCACGAGGAGAGGTACGCCGTCGGGCCCGACGGCGTCGCCGAGGCCCGCGGCGAGTGCCGCTGCGCCGCCTTCCACCAGGTCGCCGCCGGCGGCGAGCGCGGCCACGCCGCCGGCCAGTCGGGAGGCGCCGTCGGCGAGGCGGGCGGCACCGTCGGCGGCGTTCCCCGCGCCGGTCGCGAGGTCGGCGGCGCCGGCGTTCGCGCGGCTGATGCCGTCGGAGAGGGCGCTCGAGCCGCTCGCGGCCCGAGCCGCACCGGAGGCCGCGTCGCTGGCGCCCGCCGCGCTCCGCGCCGCGCCGTCGGCCAGTTCGACCGCGCCGGCCCGCGCCGAGACGGCGCCGGCCTCGAGCTTCGCCGCACCCGCAGCGGAGGACTCGGCCCCCGCGCCGGCCGCCGCGGCGCCGTCGGCCGCGTCCGACGCGCCGTCGCGGAGCTCGCCGGCCCCGGCCGCGAGGGTCTCGGCGCCGTCGGCCAGATCCGCTGCGCCTGCGTCGGCCTGTCCGGCGCCGTCGGAGAGCCGCGTGGCGCCCGCCGAGATCGTGTTCGTGGTGAGCAGGAAGAACGCCGCGAGGGCGATCAGGGCGAGCGTGGTCGCGGCGGCGGCGATCCGCACGCCGAGGCCGTGGCGGTGGACGGCGGGGTCGGTTCTCGTCATCGAGTCTCCTGGGTTCTCCGGCGCGCCGAAGGCGCCCGTGTGCGTGGGGTGCAGGACCGACGGCGCCGGGGTGGCCAGGGCGCCGCCACTCGTGTCCGCGCGGTGCCCTCGGCCGTGACATCCGGCCGACGGTCGCTCCGTCGCGGCCGAAAGTGGCACGAATCTGGCAGAGCTTCCGTGAGCCCGTCAATGAATGCGCCGGAACTTCGGCGGTATCCGCCAAACGCCGGGTGGTGCCGCGCTCGGCCGTTGTGTCAGTTCACAGCGGATGCCGCGGCATCCGTCGCCTCAGACGTCGAACGAGTCTCCGGGCTCGAGCGGGAGGTACTCGCCTCCGCCCTGCTCGGTCGCCCACCCGAGCCGGGCGTTCGACAGGTCCTTGCCGGCGCGGGAGAGCACCATCTCGTGGGTGGGGAAGGCGCGCTTCGGACGGACCGCCATGACGTAGTCCATGGCTTCGGAGATCTTCATCCACGGAGCCCCGGCGGGTGCCGCGAGCACGTCGACCTCGACGCCCTCCGGCAGGGCGAACGAGTCGCCGGCGTAGTAGACCGCGTCGTTCACGAGCACGCCGACGTTGTCGATGACCGGGATCGACGGATGGATCACGGCGTGCCGTCCGCCGAAGAATCGGAGCCGGAACGGACCGACCTCGATCTCGTCTCCGGGTTCCACGCGCTCCACCTCGATGCCGGCGTCGGCGGCCGCCGCGACGACGCCGTCGGGCCCGAAGACGCGGACACCGGGGCTGCGTTCGCGGATGCGTCCGATCTGCTCCGGGGTCCAGTGGTCGTCGTGCAGGTGCGTGATCACGACCGCGAGCGCGCCGGTCGCCTCGGTGATCGGGGTGGTGAACTTTCCCGGGTCGACGAACAGTCGATCGCCGGAGTGCTCCACGACGAGGGCGGCGTGCTCGAGCTTGGTGACGCGCATGTTCCGAGCCAACACCGTGCGTGTCGTGCGCGCAACCGGGTTGCACTGCCATGATCGCTGCATGTCGCGTGGCCTCCGTCGCCTCCTGCTCGCGGTGAACCCGAGCGCCTCGTTCGGTCGCAACCGGTCGATCGGGCCGGCCGCCGCGCGGCGCCTCGAGGCCGAGGGCTACGAGGTGACCGTCCTGCGCGCCGACAACTTCGAACTGCTCCGGCTGGAGGTCCAGGCGGCCTTCGAGGCCGGGACGGACGGGCTCGTCGTCGTCGGCGGCGACGGGATGGTCTCGCTCGGCATCAACGTGCTCGCGGGGTCCGACGTGCCCATGGGGCTCGTCGCCGCCGGAACGGGCAACGACCTCGCCCGAGCCCTCGGGCTGCCGCACGACGACCCCGAGGCGGGGATCGAGGCGCTCGTCGAGGCGCTGCGACGTCCGCCCCAGTCGATCGATCTCGGGCTGATGCACCACGGCGAGCTCCGCACGTGGTTCGCCTGCGTCCTGTCGGCGGGCTTCGACGCGGTGGTGAACGAGCGGGCGAACCGGATGACGCGTCCGCGCGGTCCGAGCCGGTACACGATAGCGCTGCTCCGCGAACTCGCGACGTTCCGGCCCCGTCGGTACGCGATCACGATCGACGGCGCCCGGCGCGAGCAGGCCGCGATGCTCGTCTCCGTCGCCAACACCCCGTCGCTCGGCGGCGGGATGCGGATCGTCCCGCACGCGGACCTCTCCGACGGCATGCTCGACGTGTTCATCGTGCATCCGCTGTCGCGCATCGGCCTGCTGGGAGTGTTCCCTCGTGTATTCGCGGGGGAGCATGTCGATCATCCCGCCGTCGAGTTCGTGCGGGCGCGGCGGGTGCGGGTGGAGGCGGACGACATCGTCGCCTATGCCGACGGCGAGCGGGTGGGCGCGCTCCCCGTCGACGTCGAGGTCGTCCCGGGGGCCCTCCGGGTGTTCGCCTGAGCGGGTGCGCGCGCGCGGCCGGCCGCTCGATTTGGAATGGGCCGGAGACGTATGCCATACTCGAACACGTCGCAGCGAGGCCCCATCGTTTAGCGGCCTAGGACGCCGCCCTCTCACGGCGGTAGCGCGGGTTCAAATCCCGCTGGGGTCACCAATGACAGGCGAACGCCCCCGTACTTTCGTGCGGGGGCGTTCGTCGTTTCCGCGCGCGGTCGCCTAGACTCGTGCGAGCGAAGGGGAGTATCCCGCCGGGGCCGTTCGGCTCCGGGCCACGATCGTCAGTACGAGCGCCGTCGATGCCGCTCCGGGCGTGGCGGCGCAGCCGATGCGCCGGGAGAGACTTTCGGTCCTTGCCGCACCCTCTGAAAGGCTCCCGTGACCGCACTGCCCCTCTGGTTCGAAATCGGTTCGCTCGTCGTCCTGACGCTGATCCTCCTCGCCGACCTGCTGATGGTGATCAAGCGCCCGCACGTGCCGTCGTTCCGCGAGTCGACGCTGTGGGTCGCGTTCTACATCGCGCTCGCGCTCGTGTTCGCCGGGCTGATGTTCGTCATCGGCGACGCCGAACACGGCGCCCAGTTCCTCGCGGGCTGGCTCACCGAGTACAGCCTCTCGATCGACAACCTGTTCGTCTTCGTCATCATCATGGCGAGGTTCGCGGTGCCGAGGAAGTACCAGCAGGAGGTGCTCATGGTGGGCATCATCCTCGCGCTGATCCTGCGCGGCATCTTCATCCTGCTCGGCGCGCAGCTCATCGAGAACTTCAGCTGGATCTTCTACATCTTCGGCGCGTTCCTGCTCTACACGGCGGCCCAGCAGGCGTTCGGCGACCACGAGGACGAGGGTGGCGACTCGGCCCTCATCAGGTTGCTGCGCCGACGTCTGCCGATCACGAACGACTACGACGGCATCAAGCTCCGCACGATGATCGACGGCCGCCGTTTCTTCACGCCGATGCTCATCGTCTTCGTGGCGATCGGCACGACCGACCTCATCTTCGCGCTCGACTCGATCCCCGCGATCTTCGGCATCACCCAGAGCCCGTTCATCGTCTTCACGGCCAACGTGTTCGCGCTCATGGGCCTGCGCCAGCTCTACTTCCTCCTCGGCGGCCTGCTCGAACGCCTCGAGTACCTCAAGTACGGCATCGCCTTCATCCTCGCGTTCATCGGCGTGAAGCTCGTGCTGCACGCGATGCACGAGAACGAACTGCCGTTCATCAACGGCGGCGAGCACATCGAATGGGCGCCCGACATCTCGACCTGGACGTCGCTCGCGGTGATCGTCGGCGCGATGGCGGTCGCGACCGTGGCGAGCCTCGTGAAGGCCAATCTCGACGCCCGGCGCCGCGGCCACACGCTCGGCGAGGAGATCCCGCACTTCACCGAGGAGGGCGAGAGCGAGCGGGATCGCGACGCCGACAGCTCGTCCGTCCAGCGCTGACGTCGCTGCGTCGCGGGTGCGCGTGACGCGAGCGCGGCGAGCGCTTGCTAGCGTGGAGCGTCTGCGCCCCACGGCGTGAACTCTGCCCTGCCCAGAGAGGACCCGATCACGTGACGTCTGACGGCAGCGGTGTCGTGCCCATCCCCACGGGATCGGCGCGGATCGCGCACAGCGCCCGCACCCACGTCGGCAACGTCCGCACGGTGAACGAGGATTCGCTGCTCGCGCGGCCGCCCGTCTACCTCGTCGCGGACGGCATGGGCGGCCACGCCCGCGGCGACGCCGCGAGCCGCGGCGTGGTCGACACCTTCCGACGGCACCTCGATGCCGGCACGCCGTCGACGCCCGAGCGCGTGCTCGACGCGATCCACAGCTCGAACGACGTGGTCCGGGGGCTCTCCGACGAGGGCGATGAGGGCACCGCCGTGGCGGGCACGACCGTCTCGGGGATCGCGCTCGTCGACGCCGGGGACGGCCGCGGCGTGCACTGGATGGTGTTCAACGTCGGCGACTCGAGGGTGTACGCCTGGAACGGCCGGCGGCTCGAGCAGGTGACGGTCGACCACTCGGCCGTGCAGGAGATGGTCGACGCGGGCCTGCTCCGTGCCGAGGACGCGGAGCGGCATCCGGACCGGAACGTGATCACGCGCGCGATCGGCGCCGACGCGCATGTGGAGCCCGACGTGTGGCTGGTCCCGGCGACGGGGCGCCAGGTGTTCCTCATCTGCTCCGACGGCCTCTCGAAGGAGATCGGCGACATCGAGATCGGGCGGATCCTGGCGGGACACTCCATGCACGCGGCGGGGCTCGCCGGGGAACTGGTGGATGCCGCGCTGGCGGCCGGCGCGCGCGACAACGTGAGCGCGATCGTGGTCGAGTCCGATCTCGGCGGTGCCGCCGACGAGGACGGCACGACGCGCGACCGAGACGACGGCATCGCGGCGTCGGTCGAGGAGACCACGCCGCGCGGGAACGGGGGATGACGTGGCGGAGTACCTGCCCGACCACGGCGGTCGCTGGCTGACCGCGGTGCGCGACGAGGCGCTGCTGGTGCTGCCGGCCGAGCGCGTCGACGACCTGCTTGCACTCTGGCCCCGTCTCGACGGCGCCGCCGCCGCGCACGTGATCGACCGCTTGGCGGGATCGGGGATCACGGCCGCGCCGAGTTTCGCACTCGTCGTGCGCGAGAGCGCGACGGGAACGGCTCGTGCGCTCGTGCGCGGCGACCTCCGCGTCACGCTCGGCGAGGTCGAGGTGTCCGCAGTCGGCGTGTCGACCTGGCACGAGCGCGCCGTCGAGGGACGGCCCCACGTGCGAGTCGCCGTCGCGGCCGACGCGACGGGCACGCCGCTGCCGATCCTCGAGGGCGTCGTCGCGGCATCCGTCGTCGACTGGAGCGTCGAGGGCGTGACGGCGCAGCCCGCGCGCGCCGTCGCTCCCGTCGACGGCGCGGCCGGCATCGCGCCCCCCGACCGCGCGGCCGAGTCCGTCGTACCGGGCGAACCTGCGGTCGAGCACGTGGCCGAGACGGTCGTGACCGACGAGCGCACCATGGTGCCCGAGGACACGATCGTCGGCGTCTCGCGGACCGAGCGGCCCAGCTTCGAGCGACCGGCGCCGATCGTGCCGCCCGACTTCGGCTCAGCCCCGCCGGAGCGAACCGAGGCTCCGTCAGCGCCCGCGGCCGTTCACGCTCCGATCCTCGGCGACCATGACGGGATGACGGTGGCCGCCGCCGACATCCGTCGCCTCCGCGAGCGACGCGACGCCGACGCGGGCCGCGACCACGCGGCATCCGCCCCGGCGTCGCCGCCGCTGGCGCTGCGCATGCCCGACGGGTCGATCGAACCGATCGTCGGCGAACTCGTGCTCGGCCGCGCGCCGGCGATCGGCCGCGTGGCCGGCGGCCGCGTGCCGCGGCCCGTCGTCATCGGTGCGGGCGACCCCGACATCTCGCGCACGCACCTGCGCGTCGCCGTCGAGGGCGGGACCGTCGTCGTCACCGACCTCGACTCCCGCAACGGCACCCAGGTCGTCGCCCCCGGTCAGCCGCCGCTGCGGCTGCGCCCGTCGGAGGGGACCCCGGTGCTGCCCGACACCGTCATCGACCTCGGCGGCGGCTGGAGCATCCAGGTGGTGGTCCGCTGATGCGACGCCCGCCCGCCGCACCGCCGGAACTGCCCGGTCACACCCACCTCGGACTCCTCGGATCCGGGGGCTTCGCCGACGTCTACCTGTACGAGCAGCGGCTGCCCCGACGCAAGGTCGCCGTCAAGGTGCTCCTCGCCGACGACATCGACGCCTCGACGCGTGCGCAGTTCGTCGCCGAGGCCAACCTCATGGCGCGACTGTCGGCGCACCCGTTCATCGTGACGATCTTCCACGCGGATGTCTCGGCCGACGGCCGCCCCTACTTCGTGATGGAGTACTGCTCGGGGCCGAGCCTGTCGGAGCGGTACAAGCGGCAGCCGTTCTCGGTCGAGGACGCGCTGCGCACCGGCATCCGCCTGTCCGGGGCGGTCGCGACGGCGCACGCCGCCGGGATCCTGCACCGCGACATCAAACCGGCGAACGTCCTGACCAACGACTACGGATGGCCCGCCCTCAGCGACTTCGGCATCTCCTCCGACCTCGAGGGCGAGCTGCCGGTCCACACCATGAGCTTCACGGGGGATGCCGCGGCCACGGGCTCGGGCACGGGCTCGGATCGCGCGGCAGTGGGGATGAGCGTGCCGTGGTCGCCGCCGGAGATGTTCGAGGATGACCCGCGCCCCGACACCCGGAGCGACGTGTTCGCGCTCGCCGCGACGGTGCACACCCTGCTCGCCGGTCGCACGCCGTTCGAGGTGCCCGGTCGCTCGAACGGCCCGCTCGACCTCATCGGGCGCATCGAACGTGGTCGGATCACGCCGATCGGCCGGGACGACGTGCCGGCAAGCCTTGAATCGGTCCTCGCGACGGGCATGGCCGCTCGACGCGAGGACCGGTTCCAGAGCGCCGTGGAACTCGGTCGGGCGCTGCAGCGCGTCGAGCTGGAGCTGGGCTACTCGGTGACCGGAATCGAGGTGCCGAACCTCGTCGACGCGGCGGGCGCCGTCGACGCGCCGGGCGGACCCGCGCCCGGATCCGACGACGAGCCGGCGACCCGTGCCCGCTCGGTGCGCGTCGTCGAAGCGGGCGGTCCGGTTCCGGGCGGTCGGGCGGTGCCGGCAGCGGTTCCGGCATCGGCGCCGGTGGAGGACGGGACGGTGATCCGGCCGACGCGCGAGGTCGCGACGGCGGTCGAGCCCGTCGAGGGCGCGACGATCGCCGCGCCCGCACGGCGCGGCGGCGACGCGCCTCACCGAGAGGACGCCCCGACGGGCGGCCGGCGCGCCGTCGCCGGGATCATCACCGCCGTCGCGGGGATCGCGGTCATCGTCGCGGTGAGCGGGGCCCTGCTGCTCGGCGGATCCCTCGGCGGTCCGGACGGAGACGTCGACGATTCGCCGACGACGTCCGAGGACGCGGTGGTCGCTGCGACGGTCCCGACGCCCGAGGTCGAGCCGGGCACGGTCGCCGACGGCCGCGCGGTCTTCGCCGTGCGCCACGACAGTGCGCAGGCGGGCGACCGCTACCGGTGGCAACGCGCGGACGGTGCGGGCTCGACCGCCGTCGCCGACGGCCCCGAGATCGTCGTCGACGGCGTCGCGGCCGGGCAGACGGTGTGCATCGAGGTGCAGGTGCAGCGCGGAAGCAAGACCTCCGAGCCCGTCACCGGGTGCACGCCGTGAGGCCGCTCCGCGTCGAGTACTGCGGCGAGTGGTACACGGTCGAGGCCGGGAGCACGTTCACCATCGGTCGCGACTCCGACCTGACGATCGACGACAACCCGTACCTGCACCGCACCTTCCTGACCCTCTCGAGCGAGTTCGGGCTGTGGTGGCTCTCGAACGTCGGCCAGCTGCTCGCCGCGACGGTGTCGGATGCCACGGGCAGCGTGCAGTCCTGGGTGGCACCGGGCGCCAAGCTGCCGCTCGTCTTCAAGACGGTCCACGTCATGTTCAGCGCCGGCGCCACGACCTACGACTTCACGGTGCACGCCGAGGAGGACTTCTATAACACCTCGCTCACCGCGGCGCCCGCCGACGGCGGCACGACGATCCTGCCGGTCACGCTCACGACGAGCCAGCGCCTGCTCATCGTCGCGCTCGCCGAGCACGTGCTCTCGCAGCCGAGCGCGGGGCGCGCGACCGTGCCGTCCTCGGCCGAGGCCGCGGCACGCCTCGGCTGGAGCATGACGACGTTCAACCGCAAGCTCGACAACGTGTGCGAGAAGCTCGACAAGATCGGCGTCGACGGACTGCGGGGCGGGCGCGGCCGGCTCGCCGTGAACCGTCGTGCCCGGCTCGTCGAGTACGCGGTGGCGACCCGCCTGGTGAGTGCCGATGACCTGGCACTGCTGGACGGCGACCGCGACGGCGGGGGCGCAGCGGGCGACGCCTGACGCGGCACCCGACGCCGGAGGCGGATCTCCGATTCCCGCCGCAGCGGTGCGGGGGATCCCCTCCGTATCGGTCGCCGGTGGGGACCGCTCCCCATTTCGGGGGCCCGGAATCGCCGTGTTAGCGTATGCGCGACCCGCCGGTCTCTTCGGCGGCGATATCCGACGCCCTACCGACGGAACGCACCGGGGGAGACGAAGCTGTGGTCACGTTGAGGTCATGGGCGCGCTCGCGCCGCAACGTCGCCTCGGTCGCCGCACTCGTCGTGCTCGCGGGCGTGCCCGTCGGGCTCGCCATGGCGTACCAGGGCTTTCCCGTCACCGACCCCGACCTCCGGGCCCGCGAGGTGTGGGTCACGAACGCCGAGGAACTGCTCGCCGGCCGGCTGAACCGCCAGATCGAGGAGCTCGACGCCGCGGTCGCGACGGCGTCGAACGAGATCGACGTGTTCCAGGACGGCGACGACGCGTTCCTGTTCGACCCGAGCGTCGGCTCGATCGAGCGCATCGACCCGTCGTTCACGACGCTCGTGCAGCGTATCGACGTGCCCCCGGCGTCCGAGATCGCGTACGGCGGCGACGTGCTCGCGATCCTCTCGCCCGAGGGCGAGCTCTGGCGGGTGAACGCCGACGGAGATCTCGCGTTCGACTACCGCGGCACCGACCCGATCGCCGACCTCGGCTCCGGCGCGCACGTCGCCGTCACCCGGGAGGGCATGATCCTCGCGACCGCGCCGGGCGACGGCGAACTCGTGTCGCTGGCCCGGGAGGCGTCGGAGACGACGAGCACCGCGCTGCCCGCGATCGGCGAGCATCAGCTCACGGCGGTCGGCGAGCGCGCCGTCGTCTTCGACGAGGAATCCGATCGCGTGGTCGTCGACGGGCGCGAGATCGAGCTGCCGGAGCCGGCGCTGCGGCTCCAGCAGTCCGGCCCCGAGCACGAGCGCGTCGTGCTCGCCACCGCCACCGGCCTGCTCGAGGTGCCGCTCGCGGGAGGCGCGGTGCGCACCGTCCCGAACGGCGGCGACGTCGCGGCGGCGGACGCCGGCGAGGTCGCGGCCCCCGTGCGCCTCGGCGGCTGCGCGCACGGGGCGTGGGGCGGCGCCGTCGGCCGCTACCTGCTCGCGTGCGACGACGCCGAACCGCAGTCGACCGCCATCGAGCAGCCGACGGCGGGCTCGCGCCTCGAGTTCCGGGTGAACCGCGACGTGATCGTGCTGAACGACCTGACCAACGGCAATGCCTGGCTCGTCGACTCCGACCTCCGGCTCGTCGACAACTGGGAGGAGGTCACGCCGCCCGAGGAGAGCGACGAGCTCGAGGGCGACGAGAAGTCGGCCCAGCAGACCTTCGAGGACACCCTGGCCGAGCGCACCGACGTGAACCGCCCGCCGGTGGCGCGCGACGACGACTACGGCGTGCGACCCGAGCGCACGACCATCCTCGAGGTGCTCGAGAACGACACCGACCCCGACGGCGACGTGCTCACGATCGCCGGCACGTCGGAGGTCTCCGAGGCGGCCGGTCGGCTCGAACTCATCGACGGCGGGCGGGCCCTGCAGTTCACCCCGGCGGCCGGTGCCGCGGGCAGCGTGTCGTTCCGCTACGGCGTCGACGACGGTCGCGGCGGCGTCGCCGAGGCATCCGTGAACGTGCGCATCGTGCCCGACAGCGAGAACACCGCGCCCGCCGCCCTCCGCCAGGCCGCGATCAGCGTCGAGCAGGGCCAGCAGCTCTCGTACAACCTGCTCGCCGACTGGAACGATCCCGACGGTGACGACCTCTACCTCGTGAACGCCTCGCCGACCGGCGGCGACACGGTGCGATCGAGCCCCGACGGCCTGATCACGTTCGAGCACCGGTCGGCCGAGCTCGGCACCAAGGAGGTGCAGTACACCGTCTCCGACGGGCAGACGACGGCCGCCGGCACCCTCACCGTCGAGGTGAAGCCCACGGGGACCCTGAACCCCGTCGGCACACCCGACTTCACGCGGGTCTTCACCGGTGAGACGACGCTCATCGCGCCGCTCGCCAACGACCTCTCGCCCTCCGGAGCGGGGCTCGAACTCCTCGGCCTGGAGGAGGCGCCCGAGGGCCCCTCGATCACGCCGAACGTCGAGCGGGGAACGATCGCGTTCTCGAGCGTCGAGCCGGGGGAGTACGTCTTCCTCTACTCGCTCGGCGCGGGCGCCGCGACGAGCAAGGGGCTCGTGCGGGTCCAGGTCGTCGAGGCCCCGGCCGACGCGCCGCCGCCGATCGCGGTCAAGGACACCGCGTACCTCCGCGCGGCCGAGCCGCTCACGGTGCCCGTGCTCGCGAACGACGTCTCGCCGTCGGGCCGTGTGCTCGCCGTGCAGTCGATCGACGACTCGGCGGCAGACGGGCTCGTGTCGGTCGAGATCATCACGAACACGGTGCTCCGCATCACCGCCTCGCAGGCGCTCGACGAGCAGTTGCAGGTCTCCTACACGATCTCCGACGGCGTGAACTCCTCCACGGCGAGCGTGACGATCGTGCCCGTGCCACCGCTCGTCAAGCACCAGCCGCCGGTGGCGGTCGACGACGGCGCGATCGTGCGTGCGGGCGACATCGTGACCGTCGACGTGCTCGAGAACGACACGCACCCCGATGCCGCGACGATGCACCTGCTCCCGGAGCTCGTCGAGGTCGACGCGCCCGAGGGGCTCGCGTTCGCCGACGGCGACACCGTGCGCTTCCAGGCGCCGGAGCAGCCGGGCGTCTACAGCGCGGTCTACACGGTCGGCGACGACTCGGGGCAGACCGCGCGCGCGACCGTGCGCTTCACGGTCGTCGCCCGCGACGCGGGCGAGAACCGCGCACCGCTGCCGACGCCGCTCACTTCGCGCACGTTCGCCGGCTCTGCCGTGAAGGTCGACGTGCCGCTCGACCAGCTCGACCCCGACGGCGACTCGGTGGTCCTCACGGGCATCACCGTGGCGCCGGAGTTCGGCCGCGTGATCGAGCGCACGAGCACCTCGTTCACGTACGAGGCGTTCAGCGGTTCGGCCGGGACCGACGCGTTCCGCTACGAGGTGCGCGACACGTTCGGCGCGACCGCCGAGGGCACCATCCGCATCGGCGTCATCCCGCGTCCCGAGGTGCAGCTGCCGCCGAAGGCGGTCGACGACGCCATCGAGATGAAGCCCGGGCGCACGGCGTCGGTCGAGGTGCTCCTCAACGACTCCGACCCGAGCGGGTACCAGCTGCACGTCGCCGATCTGCCCGAGGTCGACGACGACATCGAGGCCGAGATCCGCGACCGTCGCCGCGTCGTGGTGACCGCGCCGCAGCAGGAGGCCGCGTACACGATCCGCTACGAGATCTCGAACGGCCACGGCGGCGCCGACACCGCGTTCCTGCAGGTCGCCGTGACGGAGGACGCCGTGATCGACCCGCCGACCGCCGAGGACCAGGTGATCGAGCCGGAGGAGGTCGTCGACGGCGAGAGCGTCACGGTCGACCCGCTGGCGGATGCCACGAACCCGGGCGGGCTCGTCGAGGACCTCGCGGTCACGCTCGAAGGGCCGAACGCCGACCGCGCCCAGGTCGCCGCCGACGGCACGATCGACGTGACCCCCGGCCGCGAGCGCTACGCGGTCGCCTACCGACTGACCAACGAGCTCGACGACCTCTCCGCCATGGCGTTCGTCATCGTTCCGCCGGTGCCGTCCGGTGACGACACCGTCGAGGAGACGCAGCGGCCGAAGACGCCCGAGGAGCTGCTCGCGGAGGAGAAGGCGAAGTTCCCCGCGCCGTATCTCAAGGACCTCGGCGAGGTCATCGTGCCGATGAACGGCAGCATCAGCTGGAACGTCGACGACCTCGTCGTCGTCCCGTCGGGAAACCCGGCCCTCATCCTGTCCGCATCCTCGACGAACGCCGGCGAACCGGCGTTCGTGAGCGGCACCGCCGTGCAGTACGTCCCCGCTGCCGACTACCGCGGAGCGGCGTCGCTGACCTTCGAGGTGACGGATGGCGAGAGCGCCGAGGATCCCGTGGGGCGCACCGCCATCCTGACCATCCCGATCACGGTCGGCGACCCGGACTTCAACGACACCCCGCCGACCTTCACACCGCGCAGCGAGACCATCGAGGCCGGCGAGGCGCCGCTCGACGTCGACCTGCGCTCGTCGACCGACCAGCCGAACCCCGACAACATCGAGCGGGTCGAGTACCGCAACCTCCAGGGGGCGAGCGCCGAGATCGAGGCGACGATCGTCGAGGGCTCGATCCTCCGACTCTCCTCGCCGCTCGGCGTTCAGCCGGGCACGGAAGCACGGGTCTCGTTCGACGTCGTGTTCAACGAATTCACGGTGCCGGGATACGTCGACGTGAAGGTGGTCTCCTCGACCAGGGCGCTGCCGAAGGCGAACGACGACGGGCCGGTCGAGATGGTCCGCGGCGGCACCGCGACGGTCGACGTGCTCGCCAACGACTTCAACCCCTTCGCACCCGACGCGCCCCTGACCGTGGTCAGTGCCCAGATCGACCAGGCCGACGTCGGCGCCGGCGCCTCGGTGTCGCACACGGCCTCGAACGTGACGGTGACGGCCGGCGCGGCCTTCACCGGCACGCTGAGCGTCGTCTACCGCATCCAGGACGGCACGACGGACCCGGCTCGCGAGGTGCAGGGTCGCGTCCTCGTCGTCGTCCGCGACGCGCCCGACCGTCCCGTCGCGCCCGAGATCCGCAACTCGGGGAACCGGTCGGTGACGATCCGCTGGGCGGCGCCCGCGAACAACAACTCGCCGATCACCGACTACGAGGTCGACTACAACGGGCAGCGACGGACCTTCGGGGCCGGGGCCGCCGGCGTCGATCAGGAGTTCACCGGGCTCACGAACGGCACGGCCTACCGCTTCCAGGTGCGCGCGAAGAACGCGATCGGCTGGAGCCAGTGGTCGCCGTTGTCGGCCCCCGAGACGCCGTACGGCACACCCGGCGCGCCGACCGGCGTGAAGGCGCAGCCCAACGGCTACGCACCGACGAGCGTCGACGTGACGTGGAACGCCCCGTCGAACACGGGCGGCGGCACCGTCCGGTACGACGTCCGCATCGACGGCGGCGCCTGGGTGAACTCCGGCCAGAACACGAGCCACCGCTTCACAGGTGTCGGCGCCGGATCGCACTCCGTCGCCGTGCGCGCCGTGAACCTCGGCAGCGGGAGCGCGGGGACCGCGTCCTCCGACTCGTTCTCCGTGCAGAACGAACCGAAGGTCGTCAACCTGACCAAGGGGGCCCGGGTCGGCTACTACAGCGGCCCGTACGGCTACTGCGGCGGCGACTGCTGGCACTACAACGTGAGCGTGTCCGGCTTCCCCGACGGCCAGACCTCCGGGTACGCGTGGTGCAACGGCACGCGGCTCAACACCAACATCCGCATCAACGTCTCGAACGGTCGCGGGAGCTACACGGGCTCCTTCCCCGATTCGTGGTGCGGCCACTCCAACGCGTACGTGATCATCGGCGGCGTCCAGAGCAACACCTGGTGACCCGCGACCTGACGAGACCGATAGGAAGAGAACCCCACGCATGACCGTGACCCAAGACCAGGCCGGCTGGTTCCAGGACGCCTTCTCCAAGCTCGTCGACAACGTCGACCGGGCGATCCTCGGCAAGCGCGAGATCATCGAGCTCGTCGTGACCGCGATGCTCTCCGAGGGGCACGTGCTGCTCGAGGACTACCCGGGCACCGGCAAGACCGTCCTGGCCAAGGCGCTCGCGAACACGCTCGACGGCACGCACTCGCGCATCCAGTTCACGCCCGACCTGCTGCCGTCGGATGTCACGGGCGTCACGATCTACGACCAGGGCAAGGGGCAGTTCGAGTTCCACCGCGGTCCGATCTTCGCGTCGGTCGTGCTGGCCGACGAGATCAACCGCGCCAGCCCGAAGACCCAGTCCGCGCTCCTCGAGGTCATGGAGGAGGGCCGGGTCACCGTCGACGGCGTCGGCTACGAGGTCGGCAGCCCGTTCATGGTCATCGCGACCCAGAACCCCGTCGAGCAGGCGGGCACCTACTCGCTGCCGGAGGCGCAGCTCGACCGGTTCCTGATCAAGACCTCGCTCGGCTACCCCGACCACGACACCGCGGTCACGCTGCTGCTGGACTCGGCGAACCGCGCCCGCGCGTCGAAGGTGTCGCCCATCATCGCGTCGAGCTCGGTCACGACGATGGCGCGGCTCGCCGCCGAGGTGCACGTGGATGCCGCGGTGCTCTCGTACCTCAACCAGATCGTCTCGGCGACCCGCGACCACCGCGACTCGGCGCTCGGCGTCAGCATGCGCGGCGCGCTCGCGCTCGCCCGTGCGGCCAAGACGTGGGCGATCTCGCGCGGCCGCACCTACGTCACGCCCGACGACGTGCGCGAGCTCGCGGTGCCGGTACTCGCGCACCGCATCATCGTCGACCCCGAGTCGGAGTTCGCGGGCGCCACGGCCGAGGACATCGTCCGCACGGTGCTCGTCGAGATCGCGCCCCCGGCGTACCGCGCGGCATGACGGCCGGCATCGACGCGCCCGCGTCGACGCCGCCCGGACCGGCGGCGCCGGCGGCGGAGGCATCGCCGCGGTCGCCGCGCGCGGCGAGCCCCGCGCCGTCGCAGTCGCGCATCGCGCTCCGATCAGCGTGGCGTTCGCTCGCGGCATCCGCTCGTTCACTGGCTGCCGGCCTGCGACGCGTCGGGCGGGCCGTGGGCGCCTTCGCCGCGCCCGTCACGGGCGTGATCTCCCCGGTCGGATGGCTCGTGCTCGCCGCGAGCGTCGTCGCCCTCGCGCTCGCGTGGCCGTTCGGCTGGATCGAGCTCGCGTTCATCGGTGCGACCCTGCTGGCGGCGCTCCTCGTCGCGATCCCGTTCGTCTTCGGGCGGATGGCGTACCGCGTCGCGATCGAGCTCCAGCCGCGCCGCGTCGTCGCGGGCGAGCGCGCGCTCGGCCGGCTCGTCGTGGAGAACGCCGGCGACGCGGCATCCGTGCCCTCGCAGCTCGAACTGCCCGTCGGCAGGGGGCTCGCGGAGTTCGTGATCCCGACGATCCCCGCGGGCGGCGAGCACGAGGAGCTGTTCGCGGTGCCGACCCAGCGGCGCGCCGTCATCGTGGCCGGCCCCGCGGCATCCGTGCGCGGCGACCAGCTCGGGCTGCTCCGGCGCGAGGTGCGCTGGACCGACCCCGTCGAGCTGTTCGTGCACCCCGTGACGGCAGGCCTGAAGCCCTCGGCGGCGGGCCTCGTGCGCGACCTCGAGGGTGAGATCACGAAGACGATCACCGACAACGACATCTCGTTCCATGCGCTCAGGGCGTACGAGCCCGGCGACGCGCTGCGCAACGTGCACTGGCGCACGTCCGCGCGAACCGGCCAGCTCATGGTGCGACAGTACGAGGAGACCCGGCGGTCGCAGCTGCTGCTCGTGCAGCCGACGAGCGCCGAGCACTACGCCTCCGACGAGGAGTTCGAGCTCGCCGTGTCGGTGCTCGCGTCGCTCGGCGTGCAGGTCATCCGCGACGCCACCCGGCTCGCCGTCGCCACCGACCGCCTGCGGCTCGGCACCGCGACGCCGACCGCGCTGCTCGACGACACCTGCCGGATCGCGCCGCTCGAGGACGGCGCCGCGCCCGTCCGCGACGTCGTCCGCGAGGCCGGCCGCCGCACCGCCGCGCCGAGCGTGCTCATCGTGGTCGGCGGGTCGCGCGCACCGCTCGCCGAGTTCCGCGCCGCCGAGACCGTGTTCGGGTCGGACACGCAGGTGATCGTCTTCCGGACCGAGGTGGGCGCCGCGTCGCGCATCACGCGCGTGGGGGAGTCGACCATCGTCACGGTCGGCTCCCTCGACGAACTCCCGCGCCTCGTGAGGAGGGTCCGCCCGTGAACCGGATCCCGCGCAGCTCACTCGCCGACCTCGGGGTGCTCTCGGCGCTGTCGCTCCTCGCGATCGCCGGGTACGAGACGAGCTTCGGCGGGCTGGACTTCCTCGCCGCCGCGCTCGCCGGCATCGCGGTCGGCACGCTCGCCGCCGTGCTCGGCACGGTGCTGCGCCTCAGCGTGCTCGTCACGGTGCTCCTCGGCATCGTGCTGTACTTCCTCGTCGGGACGCCGTTCGTCATGCCGGGCGAGGCCTTCCTCGTCGTGCTGCCGACCCTGACCTCGCTCGCCGGGCTCGCGGTCGGCGCCGTGCACGGCTGGGCCGACATCGTCACGATCGCCGCGCCCGTCGAGGCGCCCGACTACGTCGCCGCGGTCCCGTACGCCGCCGCGGCGGTGGTCGCCCTCGTCGGCGGGATGCTCGTGCTCCGATGGCTGCCGGGTCGGCGCACGCCGCTCCGCGCGGCGACGGTGCTCCTCGGGCCGGTGCTGCTGTTCCTCTCCGGCATCCTGCTCGGCACCGACCAGGCATTCCTCGCGGCCGTCCGAGGCGTCGCGTTCGCCGCGATCGCGCTGACCTGGATCGCGTGGCGTCGAGGTGCGAGCGTCGAGGCCGGTGGCGACGGCGCCGCGCGCCTGCGTCGGCGCAAGCTCACCGGCTCGGCCATCGTCGTCGCCGGCGCCGTGACCGTCGGCGCGGTCGCAGGCCTCGCGGTGGCCCCCGTCGCACCGGACCGGTTCGTGCTGCGCGACCAGGTCGTCCCGCCGTTCGACCCGTTGCAGTTCGCCAGTCCGCTCGCCGGATACCGCGAGTATACGAAGGAGCTCGCCGAGTCGCCCGTCTTCCTCGTCGAGGGGCTGCAGCCCGGCGACACGCTGCGGCTCGCAGCCATGGACTCGTACAGCGGCCGGCTCTGGAACGTCGCCGGTCCCGAGCAGGCCGCCGCCGACGGCGGCTACTCGATCGTCGGCTCGACCCTGCCCCCGCCCGAGCTCGCCGACCTCGGCGGCGCCCGGTCGATCGAGGTCGAGGTCGCGGCGTACTCCGACGTCTGGCTTCCGACCGTGGGCTACGGGTCGCAGCTCGAGCTGCTCGACCGCGGGTCGGCCGAGCGCGCGGGCGACGTGCGCTACAACCCCGCGGCGGGCACCGCCGTGCTCACGAGCGGCGCCGCGGAGGGCACGCGCTACCGGCTCGACGCGCGCGTCCAGGTCCAGCCGGACGACGCCGAGCTCGTCGACGTCCCGGTGGCACGACTCGCCCCGCCGCCCGTCGAGAACCTGCCCGATGTCGTCGCCGCGAAGGCCGAGGAGTACGCGGGCGACGCCCCGAGCCCGATCGAGCAGCTCCGCAACGTCGAGCGCGCGCTGAAGACGAACGGGTTCCTCAGTCATGGGCTCGCGAGCGACGCGGTCGCGTCGCGCGCCGGGCACGGCGCCGATCGGCTCATCGAGCTGTTCACGCGCAGCCGGATGGTCGGCGACGAGGAGCAGTACGCCGCCGCGATGGCGCTCATGGCCCGCCACCTCGGCTACCCGTCGCGGGTGGTCATGGGGTACGCGCCCGAGGTCGCCGAGGGCGGCGGCACCGTCGAGGTGCTCGGCGCGGACGTCACGGCCTGGGTCGAGGTGCCGTTCGAGGGCGTCGGCTGGATCGCGTTCCACCCGACTCCCGACAACGTCGACGTGCCGCAGGAGCAGACGCCGAAGCCGAAGTCCGAGCCGCAGCCGCAGGTGCGCCAGCCCCCGCGCGCCGAGCACGCCGACGACGAACTGCTCACCACGACCGAGATCGACGACACCGACGACGAGGACCGCGACCGGCCGTTCCAGATGCCCACCTGGGCGTGGATCGTGATCGGCGCGGTCGGCGTCCCGGCCGCGATCCTGCTGCTGCCGATGTTCGTCATCGCGATCGCGAAGCGCCGACGGCGTGCCATCCGCCATCGCGGCGCAGCGGACCGGCAGGTGGCCGGCGCCTGGGAGGAGCTCATCGACCGCTACGCCGAACTCGGATTCGACCCGCCGGAGCGGTCGTCGCGACTGCAGACCGCGAGGGCGCTGGAGCGACAGCTCGACGAGCAGGGCCTCGGCGACGTGCGCATCGCCGGACGCGCGCCGCTCTCGACGCTCGCCGCCACGGTGGACCGCGACGTGTTCGGCGGCGACGAGGTCGCGTCGGCATCGGTCGAGCGGCGATGGACCGAGGCGGATGCCGCGGCCGCCGCGGTCGCGGCCGCGGCCGGGCGCATGCGGCGACTCGTCGCCAGGTACCGGCTCCGCCGCCGTCGATGACGCCGGATGACGACGACGGTCGGGGTTAAGGTGGGGGCGTGAGCGACCCGGACTTCATCGTGCCCCCACCGGGGCTCGTGCCGGACGCGCCCGAGAGCGACCGGCCGGACCGGCCCGAGGGCACGGTGCGCGCCGAGCGGGCGCTTCCCGGATTCCGCCCGGCACCCGGCATCCGCCCGCCGTCGGCGCTGCCGATCGCGCCGCCGTCGACGCCGCGCACCGATGAGGCCGCGCCACCTGTCGCCGCGGCCGGCGCCACGCCGTCGCCGGCCCCAGCACGGCCCGCGCCGACCGGCCCATGGCGCCTCCGGAGTGCGGACGGCATCGAGTTCCCGGTGCACGATCGCGTCGTCGCCGGCCGGGACCCGAGCCCGCCCGCGTGGCTCCAGGGCGTCGTCGTGGTGGCCGTCCCGGACCACACGCGATCGATGTCGAAGACCCACGCACTCCTCGAGTCCAGGGAGGGCCGACTGCTCGTCACCGACCTCGACTCCACGAACGGCGTCCGCGTGTGGCCGGAGGGCGAGGCACCCGTCGACCTGGAGCCCGGCGTGCCCGCCGAGGCGCCCCTCGACGCGGTGATCCTGCTGGGCGACGTCGCCTTCCTCGTGGAACGGGCTCCCGCGCAGTCGGTGTAACCTGTCGGCATGCGTGCTCGGCGACTTCTCCTTCGGTGCCGCGGCGGGGCCCAGTCCTGAGGCCTTCCCCGCCGCGGAGTCCGTCGACGGCCGATCACCCTCCCGAAGGAAGACGAACCGCATGAACGACAGCACCCCGAACCCGTCGCGTCCGCGCACCCTCGCCGAGAAGGTCTGGGACGCGCACCTCGTCAAGAAGGGCGAGGACGGCACCCCCGACCTCATCTACATCGACCTGCACCTCGTGCACGAGGTCACGAGCCCGCAGGCGTTCGACGGCCTCCGCATGGCCGGGCGCCCGGTCCGTCGCCCCGACCTGACGATCGCGACGGAGGACCACAACACCCCGACGCTCGACATCGACAAGCCAATCGCCGATCCCACGAGCCGGACGCAGATCGAGACCCTCCGCCGCAACGCCGCCGAGTTCGGTGTCCGCCTGCACTCGCTGGGCGACGCGGAGCAGGGCATCGTCCACGTCGTCGGACCCCAGCTCGGCCTCACGCAGCCCGGCATCACGGTCGTCTGCGGCGACAGCCACACCTCGACGCACGGCGCCTTCGGCGCGATGGCGTTCGGCATCGGCACGAGCGAGGTCGAGCACGTGCTCGCCACCCAGACCCTGCCGCTGAAGCCGTTCAAGACCATGGCCATCACGGTCGAGGGCTCGCTCCGCCCCGGCGTCACGGCGAAGGACATCATCCTCGCCGTGATCGCGAAGATCGGCACGGGCGGCGGGCAGGGCTACGTGCTCGAGTACCGCGGAAGCGCCATCCGCTCGCTGTCGATGGACGGCCGGATGACGATCTGCAACATGTCGATCGAGGCCGGAGCGCGTGCCGGCATGGTCGCGCCCGACGAGACCACGTTCGCGTACCTGCAGGGCCGCGCGCACGCGCCGCAGGGCGAGGACTGGGACGCGGCGGTCGAGTACTGGCGGACCCTGCCGACCGATGAGGGCGCCGTCTTCGACGCCGAGGTCGTCATCGACGCCGACGAGCTCGAACCGTTCGTCACGTGGGGCACCAATCCCGGGCAGGGCGTCTCGCTGAGCGGGGCCGTGCCCGACCCCGCGGCGATCGAGGACCAGCACGAGCGCGCCGCCGCCGAGCGCGCACTCGAGTACATGGACCTCCAGCCCGGCACGCCGCTCAAGCAGATCCCGGTCGACGCCGTCTTCATGGGCTCGTGCACGAACTCCCGCATCGAGGACCTCCGCGCGTTCGCGTCGATCATCAAGGGCCGCACGAAGGCCGACGGCGTCCGCGTCATGGTCGTGCCCGGCTCGGCTCGCGTGCGGCTCGAGGCCGAGGCCGAGGGCCTCGACAAGGTGTTCGAGGCGTTCGGCGCCGAGTGGCGCTTCGCCGGCTGCTCGATGTGCCTCGGCATGAATCCCGACCAACTCGCGCCCGGGGAGCGCTGCGCGTCGACCTCCAACCGCAACTTCGAGGGGCGGCAGGGCAAGGGCGGCCGAACGCACCTGGTCTCGCCGCTCGTCGCCGCCGCGACCGCGGTTCGGGGCACGCTCTCGAGCCCATGGGACCTGGAACGGGATGCCGCGGCCGAACCGGTCGGCGCCGGCGCGAAGGGTGGCAACTGACATGGAGAAGTTCAGCACCGTCACCGGAGTCGCCGTGCCGCTCCGACGCTCGAACGTCGACACCGACCAGATCATCCCCGCCGTCTTCCTGAAGCGCGTCACCAAGACGGGCTTCGACGACGCGCTGTTCTCCGCGTGGCGGCAGGACCCGGAGTTCGTGCTCAACCAGCCGGCCTTCGCCGGCGCCGAGATCCTCATCGCCGGACCCGACTTCGGCACCGGCTCCAGCCGCGAGCACGCCGTGTGGGCACTCCGCGACTACGGGTTCAAGGTCGTCATCTCGAGCCGGTTCGGCGACATCTTCCGCGGCAACTCGGGCAAGCAGGGCCTGCTCGCCGCCCAGGTCGCATACGAGGACGTCGAGCGGCTGTGGGAGGCGATCGACGCGCAGCCGGGAATAGCCGCGACCGTCGATCTGGTTGAGCGTACGGTGAGCATCGGGAGCCTCACAGTCGCCTTCGATATCGATGACTACACTCGGTGGAGGCTGCTCGAGGGTCTCGACGACATCGGGCTCACCCTCCGAGACGAGCAGGCCATCTCCGACTTCGAGGCGACTCGGGCGGGATGGCGGCCGACGACGCTCCCCATCAGGGAGCCGGCAGAGACAGGGAACTGAGTGAACACACTCGTGGATGACGCGAAGCAGCACGGCACGGCGGTCGGCCTTCCGGTCGACCGCATCACGATCAACGGGGGCAAGCCGCTTCGTGGTCGGATCGAGTTGAAGGGTGCCAAGAACCTCGTCACCAAGGCGATGGTCGCAGCGATCCTCGGCGACACGCCGAGCATCCTGAAGGACGTGCCGAACATCAGCGACGTGCGCATCGTGCGCGGGCTGCTCGAAGTCCACGGCGTGACCGTGACGGAGGGTCCCCAGCCGGGCGACCTCATCCTCGACCCGGCGGCGGTCGAGTCGGCGCACATGGCCGACATCGACGCGCACGCGGGCTCGAGCCGCATCCCGATCCTGTTCTGCGGGCCGCTGCTGCACCGCCTCGGCGAGGCGTTCATCCCCGACCTCGGCGGCTGCCGCATCGGCGACCGGCCGATCGACTACCACCTCGAGGTGCTGCGCAACTTCGGCGCGATCGTCGAGAAGCTGCCGAGCGGCATCCGCATGTCGGCGCCCACCGGCCTGAAGGGTGCCAAGGTTTCGCTACCCTACCCGAGCGTCGGCGCGACCGAGCAGGTGCTGCTCACCGCGGTGCTCGCCGACGGGATCACGGAACTCACGGGCGCGGCGATCGAGCCCGAGATCATGGACCTCATCAACATCCTGCAGAAGATGGGCGCCATCATCACCGTCGACACCGACCGGGTGATCCGCATCGAGGGCGTGGAGCGCCTGCAGGGCTATACGCACCGTGCCCTGTTCGACCGGAACGAGGCGGCGAGCTGGGCCGCGGCCGCGCTCGCGACCGAGGGAGACATCTTCGTCGGCGGGGCACGCCAGCCCGAGATGCTGACCTTCCTCAACATCTTCCGCAAGGTCGGCGGCGCATTCGAGATCGAGGACGACGGCATCCGCTTCTACCACCCCGGCGGCGAGCTGAAGCCGGTCATCATCGAGACCGACGTGCACCCCGGCTTCATGACCGACTGGCAGCAGCCGCTCGTCGTCGCGCTCACCAAGGCCAAGGGCGTCTCGATCGTGCACGAGACGGTCTACGAGCAGCGTTTCGGCTTCGTCGACGCACTCGTCGAGATGGGGGCGTCGATCGACGTGCACAAGGAGTGCCTCGGCGGCCGGCCGTGCCGGTTCGGCCAGCGCAACTTCAAGCACTCCGCGGTGATCTCCGGCCCGTCGCAGCTTCGCGGCGCCGACATCGAGGTGCCCGACCTGCGCGGCGGCTTCAGCCACCTGATCGCGGCGCTCACCGCCGAGGGGCGCTCGACGGTGTCGAACGTCGGGATCATCGCGCGCGGCTACGAGAACTTCATCACCAAGCTGGAGCTGCTCGGAGCGGACTTCGCGCTCGAAGGATAATGGGTCAGTGCCCCATCGTGACCCCTCCGCCGTGCCCGTAGCGAAGCCCGGCGCCGAGAAGCGCCGCCCGTCGTTCTTCTGGGTGCTCGCCGCGCTGATCCTCCCGCTGTGGAGCCTCGGCGTGAAGTACCGCTTCCACCACCCCGAGCGGATGCCGCAGTCCGGCGCCTTCGTGCTGTCGCCCAACCACTACAGCGAGATCGACCCGCTGGTGATGGGCGTCGCCTCATGGCACCTCGGGCGACTCCCGCGGTTCATGGCGAAGGCGTCGCTGTTCAAGAACCCCGTGCTCGGGTGGTTCCTCCGCACCTCCGGCCAGATCCCCGTCGAACGCGCCGGCAGCAGCAGCCACGCCGCCATCCGTGCCGCGGAGGAGCTCGTCGAGAAGGGTCGCATGGTCATCGTCTACCCCGAGGGCTCCCTCACCCGCGACCCGGAGATGTGGCCGATGCGCGGCAAGACCGGTGCCGTGCGCATCGCGCTCGAGCGCGGCATCCCCGTGGTGCCCGCCGCCCACTGGGGCACGCAGCAGATCATGCCGCGGTACGCCAAGAAGGTCAGCCTCTTCCCGCGGAAGACGGTCGACGTGATCATCGGCGAGCCGCTCGACCTCTCCGCCTACGAGGGCAAGCCGCTCGACCAGGCGACCCTCCTCGCGGCCACCAACGACCTCATGAACGCGATCGCCGCGCTCGTCGGCGAGCTGCGGGGCGAGCGGCCTCCGACCGAGCGGTGGGACCCCGCCAAGCACGGTCAGAAGGAGACGGGGCGCCTCGATGGCTAGGGCCGGTCGCCGCGCTCCCGGCAAGCGCGTCGCCGTGCTCGGCGCCGGGAGCTGGGGCACCACGTTCGCGAAGATCCTCTCCGACGGCGGCGCCGACGTCATGCTGTGGGCGCGGCGCCCCGAGCTCGCACGCGAGATCCAGGAGGCCAAGCGCAACAGCGACTACCTCCCGGGCATCAACCTGCCGATCGGGCTCCGCGCGACGAGCCGGCTCGACCTCGCGCTCGCCGGTGCCGAGCAGGTCTACATCAGCGTGCCGAGCCAGACGCTCCGCCAGAACCTCATCGCGGCCGAGCCGCACCTGTACGCCGAGGCGACGATCGTCTCGCTCATGAAGGGCGTCGAGAAGTCGACGGGCCACCGCATGAGCGAGGTCATCGCCGAGGTGCTGCCGATCGCCGAGTCGAAGATCGCCGTGATCTCCGGGCCGAACCTCGCGCTCGAGATCGCGAAGGAGCAGCCCACGGCGGCCGTGGTCTCGTCCGCGAGCCTCGAGACCGCGCAGTCCGTGGCATCCGTCTCCCGCAACCGCTACTTCCACTCGTTCGTGAACACCGACGTCATCGGGACCGAGTTCGGCGGGGTCCTGAAGAACCTCATCGCGGTCGCGATCGGCATCGTCGACGGCGCCGGCTACGGCGAGAACACGAAGGCCTCGATCATCACGCGCGGCCTCGTCGAGATGACCGACTTCGCGGTCGCGTACGGCGCGCACCGCGACACGCTCTCCGGACTCGCCGGCCTCGGCGACCTCATCGCGACGTGCCAGTCGCCGCTGTCGCGCAACAACACCGCGGGGCGCCTGCTCGGCCAGGGGTACAAGCTGCCCGAGGTCGTCAACCAGATGCAGCAGACCACCGAGGGGCTCGCATCCGTCGGCCCGATCCTCGAACTGGCGCGCGCCAAGGGTGTGGAGATGCCCATCGTCGAGCAGGTTCGGCAGGTGCTCGCCGGCACGCTCGCACCGAAGGACATCGCGCCGCACCTCACGACCGACGACGAGCCCCAGGGCGAAAGGACGATGGATGGACAAGCTCAGGGTGGTTCTGCTCTTCGGCGGGCGCTCCAGCGAGCATTCGATCAGCTGCGCCACGGCGGCGGGAGTGCTCCGGGCGATCGACCGTGACCGCTACGAGCTGATCCCGGTCGGCATCACGCGCGATGGGGCGTTCGTGCTCGAGGCCGACGACCCCGACCGCTTCCGGCTCGACCCGGAGCACCTGCCGGAGGTCCACGACAACGGCACGCGCGTGCGCTGGCCGGAGTCGGCCGCGTCGCGCGAGCTCCACGTCGTCACCGCGAGCGGCGAGGAGGCCTCGCTCGGCGAGGTCGACCTAGTCTTCCCGATCCTGCACGGACCGTTCGGCGAGGACGGCACGATCCAGGGCCTGCTCGAGCTCGGCGGCCTGCCGTACGTCGGCTCGGGGGTCCTCGCGAGCGCGCTCGGCATGCACAAGCACTTCACGAAGACCGCGCTGGCGGCGGCCGGCATCCCGGTCGCGCCGTGGCGCACCGTGACGGCGCGGCAGTGGGCGGATGACCCGGACGCGGTCCGCGCGGACGCGGCATCCCTCGGCCTGCCCCAGTTCGTGAAGCCGGCGCGCGCCGGCTCGAGCGTCGGCGTGAGCAAGGTTGCGGACGCCTCCCAGCTCGACGCCGCCCTCGAGGTCGCCTTCGCCGAGGACGACACCGTGCTCGTCGAGTCCGCGGTGATCGGGCGCGAGGTCGAGATCGGTGTGCTCGGCGGGGCGCCGGGGGAACGCCCGCGCGCCTCGGTCGCGGGCGAGATCGTCCTCACGGGCGACGGGTTCTACGACTTCGCGGCGAAGTACCTCGACGCGCCGGGGGTCGACCTCGTGTGCCCGGCCGACCTCGGCGACGGGCGACTGGCGGAGATGCGCGACCTCGCGATCCGCGCGTTCGACGCGATCGGCGCCGAGGGCCTCGCCCGCGTGGACTTCTTCCTCACGGAGGAGGGCTTCGTCGTGAACGAGCTCAACACGATGCCGGGCTTCACACCGATCTCGATGTTCCCGCGCTGCTGGCAGGAGTCGGGCGTGACCTACCCCGAGCTGATCGACGAACTCATCAGGGTCGGGCTCGCGCGGGGCGTCCGCGTCGGCTGACGCCGGCGCGGGCGCCGACCTGCACGGGCGGTCGTGCGCTCAGCCGGCGTCCGTCGCGTCGCCGGTGGCGGGCGCGAGCTCCTCGAGGTCGGTGCACCCGCCGTCGGCGGGGATCGCCCCGACCGCGCCGGACAGGTCGGCGATCGCCGTCGAGCCGGCGACGGCGTCGTTGTCGACGACGACCTCGACGGCCGGCGTGCGACCGTAGGTCAGGAACCGGTACGTCGGTGCGTCGGACTCGTCGATGATCCAGTCGACGTCGTCGACACTCACGCAGCGCAGCGTCGTCGGGCCGGGCGGTTCGACGCCGCATCGCAGCAGCACGGCCGCCGGCGACCCCCACGCGCCCGTGCCCTGCGCGGTCGTCTCGCGGGCGTCGAGCCCGGCGACCTGGTCCGGCAGGCGCACGACGACCGACGCGCAGTCGGCGTCGGCGGCATCCGGAGCCGGATCGAACGGCACCGGCTGGCTGCAGGCGGCGAGCAGGGGCACGGCCGAGCCGGCGACGAGCGCCGCCGCGACGAGTCGGGTACGGCGGCGGAGGCGGCGGCCTGACGGGGAAGTCGACATCGTCGATCAGGCTACCGTGGGAGCCATGGAGCAGCCTGCACGCGCCGCGTCGCCCACGATCGGGGAGCTCGGCGAGACCGCCGTGCTCGCCCGCATCCTCCCGCGCCTCGAGCCGGGCGACGCGGCGCTGCTCGGGGCGGGCGACGATGCGGCGGTCGTGGCCGCGCCGGACGGCCGATTCGTCGTCACGACCGACCTGATGGTCCACGGTCCCGACTTCCGCCTCGCCTGGTCGCGCCCGCACGACCTCGGCTGGAAGGCGGCCGCGACGAACCTCACCGACGTCGCGGCGATGGGCGCACGGCCGACCGCGCTCGTCGTCTCGATCGCCGCGCCGCCGACCATGGGCGTCGCGCTGCTCGAGGGCATCGCCGACGGGTTGCGCGACGCGCTCGCCGCCCTCGCTCCAGGAGCAGGAGTGGTCGGCGGCGACCTGTCGGCGTCGTCGGTGCTCACGATCGCGGTCACCGCGTTCGGCGACCTCGAGGGGCGTGCGCCCGTCCTGCGGTCGGGATCGCGGCCGGGCGATGTCCTCGCGCATGCCGGCGCCCGCGGCGACGCGGCGCGGGGCCTCCGGCTGCTCTTCGCCGAGGCGCGCGACGCCGACGGCGAACCCGACGCGGGCCTCGCCGACGCGGTCCGAACGCGGCACCCGCGGCTCGTCGGCGCGCAGCTCGCCCCCGCGCCGCCGGTGTCCGCCGGGGTGGCCGCCGCCGAGGCCGGCGCGACCGCGATGCTCGACGTGAGCGACGGGCTCGCGCGCGACGCGCGGCGCCTCGCCGAGGCCAGCGGGGTCGGGCTCGACTTCCGCGCCGACGCGCTCGGCGCGGACCCGACGACGGCGCTCGCGGGCGCCGAGGACCACGGCCTGCTCGCGACCTTCCCGCCCGGGACGGTGCCGCCCGCACCGTTCGAGGTGATCGGCGTCGTGAACGGCGACGCGGGGCGACTCACGCTCGACGGGGCGCCCGTCGACACGACCGGATGGGACCCCTACTCGGGCTGGGACGGCGCGGCGGGCTGACCCGCGTCGCTCGCCGCCGCGTCGGTCGCCGTCGCCCACCACAGCGTCGTCTCGCCGTAGTCGCGGCGACGCTCGGGCTCGATGCCGGCCGGCCAGGCCGGTTCGGGTGAGCGGCTGCTCCGCTCGACGACGACGGTCGCGGCGTCCGCGAGGAGCGGAGCGAGCAGCGCCAGGTCGCGCGCGAGCTCGGCCTCGCCGAGGTCGTACGGCGGGTCGACGAAGGCGAGGTCCACGCCGCCGGCAGCGGACTCGAGGTAGGACGACACGCTCCGCGCCGCGACCCGGACGCGTGGCGCCGCTCCGCGCCCGGCCTTCGCGAGGGCCGCCGCATTGCGCCGGCAGACCTCGGCGGCGGGTCGCGCCTTCTCGACGAGCACGACGTCGGCCGCGCCGCGGCTCGCCGCCTCCAGTCCGAGCGCCCCCGAACCGGCGTACAGGTCGAGCACCGAGGCATCCGCGATCGCATCGCGCGCCTCGAGCGCCGAGAAGATCGCCTCGCGCACGCGATCGCTCGTCGGACGTGTGCCCGAGCGGGGCACGGCGAGCGTGAGCGAACCGGCGAAGCCGGCGATGATGCGCGTCATGTCTCGGGAGCATAACGGCCACTCCTCGGGCGCTGCCATGATGGTGAGGTGGATGATTCGACCGACGCCCTGCACGCCGATCCGTCCCATCACCGGGGGCACGAGCAGCAGGCCATCGACCGGATGTGGGACTTCGCCGATCCCGCCGCGAGCGAGGAGCGCTTCCGCGCCGCCGCGGCCGACGAGACGCTGAGCGTGCACGGCCGCGCCGTGATGGCCACGCAGCTCGCGCGCGCCATGGGCCTCCAGCATCGCGACGAGGAGGCGCTCGCCGTGCTCGCCGAGCTGGAGGGGGCCGATCCGGGCGACTCCGACGAGGAGGCCGCCGAGCTGCGCGCCCGCATCGCACTCGAACGTGGCCGCATGGCGGCCGCCGGCGAACGCCTCGACGAGGCCGTGCCCGAGTTCACCCGTGCCGTCCGCGAGGCCGCGCTCGGCGGCTCGACGTTCCTGGTGCTCGACGCGCTGCACATGCTCGCGCTGAACGACACCGGCCACGAGGAGGAGTGGGCCGCCGAGGGCTTCGACATCCTCGAGGGGGTCCGCGACCCGCGCCTCAAGCGCTGGGGCGTCGCCCTCCACAACAACCTCGGGTGGACCAAGCACGACGGCGGTGACGCGCAGGCTGCGCTGTACCACTTCCAGAAGGCCGTCGACGCGGCCGACCGCTACGGCACCGCGGGCCAGCAGCACGTCGCACGCTGGTCGGTCGGTCGTGCGCTCCGCACGCTCGGCCGGACCGACGAGGCGCTCGGGATCCAGCGCGAACTCGCGCTCGCGCGCCCCGACGACCCCTACGTGCGCGCCGAGATCGAGGCCCTCGAACCCGCGCCGACGGAGGCGGAGCCTACGATCGAGCCATGACGGCCGATCGCGTGGCGGAGGGGGCGCTGACCCTCGACAGCCGCCTCACGGGCGCACTCGGGGGCCGCACCGCGCAGGCCCTCCAGCGCGCATTCGGGTACGGCACGGTCGGCGACCTGCTCGCCCACTACCCGCGCCGGTACGCCGCACGCGGTGAGCTCACGGCGCTCGGCGAGCTGCCGCTCGACGAGAACGTCACGATCGTCGCCGAGGTGCTCGAGGTGCGCGAGCGCACCATGCGGTCGCGCCGCGGGTCGATCCTCGAGGCGAAGATCTCCGACGGAACCGGCATCCTCACGCTGACGTTCTTCAACCAGAAGTGGCGGGCGAACGAGTTGAGGCCCGGCGTGCGCGGCATGTTCGCCGGCAAGGTCTCCGACTATCGCGGCGCCCGTCAGCTCGCCCACCCCGACTACCAGCTGTTCGACGAGGCCGTGCCCACGAGCGGGGCGGATGCCGCGGCCGTGCGCTGGGCGACGGCGCCGATCCCGATCTACCCGGCCACCGGCACGCTCTCCAGCTGGCAGCTGCAGACCGCGGTCGGCGTCCTGCTCGACGGGCTCGGCGCGGTCGACGACCCGGTCCCCGAGGCGGTGCGCCGCGCACGCGGCATCCGGTCGCACCGGGACGCGCTCGAGGGCGTGCACCGTCCCGAGCGCGACGAGGACTGGAAGGCCGCGCGTCGCACGCTGCGCTTCACCGAGGCCTTCGTGCTGCAGACCGCACTGCTCGAGCGCCGGGCGGCCGCGCGTGCGCACGAGGCGGTGCGCCGCGAGCCCCGACCGGGGGGCCTGCTCGAACGGTTCGAGGCGTCGCTGCCGTTCGCGCTCACCGACGACCAGCGCGAGGTCGGCGGCGAGATCCTCCACGACCTCGCCGCGCCCGTGCCCATGAACCGGCTCGTGCAGGGCGAGGTCGGCTCCGGCAAGACCGTCGTGGCGCTCCGCGCCATGCTCGCGGTCGCCGAGTCCGGCGGGCAGTCGGCCCTCCTGGCCCCCACCGAGGTGCTGGCCGCCCAGCACCTCCGATCGATCGCGAAGATGCTCGGCCCCGAGCTCTCGGCCGACCTGATGCCCACGCTGGTCACCGGCCAACTGCCCGCCGCCGAGCGACGGAAGGCCGCGCTGCGCGTCGCCGCCGGCCAGTCGCGCATCGTCGTCGGCACGCACGCCCTCCTCGGCGACACGACGACGTTCGCCGACCTCGGGCTCGTCGTCGTCGATGAGCAGCACCGCTTCGGCGTCGAGCAGCGCGAGGCGCTGCGCCTCAAGGGGCGCCACCCGCACGTGCTCGTGCTCACCGCGACGCCGATCCCGCGCACGGTCGCGATGACGGTGTTCGGCGACCTCGACGTGAGCACCATCCGGCAGCTGCCCGCGGGCCGGGCCGGCATCGAGACGCACCTCGTGCCGCTCGCCGAGCGCCCCGCCTGGCGCGCGCGGGTGTGGGAGCGGCTCGCCGAGGAACTCGCTCAGGGCCGCCAGGGGTTCGTCGTCTGCCCCGCGATCGAGCCGAAGGTGGCGGAGGACGACGGCGAGCCCGCCGAGGGCGAGCCCGGCCCGGCCGCCGGCCCCGTGGCATCCGTCGCCTCGGTGCTCGCCGAGCTGCGGTCGTTGCCCGCGCTCGCGGACGCTCGCATCGCGCCCCTGCACGGGCGCATGTCGGCCGAGGAGAAGGACGACACCATGCGCGCGTTCGCCGCGAAGGAACTCGACGTGCTCGTCGCGACGACCGTGATCGAGGTGGGCGTCGACGTGCCCAACGCCAGCACCATGGTCGTCGTCGACGCCGACCGCTTCGGGGTCTCGCAACTGCACCAGCTGCGCGGACGGGTCGGCCGGGGGAGCGTGCCCGGGCTCTGCCTGCTCGTCTCGCACGCCGAGGCCGGGAGCGTCGCACGCGAGCGTCTCGAGGCGGTCGCCGCCACCCTCGACGGGTTCGAGCTCGCGCGCGTCGACCTCGAGCTCCGGCAGGAGGGCGACGTGCTCGGCGCCGTGCAGTCGGGCGGCCGATCATCGCTCAAACTGCTCCGCGTCGCGCGCGACGGCGACCTCATCGCCGACGCACGCGAGGCGGCCGCCGAGCTCCTCGCCGAGGACCCCGGGCTCTCCGGGCACCCGGCGCTCGCGGCTGCGGTCCGGCGTCGCCTCGACGACGAGGCGAGCGAGTACCTGAGCAGGGGCTGAGACTCTCCGCGACCCCTCCCGCGGCGTCGAACGCGCACTACGCTGGCACGTATGCAGCGGATCGCCGTCGTCCCCGGATCATTCGACCCAGTCACGCGCGGGCACCTCGACGTCATCGAGCGGGCCGCCGGCCTGTACGACCAGCTGCACGTCGTCGTGGTGCACAACCCCGACAAGTCGGCACTGCTCCCGATCGCGCAGCGCGTGGCGCTCATCGAGCAGTCGATCGCCGACGCGCACATCCCGGGTGACATCGTCGTCGCCTCGTGGAGCATGGGTCTCCTCGTCGACTACTGCACCGACGTGGGGGCGTCGGTGCTCGTCAAGGGCATCCGCTCGCAGGTCGACGTCGGCTACGAGACGCCCATGGCGATCGTGAACCGACACCTGGCCGGCGTCGAGACCGTCTTCCTCCTGCCCGACCCGGCGAACGCCCACGTGTCGAGCTCGCTCGTGCGGCAGGTCTCCGCGCTCGGCGGCGACGTCGCACCGTACGTGCCACGGTCCGTCGCCGAGTACCTCCAGGGGGCGATGCGACCGTGACCGACACCGAGGGCGCCATCGGCGTCGCCCCGGCGATGGACATCGACGAGGTCGGCGAACGCGCGGCCGCGATCGTGCGCAACGTCGAGACGGTCATCAGCGGCAAGCGCGAGGCCGTCACGGCGGCCCTCACGGTGCTCCTCGCCGAGGGTCACCTGCTCATCGAGGACGTGCCGGGCGTCGGCAAGACGATGCTCGCCAAGGCGCTCGCGCGCTCGGTCGACTGCACCGTCAGTCGCGTCCAGTTCACGCCCGACCTCCTGCCGAGCGACGTCACGGGCGTCTCCGTCTTCGACCAGGTGTCGCGACGGTTCGAGTTCAAGCCGGGCCCGGTGTTCGCGAACATCGTGATCGGAGACGAGATCAACCGGGCGAGTCCGAAGACGCAGTCGGCCCTCCTCGAGTGCATGGAGGAACGCCAGGTCACCGCCGACGGCACGACCTACCGCCTCGAGCAGCCGTTCACGGTCGTCGCGACGCAGAACCCCGTCGAGATGGAGGGCACGTACCCGCTGCCCGAGGCGCAGCGGGACCGGTTCATGGCGCGCATCTCCATGGGGTACCCGGCGACCGCCGACGAGCTCGCGATGCTCGCCCAGCGCGAGACCGCGAGCCCGCTCGACACGCTCGAGCCCGTCGTCTCGCTCGCCGAGCTCCGGGCGATGATCGAGGCGGTGCAGCGTGTCTTCACGTCCGAGCCGGTGAAGCAGTACGCGGTCGAACTCGCGCGGGCCACGCGGGAGGACCGCCAACTGCGGCTCGGGGCGAGCCCGCGCGCGACGCTCCAGCTCATCCGCGCCGCGAAGGCGCACGCCGCGATGCACGGTCGCGACTTCGTGCTGCCCGACGACGTCGACGCGCTCGCCGTGCCCGTGCTCGCGCACCGGCTCGTCCCGACGAGTCGCGCGGTCGGCGGGCACGACCACGACGGCGGGCCCCTCATCGACCAGATCGTGCGACGCATCGTCGGCGAGACGCCGGTGCCGGTCGGCAGCGCGCGGAGGGAGTGATCGGGATGTCGCGGGTCGGCCGGGCACGGCACCAGGCGCGTCCCCGCCTGACCCCGCGCGGGATCGCGCTCATGGTCGTCGGCGGCATCCTCTTCGGCGTGGCGCTCTGGTTCGACCTTCGCGACATCCTGCTCCTCGCCGCCGTCGGCATCGCGATGCCGCTCGCGGCGCTCGGCTTCCTCGCCGTCCGGCCGCCGCGGCTCGCGGTCCACCGCACCTTCGAGCCGCCGATCGTGGCGGCGGGCCATTCGACGACGGTCCGGTTGCGCGTGCACAACCGCAGCCGTCGCGCGTTCGACGGCGCGCACTGGCGCGACCTCTCCTCGCCCGCGCTCCGGCCGCCGCCCGAGGCGATCCTGCCGGCGCTCGGACGAACGGAGGGGGTGCTGCCCTCGGGCGACGACACGGTCGGGCTGGAGTATCGGATGCGGACGCCGCGGCGGGGCGTGTTCGACGTGGGGCCGCTGCGCGTGAGCGTGACCGACCCCTTCGGGCTGGCCCGCATCGATCGCGTGGCCGGCGGAGCGAGGGACCTGGTGGTGACGCCGAGGGTGACGCCGCTGGAGCCCGCGGTGGGACTGCTCGCGAGCGTCGACGGCACGGTGCACGCGCTGCAACGCCGCACGCGCCCGAACAGCGACGAGCTCATCGCGCGCGAGTACCGGTACGGCGATCCGCTCCGACGGGTGCACTGGGCGGCGACGGCACGTCGCGGCGAGCTCATGGTGCGCGACGAGGAGCAGCGTGGCGACCCCGAACTCCGGATCCTCCTCGACACGGCGCTCGGCGGCCGCGTGTCGCATCCGGGCTCCGGCTCGAAGGACGGCGCAGACATCCTCGATCCGGCGTTCGAGCTCGGTGTCGAGATCGCCGCGTCGCTCGGCGTCCACCTGCTCGGCCGCGGGTTCCGGGTGCGGCTCGATCCGGTCGAGGATCCCGCGATCCTCGTCGAGCCGATCGCGCCGGAGGCGGGCGGCTACCGTTCGCCGGGCGGCGACGTCGCCCTGCTCGAGGACCTCGCGCGACTGGAGTCGCCGCGCCGGGAGGCGCCCCGAGGCGAGGCGCGCGAGACGAGGCGGAGCCCGACCGCGCCGACGACCCCGGTGCGTCGCGACATGCGGATGCCGGCGATCGCGGTGCTCGTCGACCCGTCCGGTGACGCGGCCGAGACGCTCGTGGCCCTGCGCACCTCCGTCGAACCCGCGATCGCGTTCGCCGCCGACGGCGTCTCCGCCCGGATCGTCGACCGGCTCGAGGAGGCGGACTGGCGCGTCATCCGGCTGCGGCGGGCGGCCGACCTGCCGGCGGCGTGGCAGGAGGCCTGGCGGTCCGCTCGCGAGGCGGTGCGCTCCGGAGGCCGCCGTGGGGCCTGACCGCTATCCGTTGACGCGCGCGCAGTCGATCGCGCTGTCCGGGGCGAGCCTGCTGCTGCTCCTCGTGGCGACGACCGCGCTCGGGCCGTTGATCGCGGGCAGCGGATGGTGGTGGGCGGGCGCCGTCGTCGCGGTCGCCGTGATCGGCGGCGGAGCGGGGCTCCGAGCCCTCCGCACCCCGCCCTCGCTGGTGCCGCCGCTCGAGCTCGTCGTCATGCTGCTCGCGCTCACGCTGCTCTTCGGCGGCGCGACGAGCCTCGCCCTGGTGATCCCCACGCCCGACACGTTCGCGGTCTTCGGCGAGCTCGCCGAGGGCGCGCGCCGCACGATCGAGCAGCAGTCGGTGCCGGCGATCCCCGTGCCCGCCCTGGTCTTCGCGATCGCGGTCGGCGTCGGCCTCATCGCCGTGTTCCTCGACCTGCTCGTCCAGACCGTTCGGGTGCCGGCCCTCGCCGCCGTCCCGATGCTCGTGCCGGTGCTCGTGCCGGGCCTCTTCGTCGCGGAGGGTGCGGAGGTCCCCGCGCTGGTGCTCACCGCCGCGGCCTACCTGCTGCTCCTCCGCGTCGACGTGCGCGTCCGACGAGCCGCCGAACTGGTCCAGGAGGACGACCGCGACGACGCCCCGATCGTCAGCGCGCCGAAGCGCGCGCCGATCGTGTCGACCATGGGCGCCTCACTCGGGCTCGCCGCGATCGGCCTCGTCGCGGCATCGGTCATCGCCGCCGCGACGCCGAGCGTCAGCACCAGCTTCCTGGTCGGGACCGGCGGCCCCGCCACGCTCTTCGCCCGCGGCGTGAGCCCGTACGTCGATCTCGGTCGCGACCTTCGCAGGCCGGAGCCGGTACCCGCCTTCTCGTACGTCTCGCCGGAGGGCGAGCGGCCCTACTTCACCCTACTCACGGTCGAGCGGCTCGAGGGGCAGGTGTGGTCGGCGACCGATCGTGCGGTCGACGGAGACAACACCCTCGGGACCCTGCCCGGCCCCGACGGGCTCGACGACGACGTGCTGGTCGAACCGCGGCCGATCTCGGTGCAGGTCGACCAGGTGCGCACCGCGTGGCTGCCGGTGCCGTACCCGACGACCGAGGTCAGCGGCGTGAGCGGGTCGTGGTTCTGGGACCGGGGCACGCTCAACGTCCGGAGCGTCGACTCGACGACCATCGGGCAGCAGTACCGGTTGACGCACCTCGACGTGCAGCCCGACGTCGCGCAGCTGCGCTCCGCGCCCGCCGCGCCGGCCGACGCGGTCGCCGAGACGACGCGGCGCCTGCCCGACGACCTGCCGCCGATCATCGCCGAGACCGCCGCGTCGGTCACGGCATCGGCCGCGACGCGCTACGACGCCGCCGTCGCGATCCAGGCGTTCCTGCGCGGGTCGGAGTTCGAGTACTCGGAGAGCGCACCCGTGGCGGACGGCTACGACGGTGCCGGGTTCGAGGCGATCGCCGCATTCCTCGAGCAGCGCGCCGGCTACTGCGTGCACTTCGCCTCGACGATGGCGGTGCTCGCCCGCGAGGTCGGCATCCCGTCGCGCATCTCGATCGGGTACACGGCCGGCACGCCCGGTGACGGCCGCGTGGACGGCGAGGTCGTGATCGAGGTCGACTCGCACGACCTGCACGCGTGGCCCGAGCTGTACTTCGAGGGTGTCGGGTGGGTGCCCTTCGAGCCTACGCCGGGCCGGGGGAACGTGCCCGACTACTCACGGCCGAACGCCGGGCAGGGCACGGCGGGCGTGATCCCGACCGGTCCGGCCGCGACGCCCGGTGCGACGGGACGGCCCGAGGGCGACCCCGATCGCGCCCTCGGCGGCCCCGGCGGGGCGTCGTCGGTCGGCGCCCAGACCGCGCAGCTCGCGACGGTCGGCCTCGCCGTGGCGTTCGTGCTGCTCATCCCGGCGATGATCCGCATCGGGATCCGTGCAGCGCGCCGTCGGCGGATCCGCTCGGGCGAGCGACCCGCGGATGCCGCGTGGCGCGAGCTCCTCGCGACGGCCGTGGACCTCGGGTCGCCCGTCGATCCGAGGCGCACGGTTCGGGGGCTCGCCGGTGAGCTCGCCGAGCGTTCCGCCTTCCGTCCGGATCCGGAGTCCCCGCCCGGTGCGCGCGCCGAGGCGCTCGCCGCGCTCGAGCGCATCCGGGACGCGGTCGAACGCGAGCGGTACGGCCGGGTTCGCGCGACGGCGGGTGCGGCCCCCGGCGTCGTGTCGCCGTCCGCGCGGGCCGCCGGACCCGACGACCGCGGCGACCGCGACCTCGCGCGTCGAGCGGGGCTGGTGGCCGACCTCGCGTCGGCCTCGGACGCACTCCGCGTCGACGCCACCGGCGCGCGGCGCGTCGCCGCGGTGCTCCTTCCCGCGTCGCTCCGACCGTCGGCGCGCGTCGCGCTCGGCCGACCGGTGCCGCCCGGCGGGTAGGATCGTCGTTCGTGGCCGTACAGCATTCCCCGTTCAGCATCAACGTGCGCGACCTCGTCAACCGACCGGGCGAGATGCGCGAGCAGCAGCTCGACGTGCCTGCGCCCGAGCAGTTCGGCGAGGGGCTGGTCTCGGTCCGGCAGGGTTCCGAACTCGCCCTCGACGTGCGTCTCGAGTCCGTGCACGAGGGCATCCTCGCCACCGCGGAGGTCGACGCGACGGCCGAGGGCGAGTGCGGCAGATGCCTGATCGACATCGCGCTGCCCCTCCGAGTCGAGTTCCAGGAGCTTTTCGCGTATCATTCTGGGGAAGCTTTCGAGTATGAGGTTCAAGACGACCACGTGGATCTTGAACCGCTCATCCGAGATGCGGTAGTGCTGGCACTGCCCTTCCAGCCGGTGTGCCGGCCTGACTGCCCCGGTCTCGACCCCGAGACCGGACAGCGACTGGCCGATCATCCGGAACTCGTCACCCCTGTCGAGCACGACCCCCGTTGGGCTGCGCTCGCAGGGTTCACGGCTTCCGAAGACGAGGGCGCGGATGCTGCATCCGACGCCGACCAGCAGAGAGATTGAGAGAGAGTCATGGCTGTTCCCAAGCGGAAGAAGTCACGCGCCAACACCCACGCGCGCCGTTCGCAGTGGAAGGCCGAGGCCCCCACGCTCGTCAAGACCGTCGAGAACGGCAAGGTCACCTACAGCCTCCCGCACCGCGCACGCGTGGTCGAGGACTCGGCGGGCACCCCGCTCTTCCTCGAGTACAAGGGCCGCAAGGTCGCCGACGTCTAAGTCGGCCGTGAACGACGAACGACCGGTCGTGAGGCGCATCGAGCGCACGGACGTCGGGGCGGATGAGCTCGTCGAGCTGCAGCGCACGCTGCGGGTCGAGCTCGACCCCGATCTCCTGCTCCTGGCGCTCACGCACCGGTCGTTCGCGTACGAGAACGGCGGGATCCCGACCAACGAGCGCCTCGAGTTCCTCGGCGACTCGATCCTCGGGCAGGCCGTGACGGTGAAGCTGTTCACCGACCACCCCGAACTCGACGAGGGCGAGCTGGCGAAGCGCCGGGCGAGCCTCGTCTCGAGTGTCGCGCTCGCCGAGGTGGCGCGCACCATCGGGCTCGGCCCGTACATCCGCCTCGGTCGAGGCGAGACGATGACGGGCGGGGCCGACAAGCCGTCCATCCTCGCCGACACGGTCGAGGCGATCATCGGCGCGGTCTACCTCTCGCGCGGTGGCGAGGTCGCGACCGACCTCGTGCTGCGGCTCGTCACGCCGCTCATGCGCGACCCCGACCGGTTCGGGGCCGCGATGGACCCGAAGACGAGCCTGCAGGAGATCGCCGCACGGCGCGGCGCGACGGCACCCTCGTACTCGGTGAGCGAGAGCGGGCCCGACCACAACAAGCACTTCGTGGCGACGGTCACCGTCGGAGGCCTGGTATCGGCGTCCGGCGAGGGGTCCAGCAAGAAGCAGGCCGAGATGGCCGCGGCGCTCGAGGCCTGGACCGCACTGAACGCCGGCTGACGTGCCCGAACTGCCCGAGGTCGAGGTCGTGCGCGCCGGGCTCGCGCCCGCGTTGACCCACGCCCGTGTCGTCGGGGTCGAGGTGCTCGACGCCCGATCGCTGAAGCGACACGAGGCGGCATCCGGCGATTTCGAGACGCTGCTCACGGGCGAGCGCGTCGACGCCGTGGTGCGGCGCGGCAAGTTCCTCTGGATGCCGCTCGCCGGGGGTGGCGCACTCGTCGGCCACCTCGGCATGAGCGGCCAGCTCCTGCTCCGGACGCCCGAGCACCCCGGCGACGACCGGCACGCGCGCATCCGGCTGCACCTCGAGCACCCGGAGCACGGCGAGCTCCGCGTGGACTTCGTCGACCAGCGGATCTTCGGCTCGATGGCGATCGACCGCATGGTGCCGACGGCGGACGGCGAGGTCGCCGGTCACTCGGCCGGGGTCACCGGGCCGTGGGCGCGCTCGATCCCGTCGCAGGTGGCGCACATCGCGCGCGACCCCCTCGATCCCGCGTTCGACGACGCCGGGTTCGTCGCCGCGCTCGCCCGGCGCGCGACGGGCGTGAAGCGCGTGCTGCTCGACCAGGGCGTCGTGTCGGGTATCGGCAACATCTACGCCGACGAGGCGCTCTGGGCGGTGCGACTGCACGGCGAGCAGCCCGCGTCGAGTCTCAGCCGGCGCCGGGTCCGCGAGTTGCTCGGGGCCGTGCGCGCCGTGCTGCAGAAGGCGCTCGCCGAGGGCGGGACGAGCTTCGACGCGCAGTACGTGAACGTCAACGGTGCCTCCGGCTACTTCGCCCACTCGCTGAACGCCTACGGCCGCACGGGTCGGCCGTGCCCGCGGTGCGGCACGCCGATCGTGCGCGAGGCGTTCATGAACCGCTCGTCGCATCGGTGTCCGCGGTGCCAGCGACTGCGGCGCACATCGCCCGGGCGGGTCACCCCCGCTGCCACGTCGCCTGGATCGAGTGCGGGCGGAATCCGAGCTCCCGGTTGATCGCGAGCATCGGCCCGTTCTCGTCGGCGTTCCAGGTGTAGACCACGGATCGGTCGGAGGCGGCATCCGTCAGCGCGACGAGGTTCGCGAGCTTCATCCGCAGGCCGAGGCCATGGCCGCGGTGCGGGGAGAGGACGAGGGTGTCGTCCTGGTAGGCGCCCCGCTTCCCCGGCGCGAGCGCGAGCATCGTGAAGCCCGCGACCTCGCCGTTCGGGGCGATCGCCGCGACCGTGAGCTGCGTGCGCCCGGCCGCGACGGCGCGCGCCTCCTCGTCCAAGATCCGCGCAGCATCCCAGTGCTCGTCGGGGAAGTCGACGGCGCCGCTCGGCATCTCGGCGACCATCTGCGAGCGGGCGGCCGCGAACGCGTCGAGGTGCTCCTCGGGCGTGTGGTCGCGCCACTGCTCGAGGCGGTATCCGTCGCGTCGCTCGGCCTGTTCGGCCAGCCCTCGGAAGTCCCTGCCGCGGCCGCCCACCGTGAGGGCGCTCGCGACGAGCAGCTGGCCGAGCTCGTAGCCGCGCGAGCGAGCGAACCGGACCGACGGTGCGCCCGCGGGCAGCGACGCGCCGCCCTGCGGAGCGCGGACGCGCTCCCCGTCGCCGTCGTCGGTGCGGTGCTCGGAGATCAGGATGGTCGAGTGGCGTCCGGCGTCGCGTGCGGATGCCTCGATCGCATCGAGCACGCGGCCGCCGAGTCCGCGCCGGCGGTACGCGGGATCGACGCCGACCATCGTGATCATGGGCGCCCCGCCCTCGTGCTCGCGTTCCCACCACGCCGCCGCTGCAGCGACCAGGCGTCCGTCGTCGAAGATCCCGAACCGGCGACGTTCGAGGTACGGGTTGCCGCCGAGCACGGCGAGCTCGGCCGCCGAATGGCTGAACTCGTCGGTGCCGATGGTCTCGAGCTGGATGCGGCGCGCGAAGTCGGCGTACGCCTCGAGGTCGGCCGACTCGGGCACGCCCACGCGGTCGGGGGAGCTGATCGGACGCAGGTCTGCGGGCTCAGCCGTGTTCGCTCGGCCGTTCACGGCCGCTGCCAGACCGACTCGAGCGCGAACGGCCGGAAGCCGAGGTCGATGTTGATGGCGAGCATGTGCTCATTCTCGTCGGCGTTCCAGGTGTAGATGCGTTCGCGTGCGCCATCCGCCGTCTCGAGGAGCACGAGGTTCTCGAGCTTCAGGCGCATCCCCAGTCGGTGGCCTCGATGCGAGCCGAGCACGATCGTGTCCCACTGCTCGACGGCCGGCGAGTCGGCGAGGAGCGAGAGGACGGTGAAGCCCGCGACGGTCCCGTCGGGCGCGACCGCGGCCGCGGTCAGCGTCGTCCGTCCCTTCGCGAGCGCGCGAGCCTCCTCGTCGCGGACCCGGTCGGCGTCCCAGTGCTCGAGTTCGTACGCGATCGCACCCGACGGGGCGTCGACCGACATCCGCTCGTGGGCGACGGCGAGCGAGTCGAGCAGTTCGTCGGGCGCCCGGTCGGTCCACGTGCGCACCCGGTAGGGGGCGGCCGGCCCCAGGCGCGACAGTCGAGAGCCGAACTCGTTCCCGCGCCCCGCGATGTCGAGCACGCTGATCCGGTCGAGCTGCCCGAGCGCGTAGCCGTGGGCCGCCGCGAAGCGCGCGGCCGGGTCGTCGGCCGGGATCGTCGCGTCGCCCTGCGGCGCGCGCAGCACCGCGTCCGCGGCGCCTCCGGCGCCGACGGCACGACCGGCGCCGTGGTCGGCCGAGAGCACCACCGTCGGACGCCCCGCTCCGGTCGCGACGCGCTCGGCGTGCCTGAGCAGCGACGAGCCGATGCCCTCCCGGCGGCGGTCCGGCACGACTCCGAGCATCGCCAGGTAGGCCGTCCTCGCGTCGTCGTCATCGCGCTCCCACTCCAGCTCGGCGATGCCGATGAGGTCGTCGCCGTCGAACGCACCGAGGGCGACGCGCGCTCGATAGGGGTCCGCCGCGAGGTCGTGCTCGAGTTCCCGTCCGCTCCGCGAGAGCTCGTCGGTGCCGAGGCGCTCCAGGTCGAGCCGTCGGATGAGCGCGGCGTAGGCGCGGAGTTCGGCGGCCCCCGCGCCATCCGCGTCCTGGGGCGTGCGGATCGGCCTGATCACGGCAGCCATGCGTCCTCCTCGACCTCGGGCAGCCTGACAGCCTAGTCACGACGCCCGCCCGCCGGTAGCGCGATCGACTCGCGATGCCGGCGCGCGAATCCGGATCGGAACGCCGATCGGCCCGAACGCGGCGAGCGAGCCGGGCCCGCGGCATCCGCTCGGGTACGCTCATCCGAGGCATCCAGCACCATCACGCCGCGACACCGGGGGGACATGTACCTCAAGAGCCTCACCCTGAAGGGCTTCAAGTCCTTCGCGCAGCCGACCACCTTCGCCTTCGAGCCCGGGGTCACCTGCATCGTCGGCCCCAACGGCTCGGGTAAGTCGAACGTCGTCGACGCGCTCGCCTGGGTGATGGGGGAGCAGGGCGCGAAGACGCTCCGCGGCGGCAAGATGGAGGACGTCATCTTCGCGGGCACCTCCACGCGCGGCCCGCTCGGTCGCGCCGAGGTCAGCCTGACCATCGACAACACGGATGGCGCGTTGCCGATCGAGTACACCGAGGTCACGATCTCGCGCACGCTCTTCCGCAACGGCGGCAGCGAGTACGCGATCAACGGCGAGCAGTGCCGGCTGCTCGACGTGCAGGAGCTGCTCAGCGACTCGGGCCTCGGGCGCGAGATGCACGTCATCGTCGGACAGGGCCAGCTCGACCAGGTGCTGCACGCGAGCCCGGAGGACCGGCGCGGGTTCATCGAGGAGGCCGCCGGCATCCTGAAGCACCGTCGCCGCAAGGAGAAGACGCTCCGGAAGCTCGACGCCATGCAGGCGAACCTCACGCGGCTCACCGACCTCGCCGCCGAGCTCCGCCGGCAGTTGAAGCCGCTCGGCCGGCAGGCCGAGGTCGCACGCGAGGCGGCCGGTATCGCCGCCGTCGTCCGCGACGCGAAGGCCCGGCTCGTGGCCGACGAGGTCGTCGAGCTGCGACGAGCGCTCGAGACCGCCGGGCGCACCGAGCACGAGCGGCACGCCGAGCGGCTCGTGCTCCAGCAGGAGCTCGAACGCCACCAGGCGCACATCGATCGGCTCCAGCAGGCGCAGGGCGGCGACGACGTCGACCGCGCCCGCGCCGTGAGCTTCGCCCTCGAGCAGTCCGAGGCGCGGCTCCGCTCGCTCGACTCGCTCGCCCGCCAGCGCATCGCGCTGCTCTCCGCCGCCGACGAGGGCACGGATGCCGCGCCCACCCTCACCCTCGCCGACATCGAGGCCGCTCGCGGCGAACTCGACGGCATCCGCGGCGGTGTCGGCGAGGCGGCGTCCGCCCTCGAACTGGCCACCGCGTCGACGCGGGAGGCTCGGACCGCGCTCGACGCGGTCGACGAGGAGATCGCCGCACAGGCCGCGCGTGTCAGCGAGTACGACCTCCGCGCGTCCCAGCTCTCCGGCCGGGCCGACGCGGCGGCGTCGAAGCTCGCCGCGGTGCGCGGCGAGGTGCTCCGGCACCGGAACGCGCTCGACGCGGCGCAGGCGCGGCGTGAGACCGCGGCCGCCGACCTCGCACGCGCCGAGGCCGAGTCGGACGTCGACCCCGTCTCGGCGACCGACCTCGACGAGGCGTACGAGCTCGCCCAGGCCGCCGTGTTCGAAGCCGAGGGCGAGATCGAGCAGCTCCGCGAGGCACTGCACGAGCGCGAGCGCGAGCGCGACGCACTCGGCGCGCGCGTCGGCGCGCTCTCCCTCGCGCTCGACCAGAAGGACGGTTCGGCCGCGCTCGCGGGCTCCGGCACCGCGGGGGTTCGAGGGCTCCTGGCCGAGCACCTGCGCGTCGAGCCCGGGTACGAGGCCGCGATCGCGGCGGCGCTCGGACCGCTCGCCGAATCGGTGCTCGTGGAGGACCGCGACGCGGCGTTCCGAGCCGTCGGCGTCGCCACCGACGGCGACCTCGGTCGTGTCGCGCTCACGATCGCCGAGGCGGGCCCCGACCACGGCGCCGCGCGCGCCATCGCCGTCGACGGACTCACGGCGGCCGCCGACGTGGTCACCGCACCAGCCGGCATCCTCGCCCTCCTCGGCGAGGTGGTCGTCGCCGCCGACCTCGACGCGGTGCGAGCGGCCGAGCCCGCGCTCGCCGCGCTCGATCGCCCTGCGACCGTGATCACGCGCGACGGCACCGTCGTCGGTCGGTACGTGGTGCAGGGCGGATCGGGGCGGACGCAGAGCCGCATCGAGCTGGTCGCCGAGCGCGACCGGGCCCAGGCGCGCCTCGAGGAGGTGCGATCCGACATCGAGCGCGCCCGATTGGACCTCGACGAGCGGCGCGGCACTGCCGAGCACGCCAAGGAGCAGTCGAAGCTCGCGCTCGCCGCGCTCCGGGAGTTCGACGCGCAGCTCGCCCAGCGCACCGAGGCCCTCAACCGCGCACGCGTGCAGGCCGAGGCGGCCGCAGCGGAGACCGACCGCCTCGCAGATGCCCTGCGCACCGCCGAGGAGCGCATCGCCGAAGCCGAACAGGCCGCCGCGACCGCGAAGGCCGAGCTCGAGGCCGCACGCGCCGAGCCGCGACCCGTGCTCGACGCCGACCGCCGCGACGGCGCGCTGGCCACGCTCGAGCGCGCCCGCGAGGGCGAGGTCGAGGCGAGGCTCAGACTCGAGACCGCGCGCGAGCGGGTCCGCGCCGAGGAGGCGCGCATCGCCGCGATGGAGCGTCATCACGAGGCCGAACGCCGCGCCGCGGACGAGGCCGCCCGGCGTGCCGTCATCCGCCGCGCCCAGCTCGAGGCGGCGTCCCGCGTCGCCGATGCACTCCCGCCCGTGCTCGCGGCCGTCGGCCGCTCGGTCGCCGAGGCGCGCGTCGCGCTCGCCGCAGCCGAGGCCGAGCGCGCGAGCCGCAACGAGGAGGTCCACGCCGCCCGACGCGCCGAGGCATCCGCTCGGGAACGCCTGCAGTCGGTCACCGAGGACGTGCACGGCCTCGAACTGCGGATCTACGAGAAGAAGCTGCACGTCGGTTCGCTCGTCGAACGCGCGGAGAGCGAGCTCGGCCTCGGCGAGGACGTCCTCGTCGCCGAGTACGGCCCCGACCAGGCGGTTCCCGACGACGCCGATGCCGATGCCGAGCCACGGCCCTTCGTCCGCGCCGAGCAGCAGAAGCGGCTCCAGGCCGCCGAGCGCAAGCTCGCGCAGCTCGGCCGGGTCAACCCGCTCGCGCTCGAGGAGTTCGCGGCGCTCGAGCAGCGACACCAGTTCCTGACCGAGCAGCTCACCGACCTCGCGAACACCCGCAGGGACCTCCTCACGATCATCGAGGAGATCGACGGCCGGATGGAGTCGATCTTCCGCTCGGCCTTCGAGGACACGCGCGAGGCCTTCGCCGAGGTGTTCCCGATCCTGTTCCCGGGGGGCGAGGGCCGCATCGCCCTCACGAACCCCGACGACCTGCTCACGACCGGGATCGAGGTGAGCGTGAAGCCCGCCGGCAAGAAGATCGAGCGGCTCTCGCTGCTCTCGGGCGGTGAGCGCTCGCTCGCCGCGGTCGCGCTGCTGATGGCGATCTTCAAGGCGCGCCCGAGCCCGTTCTACATCATGGACGAGGTCGAGGCGGCGCTCGACGACGCCAACCTCGGGCGCCTGCTGACGACGTTCGAGAGCCTGCGCGAGGAGAGCCAGCTCATCGTCATCACGCACCAGAAGCGCACGATGGAGATCGCCGACGCGCTCTACGGCGTCTCGATGCGGCAGGACGGCGTGTCGGCGGTCGTCGGCCAGCGGGTGCGCGAGGAGTTCGGCGCCAAGGCCAGCTGAGACGACGAGCGCCTCGGCCGCGGCAACCGCTCAGGTCAGTCGACGGTCACCGGGCGCGAGCACCCGGAACCAGCGGTACCCGTACGCGTCGAGCTCGACGTCGATCCTCCCGCGATCGTCGATCGGGTCGGCGTCGACCGCGAACAGGTCGGAGAGCACCGCTTCGTCGGGCAGGTCGCCGAGCTCGAGCGTCACGCGCACGGGCCGCGGTGCGAAGTTGTGCAGTGCGACGAACCGCAGGTGGTCCTCGGTGATGCGGTGCGCGAGCACCGCAGGATCGCCGACGTCGAGCAGCTCGAACGCACCCCACCCGATCTCCGGTGAGCTGCGGTACCTCGTCACGAACCCGCGGATGGTCGCCAGCAGCGAGTCCGGATCGTGCATCTGCGCCTCGACGTTGACGTGCCCTGGCGCGTATCCGTCGGCGGGCGGCGATGCCGCGAGCCGACTCGGAGCGGAACGGGAGAAGCCGCCGTTGCGGCCGCCCGTCCACTGCATGGGCGTCCGCACCGCCTGCCGCTTCTCCTGCTCGCCGTTCTCGCCCATGCCGATCTCCTCGCCGTAGAAGAGCACCGGCGTGCCGGGCAGCGCGAACAGCAGGCTGTAGACCATGCGGATCCGGCGCGGGTCGCCCTCGAGCATCGGCGGGAGCCGGCGCACGATGCCGCGACCGTACACGCGCATCCACTCCTCGGGAGCGAACGCGTCGAAGACCTCCTCGCGCTCCGCTTCGGTGAGCTTGTCGAGCGTCAACTCATCGTGGTTGCGCACGAAGTTCGCCCACTGCTTCTCGGGCTCGAGCTGCGGTCGCCGTGCCAGCGTGTCGCGGAGCGCCGTGGCATCCTGTCGCGCGAGCGAGAGGTAGAGCCGCTGCATCGCCTCGAAGTCGAACTGCAACGTGAGTTCCGCCGGGTCGCCGTCGGCGCCGAAGTACGCGATCTGCTGCTCATAGGGCAGGTTGACCTCGCCGAGGAGGATCGCCTCGCTCGCCCGGCGCTGCAGATACCGCCGCAGGTCTCGCATGAGCTCGTGCGGGTCGCCGACATCCTCGCCCTCCGGGGGTTCGATGAGGAACGGCACGGCATCGACGCGGAACCCGGAGAAGCCGAGGTCGAGCCAGAACCCGACCGTCTTCGCGATCTCGTCGCGCACCGCGGGGTTCGCGATGTTCAGGTCGGGCTGATGCCGGTAGAACGAGTGCAGGTAGTACTGCTCGGTGCCCTCGTGCCACTCCCAGACCCCGTCCTCCTCACCGGGGAAGACGCTCGCCGGCGGGTTCGGCGGGATCTCGTCGCGCCACACGTAGAAGTCCCGGTACGGCGCGTTGCGGCCCCGCTTCGCCGACGTGAACCACGGGTGCCGGTCGGACGTGTGGTTCATGACGAGGTCCATGATCACGCGGATGCCCCGGTCCCGCGCTGCCCGCGTGAACGCGACGACGTCGCCGAGGGATCCGAGGCGCGGGTCGACGCCGAAGAAGTCGACGATGTCGTATCCGTCGTCCTGGTCGGGCGACGGCTGGAAGGGCATCAGCCAGATGCACGTCACGCCGAGCTCGGCGAGGTGATCGAGACGATTGGCGAGTCCTTCGAAGTCGCCGGAGCCGTCGTCGTTCCAGTCCATGAACGTCTCGACGTCGAGGCAGTAGACGACGGCGGTCTTCCACCACAGGTCGCCGCGGTCGGTGGCGCGCATCGGCTCAGCCCTCGAGCCCGGCCGTCGGACCGGCGGCGCGCAGGGCGGGCAGGACGTGGGCGCCGAACGTGTCGATGAACCCGCGCTGCTCCTGCCCGACATGGTGCAGGTAGATGCGGTCGACGCCGAGATCGGCGATCTCGAGGAGCGCATCGAGGTGGCGTTGCGGGTCCGAGGACGCGAGGAGGGTGTCGGCGACCTCGGACGGCGATGCCCCGGCGGTGCGCTCGTCGAACGCCTCCGGGCTCGCGAGTTCCCAGGCGAGGTGCGGCGGAACGAGGCTCTGCCGCCATTGGTCGTGCGCGATGGCGACGGCCTCGTCGTCGGTCGGCGCCCAGCTGAGGTGCACCTGGACGCAGATCGGCCCGCGTCCGCCGGCACCGCGGTACGCGTCGATGAACTCCCTGAGCGCGTCGCGTTCCTGGTCGACCGTGATGACCCCGTCGGCCCACTCGGCGGTCTCGGCCGCCGTCTCCGTGCTCACCGCCGCCGCGATGAGCGGCGGCGCCTCGTCGGGGCGGGTCCAGAGGCGCGCCTCGTGCACGCTGATCTCGCCCTCGTGGGTCACGGTCTCGCCGGCGAGCAGCCGTCGCATGACGTCGATCGTCTCGGCGAGTCGGCGGTCGCGCCGGTCCTTGTCGGGCCACGGTTCGCCCGTGATGTGCTCGTTCACGGCCTCGCCGCTGCCGATCGCGGCCCAGAACCGGCCGGGGTACATCTCGCCGAGCGTCGCGATCTTCTGCGCGGCGACCGCCGGGTGGTAGCGCTGGCCCGGCGCGGTCACGACCCCGAGCGAGAGGTCGGTCGCCTGCAGGGCCGCGCCGAGCCACGCCCACGCGTAGCCGGAATGGCCCTGGCGCACGCTCCACGGCGCCCAGTGGTCGCTGCACATGGCCGCCTCGAAACCGGCCTGCTCGGCGTGCACGACGGCGTCGAGGAGCGCGCTCGGCGGGAGCTGCTCGTGCGACGCGTGGAATCCGACGAGGGGCATGGGGTCTCCTTCCGTCCGCCCCGATGCTCCCGAGCCGCGGGCCGCTCGACAAGGCCTTGCGACCCGCGCGGCCGCCCGCTATCCCGCGCGTCGCCGGGTGAGCCCGTCGCATCCGTCACCCGTAGGCTTGGAGGCATGGTGGAACGCGCATCGTGGTCGCTCGGATCGGCCCTCCGCAACGTGTTCGGCGCGAGGACGATCGACGAGGACACGTGGGACGACCTCGAGTCGGCCCTCATCCGCGCCGACTTCGGCCCGGCGGTGACCGAGGAGATCGTCGAGTCGATCAAGGCGCAGGTCGAGCGCTACAAGACGACCGACCCGCGCGACGTGCAGCGGATGCTGCGTGAGCTCGTCGAGGAGCGGCTCGCCAAGTACGACCCCACGTTGAAGCTCACCGATCGTCCGGCGGTCGTACTCGTCGTCGGGGTGAACGGCGTCGGCAAGACGACCACCATCGGCAAGTTCGCGAAGTTCCTCGGCAACTACGGCCGGAGCGTCGTCGTCGGCGCGGCCGACACGTTCCGCGCGGCCGCCGTCGACCAGCTCGCGACGTGGGCCGAGCGTGCGGGAGCGCAGGTCGTGCGGCCCGAGCGCGAGGGCCAGGACCCGGCCTCCGTCGCCTTCCAGACCGTCGACTACGCCAAGCGCACCGGCACCGAGATGGTCATCATCGACACCGCCGGCCGGCTGCACACCAAGGGCGGCCTCATGGACGAGCTCGGCAAGATCCTGCGCGTCGTCGAGAAGCAGGCGCCGATCAGCGAGGTGCTGCTCGTGCTCGACGCGACCACCGGGCAGAACGGGCTCGCGCAGGCCGAGGCGTTCATCCGGCACGGCGGCGTGACCGGCCTCGTGCTCACCAAGCTCGACGGGTCGGCCAAGGGCGGCTTCGTGATCGCCGTGCAGGAGAAGACCGGGCTGCCGATCAAGCTCATCGGGCAGGGCGAGGGCATCGGCGACCTCACGGGCTTCACGCCGCACGTGTTCGCGCAGCAGCTCGTCGGCTGAGGAGGGGAGAGCACAGGATGTCGATGGAACACGACTACTTCGGACTGGTCGGCGACTACTGGTCGGAGGACGTGGAGTACGGCGACCAGCGGGTCGAGGTCGTGCTCGACGCCGACGCCGACACCGTGGCGCTCGCGGCGCTGGATGTCGCGGCCACCCTGGTCGGCGAGCTCGAGCTCGTCGACGACGAGCTGCGGTCGGCGTTCGTCACCCAGCTCGACTCGGGCTCCTCGCCCGTGATGCGGTTCCTCGCGACCGTGCTCGACCCCGATCTCGAGCAGGCCGAGGAGGTCGAGGCGGCCATCGGCCGCGACTCGGGCGACCGGCAGATCGACGCGTTGCGCTCCATGTCCCTCATCCGGGTCGACCTGCGTCCCGACGCCGACGAGCCGGGCGACGCGTTCGCCGAGTTCGAGTACGGGCTCGCGCCGGAAGACACCGACGAGCGGCTCGTCGCCTCGATCGACCTCGAGCGCGAGATCGTCGACGTGCGCTTCGAGGGCTGAGACCGGTCCGGCCCCCGGGCCGACCTCCGAGCGGATGCCGCGCCGTCGCCCTCTACACTTGAGGGCATCATGGCTACGTTCGGCACCCTCTCCGACCGTCTCACCGAGACGTTCAAGAACCTCCGCACCAAGGGCAAGCTCTCCGCCTCCGACGTCGACGGCACCGTCCGCGAGATCCGGCGCGCGCTGCTCGACGCCGACGTCTCGCTCGACGTCGTCAAGACGTTCACGTCGACGGTGCGCGAGCGCGCGCTCGGCGACGAGGTCAACCGGGCGCTGAACCCCGCCCAGCAGGTCGTGCAGATCGTCAACGAGGAGCTCGTCGGCATCCTCGGCGGCCAGCAGCGGCGCCTGCAGTTCGCCAAGAACCCGCCGACGGTCATCATGCTCGCGGGCCTCCAGGGCGCCGGCAAGACGACGCTCGCGGGCAAGCTCGCGAAGTGGCTCAAGAAGGACGGCCACACGCCCATGCTCGTGGCCGCCGACCTCCAGCGCCCGAACGCCGTGAACCAGCTCCAGGTCGTCGGCGAGCAGGCCGGCGTCACCGTCTTCGCGCCCGAGCCCGGCAACGGCGTGGGCGACCCGGTGCGCGTCGCGAAGGACGCGATCGCGCAGGCGCAGCGCGCCCAGCACGACGTCGTCGTCATCGACACCGCCGGCCGCCTCGGCGTCGACGCCGAGATGATGAAGCAGGCCGCCGACATCCGCAGGGCCACGAACCCCGACGAGGTCCTCTTCGTCATCGACGCCATGATCGGCCAGGACGCCGTCACGACGGCGAAGGCCTTCCAGGAGGGCGTCGACTTCACAGGCGTCGTGCTCTCCAAGCTCGACGGCGACGCGCGCGGCGGTGCGGCGCTCTCCGTGGCATCCGTCACCGGGCGCCCCATCATCTTCGCCTCGACCGGTGAGACGCTCGACGACTTCGAGCCGTTCCACCCCGACCGCATGGCGAGCCGGATCCTCGACCTCGGCGACATCCTCACGCTCATCGAGCAGGCCCAGCAGGCGTTCGACGAGGAGGAGGCGCTGAAGGTCGCGGAGAAGATCGCCTCCGAGCAGTTCACGCTCGACGACTTCCTCGCGCAGATGCAGCAGCTCCGCGGCGCGGGCTCGATCAAGAAGATGCTCGGCATGCTCCCCGGCGCGGGCGGCATGAAGCAGCAGCTCGAGAACTTCGACGAGCGCGAGATCGTGCGCACCGAGGCGATCATCCAGTCGATGACCCCGGCCGAGCGCAAGAACACCAAGCTGCTCAACGGCTCGCGTCGCCTGCGCATCGCGAAGGGCTCGGGCATGACCGTCACCGACGTGAACCAGCTCGTGCAGCGCTTCGAGCAGGCCGCGAAGATGATGAAGACCGTCGCGCGCGGCGGCGTGCCGCAGATCCCCGGAATGGGACCGATCCCGGGCGGCGGCGGGTACGGCGGCGGCAAGCGCCAGGCCGCGAAGAACAAGAAGAAGTCGGGCGGCGGCTCGCGCTCGGGCAACCCGGCCAAGCGTGCTGCCGAGAACGCGGCGATCGCGTCGGGGCAGGTGCCCGCCGGCGAATCGAACGCGCCGGCCGGCTCGGGCTTCGGCATCGGCGGCGGTGCGGGCGCGAAGGGCGCTCCCTCCGAGGAGGAGATGGCGGCGCTGCAGAAGCTGCTCGGCCGCTGATCGGCGACCGTCCGACGGGTGGTCCGGCGGGCCGCCGTCACGGAGTGCCGCGGCGGAGCGCCCCGGCGTAGGGTTGGACGCGCGGCCCGCGCCGCGGACGAGGACGGAGCGATCATGACGACCGGCGACCCCGACTACCGCGACTCGGGCCTCGAGTTCGCACCCGACTTCCTGCTGGGATCGGCGACCGCGTCGTACCAGATCGAGGGCGCGGCGAACGAGGACGGTCGCGGGCCGTCGATCTGGGACACCTTCAGCCGCACGCCCGGCAAGGTGTGGAACGACGACAACGGCGACGTGGCCTGCGACCACTACCACCGCTGGGAGTCCGACCTCGACCTCATGGCCGAGCTCGGGCTCGAGGCGTACCGGTTCTCCATCGCGTGGCCGCGGATCCAGCCGACCGGGCGCGGACCCGCGAACGAGGCGGGACTCGCCTTCTACGAGCGCTTGGTCGACGGGCTCATCGCCCGCGGCATCCGCCCCATCGCCACGCTGTACCACTGGGACCTGCCGCAGGCGCTCGAGGACGAGGGCGGCTGGACGAACCGCGCCACGGCCGAGGCGTTCGCGGACTACGCCCGCATCATGGGGGAGCGGCTCGGCGACCGGGTCGCGATGTGGACGACGCTCAACGAGCCATGGTGCTCCGCCTACCTCGGGTACGGCTCCGGGGCGCACGCACCCGGCCTGCTGGACGGCGCCAAGGCGCTCACCGCGGTGCACCACCTGAACCTCGCGCACGGTCTGGCCGTGAAGGCCCTGCGCGAGGTCGTCACGAACGATCCCCAGTTCTCGATCACCCTGAACCTGCACGTCATCCGCCCCTCGGGCGAGACGGGTCACGAGGCAGCGCGTCGCATCGACGGCCTCGCGAATCGCGTGTTCCTCGGCCCGCTGTTCGGCGACGGCTACCCCGAGGACGTCATCGCCGACACCGCGTCGGTCACCGACTGGTCGTTCGTCAAGCCCGGCGACACCGAGCTCATCGCGCAGCCCCTCGACACGCTCGGGGTGAACTACTACTCGACCGTCACCGTGCGGCTGTGGGACGGCGTCTCGCCGCGCGTGAACGCCGACGGCCACAAGGACATGGGCGGTACGCCCTGGCCGGGGTCGGAGCACGTCGAGTTCCTCGAGCAGCCGGGACCGTACACGGCGATGGGGTGGAACATCGACCCGTCGGGACTCGAGGACCTACTGATCGCACTGCACGGCGCGTACCCGGAGGTGCCGCTCATGATCACCGAGAACGGCGCGGCCTTCGACGACATGGTCACGGAGGGGCCGGACGGACCCGAGGTCCGCGACCTCGACCGCATCGACTACCTGCGCCGGCACTTCACGGCGGCGCACCGCGCGATGGCCCGCGGCGTCGACCTGCGCGGCTACCAGGTGTGGTCGCTCATGGACAACTTCGAGTGGGGCTACGGCTACTCGAAGCGGTTCGGCATCGTGCGGGTCGACTACGACACGCTCGAGCGGCTTCCCAAGGCGAGCGCCCGCTGGTTCGCGGAGCTCATCCGGACCCGTCGAATCCCCGAGTAGGCGGCGGCGACCCGGCGGCGCCGTTCACCGCCCGCGGCTGCGTGCCCTCGCGCAGCTCGCGCGCGAGGTGCGCGACGACGGCGGTCAGGTCGCCCCCGTGCTGCTCGGCGACCTTCAGCTGGCGCTGATACCCGGCCCCCTCGTCGAGCGTGCGGCGGATGCGCTGCAGTTCGGCCGCGCAGCCGAGGCGCTCGGCCACCGGTGCGAGTACCACCAGCAGGTCGCGGAGCGCGTCGGTGACGGGACGCTCGTTGCCCGCGGCATCCGTGATGATCTCGGCGTGCATGCCGTACCGCGCCGCACGCCACTTGTTCTCGCGCACGTACCAGGGCTGCATGACCGGCAGCGTCTCGCCGTCATCGAGCCGCGTCGACATCCATTCGACGAGGCACTGGATGAGCGCCGCGATGGCGCCGATCTCGTCGGCCGACGACACGCCGTCGCAGACGCGCACCTCGACGGTGCCCCAGCGCGGCGAGGGGCGGATGTCCCAGCGCACCTCGGTGTGGTCCTCGATGACGCCCGTGCGGACGAGGTCGTCGACGTAGCGCTCGTACGCCCCCCAGTCGGACAGCTGGTAGGGCAGCCCGGCGGTCGGCAGCTGCTGGAACATCAGCGCCCGGTTCGACGCGTAGCCGGTCTCGACGCCCGCCCAGAACGGGCTCGACGCCGACAGCGCCTGCAGGTGGGGCACGTAGGCGAGCAGCCCGTCGAGGATCGGCAGCGCCTTGTCGCGCTCCTCGATGCCGACGTGCACGTGGATGCCCCAGATCATCATGTTGCGGCCCCACCACCGCGTGCGCTCGATGAGCTTGCGGTACCGCGGCTTGTCGGTGAGTCGCTGGTCGTACCAGCGGCTGAACGGGTGCGAACCGCTGCACATCAGTTCGTACTCGCCGAGGCGGTCGAGTACGGCGCGCACCTCCGCCACCTGTCCGGTGAGGTCGTCGACGGCGCCGGCGACGTCGGTGTGGACACCGCTCACGAGTTCGACCGTGTTGGTCAGCAGCTCCGAGGTGATGAACGGATGCGGCGTCCCGTCGGTGCCGTCGAGGTCGGCGAGCACGCGGTCGCCCACCGAGGCCAGCTCTCCCGTCGACCGGTCGACGATGGCGAGTTCCCATTCGATGCCCACGGTCGAGCGTTCGGATCGCGCGAACTCGATCGCCATGCGGCACCCCCGTCCCGCGCCCGTGGGCGCAGGGCCATCATGTCACGGGGCGAACGGCGGGGACCGGGTCGATGACGCCGCGATTCGCCCTGCCGGCGGATCGGCGCCACGGCTAGGGTGTGATGCATGACATATCACCGGCGTCGTCATGGGTGACCCGTCACGACTGCTCGAAGTCGCGAGCCTGCGCGAACAGGTCGAGCGCGCGATCTCCTCGCGGATCGTCTCCGGAGCGGCCGCACCGGGCGACGTGCTCACCGTGCCGACGACGGCGGCGGAGTTCGGCGTCAGCGCCACGCCCGTGCGCGAGGCGATGCTCGACCTCGCCCGGCGAGGGTTCCTCGCACCGATGCGCAACCGCGGATTCCGGGTGACGGAGGTCTCGCTCGACGAGATCCGGCAGTTGCGCGAGGTGCGCCGGCTGCTCGAGGTGCCGCCGATGCGGGCGCTCGCGGGGCATGTGCCGGATGAGACGGCGTCTCGACTGCTCGAGCTCGCGGCCGAGATCGTGCGTGCCGGCGACGACGGGCGGTTCCAGGACTACCTCGAGGCCGACACGACGTTCCACCTCACGCTGCTCGAGCTCACGGGCAACCGATTCCTGGTCGACGTCGTCGGGGAGTTGCGGCGGCAGACGCGCCTGACGGGCCTCGCCGAACTCGCCGAGTCGGGTGCACTGACCGAGTCGGCGCTCGAGCACGCCGAACTGGTCGGGTTGCTCGTCGACGGGCGCGGCGATGCCGCCGCCGACCTGATGTCGCGCCACATCGGGCACGTCGGCGGCATCTGGAGCGGCGAGCGCGAGGACTGAGGCCGGCGTGCGGGTGGTGGTCATCGGGGCGGGCATCGTGGGTGCCGCGTGCGCGCTCGCCCTCGTCGAGCGCGGCGCCGACGTCGTGGTCGTCGATCGTGTCGGCGTGGCCGGCGAGACATCGAGCCGCTGCGAGGGCAATCTCCTCGTCAGCGACAAGGCGCCCGGTCCCGAGGCCGATCTCGCGATCGCATCGAACGCGATGTGGCGCGAGCTCGCCGAACGCCTCGACGCTGAGCGACGCGCCGGGCAGCCCGCGACCGAGTTCGAGGCGAAGGGCGGCATCGTCGTCGCGTTCGCCGGCGGTGAGGCCGCGCTCGACCGCTTCGCCGACGCGCAGCGCGCGACGGGCATCCGGGCCGAGGCGATGGATGCCGCCGTGCTGGCGGATGCCGAACCGTTCCTCTCGCCCGAGGTCGCCCGTGCCGTGCACTACCCCGACGACGCCCAGGTGCAGCCGTCGAACGCGACGCAGGCGCTGCTCGCGACGGCCCTCCGTCGGGGCGCGCGGCTCGAGATCGCCGAGGTCGCGGGCGGGCTCGGACCGCCCGGCCGCCTCGCCGGCGTGCGCACGACCGCCGGCTCGATCGCGGCCGACGTGGTCGTGAACTGCGCCGGACCCTGGGCGGGGGAGGTCGCGGCCCGTCTCGGTGCCCGGCTCGACATCCGTCCCCGGCGCGGCGTGATCCTCGTCACGACGCCGATGCCGCAGCGCGTGTTCCACAAGGTCTACGACAGCGACTACGTCGGCGCGGTCGGGTCGGGCGACGCGGCCCTGCAGACCTCGACCGTCGTCGAGTCGACGCCCGGTGGAACCGTGCTGATCGGCTCGAGCCGCGAGCGCGTCGGCTTCGACGAGCGGCCCGGCCCCGCACCCGCGGCGGCGATCGCGGGCAAGGCCGTCCGGCTCTTCCCGTTCCTCGAGCACACGATGCTGCTGCGCAGCTACGTCGGCTTCCGCCCGTACGCACCCGACCACCTGCCCGTGATCGGCGACGATCCGGATGTCGCGGGGCTCGTGCACGCGACCGGCCACGAGGGCGCCGGCATCGGGCTCGCGCCGGCCACCGCCGAACTCGTCGCGCACGCCGTGCTCGGTGCCCCGACCGGCCTCGATCCGACGCCGTTCCTGCCGAGCCGGCGCGGCCTCCGGGAGACCGCATGATCCGCATCACCGTCGACGGCGAGCCCGTGCACGGCCGGGCGGGACAGACCATCGCGGGCGTGCTCATCGGCGCCGGCCGCACCGCCTGGCGCACCTCGCAGACCGGAGGGCGGGGCGTGTTCTGCGGCATCGGCGTGTGCCACGACTGCCTCGTGACCGTCAACGGCGTCGAGGGGGTCCGCGCGTGCCGGCGGGAGGCCGTCGACGGCGATCGCGTCGATCGGGAGGTGCGCGGATGAGGCATGTCGCGATCCTCGGCGGCGGGCCGGCCGGACTCGCGGCCGCGCAGGCCGCCCTCGCCGCCGGCGGCAGGGTGAGCCTGCTCGACGAGGGCGACCGGCTCGGGGGCCAGTTCTGGCGGCATCACGAGCGGCTCACCGATCCGCGCCTCCAGCACGGATGGCAGCGGTTCGAGCGGCTCCGCGGCGCACTGGCCGCCGGCGACGTGCAGGTGCACGTCGGCGCGAGCGTGTGGTCGGCCGAGGCGTCCGCCGATGGGGTCCGGCTGCGCGCCGTGGTCGGCGAGGCCGACGGCGACCGTCGGACCGCGCTCGAGGTCGACGCCGACGCGGTCGTCGTGGCCACGGGGGCGCACGACCTCGCGCTCCCCGTCCCCGGGTGGACCCTTCCGGGCGTGACCACGGCCGGCGCCGCGCAGGCGCTCGCGAAGCGCGACGGCGTCGCCGTGGGGCGTCGCACGCTCGTGAGCGGTTCGGGGCCGTTCCTGCTTCCCGTCGCGCGCTCGCTCGCGCTCGCCGGATCGCACGTGGTCGGCGTGCACGAGGCGGCCCGCGCGACTGCGCTCGCCGGCGGATGGCTCCCGCGGCCGTGGGAGCTCTCGGCGAAGGCGGGGGAGTTCCTCGGGTACGTCGGCGCCCTCGCCCGCGATCGGATCCCATACCGGGCGGGGAGCGCCGTGGTCCGTGTGCTGGGCGGTGACCGCGTAGAGGGTGCGGTCGTCGCCCGGCTCGACGCCGACTGGCGCCCGGTCCCGGGCACCGAGCGCGAGGTCGCGTGCGATGCAGTGGCGCTCGGCCACGGTTTCACGCCCCGGCTCGAGGCGGCGCTCGCCCTCGGGTGCGCGATCGACGGCGATCATCGCGGGAGGTTCGTCGCCGTGGACGACGCGCAGCGCACGAGCATCGCCGGGGTGTTCGCCGCCGGAGAGGTCACCGGGATCGGCGGTGCCGACGCCGCGCTCGCCGAGGGGGCCGTCGCGGGGTTCGTCGCCGCGGGAGGCGCGCCCGACGACCATCGGCTCACGGGACCGCTGACCGCGAGGCGTCGCCTGCGAAGGTTCGCGGCGCGCCTCGAGCGGGCGCACGGGATCCGACCCGGATGGACGTCGTGGCTCGACGACGACACGATCGTGTGCCGCTGCGAGGCCGTCACGCGGCGGGCGATCGTCGAGCGCGCCGACGTGCCGGTCCGCGCGATGCGGCTCGCGACGCGTGCGGGGCTCGGTCCGTGCCAGGGGCGCACGTGCGGCCGGGCGGTGGAGACGATCGTCGCCGAGTCGGGCGGAGCCGCGACATCCGTCGCCTTCGACCGTCGACCGGTGCTCGCCCCGCTGCGGCTCGGCGAACTGGCAGTGCTTGCCGACGCCGGTCCGGACACGTAGCATGTGACATATTACTCACAGCGACCCGGAGGACGGACGACGCATGACCGGCACCATGGACCTCGGCGGCGTGATCGTCGCGACCACCCTCGCCTTCCGCGAGGACGACTCGGCTCCCGCCGGACTCGCCGTCGACTACGACCGCTTCGCCGAGCACGTCGACTTCCTCATGCGCAGCGGATGCCGCGGCGTCGGGCCGAACGGGTCGCTCGGCGAGTACTCGTCCCTCACCGACGAGGAGCGCCGCCGGGTCATCCAGGTCGCCGTCGAGGCGGTCGACGGGCGCGGGATCGTCGTCGCCGGAGCCCACGGCGTCGGAAGCCACCAGGCGCGGAGGTGGGCGGAACTCGCTCGCGAGGACGGCGCCGACGGCGTGCTGCTCCTCCCGCCGACGCTCTACCGTGCGGACGAGGGCGAGGTGATCGCGCACTACGAGGAGGTCGCGAAGGCCGGCCTGCCGATCATGGCCTACAACAACCCCTTCGACACCAAGGTCGACCTCGTGCCCTCGCTCGTCGCGAAGCTCGCCGAGATCCCCGAGGTCGTCGCGATCAAGGAGTTCTCGGGCGACGTCCGGCGCGTGTACGAGATCCGGGAGCTCTGCGACATCGACGTCATCGCCGGCGCCGACGACGTGCTCTTCGAGCTCATGGTGAACGGCGCCGTCGGCTGGTTCGCCGGATACCCGAACGCGTTCCCGACGGAGGCGGTCGAGCTGTACGACCTGTGCGCGCGCGGGGACTGGCACGAGGCGAAGGCCCTGTACGAGCAGCTCGTCGCGGTGTTCCGCTGGGACTCGCGCACCGAGTTCGTGCAGGCGATCAAGCTCTCCATGGACCTCTGCGGCAACTCCTACGGCGGGCCGACCCGACCGCCCCGCGGCCCGCTCTCCGCGGAGCAGCGCGCGCAGGTCACCGCAGACACCGAGCGGGCGCTCGCCGCGCTGGCGGCCCGCTGATGCGGGCGCGCCGCGTGATCACGGCGGTCGACTCCCACACCGAGGGGATGCCGACCCGGGTGGTCACGGGCGGAGTCGGCCGGATCCCCGGCGCCACCATGAACGATCGGCGCCTCCACGCCATGGCCCACCTCGACGGGCTCCGCGGCTTCCTCATGAACGAGCCGCGCGGCCACGCGTCGATGTCGGGTGCGCTGCTGCAGCCGCCCGCACGTGACGACGCCGACTGGGGCGTCGTCTTCATCGAGGCGAGCGGGTTCCTGCCGATGTGCGGCCACGGGACGATCGGCGTCGCGACGGTCCTCGTCGAGACGGGCATGGTCGAGGTGGTCGAGCCGGTCACCGAGATCCGGCTCGACGTGCCGGCCGGCCTCGTCGTCGCGCGCGTCGAGGTCGAGGGCGGCCGTGCGACGCGCGTGACGCTCGAGAACGTGCCGAGCTTCGTCGAACGGCTGGATGCCTCCATCGAGGTGCCGGGCGTCGGGACCGTGCCGTACTCGATCGCGTTCGGCGGCAACTTCTACGCCCTCGTCGAACTCGACGCGCTCGGGCTGCCGTTCGACCGCGCCCGCAAGGACGACATCCTCGCGGCCGGACTCGCGATCATGGAGGCGATCAACACCCAGGCCCCGCCGCGCCATCCCGAACTCGAGGGCGCCGACCACGTGCACCACGTCGAGTTCATCGCCCCGGGCTCCGACGCCGTGCGGTCGCGACACGCGATGGCGATCCATCCGGGGTGGTTCGACCGGTCGCCGTGCGGCACCGGGACCTGCGCGCGGATGGCGGAGCTGCACGCGCGCCGCGAGCTCGGGCTCGAGACCGACTTCGTCAACGAGTCGTTCATCGGCAGCGAGTTCACCGGGCGGCTCCTGCGCGAGACCGCGGTCGGCGGCGTGACCGCCGTCGTGCCGACGATCAGCGGCCGCGCCTGGATCACGGGCTTCGCCCAGTACGTGCTCGATCCCGATGACCCGTTCCAGGAGGGGTTCGTCTTCTGATCGCGCCCGCTCCCGTCGCCGCACACGGAACCCGCCGCGGGCGGACGCTCATCAGCGCAGGCTGAACCCGGCCGCGAGCGGGTCGTCGGGGTCGAGTTCGAACTCGCACGCGCCGACGCGATACGCCTGCCCGGTGACCTCGGGCACGACGCCGTCGGCGGTGCGCTCGGCCACTCGCGCGTGGAATCGCGTTCCGATGATCGAGTCGTGCGTGAGCACCTCGCCGTCGGCGAGCTCGCCCGTGTGCGCCAGGAGCGCCACCCGCGCCGCGGTGCCCGAGCCGCACGGGCTCCGGTCGACCTCGCCGTCGGCGAAGACGGTCACGTTCCGCTGCCACGGCCCATCGCCGGTGCGCCCGAGGTCGTCGACGAGGATGGTGCCGTAGACACCCGACAGGCGCGCGTCGCCGACCTGCGCGTCGGGGTGGTCGTTCAGGGCCCACTTGATCTCGCGGCCGAGGCGGATGAGCTCGATCGTGTGCGCGGGCGTCACCGACAGGCCGAGTGCGGCGGCGGGCAGCGTCGCGTACACCGCGCCGCCGAACACCAGGTCGACCTCGACGGCGCCCCGGCTGGTCTCGAGGCGGAGCCCGGTCGCGAGCACACGCGACGGGACGTTCCGGAACACGACGCCCGTCGTGCGTCCGGCGCGTCGTTGCACGCGCGCCTGCACGCGACCACTCGGTACGTCGATGGTCACGACCGCCTCGCCGTCGTCGGGCGCGGCCACGCGCCCGGTGCGCACGGCCCAGGCGCCGAGCGCCATCGTGCCGTGCCCGCACGCGGTCGAGAACCCGTCCTTGTGCCAGAACAGCACGCCGAAGTCCGCGCCGGCATCGTCGGGCGGCGTGATGAAGCCGCCGTACATGTCGTCGTGCCCGCGCGGTTCGAGGCACAGGAACCTGCGGAGGGCCTCGGCGGGTCCGGTCATGGCCTCCACCCGCCGCTCGGCGACGGTCGCGCCCTCGGTCGGGACGTCGAGCACGATCCGGAACGGCTCGCCCGCCGTGTGCCAGTCCTCGGTCCGCCATCGCGTCATCCGGTCGATCCTTCCCCGAGGGCGAGGGGTGCGATCGCGAGGTCCTGCCAGCCCATGCCGCAGGTCTTCACGACGACGTGGCGACCGGATGGCACGGGCGAGCCGTCGAACAGCGCCGACATCGGGATCAGTTCGTCGGCGGAGAGGCGGCCCTCGCCGATCGCGAGGATCACGTCGCCGGCCTCGCGGAGCGCCACGCGCGTCGACTCGACGATCACGTCGGCGCGACCGAGGAGGTCGCCCGGCAGCTCGCGGGCGGCGGGCTCGTGCGAACCGACGGCGACGATCGCCGCGTGGTCGGGCACGAGGGCGCCGTCGAACAGCGGGTCGCGTGCGGTCGTGGCGCAGACGACGAGATCGGCGTCGGCGACATCCGCCGTGGTGCCGACCGCGACATCGAGCCCCGGTCCGGCGGCGCCCGCGACCGCTCGTCGTGCCCGATCCGGATCCCGACCGACGAACCTGACTCGGTCGATCGGGCGGATCGCGCGCATCGCCTCGACGTGCCGGACGCCCTGCGGGCCGGTGCCGAACACGACGAGCGAGGCGGCATCGGGTGCGGCGACGACCTCGAGCGCGGCGGCCGACACCGCCGGCGTGCGGAGGCTCGTGAGCTCGGTGCCGTCGAGCAGCGCGACCGGAGCGAGCGTCTCCGCGTCGATGAGGACGTAGAGCGCCTGGATCCGCTCCAAGCCGCGCGCCGGGTTCCCCGGTGCGACGGTGGCGAGCTTCTGGCCGACCCATCCGCCGAGCTCGGAGGGCATCAGCAGCAATTGGCCGTGGCTGACGTCGACGACGCCCCGCGGCGGATCGGCATCGGGATCGTGGCCGGCGCGGAGCACCCGCCCGATCGCGTCGATGGCCGCCCGCATCGACACGCGCTCGGCGATCGCGGGCCCGTCGATGAAGGGGAGGGAGTCGAGGGTGCCGCCCATGCGCCCATCGTATTCACGCGCACGACCGGGAGGATTCTCGTTTCGGCGCGGAATCTGCAAGAATGGTCAGTCGAGTTCTGTACCGCCCGACCCTCTATCCGGCGCGCAGAGCACCCATTGAGCTTCCGCCGAGTGTGCACCCCACGCTCACGGCTGTCAGTTCGCCTACCTCACAACACATCCAGGAGAATCGTGGCTGTCAAGATCCGCCTCAAGCGGCTCGGCAAGATCCGTGCCCCGTACTACCGCATCGTCGTCGCCGACTCGCGCACCAAGCGCGACGGTCGCGTGATCGAGGAGATCGGCAAGTACCACCCGACCGAGAACCCCTCGTTCATCGAGGTGAAGTCGGACCGCGCGCAGTACTGGCTCAGCGTCGGCGCCCAGCCGACCGAGCAGGTGCTCGCCATCCTCAAGCTGACCGGCGACTGGGGCACGTTCAAGGGCGACAAGAACGCCAAGAACACCGTCCAGACCGCCGCGCCGAAGGCCGAGTACGAGGTCGACACGGCCAAGAAGTCGGTCGTCAAGCCCAAGGCCGAGAAGCCGGCCAAGGCCGAGGAGCCCACCGAGGCTCCCGAGGCCGCCGACGAGACCGCGTCGGACGAGGCGTAGGCCTTGCTCACTTCCGCGCTCGAGCACCTCGTCAAGGGGATCGTCGATCACCCCGACGAGGTGAAGGTCGTCTCCGCGTCGAGCGCACGCGGCGAGGTCCTCGAGGTGCACGTGCACCCCGAGGACCTCGGCCGCGTCATCGGGCGGTCCGGTCGCACCGCGAAGTCGCTGCGCACGATCGTCGCCGCCCTCGCCGACGGTCGCCGGGTCCGCGTCGACGTCGTCGACACCGACGACTGACGTGGCCGAGGCAACCCGCCCCCAGCAGCTCCGCGTCGGACGGCTGACGAAGGCGCACGGGCTCAAGGGCGCACTGAAGCTCGAGCTCTACACCGACGACCCCGAGCGGCGATTCGTGCCCGGGGCGGTGTTCTCGCTGCAGGTGCCCGCCGACTCGCCGTGGCACGGTCGCACGCTCACCTTCCGCGAGCTGCGCTGGTACAACAGTCAACCGGTCGGCTTCTTCGAGGGCGTCGACGACCGCACCGCCGCAGAGGGCCTCGTGAAGGCCATCCTCTGGGTCGACCAGCCCGTCGACGAGGAGCCCGAGCCCGACGCCTGGTACGACCACCAGCTCATCGGCCTCGAGGTGGTGCGCGACGGCGAGCGCATCGGCCAGGTCGCGCACGTCGACCACCTGCCCGCACAGGACCTGCTCGTGGTGAAGACGAAGCAGGGCGACGTGATGGTGCCCTTCGTGGCCGCGTTCGTGCCGGAGGTCGACGTCGAGGCCGGCACGCTCACCGTCACGCCGCCGCCCGGACTCTTCGAGGAGCTCCCCGACGAACCGGACGCCCCTGCCGGCAGCGGCGAGGCCGAGGCATCCGTCGCCGATGCGGTCGCCGGCGATGACTCCGCCGCCGCGTCCGACGAGAACCCCGGCGCGTAGGCTCCGACGATGCGCATCGACATCGTCACGATCTTCCCGTCGTTCTTCGACGTACTCGACCTGTCGCTGCTCGGCAAGGCGCGCCAGACGGGCCTGATCGAGGTCGTCACGCACGATCTCCGCGACTTCACCCACGACCGTCACCGCACGGTCGACGACACGCCGTACGGCGGCGGCGCCGGCATGGTCATGAAGCCCGAGCCGTGGGGCGAGGCCCTCGACTCGATCATCGGCGAGGGCGAGTCCGATGCGCTGCTCGTCGTGCCATCGCCGGCGGGCGAGCCGTTCACGCAGGCGACCGCCCGCGAACTCGCGGAGGAGCAGCACCTCGTGTTCGCCTGCGGCCGCTACGAGGGGATCGACCAGCGCGTCGTCGACCACTACGCGACGCGCATGCGCGTCCGGCTGATCAGCCTCGGCGACTACGTGCTGAACGGCGGCGAGGTCGCCGTCATGGCGATGATCGAGGCCGCCGGCCGGCTCGTCCCTGGGGTCGTCGGCAACCCCGAGAGCCTCGTCGAGGAATCGCACGAGGACGGACTGCTCGAGTACCCGAGCTACACCAAGCCCGCCGTCTGGCGCGGGCTCGAGGTGCCACCCGTGCTGCTCTCCGGGCATCACGGCAGGGTCGCCGAGTGGCGTCACGAACAGCAGGTCGAGCGCACCAGGCGCGTCCGGCCCGAACTGCTCCGCGACGACCGCCCCGACGCCCGCTGAGTCGCGCCGGCGCCGCCGCTGCGTGAGGGGGACTCTTCACGCGCCGGAAACACGTGGGTGTGCTCGGCGAAACACGCCCTGAATACCGTCGGATCGGCGGGTGAGACCGGATTCCGCCGGAAGGTGCGGGCGTGAGATGGGTCGGACGAGCGATGCCGGGCACGTGTCGGATCCGGTCCGCCGCCCGCCGCTCCGCCTCGTGGCCGTCACCCACGGGACCCCGTCGACCGCCAACCGCGAAGCGGTGATCCGCCTCATCGACGGCGTCGCCTCGGCCCGCCCCGACCTCGACGTGTCGATCACCTTCGTCGACGCGAGCAACGCCGATATCGGCGCCGCGCTCGAGGCCGCCGCCGAGCCCGACGCGGTCATCGTCCCCCTCGTGCTGTCCGCGGGCTTCCACGTGCGGACCGGACTCTCGCTCGGCCTCGACCGCATCGGCGGGTCGGCGCGCCTGGCCGCCGAGCTCGGACCCGACGAACGCCTCGTCGAGGTGCTCGCCGAGCGACTGCTCGCCGCGGGGCTCGCCGACGGCGACACCGTCCTCCTCGCGGCGGCGGGTTCGAACGACCCGCGTGCCGTGCGCGAGTGCTTCGAGACCGCCAGGCGTCTCGGCCAGCGACTCGGCCGGTCGGTCACCGTGGGGTTCATCGCTGCGGCGATCCCGCGGCTGCCGGACGCGATCGAGATGATCCGCGAGGTGCATCCCGGGTCCAGGATCGTCGTCGGGCCCTACCTGCTCGCGCCGGGCACCTTCTACGACCAGGCCGTGGCCGCCGGCGCCGACGCCGTCGCCGATCCGCTGCTCGTCCCGGTCGCGGCCCCGCCGCCCGCCCTCGTCGAACTGGTCCTCGACCGGTACTCGGCCGTCGAGCAGGAGCAGCGCGAGCACGCCTGAGGCGATCGACGCGACGGCGACGGCCGAGTCGCGGACGCCGCGCCGCACGCGTCACGACGCCGGGCGGGGCGGATGCCGCCTCCGCGTTCCGGCGCGATCGGTCAGGCCGTGAGGCTCGACACCCCGTCGGCCTCGGCGGCGCGGGCCAGGACCTCGGCGATGCGCCCGCGGCATCCGCCGCAGCCCGTGCCCGCTCGCGTGTCGCGCCCGACGCACTCGACCGTCGCGTTGCCGCACGCCGCCGACTCCTCGATTCGGCCGACGGTGACGCCGTTGCACCAGCACACCGTCGCCTCGGGGGCGAACGCGTCGGCGTTCCCCGACGGGTCGTCGTCCGGCCCGTCGAAGCGCAGCAGGAGGGATCGGTCGGCGGGCAGCTCGGCGCGTCGCTCGAACAGCAGCGTCAATTCGGCCGCCGTCCGCGGCATCCCGACGCTCGCGAAGCCCGTGAGGATCCCGTCCTCGGTGACCATCTTCACGTAGCGCAGGTGCTCGGGGTCGGCCCACTGGGCGACTCGACGTCGCGGCGAGAGCGCATCGTCGTCCCACGGGTCGGCGGAGACGTCGCCGACGGCGACGACGTCGACGTGCTCGGCCTTGAGCATGACGATCGCGTCGCGCTCGGGTGCGAGGGGCGCGAAGGTCGATCCGTTCGACGGGCTCGCCGCCTCGGCGGCGAACCGGCCGGCGAGGTGCTCCGCCTGACGCCATCCGGGTCCGATGAGCCCGGAGGGGGCGCCGGGCAGGATCCGGCGGCCGGCGGTCTCCTCCGTGCGCTCGACGACCTGCGCGCAGTCGCCGATGGCGTACACGTCGGGGTCGCTCCAACTGCGGAGGTCGGGTCCGACGACGACGCCGACGGCCGTGCGGAGTCCGGCGAGGGTGGCGAGCTCGTTCCGCGGGCTCACGCCGCACGAGAGCACGAGCAGGTCGCCCCGGACCTGCTTGCCGTCGGCCGTGACGAGCATGTCGAAACGGCGTGTGCCGTCGTCGTCGGTGCGGAACCCGATCGCCTCGGCGCGGCTGTGCGCGATGACCGTGATGCCCGTGCGGCGGAGCGCGGAGCGCAGTACGTGCCCGCCGCCGCGGTCGAGGTTGCGCGGCATCGGATGCGGCCCGTGGTGCACGACGCACACCTGCGCGCCCGCATGGGCGGCCGCGAGCGCGAGTTCGAGGCCGAGCACGCCGGCGCCCAGCACGACGATGCGCCGCCGGCCCCGGACGGCCGCGAGCACGCGTTCGGCGTCGTCGAGGTCGCGGAGCGCGGTGACGCCCGCGGGCAGGTCGTCGTCGCGTGCGACGAGCCGGGCCGGCTGGCGCTCGAGGTCGGCGAGGTCGCGGCGCGGGCGCTCGACGCCGTCGAGCGTGGGCACGTTGGCGCGGGCGCCGGTGGCGAGCACCAGCCGGTCGTAGGGGAGGGTTCCACCGGTCGAGAGGTGGACCAGGTGTGCGTCGCGGTCGATCCGTGTCGCCCGAACGTCAAGGAGGATCGCGGCCCCTGCCGCCTCGGCGGTCTCGCGGTCGCCGACGAGCATCGCGTCGAGGTCGGCGTTGCCGACCGCGTACTCGGCGACGAGCACGCGGTTGTAGGCCTCGACCGGTTCGCCCGCGACGACCGTGAGCGCGACCGCGCCGCCGCGCACGGCGGGCAGCAGCTCCTCGACGAAGCGCGCACCGACGGGGCCGTAGCCGATGAGGACGATCCGGAGAGGGCTCATGAGTCGGCTCCCGCTTCGACGAGGCGCGTCACGCGCACGAGGTTGGTCTTGAACTCCGGCATCGACGAGATCGGGTCGACCGCGTCGGGGGTGAGGAGGTTGGCGGCCTGCTCGTCGCCGTAGTGGAACGGCAGGAACACGGCGTCGGGGCGGATGTCGGTGGTCAGCCGTGCTCGGCAGCGGACCCTCCCGCGCTCGTTCGCGACCTCGACCGCCTCGTCGTCGGCGATGCCGAGTCGAGCCGCCGTGGCGGGGTGGATGGCGGCGCGCGCCTCGGGCTGGGCACCGAGCAGTTCCGGAACCCGACGCGTCTGCGCCCCGCTCTGGTAGTGCTCGAGAAGCCGCCCCGTCACGAGCGTCAGCTCGTCCGGCGACGGTGCCGGGCGCGCACCGGTGCGAGGTGCGACGGCCACCAGTCGCGCGAGACCGTCGTCGTGGTGGAACCGGTCCGCGAACAGCCGCGGCGTGCCCGTGCCGCCGCGCGGGTACGGCCAGTACGCCTCGGCGCCGTCGTCGAGCATCGCGTAGTCGATGCCCGAGTAGTCGGCGATGCCGCCCTCGGACGCCAGCCGGAGCTCCTCGAACACCGCCTCGGGGTCGGTGTCGAACCGGGCGGTCGAGCCGAGACGGCGGGCGAGTTCGTGCATGAGCCAGAGCTCGTCGCGGGCACCTGCCGGCGGCGCGAGGGCGGGGCGACGACGGATGACGCGTCCCTCGAGGTTCGTCATGGTGCCCTCCTCCTCGGCCCACTGCAGGACGGGGAGCACGACGTCGGCGAGCGCCGCCGTCTCGGAGAGGACGAAGTCGCAGACGACGAGGAGGTCGAGGCGTTCGATGCCGCGGCGCACGTCGGCGACGTTGGGGGAGGAGACCACGAGGTTCGAGCCGTGGACGAGCAGCGCGCGTACCCCGTCGGGCCGGCCGAGTGAGCCGAGCAGCTCGATCGCCGGCAGCCCGGGCCCCGGGATGTGGGACGGCGTCACGCCCCAGACCCGGGCGACGTGGGCTCGGGCGGCCGGATCGGTGATCTTGCGGTACCCGGGGAGCTGATCGCACTTCTGGCCGTGCTCGCGGCCGCCCTGGCCGTTGCCCTGTCCGGTGAGCGTCCCGTAGCCGCTCCCCGGCCGCCCCGGGAGGCCGAGCAGCAGCGCGAGGTTGATCGCGGCGGTCGCGGTGTCGGTGCCGTCGACATGCTGCTCGACGCCGCGGCCGGTGAGGACGTACGTGCGGCCGCCGGATGCGAGGCGGCGGGCGATCGCCCGGACCGTCGAGGCGGGCACGCCCGTGACCGACTGCACGCGCTCGGGCCACCACTGGGCGACGCTCCTGCGGAGCGCGGCGAGGCCGGTGGTGCGGGCGGCGACGTAGCGGTCGTCGACGAGTCGCTCGGCGATCACGACGTGGGCGAGGCCGAGGAGCAGCATGAGGTCGGTGCCGGGCGCCGGCTGCACGTGCAGCCCCTGCCCGTCGTCCGTCAGCCTCGCCGTGGCCGTGCGCCGGGGGTCGACCACGACGAGTCCGCCGGCCGCCTGCGCCCCGGCGAGGTGTCCGATGAACGGCGGCATCGTCTCGGCGACGTTCGTGCCGAGCAGGAGGATCGTCTCGGCGTCGTCCAGGTCGGTGAGCGGGAACGGCAGCCCGCGGTCGATGCCGAAGGCGCGGTTGCCCGCCGCCGCTGCCGACGACATGCAGTAGCGGCCGTTGTAGTCGATGCGACTCGTGCCGAGCGCGAGCCGGGCGAACTTGCCGAGGAGGTAGGCCTTCTCGTTCGTGAGCCCGCCGCCGCCGAAGACGCCGACGGCGTCGGCACCGTGCTGCGAGCGGATGTCGCGGAGACGGCCGGCGACGAGGTCGAGGACCGCGTCCCACGTGGTCTCGCGCAGGGCGCCGTCCGCATCGCGGACGAGCGGGGCCGTGAGCCGCGAGGGCGCGGCGAGCAGTTCCGCGGAGGTCCAGCCCTTCTTGCAGAGCCCGCCCCGGTTGGTGGGGAAGTCCCGGCCCGCGACGGTCACGGGCGCCGGCGGGGCGGCGCCCGGTGCGACCGGCGCGGCCGCGGCATCCGTCGGCGTCAGCGTCATCGCGCACTGGAGGGCGCAGTACGGGCAGTGGGTGTCGGCTGCCATGTCGTCCTCCGGTCTCGTCGATGGATGGGTGGGTGGGTGGGAGCGGGCCGGACGGTGAGGTCGCCCGACCCGCTCCGGTCAGATCCGGTGTCCGGAGCGCTTCGAGAGCGTGAGGTACACGCCCGCGGTGATGAGCAGCATCACCGCGTACGCCCACACGAACCAGCTGAGGCCCGTCGTGTAGTCGCCGAACGTGGTCTTCGAGAAGCCGAGCAACTGCGGGATCACGAAGCCGCCGTACGCGCCGACGGAGGAGATGATGCCGAGCGCCGCGGCCGCCTTCCGCTGCGAGCTCACGTCGCCCGCCGACTCGTGCGCGTTGTGCGCGCCCGCACGGAGCGCGAACACCGTCGGGATCATCCGGTACGTCGAGCCGTTGCCGACGCCCGACGCGGTGAAGAGCACCAGGAAGAGGCCGAGGAAGAGCCAGAAGTTGCCGAGCGGGAGCGTCCAGACCACGGCGAGCGCGCCGAGCGCCATCACGGCGAATGCCGCGATCGTGATCTGCGTGCCGCCGAACCGGTCGGCGAGGCGCCCGCCGTAGGGCCGGGCGAGCGAGCCGACGAGCGCACCCATGAACGCGAGCGACAGCGTCGCCGACCCCACGTGGAACGCGGAGAAGTCGGGGAACTGGTCGGCGATCAGCTTCGGGAAGACGCCCGCGAACCCGATGAACGAGCCGAACGTGCCGATGTAGAGCACGGCGAGGATCCACAGGTGCGGCTCCTTCAGGGCGGCGAGCGAGGCCGCGACATCCGCCTTCGCATTCGAGAGGTTGTCCATGCGGAGCGCCGCACCGACCATCGCGATGATGATGAACGGTACCCAGATCCATCCCGCGAGCGGGAGGTTCAGCGTGACGGCCGCGCCGATGGTGATCGCGATCGGCACCACGAACTGCGCGACGGACGCCCCGAGGTTGCCGCCAGCGGCGTTCAGTCCCAGCGCCCAGCCCTTCTCCCGCTGCGGGTAGAAGTAGGTGATGTTCGCCATGGAGCTGGCGAAGTTGCCGCCGCCGAAGCCGGCGAGCGCCGCGATCGCGAGCATCACGCCGAAGGGCGTCTCGGGGTTGCCCACCGCGATCGCGAGGCCGATCGCCGGGATGAGCAGCAGGCCCGCCGACACGATCGTCCAGTTGCGGCCGCCGAAGCGGGGGACCATGAACGTGTACGGGATGCGGAGCGTCGCGCCGACGAGCGCCGGGATCGAGATGAGCCAGAACACCTGACCCGTCTCGAACGCGAACCCGGCGGCCGGGAGCGCGACCACCACGATCGACCAGAGCTGCCAGACGACGAAGCCGAGGAACTCGGCGAAGATCGACCAGCGGAGGTTCCGGGCGGCGATCCGCCGGCCCTCGCCCTCCCACTGGACGTGGTTCTCGGGGTCCCAGCCGTCGATCCAACGGCCGGGGCGACGGGTGATCGCGCCGGTGGGCGGCGCGTGCGTGGCAGGGGCCGCGGGGGCCGCTGCCGTGGGGACGGACAGGGTCTCGGTCATCGGTGCCTCCGGTGGAAGTCGGGCTCTCGTCGAGCTGTGGAGGCGACGTTATCCACGGCGTGTTTCCCCGACCGGCGCGGGTGGTGAACTTCGTGTTCCCACCTGCTCACCTGTCGCAGAGGCCGATGTGAGGTCATGGTCAGACGTCGATCCGGTAGCCGCGCTTGACCACGGTCGAGATGAGACCGGGCACGCCGAGGGTCTGCCGCAGGCGGCTCAGCGCGACCTCGAGGGCGTGCTCGTCGGCCGTGCCCGGCATGCCCGCGGCGAGGCGGTCGCGGGCGACGACGCTGCCCCTGGCCAGGACGAGCGGCCGGAGGATCGAGAGTGCGACGGGGGGCAGCGCCACGCGGCGTCCGCGCACCTCGACGACCGAGCCGCGCAGCGCGAGCGGGCCGTGCTGGGTCTCGAGGCGGACCACGCGCGTGTCCTCGAGGTGCTCGCAGACCTGCCGGATCATCGCGCCCATGCGGAACCGATCGGGCTGGAGCGGGTGAATCCCCGCCGCGACGAGCGGCGCGGAGGTCACGGGGCCGACGGTCGCCGCGACCACGGGTCCGCGCATCGCATCGACGAGGTCGTCGTGGCGGCCCCGGGCCTCCGCGGCCATGAGGAGTGCGTGCACGGCGGGCGCGCTGGTGAACGTGATGCAGTCGAGCCCGCCCGTGCAGGCGGCCTCGATGAGCCGGTCCACCCGCTCGTCGGTGAGGTCCGGGTCGATCCAGCGGTACGGCTCGACGGTGAGGACCCGATCGTGCGCGTCGCGCAGGCGGTCGAGCGCCTTCGGCGGCAGGTAGCCGTGCAGCTGGACCGCGACGGTGAGGCCGGGCGGATGCGTCGCCAGCACCTCGTCGATCAGCGACTCGGTGGTCTCCTCGGCGCTCATGCCGACGTCGTCGAGGCCGGCCGCGCGGATGCCGCCGCGCGCCTTCGGCCCGCGGACGAGGATGGCGGTGCGGCCGAGCGCGTACAGCAGGTCGTCGCCGAGCCCCGCGGCATCCGCCACCTCGAACCAACGGCGCACGCCGTACGCGGTCGTCGCGAGCAGCACGTCGGGGCGTGCCTCGATGATCGCGCGCGTGTCGGCGATCACGGGCTCGTCGGAGCTCGCGTTCGCCATGCGGATGGTCGGCGCGTGGACGACCTGGGCGCCGCGGCGGACGAACGCGTCGATGAGGTCCGCGGAACGGCGGTCGCTCGTCACGCCGATCCGGAACCCCTCGAGCTGATCGGGCCGGAACCCGATCGTCGCCTCGGCCTGGTCGGTCATGCGTCCACCGCCGCGAAACCCGCCGCGCGCTCCATGAGCTCGGCTGCGGTGCGGTCGCCGTCGTGTGCGAGGCGGACGACCTCGCCGACGACGATCACCGCGGGCGAACCCACCCGCGCGAGTCCGGCCGCCGCCACGATGCCCGAGAGGTCGGCGATCGTCGTGCGCTGATCGCAGCGGAACCCGCGCTCGATGATCGCGACGGGCATCGTACCGGCCATCCCGTGGCGCGCGAGGCCCGCGGCGAGCTGCGGAAGCGTGCCCACACCCATGAGCACGACGATCGTGCCGCCGAGGCCGGCGAGATGCCGGAGCTCGTCGTCGCTGAGCGGCGCGTGCCCGGAGACGACGGTGAAGAGGCGGCTGATCCCGCGATGCGTGAGGGGGATACCGGCGGCACCGGGCACCGCGACGGCGCTCGTCACTCCCGGCAGGACCTCCACCGGCACGCCGGCCCGGTGGCAGGCGAGCACCTCCTCGCCGCCGCGTCCGAACACGTAGGGGTCGCCGCCCTTGAGGCGGACGACGTGACGGCCCGCGATCGCATGCGCGACGAGGAGCGCCTCGATCTCCTCCTGCGGCAGCGCGTGATGGCCGGGCCGCTTGCCGACGTCGACGAGCTCGGCGTCGGGCGCGAGTTCGGCCAGGCGTGCGTGCGGCGCGAGCCGGTCGTACAGCACGACATCGGCCGAGCCGAGCGCCCTGACGGCTGCCACCGTGAGCAGTTCCTCCCGACCCGGTCCGCCGCCGACGAGGGTCACCCGCCCGGTCATCCGTCGGCCCCCCGGACCGGGATCGTGGGACCGGCGACGAGGACGGCCTCGCCGCGGGCGATCTCGTCGGGGCGGGCGGGTCGGAGCTGCCCGCGCTCCTCGACGCGCGCGAGCGCCGAGACCGCCGCACCCTCGGGGTCGTCGGGGTCGGGGGCGTTCACGAAGGGCCGGAAGCGGCGCAGCCGCTCGGGGTCGGCGAGGGTGGCCGCCCACTCGTCCTCGTACGTGTCGACGTGCGTCGCCATCGCCGCCTCGAGCTCGTCGGCGAGCCCCAGCGAGTCGTGCACGACCACGTCGCGCACGTGCTCGAGCCCCCCGTCGATGTCCTCGATCCACCGCGCGGTGCGCTGCAGCCGGTCGGCGGTGCGGATGTAGTACATCATGTAGCGGTCGATGTACCGGATGAGCGTCTCGTCGTCGAGGTCGCTCGCCAGCAGTTGCGCGTGCGCCGGCTGGAACCCGCCGTTGCCGCCGACGTAGAGGTTCCAGCCCTGGTCGGTCGCGATCACGCCGACGTCCTTGCCGCGGGCCTCGGCGCACTCGCGCGCACAGCCCGAGACGCCGAACTTGAGCTTGTGCGGCGACCGCAGCCCGCGGTAGCGGAGTTCGAGGCGGATCGCCATCGCGACCGAGTCCTGCACGCCGTAGCGGCACCAGGTCGAGCCGACGCAGCTCTTCACGTTCCGCAGCGCCTTGCCGTACGCCTGCCCCGACTCGAAGCCGGCGTCGATGAGCCGCTTCCAGATGTCGGGGAGCTGGTCGAGCCGGGCGCCGAACAGGTCGATCCGCTGGCCGCCCGTGATCTTCGTGTAGAGGCCGAAGTCGGTGGCGACCTGCGCGATGACGGCGAGCTTCTGCGGCGTGATCTCGCCGGCCGGGATGCGCGGCACCACCGAGTACGTGCCGTCCTTCTGCATGTTCGCCATCGCGCGGTCGTTCGTGTCCTGCAGCCCGCCGCGACCGCCGTCGAGGATGTACGCGCCGTGCTGCGCGGCGAGCACGGAGGCGACGACGGGCTTGCACACGTCGCAGCCGCGGCCGGTGCCGAGTCGACCGATGATCTCCTCGAACGAGGCGAGCTCCAGCACGCGCACGGACTCGAAGATCTCCTGACGCGAGATCGGGAAGTGCTCGCACAGCGCATGCGAGACGGCCGTGCCCGACTTCGTCAGCTCGGCCTCGAGCAGCTTCTTCACGAGCGGCACGCACGACCCGCACTGGGTTCCGGCACGGGTGCAGGCCTTCAGCGGGCCGAGTTCGGCGCAGCCCTCCTCGTGCCCGCCGTGCGGCCCGGTCACCGCATCGCGGATCGTGCCGGCCGCGACGTTGTTGCAGGCGCAGACGAGGGCGGATGCCGGCAACTCGTCGCCGGCGGGCGCCTCCATGCCCGACGCCGACAGGTACGCGGCCGGCTCGCCTGACAGCTCGGTGCCGAGCAGCGGCCGGAGCGAGGCGTACGGCGACGCGTCGCCGACGAAGATCCCGCCGAGCAGGGTCTTCGCGTCATCGGTCATGACGAGCTTCTGGTACATGCCGCGTGCGGGGTCGGCGTAGACGATCTCGAGCGCCCGGTCGGTCCGTGCGAGCGCGTCGCCGAAGCTCGCGACGTCGACGCCCGCGAGCTTCAGCTTCGTCGCGTCGTCGACCGTCGTGAACTCGGCGGCGCCGCCGAGGAGCCGGTCGGCGACTACCTCCGCCATCGCGTTCGCCGGGGCGACGAGGCCCGTGCAGCGTCCCTCGAAGCTCGCGACCTCGCCGATGGCCCAGACGTTCGGCACGGATGCCGCGCAGCTCGTGTCGATCGCGACGCCGCCGCGCGGTCCGAGCTCGAGCCCCATCGCCCGAGCCAGCTCGTCGCGTGGCGTGATCCCGATCGCGAACACGACGAGATCGGCGTCGACGCGGCGGTCGTCGGTGAGCTCCACCCCCACGACGCCGCCGCTGCCGGTGAGCACCTTCGCGGGGCGGACCCCGAGGTGCAGGTCGATGCCCTGGCCGGAGATGATGCGCCCGAGGGCGCGCCCGGCGCCCTCGTCGAGCTGCGCCGACATCAGCCAGGAGCCGGAGTGCACGATCGCCGCATCGGCGCCGAGCTTCGCGAGGCCCCCGGCGGCCTCGAGGCCGAGGAGGCCGCCGCCCGCGACGACGACGCGCGGGGCACGGCCGAGACGCTCGGCGAGCTCGCGGGTCTCGGCGACGAGGGCGTCGACGTCGTCGATCGTGCGGTACACGCGGATGTGCTCGCTGCCGGGGATCGGCGGCACCGGCGCGCTCGACCCGGTCGCGAGCACGAGCTCGTCGAACCGGAGCTCGAGGCCGTTCGCGGTGGTCGCGACGCCGGCCGCGGCATCCACGTCGGTGACGCGGTCGCCGGTGACCAGGCGCACCGAACCGACGGTCCACGGCGTCGGGGCGAGGGCGAGGTCGGCCGCGGTGTCGGCGAGCCGGCTGCTCAGCGCGACCCGGTCGTACGGCGCATGCACCTCGTCGCCGACGACGGTCACGCGGAGCGTGCGGCCGCCGTCGCGGGCGTGCAGGCTGTCGGCGAGTCGGTGCGCGGCGGGCCCGCCGCCGACGACGAGGACGTCGCGCAGGGCGACGGCGTCGGTCTCGGTGTCGTTCATGGCTCCTCCGGTCCTGGGTTGCCGGTGAGCGTACGGCGGCGCGGTTTCGCTCCTGTTTCGGGGCCGTAACACAACTGCTCGGAGACCTTGCATGACTCCGCGCGTCGTGTGAGGGGGGTTTCACGGGGGCGAAACACCGCTGTCGCGGCCACTGAAACATGCGGCCCGTAGCGTCTCGGTCACCGAGGAGAGGAAGCCGCGCATGACGTCGACCATGGAACTCACCACCGACTGGGTCCCCGCGTGCGGGGTCGCCGACCTCGAGCCCGGGTGGGGCGAAGTCGCCCTCGTGGGCGCCCGGATGGTCGCGCTGGTGCGCGTCGAGGGTGACGAGGTGTACGCGGTCGACCACCACGATCCGCACACGGGCGCACCCGTCATGGCGCGCGGCATCGTCGGCTCGCGCGGCGACCGGCCGACGATCGCCTCACCGTTGCACAAGGAGGTCTACGACCTCGGCACGGGGGAGTGCTTCACCGATCCGTCGCTGGGGCTCCGCACCTACCGCACGCGGGTGGTCGGCGGGATGATCCAGGTCGAGTTCGACGCCTGACGCACCGCGCGAGGTGCTCGCCGGCCCGGACGGACGGGTGCCCGCTCAGCCGCGCTGCGTGAGGACGATCGGGTCGCCGTCGGTGATCGCGACCGTGTGCTCGGAGTGCGCACCGCGCGAGCCGTCGACGCTCCGGAGCGTCCACCCGTCGGGGTCGGTGAAGATGCGATCGGTCGTCTGCAGGAACCACGGCTCGATGGCGACGACGAGCCCGGGCTTCAGGGGCAGCCCGCGGCCCGGCCGGCCGTTGTTCGGGATGTGCGGGTCGCCGTGCATCGTCCTGCCGACGCCGTGGCCGCCGAAGTCGGTGTTGATCGAGTAGCCCTCGGCCTTCGCGACCTCCGCGATCGCCCGTGAGATGTCGCCGATCCGGTTGCCGGGCCGCGCCGCCGCGATGCCGGCGTCGAGCGCGCGACGCGTGGTGTCGATGAGCCGGAGGTCCTCGTCGCGGGGTGTGCCGACCACGACGGAGATCGCCGAGTCGGCGACCCATCCGTCGACCGAGGCCGCGAAGTCGAGGCTCAGCAGGTCGCCGTCCTTCAGGCGGTAGTCGTGGGGGAGTCCGTGCAGCACGGCGTCGTTCACCGACGTGCAGATCACCCTGCCGAACGGGCTCGCGCCGAACGACGGGTGGTAGTCGATGTAGCAGCTCTCGGCGCCGGCCTTCCGGATCATCTCGTGCGCGAGCGCGTCGAGCTCCAGCAGGTTCACGCCGACGGCCGCGGCCCTCGACGTCGCCTCCAGCACGCTGGCGACGAAGCGACCCGCGGGACGCATCTCCTCGATCTCGGCGGGGGTCCTCAGTTCGATCACGTCCTCCATTCTGGCGGCTCCGCCCTGAGTGAACACCCGGTGCGCGCCCAGTCGCCCGAAGTACGCTGGGCGCATGCTCATCCGACGGGGGTTCTACCGGTGGCAGTTCGCCGCCGCGATCGTGCTGCCGATCTGGCTGCTCATCGGGTATGCGATCTTCGGGTCGAGCGGATGGGGCGTGGTGGGCCTCATGTTCGTGACGCCGATCGCGTTCATCACGCTCGGCGTCGTCGCCCTGCTCGTCGCCGCCCGGCCCGACGTGCGCCGCGACAAGGCCGTCGCCTGGTCGGATGTCGCGGTGCTCGGCGTCTGGCACCTGCTCATCGTCGCCGCGGGCCTCTACGGACCGACGGGCATCACGTTCGCGATCCTCGCCATGGTCGGCGCGATCGCCGCGTTCTGGTACGCGGTCTGGCGGCTCCTCCGCGACGGCGCCCGGCGCGTGCGGGCGACCATGGACGAGTACGAGCGACTGGTCGCCGAGGGTGCGCCCGCTCGGGGCGTCGACGGCCGGTCGACGCGGCCGGCGGAGGACGCCGGCGAGGTCATCGTCATCCGCGAGGAGCGGCGCTGGGAGGAGCGGCGGGGCTGACGCGCGACCGCACGCGCGGCGCCGCCACGCGGCATCCGTTCACCGCTTTTGGCCGGTCGGCCCTCGATCTGGCAGAATGGTTGTTCGTGCCGTCGCATGGCCCTGCCTCCGGGGAGCCCGCACGTCGCGAGTGATCGCGCGAACGGCGCCGAATTCTTCTTCCAATCAGATCCGCGTTCGACCGGTGGCGGGCGCAGAGAGCGAACCATCATGCACATCCTCGACCACGTCGACGCCGCGAGCCTCCGCTCGGACATCCCGGACTTCCGCCCCGGCGACACCGTCAAGGTGCACGTGAACATCATCGAAGGCACCCGCTCGCGCATCCAGGTCTTCCAGGGCGTCGTCATCGGCCGCTCGGGCGAGGGCGTGCGCGAGACCTTCACCGTCCGCAAGATCAGCTTCCAGGTGGGCGTCGAGCGCAAGTTCCCGGTCCACTCGCCGGTGATCGACCACATCGAGGTCGTCACCCGCGGTGACGTCCGTCGCGCGAAGCTCTACTACCTGCGCGAGCTCCGCGGCAAGAAGGCGAAGATCAAGGAGAAGCGCGAGAACTGATCGGCCGAGCGCCGTTCCGTCGCGTCATCCGCTCGAGCTCCTCACCCCTAGACTGGGGCGGGGAGCTCGAGCCGTTTCATGACTGAAGACACACGTACTGAGCGCGATGAACGCGCCACCTCCGGGGCGTCATCGCGCCGCCGGAGCACCCTGCTGTTCCTCCGCGACCTGGTGGTGATCTTCCTGGTCGCCGTGCTCGTCTCGTTCCTCATCAAGACGTTCCTGATCCGGTCGTTCTTCATCCCGTCGCAGTCGATGGAGGAGACGCTGATGCAGGACGACCGCATCATCGTCAACCAGCTCGTGCCCGAGGTGACGCCGATCGAACACGGTGACGTCGTCGTGTTCAAGGACCCGGGCGGGTGGCTCCCCGCCCGCGCCGAGGAGGCGCGCCCGCCGCTCGTCGCCGTCATCGACGGATTCCTCGCGTTCGTCGGCCTGTCGGCGCCCGACTCCAACGACCACCTCGTCAAGCGCGTCGTCGGCCTGCCCGGCGACCACGTCGTGTGCTGCAACGCGCTCGGCCAGATGACCGTCAACGGCGTGCCGCTCGACGAACCGTACGTCGCGCTGCCGCCCGGCGAGACGAAGGTGTCGCGTGACGACTTCGATGTCACGGTGCCCGACGACTCGCTCTGGGTCATGGGCGACAACCGCTACAACTCGAAGGACTCCCGCTACAACACCGGCACCCCGCTCGAGGGCTTCGTGCCGATCGAGAACGTCGTCGGCCGAGCCGTGGTCGTCAGTTGGCCCATCTCGAACTGGGCCTGGCTCGACAACTACCCCGAGGTGTTCGCCGGCGTCGATGACGGGACCGGCTGAGGTGAGCCCCGCAGGAGTGCCGACGATGAAGGTCGAGCGCGACCTGCTGGCCGGGGGAGCGCCCGTCGTGCTCGCGTGCGACGAGGTCGGTCGCGGTGCGCTCGCCGGCCCGGTGACCGTCGGCATCGTCGTCGTCGATGCGACGGTGAAGCGGATGCCGGCGGGCCTACGCGACTCGAAACTGCTCCCCGAACCGAAGCGCGAACTGCTCGCGCCGCGCGCGTCGGCCTGGGTGCTGGCCTCCGCGGTGGGCGAGGCGAGTGCCGGCGAGATCGATCGGCTCGGCATCATGGCCTGCCTCGGACTCGCGGGTGCGCGCGCCTTCGCCGCGCTCGCCGTCGATCGCGCGCTCGTCGCGGGCGCTCCGCTCGTGCTCGACGGCAACTACGACTGGCTAAGCCAGTCGATCGAGCACCGGGCGCAGGTCATCACGCGCATCAAGGCCGACCGCGACTGCGCGTCGGTGTCGGCGGCGTCCGTCATCGCCAAGGTGCATCGCGATCGCGGCATGCGCCGCGCGCACGACGAGACGCCGCTGTACCACTGGCACGAGAACAAGGGGTACTCGAGCGCCGCGCACTTCGCCGCGATCGCCGAGCACGGCCCGAGCGCGCTGCACCGGCACACGTGGCTGCACGACCGGTCGCCCGAACCGGCGCCGTCGCTGTTCGACCTCGAAGTAGGATGATCGACGATGGATGAGGACGAGTTCGACGACTACGACCGTGAAGTGGAGCTCGCGCTGTACCGCGAGTACCGCGACATCGTCTCGCAGTTCAAGTACGTGGTCGAGACCGAGCGACGGTTCTACCTCGCGAACGAGGTCGAGTTGGTGCGCCGCGACACGGAGCACGACTTCTACTTCGAGCTCTCGATGAAGGACGTCTGGGTGTGGGACGTCTACCGTGCCGACCGCTTCGTGAAGTCGGTGCGCGTGCTGACGTTCAAGGACGTCAACGTCGAGGAGCTCGCGACGCGCGAGTTCGAGCTGCCGAAGGACCTCGCGCTCGAGGAGTGACCGGCTCGCGAGCCGTCCTCCACCGGCGTGGAATCGGCGGCTCCGGTCACGGCCGCGCTCTGTGCGACGGCCCGGTCCGCGCTCGGGCGCGACGCTGGGCCCATGGCCCACAACATCGAACTCGGACGACGCGGCGAACTGGTCGCGGCCGAGCATCTCGAGGCGCGCGGGATGCGCGTCGTCGACCGGAACTGGCGCTGCGCGTTCGGCGAGATCGATCTCGTGCTCCGCGACGGCGACCGCACCGTCTTCGCCGAGGTGAAGACCCGTACCGGACCGGCCTTCGGCCATCCGTTCGAAGCGATCACCGCGCAGAAGCTGGGTCGCCTGCGACGTCTCGCGCTCGCCTGGTGCGAGGCGAACGAGCACCCGACCGCGCGGATCCGCATCGACGCCGTCGCGGTGCACGCGCCCGCCGGGGCTCCCGCCGTCGTCGAGCACCTCGAGGGGATCGGCTGATGCCGGTCGCGCGGACACGGGCCATCGCGCTCGTCGGACTCGCGGGATCGGTCGTCGAGGTCGAGGCAGACCTCTCCAGCCAGCTTCCGGCCTTCGTGATCATCGGGCTGCCCGACACCGCCCTCGGCGAGGCGCGCGAGCGCGTTCGGTCCGCGGCGACCAACGCCGGCTGCGCCCTCCCGTCTCGTCGCCTCACCGTGAACCTCTCGCCTGCCGCCCTGCCGAAGCACGGCTCAGCCTTCGATCTCGCGATCGGACTCTCCTGTCTCGCTGCCGCCGGCACGGTCGACCCGGAGTCCGTGGCCCGGTTCGTGCACCTCGGCGAACTCGGCCTCGACGGTCGGCTGCGCCCGACGCACGGCATCCTCCCCGCCGTGCACGCCGCGGTGCGAGCCGGCCACGAGCGGATCATGGTGCCCGTCGCGAATGCGGCCGAAGCCCGACTCGTGCCCGGCGCTGAGATCGTCGCCGTGGCGACGCTCCGCGAAGCGGTCGAACGGCACGGCGGGCGTCTCGGGCCCGAGCCGCTCCGGCTCGGAGCGGCGGCCGAACCGGCGGAGCGCGCCACCGCGGCGGTCCCCGCGCCGGCGCCCGAGGGCGACCTCGCCGACGTCATCGGCGGCGACGAGCCGATCCAGGCGCTGCTCGTCGCAGCCGCCGGCGGACACCACCTGCTCCTCACGGGCCCTCCCGGCGCGGGCAAGACCATGCTCGCGTCACGACTGCCCGGGATCCTGCCCGACCTCTCCGCCGAGGCGGCGCTCGAGGTCGCCTCGCTGCGCTCGCTCGCCGGGCACCCCATCGGCGAGACGCTCTCCGTGCGGCCTCCCTTCGAGGCGCCGCACCACACCGCGAGCTCCGCAGCCATGGTCGGCGGCGGGAGCCGGGTCATCCGCCCGGGAGCCGCGGCCCGCGCCTCGCACGGCGTCCTCTTCCTCGACGAGGCGCCCGAGTTCCCCGCCAGGGTGCTCGACGCGCTCCGCCAGCCGCTCGAGTCGGGCCGGATCAGCATCCACCGGGCGAACTCGGTCGCGACCTTCCCCGCACGGTTCCAGCTCGTGCTCGCAGCCAACCCGTGCCCCTGCGGGGGCGGTGACTCGCCCGACGAGGGGTGCACCTGCCCGCCTGCCACCAAGCGCCGGTACTTCGCGCGCATCTCCGGACCGCTGCTGGACCGGGTCGACCTGCGGTTGTGGGTGCATCGCGTCACGCCGACGAGGCTGATGATGGATCGCGATCGCGTGCATGAGCCCGGCGCGAGACCGGCGGTGACGTCGCGGGAGGCGCGCGAGAAGGTCCTCCGTGCTCGGGAGACCGCAGCCCGTCGCCTCGCCGGCACCCCGTGGCGCACGAACGCCGAGATGCCGGGCCCGTGGCTTCGTGGCGAGGGCGGGCTGCATCCCGGCTCGGTCGCGACGCGCGCGCTCGACCTGTCGCTGGAGCGCGGCGGGGTGACGATGCGCGGCTACGATCGCGTGCTCAAGGTCGCATGGACCATCGCCGACCTGGAGGGTGCCGAACGGCCGACCGACGAGCACGTCGGTCGCGCGCTCGCGATGCGCATGGGCGCGGCGGCATGAGCGCCGACATCCTGAACTCGCTCGCACGGCGCGTGGGTGACGGGGTCGCCGCCGTCAGGCCGGCCGCGGCGATGGCGGACTCCGAGGCGACCGATCCCGTCGAGGCGGTCGCGACGGCGCTGCTCGGCTATGTCTCCGAGCCGGGCGACGGGGTGCTCGGCCGACTCGTCGGCGCGCTCGGCGCGAGCGGCATGGCGACCGCGCTGCTCGAGGGCCGGTCGGGGCGCGACATCGCCGGTCAGGCCGTCACCGGCCTCGGCCCGGCCGATGCGCCGAGCGGGCGCGAGGTCACCGCCGGGCTCGCGCGGTGGGGACCGCGACTCGAGGAGGACGCCTTCGCGCGCTCCATCGCGCAGGCGGCGCGGGTGGGCGCACGGTTGCTCCTTCCTGGTGACGGCGACTGGCCCGAGGGGCTCGACGACCTCGGGGTGCACGCGCCCCTCTCGCTCTGGGTGCGCGGTCGACCCTCCGCGCTCGCCGAGCGCCCCTCGCTCGCCCTCGTCGGCGCGCGGGCCGCGACGGGGTACGGGGAGCACGTCGCCGTGGAGGCGGCCGCCGGTCTCGTCGATCGCGGGCTCGCGGTCGTCTCCGGCGGTGCGTACGGGATCGACGGTACGGCGCACCGGGCGGCGCTCGCCGCGGCCGGCACGACGGTGGCGTTCCTCGCCGGAGGCGTCGACCGCTTCTATCCCGCGGGCCACGAGGGGCTCCTCGGCCGCATCGTCGAGACCGGCGCGGTCGTCTCCGAACTCGCCTGCGGTGCCGCGCCCACGCGCTGGCGCTTCCTGCAGCGCAACCGCCTGATCGCCGCCGCGTCCGACGCGACGGTCGTGCTCGAGGCGGGCATGCGATCCGGCTCGCTGAACACCGCGGGTCATGCAGCGGCGCTCGGGCGTCCGCTCGGGGCCGTGCCCGGGCCGGTCACGAGTCCGGCCTCCGCGGGGTGTCATCGCCTGCTGCGCGAGTTCGACGCCGTCTGCGTGACGGATGCCGCGCAGATGGCCGAACTCGTGGCGTCGGTCGGCGGTGGCGTCGGCGGGTCAGGCGACGGGGACGACGATGCGATGACGGGAGCGCCGCCGCCGCGCAGGCTCGAGATGCTGAGCTCGGCCGAGCGGCGTGTGCTCGACGCGCTCGGGACGCGCCGATCTCGTCCCATCGGCGACCTCGTCCGGGACACCGGCCTGACCCCCGGGGCGGTCATGGGCGCGCTCGGAGCCCTCGACGCCACGGGTCTCGCGGCCCGGTCCGGTGAGGGCTGGGTTCGACGACCCCCGGATGAGGCCTCGGTACGACCGGGCTCGTGGTCCTAGGCTGGCCGCGGGAGGTAGACATGGATCACCCTCGGCTCGGCAGGTATCCCGCGGCGCGTCACGTGATCGCGCACCTCAGCGACACGCACCTGCTCGACGGCGGCGCGCCGCTCGGCGGACGTGCGGACACCGTCGGCAACCTCGACCGCGCGGCCGAGCAGCTCTCCCGAATGGTGGGCGGGCTCGACGCGATCCTCGTCAGCGGCGACGTCGCCGATCTCGGCGAGGAGGACGCGTATCGGCGTGTCCGCGCGACGCTCGAGCCCGTCGCCGAGGTCACCGGTGCCCGCCTGATCTGGGTCATGGGCAACCACGACGAGCGCGAGCCGTTCCGCCGGGTACTGCTCGACGACGCGAGCGGCGACGACGGCCCCGTCAACCAGATCATCGACGTCGACGGCCTCCGCGTCGTCGCCGTCGATTCGAGCGTGCCCGGCTACCATCACGGGATCCTCGAGGCGGAGACCCTCGACTGGCTCGACGCCGCACTCTCGGAGCCGGCCCCGAACGGCACGATCCTCGCACTGCACCACGCACCGATCGCCACGCCGCTCGCGCTGATGGACGTGCTCGAGCTCCGCAGGCAGGACGAGCTCGCCGAGGTGCTCCGCGATCGCGACGTCCGCGCGATCCTCGGCGGCCACCTCCACTACCCGACCCAGGGCACGTTCGCCGGGGTTCCCGTCTGCGTCGCCGGTTCGCTGGCGTACACGATGGACCTCTCGGCGCCGGCGCGGCACCTCGTCGGCATCGACGGGGGCAGGTCGTTCTCCCTCGTCCACTGCTTCGACGACGCGGTCGTGAGCTCGGTGGTCCCGGTCGGCACGTTCGGCGAGATCACCAGCTTCGGCGAGCGGTTCCTGTCCGAGGTCGAGGCGCTCGACGAGGAGGGACGCCTCGATCGCTTCTCACGGAAGCGGGAGTGGGTGACGGATGGCTGAAAGGGCTCGGAGCAGCTCGGCGTCGACCCCCTCGGCCGTCGCCACACGGCCGTCGAGCCTGGATGCCGCGGTGGACGCCTACCTCGAGCACGTGCGCCTCGAGCGCGGCTACTCGGAGCACACCGCAGCGGCCTACGCCTCCGACCTCGCCGACCTGACCGGGTTCGCCGAGGAGCGCGCCGTGACCGGGATCGCCGGACTCGACCTCGACCTCCTGCGGGACTGGCTTTGGGCGGCCACCGAACGCGGCCTCGCTCGGACGACCGTCGCACGGCGTGCGGCATCCGCCAGAGGGTTCTGCGCCTGGCTCGAGCGCACCGGTGCGCTCCCGGCCGATCCGGCCGTGCGCCTGCGCGCTCCGCGAGCCAGGCGCACGCTGCCCCGAGTCGTCGCCGCACCCGCCGTCGCGACCCTGCTCGAGGGGATGCAGCTGCGAGCCTCGTCGGGAGGCCCGGTCCAGGTGCGCGATCTCGCGGTGATCGAACTCCTCTACGCCTGCGCGCTCCGCGTCTCCGAACTCGTCGGACTCGACGTCGACGACGTCGATCGCCGCAACCGGACGGTCCGCGTCACCGGCAAGGGCTCGAAGGAGCGCGTGGTGCCGTACGGTGCGCCGGCCGCCGCTGCGCTCGAACGCTACCTCGCGACGGCCCGGCCCGCGCTGCTGCGCGCCGCGTCCGACGACGGTGCCCCGAATGCAGCAGGCGGACGGGCGCTGTTCGTGGGTGTCCGCGGGGCGCGACTCGGTGTCCGGAGCGTGCACCGCCTCGTCGCCGGGCTCCTGGCCGACCTCCCCGGTTCCGGTCCGGCCGGGCCGCACGCGTTCCGGCACAGCGCGGCGACGCACCTGCTCGACGGGGGTGCGGACCTCCGTGCCGTGCAGGAGTTCCTCGGACACGCGAGCCTCGGCACCACGCAGATCTACACGCACGTCTCCGCCGAGCGTCTCAAGCACACCTATCGCACGGCGCACCCGCGGGCCTGAGGCGGGTCATCCGGTCATCGGCAGGAGTACCGCGCGCGGCACCCCGCCGAACCATCGCAGTGGCGACACGTACTCGCCGTGCACGCGCACGCCCAGGTGGATGCACTCGTCGTCGCAGTGACCGCCCGTCGCGACGGTCGCGACCGCCTCGCCGGCCCGCACCGTGTCGCCGACGGCCACGTCAGCCTCGACCGGCTCGATCGAACTGACGACGCCGTCGCCGTGATCGATCGAGAGTACGCCGCGCCCGGCGACCGGGCCGGCGAACGAGACCACGCCGGATGCCGCGGCAACGACCGAACCCCCCGGCGCGGCGGCGAGGTCGATCCCCCGATGCCCCGCCGAGTACGGCGTCGGCGGGGCGCGGAACGGTGCGACGACGAGCACGGGCGGACCGACCGGCCAGACCCAACGGGTGGAGGGCGCGTCGGCGATCGTTTCGGCGCGCGGGACCGGGACGGCGTCGGCGACGGTCGACGCAGCGGCCGACCCGGGTGCGGCGAGGACCACCACGAGGACGGCGAGGAGACCGGCGACGCTCGCCGCGACGGCGGCGCCGGGCACGGGGGAGAGGCGCATGAGTCGAGCGTGCACGCCGAGTCATCCGCGCGTCGGCGGAGCGGCCCAGACCGTGCGCAGTGCGCGCCGGGACGCCGGTGGTGAGGAGGGGTCGCGCACCGCCCGCGTGGTAGCATGTCGGGAGCGCCCCGCCTGTCGGGGCGACTACGCGTGCCCATTCGGCCACCGACTCCACTCAGTCCCGCTCGCAGCGCGAGCCGGCGGAGCCGTGCCGGGCACCAGGGCTTCCGGCCGCCGGCCGGAGCGACAACTGAGAACAGAAGGAGTACGGCCATGGCCGTCGTCACCATTCGCCAGCTGCTCGACAGCGGCGTGCACTTCGGGCACCAGACCCGCCGTTGGAACCCGAAGATGAAGCGGTTCATCTTCACCGAGCGTTCCGGCATCTACATCATCGACCTCCAGCAGTCGCTCGCCTACATCGACAAGGCGTACGACTTCGTCAAGGAGACGGTCGCCCACGGCGGCACCATCCTCTTCGTCGGCACCAAGAAGCAGGCGCAGGAGTCGATCGCCGAGCAGGCCACGCGCGTCGGCCAGCCCTACGTCAACCAGCGCTGGCTCGGCGGCCTCCTCACCAACTTCTCGACGGTCTCCAAGCGCCTCGCGCGCATGAAGGAGCTCGAGGAGCTGGACTTCGAGGGCACCACCTCGGGCTTCACCAAGAAGGAGCTGCTCCTCAAGAAGCGCGAGCTCGACAAGCTGCACAAGTCGCTCGGCGGCATCCGCAACCTCTCGAAGACGCCGTCGGCGCTCTGGGTCGTGGACACCAAGAAGGAGCACCTCGCGATCGACGAGGCCAAGAAGCTCGGCATCCCCGTCATCGGCATCCTCGACACCAACTGCGACCCCGACGAGGTCCAGTACCCGATCCCGGGCAACGACGACGCCATCCGCTCGGTGAGCCTGCTCACCCGCATCGTCGCCGACGCCGCGGCCGAGGGCCTCATCCAGCGCCACCAGAAGCCCGAGGAGGGCGAGGAGGCGGAGCCGCTGGCCGAGTGGGAGCAGGAGCTCCTCAACGCCGGTTCGGAGAGCACCCCCGAGCAGGCCTCCGCCGAGACCGAGAAGGTCGCCGAGTCGGAGACCGAGGCGAAGGCCGAGGCTGCGGAGGTCGTCGACGAGGCGGCCACCGAGGTCGCCGCGACCGAGTCCGAGGCCGACGCCGCGGGCGCAGCTGCCGCCGAGTAAGTCGGCACCCCCACCCACTTACGAACGACAGGGAGTCCATTCCACATGGCCAACGTCAGCATCGCCGACATCAAGGCGCTCCGCGAGCAGCTCGGAACCGGCATGACCGACACCAAGAACGCGCTCGTCGAGGCCGACGGTGACATCGAGAAGGCGACGGAGATCCTCCGCCTGAAGGGTGCCAAGGGCAACGCGAAGCGTGCCGACCGCTCGACCTCGGAGGGCCTCGTGGCCGCCGTCGAGAACGGCGACGGCACCGCAACCCTCATCGAGCTCGCCTGCGAGACCGACTTCGTCGCCAAGGGCGAGAAGTTCGTCGGGCTCGCCGACCGCGTGCTCGCGGCCGTCGCCGCGGCCCGCGCCGAGACCGTCGAGGCCGCCCTGGCCGCGCCGGCCGAGGGCGGGACCGTCGCCGAGCTCATCGACGGCGAGGCCGCGATCCTCGGCGAGAAGGTCGAGCTCCGTCGCGTCCGCCTCGTGAAGGGCGAGCACTTCTCGATCTACCTGCACAAGACCTCGAAGGACCTGCCCCCGCAGGTCGGCGTGGTCCTCGGCTACGCGGGCGACGACGCGGAGACCGCTCGCTCGATCGCGCAGCACATCTCGTTCGCCGCACCGGAGTACCTCACCCGTGAGGACGTCCCGGCCGAGGCGGTCGAGAAGGAGCGCGCGCTCGTCGAGCAGATCACCCGCGAGGAGGGCAAGCCCGAGGCCGCCCTCCCGAAGATCGTCGAGGGTCGCCTCGGCGCGTTCTTCAAGCAGGTCGCGCTGCTCGAGCAGGACTACGCGAAGGACAACAAGCTGTCCGTCGGCAAGGTCGTGCAGGACGCCGGTCTGACCGTGAGCGACTTCGCTCGCTTCAAGGTCGGCGCGTAACACGTGCCAGGGGAGTCCGGACCGCACCACGCGGTCCGGGCTCCTTTGCTGTGTCCGGATGTCGCGGTGACGCGCGCTCGGGCACGGAGCGGGCCGGCCTCCACTGCGGCGACGGCCCGGAACCACTAGTTTTACTCCCAGAGGGGAAGGATCGGTCGGGGATGACGGAACACACGCGCAGGGTGCTGCTCAAGCTGTCAGGTGAGGCGTTCGGGGGCGGAGCACTCGGGGTCAACCCCGACGTCGTCAGTTCCCTGGCCCGGGAGATCGCCGACGCGGCACGCACCGTCGAGGTCGCGATCGTCGTCGGCGGCGGCAACTTCTTCCGCGGCGCCGAACTCAGCCAGCGCGGCATGGACCGCGGTCGCGCCGACTACATGGGCATGCTCGGCACGGTGATGAACTCGCTCGCCCTCCAGGACTTCCTCGAGCAGGCGGGCGCCGAGACGCGCGTGCAGTCCGCCATCTCGATGACGCAGGTCGCCGAGCCGTACATTCCGCGCCGTGCCGAGCGGCACCTCGAGAAGGGCCGCGTGGTCATCTTCGGCGCCGGTGCCGGGCTGCCCTACTTCTCGACCGACACGGTCGCCGCCCAGCGTGCACTCGAGATCGGCGCCGACGTCGTGCTCGTCGCGAAGAACGGCGTGGACGGCGTCTACTCCGACGATCCGCGCACCAATCCCGACGCCCACAAGATCGACCGGATCAGCTACCAGGAGGCGCTCCAGCGCGGCCTGAAGGTCGTCGACTCGACCGCCTTCAGCCTCTGCATGGACAACGGCATGCCGATGCAGGTCTTCGGCATGGAGCCCGCGGGCAACGTGACCAAGGCGATCCTCGGTGCCGAGCTCGGCACCGTGGTCAGCAACGGCGAGCCGATCACCGATCGATAGACTGTCCCGAGCCCGAGAGAAGGAGTCCCCGTGATCGCGGATGTACTGTCCGAAGCAAGTGCACGCATGCAGAAGGCCGTGGAGGTCGCCAAGGACGACTTCGCCTCCGTCCGCACCGGCCGCGCCAACCCGCAGCTCTTCCAGAAGATCATGGTGAGCTACTACGGCACCCCGACGCCGCTCGCCCAGCTCGCCTCGCTCGCGAATCCCGAGGCGCGCACGCTCGTGGTGACGCCGTACGACAAGTCCGCGATGAAGGACATCGAGCAGGCGATCCGCGACACGCCCAACCTCGGTGCGAACCCGTCGAACGACGGGAACATCATCCGCGTCACGCTGCCCGAGCTCACGGAGGAACGCCGCAAGGAGTTCGTCAAGATCGTGCGCTCGAAGGCGGAGGATGCTCGGGTGTCCGTCCGCAACATCCGTCGCAAGGCGAAGGACGACCTCGAGGCGCTGAAGGGCGAGGTCGGCGACGATGAGGTGGTGCGCGGCGAGAAGGAGCTCGAGCACGTCACCAAGTCCCATGTCGACCAGATCGACGAGGCGCTGAAGCGCAAGGAAGCCGAACTCCTCGAGGTCTGAGGGGTCAGACCATGACGGGCGTCCCTGATGGGGAACGGTCGGACGCCGACGACCAGCGGCATTCGACGCGCGACGAGCTCCGCGCGCAGATGCACGCGCGGCGCGTCGACCTCGAGCGCCAGTTCGAGGCATCCCGCGCTCAGTTCGACGAGGCCCAGGAGCGCATCAACGCGCGAACCGGTCGGAACCTGCTCCTCGCCATCCTGATCGGCCTGGCGTTCGGCGGAACCCTGCTGCTCAGCCTCCTGGTGTTCAAGGAGCTGTTCATGGTGTTCGCGGTCGTCGTGGCCGGGTTCTCCAGCTCCGAGCTCGCGGCGGCGCTGAAGCACGGCGGGTACCGGGTGCCGCGGATCCCGACCGTGATCGCGGCGGTCGTCGCCGTGCCCGTCGCGTACTACGGCGGGCCGGCCGGACAGTTCGTCGCGGTCCTCGGCGGGATGGCGCTGGTGGTGCTCTGGCGGCTCGCCGAGCAGGCTTCCGCCCGCGTTCGCGCCGAGACATCGGGACTGGTGCGCGATCTCGGCGCCGGCGTGTTCGTGCAGGGCTACGTCACGTTCCTCGCCACGTTCGCGGTGGTGCTCACGGCAGCCGACGGCGGGCAGTGGTGGACGCTCGCGTTCATCATCACCGCCGTCGCCGCGGACACCGGGGCGTACGCATCGGGCCTGGCGTTCGGGCGACACCCGATGGCGCCGGTCATCAGCCCGAAGAAGACCTGGGAGGGATTCGCGGGCGGCGCGCTCGCGAGCCTGCTCGCGGGCGTCCTGCTCGCACTGTTCATGCTCGGGCAGCCCTGGTGGTTCGGTCTGCTCTTCGGCGCCGCCATCTTCCTCTCGGCGACCCTCGGCGACCTCGCCGAGTCGCTCATCAAGCGCGACCTCGGCATCAAGGACATGAGCTCGTGGCTGCCGGGCCACGGCGGATTCCTCGACCGGCTCGACTCGATCCTCCCGTCGGCGGCCGTCGCGTTCGCCGCGTTCCAGATCTTCTCGTGACCGTGCGCGATGAACCGTCGCGCGTGCGCGATACTGGTGCGGTGGATGCCACGTTCCCCCGGGCCCGCAGGAACCAGCTGGGCTACAAGACCGCCGAGGTCGAGGATTTCCTCCAACGCGCCCGTCGCGCGTACGACGGTCGCCCCGACCCCGACGACCAGGGCCTCGACGCCGAGCGGATCCGGCTGACCGCGTTCTCGATGCAGAAGGGCGGGTACTCGACCTCCCACGTCGACGCGGCCATGGAGCGGCTGGAGGACGCCTTCGCGTTCCGGGAGCGGCAGATCGCCTCGCGGCTGCACGGCGACGAGGCCTGGCTCGCCGAGGCCCGCACGACCGCGCAGGTGGTGGCGAACCGTCTCGCCCGGCCCGAGGGCGCCCGATTCGAGCGCGTGAGCTGGCTGGCCGTCGGCTACGACGTGCACGAGGTCGACGCGTTCGCCGACCGGCTCACGCGGTACTTCCGCGACGGATGGCCGGTCGCGATCGACGACGTCCGCGCCGTCGTGTTCTCAGCCCAGCGCGGCGGGTACCGGGAGGCGCAGGTCGACCTCGTCCTCGATGCCGTCGTCGACGTGATGCTCGCGGTCCGGTGAGCGGGCCGGCGTTCGACCGGGGGGAGTCCCTCCGTTACACTCGACCAATCGTGGGCAGGCATTCGGACGAGTACGACGACGTGCCGATGGATGCCGTCCGGGAACGGTGGGCCCGCGACGACGCGGCGGCGTCGCTGCGACCTCGTCCGCACGACGCGGCACGCCGGGATCGCGCCGCGTCCGGGTTCGATGCCCGTCCCGCCGCCCCGCGCGAGCGGCCCGCACCGGCTCGAGCCACCGATCGGCGAAGCGTCGCCGGCCCGGTCAAGCAGGCGGCGACCGTGGTGTTCGCGTTCGCGGCGTCCGTCGGATTCCTGCTCGTCAACGTCGTCGACCCGTACTCGGGTGCGACGGCCACCTCCACGTACGTCCCGGTCGACCGCTTCGGCGGCGAGGCCGCGCAGGAGGTCGAGCTCGCCGACGGCTACTCCTCGGTCGCGGTGGCCTCCGAGGGGTACGTCGTCGAGGCGAAGCCCGACGAGCCGGAGGCGGCGGCCGCCGGCTGGGCGCCGCCCGCGGTGGTGCCCGATCCGGGCAGCGCGCAGGCCTACGGTGCTCAGGCCGTGGCCGCGCGCGGTTGGCCGACGACCGAGTTCGACTGCCTCGTCGCGCTGTGGAACAAGGAATCCGGATGGCGCGTCAACGCGTACAACGCCTCGAGCGGGGCCTACGGCATCCCGCAGGCGCTTCCTGGCTCGAAGATGGCCACCGCCGGCGCCGACTGGGAGACCAACGCGGGCACCCAGATCGAGTGGGGTCTCGGCTACATCCAGGGCCGCTACGGCACGCCCTGCGGCGCTTGGGCGCACTCGCAGAGCGTTGGCTGGTACTGAGCCCGATCCCCGAGTCCGACGCCGACCCTAGACTGGACCGATGGCCCGTTCGCACCGCTCCCGTGGTCGCGCCGCGAAGGCGCGCGAGCCGCATCCGGAGCTCGATGTCGCTCGGATGACGGCGGGCTGGCGGCGCACCGAGGTGCGCGCCGGGCGGGAATGGAACGTGCAGCCGGTGTCCGAGGCGCAGGCCGTGAAGGCCTACCTCTGCCCGGGGTGCGGGCTCGAGATCGACCCCGGTGTCGCGCACCTCGTGGCCTGGCGTGCCGACGGCGTCCTGGGCGACGCGGCCGACCTGGCCTCGCGGCGACACTGGCACACCCACTGCTGGAGGATCGGACCGACGTGACCGACGACACCATGATCGAGATCCGCGCCGGGGCGCTGCTGCCTGCGCGCCGCGAGGAGATCGAACTCCGAACCGATGACGGGCTCCGCCTCGTCGGCGAACTCGCGACGCCGATCGATCGACCCCCGGCGGCGACGCTCGTGACCCTGCACCCCCTGCCGACCGCCGGCGGCTTCATGGATTCGCACATCCTGCGCAAGGCCTCAGCGCGGCTGCCCGCGATCGCCGACCTGGCGGTGCTCCGGTTCAACACGCGCGGCACCAGCTCGGTGCGCGGCACGAGCGAGGGCGAGTTCGGCCACGGCGTCAGCGAGCGAGCGGATGTCGCGGCCGCGATGCGCTTCGTCGCGGAGCGGGGGCTGCCGAACCCGTGGCTCGTCGGTTGGTCGTTCGGAACCGAGTTGGCGCTCAAGTACGGCCTCGAGCACGGCATCGCGGGTGCGATCCTGCTCTCCCCGCCACTGCACCGCACGACCGACGAGGAGCTCGCGCGCTGGCGCTCCGCGCCGGTGCCCGTCGTGGCCCTGATCCCGGAGCACGACGACTACCTGAAGCCCGCTGAGGCGGCCGTCAGGTTCGCCGGACTGCCGAACCTGACGCGCATCGACGTCGAGGGCGGCAAGCACCTGTGGGTCGGTGAGTCGCAGACGCGGCGCGTACTGGACGAGATCGTCCGCGCGGTGAACCCCGGTGCGCTGCCGTTGCCCACCGAGTGGCCGGCGGCATCCGTCTCGACCCCCGAGGGCTGACGCGCCCCGGGCGCGCTTCGCGCCGCCCGCTCGGCCGTCGGCCGGCTGCGAATCGGCCTCAGCGTTCGTTCTGGCGCGGGATGACGACCTGCTTGATGATGAGCAGGATCGCCGCGGCGATCGGGATCGCGACGAGCGCACCGAGGATGCCCAGCAGCGCGCCGCCTGCGAGTGCCGCGACGACCACGAGCGCGCCGGGCACCTTGACCGCTCGACTCATGATGCGCGGCGAGAGCACGTACGCCTCGACCTGCATGTAGACGAGGTAGTAGATCGCCGCCACGAGCGCGGTGAGCGGCGACCCGAGGCCGGGGATGAGGCAGAGGAGCACGATGATCACGGATCCCGTGAGCGTGCCCACGAGCGGCACGAGCGAGAACAGGAACGCGATGAAGGCGAGGACGGCCGGGAACGGCGCCTGGATGATCGAGAGGAACGCGAAGCTCAGGAAGCCGTTGACGGCCGCGAGGGAGACCTGCCCGATGACGTAGCGGCCGACGGATTGCGTGATCTGCTCCGTCAGGTCGGCGAACCGTGCGCGACGCGAGGCGGGGATCAGCTGATAGGTGGCCCGCTTCATCGCGTCGAGCGACGCCGTGAAGTAGATCGTGAGGACCGCGACCACGATCACCGCGAACACGCCGCCGCCGATCGCGATCGCGACGGCCCACACGCCGCCGAGCAGTTCGCTCAGCCGGTTCGGGTTGGTGAAGAAGTCGGTGAGGGCGGCGCCCGCCTGCTGGCTGATCTCCTCGATGAGGAGCAGCGGGAACTGCTCCTGCAACCACGCGATCCAGTCGACGCGGTTGATCTGCGCGACGATCCCCGGGATCTGGGCGATCAGTTCGGCGACCTGGTCGACGATGATCGGGATCACCGCGATGAGGAGCGCGGCGACGACGGCGGCGACCCCCGCGATGACGAGCAGGATGGCGGCCCAACGGGGAAGCCCCCGGCGCTCGAGCCCGCTCACGGCGGGCTCGAGGCCGAGGGCCAGGAACAGTGCTGCTCCGATGTAGGTGAGGATCGTCGACAGGCTCGACACGGCGGACAGGATGAGGAGTCCGGTGCCGACGCCGAGCGTGCCGACGAGCGCGATGCGGAACGCGTTCTGGATCTTCAATCCCCGCGCTCCTTCGTCTCGCGCTACTTGTTCGCCACCTGCTCCGCCTGGGTCAGCACGCCGCGCAGGCTCTCGAAGTAGCCGGCGACGGCGTCTCGCTCGATCCTAATCTGGGCGAGGCGGTCCTCGGCGTCCGCCACGAGGGCGCGCGTGCGCTCCTCGGCGTCGGCGATGAGCTTGCGAGCCTGCGAGTGCGCCGCGGCGACGCGCTCGCGTGCCTCCTCGTCGGCCTTGTCGCGCGCGTCGGCGATCTCGGTCCGTGCCTCGGTCTCGAGGCGCTCGGCCTCGGCGCGAGCCTCCGCGGTCCGGGCGACGGCCTCGGCGAGCTCGGCGTTGGCGTCGTCGAGGAACTTCTTCGTCTGGTCGGCGGCCTCCTGCTGCGCGGCGAGGAGCTCCTGCTCGGCCTCGTCGCGCTTGGTCGCGAGCTCGGCCTCGAGGTCCATGCGCGCGCGCTCGATCTCACGACGCATGCGGTCGACCTCGTGGGTCGTCTTCTTCTTCATGGAGGTCAGCTGGTTGTCGAGGTCGATCCGGGCCTGCTCCGCCTCGGCCTCGAAGTCGGCGCGTGCCTGCTCCTGCTCGAGGGCGAGGTCGGCGCGCATCTGCTCGAGCTCCGCCGCGTGCTTGGCGCGGATGCGGTCGAGCTCGTGCTGCAGCTTGAGGCGGGCGGTCTCCGTCTCGCGCTCGAGGTCGACCGAGACCTGCTCGCGCTCTTGGGCGAGCTTGACGCGCTCCGCCTCGAGCTCGCGGTCGAGGTCGGTGCGTGCCTGCTCGAGCTCGTGCTCGAGCACCGCGCGGCGCTCCGCGATCTCGGCGTCGAGCGCGGCGCGCGCCTCGGCGGTCTCGCGCTCGAGGTCGAGACGTGCCTGCTCGGTCTCCTTGGCCAGGTCGATGCGGGCCTGCTCGGTCTCCTTGGCGAGCTCCGCGCGCTTCTGGTCGAGCTCCACCGCGACCTCTGCACGGGTCTGCTCGGTCTCCTCCTGGAGCCCGGCGGCCGCGGCGCGCGCCTCGTTCGCCTCGGTGTTGGCGGCCACGAGCATCTCCGCGGCCTTGCGCTCGGCCTCGGCGACGACGGCGGCCGACTCGCGCTTCGCGGTCGCGCGAGCCTCGGCCGCCTCGGTCGATGCGGTACCGCGGATCGTCGCCGCGTCGCGGTTGGCGTCGTCCCGGACCTGCTCGCTCGACTCGTGCGCTCGGGCGACCATGTCGTCGGCCTCGGCGCGGGCGTTCTCGAGCAGGCGGTTCGCCTGCGCGCGCGCCTCGCTCAGCGTCCGCTCCGCGAGCTCGTGCGCGTCGGAGCGCATGAGGTGCGCCTCGTCCTCGGCCGCACGACGGAGCTTCTCCGCGTCGATGTCGGCCTGGGCGATCAGGCGCGTCGACTGCTCCTCTGCGACGCGCAGGGTGTTCTCGAGCTTCGTGCCGAGACCCGAGAACGTCGGGCTGCCGACCTCTTCGAGTTCGGCGGTGAGCTCCTCGATGCGAGCGAGAAGGCGCTTGTTCTCCTTCTGCACATCGCCCGACGCGTTGTTCGCCGAGATGATCTCGCGGCGGAGCTGGTTGATGCTGCGGTCGACCTCGTCCTTGTCGTATCCGCGGAACACCTGCGTGAACTCGGTCTCTTCGACGGCCAATTCTTCCTCCGGGGTCCGTGTCCCGCGTTGTGGGGGGTTGTGGGGGCGCGCGGGTCGCCTCCGATCATACGACCCGCCGCAGCTGGGATGGGGTCCGATGTCACCCAGAGATCGGTTAGGAGACTCCCAGACTGCGTCGCTAGTGTGGGGTGTCTTTGTCGGATGCCGCCGCGGGCGGCCTGGAGGTAACCCGAGTGCGCTTCGTCCTCGCCATTCTGGCGTTCGCTGCTGCCGCCGTGCTGGTCGGCATCGGCATCGCCCAACGAACCGTCCTCCTCGAGCCCGACAAGGTCTCACTCGGAACGGTGGTCGAGAACCAGGCGAGCTACACGATCCTCACGCCGGAGGCGCTCGCCGCGAACCCGGGGAAGCAGACCATCACGGTGTCCGGCGGCGGCCCGGTGCACCTCGCCTACGGGCGCACCGATGACGTCCTGAGCTGGATCGGCGAGGACCCGTACGTGTCGGTCGGCTACGACGGCGAGGCCGGCGAGCTCACGAGCGAGGTGGTCGTCGCGCAGCCCGTCGACGACAACACCCCCGCGGCTCCTCCGACCGACGAGCCCGAGGCCGATGAGGAGTCCGAGGCCACCGAGGCGGAGCCCGACCCCGCCGCATCGCCGGTCGGCAGCGACCTGTGGCTCGACGAGTTCACCGGTGACCGCACGCTCACGACGACGGTCGACGTCCCCGAGGGGATCACGGTCCTCATCTCGTCCGACGGCACCGCGCCCGCGCCGGGTCGCATCGTCATGGCGTGGCCGCTCGACAACGCCACCCCGTGGGCCGGGCCGCTGATCGCCGGCGGCGCCCTGCTGTTCATCGTCGGCATCGTCCTCGTCATCTCGGGCGTGCTCGCGCACCGACGATCGCGCGGGCCCCGGCGGAACCTCCCGAAGGGTCCGAAGGGAAAGCTCATGCGCGCGCCCCGTCCGCCGCGATCGCAGCGGTCCGCGCTGGGCTCCGCCGGTCCGAGCCGCTCGGCCGGGCGCGCGAAGCGCGTCGTGCTGCTGCCGGTGCTGCTCGTGCCCGCCATCGCGCTGTCGGCGTGCTCCTCGGACTACTGGCCCGACCTGTCCGCGGCGCCCGAGACGACCGCCCCGGCCACGCCCGTCGAGACCGCGCCCGAGGGCGACGGCGAAGCGGTCGAGCCGGCGGAGCCGGAGGCACCGGCGGTCGTTCCCGCGGTGACGGTCCCGCAGATGGAGCGCATCATGCGCCGGATCGCGGTCTTCACGACCGAGGTCGATGCCGACGCCGACGCGCAGCGACTCGCCGAACGTTTCACCGGTCCCGCCTACGAGGCGAGGAAGGCGAACTACGCGATCCGCAAGTCCCTGCCCGATCAGGCCTCGCTCCCCGCGATCCCCGCCGCGCCGCTCACGCTGACCCTGCCGCAGCAGGCGACCGGATGGCCGCGGACCGTGCTCACGATCGCGAAGAACAACGACGACGAGACGGTCGCCCCGACGGCCCTGGTCCTCCGTCAGGAGTCCCCGCGCGAGAACTACAAGGTGCTGTACGCGACGGCGCTCGTGCCCGACGCCGACGTGCCCGAGGTCGCCCCGGCATCCATCGGCGCCCCGCCCATCAACCCGGAGTTCAAGGGCCTCGTGATGCCGACGGGGCAGGTCGCCCCGGCCTACGCCGACGTGCTCCTGAAGGGCGACGAGTCCGAGTTCGCGCAGTTCTTCGACCCCGAGGGCGATGTCATCCGGCAGCAGCTCGGCGTCGAGGGACAGAAGGCCATCGCCGACGACCTCCCCGACACGGCCGACGTCGCATTCTCCAACGCACCGGGCGACAGCCCGACCGTCGCGCTCGCGACGAACGACTCCGGCGCACTCGTCACGGTCTCGATCACGCAGACCGAGAAGGTCACGCCGAACGACGGCGGCACCATCGGCTTCAAGGAGGGCCAGCCCGGCGCTGCGCTCTCCGGCTTCGACGAGAAGAGCGCCAAGGGCGTGCAGCGCGTCATCGGCATCCAGCTCATGTTCTACGTGCCCGCGGTCGGATCCGAGGAGCAGATCCGCCTGCTGGGCTGGTCCGAATCCCTGATCGGCGCATCGGAGGTCAAGTGACGAACGCATTCCCGCCCCACGAGCCCGCGAGCCTGCGCGGCGCGGTCGATCTCTCCTCGCTCGTGCATCGCGACGAGCGTCGGGCGACGGATGCCCCGGGCGGGACTCCCGCCGAGGGCGGCGCGACCGGCTACGTCGCCGCGGTCGACGACCAGAGTTTCGGCCAGGTGCTCGAGCTCTCGCGCTCGGTGCCCGTCGTGCTCGCGCTCTGGGCGTCGTGGAGCGAGCAGTCCACCCAGCTCGTCGCCTCGCTCGAGCGGCTCGTGAACGCCCGCGAGGGTCGACTCGTGCTCGCCCCCGCCGACGCCGACCGCAGTCCGCAGCTCGTGCAGGCGCTGCAGGCGCAGGCGATCCCGACGGTGGTCGCCCTCGTCGCCGGCCAGCCGGTTCCGCTGTTCCAGGGCGTGCAGCCCGACGACGTCATCGACCAGGTGTTCGACCAGTTGCTCGAGGTCGCCGAGCGCAACGGCGTCACCGGGCGCGTGCCCGCGGCCGATGCCGAGGGGTCCGGTGAAGGTGCGCCCGAGGAACCCGTCGAGGAGCCGCTCCCGCCACTGCACCAGGAGGCGTTCGACGCGATCAGCCGTGGCGACTACGCCGCGGCGGCATCCGCGTACCGCACCGCGATCGCGCAGGACCCGCGCGACGACCTCGCCGTGGCCGGGCTCGCCCAGGCGAACCTCCTCGGGCGCCTGCAGGGCAAGACCCTCGACGAGATACGGAATCGCGCGGCGACCGCCCCGGCCGACCTCGACGCCCAGCTCGACGTCGCCGACCTCGACCTCTCGGGCGGGCACGTCGACGACGCGTTCGACCGGCTGCTCGAGCTCTTCCCGACGCTCGACGGCGACGGGAGGAACCGCGTCCGCGAGCGGCTGCTCGAGCTGTTCCAGGTGGTCGGCGTCGAGGACCCGCGCGTCGCGGCGGCGCGCCGCCGGCTCGCGATGCTGCTCTACTAGGACCGGTGCGCGCCGGCCGCGGCGCTGCTACCCGTCCGCCGGGGTGAACCAGAGCGCGCCCAGCGGCGGCAGCGTGAACACGGCCGACGCGGGCTTGCCCGCCCACGGCTCGTCGGTCGCGTCGACCCCGCCGAGGTTGCCCACGCCGGAACCGCCGAACTCCGCGGCATCCGTGTTCAGCACCTCGCGCCAGCGGCCCGCGAGGGGCAGGCCCAGGCGGACACCCTCGTGCGGGTTGCCCGCGAAGTTGACGATGCACAACAGGGGTCGGCGATTCCGGTCGTAGCGGAGGAACGCGATCACGTTCATGTCGGCCGCCCCGCCCTCGACCCAGTCGAAGCCCGCCGAGTCGTCGTCGAGTTGCCAGAGTGCGGGCGTCTCGGCGTAGGTGCGGTTGAGTCGACCCACGAGTTCCGCGAGCTGGCGGTGGCTCGGCTGGTCGAGGATCCACCAGTCGAGGCCGCGCTCCTCGCTCCACTCGGAGAGCTGCCCGAACTCCTGGCCCATGAACAGCAGCTGCTTGCCGGGGTGCGCCCACATGTAGGCGAGGTACGCGCGCGTGTTCGCCAGTTGCTGCCAGTGGTCGCCGGGCATCTTGCGCACGAGCGAACCCTTGCCGTGCACGACCTCGTCGTGGCTGATCGGCAGGATGAAGTGCTCGCTGAACGTGTACAGGAACGAGAACGTGAGCTCGCCGTGGTGGTGCGAGCGGTACATCGGGTCGCGCTGGATGTACTGCAGGGTGTCGTGCATCCACCCCATGTTCCACTTGTAGCCGAAGCCGAGCCCTCCGGAGGACGTCGTCGCGGTGACGCCCGGCCACGACGTCGACTCCTCGGCGATCATCACGATGCCCGGGTTGCGCTTGTACGCGGTCGCGGTGGCCTCCTGGAGGAAGCCGATGGCCTCGAGGTGCTCACGGCCGCCGTACCAGTTCGGCAGCCATTCGCCGTCCTCGCGCGAGTAGTCGAGGTAGAGCATGGATGCCACGGCGTCGACGCGCAGGCCGTCGACGTGCATCTCCTCCAGCCAGAAGAGCGCGTTGGCGACGAGGAAGTTCCGCACGCGCGGGTTGCCGTAGTCGAAGACGAGCGTGCCCCAGTCCTTCTGCTCGCCGCGGCGCGGGTCGGGGTGCTCGTACAGCGGCTCGCCGTCGAAGCGCGCGAGCGCCCACTCGTCCTTCGGGAAGTGGCCGGGCACCCAGTCCATGATCACGCCGATTCCGGCTCGGTGCAGGCGATCGATGAGGTACTTCAGGTCGTCGGGTGAACCGAACCGGCTCGTGATCGCGTAGTAGCCGGTGACCTGGTAGCCCCAGGATCCGCCGAACGGGTGCTCGGCCAGCGGCAGGAACTCGACGTGGGTGTAGCCGAGCCACTGGAGGTACTCGATCAGTTCGTCCGCGATGTCGCGGTACCCCTTGCCGGGTCGCCACGAGCCGAGGTGGAGTTCGTAGATGCTCATCGGCAGCTCGTGCGGGTTGCGATGCGCGCGCCCCGACATCCACTCGCCGTCGGCCCATTCGTGCTCGCTCGCGGCCACGACCGACGCGGTCGCCGGGGCGACCTCGGCGCGGCGCGCCATCGGGTCGGCCTTCATCAGCCACTCACCCGACTGCGCGAGGATCTCGAACTTGTACGCGGCACCCGGTTCGACGTCGGGCACGAAGAGCTCCCAGACGCCGCTGGAGCCCATGTTCCGCATGGCGTGGCCGAGGCCGTCCCAGCGGTTGAAGTCGCCGACGACGCGCACGGCCCGGGCGCGCGGGGCCCAGACCGTGAACGAGACGCCGCGCAGCGGTCCGGTGATCGACGGGAACTCGCGGTGGTGTGCGCCGAGCACGGTCCACAGCTCCTCGTGCCGGCCCTCCTCGATGAGGTGCAGGTCGAGCTCGCCGATCGTCGGCGCATAGCGGTAGGGGTCGTCGGCGATCCACTCGCTGCCGTCGTCGTAGCGCGCGCGCACGCGGTAGCCGGTCGGGCCGAACGTGCCGGCGCCCGCCCAGACACCGTGGCCGACGTGGGCGAGCGCGAGTTCGCCGCTGTCGTCGAGCAGTGCGGTGACGGATGCCGCGAGCGGTCGTCGAACACGGATCACGGTGTGCGCGGCGCCGTCGCCCGCCGCCTCGAAGCCGTGCTGGCCAAGCACCTGGTGCGGGTCGTGGTGGCGCCCCTCCGCGATGGCGAGGAGGAGGTCGTCGGGGACCGACGGTGCCTGGACGGGGGTCGTGTCGGTCATTCCGCGCCTCGAATCACTCGGAGGATGTGCACCGGCTGCGTGAACGCGTCCAGTCGCACGTAGTTGTGCTCGCCCCACTCCCAGCGGTCGCCGGTCACGAGGTCCTCGACCTCGAACGTGCCGCCCTCGGGCAGGTCGATGGCCGGGAGGTCGAGGTGCACGGTGGTCTCTCGCACGGAGTGCGGATCGACGTTGGCGACGACGAGGATCGTGTCGTGGTCGTCGGGGCCGTGCCCCTCGATGAAGCGGCCCTCGAGGTGCTTGGAGTACACGAGCACCGAGTCGTCGTCGCTGTAGTGGAAGCGGATGTTCCGGAGCTGCCCGAGGGCGGGGTGGTCCGCGCGGATGCGGTTGAGGATCCCGAGGTAGAGGGCCAACGACCGGCCGTCCGCCTCGGCCTTCGCGAAGTCGCGCGGCTTGTACTCGTACTTCTCGTTGTCGATCGCCTCTTCGGCGCCCGGGCGGGCGACGGACTCGAACAACTCGAAGCCCGAGTACACACCCCACGTCGCACCGGCGGTCGCGGCGATCGTCGCCCGTACGGTGAATGCGGCCGGCCCGCCGAACTGCAGGTACTCGGTGAGGATGTCGGGCGTGTTCACGAACAGGTTCGGCCGCATGAAGTCGGCCGTCTCCTGCGAGACGCTCGTGAGGAACTCCTCGAGTTCGGCCTTGGTGTTGCGCCAGGTGAAGTAGGAGTACGACTGCTGGAAGCCGACCATGGCGAGCGCCTGCATCATGGCCGGGCGCGTGAAGGCCTCGGCGAGGAACACGACGTCGGGGTCGGTCGCGTTGATGTCGCCGATGAGCCGCTCCCAGAACGCGAGGGGCTTGGTGTGCGGGTTGTCGACGCGGAAGATGCGCACGCCCTGCTTCATCCAGTGCCGAACGATCCGGGTCACCTCGGCGACGAGGCCCTCGAAGTCGTCGTCGAAGTTGATCGGGTAGATGTCCTGGTACTTCTTCGGCGGGTTCTCGGCGTACGCGATCGTGCCGTCGGGCAGGGTCGTGAACCACTCGGGGTGCTCGGTCACCCACGGGTGGTCGGGGGAGGCCTGGAGCGCGAGGTCGAGTGCGATCTCGATGCCGAGCGCCGCGGCCCGGCGCACGAACGCGCGGAAGTCGGCGAGCGTGCCGAGGTCGGGGTGGACCGCGTCGTGGCCGCCGGTCGCGGCGCCGATCGCCCACGGCGAGCCCGGGTCGAACGGGCCGGGCGTCAGCGTGTTGTTGGGACCCTTCCGGAACGCGAACCCGATCGGGTGAATCGGCGGCAGGTAGACCACGTCGAAGCCCATCGCCGCGACGCCGTCGAGCCGGCGCTGCGCGGTGCGGAACGTGCCCGACCGCCAGGAGCCGTCCTTCTTCAGCTGGCGTGCTCCTTCCGAGCGCGGGAAGAACTCGTACCACGAGCCCACGCCGGCGCGCCGCCGCTCGACGAGGATCTCGTGCTCCTCCGAGTCGGTGGTGAGCCGCGCGAGCGGTCGGGAGCGGAACTCCTCGAGCACCGGGTCCTCGAGCAGGGCGCGACGGGCGGATGCCGCGGCCTCCGTGTCGCGGAGTGCCGCGGCGTACGCCTTCAGGCGCTTGCGCACGGCCGCGGGGCGGCCCGCCTCCTTCGCGGCGCGCTCGGCGAGGCGCGCGCCGATCTCGTACATGAGCTCGACGTCGACGCCGGCGTCGATCTTCACCTCGGCGTCGTGCACCCACGTGCCGACCTCGTCGCCGAAGCCGGTCACGCGCCAGCGCCATGTGCCGAGCTCGTCGAGCCGGACCTTCGCCTCCCAGCCGTCGGTGCCCGCCGCGAGCGCCGTCATGCGGTGCCGCTGCTTCACGCCCGACGGGCTCGTGAGCACGAGCATCGCGCCGACCAGGTCGTGTCCCTCACGGAACACCGTGGCGCGGAAGGGGACCACCTCCCCGGAGAACGCCTTCGGATTCCATCGCGGATCGGGCAGGGCGGGCGTGAGCCGGGTCACGGGGATCCGGCCGGCTCGGACTGGGCGGCTCGTCACGTTCCGACCGTAGCGCGGATGCCGCTCGATCGACACCGGGTTGCGCGGTGCTGCGCCCCGCGGCGCCGTGCCGTTCGTTCATCTCTCGGACACACGGTGCTGCGTAGGGTTGACCCCGTGAAGCCGATCCGCAAGTTCACCGTCCGCGCCGTCGTCCCGCCGCAGCTCGGCGCGCTCGAAGAGCTCGCCGCGAACCTCCGCTGGTCGTGGCACGAGCCCACGCGACGCCTGTTCGAGCACATCGATCCGGTCGGCTGGCGCCGGTCGGGGCGCGACCCGATCGCGTTCCTGGGCGATGTCGAGGCCCGCCGTCTCGATGAGCTCGCGGCCGACGATGGCTTCATCGGCTGGGCCGAGCGCGAGCGCGACGAGCTCCGCGCCTACGTGTCGGAACCGCGCTGGTACCAGTCGCTCGGCGCGGACACGCCGAGGACGGTGGCGTACTTCTCGCCGGAGTTCGGCATCACCGAGGCGCTGCCGCAGTACTCGGGCGGACTCGGCATCCTCGCCGGCGACCACTTGAAGGCCGCGTCCGACCTGGGGGTGCCGCTCGTCGCGGTCGGCCTGTTCTACAAGGCCGGCTACTTCTCGCAGGCGATCGCGCCCGACGGCTGGCAGCAGGAGCGCTACCCGGCTCTCGATCCCGACGGGCTGCCGCTCTCGGTGCTGCGCCGCGCCGACGGCACACCGGTGCAGGTCACCCTCGCCGTCCCCGGCGGGCGCAGCCTGCATGCCCGGGTCTGGCAGGCCGCCGTCGGACGAGTGCCGCTGCTGCTGCTCGACACCGACATCCCCGCGAACGACGACGACCTCCGGCAGGTCACCGATCGGCTGTACGGCGGCGGCGGTGAGCACCGGCTCCAGCAGGAGCTGCTGCTCGGCATCGGCGGCGTGCGCGCGCTCCGCGCGTGGAGCGGACTCACCGGCCGGCACTTCCCCGACGTGTTCCACATGAACGAGGGGCACGCCGGTTTCCTCGGCCTCGAACGCATCTCGGCGTGCATCGGCGACGGGCTCTCGTTCGCCGAGGCGCTCCAGCTCGTCCGCGCCGGGACCGTCTTCACGACCCACACGCCGGTCCCCGCCGGCATCGACCGGTTCGACCGTGCGCTCGTCGCGAGCTACCTCGAGTCGGGGCTGCTGCCCGGCATCGACCCCGCCGACGCGCTCCCACTCGGCCTCGAACCGGGCGTGCCGGCGGAGGACAGCGCGTTCAACATGGCGATGATGGGGCTCCGCCTCGCGCAGCGTGCGAACGGGGTGTCGAAGCTCCACGGCGAGGTCAGCCGACGCATGTTCGGCGACCTGTGGCCGGGCTTCGACGCCGACGACGTGCCGATCACCTCGGTCACCAACGGCGTGCACGCACCGACGTGGACCGACCCGGCCCTGCTCGCGCTCGCCGAGGAGCGGCTCGGCACCGGCGACACCGAGCACGCCGACTGGCTGAGTGCCGCGGTCAGCGACGCCGAGCTCTGGGGCGTGAAGCGCGGCATGCGCCTGCAGCTCGTCGAGGATGCCCGTCGCCGCCTCGCGAACGCGTGGGCCGAGCAGCACGGCGGCGCCGTCGCGCCCGACTGGGTGCGCCGCGTGCTCGATCCCGACGTGCTCACGATCGGCTTCGCGCGCCGCGTCCCGACGTACAAGCGGCTGACGCTCATGCTGCAGGATCCGGAGCGCTTCGCGGCGATCCTCACGAACCCCGACCGCCCGGTGCAGTTCGTGATCGCCGGAAAGGCGCACCCGGCCGACGAGGAGGGCAAGCGCCTGATCCAGCGCCTCGTGCAGTTCGCCCAACGACCCGAACTCCGCGAGCGCATCGTGTTCCTGCCCGACTACGACATCGGCATGGCCCAGCTGCTCTACCCCGGGTGCGATGTCTGGATGAACAACCCGCTGCGTCCGCTCGAGGCCTGCGGCACGTCGGGCATGAAGGCGGCCATGAACGGCGCCCTGAACCTGTCGATCCTCGACGGGTGGTGGGCCGAGTACGCCGCCGACGATCACGGTTGGGTGATCCCGACGGCGGATGCCGCGGGCGACCAGGCCGAGCGGGATCGGCTCGAGGCATCCGCCCTCTACGACCTCATCGAGCACCGCATCACGCGGCTGTTCTACGACCGCGACCGCGACGGCGTGCCGACCGAGTGGATGGGGCGCGTGCGCCGCACGCTCGCGCACCTCTCGCCCGAGCTCGGCGCCGACCGCATGGTTCGTGAGTACGTCGAGCGGCTGTACCGCCCGGCGGCCGAGCACGCCACCATGGTCGGGGCGGACGGGGCGAAGCCCGCGCGCGAGCTCGCCGCGTGGGGCGCGCGCGTGCGCGCCGCCTGGCCGGGCGTGCAGGTCGCGCACGTCGAGTCGGGCGGGCTCGAGTCGACGCCGCACGTCGGCGACGAGCTGCACCTGCGTGCGCACGTCGCGCTCGGCGCGCTGACGGAGGCCGATGTCTCGGTCGAGGTCGTCTACGGCCACTCGCACGGCGACGACCGCATCGACGACGCGCGCGTCGCCGAGCTCGTGCCCGACGGGGCGTCGACGACGGATGCCGCGACCTGCGTGTACACCGGCACCGTCACGCTCGACCGGGCCGGCGCGTTCGGGTACACCGTGCGGGTCGTGCCGCGGCATCCGCTGCTCGTGTCGCCGGCCGAGCTGGGCCTCGTCGCGTCCGCGGGCTGATCCCGGCAGACGCGTCCGGCCGTTCGTCGGACGAATCGATCGGCGCGCCGACGAGCGGACGGCGTGTCGCCCGGTTCGTCCGACAACCGGACGGTCGTCCGGGCGGTGCGCCGGGTCAGCGCCCCCGGGCGATCGGCGCGTAGCGGCCGGAGGTGACCGCGAGGAGGTCGTCGGGCGCGAGTTCGAGGTCGAGGCCGCGGCGCCCGCCCGAGACGAGGACCGTGTCGAAGAGGATCGCGGTCTCGTCGAGCACGGTCGGCAGGGCGACCTTCTGGCCGATCGGGCTGATGCCGCCGACCACGTAGCCGGTCTTGCGTTCGGCGACGGCGGGGTCGGCCATCTCGGCGCGCCGGCCGCCGAGCGCCGCGGCGAGCGCCTTGAGGTCGAGCTGGTCGGCGACGGGGACGATGCCCACCGCCAGCGCCCCATCGACGTTCGCGAGCAGGGTCTTGAAGACGCGCTCGGGTTCGATGCCGAGCTTCTCCGCGGCCTCGAGGCCGTACGCGGCGGCGCGCGGGTCGTGCTCGTAGGGATGCGCGGTGAAGCGGATGCCTGCTCGCGTCAGCAGGGCGGTCGCGGGCGTGCCGGCCGAGGCATCCGCTCGCCTCGCCATCAGGCCGGCTCCTCGGCCGCCGCACCTCCGGCGTCGCCCGCACCGACCTCGGGCGCATCGGCGCGGCGACCGTCGTCCGCGACGTCGGCCTCGTCGGCACCCGCGCCGAGCGAGCCCGCCGCGGCATCCACCAGCACCGGTGCCGGCTCGCCCGACGCGCGGAAGAGGCGCATCGACTGCGCCGCCATCGTCAGGCGCGTGCCCGGCTCGTGGCGTGCCCCGAGCTCGTCGCCCGGCTCGTCGACCGCCGAGTCCCACAGCAGTTCGTAGTCCTCGACGCCCGGATGCGCGGGCAGCAGCACGTCGGCGGTCGTCTCCGAAGCGTGCACGACGAGCAGGATGCGGTTGAACCCCTCGAACTCCGGCGTCGAGGCCGCGAGGAACTGCAGGGTCCGCTGCGAGGGGTCGTGCCAGTGCTCGATCGTCATGGTCTCGCCGTCGGCGTTGTACCAGTCCATCTGCGACGCGCTCGGCACGTGCTCGCCGAAGCGCCCGTAGTGGACCGGACGCAGGGCCGGATGCTCGCGGCGCAGCCGCAGCAGGTGCCGCGTGGTCGCCTCGAGCGCGGCATCCCGATCGACGGGCGACCACACGAGCCAGGTCAGCTCGGAGTCGTGGCAGTACGCGTTGTTGTTGCCGCGCTGGCTGCGCCCGTACTCGTCGCCCGCGGTGAGCATGGGCACGCCCGCCGAGAGCAGCAGGGTTCCGAGCAGGTTCCGGATGCTCCGCCGGCGCGCCGCGATGACCTCCGCGTCGTCCGTGGGGCCCTCCACGCCGTGGTTGTACGAGTTGTTGTGATCGGCGCCGTCGCGGTTGTGCTCGCCGTTGCCGAGGTTGTGCTTGACGTCGTAGGCAGTGAGGTCGGCGAGCGTGAAGCCGTCGTGCGCCGTGATGAAGTTGAGGCTCGCGAGCGGCCCGCGCTCCGCGGCGAACGAGTTCGACGACCCCGCGAGGCGGGTCGCGAAACGCCCGATGCCGCTGCCGGGCTCGCCGAGGCGCTCGCGGCGGAGGTCGCCGAGCCAGAAGTCGCGCATGCGATCGCGGTAGCGGTCGTTCCACTCGCTGAAGCCCGGCGCGAAGTTGCCGGTCTGCCAGCCGAACGGCCCGACGTCCCATGGTTCGGCGATGAGCTTGCCCGCGCCGATCACGGGGTCGGCGAGCATCGCCCGCAGCAGCGGGTGGTCGGGGGAGTAGGCGCCCAGCGCGTCGCGACCGAGCGTGGCGGCGAGGTCGAGGCGGAAGCCGTCGACCTGGAGTTCGTCGGCCCAGTACCGCAGCGAGTCGAGCACGAGGCGGACGGGCGCGTCGTGGCCGAAGTCGAGCGTGTTGCCGCACCCCGTCGTGTCGACGTAGCGTCCGTGCGCATCGTGACGGTAGTACGCGGCGTTGTCGATGCCGCGGAAGCTGTACGTGGGTCCCTGCCGACCCTCTTCGGCGGTGTGGTTGTAGACCACGTCGAGCACGACCTCGAGCCCCGCCTCGTGCAGGCGCTTGACCATGCCGGCGAATTCCCGCCGCACGGCGGCGGGCCCCCGGGCCTGCGCCTCGGCGCTCGCGTACGGCGCGTGCGGCGCGAAGAATCCGAGCGTGTTGTAGCCCCAGTAGTTGACCTGCCCCTGGCGGACCAGTCGCTCCTCGGCGACGAACGCCTGCACCGGCAGCAGTTCGACGGTCGTGACGCCGAGCCCGGTGAGGTACTCGAGCGATGCGTCGTGCGCGAGCCCGGCGTACGTGCCCCGGAGCGCCTCCGGGATGCGGTCGTTGAGCCGGCTGAACCCCTTCGGGTGCGCCTCGTAGATCACGGTGTGGTCGAGCGGCACGCGGGGCTTGCCGACGCCGCCCCAGTCGAAGCCCTCGGACGCGAGCGAGTCGAGCACGATGCCGCGCCAGGAGCCGTCGGCCGCCGGTTGGAGTCCGCGGGCCCACGGATCGAGCAGCGTGTGCGCCGGGTTGTAGGCGTGCTCGAGACCCGGCGGCCCGTCGACGCGCAGCCCGTAGCGCGCGCCGGGCACCAGGGCGTCGGATGACGCCTGCCACACGCCGTGCTCGTCGCGTTCGAGCGGCACGCGCTCGACGGCCCAGTCCAGGTCCTCGGCGCCGAAGACCTCGAGGTCCACGGAGGTGGCGTGCTCGGACCAGACGCGGATCGTGCCGCCGCCCGGTCCGGTGCGCACGCCCAGGTCGCGGAGCGGGTCGGCCGGAGACATGCGAACTACAGTAGTTCGTGGGGAACCGGTTCCCGGTCAGGAGGTGCTCGATGCCCCGCCCCGACCCCGTCTACCTCGATCACGCCGCCACGACGCCGCTCCGAGCCGAGGCGATCGACGCGATCACGAACGCGCTGCGCCTCGTCGGCAACCCCTCGTCGATCCACAGCGCGGGCCAGCACGCGAAGCGGCTCCTCGAGGAATCGCGCGAGCAGGTCGCCGCGACGCTCGGGGCCGACCCCATCGAGGTCGTCTTCACCGGCAGCGGCACCGAGGCGGTGAACCTCGCGATCAAGGGCCTCTTCTGGCGACGCCGGGCCGAGGCGTCCGCCCGACGCATCCTGCTGCCCGGCGGGGAGCACCACGCCACGATCGACACGGTCGAGTGGCTCGCCGCCATGGAGGGCGCCGACGTCGTCGAGCTGCCGCTCGACGGGCTCGGACGGCTTCGGATCGACGCGCTCGCCGCGGAGCTCGCGCGGGACGCGGCATCCGTCGCCCTCGTCACGATGCTCTGGGCGAACAACGAGGTCGGCACGATCGAGCCGGTGCGCGAGGCGGCCGAGCTCTGCGCGCGGGCTGGCGTGCCGCTGCACGTCGACGCGATCGCCGCGTACGGGCACGTGCCGATCGACCTGCACGCGATCCGCCGCGAGACCGCGGCACCCGCGGGCGCGGGCCTCGTGGCGATCAGCGTGTCGGCGCACAAGGTCGGCGGGCCGGTCGGCATCGGCGCGCTCGTGCTCGACCGCACGACGCGCCTCGAGCCGCTCCTGCACGGCGGGGGGCAGCAGCGACGCATCCGGTCGGGAACGCAGGACGTCGCGGCGGCGGCCGGGTTCGCCGCGGCGGCACTCGCGACGTCCTCGCAGGCGGCCGCCGAGGACGAACGGATGGCGCGCCTGCGCGATCGGTTGGTGGCGGGGGTCGCGGCGTCCGTGCCCGACGCGCGCCTCTCGGGCGATGCCGAGCGCGCGGGACGGCTGCCCGGCAACGCGCACTTCTCCTTCCCCGGCTGCGAGGGCGATTCGCTCCTGTTCCTGCTGGACGCCGCCGGCGTCGCGGTGTCGACGGGGTCGGCCTGCCAGGCCGGCGTCCCCGAGCCCTCCCACGTGCTGCTCGCGATGGGTCGCACGGAGGCCGAGGCGCGCGGCGCGCTGCGGATCACCCTCGGCGCGTCGACGACGGACGCGGACGTCGACGCGTTCCTCGCGGCGCTGCCCGGCGCGGTCGAGCGCGCCGCTCGCGCCGGCATGGCGGACCGCGTCACGAGCTTCGACCGCTGACCGTGGGAGTGCCTTTTTCAGGAGTTTTTCGGCGTGTCGCCGGATTCGTCGGCGTTTCTTCCTGAGAAATGTGCGGATCGGCGGATTCCTCCTGAGAAACGGACGAGACGGGCGGGGAGGAGCGGATCCAGCGAGGGCGCAGGGAGGGGTTCGTAGACTGGGGGCATGCGAGTCCTGGCAGCGATGAGCGGCGGCGTCGACAGCGCCGTCGCGGCCGCGCGCGCCGTCGAGGCCGGCCACGACGTCGTCGGGGTGCACCTCGCGCTCAGCCGCATGCCCGGCACGCTCCGCACCGGCAGCCGCGGCTGCTGCACGATCGAGGACTCGATGGACGCCCAGCGCGCCGCGAACGTCCTCGGCATCCCGTACTACGTGTGGGACTTCTCCGAGCGGTTCAAGGCCGACGTCGTCGACGACTTCATCGCCGAGTACGCCGCCGGCCGCACCCCGAATCCGTGCATGCGATGCAACGAGCGCATCAAGTTCGCCGCGCTCCTCGAGAAGGCGCTCGCGCTCGGCTTCGACGCCGTCGCCACGGGGCACTACGCGAAGATCACGACGGATGCCGCGGGCCGCCGCGAGCTCCACCGCGCGAGCGCGGAGGCGAAGGACCAGTCGTACGTGCTCGGCGTGCTCACGGCGGAGCAGCTCGCGCACGCGTACTTCCCGCTCGGTGACACGCCGTCGAAGCAGCTCGTCCGCGAGGAGGCCGCGCGCCGCGGCCTGTCGGTCGCGCAGAAGCCCGACTCGTACGACATCTGCTTCATCTCCGACGGCGACACGAAGGGCTGGCTCGCCGAGAAGGTCGGCACCGCGCCGGGCGACATCGTCGATCGGTCGGGCGCCGTCGTCGGCGGGCACGACGGCGCGCACGCGTACACGGTCGGCCAGCGTCGCGGGCTGCGGCTCGGCACGCCCGCTGCCGACGGCAAGCCGCGGTTCGTGCTGGAGGTGCGCCCGAAGGAGCGGACCGTGGTCGTCGGCCCGAAGGAGGCGCTCGCGGTCGCCGAGATCGCCGGTTCGCGGTTCTCGTGGGCGGGCGCCGACCCCGTGGGATCCGGCCTCGTCGCCGCCGACGGCGACGTCTTCGAGTGCGAGGTGCAGATCAGGGCGCACGCCGACCCGGTGGCCGCGGTCGCGAGGGTGGGCTCGGATGCCTCGGGCACGGCCGAGCTCGTGATCACGCCCGTCACGCCGCTCGACGGCGTCGCGCCGGGACAGACGGCGGTCGTGTACGTCGGCACGCGCGTGCTCGGCCAGTGCACGATCGACCGCACTGTGAGCGCGGTCCCGGTCGACGTCTGATCCGGGACCGATCTCCGTCAGGGGGTCGACTCGCGTACGCGCGCCGAGGCGGCGGCCACGCAGGTCCGCGGTCCGCGCGTCCGCCTGAGCGCCTGCTGGACGTCGCCTGCATGCCTGGAGCGCGGGCGGCGGCCGTTTGTCAAGGCCTGCGCGCTCGTCGCGAACCGCGCGTAGGGTCGCAGGCGCGCCGACGGGGCGACATCCCACGGCCACGACCAGAGAGGGGACCCACCATGAGCACCTCATCCGATCGACCCGCCCGCGACCGGTTCGCGAGCACCCCCGCCGATCGCGACGGCGACGGCATCCGCGACGACCGCGAGGTCGTCGATCGCGACGGCGACGGCATCCGCGACGACCGCGAGGTCGTCGATCGGGAGGGGCGGGTGGTGCACGACGAGCGGCCGGTCGTGGCCGATCCCGCGGTGCGGGCGGCCATGCTCGAGCGCGAGCGCGAGCGGTTCGGCGGCATGATGTTCGGTTCCGCCTTCTTCGGGTGGCTGACCGCGGTGGGCGTCGCCGTCCTGCTCACGACGTTGCTGGCCGCGACCGGCGCGGCACTCGGCCTCGGCACGCTCGGCGAGGACCTCGACGAGGCGGCCGCCGAGAACGCCGGCACGATCGGCATCGTCGGCGCCATCGTGCTCCTGATCATCCTGTTCGTCGCCTACTTCGCGGGCGGCTACGTCGCGGGGCGGATGGCCCGCTTCAACGGACTGAAGCAGGGGCTCGCCGTCTGGCTCTGGGCCATCATCGTGGCCGTCGTGGGTGCGATCATCGCCGCGATCGCGGGCAGCCGGTACGACGTCCTCGCGAACCTGAACGCGTTCCCGCGCATCCCCGTGACGGAGGGCGAGTTGACGATCGCCGGCATCGCGACGCTCGTGCTCGTGATCGCCGCCAGCCTGGGCGGAGCCGTGCTCGGCGGGAAGGCGGGGACCCGGTACCACCGTCGCGTCGACGCGGTCGGCTTCGGCACCGAGCCCGTCCGGTGACCGCTCGCCGGGAGCGCGGAGGCCGCGCACCCGGTCGGTAGCGGGAGGCCGGCGTCGGGTTCGGCGCCGGCCTCCTGTGGCGCCGTCGGACGTCGGAGGGCGCTCATAGGATGACACTCGTGAGCGACATCCCCACCGAGTTCGACGACGCCCGCAGCGAGTCCGAGGCGCTCCGCGAGCGCATCGAGCGATACCGGACGACGTACTACTCCGAGGGCGTGAGCCTGGTCAGCGACGCCGAGTACGACGCCGACTTCCACCGACTCGAGGCCCTCGAGCGGGCGTTCCCCGAACTGGCGGGGCAGGACAGCCCGACGCAGCAGGTCGGCGCAGCGCTCGTGTCCGTCGGGTTCCCGTCGCACGAGCACGCCGAGCGAATGCTGAGCCTCGACAACGTGTTCAGCGTCGACGAGTTCGTCGAGTGGGCGACGAAGGCGCAGGCGGCGGCGGGCCGCCCGGTGCGCTGGCTCTCCGAGCTCAAGATCGACGGGCTCGCGATCAGCCTCGCGTACCGCGACGGCGTGCTCGAGACCGCGACGACGCGAGGCGACGGTCGCGTGGGCGAAGACATCACCGAGAACGTCGAGTTCATCCCCGCGATCCCGCGCCGGCTCGAGGGCGACGGGTTCCCCGCGTTCTTCGAGGTACGGGGCGAGGTCTTCCTCCGGTCCGAGGACTTCGAGGCGCTCAACGAGCGCCAGCATGCGCTGCAGGCCGACTTCGCCGCCGAGCAGCGCGCCAGGGGGCGGGCGGAGGAGACCATTCCGACGCGTTTCCCGGAGTTCGCCAACGCCCGCAACACCGCAGCGGGCAGCCTTCGGCAGCGGCGCGAGAACAAGACCCCGCAGCAGCTCGAGCTCATGCGGGACCGGCTCGGCCGACTCGCCCTCTACCTGCACGGCATCGGCGCATGGGAGCGCCCGCCCGTGTCGAGCCAATCCGAGATCTACGGGCTGCTGTCGGGGTGGGGGCTGCCGGTCTCGCCGCACTCGCGCGTGTTCGACACGATCGACGAGGTCACCGCCTTCATCGCCGATCGAGGCGAGCATCGTCACGACGTCGAGCACGAGATCGACGGCATCGTCGTGAAGATCGACGAGCTCGCCCTGCACGACGAACTCGGTGCGACGAGCCGGGCGCCGCGTTGGGCCATCGCGTATAAGTACCCGCCGGAGGAGGTGCACACGAAGCTCCTCGACATCCGCGTCGGCGTGGGCCGGACGGGCCGCGCGACGCCGTACGCGGTGATGGCACCGGTGAAGGTGCAGGGCAGCACGGTCGAGCAGGCGACCCTGCACAACCAGGAGGTCGTGAGGGCCAAGGGGGTGCTGATCGGCGACACGGTCGTGCTGCGCAAGGCCGGCGACGTGATCCCCGAGATCCTCGGAGCGGTCGAGGAACTGCGCGACGGCACGGAGCGCGAGTGGCGGATGCCGGAGCGCTGTCCCGAGTGCGGCACGCCGCTGCGCCCCGCGAAAGAGGGCGACATCGACCTCCGCTGCCCCAATGCGCGCAGCTGTCCGGCGCAGGTCCGCGGGCGGGTCGAGCACATCGGCTCGCGCGGCGCCCTCGACATCGAAGCGCTCGGCGAGGTCACGGCCGCCGCGCTCACCCAGCCCTTCGTGCCGTCGACACCGCCGCTCGTCACCGAGGCGGGGCTCTTCGACCTCACGGTCGACGAGCTGGTCCCGATCGAGGTCGTCGTCCGCGACGCCGAGACCGGCGAGCCGAGGACCGATCCGGTCACCGGCGAGGAGATCCGTCGCGCACCGTTCCAGAAGGTCCGGGTCACCTATCCTCCGGGCAGTGAGCAGATGTCGGCGGCCGAACGTCGCGCGGCCGGAATCCGGAAGGACCACCGCGAACTGATCCCGTCGGAGGCGGCCTCGAAGCTCCTCTCCGAGCTCGAGAAGGCGAAGACCAAGCCGCTCTGGCGAATCCTGGTCTCCCTCAACATCCGGCACGTCGGACCGGTCGCTGCACGTGCGCTGGCCGACCACTTCGGGTCGCTCGAGGCGATCCGTGCCGCGAGCCACGACGAACTCGCCGAGGTCGAGGGTGTGGGCGGCATCATCGCCGATTCGCTGCTCGAGTGGTTCGGCGTCGACTGGCATCAGGAGATCGTCGATCGGTGGCGGGCGGCGGGCGTGCAGTTCGCGACGCCGGGCCATCCCGGGCCGGGGCGGGCCGCGGACGCGGGCGGCGTGCTCGCTGGGCTCACCGTCGTCGCCACGGGCAGCCTCGAGGGCTTCACGCGCGAGGGGGCGCAGGAGGCGATCATCGCAGCGGGCGGCAAGGCGGCCTCGAGCGTGTCGAAGAAGACCGACTTCGTGGCGGCCGGCCCCGGTGCCGGATCCAAGCTCGCGAAGGCCGAGGAACTCGGCGTCCGGGTGATCGACGCCGCCCAGTTCGCGATCCTGGTGACGGAGGGACCCGACGCGCTCGTCGGATGAGGGGGCGGAGCATGCAGGCCGAGGAACACGCCGAATCGTCCGAGCTCGTGCGCCCGGAGGGCGAATCCGGCACCACGCGTCGGGACTTCCTGCGCTACGGCGGCGTGGCGGGGGCGAGCGCGATCGTCGCGGGCGGGGGAGCGGCCGCGATCGCCGCCGCAGCCGGCCACTCGGCAGGCGTCGACGAGGGGGCGGCGGGGATCGCCCCGCTGCCGCCCCCGCCGCCGACCCGCTCGAAGCCGGGCTTCGACCACCTCGTCGTCGTGATGGGCGAGAACCGGTCCTTCGACAACCTCCTCGGCTGGCTCTACGACACCGGCGACCTTCCCGACGGGGTGAGCTTCGACGGCCTCGCGTTCGGGGAGTTCGCGAACGCGACCGCCGATGGCGAGCGGGTCCCCGCGCACGTCTACGACGGCCCGACCGACGCGATCATGCGGCGCCCCGACCCCGATCCGGGCGAGGAGTACCCGCACGTCAATACGCAGCTCTTCGGAACCATCCGGCCCGCGTCGAACGCGACCGCCGAGATCGACGACATGACCGCGCCCTTCAACGCCCCGGACGGCGGTGCGACGGCGGGCATGGACGGCTTCGTGATCGACTACGCCAACCACGTCGAGCATCGCCGTCGCGACCCGGAGGACCGCGACATCCGTCAGATCATGGGCTCGTTCTCGCCCGAGATGCTGCCCGTGCTCTCCACGCTCGCGAAGGGGTTCGCGGTCTATGACGCCTGGCACTGCGCGGTGCCGTCGCAGACGTTCTGCAACCGGTCGTTCTTCCATGCCTCGACCTCGCACGGCTTCGTGACCAACCGGGGCGACGGCGGCTATCGCAAGTGGCTCGACGCCGAGGCGAGCCCCACGATCTTCAACCGGCTCGACGACGCGGGCCTCGACTGGCGGATCTACTTCGACGACCTGCAGCTGGTGTCGATGACGGGCGTCATCCACGCCCCCGCGCTCGAGAAGTTCTGGCGCACCGCGCATTTCGCGCCGATGTCGCAGTTCTGGAGCGACGTGGCCGACGGCAGGCTGGCGCCGTACAGCTTCGTCGAACCGCGGATGATCTTCGACCACAACGACTTCCACCCGCCGGTCGGCCGCCTCCGCGAGTCCGACGTCGACGGCGACGAGGTGACCGACGGTGCGATCTCCGACGTCCGGGCCGGCGAGGCCCTCATCCACTCGATCTACTCCGCGATCCGCGAGAGCGCGGCCGAATCGGGTTCGAACGCGATGAACACCATGCTCCTCGTCACCTTCGACGAGCACGGCGGCACGTACGACCACGTGCCGCCGCCCGCCGCGACGCCGCCGAGCGCCGACGACGGCGCCGGGGAGATGGGCTTCACGTTCGACCGGCTCGGGTGTCGCGTCCCCGCCATCGCGATCTCGGCGTACACGGCCGAGGGCGCGGTCATCCACGACCCCATGCACCACGGCTCGGTCATCGCCACGCTGTGCGCCGCCCACGGCCTCGACCCGCTGACCGACCGCGATGACGGTGCGCCGACCATCCGCAACGCCGTGACGCTGGAGGCACCGCGGCATCCGCTCACCTGGCCCGCCACCACGCCGCAGTACACGCCGCCGAATCCCGAGGCCGAACCCCCGCACCCCGGCGACGCGCACCGCACCGCCCCGCTCAGCCCGCCCGCGAAGGGGCTGCTCGGTCTCCTCGTCGCCAAGTACGGCGGCGACGAGGCCGAACCGCAGACGTATGGCGACGCGTACGAGCTGCTGCAGAAGTACGGCGTCGGCCTGTTCGGCACGCCTCGATAGAATCGCTGCATCCCCATTCCCGGACGACGGAGCAGCATGTCTGAAATCAGCGCCGAGCAGGTCGCGCATCTCGCGAACCTCGCACGTATCGCGCTCACCGAGGAAGAGATCGAGCACCTCACGACGGAGCTCGGCCAGATCATGCAGGCGGTCGAGAAGGTGAGCGAGGTGGCCACGCCCGACGTGGTCCCCACCAGCCACCCGATCCCCCTGCACAACCCGCTTCGGGAGGACGTGCCGGCCGACGTGCTGAGCGTCGAGCAGGCGCTCTCGGGGGCGCCCGAACACGACGGCACGCGATTCGTGGTCTCGGCGATCCTGGGGGAGGAGCAGTGAGCGAACTGATCCGGCTGAGCGCCGCCGACCTCGCCGCGAAGCTCGCCTCCGGCGAGGTCTCGTCCGTCGAGGCGACGAAGGCCCATCTCGACCGCATCGCTGCGGTCGACGGCGCGGTGCACGCGTTCCTGCACGTCAACGCCGAGGCGCTGGAGACCGCCGCCGACGTCGACCGCCGTCGCGCGGCCGGTGAGGAGCTCGGCCCGCTCGCGGGCGTGCCGATCGCCGTGAAGGACGTGCTCGTGACCAAGGGCATGCCGTCGACGTCGGGCTCGCGCATCCTCGAGGGCTGGATCCCTCCGTACGATGCGACGCCCGTGCGCAAGGTGCGCGAGGCGGGCATGATCCCGCTCGGCAAGACCAACATGGACGAGTTCGCCATGGGGTCGTCGACCGAGCACTCGGCCTACGGGCCCACCCACAACCCGTGGGACCTCGAGCGCATCCCCGGCGGCTCGGGCGGCGGCTCGGCTGCGGCCGTCGCGGCGTTCGAGGCGCCGCTCGCCCTCGGCAGCGACACGGGCGGCTCGATCCGCCAGCCCGCGCACGTCACCGGCACGGTCGGCACCAAGCCCACGTACGGCGGTGTCAGCCGGTACGGTTCGATCGCGCTCGCGTCCTCGCTCGACCAGATCGGCCCCGTGAGCCGCACCGTGCTCGATGCGGCGCTGCTCCACGACGTCATCGCCGGGCACGACCCGCACGACCAGACCTCGATCCCCGACTCGTGGCCGTCGATGGCCGAGGCCGTTCGACGCGCGGATGTCTCGGGCCTCCGTATCGGCGTCGTGAAGGAGCTCGACTCCGACGGCTTCCAGTCGGGTGTCCGCCAGCGCTTCCACGAGTCGCTCGAACTGCTCGCGGCGAACGGCGCCGAGATCGTCGAGGTGAGCGCCCCGAACTTCGAGTACGCGATCGCCGCCTACTACCTGATCCTCCCTGCCGAGGCATCCTCGAATCTCGCGAAGTTCGACTCGGTGCGCTTCGGCCTGCGCGTCGTCCCCGAGGGCGGCGGCACGGTCGAAGAGGTCATGGCCGCCACGCGCGAGGCCGGATTCGGGCCGGAGGTCAAGCGCCGCATCATCCTCGGCACCTACGCGCTGTCGGCCGGCTACTACGACGCCTACTACGGCAGCGCGCAGAAGGTCCGCACCCTCGTGCAGCAGGACTTCGACGCCGCGTTCGCGAAGGTCGACGTGCTCGCCACGCCGACGGCGCCGACGACGGCGTTCAAGCTCGGCGAGAAGCTGCACGACCCGCTGTCGATGTACCTCAACGACGTCGCCACGATCCCCGCGAACCTCGCCGGCGTGCCGGGCATCTCGGTGCCCGCCGGGCTCGCTCCCGAGGACGGCCTGCCGGTCGGCATCCAGTTCCTCGCGCCCGCTCGCGAGGACGCGCGGCTCTACAACGTCGGCGGCGCCCTCGAGGCGCTCCTCGTCGACCGCTGGGGCGGCCCGCTGCTCGCGCAGGCGCCCGACCTGTCCACCCACGAACTCAAGGCGACCGAGGAGGGCGTGGTCTGATGGCGCGCGCGGCACTGATGGACTTCGACGAGGCCCTCGAGCGCTTCGAGCCGGTGATCGGCCTCGAGGTGCACGTCGAGCTCAACACGAAGACGAAGATGTTCTCGTCGGCCCCGAACCCGGCGCACGACGAGTTCCACGGCGCCGAGCCGAACATGCTCGTCGCGCCGGTCGACATGGGCCTGCCGGGCTCGCTGCCGGCCGTGAACGGCACCGCCGTGCGCTACTCGATCTCGCTCGGGCTCGCGCTCGGCTGCTCGATCGCGCCGTCGAGCCGGTTCGCGCGGAAGAACTACTTCTACCCCGACCTCGGCAAGAACTACCAGATCTCGCAGTACGACGAGCCGATCGCCTTCGAGGGCTCGGTCGAGGTCGAGCTCGAGAACGGCCGTACGTTCGAGGTCGCGATCGAGCGTGCCCACATGGAGGAGGACGCCGGCAAGCTCACCCACGTGGGCTCGACGGGCCGGATCCACGGCGCCGAGTACTCGCTCGTCGACTACAACCGCGCGGGCGTGCCCCTCGTCGAGATCGTGACGAAGCCGATCGTGGGTGCGGGGGCGGATGCCCCGGCGCTCGCGCGCGCGTACGTCGCCACGATCCGCGACATCGTGCTCTCGCTCGGCATCTCCGAGGCGCGCATGGAGCGGGGCAACCTGCGCTGCGACGCGAACGTCTCGCTCCGTCCGAAGGGCCAGGCGAAGTTCGGCACTCGCACCGAGACGAAGAACGTCAACTCGATGCGCTCGGTCGAGCGCGCGGTCCGGTACGAGATCCAGCGTCAGGCGGCGATCCTCGCCGACGGCGGCACGATCACGCAGGAGACGCGGCACTGGCACGAGGACACCGGCACCACGAGCCCGGGCCGTCCGAAGTCCGACGCCGACGACTACCGGTACTTCCCCGAGCCCGACCTGCTCCCGGTCGAGCCCGACCCGTCCGTCATCGAGGAGCTGCGCGCCGCGCTGCCGGAGCCGCCCGCCGCGCGCCGGCGTCGCCTGAAGGCCGAGTGGGGTTTCACCGACCTCGAGTTCCAGGACGTCGCGAACGGCGGCCTGCTGAACGAGGTCGCCGCGACGATCGCCGCGGGTGCGAGCCCGGCCGCCGCCAAGAAGTGGTGGACGGGTGAGCTGACCCGCATCGCGAACGCGCAGGGCGCGGATGCCGCGGGCCTGGCGGAGCCGGCGCACGTCGCCGAGCTCGCGGCGCTCGTCGACGAGGGCACGCTCACCGACCGGCTCGCCCGCCAGGTGCTCGAGGGCGTCATCGCGGGCGAGGGGTCACCGCGCGAGATCGTCGACGCCCGAGGGCTCGCGGTCGTCTCCGACGACGGCGCGCTCATCGCCGCGATCGACGAGGCGCTCGCCTCGCAGCCGGATGTGCTCGCGAAGATCCGCGACGGCAAGGTCCAGGCCGCGGGCGCGGTCATCGGCGCGGTCATGAAGGCCATGCAGGGCAAGGCCGATGCGGCCCGCGTGCGCGAACTCGTGCTCGAGCGCGCGGCCGCCGACAGCTAGGTCGATCCCGTCGACGGATGCCGCGGCGCGCGTGATCCCGCCCGCGGCATCCGTCGTCTCACAGCCCGCTCTTGGCGGGCCTCAGTAGCCTGACCCCCCGAACCTTTGCGAGGACACCATGGGATTCCTGGACCGACTCTTCGGCACCGACGACCGCACGGCTCGACCCGCCCGGCCCGTGCCGCCCGCACCGCAGGCGCGACGGCTCAGCGAGGACGAGCTCGCGATCGAGCGCTACCGGTACCTGCTGCGCACCGCGCCGCCCGAGTCGATCGAGGCGGTGCACGCCGAGGCGTTCGCGAAGCTCACCCCCGCGCAGCGGCAGCAGGTGTACCGTTCGCTCGCCGAGCAGGCGCCCGAGGGTGAACGGCTGGTCTCGGACGACCCGAATTCGCTCGCGCGCGCGGCGACGCGGCAGGAGCTGCGCCAGCCGGGGTCGATGGAGCGCGCGTTCGCGGGTGCTCCGGGCGGGGCGGGCGCGGCCCCCGGAATGCGGCAGGGGCCCTCGTTCGGCTCGATGGTGGGCGGCTCGATGCTCGGGACGATCGCGGGCGTCGTGGTCGGCTCGGCTCTCGCGCAGGCATTGCTGCCCGACCCGGCGGCGTTCGACGCGTCCGCTGCGACGGATGGCGGCGCTGATGCGGGCGGCGACGCCGGCCCGGACGCGGGTGCCGATGCGGGGTCGGTCGACGCCGCCGGCGCGGGCGATGCGGGCGGCGACTGGGGCGGCTTCGGGGATCTCGGCGGCGGCGGGGATTTCGGCGGCGGCGATTTCGGCGACTTCGGGTTCTGATCCCGGTGTCGGCGGCGGGCGCTAGGGTTCCTGCGTGAGCAAGCAGGACGGCTCGTCGAGACAGGTCACGACCGGGCCGGTCGACGACTCCGCGACCCCGATCCTGCACGTCGACATGGATGCGTTCTTCGTCTCCGTCGAGCTGCTGCGCCGCCCCGAACTGCGCGGTCGGCCCGTACTCGTCGGCGGCACGGCCGGCCGCGGGGTCGTCGCGGCCGCGAGCTACGAGGCGCGGCGCTTCGGCGTGAACTCGGCGATGCCGATGTCGGTCGCGCTGCAGCGGTGCCCGAACGCGATCGTGCTCCGCGGCGACTACCGTCGCTACTCCGAGTACTCCGAACGCGTGATGACGATCTTCCGGGAGCTCACGCCGCTCGTGGAGCCGCTGTCGATCGATGAGGCGTTCCTCGACGTCTCGGGGGCGCGACGCCTGCACGGCAGCCCGGCCGAGATCGCCTGGACGATCCGTCGGCGCGTCCGTGATGAGACGGGCCTCACGTGCTCGGTCGGCGTCGCTGCGAGCAAGTACGTCGCGAAGGTCGCGTCCTCCCGCGCCAAGCCCGACGGCATGCTCGTCGTTCCCGCGACCGAGACGACCGCGTTCCTGCACCCGCTGCCGGTCGCGGCGTTGTGGGGCGTCGGTCGCGTGACCGAGGAGTCGCTCCTGAAACTCGGCCTCCGCACCGTCGGCGACGTCGCCGAGATGCCCGAGGAGGCGCTCGCACGCGCCATCGGCCCGGCCCTCGCGGCCCGCCTGACGCGGCTCGCGAACGGCATCGACCCGCGCGACGTCGAGACGCGACGGGTCGAGAAGAGCATCGGGCACGAGACGACGTTCCACCACGACCTCGTCGCGCACGACGAGATCGCGCGCGAGCTCCTCAGACTGGCGAATGATGTCGGCGTGCGCCTGCGCCGCGCGGGGATGCTCGCGCGCACCGTCACGCTGAAGCTCAGGTACGGCGACTTCACGACCGTCACGCGGTCGCGAACGCTCGCCGAGCCCACCGATGTCGCGCGCCGCATCTACGAAGAGGCCATGGTGCCGCTCGGCGAGCTCGTCGGAGACGGCCGCCGCGTCCGGCTCATCGGCGTGCGCGCCGAGCACCTGCGCCACGCCGGCGACGGGGCGCCGCTCTGGGATCCCGACGAGGAGTGGCGCGACGCCGAACGGACGATCGACGAGGTCGTGCGCCGGTTCGGGCGCGGTGCCGTGCGTCCGGCGGCGCTCGTCCGGCCCGCGGCGGAGTCGGCGGCGCCCACGATTCGCGATGCGGCGGCCGACGACGAGCCGCCGCCGGGCCCCCGCTCCTTCTGGTGACGCGCACCGTCGACGGCGTGCGAGGGTCGACCGAGCGGGGAGCGGACCGCGGCATCCGTCAATGCCCTTCCGAGGGCCGCGACGCGCAGGTAGCGTGGCCGCATGGCTGATTTCGTGCTCGAGCTCGCAGACAAGGTCGCCGGCGTCGGCGTTCGCACCTCCTACGCCGACAAGGTCGAGATCGGCGGTGCCGAGGTCGTGCCGGTCGCGCTCGGCGCCTACGGCTTCGGTGGCGGCGCCGGCAGCGGCACCGACAGCTCCGACCAGCAGGGCGAGGGCTCGGGCGGCGGTGGCGGCGGCTGGTCCGTCCCGCTCGGCGCGTACGTCGGTCGCGGCGGCGACGTCCGATTCGAACCGAACGTGCTGGGCCTGCTCATCGTCTCGATCCCGCTCGTCGTCGTGACCGGCAAGGCACTGCGGCTGGTGATCCGCGCACTGAAGAAGTAGCGCCGCCCCGCGGCATCCGCCTGCCGCGCCGGCGCAGGTGCGGGCGCCTGGCGTCATCGACGACGCGAGGCCCTCCCGTCGCGCGTATACTCGTTCTCGAACACGGGAGTCCGGTGAGCCGGGCTGAGAGGAAGGTTCTCCAACCTTCGACCGTCGAACCTGATCTGGGTCATGCCAGCGCAGGGAGGGCATCCGATCTCATTTCCCGTGCCGCTTTCCACCAGACGAAAGGGCACGACAGTGCACGAGACATCCACCGACCAGACCCCCACGGCCGGCACCGGCGGCGAGCGTGAGCTCGCGGCATCCCGCACCACGCGCTGGCGGGTCGTCGACATCGTCGTCGCGAGCGTGATCGGCGTCGCCACCGGACTGGTCTTCCTCTTCTGGAACAACGTCGGCTACGCGTGGTTCAGCGCCGCCGACGCCCTGACCCCTGGCCTCGGCGGCATCGCCGTGGGCATCTGGCTGATCGGCGGCGTGCTCGGCGGACTCATCATCCGCAAGCCGGGCGCCGCGCTCTACGTCGAACTCCTCGCGGCGATCGTCTCCGCGCTCATCGGCAACCAGTGGGGCATCGAGACCATCTACTCCGGCCTGGCGCAGGGCCTCGGCGCCGAACTCGTCTTCCTCGCGACCGGTTACCGCCGGTTCGGCGTCGTGACCGCGATGCTCGCGGGCGCGGCGGCCGGTGCCGCGGCGTGGGTCCTCGAGCTGTTCCTCTCCGGCAACCTGCAGAAGTCGGCCGAGTTCCTCGCGCTGTACTTCGGCACCGTCGTCGTCTCGGGCGCCGTCCTCGCGGGACTGCTCGGCTGGATCGCGGTGCGAGCCCTCGCCGCCACCGGCGCGCTCAACCGGTTCGGCGCCGGACGGGACGTCGCCGGACGGGTCTGAGCATGGACCGTTCGTCGTCCGCCGCCGGCCCCGCCCGCGTCGAGGCCACCGGGTGGGGCTGGCGGCACGCCGGCCGTCATCGACCCGCGTTGCACGGGATCGACCTGCCTATCCACCCGGGGGAGCGGGTGCTGCTGCTCGGTCCGTCCGGGTCGGGCAAGTCGACCCTGCTGCACGCTCTGGCCGGAGTACTCGGCGGCGACGACGAGGGCGAGCACCACGGGAGCCTGCACATCGACGGTCGCGCACCCGCCGAGGCGCGCGGGCGTGCGGGTCTCGTGCTGCAGGACCCGGATTCGCAGGTGATCCTCGCTCGCGTCGGCGACGATGTCGCCTTCGGCTGCGAGAACCTCGGCATCCCTCGCGACGAGATCTGGGCGCGCGTGCGCGAAGCGGTCGACGCGGTCGGTCTCGACCTTCCGCTCGATCATCCGACGTCGCGCCTGTCGGGCGGCCAGAAACAGCGGATGGCGCTCGCCGGCGCGATCGCGATGCGTCCCGGCCTGCTCCTCCTCGACGAACCCACCGCGAACCTCGATTCCGTCGGCGTCGGCGAGGTGCGAGCCGCCGTCGCACGCGTACTCGACCGGACCGGCGCGACGCTCGTCGTCGTCGAGCACCGCGTCGACGTGTGGCTCGACCTCGTCGACCGCGTCGTGGTACTCGGGGCCGACGGCCGGCTGCTCGCAGACGGGCCTCCCTCAGGCGTGCTCGACGCGCGGCGCGAGGCGCTCGCCGCCGCTGGGGTGTGGGTTCCGGGCGTGCCGCTCGGGGTGCCCGAGGCGGCGGAAGCCGCGGCGCTCGGCGCGGGGGCCGCGATCTCGACCGAGGCACTCGCCATCGGGCGCCCGGGCGGCGCCGTACTGCACGAGGGGCTCGAACTCGTCGTGCCCGAGGCATCCTCCTCGGTGCTCACCGGGCCCAACGGCGCAGGCAAGTCGACGCTCGCGCTGACGCTCGGCGGTCTCGTCCCACCGCGGGCCGGGCGTGTCGTCGCCGCACCCGGGATCGCCCGCGGGATCGGCGACACTCCGGTCCGCTGGCGCTCGCGCGACCTCCTGTCGCGGATCGGCACGGTCTTCCAGGAGCCCGAGCATCAGTTCGTCGCCACGACCGTGCGCGACGAGATCGCGGTCGCGCCGCGTGCACTCGGGCTCGCGCCCGGCGAGGTCGAGGCCCGGGTCGACGAGATCCTACAGCGGCTCCGCCTCGATCACCTCGCCGCGGCCAACCCGTTCACCCTCTCGGGCGGTGAGGCGCGGCGTCTCACGGTCGGCGCCGTGCTCGCCACGCGGCCGAGCGCGGTGATCCTCGACGAGCCGACGTTCGGCCAGGACCGGCTCGGTTGGATCGAACTCGTGCGACTGCTGCACGAGCTCGTCCGCGAGGGCACGACGCTGTTGTCGGTGACGCACGACGCGGCCTTCATCGCCTCGCTCGGCGCGCACCGGATCCGACTCGATGCGCGCGGCCCCGTGGCATCCGCAGCTGCGACACGGGACGGACGCGCATGAGCACGGTCGACACGGCCGATGCGACGGCCTCCCTCCCCACCCTCCGCTTCGTCGACCGGGTGAACCCGGCCACGAGGCTCGCCGCGGCCATGGTGCTCACGACACCGCTCCTCCTCACCGTCGACTGGGTGAGCGCCGCGATCGCGCTCGCCATCCAACTCGTGCTCTTCGCGATCGCGGGTGTCACTCCCGGCCTTCTGCCTCGACGGACGTGGCCCATCCTCGTCGCCGCACCGCTCGCCGGCATCAGCATGCTCCTCTACGGCCGCCCGTCCGGAACCGTGCACTGGGAGTTCTGGCTGGCGAAGGTCACCGACGGATCGATCGAACTCGCCGTCGCGGTGACGCTGCGGGTGCTCGCCATCGGGCTGCCGGCCGCATTGCTGTTCCTCCGCGTCGATCCGACCGACCTCGCCGACGGGCTCGCCCAGGTGTGGCGGCTGCCCGCGCGCTTCGTGCTCGGCGCGCTCGCGGCGACGCGACTCGTCGGACTGTTCGTGGAGGACTGGCGCGCCATGTCGCTCGCGCGCCGCGCGCGCGGCATCGGCGATCACGGCGCGGTGCGTCGCGCGGCCACGATGGCGTTCGCGCTCCTCGTGCTGGCGATCCGGCGGGGGTCGAAGCTCGCCACCGCGATGGAGGCGCGCGGCTTCGGCGCCGATACGCCGCGGACGTGGGCGCGCCCCTCGACCGTCGGCGCGCCCGACGCGGTGCTCGTCGTGATCGCCGCCGCGATCGCCGCGACCGCCATCGCCGGAGCCGTGTGGGCGGGGACCTTCCACCCGGTGTGGGTGTGAACGCCGTGCGCGCGCTCGCGTTCCGTCCTGCGCTCGACGCGGTGCGCCGCGCCGCGCGCGCGCGGCGGCATCCGCTCGTCCTCGTCGACGGTCCGAGCGGAGCCGGCAAGAGCACGTTCGCGGCCGCGTTGGTCGCCGAGTGGCCGGGGCATCCGCCGACGCTCGTGCGAGTCGACGAGGCGGTCCCCGGATGGCGCGGCCTCCGTCGCGGCGCGTCCGCGCTCGGTCCCCGACTCGTGCGCCCGCACGGCTCGGGGCTCGTCGGCGCGCTCGACCGCTGGGACTGGCTCGCCGACCGACCCGGCGCCGTCGAGCGACTGCGTCCCGGGCGACCGCTCGTGCTCGAGGGGTGCGGGGCGTTCCTCGCGGGTGTCGACGCGACCGACGCGGTCCGGGTCTGGCTCGACGCCCCCGATGACATCCGTCGCGAGCGCGCGCTCGCGCGCGACGGGGGTGCGTTCGACGACTTCTGGGCGTCGTGGGAGTCGGACTGGCGGCGTGTCCGTCGCCGGACCGACGCCGAGCGGTCACTCGCGATCCGGGTACGACTCGGCGACTGATCCGCGCGGATGCTGCGCCACGGACCCGGCCGGGACTACGCTCGGCACATGGGTGATGCGACGTATGTGGCGGAGTTCATCGACGGCCCGCTCGAAGGCGACTTCGAGCAGCGGGCCCTCGTCCGCGGCGAGCCGGAGAAGCGCGTCGGCATGGTCGCCGCCGTCGACGGTCTCGAGTCCCTGTTCTGGTACGACGCGGTCGAGCAGCGTGATGTGGGCGGACAGCTCCGCGTGCGGTTCCGCTTCGACGCGGCGGACTCCGACCCGGTCGAGTCCGACGAGGAGAACGACTGACCCTAGGCGTCGCCGTTCAGGAAGGCGCCGATGAGCTCGCCCGGGTGGGTGAGACGCCAGATCGGACCAGGATCGGTGATCGCCGCATCGAGTTCGAGCGTCGAACTGACCTCGCGTCCGCCGATCGCGACCGTGACCGTGCCGACCTGACGTCCGGCCGGTGAGGTCGTGAACGGTTCCACGTCGACACTCGCGTCCTCGGCGGTCGCGCCGAACGCGGCATCCGTTCGCCCAGCCGTCGCGATCAGCTTCGCACGGTCGCCCCATGCCGAGGCGACCTCGCCGTAGCTCGCCCCGGCCACGATCACCTCGATCGGCTCGGATGCGGCCTGCATCCCCTCGACCGCGGCCAGCACCGCGGGATCGAGCGTCTCGTAGTCGTCGACGCCGGTCATCGCGCCCACCATCGTGCGCCGCTCATCGCCGGACCCGAGGTCGGCCGTCCAGACGAACGTGATGGCCGCCTGATCGGTGAAGCTCCGGCTGATCGCGCGGATGCCCGCGTCGCCGAGGTGCGCGACCGCGTCGGGGATCCGCCGGTCGTCGATCGGCGTTGGCGCACCCGCGTCGCCCTCGAACATCGCGCCGAGCGCAGGTTCCGAGAGCACCATCGCGGCGAGGCGCGTGAGCTCCGTGGCGGTCCCGACGTTGTCTCCGGACAGGCCGGTGGCGTCGACCACCGATGTCGACGTGAAGCCCAGTTCCTCGAGCCACCCGTTCGCCGTCGTCACGTAGGCGTCGAGGCTGCCGAAGGCCCACCTGGCCAGGGTGTCGGCGTGGTTGTTGCTCGATCCGAGGACGACGGCGCGGACGACGTCGCGCTCGGTCCAGGAGTCGCCGGGGGAGACCTGCACGGTTCGCGACCCCTCACTCGAGTATCGGAGGTAGTCGGTGTAGTCCTCCGGCCCGATCCGGATCGCGGGCCCGTCGTCATCGGCGGTGAGGGGAAGCGTGTCGAGCACCACCAGCGCTGTGACGAGCTTCGCGGCACCGCCGATCGGCGCCGCCCGGTCATCGGCGGAAGCGGCGACGAGGGAGGATGTGCCGTCGTCATCGACGAACGCGACCGCCGAGGCGTCCTCCGCGGGAAGGGCGACCGAGCTCGTCGCCGGCGCGGCCGCCTGCGCCGTGTCGACGCGGACCTCGACGTCGGGAAGCGGACCCAGGAGCATCGCCGGACCGTACACGCCGATGCCGAGGATCGCGAGCGCGCCGACGGCGATGCCGACGACGCGTCCGGGGGAGGGGCTCATGCGAATCAGGCTAGCGCGCCCGGGGTCACGCCCAGCCGAGCTCGTGCAGCCGGTCGTCGTCGATGCCGTAGAAATGCGCGATCTCGTGGACGAGCGTGACGTGGATCTCGTCGCGGAGCTCGTCTTCGGTGTCGGCGATCGCGAGCAGCGGCTCTCGGTAGAGCACGATGCGGTCGGGCATCTCGCCGAAGCCGTAACGGTCGCGTTCGGTCAGCGACACGCCCTCGTAGAGGCCGAGCAGGTCGAGTGACCCGTCTTCCGGGCGGTCCTCGACCACGAACACGATGTTCTCGAGGCCCTCGACCATGTCGTCCGGCAGCTCGTCGAGTTCATCGACGACGAGCCGTTCGAAGGCCTCGGCATCGAGTTCCACCAGCGGCTCCGATCTGGAGGCGAATTGGGGTGAGTAACGGGGCTTGAACCCGCGACCTCCTGGACCACAACCAGGCGCTCTACCGACTGAGCTATACCCACCATGGCCGTCTCGTTCGCACGAGCGGCAACCCTACGAGATTACACCACGTTCGAGGTACCCGATGACACCGCGGTGCCTTCGCCGACCACGTCGGCCGCGATGGCCTGGAGTTCCTGGCTGGTCGGTCCGGGATCGGCGACGAAGACCGCCCGGCGGTAGTACTGCAGTTCGCGGATGGACTCGAGGATGTCGGCGAGCGCCCGGTGCCCGCCGTCCTTCGCCGGCGCGTTGAAGTAGGCGCGCGGGAACCAGCGCTTCGCGAGTTCCTTGATGGAGGAGACGTCGACGTTGCGGTAGTGGAGGTGCGCGTCGAGGCGCGGCATGAAGCGGCTGATGAACGCACGATCGGTGCCGATCGAGTTGCCTGCGAGGGGGGCGCGCTGCTCGTCGGGCACGTGCTTCAGCACGTACTCGAGCACCTGGTATTCGGCATCGGCCACGGACACGCCGTTCGGAATCTCCTCGATGAGGCCGGACTGCGTGTGCATGGCCCGAACGAAGTCGCCCATCGACTCGAGCGCGCTCGCGTCGGGCTTGATGACGATGTCGAGGCCCTCGTCGACCGGCTCGAGGTCGTAGTCGGTGATCACGACTGCGATCTCGACCAGTTCGTCGACCTCGAGGTCGAGCCCCGTCATCTCGCAGTCGATCCAGACCAGTCGGTCGCTCGAGGATGCCATGCGGTGAGTCTAGCCGCGCGGGCCGACACGGCTGCGAGTCGCGCGCGCTCGAGGGGCGCCCGGGCCCCTGCGGTATCGTGGTGGCGATCGGCCCTCGTAGCTCAGCGGATAGAGCAGGAGCCTTCTAATCTCTTGGTCGCAGGTTCGATTCCTGCCGAGGGCGCCGAGACCCGCTCCGGGCGATCGCGATCGCGACGAGCGGGAAGAGCAGCAGCGAGAGCAGGCCCGCGCCGACGAGCGCCGACGCCGTGCCCGAGTCCATGTCGCCGGCCTCGACGCCGATCGTGGTCACCGCGACGATGATCGGCAGGCCCGTCGCCCCGAACAGCCCGGTCGAGATCCGATCGCGCGCGCTCGATCCGGGCGGGGTCAGCAGGGCCGACGGCACACCGCGGATGACGAGCAGCAGTGCGGTGAAGAGGGGGAGCAGTAGCAGCGTCCGGGCGTCTTCGACGAGGGCCTCGAGATCGAAGGTGATCCCGGTGTAGATGAAGAAGATCGGCACGAAGACGCCGAACCCGATTCCGTCGAGCTTGACCTCGATGGTGCGGCGATCCTGTTCGGGCGCTCCCTCGAGCAGGAGCCGGGTGATCACTCCGGCGGCGAATGCGCCGAGCAGCATGTCGAGGTCGAGCACGATCGACAGTCCGACCAGCGCGAGCATGACGAGGATGACGAGCCGGATGGCGAACTGGCCGCTCGTGTGCAGCGTCGCGGTGATCGCCGCGTGCAGCCGGCGCCCGTCGCCCCTCGACGCGCGCCAGATCGCCACCCCGGTGATCGCCGCGAAGGCGACGAGCACGATCGCCGCGTGCAAGGGCGCCCGACCGGACAGGAACAGCGAGATGGCGATGAGCGGCAGGAACTCTCCCGCGGCGCCGATGGCGAGCACGGAGACGCCGAACGGCGTCCGCAGCATTCCGGCGTCCCTGAGGATCGGCAGGAGGGCGCCGAGCGCGGTCGAGGTCAGCGCGATGCCGATGAACACGGCTCCGGCGTCGGGATCCACGAACCAGCCGGCTGCGAGGCCGAGGACGATCGAGATCGCCCAACCGAGGCTCGCCCGCACGAGCGGGCGCCCACGGATCGCCTCGAAGTCGATCTCCTGTCCGGCGAGGAAGAACAGCATGGCGAGTCCGAAGTCGGAGAGCAGTTCGATGAATGGGTCGGGCTGCACCCAGCCGAGCGCCGACGGGCCGAGGACGATGCCCAGCACGATCTCGAAGATGACGACGGGGATCGCGATCCAGCGGCCGAAGGCCCTGACTGCGAGCGGGGCGAGGGCGGCGATGGCCGGGATGAGCACCAGTGTGGGTACGTCGACCTGCACGCGGCCCCCCTTCGTCGTGGGAATGCTATCCGACGGCACGCCCGGGTCCGGGGAACGCCTTACGCGACATCCGCCCGTCACACGCGTGTCGTATCGTCATGGCATGCGCGACCTCCAGGCACGGATCATCGAAGAACTGCACGTCGAGTCCTCCATCGACCCGGCCGACCAGGTCCGCCGGCGCGTGGACTTCCTCAAGGCCTACCTCACGGCGTCCGGCGCGAACGGTCTCGTGCTCGGCATCAGCGGCGGGCAGGACTCCTCCCTCGCCGGGCGGCTCTGCCAGCTCGCCGTGGACGAACTCGCCGCGGAGGGGCGCACGGCGCGGTTCATCGCCGTCCGGCTGCCGTACGGCGTGCAGCGCGACGCGGCCGACGCCGACCTCGCGCTCGAGTTCATCCGGCCGTCCGAGACGATCGAGTTCAACATCAGGGGCGGCGTCGACGGGCTCGCGGCCGAGTTCGAGGCCGCCGTCGGCGGTCCCGTCAGCGACTTCGGCAAGGGCAACGTCAAGGCTCGAATGCGGATGGTGGCCCAGTACGCGTTGGCCGGCGAGGGCGGGCTGCTCGTCGTCGGCACCGACCACGCGGCCGAGGCCGTCACGGGCTTCTTCACCAAGTTCGGCGACGGCGGTGCCGATCTGCTGCCCCTGTCCGGGCTCACCAAGCGCCAGGGTCGGTCGCTCCTCGAGCACCTCGGTGCGCCCGACCGGCTCTACCTGAAGACCCCGACCGCCGACCTGCTCGACCACGACCCCGGCCAGGCCGACGAGGCGAACCTCGGGTTGACGTACCGCGACATCGACGACTTCCTCGAGGGCCGCGACATCGACGACCTGGTCGCCGAGCAGATCGAGGCCCGGTTCCTGCAGACACGGCACAAGCGCGCCGAGCCCGTCACGATGTTCGACGCGTGGTGGCGCGGCTGACGCGTCGCCACCGATCGAGCCCCGCCCGATGAGCGGTGGGTCGGATCAGTCGCGCCGGGCGACCGTGCGGCGGTCGGTGTCGGCGTCGGCGAGCTCGTCGGCCTCCGCTGCGGCCGGCGTCGCGACCGGCTGCGTCGCCGCGTCCTCGACGAGCGGAGCCTGCGCGTAGCGCTCGTGGTGCTGCTCGGCGACCCAGGTGTCCTGTTCGGCGGCGAGCTCCTGCACCGGCTCGTCGCCCTGCAGGCGCCACCGCTCGAGGTCGTTGCGGAAGTCGCGCCGGGTCCGCGACGGATGCCGCTGCCACTCGAGCATGCGCTCGCGGAACTCGGCCACCGCGGGATCGAGCTGGTAGCCGAACGTGGCCGAGGCTCGCTTGAGCTCGTGCAGCTGGTGAGCCGCCCAGTCGGCGGCGACGTCGGCGCCGCGCAGCGGCAGGAGGCGGACCTGGATGTCGGCCTGTCCGACCGCACGATCGGCGAGGACCTGCTCCTGCGGCGTCAGCGAGTTCCACACGGAGGCCTCGGTGGCGGCGTCGATGAGCGTCGCGATGGCCGCGCGGCGCAGTTCCCGGTCGCGCTGCCGGATCAGGCCGCGCACGGCGGACCGTGCGATCCACGCCGAGAGCAGCCCCGAGACGAGGACCGAGACGAACACGACGCCGGCCGTGAACAGCACGGGACGGTTCTCGTCCGAGAGGAGCCAGGCGACGACGTCATTCCACCACTGCATGAGCGCAGGCTAGCGCTGCGCGGCTTCGGCGGGATGCAGCCTGCCCGGCGTGCCTCGCGACCGTCGGGGTTGCGACGCGCGCCGGGTCCCGGCATCCGCTCGGCTCAACCGAGGGCGGTGCCGTCGGCGGCGTACGGTTCGATCGCGGCGATCTCCGCGTCGGTGAGCGGCGCCGCGTCGAGCGCGGCGACGTTCTGCTCGAGCTGTGCGACGCTGGACGCGCCGATCAGCGCGCTGGCCACCTGCGGAACGCGGAGCACCCACGACAGCGCGAGCTGGGCGAGCGACTGGCCACGGCCCCCGGCGATGGCGTTCAGGGCCCGCGCGCGCTCGAGGTACTCCTCGCTGATGCGTTCGGCGGGCAGGAAGTGGCTCGTCGCCGCACGCGAACCCGCGGGCACGTCGCCCGAGAGGTAGCGATCGGTGAGCAGGCCCTGCGCGAGCGGCGAGAAGACGATGGCGGACGCCCCCACCTCGTCGAGCGCCGGGAAGAGGCCGTCCTCGATGTGGCGGTCGAACATCGAGTAGCGGGGCTGGTGGATCGTGAGGGGCACGCCCTCTGCGGCGAGCGCCTCGGCGGCGGCGATCGTCTGCTCGGGCGAGTAGTTCGAGATCCCGGCATACAGGGCCTTGCCCTGGCGCACCGCGTGCGCGAGCGCGCCCATGGTCTCCTCGATCGGCGTCTCGGGGTCGGGGCGGTGCGAGTAGAACACGTCGACGTAGTCGAGCCCGAGCCGTCCGAGGCTCTGGTCGAGCGAGGCCAGCAGGTACTTGCGCGAGCCCCACTCGCCGTACGGGCCGTCCCACATCAGGTAGCCCGCCTTCGACGACACGATGAGCTCGTCGCGATACGGCTTCAGGTCGGTGGCGAGCAGCCGGCCGAAGTTCTCCTCTGCGCTGCCGGGAGGAGGGCCGTAGTTGTTCGCGAGGTCGAAGTGGGTGATGCCGAGGTCGAACGCACGGCGGACGATCGCGCGCTGCGTGTCGAGCGGACGGTCGTGCCCGAAGTTGTGCCAGAGGCCGAGCGACAGGGCCGGCAGCTTCAGGCCGCTCCGCCCGATCCGGTTGTAGGTCATCTGGTCGTAACGGTCGGGGGAGGCGACGAAGGTCATGCCGGTAGCCTAGGGCCGTGATGGAGAGCTTCGTTCTGGCCGGTGGCTGCTTCTGGTGCCTGGATGCGGTGTACCGGACCCTGCGCGGCGTGCACGAGGTCGTGTCGGGCTACACGGGCGGCACGACCCCGAACCCGTCCTACGAACTCGTGTGCACCGGCGCGACCGGGCACGCCGAGGTCGTGCGCGTCGACTTCGACCCCGACGTGCTGCCGCGCGAGGTCGTGCTCGACGTCTTCTTCACGTTGCACGACCCGACGCAGCTGAACCGGCAGGGTGCCGACGTGGGCACCCAGTACCGTTCGGCGATGTTCTTCGACGGCGAGTCGCAGCGCGACCTGTTCGAGGCGGCGCGGACGCGGGCGGCGGACTGGTGGCCGGGTGAGGTCGTCACCACGATCGAGCCGCTGGGCGAGTTCTTCGCTGCGGAGGAGTACCACCAGGACTTCTTCGCGAAGAACCCGGGCCAGGGCTACTGCCTCGCGGTCGCGCTGCCGAAGGTGAACAAGATCCGCCGTTCGTATGCGGACTACATCGTCGCCTGACCTCTCCTCACCAGCCGCCGCGATCCCACTCGATTCCACGGGTCGCGTCGGGGGCCGTCGGATGTCTCGGGTGCACCGCGACGCTGTGGGAAGCGGCATCCGGGGTCGTTCCGGCACGAGGGCCCCGGATGCCGCGAGCCGCCGATCCGCGGCGGCGTCGACCCCTGAGGAGCACCCATGTCCGACCTCGTGACCGTCACCGGCGTCATCGGCAGCGATCCGCGCCACAACGTCACCGCGACCGGCCTGCCGATCACCAACTTCCGCCTGGCGTCCACGCGCCGCATCTTCGACCGCGCCACCGGCGCCTGGAAGGACGGCGAGACCAACTGGTACACGGTCTCGTCGTTCCGCCAGCTGGCGCTCAACACCGCGCGCTCGCTGCGGAAGGGCGAGCGCGTCGTCGTCCACGGGCGACTCCGGATCCGGGCGTGGGAGACCGCCGAGCGCTCGGGCACGGCGATCGAGATCGATGCCGACGCCATCGGCCACGATCTGTCGTGGGGCGTCGCGGTCTACTCGAAGACGTCCGGCTCGCGACTCGTCGAGTCGGCCGGCGAGTCGGAGTCGGAGCCGGAGGCGCAGGACGCGACGGCGACCGACGACCCCGCCGAGACCTCCGCCTGGGCCGCCGGTTCCGACTGGGCGCTCCCGGTCGCCGACGGCGAAGGCGACGCCGACGACATCGCCGGCGACCTGCTCGATCACGACGACGAAGCGGAGGAACTCGCGCTCGAGTCGTCGATCGCCCGCTGACCGACCGCCGCCGTTCCCGCCCGCCCGCACGGTCCCCACCGCAGCCGCGCCGTAGACTCGGCCACCGTGGAGATCGAGCGGGGTCGGAGCGTCGCCGTGCGGCGCGCGCGGGGGTCGGCGCCGAGGAGCCGGGCCGCGGCGGTCGTGCTCACGAGCGTCGTCGTCGTCGGTCTGGCGGGATGCAGCATGTTCGACGGACGCGGCACCGATGATGCGCAGCCGTCGTCGCCGTCGGGCATTCCGTCTTCGACGCCGTCGGCCGCCCCGTCCACCCCGCCGTCGAGCGAGGGCGAGGCGCGGCCGCCGTCCGACGCCGAGGCCCTCGCGCGCTTCGATGCGTCGAACCGCGCGGTGATCGCCGGTGTCGCATCCCCGACGGCGACTGCGTTCGTCGATTCGCTCGTCGAGGCGGGTTTCGATCCCGCATCGATCGAGGTCACCTCCGACACCACGACCCTCGGCGAGCGAGCGGACTCGATCCAGTTCGCGGTCCGCATCGACGACCGGTGCCTGATCGGGCAGTACGGCGCGGGCTCCGACGGCTACCGCAGCACGGAGGCCGGTGTCCTCGGAACGGGCGGATGCCTGGTCGGGGCCGCGGTCGCCGTCGGCGGATGACCGGCGGCGCCGGCCCGCGGCGGAGTCGGAGACCTGAACGCTCGGGCGCGGGCCGCTAGGCTGGTGGGCTGAACCGTGCACTCCACTCGTGAGGAACCCAGTGGCTGACTACATTTACTCGATGGTCCGCGCCCGCAAGGCGGTCGGCGACAAGGTGATCCTGGACGACGTCACGATGGCGTTCCTTCCCGGGGCCAAGATCGGCGTCGTCGGCCCGAACGGCGCCGGCAAGTCCACGATCCTGAAGATCATGGCCGGCCTCGACCAGCCGTCGAACGGCGAGGCGCGGCTCACGCCGGGTTACTCGGTGGGCATCCTCATGCAGGAACCCGAGCTCGACGAGACGAAGACGGTCCTCGAGAACGTCCAGGAGGGCGTGGGTCCGATCAAGGCGAAGATCGACCGGTTCAATGAGATCTCCGCCGCCATGGCCGACCCCGATGCCGACTTCGACACCCTGCTCGCCGAGATGGGCACCCTCCAGGAGGAGATCGACGCGGCCGACGCATGGGATCTCGACTCCCAGCTCGAGCAGGCCATGGACGCACTGCGGTGCCCGCCGAGCGACACGCCCGTGTCGGTGCTCTCGGGCGGTGAGAAGCGCCGCGTCGCGCTCTGCAAGCTCCTGCTTCAGAAGCCCGACCTGCTGCTCCTCGACGAGCCCACCAACCACCTCGACGCCGAGAGCGTGCTCTGGCTCGAGCAGCATCTCGCCAAGTACCCCGGCGCGGTGCTGGCGGTCACGCACGACCGGTACTTCCTCGACCACGTCGCGGAGTGGATCTGCGAGGTCGACCGTGGCCGGCTGTACCCCTATGAGGGCAACTACTCGACCTACCTCGAGAAGAAGGCCGAACGCCTCCAGGTGCAGGGCAAGAAGGATCAGAAGCTCCAGAAGCGGCTGAAGGACGAACTCGAGTGGGTGCGCTCGAACGCCAAGGGGCGCCAGGCGAAGTCGAAGGCGCGCCTTGCTCGGTACGAGGAGATGGCGGCGGAGGCCGAGCGCACGCGGAAGCTCGACTTCGAGGAGATCCAGATCCCCGCCGGTCCGCGACTCGGCGACGTCGTGCTCGAGGCCAAGAAGCTCGAGAAGGGCTTCGGCGACCGGATGCTCATCGACGGCTTGAGCTTCACGCTGCCGCGCAACGGCATCGTCGGCATCATCGGCCCGAACGGCGTCGGCAAGACGACGCTCTTCAAGACCATCGTCGGGTTCGAGCCGCTCGACGGCGGAAACCTGAAGATCGGCGAGACCGTGAAGATCTCGTACGTCGACCAGTCGCGCACCGGCATCGACCCGAACAAGACGCTGTGGGAGGTCGTCTCCGACGGGCTCGACTACATCCAGGTCGGCAAGACCGAGGTGCCGAGCCGCGCGTACGTATCCACCTTCGGCTTCAAGGGGCCCGACCAGCAGAAGCGGGCGGGTGTCCTCTCGGGCGGCGAGCGCAACCGACTGAACCTCGCGCTCACGCTCAAGCAGGGCGGAAACCTCCTGCTCCTCGACGAGCCGACCAACGACCTCGACGTCGAGACGCTCTCGAGCCTCGAGAACGCGCTGCTCGAGTTCCCCGGCTGCGCCGTGGTCATCACCCACGACCGGTGGTTCCTCGACCGCATCGCGACGCACATCCTCGCCTACGAGGGCACCGACGAGAGCCCGGCCGACTGGTACTGGTTCGAGGGCAACTTCGAGGCCTACGAGGCCAACAAGGTCGAGCGCCTCGGCCCCGAGGCCGCGAAGCCGCATCGCTCGACGTACCGCAAGCTCACGAGGGACTGAGATGCGCCTGCACGTGCCGACGCCGCTCCGCTGGAGCGACCTCGACGCGTACGGTCACGTGAACAACGCCCGGATGCTGAGCCTGCTCGAGGAGGCTCGCATCCAGGCGTTCTGGGTGAACGACGACGGAACGGCCGAGCATGCGGTCGGCGCCTCGACCGCGGTGATCGACGCATCGCCGGGTTCGGCGACGCTCTCGCTCATCGCGCGACAGGAGGTGGAGTACCTCGCGCCGATCCCGTACCAGCGGCTGCCGCTCGACATCGAGCTGTGGATCGGCCGGATGGGCGGGGCGAGCCTCGAGGTCTGCTACGAGGTGTACTCGCCCGACGGCGCCGTACCGCGCACGCTGTACACGCGCGCCGCCACGACGATCGTCCTCGTCGACGCCGGGACCGAGAAGCCCCGGCGCATCACCGACGCCGAGCGGGTCGCCTGGGAGCCGTACCTCGGCGACCCGATCGCGTTCCGGCGACGCTGATGAGCAGCCGGACCCGACGCGGTCGGGCCAGGCGCAGCGCGGTGCGGCGCCGTGCCCGCGGCATCCGCTCGCTCACTCCTCGAGCGGCTCGTCGCTGAAGGACCCCTCCCACACCGCGCGGCTTCCCGCCTCGCCGATCCGCACCGTGGTCCAGACCGCACCGATGCCGACGCCGACGGTCGCGACGAGCAGGAGGACCGCGATCGCGACGCGCGCGGGACTCCGTCGCGCGGGCGTGGACACGCCGCGCGCGGCGGCGACCTCCGCATCGGTCACCCGACGAGTCGAGGCGCGTTCGACGAGCGCGAGCGCACCGATGAGGGCGGCGACCACTGCGAGCGCGACGACCCACGGCAGGATGTCCTCGCCCTGGTCCGCGTGCTCCTCGATGAGCGGCGTCTCGGGGACCCGCTCGACGAGCCACTCGCCGGCCTCCACGGTGAGCCACGTCAGCCCGAGCAGCACGACGGCGCCGACGAGCGTCGGGATCCAGAGCACGCGCCGTGCCGCCGGCCAGGCGGCGAGCACGACGAGGAGAGCCGAGAGCAGCGGGACTCCGACCACGACGACGTGCACGAGCAGCACGTGCATCGGCAGGCCGGCGACCTGGAAGTCGAAGAGCTCGCTCATCCGGCGATCACGCGATCCCCGTCGACGCTGACCGGCACCGACGGAAGCGGCTCGAGCGCGGGCCCCTGCTCGACCTTGCCGGTCGCGAAGTCGAAGGTCGAGCCGTGGCACGGGCAGATGAGCGCCGCCCCCTCGGGCGCGACCGTGCAGCGCTGGTGCGTGCAGATCGCGCTGAATGCCACGACCTCGCCGGCGGTCGGCTGCGACAGCAGCACCGGCTCGCCGCCGATCGTGGCGCTGATGCTGCCGCCGACCGGGATGTCGGCGAGCGCCGCGACATCCTCGCCGGCGGCAGCCGTCGGCGTGCCGTCGCCGCCGGCGTCGGTTCCTGTGCCGGAACCACCGGCGCCGTCGGAGTCCGAGGGCGCGCAGCCGGCGAGGATCAGCGCGCCGCCGAGCGCACCGGTCCCGCCGAGCGCGAGCGCCGTCCGGCGCGAGAGTTCGCGGGCATCGTCCATGGTGGTGCCTCCCTCTTCGGGCCGCGGGGGCGCGGCAGTGGTGCCATTCTGCGGCACATCGCGCGGCGGATGGCGCATTCGCCGTGATCCCTCAGGTCGCGCGGCGGACGCAGGTCAGCCGAGCGCGGCCGGATCGGGCACGCGCACCATGCCCTCCTGTGCCACGCTCGCGACGAGCAGGCCGTCGCGTGTGTAGATGCGGCCGAGCGAGAGGCCCCGGCCACCGGCGGCCGACGGCGAGTCCATCGTGAACAGCAGCCACTCGTCCACGCGTGCGTCGCGGTGCCACCACATCGCGTGGTCGAGGCTCGCGACCTTCAGGCCGGGGGTCGCCCAGGCGACGCCGTGCGCGCGCAGCACGGGCTCGAGGATCGAGTAGTCGCTCGCGTACGCGAGCGCGGCGCGGTGTTGGCGCAGGTCGTCGGGAAGTCGGCCGTAGGCCTTCATCCAGACGACCTGATGCGGCACCCGCTCGCCCTCGACGGTGAGGTAGACCGGCGATGGGATGTGTCGGACGTCGAACGCGCGCTCGCTCGACCAGTACTTGGCCACGTCGTGCTCGAGGTGGCCGAGCACATCTGCGGTCGACGGCAGCGACTCCGGGTCGGGGAGGTCGTCCGGCATTCCGATCTGGTGTTCGAACCCCTCGTCGCGAGTCTGGAACGAGGCGATGAGCGAGAGGATCGGCAGGCCGTGCTGGAACGCCTGCGTCCGTCGGGTCGAGAACGACCGGCCGTCGTGGATGCGGTCGACCGAGAACGTGATCGGGTGCTGCACGTCGCCCGGTCGGAGGAAGTAGCCGTGCATCGAGTGGATCGGCCGCTCGTCGGGCACCGTGTGCGTCGCCGCGATGATCGACTGGGCGAGCACCTGACCGCCGAAGACTCGGCCGAGCGGCATCCACTGCGATGGGCCGGTGAAGATGTCCTCGTCGGTGCGGGCGCCGGTGTCGGTGAGGCGCAGCGTGCTCAGCAGGCCCTCGATCGAACCGCTCATCGTTCCTCCGTCTGGTCGGTCGGCCGTCGTGCGGCCGATCGGCGGGTGGGCGACGGGCGGTGCCGCGGCGCTCTCTCGGTAGTCTAGACAGGCCATGGTCCAGCAATTCACGCTTGCCGACAGCCTGTCGCTCGGCGATCTGCACACCTACCTGCAGCGCGCGTCGCGCGTCGAGGACGGCTCGGTGCGCCTCGTCGCAGCGAACGGGATACTGGCCGTGTACACCGCCATCCTGTACCCGCGCGGCATCCTCGACGAGAGCCCGACCGTGCTCGGGCTCCGGACCTTCGAGCTGTTCGAGACGGACGACTTCGACGTCGTCGTGCCGATGCGCTCCGTCGTCGACCGCATCGTCCGTGCGCGCGGCGAGATCGGCGAGGACGACGAGTCGCGCCCGGTCACCATGACGAGACCCCCGGAGGTCAATACGGTGACCTGGGCGGGCATCTCGCCGCCGCGGGGTGGATGGCGACCGCTCGGCGAGACGGATGCCGCGACGCTCGAGCGCGCCGCCCGCGGAGGGATCGACGAGGTCGCGGCCGCCATCCCCGACGGCACCGGCGAACAGCTCGTACAGCGCGTGCGTTCCGAGGTCTGGGGGCGCGGCATCGAGGGTCTCGAGTACGTGCCGGCCGGTGCGGCGTTCGCGGCATTCAGCCTCGGCTTCCTCGGCGACGACTCGACATCGCTCTTCGAGACCGGACCGTGGACGCGCCTGAGCTCCCGACGGGGGCACGTGCTCGTGCGACGCAAGGCCTGGACGCTGAAGGCGTAGCCGCGGGGTCCGACGGCGCCGCGTCCGACGCCGACGCCGAATCCGACGCGGCCGACGCGAACGGACGCCGGGTGACCTCAGCCGGCCGCGATCGCGCGGCCCGCGGCGCGACCGGTGAAGAGGCACCCACCGAGGAAGGTGCCCTCGAGCGCCCGGTAGCCGTGTACGCCGCCGCCGCCGAAGCCCGCCGCCTCGCCGACCGCGTAGAGGCCGGGAACCGGGCGGCCGTCGGCGCCGAGCGCCCTCGAGTCGAGGTCGGTCTGGATGCCGCCGAGGCTCTTGCGCGTGAGGATGTGCAGCTTCACCGCGATCAGCGGGCCCGCCTTCGGATCGAGGATGCGGTGCGGCGGTGCCACGCGGATGAGCTTGTCGCCCCGGTAGTTCCGGGCTCCTCGCACCGCGGTGAGTTGGAGATCCTTGGAGAACTCGTGCTCGACCTCGCGGTCGCGCGCGACGATCTCGCGCTCGATGCGATCGGTGTCGAGAAGCTCGCCCGGGGAGAGCCGGCGCATGCCGTCGAGCAGTTCGGGCAGCGTGTCCGCGACGACGAAGTCGGCGCCGTGCTGCTTGAACGCCTCGACCGGGCCCGGCGCGCCGGAGCCGAGCCGGTCGGCGAGCAGCCGCAGGTCCTTGTTGGTCAGGTCGGGGTTCTGCTCGCTGCCGGAGAGCGCGAACTCCTTCTCGATGATCCTCTGGGTGAGCACGAACCAGGAGTGGTCGTGACCGGTGCGCGCGAGGTGCTCGAGCGTGCCGAGCGTGTCGAAGCCGGGGAAGAGCGGTGCCGGCAGTCGCGCCCCGGTGGCGTCGAACCACATCGATGACGGCCCGGGGAGGATGCGGATCCCGTGTCGGGCCCACACCGGATCCCAGTTCGTGATGCCCTCGGTGTAGTGCCACATCCGGTCGCCGTTGACGAGGCGCGCACCGGATGCCTCGGCGATGCCGAGCATGCGTCCGTCGACGTGGGCGGGGACACCGGAGAGCATCTCGGCCGGTGGCTCGCCGAGCCGCTCGGGCCACGCCGCACGCACCAGGTCGTGGTTGCCGCCGATCCCGCCCGACGCGACCACGACCGCGGGCGCGCGGAGCTGGAATTCGCCGACGACGTCGCGATTCGAGCCGACGCCGCGCTCGACGTCGTCGGGCGCGAGGCGTGCGCCCCGTACACCCACGACCGCGCCGTCCTCCACGACGAGCTCGTCCACCCGGTGGCGGAATCGCAGCGAGACGAGCCCGGCCGCCTCACCCGCGCGCACGCGCGCGATGAACGGCTCGAGGACGCCGGGTCCGGTGCCCCAGGTGATGTGGAACCGCGGCACCGAGTTCCCGTGCCCGACCGCCATCCCCGCGCCCCGCTCGGCCCAGCCGACGACCGGGAAGAACCTCAGGCCCTTCTCACGGAGCCACGACCGCTTCTCGCCGGCCGCGAATTCGAGGTACGCCTCGGCCCACCGCCGACCCCACTCGTCCTCGTCGCGATCGAAGCCGGCCGTGCCCAGCCAGTCCTGGCGCGCGAGGTCGAGCGAGTCGCGGACGCCGAGGCGTCGCTGTTCGGGCGAGTCGACGAGGAAGAGTCCGCCGAACGACCACCACGCCTGCCCGCCGAGGCTCGCCTCGGGCTCCTGGTCGAGGATCGCGACGCGCTTGCCTGCGTCGACGAGCTCGGACGCCGCGACGAGGCCGGAGAGGCCCCCGCCGACGATGATCGCGTCGAACTCGGTGCGCGCGGGCGATGCCGCGGGGGGAGTGGTCGGGTCGGCCACGTGGGACTCCTTCGTCTCGGGCGGGGGCGGCATCCGGTTCAGGGGCGCGGATGCCTCGGGGCGGGCGTCGGGCGATGCAGGCGGCGCACTGCGCTCGGGCTACTCCTCGAAGGTGTTCACCATCGCGAACGCCGCACGCTGGAGATAGTCCCACAGCGTCGCCTCCGCGACGGGCGGAAGGTCGAGCGTGTCGACGGCCGCACGCATGTGGGCCAGCCATCGATCGCGCGCCTCGGGATTCACCTTGAACGGCTGGTGCCGGAGCCGGAGCCGAGGGTGGCCGCGCTGCTCGCCGTAGGTGGTCGGTCCGCCCCAGTACTGCTCGAGGAACATCAGCAGGCGCTCCTCGGCGGGGCCGAGATCCAACTCCGGGTACATCGGCTTCAGCACCGGGTCGCCGGCGACGCCGCGGTAGAACTCGTGCACGAGTCGCGAGAAGGTCTCGTGGCCGCCGACCTGGTCGTAGAAGCTCGGCGAGGGCAGGTTGTCGGGCAGGCTCACGGCGTGTCCTTCGGGCTCGTGTCGTCGGTCGTGGTCGGAACGCTCCCCGTGCCGGTGACGGTGTTCGCGGCGCGCATCGCGCGGAGGAGGCGCTTGCTCGGCGCCTTCCGCTCCACGACGGGACTCGGTTCGGTCTTCGGGGGCTTCGCGCCCTTCACGCGCGTGACGCCGTCGAAGCCGGTGAGCACGACGCTCGAGAGGCTCGGCAGGGTCAGATCCATCGCGTCGAGCGTGCGCTTGAGTCGCATCCGGAGTTCACGGGCGACGTCGTCCTTCGCCGAGGTCCGCACCTTCATCACGATCCGGATGACCATCGCGTCGGACGAGACCGACTCGAGTCCCCAGATCTCCGGCTTCTCGAGCACGCGCGAACGCCACTTGCCCGAGCGGGCCATCTCGTTCGCGGTGGCGAGCATGGCCGCCTCGACCTCGTCGACGTCGGCGGTGTAGGGCACCGCGAGGTCGATGATGACGCGGGCCCACCCCTGCGACATGTTGCCGACGCGCGTGATCTCGCCGTTGCGGACGAACCACAGGGTGCCGTTGACGTCGCGCACGGACGTCACGCGGATGCGCACCTCCTCGACGATCCCGGTCGCGTGCCCGAGGTCGACGATGTCGCCGACGCCGAGCTGGTCCTCGACCACCATGAACATGCCGTTCAGGGCATCTTTCACGATGTTCTGCGCGCCGAAGCCGAGGCCGGCGCCGATCGCTGCCGAGAGCAGCGTGAACGAGCCCAGGATGTCGGGGGCGAGGACCTGGACGACGAGGAGCACCACGATGACGGCGATCGTGACGTTCACGATGTTCGTGAGCACGGATCCGAGCGTGCGCGTCCGCTGGACGACGCGCACCGCCTGAAGGGGAGATGCGGCGTTCAGTGCCTGGGTGTCGGTGACGTCCTGCTTGCGCTTGACGCCCGTGACGATCTGGTTGACGGTGCGGCGGATCGCGATGTGCAGGATCCAGCGCACGAGCAGCGCGACCGCGACGATCACGGCGATCGTGATCACGTTCGACAGCACCTGGCCGTACCAGGTCTGCCAGAACCCGTCGACCTGGACCCAGATGTCGACCTGCTCGGTGTCGGTCTCTTCGAACGGGCGCATGATCCCCGAATTCTACTGAGGCCGAGCGGTGCGGAAGCTGGATGCACCGACGACACGCGGCCCGCCGCGGCCCGAAGCGGGCGGACCGGCGGGCCGCGTGCGGGCAGCCTCAGCCGGCGGCCGCCGCGTCGCGATGGCGCGCGGCCAGCGCCCGTTCGAGCTCGCTCAGCTGCTCGGCGACGAGTCGGTGCAGCGGCGCCGGCTCCGCGTGGGCGTCGAGCCAGCTGCGCACGCGGCGCGCGAGCCCGGGGTCGACGACGGGCGCAGGGAAGAGCCGCCGCACGATCAGCGAGGCCATCGTGTAGCTCCGCTCCGCCCACACCCGGTCGAGCATCTCGAGGTAGTCGTCGGCGGTACCGGCGAGCAGCGCCGGATCCGTCGTTCGCTGCCAGCCGTCGGCGATCGCGCGGGCGAGGTCGTTCGACAGCGACGTGTCGGTCGCGACGCGTCGCCACGCGGCATCCTTCAGTGCCTGGTCGGGTCGCGCGGCACGCGCGGTCTCGGCGAGCTGACGGCCCTTCGCGGTGTCGTCCGCCGCGAGCGCCGCGTCGATCTCGCCGTCGGATGCCGCGCCGAGCGTCGCCCGGGCGATCGTGATCTCCCACCGCAGGTCGAGGTCGACGTCGAGCCCCGACAGCCGGGTCTCGCCGGACGCGAGCGCCTCGAGGACGTCGGCATGCGCGGGCACGCACGCGAGTCGCGTGAACGCCTTCACGAACTGCAGCTGCGCGTCGGAGCCCTCCGGAGCGAGCTCGGCGAGCGCCCAGACCGCGTCGGCGGCTTCCTCGGCCAGCACGTCCCGGTGGTGGTCGGCGAGGTAGCGGGACGCGGCGAGCTCCAGCCGGGAGAGGGCGAGGCCGCGCGCGGCGGACTGCGTCTCATGCCCGACGTTCGCCACGACGAGGCGCACGAAGTCGGAGGCGGGGACCTCCGCGTCGCGCACGCCGTCCCAGGCGGAGCCCACGATGACGGCTCGTGCCACCGGGTCCACGACGTCGGACAGTCGGTCGCGTGCGACCGCGAACGACGGCTCGTCGAGCCGTACCTTCGCGTAGGTCAGGTCGTCGTCGTTCACGAGGAGGAGCGCCGGGCGCGACCGTCCGACGAGGTCGGGCACGTCGGTCGACGCGCCGTCGATGTCGAGTTCGACGCGGTGGATCCGCTCGAGCCGGCCGTCGACGTCGTCGTACGAGCCGATCGCGACGCGGTGCGGCCGGAGCGTCGGGTGCGACGCGGCCGCCGTCTGCTCGACGCGGGCCGCGGTGATCAGCCCCGCGGCATCCGTCTCGACGATGAGGCGCAGCGTGTTGACGCCGGCGGTCTCGAGCCACTTCGCCGACCAGTCGGCGAGGTCGCGTCCGCTGGCGCGCTCGAGTTCGACGAGGAGGTCCGACAGGGTCGCGTTGCCGCCTCCGTGCCGGCCGAGGTAGGCGCCGACGCCGCGCTGGAAGGCGTCGAGGCCGACCCACGCGACGAGCTGCTTCAGGACCGATGCGCCCTTGTCGTACGTGATCGCGTCGAAGTTCACCTCGACGTCGCCGAGGTCGTGGATCTCGGCGACGATCGGGTGGGTCGAGGGCAGCTGGTCCTGCTCTGCGGCGTGCGTCTTCTCGTCGGTCGCGAAGGTTGCCCAGACATCGGTGAACTCGGTGACCCGCGACGTCGCGAGGGTCGACGCCCAGGTCGCGAACGACTCGTTCAGCCAGAGGTCGTTCCACCAGCGCATCGTGACCGAGTTGCCGAACCACATGTGGCTGAGTTCGTGCAGCACGACGATCGCGCGCTGCTCGCGCCGCGCGTCGGACACGCGCGAGCGGAACAGGTAGCCCTCGTTGAACGTCACGGCGCCGACGTTCTCCATCGCGCCCCAGTTGTACTCGGGCACGAAGACCTGGTCGTACTTGCCGTACGGGTAGGGCACACCGAAGGCGTCCTCGTAGAACGCGAGACCGCCCCGCACGAGCTCGAACATGACCTCGGGCTCCGCGTACTGCGCGAGCGACGCACGGGTGAAGACGCCGAGCGGGACCTCGCGGCCGTCGCGACTCGCCGCGGACGAGTGCCACGACGCGTACGGTCCGGCGATGATCGCGACGATGTAGCTCGAGATCACCGGCCCGGTCTCGAAGGCCCAGACCGCGGTGCCGGATGCCGCGGGGTGCGGCTCGGGCGAGGGAGCGTTGCTCAGCACGCTCCAGTGGTCGGGCGCGGTGATCGTGAAGCGCACCGACGCCTTGAGGTCGGGCTGGTCGAACACGGCGTAGACGCGATTGGCCTCCGCCACGGCGAACTCGGTGTAGAGGTAGGCCTCGCCGTCGACCGGGTCGACGAACCGGTGGAGCCCCTCGCCGGTGTTGGTGTACTTGCGCGTCGAGACGACGAGCAGCTCGTTCTCAGCCTCGAGGCCGTCGAGCCGGATCCGGTAGCCGTCGGAGACGGATGCCGCGTCGAGCGGCCGGCCGTTCAGGACCACCTCGTGGAGTTCGGCGGTCGTGGCCTCGATGAAGGTCGAGGCGCCCGGCGTCGCGGTGAAGCGGACGAGCGTGTCGGAGCGGAACCGGCCGCTCTCGTCCGTCAGGTCGAGCGTGACCTCGTACGCGGCGGAGCCGAGGAGCGACGAGCGCTCCTCGGCCTCCGACCGCGTCAGATCGGGGCGGGCCGACATCACCCCTCCTGCGCGTCGCGCGCCTGCGCGGCGAGCGCGCGGTCGACGCCGGCGAGCTTCTCGACGACGAGTCGGCGCAGCGCGGACGGAGCGTCCGGATGCCCGTCGAGCCAGGCGCGGCTCGCGTCGGCGAGGGCCCGGCTCGCGAGCGGCGACGGGTAGAGCCCGTCGACCAGCTTCTCGGCGATCGCGTAGCTGCGTGCCTCCCAGATGCCCTCGAGCATGCCGAAGTAGCGTCCGATGAAGGCCTCGAGCAGCGCCGGGTGCGACGCGCGGACGAACCCCTCGGCGGTGTCGCGCACCACCGAGTTCGACGCCGTGTCCGAGTCGACGATCGACGCCCATGCACGTTCCTTCGCCTCGGAGGTCGGGATCGCCGCGCGCGCCTTCGCGGCGGCCTCGCGACCCGTCACCGTGTCGTCCTCGGCGAGGCGCGCGCCGATCTCCGCGTCGCCGGCGCGGCCCGCGGCGGCCAGCGCGATGAGCAGCTCCCAGCCGAGGTCGGTGTCGACCGCGAGGCCGTCGAGCGAGATCGTCCCGGCGTACAGCTCGTCGAGCGCGTCGAGGTTCGACCCGTGCTCGGCGATCGACGCGAAGGACTTCACGAACTGGAACTGGGCGTCGCCGCCGGCCTCGGCCTCGTTCGCGAGCTCCCAGAAGCCGTCGGCGAGGAGCCGGAGCATGTCGGCGCGGCGGGTCGGGTCGGTGTACGCGCTCGCCGCGAGGATCGAGTTGGCGAGCACGATGCGGAGCGTGGTCGACTCGGTCTCGCTCGCGATGTTGCCGAGCACGAGCGCGAGGTAGTCGCTCGCGCGGGTCTCGCCGTCGCGCGTGGCGTCCCAGACCGAGCTCCACACGAGCGCGCGCGCCAGCGGGTCCTCGATCTCCGACAGGTTCGCGAGCGCGACGCCGTGCGAGGCCGCGTCGAGGCGGATCTTCGCGTAGGCGAGGTCGTCGTCGTTCAGCAGCACGAGGTCCGGGCGCGCGAGGCCGACGAGCTCGGCGACCTCGGTGCGCTCGCCGTCGACGTCGAGTTCGACGCGGTGGTCGCGCACGAGCTTGCCGCCGGTGAGGTTGTAGAAGCCGATCGCGAGGCGGTGCGGCCGGATCGTCGGGTGCTCCTCGATCGCGGACTGCAGCACGGCGAACGAGGTGATGCGGCCGTCGTGGTCGGTCTCGATCTCGGGGCGCAGCGTGTTCACGCCCGCCGTCTCGAGCCAGAGCCGGCCCCAGCCCGACAGGTCGCGGCCGCTCGCGGACTCGAGCTCGGCGAGCAGGTCGGCGAGGGTCGTATTGCCCCACGCGTGCTTCCGGAAGTACGCCGAGACGCCGGCGAAGAACTCGTCGACGCCGACCCAGGCGACGAGCTGCTTCAGCACCGACCCGCCCTTGGCGTACGTGATGCCGTCGAAGTTCACGAGCACGTCCTCGAGGTCTCGGATCTCCGCGACGATCGGGTGCGTCGACGGCAGCTGGTCCTGCCGGTACGCCCAGGCCTTCTCCATCGAATTGAACGTCGTCCAGGCGTTCTCCCACTCGGTCGCCTCGGCCGTGGCGATCGTCGACGCCCACTCCGCGAACGATTCGTTCAGCCACAGGTCGTTCCACCACCGCATCGTCACGAGGTCGCCGAACCACATGTGGGCGAGCTCGTGCAGGATCGTCACCACGCGGCGCTCGCGGATGGCGTCCGTCACCTTCGAACGGAACACGTAGAACTCGGTGAACGTGACCGCGCCCGCGTTCTCCATGGCGCCCGCGTTGTACTCGGGCACGAAGAGCTGGTCGTACTTGGCGAACGGGTAGGGAACGCCGAACTTCGCCTCGAAGTACTCGAAGCCCTGCTTGGTCTTCTCGAACACGTACTCTGCGTCGAGGTACTCCGACAGGCTCCTGCGGGCGAACACGCCGAGCGGGATCACGCGGCCGTCAGCGCTCGTCAGTTCGTCGCGCACGACGTCGTAGGGCCCGGCGATGAGCGCCGTGATGTAGCTCGAGATGCGCGGCGTCGGCTCGAACGCCCACGTCTTCGCGCCGTCGTGCGCGTCGATGGGCTCGGGCGTCGGGGAGTTCGACACGACCTGCCAGTGCGCGGGCGCGGTCACCGTGAAGCGGAACGCGGCCTTCAGGTCGGGCTGCTCGAACACGGCGTACATGCGGCGCGAGTCCGGCACCTCGAACTGCGTGTAGAGGTACACCTCGTCGTCGACCGGGTCGACGAACCGGTGCAGTCCCTCTCCCGTGTGCATGTAGCGCCCGTCGGCCACGACGGTCAGCTCGTTCTCGTCGTCGAGGTCGTCGAGCCGGATGCGGACGCCGTCGCTCACCTCGGCCGGGTCGAGCTCGCGACCGTTCAGGGTGACCGAGTGCACGGCCGCGGTGATCGCGTCGATGAAGGTCGACGCACCCTGCCGGGCGGCGAAGCGCACGGTCGTCTCCGACCGGAACACCTCCGGGCCGGTGGTGACGTCCAGCCGGACGTCGTAGTCGTGCACCGTGACGAGCGCGGCGCGCTCCTCGGCCTCGATGCGGGTGAGGTTCTCTCCAGGCACTCAGGTCTCCATCTGCGTCGAACGGATGCGTGGCCCGGCGTTCGTGGCGCGGGCAACCCGATCAGCCTAGCCGCGCCGCATCCGGCCCGGGAGGGGGCCCGCGATCCCTAGACTTGGCGCATGCGCATCCACATCGCGACCGATCACGCCGGCCTCGAGTTCAGCCGGACGCTCCAGGCGCACCTCACCAACGGCGGGCACGAGGTCGTCGACCACGGGCCCGCCGAGTACGACGCGCTCGACGACTACCCGGCCTTCTGCATCAACGCCGCGCTCGCCGTGGCGCGCGATCAGGCCGCGGGCGTGAAGACGCTCGGCGTGGTCTTCGGCGGGTCGGGCAACGGCGAGCAGATCGCCGCGAACAAGGTCGCCGGCATCCGTGCCGCCCTCGTGTGGAGCATGGACACCGCGATCCTCGCGCGCCAGCACAACGATGCGAACGTCATCTCGATCGGCGCCCGCCAGCACACGGTGGAGGAGGCGATCCGCTACATCGACGCGTTCATCGCCGAGCCGTTCTCGGGCGACGAGCGGCACGTGCGCCGCATCGGCCAGCTCGCCGAGTACGAGGCCACGGGCGACATCGCCGGCAAGGGCGTCGACGTCGAGGGCTCGACCGGTCGCGTCGTCGGCGCGACCGCGGAGTAGCCGGTGCCCGAGGGCCACTCCGTCCACCGCATCACCCGTCAGTTCGAGCGCAACTTCGTCGGTCGCCTCGTGCGCGCGTCGAGTCCGCAGGGCCGCTTCGCCGAGGGTGCGGCAGACCTCGACGGGCGACGGATGACGGATGCGCGCGCCGTCGGCAAGCAGATGTTCCTCGGCTTCGAGGGAGACCGGTGGCTGCGGGTCCACCTCGGCATGTACGGCGCGTGGGACTTCGCGGGCGACATCCTGATGGACGCCACGATCGCGTCGTCCAACGGCCGCATGGGGCAGACGAACCAGAAGGGCACCTTCCTCGACGGCCCAAACCCCGATGCGGTCGTCCTCGACGCCGCGGGCGAGAACTCGATCACCTCCATCGGCGCACCGCGCCGCACGCGACTGCGGATGTCGGAGTCGGAGAAGGAGGGCGCCGAGCTCGAGGCCTTCCCGCCCGAGCCGATCGGGCAGGTCCGCGTGCGCCTGCTCACCGACACCGTCGTCGCCGACCTGCGCGGCCCCACCGCGTGCGAGGTGCTCGACCCCGCGCAGGTCGAGGCGGTGGTCGGCAGGATGGGCCCCGACCCGCTGCTTGACGACGGCCCCGACGCCGAGGAGCGCTTCACGAACGTCGTGCGGCGCAAGCCCACGCCCATCGGCCTGCTGCTCATGGACCAGAACGTCGTCTCGGGCATCGGCAACGTCTACCGCGCCGAACTGCTCTTCCGCGCTCGACTCAACCCGCACACGTCGGGCCGGCTCGTGCCCGAGGAGACCGTGCGCGAGCTCTGGCACGACTGGGCGAGGCTCCTGCGCGTCGGCGTCGAGACGGGCCAGATGATGACCATGGACGGCCTCGAGGGCGAGGCGTGGCGCGCCGCGATGTCGAACCGCGACGACCGGCACTGGGTCTACAAGCGCGAAGGACTGCCGTGCCGCGTCTGCGGCACGAACATCGTCCTCGAGGAGATGGGCGCACGGAAGCTGTACTGGTGCCCGAACTGCCAGGCGTAGGAGCGGAATGAGCGACGACCCGACCATCCCCGACTCGCGCGAGCCGATGATCCTCGCCGGCGGGCGCCTGCCCGGCGAGGCGCTGCCGGTCGACCTGCACCTCGACGGCGGTGTGGTCCGCACCGTCGCACCCGCGGGCAGCGTCTCCCCGGCGCCCGGCGCCCGGCGTCTCGAGCTCGGCGGTCGGTGGATCGTCCCCGGCCTGTGGGACCGCCACGTGCACCTCTCCCAATGGGCGATGGTGTCACGGCGACTCGACCTCGGCGACGTCGGGTCGGCGGCCGAGGCGGTCGCCCTCGTCGCGGCATCCGTCGACGGCGGGGCCGACGAGGTCGTCGGATTCGGATACCGCGACGGACTCTGGCCCGACGCGCCGACGATCGCCGCGCTCGACGCGGTCTCGGGCGACGTCCCCGTCGTACTCGTCTCCGCCGACCTGCACTCCTGCTGGGTGAACCGCCCTGCGGCGCGGCGCCACGGGCTCGACGAGCAGGCGGGGGAGAGCGGCGTGCTCCGCGAGGACGACTGCTTCCGGCTCGTCCGCGAACTCGACGACCTCCCCGACGACGTGCTCGACGCCTGGGTCGACGAGGCGTCGCGCGCGGCCGCTGCGCGGGGCGTCGTCGGCGTGGTCGACCTCGAGATGCGCTGGAACCGCGACGACTGGGCGCGCCGCGCGGCGCGCGGCGCCGACTCGCTCCGTGTCCGGTTCGGCATCTACACGCGAGACCTCGACCGCGCCCGAGCCGAGGGCCTGCACTCCGGCGACGAGGTCGCCGGCACGGCCGGACTCGTCCGTGTCGGCCCGTACAAGGTGATCACCGACGGTTCCCTGAACACGCGCACCGCATGGTGCGTCGACCCGTACCCCGGTCTCGGATCCGACCAACACCCGCACGGCGTCGTGAACGTCCCGTACGACGAGCTCGTTCCGCACCTCCGGCACGCGGAGCGGATCGGACTCGTGCCCGCCGTCCACGCGATCGGCGACCGCGCCAACGAGCGCGCGCTCGACGCGCTCGAGGCGGTGCGGCCCGGCGGATGGCAGGGGCGCGCGACGATCGAGCACGCGCAGCTGCTCCGTCGCGACGACCTGGCCCGCTTCGCCGCGCTCGGCATCGTCGCGAGCGTGCAGCCCGAGCACGCCATGGACGACCGCGACGTCGCCGACCTCTACTGGTCCGGGCGCACCGATCGCGCCTTCATGCTGCGCGACCTCGCCGCGGCGGGCGTGGAACTCGCGCTCGGCTCGGACGCGCCCGTCGCACCCCTCGACCCGTGGATCGCGATCGCCGCGGCCGTCGGGCGCTCGCGCGCAGGGCGCGAGCCGTGGCATCCGGAGCAGCGCCTCGACGCTCGTGCCGCGCTCGCCGCCTCCACCGACGGCGTCGGCGCCGAGGTCCGCGAGGGGATGGCGGCCGACCTCGCCGTCGTCGAGCTCGACCCGCTCGCGGCATCCGTCGACGAACTGCGGGGGATGCCGGTGGCGCTGACGCTGCTCGGCGGACGCGCGACGCACGACGCCCTCTGAACCGCCTGCGCGGCAGCCCGCCTCCGGTGCACCCCCGCGCCGACGGGGGCGAACCCCCGTGCCGATCGGGGTGGCGGTCGGCTGGGGCGCGCGCGTATCGGCCGCGAGGCTCGAAGCATGATCCACCGGACCGCTCAGTCTCGCTCGCGTGAACGCCCACGACCCCGCCCGCGCCGGCCGCTCGCCGTCGCCGTCGCGGCCGCCTCGATCGTCGTCGGGGCGGGCGTCGCGCTCGCCTTCGCGGGCTGCGGGCTCGTCGGCCCGACTCCCGTCTCCACGATCGGGGACGTCGAGTTCGACACGCCGTTGCCCGTGCCACCGCTCGCCGAGACGCGGATCGACGCCGACGGCACCCGCGTCGTCTCGCTCGTGGCGCAGACCGGCACGACCGAGTTCGCGCCCGGCGTCCCGAGCGAGACATGGGGCTTCGACGGGTCGTACCTCGGGCCGACGATCGTCGCCGAACGCGGCGAGCGGGTGCGCGTCGACGTCACGAACTCCCTCGACGAGGCGACCAGCGTGCACTGGCACGGCATGCACCTTCCCGCGGAGATGGACGGCGGGCCGCACCAGATGGTCGAGCCCGGCGCGTCGTGGTCGCCGGAGTGGAAGGTCGACCAGCCCGCCGCGACGCTCTGGTACCACCCGCACCCGCACGGCGCGACCGAGGAGCATGTCGCGCGGGGCCTCGCGGGGATGTTCCTCGTCCGCGACGACGTCGAGGCGGCGCTGCCGCTGCCGCGCGAGTACGGCGTGGACGACCTGCCCGTCATCGTGCAGGACGCCGCGTTCACGGATGACGGCCGGCTCGAGTCCTCCGCCCGCGGCTTCGCGGGCCGTATGGGCGACGAGCTCATCGTCAACGGCGCACGCGCCCCGTACGCCGTGGTGGAGGACGAGGTCGTGCGGCTCCGCCTCCTCAACGCCTCGACCGCGCGCACCTACGCGTTCGGGTGGGAGGACGGGCGGGCGGTCGACGTCATCGCCACCGACGGCGGGCTGCTCGAGGCATCCGTCGCCCTCGACCGCGTCGTGCTCTCGCCCGGCGAGCGCGCCGAGGTGCTCGCGCGGATGACGCCCGGCGAGCAGCTGCGACTGCAGTCCGTGATGACCCCCGACGCAGCGGGCCTCATGCCGCCCATCGCGGCGATGAACGGTGCGACCGACGCGTTCGACGTGCTCGAGTTGCGCGCGGCCGACAGGCTCGATCCCGCGCCCGACCTGCCCGAGCGGCTCGCGGTGCTGCCGGAGATCGACGAGGACGACATCGCGACGACGCGCGCCTTCCGGCTCGACGGGTTCGAGATCAACGGCGCGACGATGCGCATGGACCACGTCGACGAGACCGTCACGGTCGACACCACCGAGCGCTGGGTCGTGGAGAACGTCAGCGAGATGCCGCACAGCTTCCACGTGCACGACGTGCAGTTCCGGATCGCCGCGATCGACGACGCGCCGCCGCCCGCTGAGCTCGCCGGGTGGAAGGACACGATCCTCGCCCGCCCCGGGAGCCGCTACGAGCTGATCCTCCGATTCGAGGACTACGCCGACCCGGACACGCCGTACATGTACCACTGCCACCTGCTGCAGCACGAAGACCGGGGGATGATGGGCCAGTTCGTGGTCGTCGGACCCGGTCAGCGTGCGACCATGACCGAGGAGACGAACCATGACCACGCTCATTGACCCCGCTGCGACCGGCCCGACCGCGCCGGCGACGACGGATGCCGCCCCCCGGCGCCGCGGTTACGGACGCCTCTGGGCCGGGCTGCCGCGCGAGCTCGGCTACCTGCTGCTCGGATTCCCCGTCGCGCTCGTCGCCTTCGTCACGCTCGTGACGCTGTTCTCGACCGGCGTGAGCCTGCTCGTGGTCGTCGTCGGACTCGTCATCGTCGTCGCTTCGCTCTACACCGCCCGCGGGTTCGGCACGTTCGAACTCGTGCGCCTCGGCTGGGCGGGGCGGCGCGCCATCCGTCGCCCGCGGTGGGACGCCGCGGCCCCCGTCGGCGAGGGCCCCTGGCGGGCGTTCTTCGCCCCGTTCGTGGACGGCCACTACTGGCTGTACCTGCTGCACGGCATGGTCGTCGCCCCGATCGTGTCGCTGTTCAGCTGGACCGTGACCGTCGTGTGGCTCTCGATCGCGCTCGGCGGCGTGACGTACTGGATCTGGGCGATCTTCCTCCCGCAGGGCTCGCGTGACGTGTGGCCGGTCGAGTGGGCCCTGGACCGGGTCTGGCCCGGCGGTTCCGCTGCCGTCGCCCTCGACCCGCTCGCGATCGAGGTGATCGCGCAGTTCGTGCTCGGCGTGGCGTTCTTGCTCACACTGCCGCTCGTGACGGCCGGACTCACGTGGATGCACGACGCGATCGGGCGCGGCATGCTCGGCGCCTGGCGGTCCGAGGCGCTCGAACGCCAGGTGCAGCACCTCGCCGCCTCCCGCGGTGCGGCAGTGCAGGCCGAGGACGCAGCGCTCCGTCGCCTCGAGCGCGACATCCACGACGGTCCGCAGCAGCGGCTCGTGCGCCTGCAGATGGACCTCGCGGCGATCGAGCGCAAGCTCGACGCCGATCCCGACGCCGCGAAGGGCCTGCTCGCCGAGGCGCGCGACCAGGCGCGCGACACGCTCGACGAACTCCGAGCGCTCTCCCGCGGCTTCGCGCCGCCGCTGCTGCAGGATCGCGGGCTCGCGAGCGCGCTCGAGTCGCTCGCCGCCCGGAGCCCCGTGCCGGTCGAGTTCGAGTGGCTGCTCCCGGCGGATGCCGCCCTGCCGGCCGCCATCGAACGCAACGCCTACTTCATCGCCGCCGAACTCCTGACGAACGCGGCCAAGCATTCGGGTGCGAGCGCCATCCGGTTGCGCATCGCCCAGCGCGACACCGGTGCGACGGGGCTGTGGCTCGATCTCTGGGTGACCGACAACGGCCACGGGGGAGCGGTCGCACTGCCCGGGCACGGACTGGCGGGCCTCGACGAACGGGTGCGCGGTCTCGGGGGCGTGCTCGTCGTCGACAGTCCGACCGACGGTCCCACCGTCATCGGCGCCCACTTCCCCTTCACGCCGGTGGATAGGGTGGGCGCGTGAGCCAGACGCCACCGCCCGCCCGACCGATCCGCGTGGTCCTCGCGGAGGACTCGATGCTCCTCCGCGAGGGACTCGTCCGGCTCTTCGACGAGGCCGGGTTCGAGACCGTCGGCGCCTACGGCGATGCCGAGGCGCTCCTCGACGACCTCGAGACGACGGCGCCGGAGGTCGCGGTGCTCGACGTGCGCATGCCGCCGACCTTCCGCGACGAGGGCGTGCGGGCCGCGATCGAGCTCCGCCGACGGCGCCCGGGCACCGGCGTGCTGCTGCTCAGCCAGTATGTCGAGGGCACCTACGCCCACGAGCTCCTCTCCTCCGCGGACGGCGGCATGGGCTACCTCCTGAAGGATCGCGTCGCCTCGCTCGACGACCTGCAGGACGCGGTGCAGCGCATCCGCGACGGCGGAACCGTGCTCGACCCGCAGGTCGTGCGCGAGTTGCTCGCCCGCCGCGGCGACCCGCTCGCCTCGCTCACCCCCCGCGAGCGCGAGGTGCTCGAGCTCATGGCCGAGGGCCGAACGAACGCCGGCATCGCGTCGCAACTGTTCATCGGGGTCGGCGCGGTCGAGAAGAACGTCACCGCGATCTTCCAGAAACTCGGCCTCGAGGACTCCGGCACCGACCACCGGCGCGTGCTCGCGGTGCTCGCCTGGATGCGGCGCTAGCCGGCGGGGTCCGCTCGGCCGCTCACGCCGGAGGGCTGGTGCGCAGGGGCGAGTGGACCCGGAACAGGGCGACGTATCCGCGATAGCCGATCACCGTCCACACCGCGATCCAGCCGACCCCGACGATCACGCCGAGCGTCACGGTGAGCCACACGGGTCCGGCGGCGGCGAGCACGACGCCGCCGACGAAGAGGCCGATCACCGCCGACTCGACGACGGTGATGATCATCGCCGAGCTCGCCAGCATCTGCCCGGTCCGCGGGCCGAACGCGTAGTACGTGCGGTGCGCGCCCGACTCGTCGTCCTCGGACGCCGAGATCAGGTATGGGGCGATGCCCGGGTCGAGGTCGAGGTAGGCACCGCGGAGCCGGTTCATGGCGATCACGTACATGAGGTCGTCGAGCGATGCGTTGAACGTGCGCAGCTGGGTGATGAGTCCGAGGAGCACCAGCAGGAGCAGGACGCCCAACGCGGCGACACCGAACCAGCCGCGGAACTGCGTGGCGTTGCCGAGCACGCCGAGCGTGACGAGTCCGGCCGACACGAGTGTCAAGAAGATCGCGATGCGAGTGAGCACCTCGCTCTGCGTGGTGCTGCGCGAGGCGAGAAGGCTCCAGTGCTCGGTCGCGAGCATCTGCGCTCGGAGGGACTTCTGCGCGTCGGTCAGCCCACCGGCCTCACGAATGCCTCTCTCCGACTCGGGAGACGGGTCGGGCCCGGGTGCGTCCGCCATGTCGGCATTCTGCACCCGGGCCCGTTCGTCCGCACCCTGTCGCGCGGGATTCCGAGCGGCTCCTACTTCACGCTGACGTGCGCCGCGAGGAACCAGCGGTCCTTGTCGAGCCCCTGACGGATCGCGATCGCCACGTCCTGGCTCGCCGGGTCGAGCTCCTCGAGCCCCTCGATCGCGGCGTTCACGCGCGCCGTGGCGACGTCGATCTGCGCGACCACGTCGGCGATCGTGTCATCCGACTGCTTGAAGCCCGCCTTCGGGTTCGCCGCCTCGGTCTCCGAGGCGATCGTCGCGAGGCGGGCGTCGATCGGCAGCCCGAGGGCGACGACGCGCTCAGCTGCGAGGTCCGCCCATTCCTGGGCGTGGTCGACGACCGTGTCGAGGAACTCGTGCACCTCGAGGAAGTCGCGGCCGCGCACGTTCCAGTGCGCCTGCTTGCCGTTGATCGCGAGCACGGTGAGCTCGTGCACGAGCGGCGTGAAGAACTGCGAGACGCCCGAGGCGACCTCCGGGTCGGCACCGCTCATCGGCGCCTTGGTGGACTTCGATGCGGTCTTCGAGTCGGTCATGTGGTCCCCTTCCACTCGTTCCGTACGGATGCCACGGTAGGGCCAACGCGCCTCGATGTCGCGGGATTCCCCGCGGACTCGCAGGGGCTTGACTTCCCGGGTGCTTCGGCGCGTCAGCCTCGGCGGCCGCGCTCACGCTCCTGCTCATGCGCGGACGGTGCGAGCGCCGGCTCGTCACCGGGTCGGCGTCGCGGTCTCCGCTCCCGCTTCCAGCGGCGCGCGTTGCTTCGGGCGCCACCTTCGGAGGGCGACGACGAACACCCAGGTCGCGAGGATCACGATCGCCGCACTGGCGAACGCCACGCTCAGGCTCCCAGTCGGGAACAGCGGATTCGCAAGGTTGATTGCAGCGTTGCCGACGGTGAAGGCGATGAGCGAGTCGCCGCCGAACGGGCCGGCAGCGAGTGGGCGAGACCGGAAGCGGATGCGCCAGACGAGGAAGCCCACGGCCAGGACCGCGCAGGTCAGGATCAGGCCGATCGCGTAGTACCCCGGATGATTCGTGAAGCGGTATTCGGCGGCGGTCACGTACGCCCCCAAGACGGGGCGTAGGCCGTGTCGTGCGATGAGCACGCCGACGACGAGGGCAGCGGCGGCGACGCACCCTGCGAAGAGCCCCCAACGCCGGACGAGGCTTCCGGCGTCGCGGTTTCGGATCGCCTCGGCGAAGACCATTCCGACGACGGCGAGCATGATCGCGTGGAAGACGCTCGGGCCGTAGACGTCCCCGAACCCGAAGATCCGTGAGAGCGCCAGCCGGGGCGAGCCCTCAGGGGGTGCGGGCACCAACTCGGCGACCACCCACCACGCGCTCGACAGCAGGAGCGTCGCGACCAGTCCGAACTTGATCCGGAACGCCACGAGCGGGACGGCGAGCAGGAAGAACACGACGTAGAAGACGAAGATCTCGGCGTTGGGCACAGCCCTGACTCCGACGAGCGACCACAGGAGATCCTCGACGCTCATCGCGCCTCCGATCACTGCAGCGACTCCGATGACGAAGAGGGCGATGGCGCACCTGAGGCTCTGCCGCAACAGCCGCGCCCTGCCGACGGCGGGGTCGGCTCGCCAGGTGCGCACGTAGTGCAGTTCCACCGCCGCCCCCGCGAGGATGATGAACATGGGCGTCGCCGTGCGGGTGAACGAGCGCAGGACGAGATAGGCGTCCGGGTGTTCCACTTGGAGCAGGGACCAGCCACTCGTGCTGATCATGACGTGGGAGAAGAGCGCGAGGATGATCGCGAGTGAGCGTGCCCAGTCCAAGGGAGCCAGCCGGGTACCCCCACGAGCGGGAAGTGCCCGATCGCGTCCCGTTCGCGCCTGCGATGTCACGGGCCGATCGTATTGCCTGTGTGCTCATGTGGGAACGCCGAGCTTCGGTCGTTCGACTGAGCGCCTCAACGTGCGAAATTCGCGGGTTCAGCCGGTCACGATGTCCCGAGACATCACCACATCGCACACGGAGGGGATGACGGGAATCGAACCCGCACCATCAGTTTGGAAGACTGAGGCTCTACCATTGAGCTACATCCCCGAGCACCCGAACGCGGGCACCCGATCATCGTACACGTCGGCAGGCCCGTGGTCGTGCACGACGGGGGCGTCCGCGTCAGCCCGAGGCTTCGGCACCGTCCGCCGTTCAGCGCAGCGCCGCGATGCCGCGCAGCACGCCGCGTGCCAGGCGCATCTGCCGCTCGTACGTCGCGGCGATCGCGATGAGCAGTGCGCCGGCGATCCCGAGCCACAGCCACCACCAGACCGCCTCGTACAGTCGCGTGATCCACGGCCAGAGCTGCGCGACGGCGTGGACGAGCAGAACGCCGGCGCCGAGCAGCAGCGGCGCCTGCAGACGGAACAGCGCGCCGGCGACGACGGCCACGAGCGCGGCCACTCCGAGCGCGACGAGGCGCCAGAGCACCGGATCGGTCCAATCCGCGATGAGCGCGGGGACGAGGAGCACCGCGAGACCGGGGCCGAGCGTGGGCCAGCTGTGCTGGTCGGGTGAACGACGGAGGCGGATCGCCCCGGCGGCGACCAGTGTCGCGCCGATCGGCACGGTCACCAGATCGAAGGGATCGACCGCGCCGGAGCCGAGCGCGAGTCCGCCGGCCATCAGGGCCACGGCCAGACTGGTCCAGCCGAGCACGGGCCCCGCGAATGGTCGCGCTCGGACGGCCGTGCTGAGCACGTGCGCGGCTCCGACGACGAGCAGGAGCGCCGGAACGCGGGCATCGGCATCGAGACCGCGCACGATCGCGAGCGTGGTCGGTGCCGCGGCAGCCGTCAGCGACGCCGCGAGCGCGGCCTCGGCGAGGCCGGTCGGTTCGACCCGGTCGCGAACCCACAGCAGGCTCGCCACGACTCCGATCGAAAGGGCGATCACCGGCCAGAACTCGACCGGGAGGTCGCCGGGGCGGCCCGTGGCGATCGCCGAGCCCCGAACGAGCGCCGCGCCCGTCGCAGCAACCCATCCGGTGCCGACGACGAGCATGCGGATGGGAACGCCGCGCGCGAGGTCGGGGGTGAAGCTCCCGGCGATCACGAGCACGGCGCCCGTCGTGACGAGCACGAGCGTTCGCAGCTCGGACCCGCCCGCCAGGGCGACGCTCGGCAGGACGGCCACGGCTGCCGCCGCGCAGAGGAGCGCCGTGCGCCCTGCGGCAGTCGAGTCGGGCACGGCTCGCCTCCAGATCAGCAGTCCCGCCGCTGCCAGCAGGAAGCCAGCGAGCGGGAGCGTGTACGGCTCGACGTCGTCGACACCGCGATCGCTCGTCCACGTCCAGACGGTCCCGATGCCGAGTACGAGCGATCCCCACGACGCGTGCGCCGAAGGCGACGGGCCCGCGATCGGATCCCCGAACAGCGTGGCGATGAGCACCGGCACCGGGGTCAGAAGGAGGAGGACCAGCCAGGCCTCGTCGGGTGGAGCGGAGCCCGATACGCCGACGACGGCGGCGACCACGGTGAGTGCACCGGCGACGATCCCGGAAGCCCGCCTGAGGAGCGGCTCCGCCGGCACTACGACAAGCGAGACGCCGACGGCCGCGAGCACGCCGGCCGCGATTCCGATCGCGACGTTCCCGCCGTCGAGTTCCGCGCTCAGGCCCGCACCCGCGAACACCGCAGCCAGCGGGACGCCCCCGGCGAACAGCACCCTCATGGGCCGGAGGTCCGAGCGGACCCAGACGAGTCCGACCGCGACGAGCGCGATCGCCGGAGCCCACGCCCACGGCGCGAAGCCGGTCACCGCGAGCCAGGTCGTCCCGATCATCGCACCGGCGAACAGTGCCGCTCCGGCGGTGAGGCGATCGTCGCGCGGGAGTCGGCGCGCGGCGGCGAGCACCCCGAGCGCGAGCGTCGCGACCACGGCGGCGAGGAAGGCGGGTTCGTCCCACGGCGTCGGGACCGGCACGCCGGAGTCGACGGCCCGGCTCGGGTAGGCCACCGCCGCGAGCAGCGCGACGAGGGACGCCGCGAGCACGTGGAGGACCCGGGCCGTCGGCGCGGCGGCCCGGGTCACCCGATCGGCGAGGAGGCGCCCCGCGATCGTCAGAGCGAACACCGACGGCACCGCCCACCACCAGAGGCTCGTCCCGGCATTCGCGACCAGCCATGCGCCCGCGGCGGCAGGGATACCGCCGGCCGCGAGGACGGGGATCGCGCCCGCCAGTCGCCCCACCGCGGGGATCGAGGCGGCCGCGAGCGACGTCGCGGCGACGACGAGGAGCGCAGTCGTCGCCCAGGCCACGGTCGGCATGACCAGCGAGGCGGCGAGTGCGGTCGCGAGTCCGGTCGCGAGTGCGATCGCGGCGAGGCGGCGCAGTCGGCCGGTCAGCGCGAGGACGACCACGAGGGCGAGGGTTGCGATCCCGAGTGCGAGCACGGCGCTCCAGGCCTCGGCCGGCAGGTCTCGCGCCGCGGTCGAGCCGGGCGCACGCGACCATGACGCGTCCGCCACCAGCGCTTCCAGGCCGCCCAGCGCGACGACGAGCGCCGGGAGCGTCGCGATGACCGCGATCGTGCACGCCGTGAGCAGTGCGGGGAGCGCGTCCCGGCGCAGGGGGCGGATCTTCGTCACCGCCGCGAGGGTGCAGGCCACGAGTGCCGCGAGGCCCGGTGCGAGCCAGACGGACGTCTCGGGCTCTCGGTCGAGCGCGACCTCGAGGACGAATGCGAGCGGGATGGCGAGGCCCACTGCGACTGAGGAGAGCACCCGCCATCCGCTCGGGCCGGTCGCAGACGACGGCATCGAGACGAGGACCACGATCCACGCCGCCGCGACCGCGAGGAAGGACCACATGGTCCCGAACCCGACCGTAGGGAGCGACCATGCGGCGGACGCGAGTGCGATCCCCCCGCCGGCGAAGCCGAGGGTGCGCACGATGGTCCGCTCCGCGCCGGATCGGATGAACCGGGATGCCGCGCCGATGAGGGCGAGCGCCATCCCTCCCAGCCACAGTCCGGTGGCGATCTCGTCGTCGGGTGCGACGGCGACGGCGGCGATGAACGCGCCCGCCGGGGCGAGCGCCGATGCGGCGAGTCTCGGAAGACGCAGGCGGGTGATGAACGCGGCTCCGGTGAGGACCGCGGCGACGACGAGCAGCGCCACGCCCCAGTAGGCCGCCGCATCGAGGCGGTCGGCCCGGAAGAGGCCGTTCGCCTGGACGATCCAGGCATCGAGGACGAGCAGTACCGCAGCGACGGCCGACACCCCCTCAGCCGTGCCGGGGAGCCGGCGCGCGCGCAGGAACCACGCGAGGGCCAGGACGATCACGCTGACGACAGCGGTGATGAGCGAACGCATCTCGAGGTCGGCGACGACGAACGCGAAGAAGAGGAAGACCATCGCGGCGACCGAGAGGAGTACGACCCCGAGCGTGAGCAGCAGCAGCTGGACGCCGGACCGGCGAGGAGCCTCCGGGGCCGCGGCGATCGGTTCCCTGGCGGGCTCGGAGCTTCCCGGGATGGCGCGCCGCGGTGCGGTCGGCGCAGGCGGTGCGATCGGCACCTCGATGGAGGAGACGGCGCGGGTCGTGGCGCTCGCCGGGGCGGGCGCAGACTGCTCGGCGCGCATCCGCGTGATGATCGACTGCCGATCGGACTCCGCATCGCGGACGCGCACGCCTGCCGCGAGCAGGTCGGCCGCGGCGGCGACATCGAGTCGAAGCCCGCACATTCCGCAGGCGGCGCCGAGGAGGCGCGAGAAGCAGCCGGGACAGAGCGTGGTGTCGGTGAACTGAGCGGGGTCGCTCGGCCATCGACGCAGGTCGGGCGCAAGGGGGCGCGACGGGTCGGTCATGGCCACACTCTGGCATCGCGGGGGAAGCGGGCACCATAGGGGACTGCACTGAGCGAGTTCTCCACAACGCTCGCGGACGGCTCGGGCCTCGCGCTTCGGGTGCACCACGGCTCGTGCAGTAGACTTTCCCGGGTCCATTCCGCGCTTCGACGTGCTTCGGCGTGCCGACGCGCAGGACCGGCGAGTCAAGCCGGCGACTCGGGGCGTAGCTCAGCTTGGCTAGAGCGCCCGCTTTGGGAGCGGGAGGTCGCAGGTTCGAATCCTGTCGCCCCGACGAGTCGCATCGGCTCGACCACGTACTTCCACCAAACAGGAGAGACTTCCCCATGCCGACCACTTCGGTTGAGAAGCTGAGCCCGACGCGCGCCAAGCTCACCATCTCGGTGACGCCCGAGGAGCTGAAGCCCAGCATCGCCCACGCCTACGAGCACATCGCCGAGCAGATCAACGTTCCCGGCTTCCGCAAGGGCAAGGTCCCCGCGCCCGTCATCGACCAGCGCGTCGGCAAGGCCGCCGTCCTCGAGCACGCGGTCAACGAAGGGCTCGACAGCTTCTACCGCGCCGCCGTCACCGAGCACGAGCTGCGTCCGCTCGGCCGTCCCTCGGCCGACATCGTCGAGTGGCCGAACGAGAAGGACTTCTCGGGCGACCTGCTGCTGTCGATCGAGGTCGACGTCCGCCCCGAGATCGAGCTGCCCGACTACGCGGGCCTCGAGGTGACCGTGGACTCGGTCGAGGTCGCCGACGACGAGGTCGACGCAGAGCTCGAGCGGCTCCGCAGCCGTTTCGGCACCCTGATCACCGTCGACCGACCGGCCAAGACCGGCGACTTCGTGACGCTCGACCTCGTCGCGAAGATCGACGAGGCCGAGGTCGACACCGCCAGCGGCGTGTCGTACGAGCTCGGCTCCGGTGAGCTGCTCGAGGGCATCGACGAGGCGCTCGATTCGCTCACCGCCGGCGAGACCACCACCTTCTCGTCCAAGCTGCTCGGCGGCGACCACGAGGGCGAGACCGCCGAGATCACCGTCACCGTCACGGCGGTCAAGGAGCGCGAGCTCCCCGCGGCCGACGACGACTTCGCGCAGATCGCGAGCGAGTTCGACACGCTCGACGAGCTGACCGCGAGCCTGAAGGAGCAGGTCGCGAAGAACAAGTCGTTCGGCCAGGGCACCCAGGCGCGCGACCTCCTCGTCGACAAGCTCCTCGAGCTCGTCGAGGTTCCGGTGGCCGACAGCGTCATCGAGGACGAGGTGCACCGTCACCTCGAGTCCGAGGGTCGCCTCGAGGACGACGAGCACCGCGCCGAGGTCACCGAGGCGAGCACCAAGGCCTTCAAGACCCAGATCGTCCTCGACGCGATCGCCGAGGCGGAGAAGGTCCAGGTCAGCCAGGAGGAGCTCACCCAGTACCTCGTGCAGGGCGCCGCGCAGTACGGCATGGACCCGAACGAGTTCGTGCAGATCCTGAGCCAGAACGGCCAGATCCCCGCCATGGTCGGCGAGGTCGCGCGCAACAAGGCGCTCGCGATCGCGCTCGGCAAGGCGAAGGTGGCGGATGCCGCGGGCAACGCCGTGGACCTGTCCGAGTTCACCGCCGTCGCAGGCGACGACGAGGCCGCCGACGAGGCTCCGGCCGAGGCCGCCGCCGAGGAGGCTCCCGCCGAGAAGAAGCCGGCGCGCAAGCGGTCGACCAAGAAGGCCGCCGAGGAGGCTCCGGCTGAGGCCGCCGACGAGGCTCCCGCCGACGAGAAGAAGCCGGCGCGCAAGCGCACCACCAAGAAGGCCGACGCCGAGTAGTCGACGGTCGAGGCGACGGGGTCGGGCAGGCATGCCCGGCCCCGTCGTCGTCTTCCGGGCGAGTCGACGCGACGAGGAGATGAGGAGGAGACGTTGGACGACTGGCAGCGCCGCGTCGACGAGATCTGGGACGCGGCATCCGAGCTGGGCGAGCACGAGGTGATCGTGCGGATCGACGCGCTCGCCGCCGAACTCCCCGACGACGACCCGCGAGGGCCGTTCGAGGCCGCGGGCGCCCGCGACTCGGCGGGCCTCGAGGAGGAGGCCGAGCCACGCTACCGGCGTGCGCTCGAGCTCGGACTGTCGGGGCGGGCCCGTGTCGAGGCGCACATCCAGCTCGCCTCGACGATCCGGAACCTCGGCCGCCCGGGGGAGTCGCTCGCCCTGCTCGATGAGGTCGCCGGCGACGCGGGCGACCTCGCCGACGCGGTGGCCGCCTTCCGCGCCCTGGCGCTCGCCTCGATGGGCGACGAGGATGCCGCGGCATCCGTCGCCCTCATCGCGCTCGCCCCGCACCTGACGCAGTACCGTCGCGCGGTCGAAGGCTATGCCCGCGAACTCGTCGCGCCGCCGGCCGGCGCGCCGCGGACCGGCGCCTGACGGGCTCGACCGCGGCGCGGCATCCGCCGACGGCGAACAGCCCGGTTCGCGCGTGTTGCACCGGATAGATTCGAGATCAACGACGCAACGGAACGGAGCGAAATCCATGGCCGAACCGACACTGCAGCCCAGTGTGTTCGATCGACTGCTGAAGGACCGCATCATCTGGCTCGGCTCCGAGGTGCGCGACGACAACGCGAACGAGATCGCCGCGAAGCTGCTGCTCCTCGCCGCCGAGGACCCGAAGAAGGACATCTACCTCTACATCAACTCACCCGGCGGCTCGATCACGGCGGGCATGGCGATCTACGACACCATGCAGTTCGTCCCGAACGACATCGTCACGGTCGGCATCGGCATGGCGGCCTCGATGGGGCAGCTGCTCCTCACGGCCGGTACGAAGGGCAAGCGCTACATCACCCCGAACGCGCGCGTGCTGCTCCACCAGCCGCACGGCGGCTTCGGCGGCACCGCGAGCGACATCCAGACGCAGGCGCAGCTCATCCTCGACATGAAGAAGCGACTGGCCGAGATCACGGCGGCGCAGACCGGCAAGACGGTCGAGCAGATCAACCGCGACGGCGACCGCGACCGCTGGTTCTCCGCGCAGGAGGCGCTCGAGTACGGCTTCGTCGACCACATCCGCGAGTCGGCGCTCGACGTGTCGGGCGGCGGCGGGACCCAGGCCTAGGAAGAGAGAGACAGTGAGCATGAACATCCCCGCTTTCGGCGGCACCGCCTTCTCGGGCGGTGTGCAGGCCCCGGGCTCGCGGTACATCCTGCCGAGCTTCGAGGAGCGCACGGCCTACGGGTACAAGCGTCAGGACCCGTACGCGAAGCTGTTCGAGGACCGGATCATCTTCCTCGGCGTGCAGGTCGACGACGCGTCGGCCGACGACATCATGGCCCAGCTGCTGGTGCTCGAGTCGATGGACCCCGACCGGGACATCATGATGTACATCAACTCGCCCGGCGGCTCCTTCACGGCCATGACGGCGATCTACGACACGATGCAGTACATCCGGCCGCAGATCCAGACCGTCGTGCTCGGCCAGGCCGCGTCGGCCGCAGCGGTCATCGCCGCGGCGGGCACGCCCGGTCGTCGTCTCGCGCTGCCGAACGCGCGCGTGCTGATCCACCAGCCCGCGATGGGCGAGGCCGGCCACGGTCAGGCATCCGACATCGAGATCCAGGCGGCTGAGATCCTGCGAATGCGCACCTGGCTGGAGGAGACGCTGTCGCGCCACTCCAACCGCACCATGGGGCAGGTGAACGCCGACATCGATCGCGACAAGATCCTGTCGGCCGAGGAGGCCCGCGAATACGGCCTCATCGACCAGGTGCTGACTTCGCGCAAGACGCTGCCTGCGCTGAGCCGGTAGCTCGGAACGGATCCGAGGGGCGGGTGCATGTCGCATCCGCCCCTCGCCATGTCGTTTCCGCCAAACCGCGGCGGATCGGCTCCCAGCGGCCCGCGTCGGGCTAGGCTCGGAACAGACTCGGTTCGAGGGAGGAAGCGATGGCACGCATCGGGGAGAGTGCGGACCTCTTGAAGTGCTCCTTCTGCGGGAAGAGCCAGAAGCAGGTGCAGCAGCTCATCGCCGGCCCGGGCGTGTACATCTGCGACGAGTGCGTCGAACTGTGCAACGAGATCATCGAGGAGCGGCTCGCCGAGGCGGGCGAGCCCGAGTCCGGCGAGTTCGAACTTCCGAAGCCGAAGGAGATCTTCGCGTTCCTCGAGGAGTACGTGATCGGGCAGGATGCCGCCAAGCGCGCCCTCGCCGTCGCCGTCTACAACCACTACAAGCGCGTCCGCGCGAAAGCCGCGATCACGCCTGCCGAACGCGCGCACGACGACGTCGAGATCGCGAAGTCGAACATCCTCCTCATCGGCCCCACCGGCTGCGGCAAGACCTATCTCGCCCAGACGCTCGCGAAGCAGCTGAACGTGCCGTTCGCGGTGGCGGATGCCACGGCGCTCACCGAGGCCGGCTACGTCGGCGAAGACGTCGAGAACATCCTGCTGAAGCTCATCCAGGCGGCCGACTACGACGTCAAGCGCGCCGAGACCGGCATCATCTACATCGACGAGGTCGACAAGATCGCGCGGAAGGCCGAGAACCCGTCGATCACGCGCGACGTCTCGGGCGAGGGCGTGCAGCAGGCACTCCTGAAGATCCTCGAGGGCACGGTCGCCTCCGTTCCGCCCCAGGGCGGGCGCAAGCACCCGCACCAGGAGTTCATCCAGATCGACACCACGAACGTCCTCTTCATCGTGGCCGGTGCGTTCGCCGGACTGGAGGAGATCATCTCCTCGCGTGCAGGCAAGCGCGGCATCGGCTTCGGCGCGCCGCTGCACTCCAAGCAGGACGAGGCCGAGCTCTTCAGCGAGGTCCTCCCCGAAGACCTGCACAAGTTCGGGTTGATCCCCGAGTTCATCGGGAGACTCCCCGTCGTCGCCACCGTGACCCCGCTCGATCGGGCGGCGCTGATGGAGATCCTCACCGAGCCCCGCAATGCGCTCGTCAAGCAGTACCAGCGCATGTTCGAGCTCGACGGCGTGCAGCTCGACTTCGATCACGCGGCGCTCGAGGCGATCGCCGACCTCGCGGTGCTGCGCCAGACCGGTGCCCGCGGCCTCCGCGCGATCATGGAGGAGGTGCTCGGGCCGATCATGTTCGAGGTGCCGTCCTCCACCGGGGTCGCGCGCGTCGTCGTGACGAAGGAGACGGTCATCGACAACGCCGCGCCGACGATCGTGCCGTCGAAGCCGCGCCGCGCCGAGAAGTCGGCCTGATCGGCGTTCCGCAACTCGAGCGCCCGGCGAAGGCGGCGATGCTCGACGCCTCCGTCAGGCGGCGATGACACGGCTCAATCGAAGACGCGCAGCACGTGCCAGTGCGCGCCGTCGTGTCCGACGTCGAACACGTGGGTCTCGCCATCGGAGTCCGTCGCCTGGAAGCGCCATCCGGTGATCGCGAGCGGGGCGCGCCCCGCGGTCGCGTGCTCGCCCGCGAACGGGAGCCACCAGTCGGCGGGACCGACGAGTGGCGTCGGCATGTCGTCGACGCGATAGCGGCGGGCACGCCACACGAGGCGCTCCGGTGCGCCTGAGGCACCGGTCCACACTTCCACCGGTTCCATCGTCTGTGGCATCCCGGACCTCCGACATTCGAAACTCTGTTCGAATGCTAGCACCGAGAGAGCCACGGGGGAACGGTTCCGGAGCGTCAGCCGCGGCACCGGCGTGCGCACCGCGGTCGCCGCCGCGGCGCTCTCGTGCGCCTACGCCAGGTCGTCGTCGCTGCGAGCGCCGAAGACGATCTCGTCCCAGCTCGGCATCGCCGCGCGCCCCTTCTTCTGACGGGCGGTCTGGCCGGACTTGCCGCCCCACAGTGCCCTCGCGGCCGCGCCGGCTCGCTGCTGGGTCTCGTCCGCGTCCGGGTCGTCGTCGGTGAGTTGCTCGGGCCGGTCGGATGCGGAGTCGGAGGGTTCCGCCGGGGTGGTCGGCGCAGCCGGGGACGGCGTCAGGGTGATCCGCTCGGGGACCGGGCCCACCTCGCGCTCGCCGCGCCGCCGGCGCAGGGCCTCGAGCAGGTCGGCCGTCTCGCCCGTCGGCGGCGCCGGCTCATCCGCGCGCTTGATCGCCGCGCGCGCGACCGCTGCGCTCGATGCGGTCGTCGTCGACGACCCGGAACCGTTCGGTGCTGCGCCGGGCCGCGCGACCGCGAGCTCGGGCTGCGGAGCGGTGTCGTCGTCGGCCGTGTCGGCGGCATCGAAGGTGAACGCGCCGCTGTCGAAGCGGGACGCGTCGTCTGCGGTGGAGACGGCACGCAACCGCGGGATCATCCCCCCGCGGACCTCGCCGTGCTTCGACAGCGTCGTCGCGTCGGCGTTCTGCGGGTGCAGCGCCTGCTTGCGCGGCTCGAACGACCACCGGGCGTCGTGGTCGATGCCGTCGGCGGTGAACTCGAGCTTGACCATCCAGCCGCGTTCCTCGTCCTTCCAGCTCGCCCAGCGCTCGCCGTGCGCCCCGAGGCCGGCGAGGCGTTCCCGCACCATCGTGCCGAACGACGTCGGCTCTTCGCCCTCCGCGACCTCGGCGTGGGTGGGGACGGCGAGCGCCGAGGTCACCATGTGTTCGCGCTCCGCGATCACGGGGCCCTCGAATCGGCGGATGAACTCGACGGACGCACCGGTGAGCTCGGCGACCTCGTCGGCAGAGAGACCGGAGCGGATGTGCGCCTGCACCTCCCGAGGGGAGAGCTTCGGCCCCGTGTGCGTTTCGGGGACCGCCTGGCGGATGCGCGACTGCAGCACCTCGTCGACCTCGATCCGGAATCGCGCCCCGTCGTCGGAGGCCGCGATGAGGGCGCCGCTCTCGACCCCGATCACCTTGAGTTCCTGCATGGCGAGAAGCCCTTCCGTGCCCTTGATCTCCGCCCAAGGATGCCACGCGCCATCCCTCGCCGCTGGGAATACGCCGGGCGTGCCGTGAGTTGTGCATTCCACCGGTTCGGACGGTCGACGGATGGTTTGCTTACGCACTTGATTTCGTGCAGACTATGGCCGCCGAATCCTCGGCAATGGAAAAAGGATGGGAATGGCAACGGATTACGACGCGCCGCGGAAGACCGACGACGACTCCGAGTCGATCGAGGCCCTCAAGGAGCGCGTGCCCGACAAGATGTCGGGAAGCGTCGACGTCGAGGACGCCGACAACCCCGGCAGCTTCGACCTGGCGGGAGCCGACCTGTCCGACGTCGAACTCGACGTCGTCGTGCTGCCGCCGCAGGCGGATGAGTTCACCTGCGTCAGCTGCTTCCTCGTGAAGCACCGCTCGCAGATCGACCACGAGACGAAGCTCGGGCCGATCTGCCTGGAGTGCGCCGCCTAGGCAGGCTCCCCACCGACACGAGGCCGTCGCGATCCGTTGATCGCGGCGGCCATTTCGTGCGGATGCCGCGTCGAGACGAGCCAGTACGGTGCCGGATCGGCGGGGTCCTCGATGGGAATCCGCACGACGTCGCGGATCCATCCGCGGATCACGAGGAAGGCGCGAGCGTCGAGGCCGGTACCGCGTTCGATCCGCGCGGCCTCGCCCTCTGCGGGGACGGCCTGGCCCGTGAGCTCGAGCGGGACCTGGGCGCGCCCGGCGCGGACGCGGCCGTCGGACACCTCGATCACCGGCGAGGTGAGCGTCAGCGATCCCGCGACGGCCACGTAGAGGATCACTCCGGTGACGATGCCCGCGGGCAGCGACACCGGGGCGAGCACGAGGATGCTCGCCGGGACGAGCAGGAGACTGGTGAGGTAGATCCAGGGCGTCGGCCAGAGCCGTTCGCGGTAGTCGGGCATGGGACTATCAGACCAGACTTCTGCACTACCCTCGAACGGTGACCGATTCCGTCGATGTGCTGATCACGGCCGACCACGTCCCCGCCTACGCCCATCCGGGCGACGCCGGGGCCGACCTCCACGCCGCCGAGTCCGTCGTGCTCGAGCCGGGCGAGCGTGCCACGGTGGGCACGGGAGTGGCGATCGCGCTGCCCGACGGCTACGTCGCCTTCGTGGTTCCGCGCTCGGGCCTCGCGTTCAAGCACGGCATCACGATCGTGAACGCACCGGGAACGGTCGATGCGGGCTATCGCGGCGAGATCAGGGTCGCACTCCTGAACACCGACGCCCGTGAGCCGTACCGGATCGAGGCGGGGGACCGGATCGCGCAGCTCGTGGTCATGCCGGTGAGCCGAGCACGGTTCGTCGAGGTCGAGAAGCTGCCCGGAAGCCTTCGCGGCGAGGGAGGATTCGGGTCCACCGGATTCGGGGCGAACCAGTCAGGAGTACACGCGTGAGCGACATCGAGAACATCGACGACATCCCCGTCGACCACCCCAAGTCCGCCCCAGAGGACCGTGCGACGAACGGTCCCCTGGACGAGTCGGAGGCCAACCCGGTCCGCCCGTACGTCGACCTCGGCGGAGTCAAGGTCCTGCCCCGCGAGGGTCTGCACCTCCGACTCGAGGTCGAGGAGGGCACGAAGCGCGTCGTCGCGGTCGGACTCGACTACGCCAATTCGACCCTGCAGGTCCAGCCGTTCTCGGCCCCGAGGTCGAGCGGCCTGTGGCACGAGATCCGCGGCCAGATCGCCGACCAGATCGCCCGTCAGGGCGGCACCACGCAGGTGCGCGAGGGCACGTTCGGTCCGGAGCTGCTGGCTCAGATCCCCGTGACGACCGCCGACGGGCAGGCCGGCCAGATGCGACTCGCGCGATTCATCGGCGTCGACGGTCCGCGCTGGTTCCTCCGCGGCGTGATCGCCGGCGAGGCGGCGGCCGACCCGACCGCCGCGGCGAAGGTCGAAGACCTCTTCCGTTCGATCGTCGTGGTACGCGGCAACACGCCCATGCCGCCGCGCGACCTCATCCCGCTGCGCATGCCCGCTCCCTCCTCGGGTGGTCCGTCCGCGTGAGCGACGATCACGCTGCCGATCGCACGGACCGGGATCGCGCCGGCGAGGGCACCGGTGCTCCGAACGGCGAGGCGGATGACACGGCCGCCGAGTTCGGCCGACAGGTCGCGGCGGCCGCCGAGAAGTCCGGCCTCGGGCGCATCGCGCGCGACGAGACGCTGACTCCCGCCGACCTGGTCGGAGCGCTGGGCGGCATCCGCGGCCTCGCCGAGGCGATCCTCCCCGGCCTGGTCTTCCTCGTCGTCTACACGTTCACGCGCGAGCTCGGCTGGGCGCTCGGCGCCTCGCTCGGCCTCGCCGTCGTCTTCACCGCGCTGCGCCTGATCACGCGCAGCCAGCCGACGCAGGCGATCGCCGGACTGATCGGGGTCGCGGCATCCGCCGCGCTCTCGCTCTGGACCGGCCGGGCGGAAGACAACTACGTCATCGGCTTCTACACGAACGCCGCGTACGCCGTTGCGATCCTCATCTCCCTCGTCGTCCGCTGGCCGCTCGTCGGGCTCGTCGTCGGGTTCCTGATGGGCGACGGCACCGCCTGGCGCCGCGAGCGTCGGAAGTACCGCGCGATGCAGTTCCTGACCGTCGTCTGGCTCGGCATGTTCGTCGCGCGGCTGCTGGTGCAGGTGCCGTTCTACTACGCGGGCAACGTCGAGGCGCTCGGCGCGATGCGACTGCTCATGGGCGTGCCGCTGTACGCGCTGCTGCTCGTGTTCTCGTGGCTCGTCGTGCGCGCGGTCTACCCCGCGAAGCGCGCCGCCGAGTGATACAGTTATCTCGACATCAAGATAAATCACGGGTGCGGCCGGCGGCCTGTCGGCCGACGACGCGGTTGGGCTAGCCTTGCTGGGGCGGCTCCCGGCGACGCACGACGTGCGGCGCCCGGAACCGCCGGACCGCGGCATCCGCGAAGGAGAGGACATCGTGTCTGCAGTGAACAGTTTCGGGGCGAAGGACACGCTCCAGGTCGGGGACACCTCCTATGAGATCTTCCGGATCGACACCGTCCCCGGGTACGAGAAGCTTCCGTTCAGCCTGAAGGTGCTCCTGGAGAACCTGCTCCGCACGGAGGACGGCGCGAACGTCACCAAGGAGCAGATCGAGGCGCTGGGCTCGTGGGAGCCGACGGCGGAGCCCGACACCGAGATCCAGTTCACGCCGGCACGTGTGGTCATGCAGGACTTCACGGGCGTGCCCTGCATCGTCGACCTCGCCACCATGCGCGAGGCGGTCACCGCCCTCGGCGGCGACCCCAACCGGATCAACCCGCTCTCGCCCGCCGAGATGGTCATCGACCACTCGGTGATCGCCGACCTCTTCGGCACCGAGAACGCGCTCGAGCGCAACGTCGAGATCGAGTACGAGCGCAACGGCGAGCGCTACCAGTTCCTCCGCTGGGGGCAGACCGCGTTCGACGACTTCAAGGTCGTCCCGCCCGGCACCGGCATCGTGCACCAGGTGAACATCGAGCACCTCGCCAAGGTCATCTACGACCGCACGGTCGACGGCGTGCTCCGCGCCTACCCCGACACGTGCGTCGGCACCGACTCGCACACGACGATGGTCAACGGCCTCGGCGTGCTCGGATGGGGTGTCGGCGGCATCGAGGCCGAGGCCGCGATGCTCGGCCAGCCCGTGTCGATGCTCATCCCGCGAGTCGTCGGGTTCAAGCTCTCCGGCGAGATTCCCGCGGGTGTCACGGCCACCGACGTCGTGCTGACGATCACCGACATGCTCCGCAAGCACGGCGTCGTCGGCAAGTTCGTCGAGTTCTACGGCGAGGGCGTCGCGTCGGTCCCGCTCGCCAACCGCGCCACCATCGGCAACATGAGCCCCGAGTTCGGCTCGACCGCGGCGATCTTCCCGATCGACGACGTGACCCTGGAGTACCTCCGCCTCACGGGTCGCGACGAGCAGACCGTCGCGCTCGTCGAGCAGTACGCGAAGCTCCAGTCGCTCTGGCACGATGCGGCGAACGAGCCGTCGTACAGCGAGTACCTCGAACTCGACCTGTCGACCGTCGTCCCGTCGATCGCCGGCCCGAAGCGTCCGCAGGACCGCATCCTCCTCTCCGAAGCGAAGGAGCAGTTCAACGCCGACCTCACGAACTACGCCGACGCCGACCACGACCTCGTCGACCTGACGATCTCCGAGTCGTTCCCGGCGTCCGACCCGCCCGGCTTCACCCCTGAAGACGAGCACAGCCACCACGAGCACCACCACCACTCGCACGCGCCGCACACGGTCTCGAAGCCCACGGCCGTGACCCTCGCCGACGGCCCGTCGTTCACCCTGAACCACGGTTCCGTCGCGCTCGCGGCGATCACCTCGTGCACCAACACCTCGAACCCGTCGGTCATGATCGCGGCCGGACTCCTCGCGAAGAAGGCGCTCGAGAAGGGTCTGAAGTCGAAGCCGTGGGTCAAGACCACGCTGGGCCCGGGCTCGAAGGTCGTCACCGACTACTACGAGAAGTCGGGCCTCGACAAGGCGCTCGAGGGCCTCGGCTTCTACACCGTCGGCTACGGCTGCACGATCTGCATCGGCAACTCGGGTCCGCTGATCGAGGAGGTCTCCGCGGCGATCAACGACAACGACCTCGCCGTCACGGCGGTCCTCTCGGGCAACCGCAACTTCGAGGGTCGCATCAGCCCCGACGTGAAGATGAACTACCTCGCCTCGCCGCCGCTCGTCGTCGCGTACGCGCTGGCCGGTTCGATGAACTTCGACTTCGAGTCCGACCCGCTCGGCACGGACTCCGACGGCAACGACGTCTTCCTGAAGGACGTCTGGCCCGCGCCGGAGGAGGTCCAGGAGATCATCGATGCGTCGATCTCGCGCGAGCAGTTCATCAAGCAGTACGCGACCGTGTTCGACGGCGACGAGCGCTGGAAGAGCCTGCCGACCCCGGCCGGCCCGGTCTTCGAGTGGGACGCCTCCTCGACCTACGTCCGCAAGGCGCCGTACTTCGATGGCATGTCGATGGACCTCACGCCCGTGGCCGACATCACGGGTGCACGCGTCATGGCGACGCTCGGCGATTCGGTCACGACCGACCACATCAGCCCGGCGGGCAACATCAAGGCGGGCACGCCGGCAGCCCAGTACCTCACCGAGCACGGCGTCGCGCAGAAGGACTTCAACTCGTACGGCTCGCGCCGTGGCAACCACGAGGTGATGATCCGCGGCACGTTCGCGAACATCCGCCTCAAGAACGAGCTGGTCGCTGCCGTCAACGACGGTCAGGTCGTCGAGGGCGGTTTCACCCGCGACTTCACGAAGGAGGGCGGCCCGCAGTCGTACATCTACGACGCCTGCATGAACTACCAGGCGCAGGGAACGCCGCTCGTCGTGTTCGGCGGCAAGGAGTACGGCTCGGGCTCGTCCCGCGACTGGGCGGCCAAGGGCACCAACCTGCTCGGCGTGAAGGCCGTCATCACCGAGAGCTTCGAGCGCATCCATCGCTCGAACCTCATCGGCATGGGCGTCGTTCCGCTGCAGTTCCCGGCCGGCGAGAGCTGGAAGTCGCTCGGCCTGGACGGCACGGAGGTCGTCTCGATCACGGGCCTCGAGCAGCTGAACGAGGGCGTCACGCCGAAGACCGTGCGTGTCACCGCCGAACCGAGCGAGTTCTCGCCCGAGGGCAAGCAGACGATCGAGTTCGACGCGGTCGTCCGCATCGACACGCCCGGTGAGGCCGACTACTACCGCAACGGCGGCATCCTGCAGTACGTGCTCCGCAGCCTCGTCTGACGACGGCACGCGACGGGGGCGGCGGGCTTCGGCTCGCCGCCCCCGATCTCTGCCCGGGCTCACAGGTCGCCCGGCGTACACTCGAACGAAACCGGGCGCATGGCGCCCCTCGCACCCGGAGGCACGACGGATGAGGCTGCTCGACACGATCCGCGGACCGCGCGACCTCGATGCGCTGTCCTACGACCAGGTGGAGGAGTTGGCCCGCGAGATCCGCGAGGTCCTCGTGGCCGACGTGTCGAAGACGGGTGGGCACCTCGGCCCGAACCTCGGCGTCGTCGAGCTCACCCTCGCCATCCATCGCGTGTTCGATTCTCCTCGCGACCCGATCATCTTCGACACCGGGCACCAGTCGTACGTGCACAAGCTGCTCACCGGGCGGCAGGACTTCTCGACCTTGCGCCAGACGGGCGGGCTTGCGGGCTATCCGCAGCGCTCCGAGTCCGAGCACGACGTCGTCGAGAGTTCGCACGCGTCGAGTTCCCTGTCGTGGGCCGACGGCATCTCCAAGGCCTTCGAGATGACCGGCCAGGGCGACCGCCACGTCATCGCGGTGGTCGGCGACGGCGCGCTGACGGGTGGCATGACGTGGGAGGCGCTGAACAACATCTCCGACGACAACACCCGCAACCTGGTCGTGGTCGTCAATGACAACGGGCGATCCTATGCGCCGACCATCGGCGGGATGGCGCGCTTCCTCAACTCCGTGCGGACCAAGCAGTCGTACCGCTCGCTGCACCTCAAGAGTCGCAGCGCGTTCGACCGGCTCGGCGCGCCCGGGCGAGCGATCTACCGCGGCGTCCGCGGCGGGCTCCACGGTTTCCTGAGTCGGGTCAGCGGCAACGAGGCGCTGTACTCGAACCTCGACATCAAGTACATCGGCCCGATCGACGGCCACGACGAGCGCGCGCTCGAAGAGGCACTTCGACAGGCGAAGGACTACGGCGCACCGGTCATCGTCCACACGATCACCGAGAAGGGGCGCGGCTACGAGCCCGCGCGCCGCGACGCCGCCGACCAGTTCCACGCGGTCGGCCAGATCGACCCCGAGACAGGCGAATCGCTCGAGACTGCACCGGCGCCGTCATGGACGAGTGTCTTCGCCGACGAACTCGTGACCCTCGCCGAACGAGACGAGCGACTCGTGGGCATCACCGCCGCGATGCTCCGCCCGACGGGCCTCCACCGCATGGCCGAGCGATTCCCGAACCGCGTGTTCGACGTGGGGATCGCCGAGCAGCACGCCGTGACCTCCGCCGCGGGCCTCGCGTTCGGCGGCCTGCATCCGGTGGTCGCCGTGTACGCGACCTTCATCAACCGGGCGTTCGACCAGGTGCTGATGGATGTCGCCCTGCACCGGGCGGGCGTGACGTTCGTGCTCGATCGCGCAGGTGTCACCGGACCGGACGGGCCGAGTCACCACGGCGTCTGGGATCTGTCGATCTTGCAGGTCGTCCCCGGAATCCGCCTGGCGGCGCCGCGCGACTCCATCCGCCTCGCCGAGGAACTGGCCGAGGCGGTCCGCGTCGACGACGCCCCCACGGTCGTCCGGTTCCCGAAGGGCACGGTCGGCAACGAGTTCGAGGCGGTCCGCCGCTTGCATGACGGGGTCGACGTGCTCGCCGAGTCCGAGCGTCGCGACGTGCTCATCGTGACGGTCGGTCCGATGGCCGGGATCGGCCTCGAGGTGGCACGCAAGCTGGAGGCGCAGGGGATCGGGGCGACGGTCGTCGATCCGCGCTGGGTCGTTCCCGTCCCCGAGAGCGTCGTGTCGCTCGCGGGCGACTACCGCATCGTCGTGAGCATCGAGGACGGCATCCGCGTCGGCGGTATCGGGACCCGCATCCGCCAGGACCTGCGGGAGGCCGGCGTCGACACGGCGGTCACCGAGGTCGGGCTGCCGGACGAGTTCCTCGACCACGGCTCGCGCGCCGACATCCTGGAGCGCGTCGGACTCACGCCGCAGCACATCGCGCGCGACGTCACCGCGATGGTGCTCGGCAGCAAGCTCCCGCACGCACGCAACGCGGGCATCGACGTCGCGGCGGACACGGGCGCGCAGCCCCGAGTCTGATGCGGAACGCCCCCGCGCCGGGCACGATCAGCCGACGCGGTACACGTGCTCGACCGCGTCGCCGAGCCGCGTCACCCCGGTGAGGCTGAGCACCGGTGTGACGTCGGCGACCGGCAGGAGCGGTCGCCCGCGCCCGAGCGCGACCGGCATGTAGGTCACGAGCAGCTCGTCGAGGCGCCCAGCCGCGAGGAACTGCGCCGCGACGGGACCGCCGCCCACGACCCAGACGTTCCGTTCGCCGGCGGCCGCGACCGCCGCATCGGCGACCGACTCGATGTCGCCGGACGCGAAGCGGATGTCGGCTCCCTCCGGTGTCTCGAGCACGCGGTGGGTGAGCACCCACGTCGGCAGCTCGCCGTACGGCCACCCGCCGCCCTCTCGGAGCACCCACTCGTACGTCGTCGCGCCGAGGACGAGCGCCCCGACCGCCGCGAAGAAGCGTTCGTAATGCTCGCTGAAGTCGGCCATGCCGAACTGCAGGAGCCACTCGAGCCCGTCGTGCTCGTCGGCAATGAAACCGTCGAGCGTGGAGGCGACGTAGTACTGGATGCGCGTCACGACACCGAACATACGACCGGCCCCCGACATCGCGTCGGGGGCCGGTCGGGCGGTCGCCGGGTCGTCAGCCTTCGACGCCCTTCACGGGCGGATGGTGGAAGGTGTCGCCGAACACCCGCTCGGACGCGCCGACCCGGTCGAGGTAGGGCGTCAGCCCGCCCATCTGGAAGGGGAACCCGGCGCCGAGGATCATGCAGAGGTCGATGTCCTCGGCGGCCGCGACGACGTCGCCGTCGAGCATGAGCTTCGTCTCGCGAGCCAGGCCGTCCTGAAGCCGGGCGAGGATCGCCTCGGGGCTCGACGGGTTCGTGCCGCCGGCCACGATCTTCAGGGCACCCTTGTCGAAGCCCTTGACCTTGCCCTTGTCGTCCTTGTCGAGCAGCGAGCCGTAGTCGGCCAGCTTGTGGAGGTTCTCCGACCGGTAGAACCGGTCGGGGAATGCCGCGTGGTGGGTGTCGAGCACGTGTGCGCCCACCTTGAGGCCGACGAGGTCGAGCAGGACCGACGGCGACATCGGCAGGCCGAGCGGCGCCATCGCCTGGTCGACCGTCTCGAACGAGGTCCCTTCGTCGACCGCGCGCATCGCCTCGCCGAGCAGCACGGCGAGAAGGCGGTTCACGACGAAGCCGGGGGTGTCGGCCGTGATGACGGCGTTCTTCTTGAGCTTCGCGGCGGTGACCATCGCCGTCGAGAGCGTCGCGTCATCCGTCTTCGTGGTCTTCACGACCTCGATGAGCGGCATGACGGCGACGGGCGTGAAGAAGTGGAACCCGACGACCCGCTCCGGGTGCTCGAGCTTTGCTCCGATCTCCTCGACCGACAACGACGAGGTGTTCGTGGCGAGCACGGCCTCGGGGGAGACGACCTTCTCGATCTCGGCGAAGACGTCCTGCTTGATCGAGAGCTCTTCGAACACGGCCTCGATGACCCAGTCGCAGTCCGCGAACTCGGCCTTGTCGGTCGTGCCGTGCACGAGTGCCTTCAGGCGATTGGCCTCGTCGGGCGAGATGCGGCCCTTGCCGAGCAGCGTGTCGATCTCACCGCTGATGTACGCCACGCCCTTGTCCACGCGCTCCTGGTCGAGGTCGGTGATGATCACGGGCACCTGCAGGCGGCGGAGGAAGAGCAGGGCGAACTGGCTCGCCATGTAGCCGGCGCCGAGAACGCCGACCTTGGTGACGGGCTTCGCGAGCGCCTTGTCCGGCGCACCGGCCGGCTTCTTCGCCCGCTTCTGCACGAGGTTGAACGCGTACATCGACGCGTGGAACTGGTCGCCGGAGACCAGGTCGGCGAGCATCTCGTCCTCACGCGCGAAACCCTCTTCGCGCGTGCCGGACTTCGCGGCCTTAAGCAGTTCCAGCGCAGCGTACGGCGACTTCGGGACGGAGCCGATCCGGCTCTGCAGCATCTTCTTCGCGATGCCGATCGCGGCGTCCCACTTGACGAGCCGCTCGACCTTGCCGGGCTCGTTCGGCCGCTTCACCTTGACGCGTCCGGAGATCACGTCGTCGGCCCAGCGGATCGAGTCCTCGAGGTAGTTGACGGACGGGAACATCACGTCGGCGATGCCCAGTTCGAGCACCTCCGGCGCCTTGATGGTCCGGTTCTGCTTGAGCGGGTTCTCGACGACGATCTTCAGCGCGTTCTCGATGCCGATGAGGTTCGGCAGCAGCGTCGCGCCGCCCCAGCCGGGGATCATGCCGAGGAACACCTCGGGCAGCGCGAGGGCGGGCAGCGACGCATCGACCGTGCGGTAGTCGGCGTGCAGGCCGATCTCGACGCCGCCGCCGAGCGCGAGCCCGTTGATGAAGGCGAACGAGGGCACCCCGACGGTGGCGAGCTTGCCGAGCGCGTGGTGACCGAGCTGCGCGATGCGCAGGCCGGCCTCGCGGTTCGGCAGCTGGGACACCTTCGAGAGGTCCGCGCCCGCGGCGAGGATGAACGGCTTGCCCGTCACGGCCACGGCGTGGATCTCGCCGGCGGCGGCGCGAGCGGTCAACGCGTCGAGCGCGGCGGCGTACTCGAGGAGCGTGTTCGGCCCGAGCGTGTTGGGCCGGGTGTGGTCGCGCCCGTTGTCGAGCGTGACGAGCGCGAGCGTGCGCCCGTCCGACAGCGGGATGTCGCGCACGTACGAGTGCGTGACGACCTCGTCGTCGAACATGCCGGCGAGTTCGGTGAAGTCGATCTTCGTGTAATCGGTCATCGTCGTCGTCCTCAGGCCTTCTTCGCGGCCTTGCGCGAGTAGTTCGGGTTCTCCCAGACCATCGTCCCGCCCTGGCCGAGGCCGACGCACATGGTCGTGATGCCGTAGCGCACGTCGGGGCGCTCGGCGAACTGGCTGGCGAGCTGGTTCATCAGGCGCACGCCCGAGGAGGCGAGCGGGTGGCCGACCGCGATCGCACCGCCCCAGGGGTTCACGCGCGGGTCGTCGTCGTCAATGCCGTAGTGGTCGAGGAGCGAGAGCACCTGCACGGCGAACGCCTCGTTGACCTCGAGGATGCCGATGTCGTCCATCTTCAACCCGGCGATGCGGAGCGCCTTCTCGGTCGCGGGGACCGGGCCGATGCCCATGATGGCCGGGTCGACACCCGCGAAGGCGTAGCTCACGAGCTTCATCTTGACATTGAGGCCGTACTCCTTCGCGGCGTCGCCGCTGGCGAGGAGCGCGGCCGTGGCGCCGTCGTTCAGGCCCGAGGCGTTGCCCGCGGTCACCCGGCCGTGCGGTCGGAACGGCGTCTTCAGGGTCGCGAGCCCCTCGAGCGTCGTCTCGGGGCGCATGACCTCGTCGCGCGTGGCGAGGCCCCAGCCTTCGCCGGTGCGGATGGCGACGGGCACGAGGTCCTGCTGGATCTTGCCCGCCTCGTAGGCGGCGGCGGTGCGCTGCTGGCTGCCCATCGCGTAGCGGTCCGCGCGTTCCTTGGTCAGGTGAGGGAAGCGGTCGTGGATGCGCTCCGCGGTGGCGCCCATGACGAGGGCGTCCTCCGAGACCATCTTCTCGGCGACGAAGCGGGGGTTCGGGTCGACGCCCGAGCCCATCGGGTGGTGGCCCATGTGCTCGACGCCGCCGCCGATCGCCAGGCGGTACTGCCCGTAGCCGATGGACCCGGCGAGCATGGCCACCGAGGTCATCGCGCCGGCGCACATGCGGTCGATGGCGAAGCCGGGGACCGACTTCGGCAGGCCCGCGAGGATCGCGGCGCTCCGGCCGATCGTGAGTCCCTGGTCGCCGGTCTGGGTGGTGGCCGCGATGGCCACGTCGTCGATCTGGTCCTTCGGCGCGTTCGGGTTGCGCTCGAGGAGCCCGACGATCGCCTTCACCACCAGGTCGTCGGCTCGGGTGTTCCAGTACATGCCCTTTTCGCCGGCCTTGCCGAAGGGGGTACGCACCCCGTCGACGAACACGACGTCAGCTCGTTCAGCCACGCTGCAGCTCCCTTTCGAATGGAGGATCACCCGATCCTAGGAAGGCCCTCGGCGAGCTTCGGAATCGGTTGCCGGTTCCTACGAAGCGTCGTGTGCGGCGTCTTCGAGCGATTGTGCCGCCTGGACAAACGCATCGGCGATCTTCTGTGAGGTCGCCTCAATCTGCCAGGGCCGAGCACCGAGCTCGCCGAGTGCGCCGGCGATCGCCTCCGGCGTTGCATCGGCGGGCGGATGCCATGCGACGCGCCGCAGGTGATCGGGGGTGAGCAGGTTCTCGACGGGCATGCCGTACTCGTCTGCCACGTCGCCGACCGCCGCCTTCGCGAGCCGGAGGCGGGCGTCGGCCTCCGGGTTGCGCGACGCCCAGGCCCGAGGAGGCGGGGGAGCGTCGCTCGGGACGCGCGAGGCGGGCGGATCCGCCGTGCGTGCGTCTTCGATGGCGGCCCACCAGCGGTCGATCTCGGTGCGGCTCGCCCGACCGTTGAACGCCTTGAGGTCGGCGAGCGCGCGCTTGGACTCGGGGAGGGACTTCGCGACGGCGAGGATCGACGCATCCGGCACGAGGCGTCCGGGGGCGACATCCGTCTCGGACGCCAGGTCGTCGCGCGCGTGCCAGAGCGCGCGCGCGACCGCGAGGTTGCGGGGCGACCTGAGGGCGTGGATGCCGCTGAGCCGCCGCCACGGCTCGGCCGCCGGGGGCTTCGCCGCTCGATGGACGGTCGCGTCGAACTCCTGCCGGGCGATCTCCTCCTTGCCGGCGTCGACGAGGCGTTCCGCGAGACGGTCGCGCACGTCGACGAGGAGCTCGACGTCGAGCGCCGCGTAACGCAGCCAGGACTGGGGGAGCGGGCGTGTCGACCAGTCGGCCGCGGAGTGCTCCTTGGCGAGGCGGATGTCGAGGAGTTCCTCGACCACGGAGGCGAGGCCGACCCTGGGCATGCCGAGCAGGCGCGCCGCGAGTTCGGTGTCGAAGATACCGCTCGGGTCGAGCCCGACCTCGCGGAGGCACGCCAGGTCCTGGCTGGCCGCGTGCAGCACCCACTCCTCGTCGCGGATCGCCTCCTGGAGGCCCGTGAAGTCGTCGATCATCGTCGGGTCGAACAGGAAGGTGCCGGAATCGCGGCGGAACAGCTGGATCAGGTACGCGCGCTGCGAGTAACGGAAGCCGCTCGCCCGCTCGGCGTCGACGGCGACCGGACCCACGCCCCCCGCGATGGACTCGACGGCCTCGTCGTACGCCTCGCGGGAGTCGATCACGTGGAACTCGTCAGCCACGTCTCCTCCTCCGTGTGGGAAGGGCCGTCACCCCCTCCGAGCTCGGAGGCAGGCCGGCCAGCATGCACAGCAACTCGCTCCAGCCTTCCACATGCGGCGCGATCACGGCATCGAGCGGTGTCCACGACGCTCGCAGCTCGAGCTCGGCGCCGTCGCCCTGCCGGGCGAGTTCGCCGTACCCCGTCGAGAGGATCTTCGTCACGGTCCCGGACGCGGCGACGTAGCGTGCGCCGTGCGCGTCGAGCGCGTCGACGAGCCACGACCACGCGACATCCGCAAGGAACGGGTCGACGCCGATGTCGGTCTCGAGTGGAGCCTGCGCGAAGCAGACGACGCGGAAGCGTCCGCCCCACGACTCGGGCTCGGACGGGTCGTGGAGCAGCACGAACCGTCCGGTGCCGAGATCGGAGTCCTCCGCGTGGCGCCCGGGGATCAGGTCGGCCGAGAGCGCCACGGCCCACGGGGCGAGCGAGGAGGGCGCGGCGATCTCCGACACGCGCAGTTCGGCTCGCGGTGTCGCGGCCCGCAGCGATTCCAGCGCTGCGGCGAACTCAGGGGGAGGCGTGGTCGCCGAGTCGGACACGTGTGCAGACTAGAGTCTCGATCACGGGGCCGGGTGGCGGCGCGCCGCGCGACGACCTGTACCCCGTCCGTACGGACGGGGACGACGGGAGACTGGAGGCGGGATGTCGAGGCTCGAGCGCACGGTGATGGGGCCGATCGGCGCCGTGCTCGGCGGAATCGCCATCCTGGGCGCGGCGTTCGCGGCGGCCACCGCGGCCACCGCGATCGTGTTCGCACGGCGTGTCGTGACGCCGGAGCTCGACCGTGAGGACGACCTGCGCATCGAACGCGCTGACCTCGCGGCGGGTGAAGTCGTGCTCTCGGGGTCCGAGGATGCGCGGATGCGCGGACGATACGGCCTCTGGTTCGAGCACGACTCGGGTTACGCGCGCGTCGGCGACGTGCTCCACGACGACGGGCACCGGGTCCGGCGCGTGATCGAGTCCGTCGAGTTCGGCCGCCTGGACCGTGCCGCGCGCGGGCGCATCAGCGGGTGGGTGCACCTCGGCCCCTGGGAGGTCGCCGAGCGGTACGAGAACGTGCTCGTCCCGACTCCGCTCGGTCCCGCTCCGGCGTGGTTCGTCCCGGCGACGGATGCCGCGGGCGCGCCGTCGACGGACTGGCTCGTGATCGTGCACGGCCGCGGCGCCAAGCGCCACGAGGGTCTTCGCGCGGTCGAGCCCGCGACCCGTGCGGGGTGGTCGTCCCTGCTCGTCTCCTATCGCAACGACTTCGAGGCGCCGGCGAGCGAGGACCGTCGGTACGGGCTCGGGGGCACGGAATGGGAGGACGTCGTCGCGGCGGTCCGGTTCGCCGTCGAACGCGGCGCCCGGCGCGTCGTCCTCATGGGCTGGTCGATGGGCGGGTCGATCGCACTGCAGACCGTGCTGCGGTCGGAGCAGGTCCGCGAGCGCCTCGTCGGCGTCGTGCTGGAGTCGCCGGCCGTGGACTGGCCCGACATCCTCCGGTTCCAGGGCCGAGCCCTCGGCCTCCCGGCGGAACTCGGCGGCGCGGTCGCGCGCGTGCTGAGCGCGCCGATCGCCGGGACCCTGACCGGACTGGCCGCGCCGATCGATCTCGAGGCGCTCGACGCGGTGGCCCGTGCCGATGAACTGCACGTGCCGATCCTGCTCATGCACAGCGAGGACGACGGCTTCGTTCCGATCGACGGTTCGCGACGGCTCGCCGAGGTGCGCTCGGACCTCGTGCAGTTCGAGGTGTTCGAGGGAGCGCGTCACACGAAGCTCTGGAACCACGACCCGTCGCGGTGGACGATGCTGCTGCACGACTGGCTCGCGGAACGCTGATCCGCGAGCCAGTCGAAGCGGCCCGAGCGCGCCCGAGCGGGACCCACGCGGCGCCGCCGGCGCGCTACGCCGCGAGCCGCTCGGCGAGCTGGCGCTTCGCACGGGCGAGCATGCCCGACATGCCCCGTACCCGGAGCGGCGAGACGGCCTCGTTCAGGCCGAGCGACTGCGGGTAGTCCGCGGGGATCGCGAGCACCTCGTCGGGCGTGAGCCCGTCGAGGCCCTGCGCGAGGATCGACGCGAATCCGCGGGTGGTGGGCGCCTCCGCCGGCGCGGTCGCGTGCATGTGGACGAGCCCGTCGGCGTCGAGCTCCACGAAGATGTAGACGGGCGACTGGCACTCCTCGACACGTTCGAGCAGGTCGGGGTGGTCGCGGTAGCGCTCGGGCAGTTCGGGCAGCTCGTTGGAGAAGTCGAGCAGCAGCGTCAGCCGGTCCTTGACGCCGAGCGACAGGAAGTCGTCGCGCGTCTCGGCGAGCGCAGCGGGGAGGGTCGTGGCATCCATCCCGCCCATTCTCCCATCCGCGACCGCGTCGGCGCCTACCGGCCGGGCGCCTCGCCCCGGTCGGGGCCGGTGGCGATGGGCACGCGCACGGCGCTGCCCCACTCCGTCCACGACCCGTCGTAGTTCCGGACTCCCTCGAAGCCGAGCAGGTGCGTCAGCACGAACCAGGTGTGGCTCGAGCGCTCGCCGATCCGGCAGTAGGCGATGACGTCGTCGCCGTCCCGCAGCCCGACCTCGTCGCGGTAGATCGCATCGAGTTCGGCGCGGGTGCGGAACGTGCCGTCCTCGGCCGCGGCGCGGGCCCAGGGCACGGATGCGGCGGTGGGGATGTGACCGCCTCGCAGTGCCCCCTCCTCCGGATAGGCGGGCATGTGCGTGCGCTCGCCCGTGTACTCCTCGGGCGAGCGGACGTCGATGAGCGGGTTGCCGAAGTGCGCGAGCACGTCCTCCTTGAACGCGCGGATGGCGGTGTCGTCACGTTCCACGACGGGGTACTCGACGGGCTCGCGGTCGGGCGCGTCGGTCGTCAGCGGGCGGCCCTCGGCGATCCACTTGTCGCGGCCGCCGTCGAGGAGGCGGACGTCGTCGTGGCCGAAGAGCGTGAACACCCAGAGCGCGTACGCGGCCCACCAGTTGTTCTTGTCGCCGTAGATCACGACGGTGTCGTCGCGCGCGATGCCCTTGCCGCCGAGGAGCTCGGCGAACTGCTCGCCCGAGAGGTAGTCGCGGACCACCGGGTCGTTGAGCTCGGTGTGCCAGTCGACCTTCACGGCGCCCGGGATGTGCCCGATCTCGTAGAGCAGCACGTCCTCGTCGGACTCCACGACCACGAGCCCCGGCTGTCCGAGCCGTTCGGCGAGCCAGTCCGTGGTGACGAGTCGCTCGGGGTGGGCGTACTCGGCCAGCTTGTCGGCGGGGTCGAACTCGACGGACATGGGGAACCTCCAGTGGTCGCCCGGTCGGGCGATGCGGATCGGGGAGCGGACTAGGCTGGTGACCCGTCCACCACCGAATCTACGCGGCATGCCGGTCGTCGTCACCGCACATGTCACGAGGTGCAACAGGAGATCCCACGCCGATGACCACTGCCGCGGCATCCGCTCTCGAGCGACTCGTCGACCGCCACCCGTCGATCACCGGGGCCGAGATCGCCTCCGAGCTCGTCCCGCCGCCGCAGTTCGCTCACGCCTCCTTCGAGTCGTACCGGCCCGATCACGACTTCCCGTCGCAGCAGGCCGCCCTCGACCGGCTGAACGCCTTCGCCGGCGCGTGGCGGGCCGCACAGCGGCCGGGCGGGTTCTTCTCGCGCAAGCGTCCCGCGCGCATCGAACTGCCGGGCGTCTACCTCGACGGCGGCTTCGGCGTCGGCAAGACCCACCTGCTCGCTTCGCTCTGGCACGTCGCGCACGGGCCGAAGTACTTCGGCACATTCATCGAGTACACGGCCCTCGTCGGCGCGCTCGGCTACGCGCAGGCGGTCGAGCTGCTGCGCGGCGCCCGCCTCATCTGCATCGACGAGTTCGAGCTCGACGACCCGGGCGACACCATGCTCATGACCCGGTTCCTCGGCGAGCTCATGGCCGGCGGCACCCGGGTCGCGGCGACAAGCAACACGCCGCCGAACGCGCTGGGGGAGGGGCGCTTCGCCGCCGCCGACTTCCTCCGGGAGATCCACGCGCTGTCGTCGAACTTCGAGACGCTGCGCATCGACGGACTCGACTACCGTCGCCGCGACACGGAGGGGCATTCGGAGTCGCTCGCCGACGACGCGGCGGTCGAGCACGCGGCGGCGACGCTCGCCGCGCGGGGGCACCGCGTCTCGCTCGACGGGTTCGACGAACTCCTCTCGCACCTCTCCACCGTGCATCCGTCGAAGTACATCAAGCTCATCGACGGCCTCGAGTTCATCGCGCTGACCGGGGTCCGCGAGCTCGACGACCAGAACGCCGCGCTCCGGCTCGTCGCCTTCATCGACCGCGTGTACGACGCCGAGGTCCCGATCCTCGCGAGCGGCGTGCCGCTCGACGAGGTGTTCGGCGGCGACATGCTCTCCGGCGGCTACCGCAAGAAGTACCTGCGATCGATGTCGCGCATGATCGCCCTCACCACGGGTGAGCTGCCGCCGCACGACTGAGCCGTCGCGCCGGCCGGACACACGTCCTCGGCAGCTCTTTCGGAGGCTCGTCGCGGCATCCCGAAACACGCTCGTTACATCACGCGCGATTCCGTAACCGTTGCGAAACGCAGCGTGCCCCGTGGTCGAAACGTTCCCGCACCATTCTGAACGTCGTACCTCGAGACGAGCCCCAGTCTCATCCCCCTCGCGGTACGTCCCCTGCAAACCGAGAGGTGTGAGGATTACCTATGGATAGCGGCAACATCGCGTGGGCCGTGACGGCATCCGCGCTCGTGCTCTTCATGACGCCGGGCGTCGCGTTCTTCTACGGCGGCCTGGTCAAGGCGAAGAGCGTCGTCAGCATGATGATGATGAGCTTCGGCGCAATGGGCCTGATCAGCGTCCTGTGGGTGCTGTACGGCTTCAACATGAGCGCGGTCGGCAGCGCCTGGGAGTTCTCGGGCAACCCCTTCTCCGACTTCGGTCTCGCGAGCCTCGCCGGCGGCGAGTCGGCCAACGCCGACCTGCTCGGCGTCATCTTCGGTGCGACGTTCGCCATCATCACGGTCGCGCTCATCTCGGGCGCCATCGCCGACCGCGCCAAGTTCGGCGCGTGGATGATCTTCGCCGGCATCTGGGCCACCCTGGTCTACTTCCCGGTCGCAGCCTGGGTCTGGGGCGGCGGCTGGATCCTCTCGCTCGGCGACACGCTCGGACTCCCGGGTGTCATCGACTACGCGGGCGGAACCGCGGTGCACATCAACGCCGGCGCGGCGGCCCTCGCCCTCGCCCTCGTCCTCGGCAAGCGCGTGGGCTTCCAGAAGGGCATGGACAAGCCGCACAACGTGCCGCTGACCCTGCTCGGCGCCTCGATCCTGTGGTTCGGCTGGTTCGGCTTCAACGCCGGCGCAGAGTTCCTCGCCGAGGGCATGCCCGGCGTCGGCCTCATCGCCGTCAACACGCTCGTCGCCACGGCCGCGGCCATCCTCGCCTGGCTCGTCGTCGAGAAGATCAAGGACGGCAAGCCGACCTCGGTCGGTGCCGCATCGGGCGCCGTCGCCGGTCTCGTCGCGATCACGCCGGCCTGTGCCAACCTGACCCCGGGCTGGGCCACGGTCCTCGGCGTCGTCGCGGGTGCGATCTGCGCCATCGCCGTCGAGCTGAAGTTCAAGTGGGGCTTCGACGACTCGCTCGACGTCGTGGGCATCCACCTCGTCGGCGGACTCATCGGTACCCTCTACCTCGGCTTCTTCGCGACCGGCACCGGCCTGTTCGTCGGTGGCGACGCCGGCCAGCTCGCCGTGCAGGCGATCGCCGCCATCGGCGTGCTCCTCTACTCGTTCATCGTGGCCTTCGTGGTCGGCTTCGCGATCGAGAAGACCATCGGCTTCCGCGTCAAGAACGAGGACGAGCTGGCGGGCATCGACACGATCGTCCACGGCGAGGAGGGCTACAAGCTCGAGACCGTCTGATCCTGCGATCGCCGCGAGGGCGGTGAGGGTAGTGTGCGGGTGTGCCTGACACCCACCGCTTCCTCACCGCCCTCGGGCGTGTCATCCGATCCCTCTCCGGCCCGCCCGCACGGCGGCCCGCACCGGCCTCGGCAGCCGCGGATGCCGCGTCGCAGCCCCGCACGGATGACGCGGAGTGGCCGGGGCGGGCAGGCCCGGCGGCGACCGTCGAACTGGACCCGGCGGGAATCCGCCGGGTCCGTTTCTCGTACACGCCGGAGCGCGACGGCGAACCCGACCCGGGTGAGGTCGTCTGGACCTGGGTGCCCTACGAGGAGCGGGACGGGCGCGGCAAGGACCGCCCGGTCGTCGTCGTCGCGGCGGGCACCGAGGGGCGCTTCCTCGCGGTGCAGCTCACGAGCAGGTCGCAGGACGGCGACCGCGACGCGGTCGCGCTGGGCTCGGGCGCGTGGGACGGCGAGGGGCGCCCGAGCTGGGCGAGGATCGACCGCGTGTTCCTCGTGCACGCGGACGGGATGCGCCGCGAGGCGGCATCGCTCGACGCCGAGCGATACGGACGCGTCACGCGCGCGCTCGCCGCGCGATACGGGTGGGGCTGAGGCTCCTCACCCCAGACCGAGACGACGAACGCCCCCGCAGCAACGGGGGCGTTCGTGGTGGTGGGCGATGCCGGGCTCGAACCGACGACCTCTTCCGTGTGAAGGAAGCGCGCTACCAGCTGCGCCAATCGCCCATGTGGATTTCGCGGACCCGATCGGATCGCGACCGCGGACTCGATACTAGCCCACGCGATGGGTGGAATGCACATCGGTGCGCGTGGTGGTTCAGCGGTCCCATGCCGTCGATCCGAGGATCCGAGTCGTGCTCGCACGTCGCCCGATCGCGGCGCCGCGGAACCGCGACACGCCCGGGTTGCGCCGTCCGATTGGCCCGCTGATCGGCCGGAATCAGCGGTCGATAGGCGTCGGTTTGTCATTCGTTCACGTCATCGGTTAGAGTCTCTCTGTCGCCGAAACAGCGACAACGCGGATGTGGCGCAGTTGGTAGCGCATCACCTTGCCAAGGTGAGGGTCGCGAGTTCGAGTCTCGTCATCCGCTCTGATCAGGCCGGCGAGAGCCGGTTTGTTCTTTGGTGGTGAACCCAAGCAACGGTGGATTGGCCGAGAGGCGAGGCAGCGGCCTGCAAAGCCGTATACACGGGTTCGAATCCCGTATCCACCTCGAGACGGGCTCTCCGAGCTCACTCACAACCCGGGCGATTGGCGCAGCGGTAGCGCGCTTCCCTGACACGGAAGAGGTCACTGGTTCGATCCCAGTATCGCCCACCAGCACGAAGGCCCCGGCAGACGCCGGGGCCTTCGTCGTCTCCGGAGGTCAGGGGTTGCCGCCGAAGCCGCAGATGACCTGCGGAACGCAGGGCGAATGGTCGAGCACCTCGACCTTGGCGTTCGCGCTCGTCCGGGTGAGCCGGAACTTCACCCAGGTGAAGTTGTTCGTCTCATCGGACTCGATCCAGTGCCCGTCGGGGTCGGCGAGATGGGTGAGGTAGTACTCGCCGTCCGGGATGTCCGTGACGTCGAGTTCCTGCAGCGGCGTCGACTGGTGGTACGAATCGGCCCACCACGAAGCGAGTCCCTGCAGGTCGCCGTTGCACTCGAAGTAGGTGCGCGGCTTCGCCTTCTTCAGGGTTCCGGTCTCGCCGATGAACTCGATGTCCACGAAGCAGAAGGTGATCTTCACGCCTTCCGACCAGATCACGCTCATGTTCGCGGGGTCGGCGGGGTCGTCGCCCGGTCCGGCGCTCCGGATGTCGAAGAGTGCGACGCCGGACTGGTGCCAGTGGTTGTGCTCCGGGTGGAAGACGGCGGCGCCGGCGTCGTGCGTCGCGACGATCTGGCCGTTCGCATCGAGGATCTCCTGCGTCGCGATCGTGCACTCGGGGTACGCCTGGCCATCGATCTCGCACGGCTCGACCTGACCGCCTCCGCGGATCTGGAGGTTGCCCTCGCCGATGTTGATGTGCGTCGTCGAGAATCGCAGCCATTCGCGCTGCTGGGCGTTCTGGATCTGCAGGTGGTGCGGGACTTCCTCGATGACGTCGGGTAGCAGTGCGCCCGCGGGGAGGTCCGGCACTTCGACATCGTGGGCCCGGGCTGCAGCGCCGCCGGCGACGACGAGGAGTGCCGCGACGGCGGCGGCGGACATGACGGACGTGCGCTTCATGGCTCGCTCCAATTCCGAGGAAAGCTCGACTACATGCTTCGAGTGGAGCGTCCCAGTCCGCGCCATCCGCCCGCAAGGTCCCGTTCGGGGGCCGTTCCGGCCGCTGGGTCGTGGGCGAGCACGGCGCCCACGACCCGAGCCGGTCACCAGGCGGATGGTGCGGGCGGCGCGATCACCGGCGGACGATCGTCGCACGTGATCGTGTTCGGCAGCTGCCAGGGCGCGAGCCACGGCCCGGTCGTGTTCACGCCGGTCGAGTCGTTGCCGCCGAGATCGACGATCGAGAACTCCGAGCCCGCCGGTGTGAAGTGGAACGTCCCGCAGTTGTTGATGCCGACCGCACCCACGTTGCGCGCGTCGACGTTCTCGAACGACGCCGAACCGGCGACCCGGGCGCTGACGACCGAGGTGCCCGTCCCGTCGACCCGAACGTCGGCGAAGTGCACGTCCGAGATCGAGACCTGATCCTTCACCGGCCAGTCGGAGACGAGCATGATGGCGTTGTACGTGTTGTCGAGGTAGTGGTCGCCCGTGATCCGGATGTCGGCCTGATCGATCGAACGGTCGAGCGCGTAGAGCCAGATGGCGCCCAGCCCGATGTTCCAGTTCAGCTCGTACGTACCGGCCCGCACGGTGGTGTTGTCGGTGAACTCCAGCGAGCCCGCGAAGGGCTCTGCGCCGAATCGCGATCCCGCGTGCAGGGCGCTGCCCTCGCGGATCGGGTCGGCCACGAGGTTGCCCTCGACCGTCGTGTCGGCGCCGCCGTAGATCGCGATCCCGTTCGCGAGCGTCGGCGTCTGCACCGTGTTCCGGGCGAACGTGTTGCCCGCATTCGCGACGCCCTCCGACCACATCGCCAGGCCGTCGTCGCCGGTGTTCCGCACGAAGTTGCCCTCGGCGACCGAGTCGGAGACCCCGGTGTGGAAGTTCAGGCCGTCGGCGATCTGGTCGACGATGACGTTGTCGCGCACCACGACGCCGTCCATCGGGCCGTCGAACCAGAGCCCGACCTTCGTGTGCTCGATGTGCAGACGCTCGATCGTCGAATCGCTCATCGCGCCGCCGATGCCGTTGACCTGATCGGTGTCGATCCGCTCACGTACGTCGCCGCGGATGGCGAAGTCCGACAGGTGCACGTTCGAGCTGCCGCCGTCGGCGGCATCGCGGCCGTAGAAGCCCACGCCCGTATGGACCGAACCGTCGGCGGCCGGCTTCTTCAGTGCGACCTCCTCCCCGAACACGATCGAATGCCAGTTGCCCGCGCCGCGGATGGTGACGTCGTCGACCACGAGGTGCTCGCTCACCCGGAACCTGCCGACGGGGATGAACACCTCGACGCCATGGCGCTGGGCCCATCGAATGGCGGTCCGGAATGCCGGTGCGGAGTCGCGCACGCCGTCCGGGTCCGCGCCGAACCGCACCACGCTCACCGAGTCGGCCGGCTGGGCCGCAGGCGGGGCGACGAGCTCGGAGTCCAGCAGGTCGATCACCGTCCATGCGGCATCCGTGCCCTCGGGGGCGGTGAGCCGGACGACGGAACCGGCGGGGAAGGTCGCACCCAGCAGCATCCGCTGCTCGTCGTAGAAGTGCATGGGGCGGAACGGCGCGTCGACCTCGTAGCCCTCGCCGGGGACGCATCCGCACTCGGTGATCCACCAGTCGGGGTGCAGCAGACCGGCGTCCGGGTCGTTCGTGAACGGGTACTGGTTGTAGAGCCACGAGTACTCGGACGTGAGGGGCATGACGGCGGGTTCGCCGCCGCCGACGGCCACCTCGAGCGGCGCGGTGATCCCGCCGCCGCCGGGTGCGTCGGGGATGCTGTAGCGGACCGTGATCGCGTTCGCGGCCTCGGGCAGGACGAACTCGACGTGTTCGCCCGGGTCGAGTCGCACGGCCGAGCGCCCCGATGCCTCGGCCTCGAGGGTGTACGCGGTGCGGTCGGGGCCGATCACGTCGCCGTTCGTCGACGCGTGCTCGGCCTCCTGCTCGAGGAACGGCACCGCGGCGCCCCGGCCGGCGACGAGGGCAGGATCGAGGGCGGCACGGGTGACGACGGGCTCCGGGGCGGCCGAGGCCGGCGCCGGGCCGAGGATCGCCGCGCCGACGGCGACGGCCGTGGCCGCGGCGATTCCGAGCGGTGCGCGTCGGAATCCCGGACCTGGACCGCGGAGCGGCCGTGGGACGGGCATGGTGGGTCGTGTCATCGTCGACTCGATTCCTCTCGTTGTGCACGTCTGCGGGCACTGCTGGCGTCGCGGTGCCCTCGAGTGAGGCGAGGCTACGGCCGTGCGCGAGAACGGCACAAGGTGCTGCGAGGAATTGTCTGAGAAATGTCGAGTTCTTGCTAAATCACGCGCAAGCTCACGCAAGCGCCGACCTCGGATGGCGCGTCGGCTTGCGCGGTCGAGCGCAAGAAGGGACGAGCCGACGGGCGCCGCCCGGTGCGCGCGCCGCGCCCGCCGCGCGCGACTACAGTTGAGGGGTTGCGTCTCACACTGCAGGGGAGTGGATCCACTTGGCCGACGGCTTCGAGCTCTTCACCGATCGATCCGTTGTCGCGATGCGCGTCAACGGCGAGCTGAAGGACCTCGCGACGACGGTGACCGACGCCGACGTCGTCGAGCCGGTCACGATCGACTCGCCCGACGGGCTCGCGATCCTCCGCCACTCGACGGCGCACGTGCTCGCGCAGGCCGTGCAGAAGGTGAACCCCGACGCCAGGCTCGGCATCGGCCCGCCCGTGACCGACGGCTTCTACTACGACTTCGACGTCGCCGAGCCGTTCACGCCCGAGGACCTCAAGACCCTCGACAAGGAGATGGCTCGGATCATCCGCTCGGGCCAGCGGTTCGTGCGCCGGGTGGTGAGCGACGACGAGGCCCGAGCCGAGCTGGCCGCCGAGCCGTACAAGCTCGAGCTCATCGGCCTGAAGGGCCACCCGACGGGTGGTGAGGCCGGCCAGGACGACAACGAGTCGGTCGAGGTCGGCGGCGCCGAGCTCACCATCTACGACAACGTCGACCCGAAGACCGGCGAGGTCGCCTGGAAGGACCTCTGCCGCGGGCCGCACCTGCCGAACACGCGGATGATCGGCAACGGCTGGGCGCTCATGCGCGTGGCCGCTGCCTACTGGCGCGGCTCCGAGAAGAACCCGCAGCTGCAGCGCGTCTACGGCACCGCATGGCCGACGAAGGACGAGCTGCGCGCGTACCAGCACCGGCTCGAGGAGGCGCAGCGCCGCGACCACCGCAAGCTCGGGGTCGAGCTCGACCTCTTCAGCTTCCCCGACGAGATCGGCTCGGGCCTGCCCGTCTTCCACCCCAAGGGCGGGGTGATCAAGCGCGAGATGGAGGACTACGTCCGCCGGCGCCACATCGAGGAGGGCTTCCAGTACGTCTCGACCCCGCACATCACGAAGGCGCACGTCTTCGAGCTGTCGGGCCACCTGCCGTATTACAAGGACACGATGTTCCCGCCGATGGAGCTCGAGAATTCCGAGTACTACCTCAAGGCGATGAACTGCCCGATGCAGAACCTCATCTACCGCTCGCGCGGGCGCTCGTACCGCGAGCTGCCGCTGCGGTTCTTCGAGTTCGGCACCGTCTACCGCTACGAGAAGTCCGGCGTCGTGCAGGGCCTCACGCGCGTGCGCGGCCTCACGCAGGACGACTCCCACAGCTACGTCACCCCCGAGCAGGCGCCTGCGGAGATCCAGCACCTGCTGGACTTCGTGCTCGGCCTGCTCCGCGACTTCGGCCTCGACGACTTCTACCTCGAGCTCTCGACCCGCGACGCCAACTCCGACAAGTTCAAGGGCACCGACGAGCAGTGGGAGGTCGCGACGAACGTGCTGCGCGACGTCGCCGAGCGCTCGGGTCTCGAACTCGTGCCCGACCCGGGTGGCGCAGCGTTCTACGGCCCGAAGATCTCGGTGCAGGCACGCGACGCGATCGGCCGCACCTGGCAGATGTCGACCATCCAGTACGACTTCAACCAGCCCGAGGGCTTCGGCCTCGAGTACACCGCGGCCGACGGCACGCACCAGCAGCCGGTCATGATCCACTCCGCGAAGTTCGGCTCCATCGAGCGCTTCTTCGGCGTGCTCACCGAGCACTACGCGGGTGCGTTCCCGGTCTGGCTCGCGCCCGTCCAGGTCGTCGGCATCCCCGTCGCCGACGAGTACGCGCCCTACCTCGGCGGCATCCTGACCCAGCTCGCCGGCTCGGGCGTGCGCACCGAGCTCGACACGAGCGACGACCGCATGCAGAAGAAGATCCGCACCCACACGACGCAGAAGGTGCCGATCCAGCTCATCGCCGGCGAGAACGACCGCACCGGTGAGACCGTGAGCTTCCGCTTCCGCGACGGGACGCAGGAGAACGGCGTGCCGATCGCCGACGCGGAGCGCCGGATCCTCGATGCGATCGCGGATCGCCGCCAGGTGACGACGAGGGACGACCTGTTCGCATGACCGCGTACCAGCCCGATGAGTTCGACGGCGTGCAGACGGATGCCGCGACCGACCTCGCGGGCGTGCCCGACGCGTTCCAGCGCCTCTGGACCCCGCACCGGCTCGTCTACATCCAGCACGGGCAGCAGCCCGACGAGCACTCGTGCCCGTTCTGCCGCGCACCCGAGCTGAGCGACGAGCAGTCACTGATCGTCGCGCGCGGCGAGCACGCCTACGTGCTGCTCAACCTGTATCCGTACAACAGCGGACACCTGCTCGTGTGCCCCTACCGCCACATTGCGACGTACGACGAGGCGAGCCCCGAGGAGGTCGCCGAGATCGGCGAGCTCACGCAGGTGGCGATGCGCACGGTCATGCAGGTGTCCCGCTGCGACGGGTTCAACATCGGCATGAACCAGGGGCGGATCGCGGGCGCCGGCATCGCCGAGCACCTCCACCAGCACATCGTTCCCCGGTGGGCCCTCGACTCGAACTTCTTCCCGATCATCGCGGGCACCAAGGCGCTCCCGCGCCTGCTCGGCGAGGTGCGCGAGGAGATCGCCGAGGCCTGGCCGCGCTGACTCGATGGATCAGCGGACCCGGCGCACCTCGAACTGCAGGCGCGGGTGGGCGTACGCCTCCTGCGACTCGACGAGCTGCAGTTCGCGCTCGCTCGACTCGTGGGTGGTCGTCAGGAGGTCGAACACGCTCGATGCCGTGCGGGCGAGCGCGTCGGCCGCGTCGCCCGTGCGGCGGTAGTGCGCCGTGAAGAGCGCCGCCGTGACATCCCCCGAGCCGTTCGCCTTCATGGGCAGCATCGGAGTCTGCACGATCCACGCGCCGCGGTCATCGACCGCGAGCATCTCGATCGTGCCCTCCTCGCGATCGGGGCGCTCGACGCTCGTGACGAGCACGGTCCGGGGCCCCATGGCGCGCGCCAGGTCGACCGACTCGAGGGTCGACTCGAGCGAGCCCGGCTCGGTGCCCGTGAGGTAGCCGAGCTCGAACTGGTTCGGCGTGATGAGGTCGGCGGCGGGGACCACGCGATCGCGAAGCAGGATCGGGATCGCCGGAGCCACGAAGCATCCGCTCTTCGCATTGCCCATGACCGGGTCGCACGAGTAGATCGCCTCGGGGTTCGCGACCTTGATGCGCGCGACGGCGTCGAGGATGACGTCGGCGATGCCCTCCGAGCCCTGGTACCCGGAGAGGATCACGTCGATCTTCGGAAACGCGCCGCGATCCTCGATGCCGGCGATGACCTCGCGCACGTCGTCGGGGGCGATGAGCGGACCGCGCCACGCGCCGTAGCCGGTGTGGTTCGAGAAGTTGACCGTGTAGACCGGCATCACCTCGACGCCGATGCGCTGGAGCGGGAAGACGGCCGCGGAGTTGCCGACGTGGCCGTAGGCGACGGCGGACTGGATCGAGAGGACCTTCACCCCTCGATCATTCCATCCCGGCGGGTGCGAGCCGGCCGCCCGCGGCGCGGACCGCGGCGGCGATGTCGGCAGCGAGCCGCTCGGCGTCGGCCTCGGCGAGGTCGTGCACGGTCAGGCGCAGGCGACGGCTCGACGACGCATCGTCGGCGAGCACGAACTCGTCGCCGGCCCGCACGAGCCAACCTCGGCGCATGAGCTGCTCGGAGACGTCGCGGGCGGGCACGGGCAGGCTCACCCAGAGATTCAGCCCGTCGCCGGCGGTCGCGGGCAGACCGAGCGCCGTGAGTCGAGCGGCGAACGCGTCGTTGCGCTCGGCGTAGTGCTCGCCGGCCGCGTCGATGGCCGACACGACGTCGGGGTCGGTGACGAGCGCCAGCGCGAGGCGCTGGAGGAGGTGGCTCACCCACGTCGTGCCCGGCGTGAGTCGCATCGCGAGCCGGTCGGCCGTCTCGCGGTCGGAGGCCGTGACGGCGAGGCACATGTCGGGACCGAGGAACTTCGAGACCGAGCGCACGAGCGCCCATCGGCGATGGTCGGGCCCGATCAGCGAACGGTACGGGCTCCGCGAGAGCATCGAGAAGTGGTCGTCCTCGATCACGAGCACGTACGGATGCTCGCGCAGCACCGCACGCAGGTCGGCGGCCCGTCGTTCGGAGAGGCTCGCCCCGGTCGGGTTCTGCGCGCGCGGCGTGCACACGACGGCGCGCACGCCCAGCTCGAGCGCCGAGCGGAGCCCGTCGACGGTCATGCCCTCGTCGTCGACGGGGACGGGCACGGGGCGGTAGCCGCCCACGCGGACGGTGTGGATGCTGGTGAGGAAGCATGGGTCCTCGAGCGCGACCGCGTCGTCGCGCACGAGCGCCTGGGCGAGCAGCCTCTCGACCGCGTCGGCCGCGCCGCTCGTGATCGTGAGTCGCACGTCGGACGGAGCGAGGTCGGCGCCCACCCATTCGTGCGCCCAGCGTTCGAGGTCGGGGTCGATGACCGGCTCGCCGTAGAGCACCGGGCGCCCGGCCATGCCGGCGAGGGCGCGCGACGGGTCCGGGATCAGATCGGGATCGGGGTTGCCGGTCGCGACGTCGCGGAGCACGCTGTCGGCCGCGAAACCCTCCTGGGCGACGGGGGACCGGTCGGCGACGCGCGTGCCGCCGCGTCCCCGCGTGACGACCATGCCCGCCGTCGTGAGCTGCCGGTAGGCGGCGACGGCGGTGTTGCGGTTGACGCCGAGGTCGTCGGCGAGGCCTCGCACGGGCGGCAGCGGATCGCCCGGCAGCAGGACGCCGCGCTCGATGAGGGCGCGCACGCTCGCGGCGATGTCGGCGGCCGATCGGCCGGTGATCTCGAGGGTCATGTCACGATCCGTCGCTGTTCCGGGAGCAGGGTCCCGCCCATGCTATCTTTTGGCCTAGGCCAAGCAACCGTCTTGTCCGAGAATTTGCGCGAGTCCGCGCCATCCGTTCGAAAGGGAACCCCGATGAGCACTGCCGAGACCGGCTCGAGCCGCGTGAAGCGCGGCCTCGCCGAGATGCTGAAGGGCGGCGTCATCATGGACGTCGTCACGCCCGAGCAGGCGCGCATCGCCGAGGACGCGGGCGCCGTCGCCGTCATGGCGCTCGAGCGGGTCCCCGCCGACATCCGCGCCCAGGGCGGCGTCGCCCGCATGAGCGACCCCGACCTCATCGAGGCGATCATCGCCGAGGTCTCGATCCCGGTCATGGCGAAGGCGCGCATCGGCCACTTCGTCGAGGCGCAGGTGCTGCAGGCGCTCGACGTCGACTACATCGACGAGTCCGAGGTGCTCTCGCCGGCCGACTACGTCAACCACATCGACAAGTGGGGCTTCACGACGCCCTTCGTCTGCGGTGCGACGAACCTCGGCGAGGCGCTCCGCCGCATCAACGAGGGTGCGGCGATGATCCGCTCGAAGGGCGAGGCCGGCACGGGCGACGTCTCCGAGGCGACGAAGCACATCCGCAAGATCACCTCCGAGATCAACCAGCTGAAGTCGATGACGCGCGACGAGGTCTACGTCGCGGCGAAGGAGCTGCAGGCGCCGTACGACCTCGTGCTCGAGGTCGCCGAGACCGGCAAGCTCCCCGTCGTGCTCTTCACCGCGGGCGGCGTCGCGACCCCGGCGGATGCCGCCATGATGATGCAGCTCGGCGCCGACGGTGTCTTCGTGGGCTCGGGCATCTTCAAGTCGGGCAACCCCGAGCAGCGCGCCGCGGCCATCGTCAAGGCGACCACCTTCTACGACGACCCGAAGGTCGTCGCCGAGGTGTCGCGCGGGCTCGGCGAGGCCATGGTCGGCATCAACGTCGGCGACCTGCCCGCTCCGCACCGGCTCGCCGAGCGCGGATGGTGAGCCTTCGCGACGAGTCCCTGGGGGCGACGGATGCCGCGGGGCCGACCGTCGGCGTCCTCGCCCTCCAGGGCGACTTCCGCGAGCACGCGCGCGTGCTCGGCGAACTCGGCGCGCGCGTCGTGCTCGTCCGCCGGCCCGAGGACGTCGAGGGCATCGACGGGCTCGTGATCCCCGGCGGCGAGTCGACCGTGATGGACAAGCTCTCGCGGGCGTTCGGCGTCGCCGAGCCGCTGAAGCGGCGCATCGCCGCGGGGATGCCGGTTTACGGCACGTGCGCGGGACTCATCATGATCGCGGACACGCTGCTCGACACGATCGAGGGGCAGCAGAACCTCGGCGGGCTCGACGTCGTCGTGCGCCGGAACGCCTTCGGGTCGCAGAACGAGTCGTTCGAGACCGAGCTCGCGGTGCCTGCGCTCGGTGACGAGCCGGTCCACGCCGTGTTCATCCGGGGTCCGGTCGTCGAGTCGGTGGGAGCGCAGGCGAGCCCGCTCGCGGCGCTCGCCGACGGTCGCGTCGTGGCGGTCGAGCAGGGCAACCTGATCGGCACCAGCTTCCACCCGGAGATCGAGGGCGACCACCGATTCCACGAGTACTTCCTCGGGAAGGTCCGGGCCGCGGCCGTCGCTTCGGTCTGAGCGATCAGTGGTGGCCCGGGCCCCGCCATCGGGCGGTCCCTGGGCGGAACGGCGGGCCTCCACGGGCGCGGCGAGCCGCGGCATCCGCTTGCCTTGCCGTCATGACCACACGACTTCCCAGCACGGGTGCGCCCGATCGCAGCGCGCCCGCCACGACCTGCCGCAGCGACGAGGTGGTGGTGATCCACCGCCTGTTCCGTCGCCTCTTCGCCGAGGCGCCCCGCCTCGTCCGCCGCGTCGGGCACGGCGAGATCGAGCGCGCGAGGCACCTTTCGAAGCACCTCCACGGCATCACCGCGCTGCTCCACGTGCACCACCGCACCGAGGACGACTACTTCTGGGACCGCATGACCGAACGGGCGCCCGCGTGCGGGCTCCACGTCGAGCTCATGCGCCGTCAGCACGGCCTGGTCTCGGACCGGCTGGACGTCGTCGACGCCATCGTCGACCGGTGGGCGCGCGACGCCGACGCCGGCACGGCGACCCGGCTCGCCGCCGAACTCGACGAGGTGGACCGCCTGCTCACACAGCACCTCGCCGATGAGGAGCGCGACGCGTTCCCGGTGCTCGACGCGATCCTCTCCGACGCCGAGTGGGACGACATCCACCGGCACGCCCGTCGGCACAGGCCGCCGCTGCCGATCTTCGTGCTGCTCGGCCTCATGCTCGAGAGCGTGCCCGAGGCCGAGCGCGACGCGTGGTTCGAGAAGGAGATGCCCGCGCCGATCCGGCTGGCGTACCGCACCGTCGGTCGCCGTCAGTACGAGCGCGCGGTGCGCCGCCTGCGCGCGGACCGCGGCGTCGCTCCGGGGGCCGTGCCCGCGACCGCCTAGAATGTCGGGGTACTGAACCACCGTGACGGGAGAGGCATGTCCGGGCATTCCAAGTGGGCGACGACCAAGCACAAGAAGGCCGTCATCGACGCGCGCCGTGCGAAGTCGTTCGCCAAGCTCATCAAGAACATCGAGGTCGCGGCCAAGCTCGGCGGCGCCGACCTCGGCGGCAACCCGACCCTGTACGACGCGGTGCAGAAGGCCAAGAAGACGTCGGTGCCGAACGATAACATCGACCGCGCCATCAAGCGCGGCGCCGGCATCGGCGGCGAAGCGGTCGAGTACCAGAACATCACCTACGAGGCGTACGGCCCGAACGGCGTCGCCCTCATGATCGAGGTGCTCACCGACAACAAGAACCGGGCTGCAGCCGAGGTGCGCACCGGGCTGAGCCGCAACGGCGGCACACTCGCCGACCCGGGATCGGTCGCCTACAACTTCACGCGCAAGGGCGTCATCGTCGTCACCGGCGAGGGCACGACCGAGGACGACGTCATGATGGCGGCCCTCGAGGCCGGCGCCGAGGAGATCGAGCCGCACGCGCAGGGCTTCGAGGTCGTCACCGACCCGTCCGACATGGTCGAGGTGCGCAAGGCACTCCAGGAAGCCGGCCTCGACTACGAGTCGGCCGACATCGAGTTCGTGCCGAACCTCAAGGTCGAGGTCGACGCCGACACGGCCAAGAAGGTGTTCCGCCTCATCGACGCGCTGGAGGACAGCGACGACGTGCAGAACGTCTACAGCAACTTCGACCTCACCCCCGAGGTGCAGGCCGAGCTCGAGGCGGACTCGGAGTAGGGGCCGTGCGGGTCCTCGGCATCGACCCCGGGCTGACCCGCTGCGGCGTCGGCGTCGTCGACGTGGCGCCCGATCGTTCGGCGCGACTCGTCGACGTCGTCGTGCTGCGCTCACCGGCCGACCAGGCCACGCCCTCCCGTCTCGCGCGAATAGCGGACGGCCTCGAGGCGATCATCGAGGAGCACCGTCCGAACGCGGTCGCGCTCGAGCGCGTATTCGCGCGCAGCGACGTCTCGACGATCATGGGCACGGCGCAGATCTCGGGCGTCGCGATGCTCATCGCCGCGCGTCGGGTGCTGCCGGTCGCGCTGCACACCCCGAGCGAGGTCAAGGCCGCGATCACCGGCTACGGGCGCGCCGACAAGAAGCAGGTCGGCACGATGGTGGCGCGCATCCTCGGCCTCGACGAGGTGCCGAAGCCCGCGGATGCCGCCGACGCCCTCGCACTCGCGATCTGCCACGCGTGGCGGACGGGGGGCGTCGCGGGTGCGGCGATCGCCGACGCGCAGGCGGGCGCCGGCACCGTCGCGCGCACGGGGCGGGATGCCTCGGGCAACGCGCTCACCCCGGCGCAGCGGGCGTGGCTCGCCGCGGAACGCGCCGCGGCCGTGTCGGGGGCAGCCCGTAGGGTGAAGGAGTGATCTCCTCCCTCCGCGGCCGCGTGCTCCAGGCGTCCGGCAGTTCGCTCGTCGTCGAGGTGTCCGGGGTGGGGTACCTGGTGAACGCCACCCCCGCATTCGTCCTCGGGAGCCGGGTCGGCGACGAGGTGCTCGTGCACACGTCGCTGGTGGTGCGAGAAGACTCGCTGACCCTCTTCGGGTTCGCGACGCGCGACGAGCTCGAGGTCTTCGAACTCCTGATCGGCGTGACCGGCGTCGGTCCGAAGTCCGGGCTCGGCGTGCTCTCGGCGATGTCCCCGTCCGACGTGGCCCGCGCGGTGCAGGCGGAAGACGATGCGGCATTCCGACGTGTCAGCGGCATCGGCCCGAAGACCGCCAAGCTCATCACGCTCTCGCTCGCCGGCAAGCTGGTCGCACCGTCGGCCGCCGCCAGCGGCGCCCCCGTCGCGACGGGCGGCGTCGCCGACGACGTGCTCGCGGCGCTGACCGGGCTCGGCTGGTCCGAGAAGCTCGCCGGCGAGGCGATCGCCGAGACGCTCGAGGCGGCGGATGACGCCGCCGCGGCCTCGGTGCCGGTGCTGCTCAGACTGACCCTCGCCCGACTCGGTCCGGCGCAGCAGGGAGCGCGCGCGCAATGAGCGACCACGACCTCGACCTCACCGATCCGGAGCTCGCCTCGGAGGCCGAGCTCGCGTTCGAGGGCGCGCTGCGACCGAAGAGCCTCGGGGAGTTCGTGGGGCAGACCCGCGTGCGCGGCCAACTGCAGCTGCTCCTGTCCGCGGCCGCCATGCAGCAGCGGACCCCCGACCACATCCTGCTCGCAGGCCCCCCGGGCCTCGGCAAGACCACGCTCGCCATGATCGTCGCGCACGAGGGCGGGCGTCCGCTGCGCATGTCGAGCGGGCCCGCCATCCAGCACGCCGGCGACCTCGCCGCCATCCTGTCCTCGCTCGTCCCGGGCGAGGTGCTCTTCATCGACGAGATCCACCGCATGGCGCGCTCCGCAGAAGAGATGCTGTACCTCGCGATGGAGGACTTCCGGATCGACATCATGGTCGGCAAGGGCGCAGGAGCCACCTCCGTGCCCCTCGACCTCGCACCGTTCACGCTCGTCGGGGCGACCACGCGTGCCGGTCTCCTGCCGAACCCGTTGCGCGACCGGTTCGGGTTCACGGCGCACCTCGAGTTCTACGACGAGGCCGAGCTCGAGCAGGTGCTCGGTCGCGCGGCCCTGATGCTGGGGCTCGATATCGATCGGGCCGCGATCGCCGAGATCGCCGGCCGATGCCGCGGTACGCCGCGCATCGCGAACCGGCTGCTGCGGCGCGTCCGCGACTACGCGCTCGTGCACGGCGGGCGCGCCGACGTCGACGCCGTCCGGGCGGCGCTCGAGCTGTACGACGTCGACCCGCTCGGGCTCGATCGTCTCGACCGTGCCGTCATGATGACGATCCTCACCAGGTTCGGCGGCGGCCCCGTCGGTCTCAACACGCTCGCGGTCTCGGTCGGCGAGGAGGCGGAGACCATCGAGGCCGTCGTCGAGCCCTTCCTCGTGCGCATCGGCCTCATCACCCGGACCCCGCGCGGCCGAGTGGCCACTCCCACCGCCTGGCGGCACTTCGGACTCGTCCGCGAGGCCGAGGGCACCGGGGTGGCGCTGCCGATCGATGACCTATAATCCTTTGAGGCTCCGGCCACCCCGCCCCTGATCGTGCGCAACGGCGCACACCGGAAGGTTTCCCACCCCATGGTCCTTGATCCGCTGACTCTCATCATGCTCGCCGTCCTGGCGGTGCTGATCTTCTTCATGTTCCGGAACTCCCGGAAGCGCCAGGCGGAGCAGCGGGAGCTGCAGTCGAAGGTCCAGCCGGGCGCGACCGTGATGACGAACTTCGGGGTGTTCGGCACCATCCTCTCGATCGACGAGGAGGAGAACCGCGTGGAGCTCGAGTCGTCGCCGGGCACCGTCCTCACGGTGCACCGCCAGACCATCGCCCGCGTGGTGGAGCCCGTCGAGGCGCCCGCCGAGGCCGCCGCCGCGATCGAGGGTGAGCCCGAGTTCGGCGAGCGCGTCGACGAGTCGCCGAACGACGAGACGCCCGACGCCAAGAAGTCGGACGACTGAGGCCCACCCCATAGCTCTGCCCGCGCGATGCTGCGCGGGCTCCCTGCAGAGAAGGCACAATCGTGGCTGCACCATCCAAGCGGTCCTCGCGACCGACGCCCGTCCGCAAGGCCGTGCGATCACTGACCTGGCTCGGCGTCCTCATCGTCGCGCTGTTCGGCATCAACGCGGCCGGCGTCATCTGGGGCGGTGGCTCCTGGACCCCGAAGCTCGCGCTCGACCTCGAGGGCGGCACGCAGATCATCCTCGCGCCGCAGGTCGCCGAAGGTGAGACCGTGTCGCAGGAGCAGCTCGACCAGGCGGTCTCGATCATCCGCCAGCGCGTCGACGCCTCGGGCGTCTCCGAAGCCGACATCACGACTCAGGGCGGCCAGAACGTCGTGGTCGCGATCCCGGGCGAACTCGACGAGCAGACCCGCAATCGCATCGAGTCGTCGGCGAAGCTCGAACTCCGGCCCGTGCTGCTCGCGGATGCCGCGACCAACCAGTCGATCGACCCGAGCGAGAGCCTCGAGCCGACCGACGGCGCGGAGGAGGAGCTCTCCGCGACGCCGAGCGTCGAGCCGACGGACGCGAGCGACCCGAACTGGGTGACGCCCGCCCTGCAGGACGAGTTCGACACGTTCGACTGCGCGGCCCTCGACGAGAGCGGGGCGAACGTCGCCCCGTCCGACGAGCCGCTCGTCACGTGCGACTCCACCCGCACCATCAAGTACCTGCTCGGCCCGGTCGAAGTCAGCGGCGAGGACATCGTCGACGCGACCAACGGCATGGTCCAGACCCAGACCGGTGCGACGACCGGCCAGTGGGCCGTCAACATCGTCTTCAACGAGCGCGGGGCCGAGGCGTTCGCCGAGGTCAGCCAGCGACTGTTCGCGCTGAACGGCCAGACGCCGCGCGATCAATTCGCGTTCGTGCTCGACGGGGCGGTCCTGTCGGCACCGCAGATGAACGGCGTCATCACCGACGGACGGCCGCAGGTCACCGGCAACTTCTCGCAGGAGTCGTCGAAGGCCCTCGCCGATCAGCTGAAGTTCGGTGCGCTGCCGATCAGCTTCGAGGTGCAGTCCTCCGACACGATCTCCGCCACCCTCGGCACCTCGCAGCTGCAGTCCGGCCTCATCGCGGGCATCATCGGCCTGATCCTCGTCGTGATCTACACGCTGTTCCAGTACCGCGCGCTCGGCTCGGTCACGATCGCGTCCCTGATCATCGCCGGTGTGATCACCTACCTGATGATCACGATCCTCGGCTGGTACCAGGGCTACCGCCTCTCGCTCGCCGGCATCGCGGGCCTGATCGTCGCGATCGGCTTCACGGCCGACTCGTTCATCGTGTACTTCGAACGAGTCCGTGACGAGCTGCGCGACGGTCGGCCGCTCGTCGGGGCGGTCGAGGCCGGATGGAAGCGCGCGCTGCGTACCGTGCTGTCGTCGAAGTCGATGAACCTGCTCGCGGCGGTTGTGCTGTACATCCTCGCCGTCGGCAGCGTGCGCGGCTTCGCGTTCACCCTCGGTCTGACCACGATCATCGACGTCATCGTCGTCATCCTGTTCACGCACCCGATGCTGCAGCTGCTGGCGCAGACGCGCTTCTTCTCCAGCGGGCACTCGTGGTCGGGGCTCGACCCGCAGGCGCTCGGAGCGGTCTATCGCGGTCGTGCAGAGTTCCGCAAGCCGGTCGCCGTCCCGGCGAAGAAGGCGGCATCCAGTTCGCGCGAGGCGCAGAAGCGCCAGACCATCGCCGAGCGCAAGGCCGCGCAGGCCGACGCCACCGTCGGCGCCGGCGAGAGCAAGGAGTCCTGATGGCCAACCGACTCACCACGTTCGGCAACGACCTCTACACGGGCAAGCGTTCGTTCAACTTCGTCGGCGGGCGCAGGAAGTGGTACGCCATCGCGGCCGTGCTCATCATCCTGTCCGTCCTGATCCCCGTCGTGCGCGGCTTCAACTTCGGCATCGAGTTCCGCGGGGGTTCGCAGTTCCAGATCTCCGGGGTGGAGAATGCGACCGAGCAGCCGGCCATCGACGCGGTCGGCGAGGTCGTCCCCGGCGCCGTCGCCCGCGTGACGATCGTCGGTACCGACGGCGTGCGCGTGCAGACCGACCAGCTCGAGCAGGCCGAGTCCCGCGACCTGACCACCGCCCTCGCCGACGCCTACGGTGTGCCCGAGTCCGAGGTGACATCCTCGTTCATCGGCGCGAGCTGGGGTGCGGACATCACGCGGCAGGCGCTCCTCGGCCTCGCGGCGTTCCTCCTCCTGGCCGCGGTCATCATGGCGTTGTACTTCCGCACGTGGAAGATGTCGCTCGCAGCGATCCTGTCGCTCCTCGGCGACCTGATCGTGACCGCCGGACTCTACGCGGCGGTCGGCTTCGAGGTGACCCCGGCGGCGGTCATCGGCATCCTGACGATCCTCAGCTACTCGCTATACGACACCGTCGTGGTGTTCGACAAGATCCGCGAGAACACATCCGAGGACGGCCAGGAATCGCGTCGGACGTTCGCCGAGTCCGTCAACCTCGCCGTGAACCAGACGCTGGTGCGTTCGATCAACACGAGCGTGGTGGCGGCTCTTCCGGTCGCCGCCATCCTCTTCATCGGCGCCGGCGTGCTCGGTGCCGACACGCTCCGCGACATCTCGCTCGCGCTGCTGATCGGCATCCTCGTGGGTACGTGGTCGACGGTCTTCATCGCCGCACCGCTCTACTCGCAGCTGCGCGAGGGCGAGCCGGCGATCAAGCGGCACGACCAGAAGGTCCTCAAGGAGCGGGAGCGCGCGGGCGGGTCGTCGGCCGAGGCACTGCCGGTCGCCTGAGGCATCGACCGGACCTCGATGTCACCCGACCGCTTCGGAAGCGGTGATAATTGAGGTCTGGAGGTGCGGGGCTCATGACCGATACCGGTGTCAACTCGACAGCGTCACTGCGTCGACTCGTGCCTCGGATCTTCTCCAAGGCACTCCCCGCGGGGGCGGTCGACAACGTCATGCGCACCGTGCGGATGCACCACCCGAAGGCCGACCTGTCGGTCATCGAACGCGCCTACACGGTGGCCGAGCGCGCCCACGAGGGGCAGAAGCGACGCAGCGGCGAGCCGTACATCACGCATCCGATCGCGGTCGCCCAGATCCTCGCCGACCTCGGTATCGGCTCCAAGGCCGTCGCCGCCGCGCTGCTCCACGACACCGTGGAAGACACGGCATACACCCTCGACCAGCTGCGCGCCGATTTCGGTGACGAGATCGCGATGCTCGTCGACGGGGTCACGAAGCTCGACAAGGTCAAGTACGGCGACTCCACGCAGGCCGAGACCGTCCGCAAGATGATCGTCGCGATGTCGAAGGACATCCGGGTGCTCATCATCAAGCTCGCCGACCGGCTGCACAACGCCCGGACGTGGGGCTTCGTCCCGGCGGCGTCGGCGACGCGAAAGGCCACCGAGACGCTCGAGATCTACGCGCCGCTCGCGCACCGCCTCGGAATCCAGACCATCAAGTGGGAACTCGAGGACCTCTCGTTCGCGGTGCTCTACCCGAAGCTCTACGCCGAGATCGAGAGCCTGGTCAAGCAGCGCACGCCCCAACGCGAGGAGTACGTCCAGTCGGTGATCGACCTGGTCTCCGACGACCTCAAGGCCGCACGCATCCGCGGCAAGGTCGTGGGCCGGCCGAAGCAGTACTACTCGATCTACCAGAAGATGATCGTGCGCGGCCGCGACTTCGACGACATCCACGACCTCGTCGGCATCCGGATCCTCGTGAACTCGGTGCGGGACTGCTACGCCGTGCTCGGCTCCATCCACGCGCGATGGACCCCTGTTCCCGGCCGGTTCAAGGACTACATCGCGACGCCGAAGTTCAACCTGTACCAGTCCCTGCACACGACGGTGATCGGCCCGAAGGGTCGCCCCGTCGAGATCCAGATCCGCACGCACGACATGCACCAGCGTGCCGAGTACGGTGTCGCAGCGCACTGGAAGTACAAGGAGCGGATGGCCGCCGGCCACACCGACGGCGGCGCGACGCGCGGCGACGCCGACATGGCCTGGCTCGCCCACATCTCGGACTGGCAGGCCGAGACCGCCGATCCCGGGGAGTTCCTCGATTCGCTGCGGTTCGAGATCGGCGCGAAGGAGGTCTACGTCTTCACCCCGAAGGGTCGCGTGATCGGCCTGCCCGCCGGTGCGACGCCGGTCGACTTCGCCTACGCCGTGCACACCGAGGTCGGCCATCGCACGATGGGGGCGAAGGTCAACGGCCGGCTCGTGCCGCTCGAGAGCGAGCTCGTGAGCGGTGACGTCGTCGAGGTCTTCACATCGAAGAACCCCGATTCGGGCCCCAGCAAGGACTGGCTCAACTTCGTCAAGAGCCCGCGGGCCCGCAGCAAGATCCGGCAGTGGTTCACGAAGGAGCGGCGCGACGAGGCCATCGAGCACGGGCGTGACGCGATCGCCCGCGCGATGCGCAAGCAGAATCTGCCGCTCCAGAAGCTCATGAGCCAGGAGTCGTTCGCCGAGGTCGCCGCACAGCTGCGCTACGACGACGTCTCCGCGCTGTACGCGGCGGTCGGCGAGGGGCACGTGTCGACGCAGTCGGTCATCGAGAAGGTCATCGCCCTCGTGCGGGACGTCGACGATGCAGACGAGCCGGAACTGCCGGCCATCCCGGTGCGGTCGCGCCCGCTCCCGCGGACGAGCGACTCCGGGGTGCTCGTGCGAGGCGCGCCCGACATCCTCGTGAAGATCGCGCGGTGCTGCACGCCGGTTCCCGGCGACGACATCGTCGGGTTCATCACCCGCGGGTCCGGCGTGTCGGTGCACCAGGCGTCGTGCCACAACGTGCAGTCACTGCTCCGCGAGCCCGACCGCATGATCGACGTCGAGTGGGCGCCGAGCTCGAAGAGCGTGTTCCTGGTGCAGATCCAGATCGAGGCGCTCGACCGCGCCGGACTGCTCTCCGACGTGACCCGCGTGCTCAGCGAGCACCACGTCAACATCCTCTCCGCGAACGTCTCGACCTCGTCGGACCGGCTCGCCATCAGCCGCTTCGTGTTCGAGATGGGCGACACCACCCACCTCGACCGCGTCCTCAACGCGGTTCGACGCATCGACGCCGTCTACGACGTCTACCGGGTCAGCGACGGCTGATCCGCGACGCGCGGGCGTGCCGCCACGACGGACGGCGGACCTGCCGCGACGATCTCGGCGGAGGTGAGGCGCGCGAGCGCGGCCGCCTTGTGCGGCAGGCGATGGGCACGCTCCAGGCGTGCGCGCACCGCGTGGCCGGCCGAACGATCGCTCGTGAGCAGCGCCGCCACGATGTCGACGGCGTCGCGAGCGGGATCGGCGTCGCGAACGAGATCGTAGACGGTGCGGTGCACCGTGGTGCATCGGATGCCGCCGATGACGACGATGTCGGCGGCCTCGATCGCCACCTCGCGCAGGAGCATGCCCGCCGGCAGCGATCGGATCGCCACGCGTGCGGAGTGCGGGACACAGCATTCGGCGACGGGCGGCGGAGCAGGCAGCGCACCGTGCACCCACGCCGCGGAGCGGCGCTCGACGACGAAAGGCGGCGGCAGTCGTGGCGACACCGATGCGGCGCGGAGGCTCGGGAGATCGGGCTCGTCGATCGGGCACCATCCGGCCCCGATCGGCATCACCTCGCCATCGAGTCTCGCGGCGCAGAGTTCGGCCAACGGGAGGTCGTCGAGGTCGAGGACGGAGGGGAGTCGGGCCATGCGAGCCATGTTGCGGCATCCGGCGCGACCGTGGGCGGTGATCATCGCAGGTTGTGGATCATCGCCGAGGCCTGTGGACACGCGGTGGAACGCCGCGTGCGGGCGATGACGCACCTCGACCCGCCGCCGCGAACGCGACGACGGGTCGGTCGACGATGGGGCGACTCAGCCGCCGACGGCCTTCAGCCACGCCCGGCGGGCGTCGAGCGCCTCCCGCGCCGCGGCGACGGCCTTCGCATCGCCGGCGGCCTCGGCCTCGGCGAGCTCGGCCTCGAGCTTCGCGATCGCATCGTGCAACTGGCCGAGCATGCCCTCGGATCGCGCCTTCTTCTCGGGGTCCTCGCGCTCCCAGCGCTCGTCCTCGAGGCCGCGCACGTGGTTCTCGACCTTTCGGAGACGGTCCTCGACGGTCCGGACCTGATCGCGCGGCACGCGCCCGATCTCGTCCCAGCGGCGCTGGATGCCGTTGAGGGAGGCGCGCGCGGCGCGTGCGTCCTTCGAGGAGAGCAGCGCGTCGGCCTCGTCGAGCAGTGCCAGCTTCTGCGTCAGGTTCGCGCGGTACTCCTCGTCGTCCTTCGCATCGATCTCGGCCTTGGCCTGGAAGAGCACGTCGCCCGCAGCCTTGAACTTCGCCCAGAGTGCGTCGTCGACCTTCTTGCCTGCGCGGCCCGCCTGCTTCCACTCGTCGAGGAGCGACCGGTACTCGACCACCCCATCGGCGCCGCGCGGGGCGAGCGCCTCGGCGCGCTCGATGAGGCGCTGCTTGCGCTGTCGCACCTCCCGGTGGGCCGCGTCGAGCTCGGCGAAGAACGCCTTGCGGTGCTGCTCGATCGTCGAACGCGCGGCGCGGAACCGCTTCCAGAGTTCGTTCGCCTCCCCCTTGGGCAGGCGTGGGCCCTCCTGCTGGTGCTGCTGCCAGCGCGCGAACAGGGCGTCGAGCTCGGCGGAGGTCTGCTTCCACTGGGTCTTCGACGGGTCCTGCGCAGCGAGGGCCTCGGCCTCCTCGACGATGCGGGTCCGTTCGGTGATCGCGTCGGCGAGCGCGGCCTTGGCTTCGGCCTGCTGCTGCGCGGTGAGCTCCTGCGTCGTGCCGGAGAGCGCCTCGAGCCGGCGCGTGAGCGACTCGAGGTCGCCGACGGCGTGAGCGTCGGCGACGCTCGACTGGAGCGTGGCGACGGCCTTGGCGACATCCGCTGCCGGTGCACCGCGTCGCACCCGCTGCTCGAGCAGTCCGACCGCGCCCGCGAGGTCGGCGTACTTGCGCTCGAAGTACGCCAGCGCCTCTTCAGGCGTCGCGTCGGGGTACTGCCCGACCTCGCGCTCGCCCTCGCTGGTCCGCACGAAGACGGTGCCCGTCTCGTCGACGCGGCCCCACGGTTGCTGTGCTGAATCGGTCACGAACTCACCCTGTCGTCGTGCGGATGCCGCGTGCGCGGCGGATGACGGCATCAAGCCTATTGCACCCCCGAGGACCGTGTCCGTCGAGCGGAGGCACGCGGACGCCGCCGCTCACTCCACGACGAACGACGTGATGCTCACCGGGCGCACCGGGGCGCCGTCGGTCGCGTCGTCGGCGACGCCCTGGTCGGTGATGTCGGTGCGCAACGCGTCGAGGCCGTCGGTGACGCGGCCGATCACGGTGTATCCGCCCGCGGCGTCCGACGGGATCGTCGAGTCCTCGTAGACGATGAAGAACTCGCTGCCCTGGCTCTCGGCGGCTCCGCCCTGCCGGGCCATGGCGATGGTCCCGGCGGGGTAGACGTCGTCGGCGGGGGCGTTCTCGATCGGACCGTAGCTGTAGCCCGGACCGCCCGAGCCGTCGCCGTTCGGGTCGCCGCACTGCAGCACGAAGATGCCCTCGGTGGTGAGGCGGTGGCAGAGGAGTCCGTCGTAGAAGCCGGAGTCGGCGAGGCTGACGGTGCTGGCGACCGCCTGCGGCGCCGCGGCGCCGTCGAGTTCGATCGAGAGCGTGGTGTCGTTGAGCGTCAGCGCACCGACCCACGTGCGGTCCTCGGCCAGGTCGGGGGAGGGGACCTCGGCGGCCTCGGCGCTCGGCGTCGGCGTCGGAGTGGGTTCCGCTTCCGGCGTTCCGGGACCGCCGGAGAAGTAGAAGAGCTGTGCCGCGGTCGCGAGCGTGAGGATCACGACGAGCGCCACTCCGGCGATCACGTTGTCGCGCGTCCGGCGACGCACCGCGCGGCGGTGGACCTCCTGGCGGGCCTGGTAGGTGCGGAGGCGCGAGCGCTCCTCGCGCGCCTGACGGTCGTTCGTTGCCACGCTGCTCCTTCGGGGGAATCCTGCGGAGGAGAGCCTACGCAACCGCGGCATTCGCGGGCGAATCGGGGTCGCGAAGGGGGAGTGGCCGTGTCCGTGCCCGCGATTACGCTGGTCGGCATGGTGGATTCGGTCCAGGGGTTGCGCACGGGTGCGACCCCCCTCGCGGTGCGCATGCGCCCGCGGAGCCTCGACGAGGTGGCCGGCCAACGGCACCTGTTGACGCCGGGTTCGCCGCTCGTGGCGCTCGCCGCCGACCGGACGGGGGAGTCCGGGGCGGTCTCGGTCATCCTGTGGGGACCACCGGGCACCGGCAAGACGACGCTGGCCCAGGCCATCGCGCGCTCGTCGGGGCGCAAGTTCGTCGAGCTGTCGGCGGTCACGGCGGGCGTCCGCGACGTCCGCCAGGTGATGGACGCGGCCCGTGCCGACCGCGACCTGTACGGCGTCTCGACGGTGCTGTTCCTCGACGAGATCCACCGCTTCACGAAGGCTCAACAGGACGCGCTGCTGCCGGGGGTCGAGAACGGCTGGGTGATCCTCGTCGCGGCGACGACCGAGAACCCGTCGTTCTCCGTGATCTCGCCCCTGCTGTCGCGATCGCTCCTGCTCACCCTCGAGACGCTCGACGACGACGACCTCGCGCTGCTCGTCGACCGGGCGGTGGCCGATCCGCGCGGCCTCGGCGGGCGGGTCGAACTCGTGCCCGAGGCGCGTGCCGCGATCGTCCGGCTGGCGTCGGGCGACGCGCGGCGGGCCCTCACCGCGCTCGAGGCGGCGTCGACCTCGGCCCTCAGCGCCGAGACCCGCGAAGCAGCGGATGCCTCCGGCGAGGCCGCCGGTGCCGACGGGAACGACGGCGACGATGGGGGCGCGGGCGGCGACGCGGAGCGCGAGGACGGCGCAGCCGACGGCGACCGGATCCCGCAGTCGGCGCCGGTCCCGCTGATCACCCCCGAGATCGTCGCGCGCGCCGTCGATCGCGCACTCCTGCGCTACGACCGCGACGGCGACGAGCACTACGACGTCATCAGCGCCTTCATCAAGTCGGTACGCGGCAGCGACGTCGATGCCGCACTGCACTACCTCGCCCGGATGATCGAGGCCGGCGAGGACCCGCGGTTCATCGCGCGTCGCATCATCGTCCTCGCATCGGAGGACATCGGCATGGCCGACCCGACCGCGCTGGGTGTCGCGGTGGCCGCGGCCGATGCGGTGCAGTACATCGGCATGCCCGAGGGGCGGATCCCGCTCGCCCAGGCCGTGGTGCACCTCGCCACGGCACCGAAGTCGAACGCCGCCTACGTCGGGATCGACGCCGCACTCGCCGACGTCAGGGCCGGTCGCGCCGGCCGGGTCCCGACGCACCTGCGCGACGCGCACTATCCCGGTGCGAAGCGTCTCGGCCACGGAACGGGGTACGCCTATCCGCACGACGACCCCATCGGCGTGGTCCCGCAGCAGTACCTGCCCGACCCGCTCCGCGGGGCCGTGTACTACACGCCGACCGAGCACGGCAACGAGCGCGAGGTGTCCGCTCGCCTCGCGAAGCTCCGTCGTATCGTGCGCGGTGAGCGCTGACGGGCCGCTCATGGTAGGATCGACGCTGGCCTGAAGCCAGATTCTCGCGTGCGGCTGCGCGGTCTCCACGGCGAAGGGATGCGACCTGTAGCCGGTCGCCCCGTGGCGAACCCCTCTGAACATCGTCTTTCCGGCGCTCGGCGCGCCCGGAACCACACCGTTTGAGAATCCTCCGAAAGGACATCGTGACCAACCAGTCCCGTAGCAAGACCCGCCTCTCCCGTGCGCTCGGCGTCGCCCTCACCCCGAAGGCCGCCCGCTACATGGAGAAGCGTCCGTACGCTCCCGGTGAGCACGGCCGCACCAAGCGCAAGCAGGACTCCGACTACGCCGTGCGCCTCCGCGAGAAGCAGCGTCTGCGCGCCCAGTACGGCATCCGCGAGAAGCAGCTCCGCATCGCGTTCAACGAGGCCCGCCGCACCGACGGCCTGACCGGTGAGAACCTGGTCGAGCTGCTCGAGATGCGCCTCGACGCGCTCGTGCTCCGCGCCGGCTTCGCCCGCACCATCTCGCAGGCTCGCCAGTTCGTCGTGCACCGCCACATCACCGTCGACGGCAAGCTCGTCGACCGTCCGTCGTTCCGCGTGAAGCCGGGCCAGGTCGTCGGCGTCAAGCAGCGTTCCGAGGGCACCGAGCCCTTCCAGGTCGCGGCGGCCGGCGGCCACGTCGACGTGCTCCCCAAGACCCCGGGCTACCTCGAGGTCGAGCTCGACAAGCTGCAGGCCAAGCTCGTGCGTCGCCCGAAGCGCGCCGAGGTGCCCGTCACGTGTGACGTCCAGCTCGTCGTCGAGTACTACGCCGCCCGCTAGTCGGCGGTTCGCCCGAACGGGGTCGCGGTTCGCCGCGACCCCGTTCGTCGTCTCCCCGCGGCATCCGTGGCACGCCCTAGACTGGGGGGATGCGTGCGCACTGCGCGGCGCAACGACCCTTCGAGGAGTGAGACGTGAAGAGCATCCTGTGGTTCACCGTCGGCGTCGCGGCCGGGTTCGCGGTCGCGCACCAGGTCAACCGCACGGCGCAGGGCCGTGAGTTCTTCGAGGGGATCGACGCCAAGGCGCGGGCCTTCGGCCGCGCCGTCGCAGAGGGCTACCACGCACGCGAGGCCGAGCTCCGGGCGGCCGACGACCACTAGTCGCGGCGCGCGACGCACCCCGCGCCGGGCGCGGGACGTTCCATCAACCCCACGAACCAGAACGGAACCATGCAGACTGCCGAGATCCGCCAGCGCTGGCTTGACTTCTTCGCCGCGCGGGGCCACACCGTCGTGCCGTCGGCCTCGCTCGTCTCCGACGACCCGTCGCTGCTGTTCACGGTCGCCGGCATGGTGCCGTTCGTGCCCTACCTCACCGGGGTCGTGCCCGCGCCGTATCCTCGTGCCACGAGCGTCCAGAAGTGCATTCGCACGAACGACATCGAGGAGGTCGGCAAGACCCCCCGCCACGGCACGTTCTTCCAGATGAACGGGAACTTCTCCTTCGGCGACTACTTCAAGGAGGGGGCGATCACGGCAGCGTGGGAGCTCCTGACGACCTCGGAGGCCGAGGGCGGCTACGGCTTCGACCCGGACGACCTCTGGGTCACGGTCTACGAGGACGACGACGAGGCGCGCGAGATCTGGAAGCGCGTCGCAGGCCTGCCCGACGAGCGCATCCAGGGCCTCGGCAAGGACACGAACTACTGGCACACCGGCCAGCCCGGACCGGCGGGGCCCTGCTCGGAGATCTTCTTCGACCGAGGCCCCGAGTACGGCATCGACGGCGGCCCGGCCACCGACGACGACCGGTACGTCGAGATCTGGAACCTCGTGTTCATGCAGTACCTCATCGCCGACGTGAAGTCGAAGACCGACTTCACGATCGTGAAGGAGCTGCCGAAGAAGAACATCGACACCGGCATGGGCCTCGAGCGCGTCGCGTTCATCAAGCAGGGCGTCGACAACATGTACGAGATCGACCAGGTCCGGCCCGTGCTCGACGAGGCCGCGCGGCTCTCCGGCCGCCGGTACGGCGCCGATCATGAGGACGACGTCCGCATGCGTGTCATCGCCGACCACGTCCGCTCGTCGCTCATGCTCATGAGCGACGGCGTGACGCCCTCCAACGAGGGCCGGGGCTACATCCTCCGTCGCCTGCTCCGCCGCAGCATCCGCGCGATGCGCCTGCTCGGCGTCGAGGGGCCGACCTTCCGCGAGCTGTTCGCTGCATCGCGCGACGCTATGAAGGCCGCGTACCCCGAGGTCGCGACAAGCTACACGCAGATCGAGCAGCTCGCGCTCGGCGAGGAGGCGACCTTCCTCCGCACGCTCACGGCGGGCACGGCGATCCTCGACACCGCGGTGGCGAAGACGAAGGCGGATGGCGCGGAGCGCCTCGCAGGCGACACCGCGTTCCTCCTGCACGACACCTACGGCTTCCCGATCGAGCTTACGCTCGAGATGGCGGAGGAGGCGGGGCTCGCGGTCGATCGTCAGGCGTTCGACACGCTCATGGCCGACCAGCGCTCGCGCGCCAAGGCCGACGCGAAGTCGAAGAAGAAGGTGCTCGCCGACCTCTCGGTCTACAGCGATTTCCGCGCGAAGGGCGAGACCGTCTTCACCGGCTACACCGACCTCGTGACCGACTCGAGCGTGCTCGGCATCCTCGTCGACGGCCGACCGGTCGCGGCGGCGTCGGCCGGCCAGACGGCCGAGGTCATCCTCGCGGAGACCTCCCTGTACGCCGAGTCCGGCGGTCAGGCACCCGACCAGGGGCGCATCGTGGGCGACGGCTTCGAGCTGCAGGTGCTCGACGTGCAGAAGCCCGTGAAGGGGCTCATCAGCCACACGGTCAGGGTGACCACCGGCGAGGTCGGCGTCGGCGTCCCGGCGACGAGCATCGTCGACGAGGACTACCGTCGTGGGGCGACGCAGGCGCACTCGGGCACGCACCTCGTGCACGCGGCGCTCCGCCAGGTGCTCGGACCCACCGCGCACCAGTCCGGGTCCTTCAACAAGGCGGGCTACCTCCGACTCGACTACGGGTGGAACCAGGCGCTGTCGGCCGAGACGCGCAGCGAGATCGAGGAGGTCGCCAATGGCGCCGTCCGCGAGAACCTCGAGGTCCTCACCCGCGAGATGCCCATCGACGAGGCGAAGGCGCTCGGGGCGATGGCGCTCTTCGGCGAGAAGTACGGCGACGTCGTCCGGGTCGTCGACATCGGCGGCCCATGGTCCCGAGAGCTCTGCGCGGGCACGCACGTCGCCCGCAGCGCCGAGATCGGCATGATCAACATCGTCGGCGAGTCCTCGGTCGGCGCGTCCAACCGTCGCGTCGAGTCGCTCGTGGGCCGGGATGCCTTCGCCCGATTCGCCGCCGAACGCGCCCTCGTGCAGGAGCTCACCGGCACGCTGAAGACGCGTCCGGAACTGCTGGTCGACCGAGTCGGCGAACTCGTCGCGAACCTGAAGGCCGCCGAGAAGAAGATCCAGGCGTTCGAGTCGAAGGCACTGAACGATCGCGTGCCCGATCTGGCGTCGAAGGCCGAACGGGTCGGCGAGATGCTGCTCGTCACCGAGGCGGTCGGGAAGCTCGGCTCCGGCGATGAGCTGCGCTCGCTCGCGACGGCCGTGCGCGCCAGGCTGGGCGACGCGGCATCCGTCGTCGCCCTCGTCGGCGAGGTGGGCGGCAAGCCGCTTGCGATCGCGGCCACGTCGCCCGCTGCTCGCGACGCCGGTGCGAACGCCGGCGCGATCGCGAAGGCCATGGCCGGGGCGCTGGGAGGCGGGGGCGGTGGCAAGCCCGACCTCGCGCAGGGCGGCGGCACCGACCTCGGGGCGATCCCGACCGCGCTCGCGGCGGCACGTACCGCAGCGGGAGCCTGATCGTGCGACCCGGTGCGCGTCTCGGCATCGACGTCGGCCGAGCGCGCATCGGCGTGGCGCGCTGCGATCCGTCGGCGATCCTCGCCGTTCCCGTCGAGACGGTCGCGCGCCGCGCCGACGACGACGGCTCCGACGTCCGTCGCGTGCTCGACCTGGCCGCCGAGTACGGGGCCGTCGAACTCGTGGTCGGGAACCCGCTCTCGTTGTCGGGGCGGGCGACGGCGTCGACGGCCGATGCCGTCGGCTTCGCCGAGCGGCTCGCGGAGGCCGGGGCGTCGGTGCGCCTCGTCGACGAGCGGATGTCGACGGTGAGCGCGCAGCAGGCGTTGAGATCCGCGGGGAAGTCCGCGAAGAAGCAGCGTCCGATCATCGACCAAGCCGCAGCCGTTATCATTCTGCAACACGCCATCGATGCCGAGCGGGCATCGGGTACCGCCCCCGGACGCACCATCCCCGTCGAGGAAGGCCCCTGACCTCGTGACCCAGCTCCCCCCAGAGCGTCGACGCAGCTCCGACTCCGCGCCGCCGTCGCCCGATGCGCAGCCGTCGGCGCCGATGACCCGCCGGCAACTGCGCGAGATGGAGCAGCGGCAGGCCGCGGAGGCCGCCCAGCGCCTCGCCGCCATGGAGGCGCGCCGTGCTGCGGCCGATGAGGCGGAGCTCGCGGCGGAGGCGGAATGGCGCGCCGCGCAGGCGGCGCAGCGTCCCGACCCGCAGGTCCGGAGCCGGCAGGAGATGCCCCCGCCGCAGCCGGCTCGCGTCGCGCCGAGCGGCCCGACGCGACTGCCGGGCCAGCACCCGGACACGCCGCCGGCGCGCGAGCCGGTCGGACGCCGGGGCGACGAGGCGATCCGCGGGTACGGGACCGACGACGCTGCGTTCCGCTCCGCCGACGAGACGCTCGCAGCGTCATCCGCAGCCCCGCTCGGCACGGGAGCCGGAGTCGCCCCGGAGGAGTGGCCGCCGACCGGCGGGCGCGGCATCGTGACCGAGACCGACCCCCACGACCAGGACCCGTTCGCCGACTGGGGCGACGACGTGTCGCGCCCGTCCCGGTCCGACCGACGAGCTGCTGCGGCGTGGGAGTTCGAGGAGCACGAACGGGAGCCGAACCGCCGTCGGCGCGGCGCATGGGGGTGCCTCATCGCGTTGATCGTGCTCGGCGCGCTCGTCGCGGGCGCCGCGTTCTTCCTCCAGGGGCCGATCACCTCGCTCATGGAGCGCTTCCAACCGCCCGAGGACTACACGGGTGCCGGCAGCGGCGAGGTCGTCTTCATGATCAACGAGGGCGACGGCGGCGAGACGATCGCGGCCAACCTCGAGGAGCAGGACATCGTCGCCTCGTCCGAGGCGTTCATCGAGGAGGTCACGAGCCGGTCCGAGCAGCCGATCTTCTACCCCGGCGCCTACCGGATGGCCAACCAGATGAGCGCCGAGGACGCGCTGGATGCGCTGCTCGACCCCGAGAACAAGCTCGAGAACACGTTCGTGATCCAGGAGGGGCTGTGGGCCCGCGACGCCCTCGCGAACGCCGCCGCCGCGACGGGGATCCCGATCGAGGAGCTCGAAGCCGCGGCATCCGACCCCCAGGCACTCGGCCTGCCGGCCGAGGCCACGAGCGTCGAGGGCTTCCTCTTCCCGGCCACCTACACCTTCGGACCCGACGTCACCGCCGAGGAGGTCGTGCAGACCCTCGTCGACCGGTCGTTCCAGGCACTCGACGAGGCCGGGGTCGCACCGGAGGACCGCTGGGAGACCGTGATCATCGCCTCGATGATCGAGCGCGAGGCCGGCTCGGAGGAGGACGCCTACAAGGTCTCGCGCGTCATCCGCAACCGACTCGACCCGAACCAGTTCCCGTCGCAACTGCTCCAGTTCGACTCGACCGTGCACTACGGCACCGGCGACGACACGGTCGTGACGACCACCGACGCCGAGCGGGCCGACGCCTCGAACCCCTACAACACGTACCTGCACCCGGGCCTTCCGCCGGGGCCGATCGGCAACCCGGGCGACGTCACGATCGACGCCGCCCAGAACCCCGCAGACGGGCCGTGGCTGTACTTCGTCACGGTGAACCTCGAGACGGGCGAGACCGTGTTCTCGGCCACGCTCGAGGAGCACGAGGCGGCGGTCGAGGAGTTCCTGCGCTACCTCGACGAGAACGGATAGCGAGCGATGGCGACGACGCCCGGCGACACGAACCCGACCACTCCGACGCGCCCCGTCCGACTCGCCGTACTCGGGTCGCCGATCGGGCACTCGATGAGCCCGACGCTGCATCGGGCGGCGTACGAACGGCTCGGACTCGACTGGCGCTACGACGCGATCGAGGTCCGATCCGGCGGGTTCGCCGAGTTCCTCCGACGCCTCCGGGGCGACGCGGATGCCGCCTGGCGCGGCCTCTCGCTGACCATGCCCCTCAAGCACGAGGTACTCGACCACCTCGACGGCGCCGACCGGCTCGTGGAGCTCGCCGGCGCGGCCAACACCGTGCGGTTCGCCGAGGACGGCTCGCTCCAGGGGTTCAACACCGACATCGGCGGCATCGCGCGCACGCTCGGCGAGGCCGGCCTCGAACGGGTCCACCGGGCGGTGCTCATCGGGGGCGGCGCGACGGCGTCCTCGGCGCTCGTCGCGATCGCCGAGCTCGGCGCGGCCGAGGTGGACGTGCTCGTGCGCGACCCGGACCGTGCGGTCGGCGTCCGGGAGCTCGGACGACGACTGGGGCTCGTGGCCCGCGTGCGCCCGCTCGCGGAGCTCGCCGACGCGTCATCCGCCGAGCTCGTCGTGAGCACCGTGCCGGGCGGCACCGATCTCGGCGTCTCGCCGTCCGACGCCCTCATCGGGTCGGCGGTTCTGCTCGACGTCGCGTACGAGCCGTGGCCGTCCGCGCTCGGCGCCGCGTGGCTCGAACGCGACGGACGGGTGACCCACGGGCTCGGGATGCTGCTGCACCAGGCGCTGCTCCAGGTGCGCATCTTCACCTCCGGCGACCTGTTCGAGCCGCTGCCCGACGAGGCCGCGGTGCTCGACGTCATGCGCCGGAGCCTCTGACGCCGCTGTGGGAGGATGGTGATCATGCTCCGTTGGCTCACCGCCGGGGAATCGCACGGCCCCGAACTCGTCGCGATCCTCGAAGGCCTCCCCGCAGGCATCCCCGTCTCCCTCGACGACCTCCGCGCCGACCTGGCGCGACGCAAGCTCGGCTACGGCCGTGGTGCGCGCATGAAGTTCGAGCAGGACGAGCTGGCCGTCTCGGGCGGCGTCCGCCACGGCCTGACGCTGGGCAGCCCGGTGGCACTGCGGATCGGCAACACCGAGTGGCCCAAGTGGCAGCAGGTGATGAGTCCCGAACCGGTCGACGCCGACGCGCTCGGCCGCGGCCGCGGTGCGCCGCTGACGCGCCCGCGCCCGGGCCACGCCGACCTCGTCGGCATGCAGAAGTACGGCTTCGACGAGGCCCGGCCGGTGCTCGAGCGCGCGAGCGCGCGCGAGACCGCGGCCCGCGTGGCGCTCGGCGCGGTCGCGAGAGCGTTCCTCGCGGAGCTCGGCATCCGCCTCGTCTCGCACACGGTGGCCATCGGCCCGGTGCAGGTCCCCGAGGGCAGCCCGCTGCCCATGCCCTCCGACGTCGACCGGCTCGATGCCGACCCGCTCCGGTGCTTCGATGCGGCGACGAGCGAGCGGATGGTGGCCGAGGTCGACGCCGCGCACAAGGAGGGCGACACGCTCGGCGGCGTCGTCGAGGTGCTCGCGTACGGCCTCCCGCCGGGCCTCGGCTCGCACGTGCACTGGGACCGCCGCCTCGACGCGCAGCTTGCGGCCGCCCTCATGGGCATCCAGGCGATCAAGGGGGTCGAGGTCGGCGACGGGTTCGAGACGACCCGCCGGCGCGGATCGGCGGCGCACGACCAGTTGCACCTCGCCGACGGCCGGATCGTGCGTGCGAGCGACCGCGCGGGCGGCACCGAGGGTGGCATGTCGACCGGGACGGTGCTGCGCGTCCGGGCCGGGATGAAGCCGATCGCGACCGTGCCGCACGCGCTCCCGACGATCGACGTGGCGACCGGTGAGCCCGCGCCCGCGCATCACCAGCGCTCCGACGTCTGCGCCGTGCCGGCGGCGGGTGTCGTCGGCGAGGCCATGGTCGCACTGACCCTCGCGAACGCGGTGCTCGAGAAGTTCGGCGGCGACTCGGTCGGCGAGACGCGGCGCAACCTCGAGGGGTACCTCGCCGCCATCCCCGACGCGCTGGCGAGCGAGGTCGCCGACGGCGCGGTCCGTGCCTGAGCCGTCCGCATCGGACGTCGTGCCGGGCGCTCCGCGCCCGGTGCCGCTGCCGATCGTGCTCGTCGGGCCGATGGGGTCGGGCAAGTCCCGGGTGGGGGCCCGCCTCGCGGCATCCCTCGGCGCCCCTTTCGTCGACACCGACCAGCGCATCGTCGAGCGCCACGGCCCGATCGAGCAGATCTTCGAGCACCACGGCGAGGCGGGCTTCCGGGCGTTCGAGCGCGAGGTGGTCGCCGAGGCGCTGCGCGAGGAGGCGGTCGTCTCGCTCGGTGGCGGCGCCGTGCTCGACGCCGGCACCCGTGCCGACCTCGCCGGTCTCGCGGTCGTCCGGCTCGACGTGAGGCCCGAGGCCGTCGCGCCGAGGCTCAGCGGCGGCACCCGGCCGCTGCTCGCCGACGGCGGGCTCGAGCGCTGGATCCGCATCCGCGAGGAGCGCCGCCCCCTGTACGACGAGGTCGCCGGCCTCAGCATCGACACCACGCGTCGCTCGGTCGCGCGGATCGTCGAGGAGATCACCGAGTGGGCAGGAGGACGCGCATGAGCGAGCACGAGGCGACCGTGATCCGGGTCGGCGGCGAGGAGGGCTACGACGTGCGCATCGGCCGCGGCGTCGTCGACGGACTCGCCGAGGCGATCGGGTCGGCGGCCCGCAAGGTCCTCATCGTGCACCCGGCCACGCTCGGCGCGCGCGCCGCGGCGCTCCGCGAGTCGCTCGCGGACCGATTCGAGGTCCTGCTCGCCGAGGTCCCGGACGCCGAGCAGGCCAAGCGGGTCGAGGTGGCGGCGTTCTGCTGGCAGATCCTCGGGCAGGCCGACTTCACGCGGACCGACGTGGTCGTCGGATTCGGCGGTGGCGCGATCACCGATCTCGCGGGCTTCGTCGCCGCGACGTGGCTCCGCGGCGTCCGTATCGTGCAGGTGCCGACGACCGTGCTGGGCATGGTCGACGCGGCGGTCGGCGGCAAGACTGGCATCAACACGAACGAGGGCAAGAACCTCGTGGGCGTCTTCCACGCGCCGGCCGAGGTGCTGTGCGACCTCGAGGTGCTCGACACCCTGCCGAAGAACGAGATCCTCGCCGGCTTCGCCGAGATCGTGAAGGCCGGGTTCATCCGCTACCCCGAGATCCTCGACGTGATCGAGGCCGACCCGGAGGCCGCGACGGACCCGACGACATCCGAGTTCCGGCGGGTGGTCGAGCTCGCGATCCGCATGAAGGCCGACGTCGTCTCCGAGGACTTCCGCGAGGCGGGCCTCCGCGAGATCCTCAACTACGGGCACACGCTCGGCCACGCGGTCGAGCACGCCGAGCGCTACCAGTGGCGGCACGGAGCCGCCGTCGCGGTCGGCATGGCCTTCGCTGCCGAGCTCGGCCGTCTCTCGGGGCGCCTGTCCGACGAGGTCGCCGACCGGCACAAGCGCGTGCTCGACCTGCTGAGCCTGCCGACCTCGTACCCGGCGGGCCGTTGGAACACGCTTCTCGCGACCATGCAGCGCGACAAGAAGTCCCGGGCCGGCCAGCTGCGCTTCATCGTGCTCGACGACCTCGCGAAACCGACGGTCATGCTCGCGCCCGACCAGTCGCTGCTCTTCGCGGCATACCAGGAGATCGCGTCCTGAGGGCCCGTGCGGGCGCCGGGTCGGGCGACGGATGCCGCGCCGCTAGGCTTCGGGCATGACCACGATCCTCGTCCTGAACGGCCCCAACCTCGGCCGGCTCGGCACGCGCGAGCCCGAGGTGTACGGTTCGGAGACGCTCGCCGACATCGGCGCGGGCCTCGCGGCATCCGTTCCCGACGGCGTGGAGATCGACCTGCGGCAGACCGACGACGAGGGCGAGCTCATCGGATGGATCCACGAGGCCGTCGATCGCCGGCTGCCGGTCGTGCTGAACCCGGCTGCGTTCACGCACTACAGCTACGCGCTGCGCGACGCGGCCGCCCAGCTGACGACGGCCGGCGTGCCGCTCGTCGAGGTGCATCTCTCGAACCCGCACGCGCGCGAGGCGTTCCGGCACACGAGCGTGATCTCGGGTGTCGCGTCGGGGGTCATCGCGGGGTTCGGTGCCGAGTCGTACCGGCTCGCCGTCGACTGGGTCGTGCGCGCTGCCCTGCGCTCGCCCAGCTGAGTCGACTACACTCGATCAGTCGCATGCCCTTCGGCGTGCCCAGAGACTTCCCTCCATCGAACGGAAAGCACTTCCATGGCATCCACCGCTGACATCAAGAACGGCGTCGTCCTGAACATCGACGGCCAGCTCTGGAGCGTCGTCGAGTTCCAGCACGTCAAGCCCGGCAAGGGCGGTGCGTTCGTGCGCACCAAGCTGAAGAACGTCGTCACCGGCAAGGTCGTCGACAAGACGTACAACGCGGGTGCCAAGGTCGACATCGAGAACGTCGACCGTCGCGACTTCACCTACCTCTACAACGACGGCGACGGCTTCGTCTTCATGGACCAGACCGACTACGACCAGCTCACCGTTCCCGCGGCGACCGTCGGCGACGCCAAGAACTTCATGCTCGAGAACCAGGCGGTCACGATCGCGCTGAACAACGGCAACCCCCTCTACATCGAGCTCCCGGCCTCCGTCGTGCTCGAGATCACCTACACCGAGCCCGGCCTGCAGGGCGACCGCTCGACCGGCGGAACCAAGCCCGCGACGGTCGAGACCGGCTACGAGATCCAGGTCCCGCTGTTCCTCGAGACCGGCACCAAGGTCAAGGTCGACACCCGTTCGGGCGACTACCTCGGCCGTGTGAACGACTAGTGAGCGCCCGCACGAAGGCGCGCAAGCGCGCCCTCGACATGCTGTACTCGGCCGACATGCGCCAGGTCCCGGTCGAGCAGGTGCTCGTGGCCGAGGCCGAGCGGGCCGTGAACGAGCCCGAGCGCCAGGCGTCCTGGCTGTACGCCCGCGAGATCGTCGACGGCATCGTCGACCACCGCGAGGAGATCGACGAGCTCATCACGACGCACTCGCGCGGCTGGACGCTGGAGCGGATGCCGGCCGTCGACCGGGCGCTGCTGCGCATCGGCGTGTGGGAGATCGTCTACAACGACGAGGTGCCCGACCCGGTCGCGATCTCCGAGGCGGTCGAGGCCGCGACGGTGCTCTCGACCGACGACTCCGCGGGCTTCGTGAACGGCCTCCTCGCGGCCGTGTCGCAGGCGAAGGGCTGAGCCCGGGCGCGACGCGTCCGCGGTGGTCGGCCGCCGGCGCTCCGTTCCGGATCCGCTGATGCCGCAGCCCGCTCGTTCCGGCGAGGGTCAGGCCGCGGCGCGCTCGTTCCGTCGACCTTCGACGAGCGCCATCGTGTGCTCGACCACCTCGCGGGGGCCGTCGTGCGCCCGCAGCGCGCGGCCGATCGCCGCGGCCCGCTCCCGATAGGACGGGTCCGACGAGAGCCGCCGCCAGGCGCGGAGGATCGCCCGGGGCGTCGGCGTGCCCGTCCGCAGGTCGATGCCCGCGCCCGCCCAGCCGACGCGCGCCGCGATGACGGGCTTGTCGATGTCGCCGCCGGCGACGATGAGCGGGATGCCGTGGGAGAGCGCCGCCAGCACGCCACCCCAGCCGCCGTTCGTGATCATGGCCTCGAGGCGCGGGAGGAGGGCGGCGTAGTCGACGAGCCCGGCCACGTAGGCATTCGGGGGTGCCGGGAACGGCAGGTCGGGGGCGTCGGCGCGTCCGGTCGTCGCGACGATCGAAACGGGCTGCCGGCCGAGCGCCGCGAAGGCGGGGCGGATGAGGTCGTCCGGGTCGACGTTCAACGTGCCCTGCGTGACGTGCACGACGGGTCGGTCCTCCGGCAGTTCGCTCCACCAAGTCGGCGGGTCCGGCCGGATCGATCCGGTCGGTGCGAGCGCGCCGACGAACTCGATGCGGACGGGCCACGAGCGGCGCGGGAACTCGAGTTCGGGAACGCCAGACGCGCAGACGAGGTCGGGGGAGTGCCAGGCGGCCTCGAGCGGCGCGTCGGTCGGCGGAAGGCCGGATGCCGCGCGCTGCGCGTCGTAGGCACGCTGCACGCCGCGCGCGCCGACCGCGAGGACGGCGTTCAGCACCCGGTCGCGGAGCCGCCCGAGCGGTCCTCTCGCGGGGAGCAGCGGGAGGATCGGCGGCGGCAGCTCGGGCGTGGGGATCGAGAGCGGGACGATACTCACCGTGACGGACGGCGTGCCGGTGCGCTCCGCGGCGAAGTGCGTGCCGAGGCTCAGCCCGTCGGCGACGATGACGTCCCAGGGGCGATCCGCGTAGGCGGCGACGAGATCGTCGCCCTGCGCGGCCCCGGTCCCGACGAACAGGTGCTCGACGTTGGCGAGCAGCTGGCGTGGACCCTTGCGGTCCCGCAGCGCGGGGAACGTCGCGGCGATGTCGTGCTCGTCGAAGTCCGGCGCGGCCGACCAGGTGACCACCGCCGCGCCGAGTGCGGCGAACCGGTCGGCGTAGGCGCGCCCCGTGTAGACGCGGACCCGATGCCCCGCTTCGACGAAGGCGGCGGTCACGGCCGCGAGCGGTGCGACGTGGCCCGCGAAGGGCATGACGGCGATCATGACGTCGGCCATGCGCCATTGCAGCACGTGCTGCAATGGCGGCGCCAGACCTCCGCGGCAGGATCCCCCGGACGGGGGTGGAGTGCGGGTCCACCCGGAGCACGGCACCGGGCCTTCCCCCGACGGGAAACGGGGATGTCCCTCCGCGGGTTCCCGCGCGCGCACTGATCCGGGGGAGCGTCTCCGGTCGTTCACTGGGACATGTCGCACTCCGCGGCATCCATCACCCCCGCACTCGACCATCGCTCTGGAAGGAGCACTCCGTCATGACCACCTTCTCCGCTCACGGACTGCAGCAGGCCGGCGCACGACGCACCGTCGACCACCGGTCGCTCGCCGTCCGCCTGGCCGACGCCGAGGGCGCCCTCACCGCGTTCCTCGAGCGCTGGAGCATCCCCGCGCTGCGGGTCGCGCTCGGCGCCGTGTTCGTCGTCTTCGGCGCGCTGAAGTTCTTCCCGGGTGCCAGCCCGCTCGAGCCGCTCGTCGAGGCGACCTGGGGCGTGCTCACGTTCGACCTCGTGGGTGGGCAGATCGCGCTCGTGCTCACGGCCGTCATCGAGACCACGGCGGGCCTGCTGTTGATCTCGGGCCGATTCGCCCGGGCCGGGCTCGTCGTCCTCGCCGTGGCGTTCGTCGGCATCCTCTCGCCGATCGTGTTCTTCACCGACCAACTGGTCACGGCCGCCGGCCCGACGCTTCTCGGCCAGTACGTCGCCAAGAACTTCGTGCTCATCGCTGCGGCGCTCGTGATCGCCTCCCGGGTGCTGCACGGCCGCACCGGAACTCGGTGAACGGGCGGGACGATCGCCCGAAGGGGTGGGACGGGACGCGTCTCACCCCTTCCGGGTCGTGGACGGTGCCGCACGGGACATCCGCCGCTCGCTGGTAGGATCGAGCGACCGACAACCTTGAAGCCCGTCCCGTGAGGCGGAGAAGGGAGTCCGCACCGCTGTGCGCACCGTGCTCCAGCAGGCAGACCTCGAGCGGGCGTTGACCCGCATCGCCCACGAGATCCTCGAAGCCAATCGCGGCGCCGACGATCTCGTCCTCCTCGGCATCCCCACGCGCGGCGTGGCCCTCGCCGAACGACTCGCCCGGATCGTCTCCCGGATCGCCGGCGTCGAGGTGCCCGCCGGGGCCCTCGACGTGACGATGTACCGCGACGACCTGGGCCGCAACCCCGTGCGCGCCACGCATCCGACCGACGTGCCGGGCGACGGCATCGACGGCCGCATCGTCGTGCTCGTCGACGACGTGCTCTACTCGGGCCGCACCATCCGCGCAGCCCTCGACGCCCTCGCCGACCTCGGACGCGCCCGTGCCGTGCGCCTCGCGGTGCTCGTCGACCGCGGCCACCGCGAGTTCCCGATCCGCGCCGACTACGTCGGGAAGAACCTGCCGAGCTCCACCCGCGAGCGCATCAACGTGCACCTCGCCGAGATCGACGGCGAGGACGCCGTCACCATCGAGGGAGGCGACGAGTGAGGCACCTGCTGAGCACCCGCGACCTCTCGCGGGACGAGGCCATCGGTCTGCTCGACGTCGCCGAGGACATGGCGGCCGTGCAGGAGCGCGAGGTGAAGAAGCTCCCCACGCTCCGCGGCCGCACCGTGGTCAACCTCTTCTTCGAGGACTCCACGCGCACCCGCATCTCGTTCGAGGCCGCCGCGAAGCGGCTGTCGGCCGACGTCATCAACTTCAGCGCCAAGGGCTCGAGCGTCTCGAAGGGCGAGAGCCTGAAGGACACGGCGCAGACGCTGCAGGCGATGGGCGCCGACGGCGTCGTCATCCGCCATCCGTCGTCGGGTGCGCCGCTCACGCTGGCGACCAGCGGATGGATCGACGCGGGCGTCGTGAACGCCGGCGACGGCACGCACGAGCACCCCACGCAGGCGCTGCTCGACGCGTTCACCATGCGGCGCCGCCTGCACGGGGGCGCCTCGCGGGGCCGCGACCTCGACGGCGTGCGCGTCGTCGTCGTCGGCGACATCCTGCACTCGCGCGTCGCACGCTCGAACGTGTGGCTCCTCGAGACGCTCGGCGCCGACGTCACCCTCGTCGCGCCGCCGACGCTCGTGCCCGTCGACGTGTCGGGCTGGCCCGCCACGATCGAATACGACCTCGACCGGGCGCTCGCCGACGCCCCCGACGTCGTCATGATGCTGCGCATCCAGGCGGAGCGCATGCAGGGCGCGTTCTTCCCGAACAGCCGCGAATACGCGCGCACCTGGGGGCTCGACGACCACCGGTTCGCGCAGCTTCCCGAGACTACGATGGTCATGCATCCGGGCCCCATGAACCGCGGGCTCGAGATCGCCGCCCGCGCCGCCGATTCCACGCAGTCGACGGTGCGCGAGCAGGTCGCGAACGGAGTATCAGTGAGAATGGCCGCCCTCTACCTGTTGCTGTCCGGCGAACGGGGGGAGAACCGATGAGCGAGTCGTTCCTGATCCGCGGCGCGACGCTGCCCACGGGAGGGCGCGCCGACATCCTGCTCGACGACGGGCGCATCGCCGAGGTCGGCACGGTGGCGGATGCCGCGGGCGCCACGGTGATCGATGCCGACGGGCTCGTCGCCCTCCCCGGCCTCGTCGACCTGCACACGCACCTCCGCGAGCCGGGCTACGAGCAGAGCGAGACCGTGCTCACGGGCACGCAGGCGGCCGCCGCCGGCGGCTTCACGGCGGTCTTCGCCATGGCCAACACGTTCCCCGTCGCCGACACCGCGGGCGTCGTCGAGCAGGAGCTCTCGCTCGGCGAGGCCGCCGGCTACGCGACCGTGCAGCCGATCGGCGCCGTCACGGTCGGGCTGCAGGGCGAGCGACTCGCCGAGCTCGGCGCGATGGCCGCGTCGCGCGCGCGTGTGCGGGTCTTCAGCGACGACGGCTTCTGCGTCTTCGACCCGCTGCTCATGCGCCGCGCGCTCGAATACGTGAAGGCCTTCGACGGCGTCATCGCGCAGCACGCGCAGGAGCCGCGCCTCACGCAGGGCGCCCAGATGAACGAGGGCGCACTCTCCGGTGAACTCGGCCTCGCCGGTTGGCCCGCGGTCGCCGAGGAGTCGATCATCGCCCGCGACGTGCTCCTCGCCGAGCACGTCGGCTCGCGCCTGCACGTGTGCCACGTCTCCACGGCCGGGTCGGTCGAGGTCATCCGCTGGGCGAAGGCGCGCGGCATCGACGTGACCGCCGAGGTCACGCCGCACCACCTCCTGCTGACGGAGGACCTGGTCGCGGGGTACGACGCGCGCTACAAGGTGAACCCGCCGCTGCGCCGCGCGGAGGACGTCGAGGCGCTCCGCGACGCGCTCGCCGACGGCACGATCGACATCGTCGCGACCGACCACGCCCCGCACCCCGTCGAGGCGAAGGAGTCCGAATGGGACGCCGCGGCGAACGGCATGGTCGGCCTCGAGTCGGCCCTCTCGGTCGTGCAGCAGGCCATGGTCGACCCCGGGCGCATGGACTGGGCGGATGTCGCGCGCGTGCTGTCCGCCACGCCGGCGCGCATCGGCCGGCTCGCCGGCCACGGCGAGCCCGTCGCCGTCGGTTCGGCCGCCGAGGTGACGCTCGTCGACCCGAGCGCGAGCGCGGCCTTCGGCGTCGAGCGGCTCGCGGGTCGGAGCGTCAACTCGCCCTACCTCGGGCGCACCCTCCCGGGCCGGGTCGTCGCGACCTTCCACCGCGGCGTGCCCACGCTGCTCGACGGCACCGTCCGGCCGGCCGACGAGGTCGCCGAGGCATCCGCTCGCCTGAACGACGGGGGTGCGCGTGGATAGCCGCTGGATCGGCGCACTCGTCGCGGTCGTCGTCGTCGCCGTCGCCGCCTGGCTCATGTGGCGCTCCTGGCGTCGCCGCACGGTCCGCGACGAGACGCTCGCAGCCTACGCCCCGCCCGCCGATCCCGGCACGGCGACCCTGGAGGTCGAGGCGCTCTACGTCGCGACGACCCCCGAGGCCGACCCGCTCGAGCGGCTCGCCGTCGAGGGACTCGCGTTCCGCGGGTCCGCGCGGGTCGAGGTGCATCGCACGGGCGTACTGCTGCGCATCGCCGGCGAGCTCCCGACCTTCATCCCCGCCGACCGCATCGCGGCCGCCGGGACGGCCACCTACGCGATCGATCGCGGGGTCGAGCCCGAGGGCCTCGTGGCCCTCACCTGGATCGTCGACGACCGGTCGGAACCCGAGGTTCCGACACGGGTCGACAGCTACCTTCGGTGCCGGTACCCGGGCGACTCCGCCCGGTTCGTGGCGGCCGTGAACGAGATCGCCGCGGCGCCCGAGGCGCCGCGGCCGGATGCAGAAGAGAGCGAGGCCTCGGATGGCTGAGACCCCGACCACCGTCGACGAGCAGGCGCCCGCCGCCGTCGACCCGAACCGGGCCGTCCTCGTGCTCGAGGACGGAACCAGGTACGAGGGGCGCGCATACGGCGCCCGCGGACGCACGCTCGGCGAGGCCGTGTTCGCGACCGGCATGACCGGCTACCAGGAGACGCTGACCGACCCCTCGTACGCCGGGCAGATCGTGCTCATGACCGCGCCGCACATCGGCAACACGGGCATGAACGACGAGGACATGGAGTCCGCGCGCATCTGGGTCGCGGGCTTCGTCGTGCGCGACCCCTCCCGGGTCGTGTCGAACTTCCGTTCGCAGCGGAGCCTCGACGACGACCTCGCGGCCGCCGGGATCGTCGGCATCAGCGGCATCGACACGCGCGCCGTGACGCGGCACATCCGCTCGCTCGGCGCGATGCGCGCGGGCGTGTTCTCGGGCGAGGAGGCGTACCTCTCGCCCGGCGAGCAGCTCGACCTCGTGCAGTCCGGCGAGCAGATGGCCGGCCGCAACCTCTCCGGCGCGGTCTCCACGAGCGAGCGCTACACCCTGCCCGCGACGGGGGAGCGCATCGGCTCAGTCGCGGTGCTCGACCTCGGGGTGAAGACGTCCACGCTGAATCACCTCGCCGACCGCGGATTCGACGTCCACGTGCTCCCGCAGACCGTGACGGCCGACGACGTGCTCGCGCTCGAGCCCGACGCGCTGTTCTTCTCCAACGGACCCGGCGACCCGAGCGCGTCCGAGCGCCACGTCGAGCTCCTGCGCTCGGCGCTCCGCGCCGGCCTGCCGTACTTCGGGATCTGCTTCGGCAACCAGCTGCTCGGTCGCGCCCTCGGCTTCGACACCTACAAGCTGCCCTTCGGGCACCGGGGCATCAACCAGCCGGTGCTCGACCGCGCGACCGGTCGCGTCGAGATCACGGCGCACAACCACGGCTTCGCCGTCGCGGCGCCGACCGACGCGATCAGCGAGTCGAGCCAGGGCTTCGGCCGCGTCGAGGTCAGCCACGTCGACCTCAACGACGACGTGGTCGAGGGCCTCAACTGCCTCGACATCCCCGCCTTCTCGGTGCAGTACCACCCCGAGTCGGCGGCCGGCCCGCACGATGCGGAATACCTCTTCGACCGCTTCCGCGACATGGTCATCGCGAACAGGACCACCGACGACAGCCAGGAGGCCGGCAAGTAATGCCCAAGCGCGACGACATCAACTCCGTCCTCGTCATCGGGTCGGGCCCGATCGTCATCGGCCAAGCGGCCGAGTTCGACTACTCGGGCACCCAGGCGTGCCGCGTCCTCCGCGCAGAGGGCGTCCGGGTCATCCTCGTGAACCCGAACCCGGCGACGATCATGACCGACCCGGACTTCGCCGACGCGACGTACGTCGAGCCGATCACCCCCGAGGTGATCGAGTCGATCATCGTGAAGGAGAAGCCGGATGCCGTGCTGCCCACGCTCGGCGGCCAGACGGCGCTGAACGCGGCGATCGCGCTGCACGACGCCGGGATCCTCGACAAGCACGGCGTCGAGCTCATCGGCGCCAAGGTCGATGCGATCCGCAAGGGCGAGGACCGCCAGCTCTTTAAGGACCTCGTGATCGAGGCGGGGGCGGATGTCGCGCGCTCGCACGTCGCGACGACCCTCGAGCAGGCGAAGGAGTTCGCGCTCGACCTCGGCTACCCGCTCGTCGTCCGCCCCTCGTTCACCATGGGCGGTCTCGGCTCGGGCTTCGCGTACACCGAGGAGGACCTGGTCCGCATCGTGACGCAGGGCCTGCACGACTCGCCCACCACCGAGGTGCTCCTCGAGGAGTCGATCCTCGGCTGGAAGGAGTACGAGCTCGAGCTCATGCGCGACACCCACGACAACACCGTCGTGGTCTGCTCGATCGAGAACGTCGACCCGGTCGGCGTGCACACGGGCGACTCGATCACGGTCGCGCCCGCGCTGACGCTCACCGACCGCGAGTACCAGAAGCTTCGCGACATCGGCATCGACATCATCCGCGCCGTCGGCGTCGACACCGGTGGCTGCAACATCCAGTTCGCCGTCGACCCCGAGAACGGGCGCGTCATCGTCATCGAGATGAACCCGCGCGTGTCGCGTTCGTCGGCGTTGGCGTCGAAGGCCACGGGCTTCCCGATCGCGAAGATCGCCGCCAAGCTCGCGATCGGGTACCGGCTCGACGAGATCCCGAACGACATCACGAAGGTCACGCCGGCGAGCTTCGAGCCGACGCTCGACTACGTGGTCGTCAAGGTGCCGCGGTTCGCGTTCGAGAAGTTCCCGGCCGCCGACCCGACGCTGACGACCACCATGAAGTCGGTCGGCGAGGCGATGGCGATCGGCCGCAACTTCACGACCGCGCTGCAGAAGGCGCTGCGCTCGCTCGAGAAGCGCGGATCGAGCTTCCACTGGGCCGACGAGACGCGGTCGGTCGACGAACTGCTCGAGGCGGCCACGGTGCCGACCGACGGGCGCATCGTCCTCGTGCAGCAGGCGCTCCGCAAGGGCGCGTCGATCGAGCAGGCGTTCGAGGCCACGAAGATCGACCCCTGGTTCCTCGACCAGATCGTGCTCATCAACGAGGTCGCCGAGCGGATCGCCGGCGCCGACGCGCTCGACACCGATACGCTCCTGCTCGCGAAGGACCACGGGTTCTCCGACGCGCAGATCGGCCAGCTGCGCGGCTTCGGCGAGGCCGACGCCCGCGAGGTGCGTCACATCCTCGGCATCCGCCCGGTGTTCAAGACCGTCGACACGTGCGCGGGCGAGTTCCCCGCCCTCACGCCATACCACTACTCGAGCTACGACCTCGAGACCGAGGTCGCACCGAGCGACCGTCGCAAGGTCGTCATCCTCGGGTCGGGCCCGAACCGCATCGGTCAGGGTGTCGAGTTCGACTACTCGTGCGTGCACGCGTCGTTCGCGCTCTCCGACGCCGGGTACGAGACGATCATGATCAACTGCAACCCCGAGACGGTCTCGACCGACTACGACACGAGCGATCGGCTGTACTTCGAGCCGCTCACGCTGGAGGACGTGCTCGAGGTCATCCACGCCGAGTCGCAGTCGGGCGAACTCGTCGGCGTCGTCGTGCAGCTCGGCGGCCAGACCGCGCTCGGGCTCGCGAAGGGACTCGAGGCGGCGGGCGTGCCGATCCTCGGCACGACGCCGGAGGCCATCGACCTCGCGGAGGAGCGCGGGCAGTTCGCGGCGATCCTCGACGGAGCGGGCCTGCTCGCGCCGCGCAACGGCACCGCGACCGAGCTGACGGGCGCGGTGCAGGTCGCCGAGGAGATCGGCTACCCGGTGCTCGTGCGTCCGAGCTTCGTGCTCGGCGGACGCGGCATGGAGATCGTCTACGACACCGCCTCGCTCGTGGACTACTTCGCGCGCATCGACGATCAGGGCATCGTCGGCCCGACGCATCCGCTGCTCGTCGACCGCTTCCTCGACGACGCGATCGAGATCGACGTCGACGCGCTCTACGACGGCACCGAGCTCTACGTCGGCGGCGTCATGGAGCACATCGAGGAGGCCGGCATCCACTCGGGCGACTCGAGCTGCACCCTGCCGCCCGTCACGCTCGGGCGTGCCGAGGTCGACCGGGTCCGCGAGGCGACGCGCGCGATCGCCGAGGGCATCGGCGTCCGGGGGCTGCTCAACGTGCAGTTCGCCATCGGCGCGGGCGTCCTCTACGTGCTCGAGGCGAACCCGCGCGCGAGCCGCACGGTGCCCTTCGTGTCGAAGGCGCTCGGCATCCCGCTCGCGAAGGCCGCGTCGCGCATCATGGTCGGCGACTCGATCCGCACGCTCGTCGCCGAGGGCATGCTGCCCGAGGTCGACGGCTCGAAGGTGCCGCTCGACGCTCCGGTCGCCGTCAAGGAGGCCGTCCTGCCGTTCCACCGCTTCCGGACCCGCGAGGGCATCATGGTCGACTCGGTGCTCGGACCCGAGATGCGCTCGACCGGCGAGGTCATGGGCATCGACCGCGACTTCCCGCGTGCGTTCGCGAAGAGCCAGCTCGCCGCGTACGGCGGGATGCCGCTGTCGGGCCGCGTGTTCGTCTCGGTCTCCGATCGCGACAAGCGCGCGATCATCCTGCCGGTGCTCCGCATGCAGCAGCTCGGCTACGACCTCGTCGCGACCGAGGGTACGGCCGAGGTGCTGCGTCGCAACGGCATCGCCGCCGACGTCGTGCTGAAGTTCAGCGAGAAGCAGGGGGAGGACGCCACCTCGGTGGTCGAGCTCATCCACCGCGGCGAGATCGACGTCGTCGTGAACACGCCGAGCGGCCGTTCGGCGCGTGCCGACGGCTACGAGATCCGCGCGGCCGCGGTCGCGGCCGACATCCCGCTCTTCACGACCATCGCGGAGCTCTCGGCCGCGGTCGCCTCGCTCGACGCGAACGACGGCGGCTTCGACGTGACGAGCCTGCAGGAGTACGCGCGCCGTCGCGCGGCCGAGGTGGTCGCGTGAGCGTCGTCGCGTCGTTCGGCGAGCGTCTCGACGAGGCGTTCGGGACCCGGGGACGCCTCTGCGTGGGCATCGACCCGCACGCCTGGCTGCTCGACGAGTGGGGCCTGCCCGACTCGGGCGCGGGGGTCCGCGAGTTCGGCCTGCGGGTCGTGGATGCCGCGGCCGGACGCGTCGGGATCGTGAAGCCGCAGGTGTCGTTCTTCGAGCGGCACGGCTCCGCCGGCTACGCCGCGCTCGAGCGCGTGCTGGGCCTCGCCCGCGACGCGGGCCTCATCGTGATCGCCGACGTCAAGCGCGGCGACATCGGCTCGACCGTCGAGGCGTACGGCGAGGCCTGGCTCTCGCCGGCCTCCCCGCTGCGCGCCGACGCCATGACGATCTACGCGTACCAGGGCCTCGGCTCGATCGAGGGCGTCATGCGCCAGGCGGAGGCCGCGCAGGCCGGACTGTTCGTCGTCGCGGCCACCTCGAACCCCGAGGCGGCCGCGATCCAGCAGGCCGTGCTGCAGGGCTCGAGCCGCGAGGGATCGTCGGTGGCCGGTGCCATCGTGTCGGGTGTGGATGCGTGGAACCGGAGCCGCGACGGTGCCGACGAGCGCCCGTTCGGCTCGATCGGCGTGGTGCTCGGCGCCACGATCGTGCCCGAGGAGTTCGGCATCGACGTCTCGAGCGACACGCGCCCGCGCGTGCCCGTGCTCGTGCCCGGCATCGGGTTCCAGGGCGGCGAGCTGCGAGACGTCCCGGCGCGACTGGGTGCGCTCGCGCCCGGCGCGATCCTCACCGACAGCCGGGGGCTGCTCGCCGCGGGTCCCGACGGCATCGCCGACGCGATCGCGCGGCGCGCCGACGAGGTGGGAGCGCTCGATGTCTGACCGCGTCGTGGCATCCGCCCCGCCCGAGGTCGACCGCGTCGCCGCCTCGCGGGCGGCGGTCGCCGCGCGGCGCGCCCGCGCGGCCGTCAAGCACGACATCGCCGAGGGGAACCGGAGCCCGCTCGACGTGCTCCGCGCAGCGTTCGACGAACCGGAGGGCGTCGAGGGTCGACTGCGGGTGTCGGAGTTCCTGACCTCGATCCCCGCGATCGGGCAGACCAAGTGCGCGCGCATCATGGAGGAACTGCAGATCGCGAACTCCAAGCGCCTCGGGGGACTCGGCCGACTGCAGCGCCGGCGCCTGCGGGAGTTCACCGCGGGTTGGGTCGCCGATCACGGCGGCATCGGCGACCGACTCGTCGTGCTGGCGGGGCCGACGGCCGTCGGCAAGGGCACGGTCGCGGGCTACATCCGCGAGCACCACCCCGACGTCAAGCTCTCGGTGTCGGCGACGACGCGCGCGCCGCGGCCCGGTGAGGTCGAGGGCGAGCACTACTTCTTCGTCTCCGATGACGAGTTCGACCGGATGGTCGAGGCCGGCGAGTTGCTCGAGTGGGCGACCGTCCACAACGCGTACCGCTACGGCACGCCGCGTCGCCCGGTCGAGGAGGCGATCGCCGCGGGCAGCAGCGTGCTGCTCGAGATCGACATCCAGGGCGCGCGCTCGGTCCGCCGGGCGATGCCCGAGGCGACGCTCGTGTTCCTGCTCCCGCCGACGTGGGACGAACTGGTCCGCCGGCTCGTCGGACGGGGCACCGAGAGCCCCGCCGAACAGCAGCGCCGACTCGAGACCGCGAAGGTCGAACTCGCCGCGGTCGAGGAGTTCGACCACCAGGTCGTCAACCACGAGGTCCGCGACGCGGCGCAAAAGGTCGTAGACTTGATGCGGCCTCGCCGGGGTCGGCGTCAGCCTGCCTCGCGCCACGATCTTCCGCGCACGTCGAGTGCGCCCCACCTGAAGGAGTCCCTCCATGGCTGAGAAGCTGTCCGGCATCATCGACCCGCCGATCGACGACCTGCTGTCGAAGGTCGACTCGAAGTACCAGCTGGTCATCTTCGCCTCGAAGCGGGCGCGCCAGATCAACGACTACTACGCCGACCTCCACGAGGGCAGCCTGTTCGACAACGTCGGCCCGCTGGTCGATTCGTCGATCGACGACAAGCCCCTCTCGGTCGCCCTCCACGAGGTCAACGAGGACAAGCTGCGCCTCCGTCCGATCGGCGAGTAGCCGGCAGGCCCGGATGCCGCTGAACATCGTCGTCGGCATCACCGGCGGCATCGCGGCGTACAAGGCCGTGTCGGTGGTGCGGTCGCTGGTCCTCGCGGGCCACGACGTGCACGTGGTGCCGACGGAGTCGGCGCTGCGGTTCGTCGGGCGCCCGACGCTCGAGGCGATCTCGCGCAACCCGGTGCACGTCGACCTCTTCGAGGGCGTCGCCGAGGTCCGCCACGTCGCGATCGGCCAGGCGGCCGACCTCATCGTGATCGCCCCCGCGACGGCGAACTCGATCGCGAAGCTCGCGACGGGGCTCGCCGACGACCTCCTCGGGAACACGGTCCTCGCGAGCGAGGCACCCCTCGTCATCGCCCCGGCGATGCACACCGAGATGTGGCGGCATCCCGCCACGCGGTCGAACATCGCGACGCTCCGCGAGCGCGGCGTCACGATCGTCGGCCCCGCCGTCGGACAGCTCACGGGCACCGACAGCGGCCCGGGCCGGCTCGAGGAGCCCGACGCGATCGTCGCGGCGGCCCTCGAGGTCGCGCGACGGCACGGGCTCGACGCCGACCCGCCCGAAGCGGCATCCGTCGGAGACCTCGCCGGGCGACGCATCGTCGTGACCGCGGGCGGCACGCGCGAGCCGCTCGACCCCGTGCGCTTCCTCGGCAACCGCTCGAGCGGCAAGCAGGGCGTCGCGATCGCCGAGGCGGCCGCGGCGCGCGGCGCCGAGGTCACGCTCGTCGCGGCGAACCTCGAGGTGGCCTCGCCCGGCGGCTGCCGCGTGGTGGCCGTCTCGACCGCGCTCGAACTGCAGCAGGCCGTGACCGCGGCCGCCTCCGGCGCGGACGCCGTCGTGATGGCCGCCGCCGTCGCCGACTTCCGGCCGGCCGACGTCAGCGACGCGAAGATCAAGAAGGTCGACGGCCAGGAGCGGATGTCGATCGAACTCGTCCGCACCCCCGACATCCTCGCCGGGCTCGGTGCGGCGCCGCACGACGGCACCGTGCTCGTCGGCTTCGCGGCGGAGACGGAGCCCGATCCGGAGCGGCTGCTCGAGCTCGGTCGGGCGAAGCGCCGGGCCAAGGGCGCCGACCTGCTCGTCGTCAACCGCGTCGGCTGGAACCACGGCTTCGCCGCCGACGAGAACGCCGTGAGCGTGATCGGCGCCGACGACGCCGTCGCGGCCGAGGCATCCGGCACCAAGATGTCGGTGGCGCACGCCATCCTCGATGTCATCGCCGCGCGCCTCGCGCCCGGCTCCGAGCCCACCACGAAGGACACCCACCACGCATGAGCGCACTGCGCCAGTTCACCTCCGAGTCCGTCACCGAGGGCCACCCCGACAAGATCTGCGACCAGGTCTCCGACGCGATCCTCGACGCGCTCCTCACGGTCGACCCGGGGGCGCGCGTCGCGGTCGAGACGCTCGTGACGACGGGCCTCGTGCACGTCGCGGGCGAGGTCTCGACCGAGGGGTACGTCGAGATCCCCGCGATCGTGCGCGAGCGCATCACCTCGATCGGCTACGACTCGTCCAACGTGTGGTTCGACGGCCGCTCGTGCGGTGTGTCGGTCTCGATCGGCGCCCAGTCGCCCGACATCGCCCAGGGCGTCGACGACGCGTTCGAGACGCGCGAGGGCGCGAGCGTCGACGAGCTCGACCGGCAGGGAGCAGGCGACCAGGGCATCATGTTCGGCTACGCCGTGCGCGAGACGCCCGAGCTCATGCCCGTGCCGATCTGGATCGCGCATCGCCTCGCCGAGCGCCTCGCCGAGGTTCGGAAGCAGGGCGAGCTCGACTACCTCCGCCCCGACGGCAAGACGCAGGTGACCATCGGGTACGAGGGCCAGACGGCGCGCACCATCGAGACCGTCGTGCTCTCCACGCAGCACTCCCCGAAGGTGTCGACCGAGCAGCTGCGCGCCGAGGTCGAGGAGCTGGTCATCCGCCCCACGCTCGACCGGGTCGAGCTCGCGCGCCCCGAGCTGAAGGTGCTGATCAACCCGACCGGCCGCTTCGAGATCGGCGGCCCGCAGGGCGATGCCGGGCTCACCGGCCGCAAGGTCATCATCGACACCTACGGCGGCGCGAGCCGCCACGGCGGCGGCGCCTTCAGCGGCAAGGACCCGTCGAAGGTCGACCGCTCGGCGGCGTACGCCATGCGGTGGGTCGCGAAGAACGCCGTCGCCGCCGGGCTCGCCGACCGGCTCGAGCTGCAGGTCGCCTACGCGATCGGCGCCGCGGCGCCCGTTGGACTGTACGTCGAGACGTTCGGCACCGGCCACCTGCCCGAGGAGCGCATCACCGAGGCCATCCGCGAAGTGTTCGACCTCCGCCCGGCCGCGATCATCCGCGATCTCGACCTGCTGCGCCCGATCTACGCGAAGACGGCGACCTACGGCCACTTCGGCCGCGAGCTCCCCGACTTCACCTGGGAGCGGCTCGACCGCGTCGACGACCTCCGCGCGGCCGCCGGGCTCTGACGTGGCCGGCGGGCGCTGAGGTGACCGACCGGCCCGTGGCCAGGGTCCTCGTCGACTCGCCACTGCCGCAGCTCGACCAGCTGTTCGACTACCGAGTCCCCGCTCGTCTGGCGGACGCCGCCGTGCGTGGAGCCCGCGTGCGCGTGCCCCTGCGTTCCGGGGGGCGGATCGCCGCAGGGTGGATCGTGGAGCTCGCCGAGCGGTCGGAGTACCGCGGCGAGCTCAGCGAGCTCGACGACGTCGTCTCCGACGTTCCGGCGCTCACGCCCGACGTGTGGCGGCTCGCGCGTGCGGCGGCCGACCGGGCGGCGGGCAATGCGAGCGACGTCCTCCGCATCGCGATCCCGCCGCGGTACGTCCGCGCCGAGAAGGCCTGGCGGTCCGTCGAGCCCGATCCCGGGCCGCTGCCGGAGGCGACGACGATCGAGGGGTACGAACCGGGCCGGGTCGAGCGGGGAATCGCCGACGGCGAGCGGATGGCGCCGGCCGCCGACGCACGGCCGGTCCGGCTCTCGTCCGGGGCGTGGGTCGGCGGCTGGGCGCGCACGGTCGCGCAGGCGGCCGCGCACACCCTCGCGCAGGATCGCTCGACGATCGTCGCCGTTCCCGACTATCGCGACCAGGAGCAGCTCGAGGCCGCCCTCGCCGAGTTGGTCGACCAGCGCCGGGTCCTGCGGACCGACGCTCGTCAGACCGGTCCCGCGCGGTACCGGGCCTTCCTCGAGGCGACGGGCGACGCCGCCCGGGTCGTCATCGGCAGCCGGTCGACCGTGTACGCGCCGGCCGCCCGTCTCGGGCTCATCGTGATCGTCGACGACGGCGATGCGCTGCACGCCGAGCCGCTCGCACCGGGCGTGCACAGCCGCGATGCGGCACTCATCCGGCAGGAGCAGTCCGGCGCGGCGCTGGTGTTCCTCGCGCACAGCCGGAGCGTCGACGTGCAGCGACTCGTGGAAGTGGGCTGGGTGCACGACGTGCCGCTGCGACGCGGCGCGCGTCCGCGCGTCGTCCTGACCGACCAGCAGGCGGCGCCGGAGTCCGGCGGCGCGCGCATCCCGTCGGCCGCGTGGCGCGAGGCGCAGTCGGCGATCGCCGACGGCCCCGTGCTCGTCCAGGTCGCACGACCGGGGCACACGCCGATGCTGGTGTGCGACCGCTGCCGGGAACCGTCCCGATGTGCGGCGTGCGGGGGTGCGCTCGCGGTGCCCCGCGGCGGCGGCGCCCCGGTCTGCGCTCTGTGCGGCACGGTTGCGACGGCGTGGCGATGCGCCGTGTGCGAGGGCACGAAGCTGCGCGCGGCGGTCGTCGGCGCGAGCCGCACCGCCGAGGAGCTCGGGCGCGCGTTCCCGCGATCGCGCGTCGTGGTCTCCGACGGCGAGCGACCGATCCTCCGCGTCGGCGCCGAGCCGCAACTCGTCGTGGCGACCCGCGGGGCCGAGCCGATCGCCGACGGCGGCTACCGCGCCGTGCTGCTCCTTGACGGCGAGCGGATGCTGCTGCGCGAGTCGCTCCGCGTCGCGGAGGACTGCCTGCGGTGGTGGTCGAACGCCGCCGCCCTCGCGGCGCCCGGAGCGCCGGTCTTCCTCGTCGGCGTCGGCGGGGCGGTCGGCACTGCGCTCGCGACGTGGCGCCAACCGGCGTGGGCCGGGGAGGAGCTCGAGACGCGGCGCGTGCTGAGGTTCCCGCCCGCCGTGCGGATGGCCTCGGTCGTGTCGTCGCACGACCGGCTCGCAGCGGCGCTCGAGCGTGTGCGCGGCATCGAGGGCGTCGACGTACTCGGACCGACCCCGACCGGCGACGAGGGACTCGAGCGCGCGATCGTCCGCTTCGGCTACGGCATCGGCCCCGAGGTCGCCCAGTCGCTGAAGGGCGAGGCGATCCGCGCCGCGACCGAGCGCCGTCGACCGGTCGCGGGTCGGCGGCCCGGCCGCCCGCCGGTCGTCCGCGTCCGCATGGACGATCCCGACCTCCCGTGACACTGGGACAATGGGGTGTGCCCCACCTCCGGATCGTGTTCGCGGGAACCCCCGCCGTCGCCGTGCCCACCCTCGAACGACTCGCCGCATCCGGCCACGAGGTCGTCGGCGTCGTCACCCGCCCGCCGGCCCCGCTCGGCCGCAAGCGCGTCCTCACGCCGTCGCCGGTCGCGCAGGCCGCCGAGCGGCTCGGCATCCCGGTGATCGACGCGGCGCGCCTCGATGCCGAGGCCACGGGCCGCATCGCCGAGCTTCGCCCCGACCTCGGCGTGGTCGTGGCGTACGGGGGCCTCGTCCGCGAGCCGCTGCTCTCGACGCCCGCGCACGGATGGATCAACCTGCACTTCTCGGTCCTTCCCGCCTGGCGCGGAGCGGCGCCCGTGCAGCGCGCGCTCATCGCGGGCGACGCCGAGCTCGGCGCGAGCGTCTTCCGGCTCGTGCCCGAGCTCGACGCGGGCGACGTCTACGCGTCCCGCTCCCGGCCCGTGGCGCCCGGTGAGACCGCGGGACTGGCGCTCGAGTCGCTCGCCGAGACCGAGGCCGACCTGGTGCTCGGCGTGGTCGACGCGATCGCCGCCGGCACCGCCGTCGCGACCCCGCAGGCCGGAGAACCGACGTTCGCGCCCAAGCTCTCGATCGAGGACGGCCGGATCGACTGGACGCGATCGACGGACGAAGTCGATGCGCGCGTGCGCGGCGTCACCCCCGAACCCGGCGCGCACACGGAGGTCGGGGGCATCCGGTTGAAGGTCCTGGAGGCCCGGCCTGCCGCCGTCGGAGGCGAGCCGCCGCAGCTCGAGCCGGGCGGACTGCGCCTGGACGGCAGGCGCCTCCTCGTGGGCACGGCCGACGGGGCGATGGAGCTGCGTCGGGTCCAGCCCGCCGGCCGGAACGCGATGGCCGCCGCGGACTGGTGGCGCGGGCTCGGCGTCGAGCGGGCGGAGGCGCGATGAGCGGGCAGACCCCCGGTGACGGCCGGGAACGTGCGGGCGGCGGAGGTCGCTCCGGCGGTGCCGGAGGACGGAACGGACGCGGCACGACCCGACGGGACGGTGGCGGAGGAGGACGCGGCGGCCGCCCGCGACCGGAACAGGTCTCGCCGGCGCGCATGGTCGCCTTCGACGTCCTCGCCGCCGTCCGCGAGACCGACGCCTACGCGAACCTGCTGCTGCCGACCCGCATCGAACGGGCGAGGCTCAGCCCGGCCGATGCCGCGCTCGCGACCGAGCTGACCTACGGAACGCTCCGCCTCCTCGGGCGCTACGACGCGATCATCGCGCTCGCGGCGGGGCGCGACGTGGCCGCGATCGATCCGCCGGTCCTCGACGTGCTCCGGCTCGGCGCCCACCAGTTGCTCGCCACGCGCGTGCCGACGCACGCGGCCGTCAACGAGTCGGTCGCGCTCGCGCGTCGCGTCGCGTCGTCGGCCGCGGGGTTCGTGAACGCCGTCCTCCGCACCGTGTCGCGGCGCGAGGCGGCGGACTGGCTCGAGATGATCGCGGGGGAGGCCGGTTCGGCGGATGCGGCGCTGGCCGCGGTGCACTCGCATCCCGTCTGGGTGATCCGGGCGCTGCGAGCGGCGCTCGAGCGCGAGGATCGCGGCGACGAACTGGTCGCCCTCCTCGAGGCCGACAACGCGTCGCCGCGGGTGAACCTCGCCGCCCTCCCGGGGCTCGCGGCCGACCCGGCCGTGCTCGGCGAGCCCGATCGATACGCTCCGACGGGCCTCACGGCAGCGGCGCCGTCCGACGTCGTGGCCGCGAACGCGGGCCGGGTGCGCGTCCAGGACGAGGGCTCGCAGCTCGCAGCGCTCGCGCTGAGTCGGGTCGCCCCGGTGCGGCCGGGCGAACGCTGGCTCGACGTGTGCGCCGGACCGGGAGGCAAGACCGCGCTCCTCGCGGCCGAGGCGCTCGCGGGCGGAGCGACGCTCGACGCGAACGAGGTCGTGCCCGCGCGCGCCGAGCTCGTGCGGAAGGCCGTCGCTCCGGTGCCGCTGGAGGTGGCGGTCCACGTCGGCGACGGTCGTGACCTCGATCCGGCCGCGTTCGGCGCGGACGGCGGGTTCGACCGCATCCTGCTCGACGCGCCGTGCACGGGCCTCGGCGCGCTGCGCCGCCGGCCCGAGGCCCGCTGGCGGAAGTCCCCGACGGATGTCGCCGAGCTCACCGAGCTGCAGGGCGAGTTGGCGGATGCCGCGTTCGCCGCGCTCGCACCCGGCGGCGTGCTCGCCTACGTCACGTGCTCGCCGCACACGGCCGAGACGCACGGCAGCCTCGGGCGCGCGCTCGCGCGCTGGGGGGACTCCGCCGAGGCGATCGACACGGCCGCCGTCGTGCAGGGGCTCGCGGAGCATCCGCTCGACCTCGCCGGCGACGGGCGCACGGTGCAGCTCTGGCCGCACCGTCACGGCACCGACGCGATGTTCATCGCGCTCGTGCGCAAGCGCTGAGCGCGCGGCCGACGCCGATAGGGTTGCGGACATGGCGACGCGCATCAACCCGAGCATCCTCGCGGCCGACTTCGCGAACCTCGAGCGTGAACTCGGACGGATCGGCACCGCCGACCTCGTGCACGTCGACATCATGGACAACCACTTCGTGCCGAACCTCACGTTCGGCCTGCCCATGGTGCAGCGGCTGCAGCAGGTCAGTCCGATCCCGCTCGACGTGCACCTCATGATCGACGACCCCGACCGCTGGGCGCCGGGGTACGCCGAGGCGGGCGCGGCGTCGGTGACCTTCCACGCCGAGGCCGTGAACGAGCCCGTCGCGCTCGCGCGGCACCTGCGGCAGATCGGGGCGCGCGCGGGCATCGCGCTGAAGCCGGGGACGGATGCCGCGCCGTACCTCGACCTCCTGCCCGAGTTCGACCAGGTCCTCGTCATGACCGTCGAGCCGGGCTTCGGCGGTCAGTCCTTCATCTCCGAGACGATGCCGAAGCTGCGACGCGTCGCCGACGCGGTCGCCGCCGCCGGTCTCGACGTCTGGCTGCAGGTCGACGGCGGCATCACGGTCGACACGATCGGGATCGCCGCCGAGGCGGGCGCCGACACGTTCGTCGCCGGCTCGGCCGTGTTCCGCGGCGTGCCGGAGGAGCGGATCAGCGAGCTCCGCGCCGCGGTGGCGTCACACCGCCACGAGCCCCGCGAGGACCCCGCTAGTCTGGACGGGTGAAATCCTTCGACGACCTCTTCGTCGAGCTGCAGGACACGGCCCGCACCCGCCCCGAGGGCAGCGGCACGGTCCGTCAGCTCGACGCCGGCGTGCACGCCATCGGCAAGAAGATCGTCGAGGAGGCGGCCGAGGTCTGGATGGCCGCCGAGTACCAGAGCGACGACGAGACGGCTGAGGAGATCTCGCAGCTCCTCTACCACCTGCAGGTGCTGATGCTCGCGAAGGGCCTCGAGCTCGCCGACGTGTACCGACATCTCTGATCGCGCCATGACCGCAGATCAGTTCCGTCGACACGAAAGCCAGGGAATGCTCCGAATCGCCGTGCCCAACAAGGGCTCGCTCTCCGAGACCGCCGCGCAGATGCTCTTCGAGGCCGGGTACACCGGTCGCAGGGACTCGCGCGAACTCGTGGTCGCCGACCCCCGCAACGGGGTCGAGTTCTTCTACCTCCGCCCGCGCGACATCGCGACCTACGTCGGCTCGGGCGCGCTCGACGTCGGCATCACGGGCCGCGACCTGCTGCTCGACTCGGGCAGCGAGGCCGTCGAGATCGCGCCGCTCGGCTTCGGCGACTCGACCTTCCGATTCGCCGGCCCGCCCGGCGCCTACGCCGAGCTCGCCGACCTCGACGGCGTCCGCGTGGCGACGAGCTATCCGGGTCTCGTGGGCGACTTCCTGGCCCGGCACGGCGTGACGGCGAAGCTGGTCAGGCTCGACGGCGCGGTCGAGTCCGCGGTGCGGCTCGGCGTGGCCGACGCCGTCGCCGACGTCGTCTCCACTGGCTCGACGCTCCGCAAGGCCGGGCTCGACATCTTCGGCCCGGTGATCCTCGACTCCGAGGCCGTGCTCATCGGCTCGGGCGTGGAGCGCACCGGCACGCAGACCCTCGTGCGGCGGCTGCAGGGCGTCCTCGTCGCCCGCCAGTACGTCCTCGTCGACTACGACGTGCCCGTGGCCAAGCTCGAGGCGGCGACCGCCGCGGCGCCCGGGTTCGAATCGCCCACGGTCTCGCCCTTGCACGATCCCGAGTGGGTGGCCGTCCGCGTGATGATCCCCAGGGTCGAGACGAACCACGTCATGGACGCCCTGTACGAGCTGGGCGCGCGCGCGATCCTCGTGAGCGCGATCCACGCCGCCCGGTTGTAGGGAGCAAGGCATGTCCCTCGCCGTCCGCGTGATCCCGTGCCTCGACGTGGCCGGCGGCCGCGTCGTCAAGGGCGTCAACTTCCTGAACCTCCGCGACGCCGGCGACCCCGTCGAACTCGCCGCCCGATATGCGGAGCAGGGCGCCGACGAACTGACCTTCCTCGACGTCACCGCCACGGTCGACGACCGCTCGACGACGTTCGACATGGTCCGCAGGGTCGCCGAGCAGGTCTTCATCCCGCTCACGGTCGGCGGCGGCGTCCGCTCGACCGACGACGTCGCGCGCCTGCTCGGCCACGGCGCAGACAAGATCGGCGTGAACAGCGCCGCGATCGCGCGCCCCGAGCTGATCGCCGAGATCGCCGACCGGTTCGGCGCGCAGGTGTGCGTGCTCTCGCTCGACGTGAAGCGCTCCGGTCGCACCGAGTCGGGCTTCGTCGTCACCACCCACGGCGGTCGCACCGAGACCGAGCTCGACGCGCTCGACTGGGCCCGCAGGGCGATCGGGCTCGGCGCGGGCGAGTTGCTCGTCAACTCGATCGACGCCGACGGCACCAAGCAGGGCTTCGACCTCGAACTCGTGCGGCGCATGCACGAGCTCTCGAGCGTGCCCGTCATCGCGTCGGGCGGCGCCGGTGCGCTCGAGCACTTCGCGCCCGCGATCGAGGCCGGAGCCGACGCCGTGCTCGCGGCATCCGTCTTCCACAACGGCGAGCTCACCATCGGCGAGGTCAAGCGGGCCCTCGCCGCGGACGGAAGGGTGGTGCGATGACGTACCGCGACGACGAGGAGCTCGAACGCGACGCCGAGCCCTGGACGCCCGACGCGGCCGCGGTCGACCGGGCGGCGTTCAACGCCGACGGGCTGCTGCCCGCGGTCATCCAGCAGTGGGACACCGGGGAGGTCCTCATGCTGGGCTGGATGGACCGCGAGGCCATGCGGCGCACGCTCACCGAGGGGCGCGTGACGTTCTGGTCGCGATCGCGTCAGGAGTATTGGCGGAAGGGCGACACGTCGGGCCACGCGCAGTACGTCCGTTCCGCCGCGCTCGACTGCGACGCCGACACCCTGCTCGTGCAGGTCGAGCAGGTCGGCGTCGCCTGCCACACCGGCACCCGCACCTGCTTCGACGGCGACCCCCTGGAGGTCGTGACCGTCGGCGTCGGGTCCGCACCCGCACCCGACCCCAGATCCGGAGGAGCACGATGACGGCCGCCCGCACCGCCACGACCCGCTTCGGCGACTTCACGGCGCTCCTGCCCGGGCGCCGCGTCGTGCCCGTCGTGCGCGAGCTCTTCGCCGACGGCGAGACGCCGGTCGGCATCTACCGCAAGCTCGCGGGCGGCCGGCCCGGGACCTTCCTGCTCGAATCGGCCGAGCAGGGCGGCATCTGGTCGCGCTACTCGTTCGTGGGCGCTGCCTCGCACGGCGTGCTCACCGACCGCGATGGCCGGGTCGAGTGGCTCGACTACGGGATGTCGCGCGAACGCGCCCTCGGCGAGACATCCGTCGAGCTCGCGCCGCTCGCCGCGCTCGAGGCGCTCTACCTGCGGTGGCAGACCGAGGACGTGCCCGGTGCGCCGCCGCTCACCGGCGGCCTCGTCGGCTTCATCGGCTGGGAGGCGATCCGCCAGATCGAGCACCTGCCGAATCGCCCGCCGGCCGACTTCGACGTGCCCGGCCAGGCCTTCGCATTCGTCTCCGAGCTCGTCGTGATCGACCACCGGACCGGAACCGTCCAGCTCGTGGCATCCGTGCTCAACGACCGCGACGAGCCGGCCGAGCAGCTCTGGGCCGACGCGCAGGCGCGCCTCGACCGCATGCAGTCCGCGCTCGCCGAGCCCGCCGAGGCACACCTCGCGGAGATCGACCTCGCGCGTGCACCCGAGCCGCGGTCCCGCACCGAGAAGGCCGACTTCCTCGCCGCGGTCGAGCGGTCGAAGGAGTACATCCGCGAGGGCGACATCTTCCAGGTCGTCGTCTCGCAGCGGTTCGAGCAGGAGGCGACGGCCCACCCGATCGACGTGTACCGGGTCCTCCGCAGCCTGAACCCCAGCCCGTACATGTACCTGCTGCACCTCGAGGATGTCGCGGGCGAGCCGTACTGGATCGTCGGCTCGTCGCCGGAGGCCCTCGTCAAGGTCGAGGACGGCCGCGTGTACACGCACCCGATCGCCGGCTCGAAGCCCCGCGGCGCCACCCCGGAGGACGACGCCGACCTCGAGGCCGAACTCGTCGCCGACCCGAAGGAGCAGGCCGAGCACCTCATGCTCGTCGACCTCGCGCGCAACGACCTCGCGAAGGTCTGCACGGCGGGCACGGTCGAGGTGACCGAGTTCATGCGCGTCGAGCGCTTCAGCCACATCATGCACCTCGTCTCCTCCGTCGAGGGCGATCTCGGGCCCGACGCGAACGCGGTCGACGTGTTCCGGGCGACGTTCCCGGCTGGCACGCTCTCGGGCGCACCGAAACCGCGCGCGCTCGAGATCATCGACGAACTCGAGCCGGCGCAGCGCGGCGTCTACGGAGGAGTGGTCGGCTACTTCGGCTTCGGCGGCGACGCCGACCTCGCGATCGCGATCCGCACCGCCACCATCATCGGCGGCGTCGCGCGCGTGCAGGCGGGCGGTGGCCTCGTGGCCGACTCGAACCCCGAGTCGGAGTACCAGGAGTCGGTGAACAAGGCGGCCGCGCCGTTGCGCGCGGTCGCGGTCGCGAACGCCATGCGGCCCGTGCAGGCGGGGTGAACGTGCCGGCCCGCCGCATGAAGCTCGTCGCGATCCTCGGCATACTCGTGGGATCCGGACTCGCCCTCCTGTCGTGGAGTCAGGCGTGGTACACGGCGACTCTGGTCGACGGTGCGGCCGCAGGTTCCGCGGCGAGCCTCGAGGTCGGCGGCCAGGGCGCTTCGCCCGCCCTCTCCGCGCTCGCGCTCGCCGGATTCGCGCTGGCCGGTGCGCTCACGATCGCCGGCCCGCTCATCCGGATCGTGCTCGGCCTGCTCGCCGCGCTGCTCGGCGGGTGCGTCGTGCTCGCCGTCTCGCTCTCGATCGCCGATCCGGTGCGCGCCGTGTCGTCGGCGGTCGCCGAGGCGACGGGAGTCGCCGGCGCCGAGTCGACGGCCGAGCTCGTCGCCGACGTGGTCGCGTCGCCCTGGCCCGCCGTCGCGCTCGCCGGCGGCGTCGTCGTGGTGCTCGCCGGCATCGCGGTCGTCGTCACGGGCCGTGCCTGGCCCACGTCGCGTCGGTACGGCAGCGGTGTGCGTGTCGCGGCGGACGGCGCGTCGGCGGTTCCGACATCCGATCGTGCCGTCGACGCGTGGGACGATCTCAGTCGCGGCGACGACCCCACCGATGGCGACGAGCGCGCCGAACCCACCCGCTAGACTCTTCCCCGACCCCGCACAGAAGGAGCACCATGAGCACTGAGCACGTTGACCCCGGCCACGGACACTCGCCCGCGGCCTGGACGGCCGTGGTGATCATGCTCCTCGCCTTCACCATCGGTACCGTCGCGTTCTTCTTCGACGTGCAGTGGCTCGTGTGGGCGTCCGCGGCGCTCCTCGTCGTCGGGCTCGTGGTGGGGTGGGCGCTCGCCCGCGCCGGCTACGGTGTCGACGGCGACAAGGTCGCGCCCAAGGCGCACTGACGCGTGCTCGCCGAGCTCACCGCGAACGCGGTCGCCGACGCCGAGGCGCGCCGCGCCGATCGCCCGATGGCCGAGGTCGAGGCCGCGGCCCTCGCGCGCCCCGACGCGCTCGACGCGCTCGTCGCCCTCGCCCCCGCCGACCGTGTGAAGGTCATCGCAGAGATCAAGCGCTCGAGCCCGTCACGCGGCTCGCTCGCCGCGATCGACGACCCCGCCGCGCTCGCCCGCACCTACGAACTCGGCGGTGCGAGCGCCATCAGCGTGCTCACCGAGGGCCGGAGGTTCGGAGGATCCCTGGCCGACCTGGAATCGGTGCGGGCGGCGGTGTCGCTGCCCGTCCTCCGCAAGGACTTCATCGCGACGGCGTACCAGGTCTTCGAGGCGCGCGCCGCCGGTGCCGACATGGTGCTCCTCATCGTCGCCGCGCTCGACGACGCGACGCTCGCCGAGCTGTACGGGCTCATCACCGAGCTCGGCATGACGGCCCTCGTCGAGACGCACTCCGCCGATGAGCTCGATCGCGCCGCGCAGCTCGGCGCGAAGCTCATCGGCGTGAACGCCCGAGACCTCACCACCTTCGAGCTCGACCGCGACCTCTTCGGCCGCATCGCAGACCGCTTCCCCGCAGACGCGATCAAGGTCGCCGAGTCGGCCGTGCAGTCGGCGGCGGATGTCGCGCACTACCGCTCCGCGGGCGCCGACGCCGTTCTCGTGGGCGAGGCGCTGGTCACGGGCGACCCCATCTCGAACCTCTCTGCATTCCTGGCGGTGTGACATGGCCCTTCGTGCCCAGACCGGTCCCTACTTCGGCGAGTTCGGCGGGCGCTTCGTGCCCGAGTCGCTCGTCGCGGCCCTCGACGAACTCTCGGAGGCGTACACGCTCGCGAAGCTCGACCCGGCGTTCGGCGAGGAGCTCGCCGAGCTCGGTCGCAGCTACACGGGCCGACCCTCGATCATCACCGAGGTTCCCCGCTTCGCGGAGCACGCGGGCGGCGCCCGGGTCATCCTGAAGCGGGAGGACCTCAACCACACGGGCTCCCACAAGATCAACAACGTGCTCGGCCAGGCGCTGCTCACCAAGCGCATCGGCAAGCAGCGCGTCATCGCCGAGACGGGCGCCGGCCAGCACGGCGTCGCGACCGCCACCGCCGCCGCGCTCTTCGGGCTCGACTGCACGATCTACATGGGCGAGGTCGACACCGAGCGTCAGGCCCTCAACGTGGCGCGTATGCGGCTGCTCGGCGCCGAGGTGATCGCGGTGAAGACCGGATCGCGCACGCTCAAGGACGCGATCAACGACGCGATGCGCGACTGGGTCACGAACGTCGAGACGACGAACTACATCTTCGGCACGGTCGCGGGTCCGCACCCGTTCCCCGAGATGGTGCGCGACTTCCAGAAGATCATCGGCGAGGAGGCGCGCCAGCAGGTGCTCGACCTGACCGGCTCGCTGCCGACCGCCGTCGCGGCATGCGTGGGCGGCGGGTCGAACGCGATCGGGATCTTCCACGCCTTCCTCGACGACGCCGACGTGGCGCTGTACGGCTTCGAGGCCGGGGGCGAGGGTGTGGAGACGCCGCGTCACGCCGCGACCATCTCCAAGGGCCGACCGGGCGTCCTGCACGGCGCGCGCAGCTACCTCCTGCAGGACGAGGACGGCCAGACGATCGAGTCGCACTCGATCTCAGCGGGCCTCGACTACCCGGGCGTCGGCCCGGAGCACTCCTGGCTCGCCGCGCTCGGCCGTGCGACGTACCGTGCGGTGACGGATGACGCGGCCATGCAGGCCCTTCGACTGCTGACGCGCACCGAGGGCATCATCCCGGCGATCGAGTCGGCGCACGCGCTCGCGGGTGCGATCGAACTCGGCAACGAGCTCGGACGGGACGCCACGATCCTCGTGAACCTGTCCGGGCGCGGCGACAAGGACATGGACACCGCTGCCCGCTACTTCGGACTGTACGACGGAGGCGAGCAGTGAGGAACGTCGGCCCCGTCATCGCACGGAGGAACGAGGAGGCCGCCGGCGCGCTGATCGGCTACCTGCCCGTCGGCTTCCCGACGCTCGACGAGAGCGTCGACGCCGCCGTCGCGCTCGTCGAGAACGGCGTCGACGTGCTCGAGCTCGGCCTTCCCTACTCCGATCCCGTCATGGACGGCACCGTGATCCAGGCCGCCACGCAGCAGGCGCTCGCGAACGGCTTCCGGCTCGCGCACGGCTTCGAGGGGGTGCGCCGCGTCACCGAGCGCGTGGATGCCCCGGTGCTCCTCATGACCTACTGGAACCCCGTCGTGCAGTACGGCGTCGACCGTTTCGCCGACGACCTGGCCGCCGCCGGGGGTGCGGGACTCATCACGCCCGATCTCATCCCCGACGAGGCGGCCGACTGGATCGCGGCATCCGAGCGCACCGGGCTCGACCGCGTGTTCCTCGCGGCTCCGACCTCGACCGACGCGCGGCTGCGCGCCACGATCGATGCGAGCCGCGGGTTCGTGTACGCGGTCTCGACGATGGGCATCACCGGGGCGCGGAGCGACGTCGACCGCGCCGCCCGGACGCTCGTCGCCCGCCTCGGTGAGGCGGGATCGCCGGCCAGCTGCGTCGGCGTCGGCATCTCGACGGCCGCGCAGGTCGCCGAGGTGCTCGAGTACGCCGAGGGCGCGATCGTCGGCTCGGCGCTCGTGAAGGCGCTCGCCGACGGCGGCGTCGCCGCCGCCGGCACGCTCGCGGCGGAGCTCGCGCGCGGCACCGTCCGACAGTGAAGTAGTCTCGTCGGGGCCGCCCCTCACGGCGCCTCCCGCAGCATCGACGAAAGGCAGAGCCCGGCGTGATCGCACCGCTCAGCATCCCGAGCCCCGACCCGGCGTGGCGCACGCTGGAGATCCCGATCTTCGGGCTCACGCTCAACATCCAGATGTACGCCCTGTGCATCCTCGCGGGCATCATCCTCGCCACGATCATCACGTCGCGCCGACTCACCAAGCGGGGTGCCGAGCCGGGGATCGTGCTCGACGTCGTCCTGTGGGCGGTGCCGCTCGGCATCATCGGCGCCCGGCTCTACCACGTGTTCACGCACCCTGACGACTACTTCGCCGGCCAGGAGTGGTGGAAGGTGTTCGCGATCTGGGAGGGCGGCAACGCCATCTACGGCTCGCTCATCGGCGGCGCGGTCGGCGTCATCATCGCGTGCCGCCTCACGGGCCTCCGCTTCTGGTCGTTCGCCGACGCGCTCGCTCCCGGCCTCCTCGTCGCGCAGGCGATCGGGCGCCTCGGCAACTGGTTCAACCACGAGCTCTTCGGCTGGCCGACCGATCTCCCGTGGGGCCTCGAGATCGAGGCCGACAACGCGGCGTTCCCCGCAGGACTGCCCGAGGGCACGCTCTTCCACCCGACCTTCCTGTACGAGATCGTGTGGAACCTCCTCGGCGTCGTGGTCCTCCTCGCACTCGAGCGTGCGTTCCGCCTCCGCTGGGGCAAGATGTTCGGCGCCTACCTCATCTGGTACGGCGCGGGTCGGGCCGTCTTCGAGACGATCCGCGTCGACCCGAGCGAGATGTTCCTCGGCATCCGCTCGAACGTGTGGGCGTCGTTCGCGGCGATCCTCATCGGGATCGTGATCATCATCGTCCAGAGCCGTCGGCACACCGGAATCGAGACGAGCGTGTACCGTCCGGGGCGTGAATGGGTGCCCGCGGATGCTGAGGTAGACTCTGACGACACCGAGTCCGACACCGACTCTCTCGACGATGGCGTCGAGGGCGAGAACGCACACGGCGAGCCGGCTGCCACAAGCTCGAGCCGCCCGGCCTCCGAATAGGGGCCACGCCGAAACCGCGTTCCCCATCGCTGCGCCGCACCTCGCGCTGCGAATCCTCCATCGTGGGCCGACGACGTCCCCGTTGCCACCGAGATACCGAGGACGGTCCAACGTGTCGCTTCCCCCTCCCCACGCCAGGTTCGGTCTGACTCCGCCCGCACAGGGCATGTACGACCCTGCCGACGAGAAGGACGCCTGCGGGCTCGCGATGGTCGCCACGCTGCGCGGCACCGCCGGGCACGACATCATCACTGCGGCGCTCGACGCGCTGCGGAACCTCGAGCACCGCGGTGCGGTCGGTTCCGACGCGGGCACGGGCGACGGCGCAGGGATCATCACGCAGGTGCCGGACGCATTCCTCCGAGAGGTCGCGGACTTCCCGCTCCCCGAGGCCGGTGCGTACGCGGTCGGCAACGCCTTCCTCCCCGTCGACCCCACCGCGCGGAGCCAGGTCAAGCAGCAACTGCGGCGCATCGCCGGTTCCGAGGGGCTCGAGGTCATCGGATGGCGCGAGGTCCCCGTCCGACCGGACGAGCTCGGAACGCTCGCGCGTGCGGCGATGCCGGTCGTCCAGCAGCTCTTCGTCCGGAGCTCCGCGACGACCTCGGAGGGCGCGCACGTCACGGGCATCGCACTCGACCGCCTGACGTTCCGGCTGCGCAAGCGCGCCGAGCGCGAGCTGGAGCTCTACTTCGCATCGCTGTCGAGCCGCACCCTCGTCTACAAGGGCATGGTCACGACGCTCCAGCTCGAGCCGTTCTACCCCGACCTCTCCGACGAGCGCTTCGCGTCCAAGCTCGCGCTCGTCCACTCGCGCTACTCGACGAACACCTTCCCGTCGTGGCCGCTCGCGCAGCCGTTCCGGATGATCGCGCACAACGGCGAGATCAACACGATCCAGGGCAACCGCAACTGGATGCGCGCGCGCCAGTCGCAGCTCGAGTCCGAGGTGCTCGGCGACCTCGCGCCGGTCATGCCCGTCGTCACGCCGGGTGCGAGCGACTCGGCCTCCTTCGACGAGGTCGTCGAACTGCTCACGCTCGCCGGTCGGAGCCTTCCGCACGCCGTCATGATGATGGTGCCGGAGGCGTGGGAGAAGCAGACCGAGATCGACCCCGCACGGCGGGCGTTCTACGACTATCACTCGATGCTCATGGAGCCGTGGGACGGCCCGGCGGCGATCGTGTTCACCGACGGCACTCTCGTCGGCGCGACGCTCGACCGGAACGGCCTGCGTCCGGGCCGCTACCTCGTGACCGACGACGGGCTGGTGGTCCTCGCGAGCGAGATCGGCGTGATCGACCTCCCGCAGCGTCGTGTGGTCCGCAAGGGCCGGTTGCAGCCGGGTCGCATGTTCCTCGTCGACACCGAGGCGGGTCGCCTCATCGAGGACGACGAGATCAAGGCCGAGCTTGCGGCATCCGCCCCCTGGCAGGAATGGCTCGACGAGGGTCGCATCCGCCTCGCCGACCTGCCCGAACGCGAGCACATCGTGCACCCGCCGGCGTCGGTGAACCGACGACAGCGCACCTTCGGGTACACCGAGGAGGAGGTGAAGGTCCTCCTCGCGCCCATGGCGAAGGCGGGGCAGGAACCGATCGGCGCGATGGGATCGGACACCCCGATCGCGGTGCTCTCGCAGCGCCCGCGACTGCTGTTCGACTACTTCACCCAGCAGTTCGCCCAGGTGACGAACCCGCCGCTCGACTCGATCCGCGAGCAGGTCGTGACCTCGCTCTCGACCTCCCTCGGTCCGGAGCGGAACCTGCTCGCCGAGGGTGCCGAGCACGCGCGGCAGGTCTCGCTCGACTTCCCGGTCATCGACAACGACCAGCTGGCGAAGATCGTGCACATGACCGCACCCTCGGGGGCGCGTGCCGCGCGCACGCTCCGCGGGCTGTATCGCGTCGACGAGGGCGACGCGGGCCTCCGTGTCCGGATCGACGAGCTCTGCCGCGAGGTCGACGAGGCGATCGAGGAGGGCGCGTCGTTCATCGTCCTGAGCGACCGCGACACCACGAAGGACCTCGCGCCGATCCCGTCGCTGCTCATGCTCTCGGCCGTGCACCATCACCTCATCCGGTCCGAGACCCGCATGAAGGTCGGCCTCGTGGTCGAGGCGGGTGACGTCCGCGAGGTGCACCACGTGGCGCTCCTCGTCGGCTACGGCGCGTCGGCCGTGAACCCGTACCTCGCCATGGAGACGTGCGAGGAGCTCGTGCGCTCGGGCGTCCTCACGGGGATCACCCCCGAGCAGGCGGTGCGCAACGTCATCACCGCGCTCGGCAAGGGCGTGCTGAAGATCATGTCGAAGATGGGCATCTCGACCATCGCGTCGTATGCGGGCGCCCAGGCCTTCGAGGCCGTCGGGCTCTCGCAGGAGTTCATCGACGAGTACTTCACGGGCACGACCTCGAAGCTCGGCGGCGTCGGCATCGACGTCATCGCGGCCGAGAACCGTTCGCGGCACGCGGTGGCCTACCCGGCGGATGTCGCGGTGCGGGCGCACGAGCGCCTGCAGACCGGCGGCGAATACCAGTGGCGTCGCGACGGCTCGCCGCACCTCTTCAACCCCGAGACGGTCTTCCGCCTCCAGCACTCGACGCGGAACCGCCGCTACGACGTCTTCCGCGAGTACACCGACATGGTCGACACGCAGGCGGAGCAGCTCATGACGCTCCGCGGCATGTTCGCGCTGCGCACCGGGGTGCGCCCGGCCGTGCCGATCGACGAGGTCGAGCCGGTCGAGTCGATCGTCAGGCGCTTCTCGACCGGCGCGATGAGCTACGGATCGATCTCGAAGGAGGCGCACGAGACCCTCGCGATCGCCATGAACCGCCTCGGCGCGAAGTCGAACACGGGGGAGGGCGGCGAGGACCTGGACCGCCTGCTCGACCCGGAGCGGCGCAGTGCGATCAAGCAGGTGGCGTCGGGCCGGTTCGGCGTGACGAGCATGTACCTCACGCATGCCGACGACATCCAGATCAAACTCGCGCAGGGCGCCAAGCCGGGCGAGGGTGGGCAGCTGCCCCCGACGAAGGTCTACCCGTGGGTCGCTCGCACGCGGCACGCGACGGCGGGCGTCGGGCTCATCTCGCCGCCGCCGCACCACGACATCTACTCCATCGAAGACCTCAAGCAGCTGATCTTCGACCTCAAGCGCGCCAACCCCGGTGCGAGGGTGCACGTCAAGCTCGTGAGCCAGTCCGGTATCGGCGCCGTCGCTGCCGGCACCGCGAAGGCCCTCGCCGACGTCATCCTCGTCTCGGGGCACGACGGCGGCACCGGCGCGAGCCCGCTGAACTCGCTGAAGCACGCGGGTACGCCCTGGGAGCTCGGCCTCGCCGAGACGCAGCAGACGCTCATGCTGAACGGCATGCGCGACCGCGTCGTCGTGCAGGTCGACGGACAGCTCAAGACCGGTCGCGACGTCGTGATCGGTGCGCTGCTCGGGGCCGAGGAGTTCGGCTTCGCCACCGCTCCGCTCGTCGTCGAGGGCTGCGTGATGATGCGCGTCTGCCACCTCGACACGTGCCCGGTCGGCGTCGCGACCCAGAACCCCGAGCTGCGCAAGCGGTTCACGGGCAAGCCGGAGTTCGTCGTGAACTTCTTCGAGTTCATCGCCCAGGAGGTGCGCGAGTACCTCGCCGAGCTCGGATACCGGTCGCTCGACGAGATCATCGGGCGACGCGAGCTCCTCGACGTCGAGCGCGCGGTGAGCCACTGGAAGGCCTCCGGCCTCGACCTCACGCCCGTGCTCGTCGGCCCGGACTTCTCCGACGCCGAGCCGCGTCGCAACGGCCGGTCGCAGGACCACGAGCTCGACGAGCACTTCGACAACGAGCTCATCCGGCGCAGCGCCCTCGTGCTCGAGCAGGGCGGGCGGGTCGAGATCGAGCTGCCGATCCGCAACACCGAGCGTGCCGTCGGAACGATGCTCGGCCACGAGGTCACCGTGCGCCACGGCGCGCAGGGCCTCCCCGAGGCCTCGATCGACGTGACGCTGACCGGCAGCGCCGGCCAGTCGTTCGGCGCGTTCCTGCCGAGCGGCATCCGCCTGCGCCTCGAGGGAGACTCGAACGACTACGTCGGCAAGGGCCTCTCGGGCGGCCAGATCATCGTGCGGCCGTCGCGTGAGGCCGGATTCATCGCCGAGCGCAACGTGATCGCCGGCAACGTGATCGGCTACGGCGCGACGCAGGGCAGCATGTTCATCCGCGGCATCGTGGGGGAGCGCTTCCTCGTCCGGAACTCGGGGGCGACCGCCGTCGTCGAGGGCGTCGGCGACCACGCGCTGGAATACATGACCGGCGGGCTCGCCCTGATCCTCGGTCCGACGGGGCGGAACCTGGGTGCCGGGATGTCGGGCGGCACGGCCTACGTGCTCGACCTCGCGGAGGCGAAGGTCAACCGCGAGTCGCTCTCGAGCGGCGAGCTCGAGCTCCACGAGCTCGGCAGCGCCGATCACGAGATCGTCCGCGACCTGCTCGAGCAGCACCTCGAGCACACCGATTCCGCGGTCGCCGCGAGACTGCTCGCCGAGGGCGACGCCGCGTTCGACCGATTCACGAAGGTGCTCCCGCGCGACTACGCCGCGGTCCTCCGGACCCGGCAGAGCGCCGTCGACGAGGGCCTCGACCCCGACGGCGACGTGGTGTGGAGCCGGATCCTGGAGGTGACCGGTGGCTGAGCGCCAGGCGCACGGCCGCACGGTTCCGATCGACTGCATGGAGGTGACGGGTGGCTGACCCGAAGGGCTTTCTGAAGGTCACCGAGCGGGAGCTTCCCAAGCGTCGCCCCGTCCCGGTGCGCATCATGGACTGGAAAGAGGTCTACGAGCAGGGCGACTCAGCCCAGCTCAGACGCCAGGCCGGGCGATGCATGGACTGCGGCATCCCGTTCTGCCATCAGGGCTGCCCGCTCGGCAACCTGATCCCCGAGTGGAACGACCTGATGTGGCGCGGCGAGGGCCGCGCCGCGATCGAGCGGCTGCACGCGACGAACAACTTCCCGGAGTTCACCGGTCGGCTCTGCCCCGCCCCGTGCGAGTCGGCGTGCGTCCTCGGGATCAACCAGCCGGCGGTGACGATCAAGCAGGTCGAGGTCTCGATCATCGACCAGGCGTTCGGGAGCGGATGGGTGCAGCCGCAGCCGCCCGGCCGCCTCACCGGGAAGACCGTCGCGGTCGTGGGCTCCGGTCCGGCGGGCCTCGCGGCCGCCCAGCAGCTCACCCGTGCCGGGCACACCGTCGCCGTCTACGAGCGCGACGACCGCATCGGCGGGCTGCTCCGCTACGGCATCCCCGACTTCAAGATGGAGAAGAAGCACCTCGAGCAGCGCCTCGCGCAGATGACGGCCGAGGGCACCCGCTTCCGGGCAGGTGTCGAGATCGGTGTCGACCTCGCGTGGGACGAGCTCCGCCGGCGCTACGACGCCGTCGTGGTCGCCACGGGCGCGCTCGTGCCCCGAGACCTGCCGATCCCGGGTCGCGACCTGCCGGGCGTGCACTTCGCCATGGAGTACCTCACGCAGTCGAACCGGGTGGTCGCGGGCGACGACGTGTTCGACCAGATCAGCGCCGAGGGCAAGCACGTCGTGGTCCTCGGCGGAGGCGACACCGGCGCGGACTGCATCGGCACCGCCCACCGCCAGGGCGCGCTGTCGGTCACGAACCTCGCGATCGGCAAGCAGCCGAGCGCGACCCGCTCGGCCGAGCAGCCCTGGCCGATGCACCCGAACGTGTTCGAGGTGCAGAGCGCCCACGAGGAGGGCGGGCAGCGCCAGTACCTCGCCTCCACGGTCGAGTTCCTCGCCAACGAGGTCGGCGAGGTGCGCGCCATCCGGGTCGCCGAGACCGAGTACCTCGACGGGCGCCGCGTGCCGAAGGCGGGCACCGAGCGCGAGATCCCCGCCGACCTCGTCCTCCTGGCGCTCGGGTTCACCGGCCCGGAGACCGAGGCGGCGCACGACCAGCTCGGGCTCCGTGCCACTGACCGCGGCAACTTCGCGCGCGAGGCCGACTACGCCACCGAGGAGCCCGGCGTGTTCGTCGCCGGCGATGCCGGCCGCGGGCAGTCGCTCATCGTGTGGGCCATCGCCGAGGGCCGGGCTGCGGCGGCATCCGTCGACCGGTACCTTGAAGGTGAGACGCAGCTGCCGAGCCCCATCCCCGCGACGGCGCGAGCCTTCGCCGTGTGACCGGCGCCGTCGGCGCCTGCAGACCCCGATCCAGCGCTTCGGCGCGTAACCCCTGGAGCACACACCACATGAGAAGAGCGAAGATCGTCGCCACCCTCGGGCCGGCGACATCGAGCTACGAGCAGATCCGCGCGATCATCGATGCCGGCGTCGACGTGGCGCGCATGAACCTCAGCCACGGCAGCTACGACGTGCACGAGGGGGTCTACCAGAACGTCCGGAAGGCGGCGAACGACTCCGGTCGAGCGGTGGCCGTGCTCGTCGACCTCCAGGGTCCGAAGATCCGCCTCGGGAAGTTCGCCGACGGGCCGCACGAGCTCGCCGAGGGCGACATCTTCAAGATCACGACCGAGGACATTCTCGGAACGAAGGAGATCGTCGGCACCACGTTCAAGGGACTGCCGCACGACGTCGAGGCGGGCGACCACCTCCTCATCGACGACGGCAAGGTGCGTGTCGAGGTCCTCGACACGGACGGCACGACCGTGACCACGAAGGTGGTCGTCGCCGGTCCGGTGTCGAACAACAAGGGCATCAACCTGCCGGGCGTCGCCGTGAACGTGCCGGCCCTGTCGGAGAAGGACGAGGCCGACCTGCGCTGGGCGCTGAAGCTCGGCGCCGACCTCATCGCGCTGTCGTTCGTCCGGAACGCGCGCGACATCGAACGCGTGCACCAGATCATGGCGGAGGAGGGTCGCCGGCTGCCGGTCATCGCCAAGATCGAGAAGCCGCAGGCCGTGGAGGCGCTCGAGGAGATCATCGAGGCGTTCGACGCCATCATGGTCGCTCGTGGCGACCTCGGCGTCGAGCTGCCGCTCGAGGCCGTGCCGATCGTGCAGAAGGGGGCGATCGAGATCGCGCGGCGACTGGCCAAGCCGGTCATCGTGGCCACGCAGATGCTCGAGTCGATGACCCACGCGCCCGTGCCGACCCGCGCCGAGACATCGGACGTCGCGAATGCGATCCTCGATGGCGCGGACGCCGTCATGCTCTCCGGCGAGACGAGCGTCGGCGAGTACCCGGTGCAGACCGTGAAGACCATGGCGCGCATCATCGAGTCGACGGAGCAGCACGGCCTGCACCGGATCGCCCCGCTCGGCACGAAGCCGCGCACGCAGGCCGGGGCGATCACGCTCGCCGCGGTCGAGGTCGCGGACTTCGTCGAGGCCAAGTACCTGTGCGTGTTCACGGAGACGGGTGAGTCGGTGCGACGGATGTCGCGCCTGCGCAGCACCATCCCGATCCTGGCGTTCACGCCGTACCCCGAGATCCGTCGCCGCATGGCGCTCAACTGGGGCGTGGAGTCGTTCGTCGTCGCGCCGGTGACCCACACCGACCAGATGGTCGGTCAGGTCGACGAGGTCCTCGGGAAGACCGGGAAGGCCGAGGCCGGCGAGAAGATCGTGATCATCTCCGGGTCGCCCCCCGGCATCCCCGGCACCACGAACGACGTGCGCGTGCATGTCGTCGGCGAGGTGCTCTGACCCGATCCGTCCCGACGGCCCGGTCGCGTGCAGCGGCCGGGCCGTTCGGCGTGTCCGGGGGCATGCCGATCACGGGATCCGACCGCGTGGTGCCGGTGGTGGGGGTCGAACCCACACGCCCTTTCGGGCAAAGCATTTTGAGTGCTCCGCGTCTGCCATTCCGCCACACCGGCCTCAGGGCCCCGGCCAGAATACCGTAGGCTTTCCAGCGTGACAGACACCGAAGACACCCAGCCGGCACCGCGTCGCGTCGTGGTCGCGGAGGACGAATCGCTCATCCGCCTCGACATCGTCGAGATCCTGCGCGACAACGGCTACGAGGTGGTCGGCGAGGCCGGCGACGGCGAGACCGCGGTCCAGCTCGCGACCGAGCTGCGGCCCGACCTGGTCATCATGGACGTGAAGATGCCCCAACTCGACGGCATCTCTGCGGCGGAGCGACTCTCGAAGGGCCACATCGCCCCGGTCGTGCTCCTGACCGCGTTCAGCCAGAAGGAACTCGTCGAGCGTGCGAGCGAGGCGGGCGCGCTGGCGTACGTCGTCAAGCCGTTCACCCCCAACGACCTGCTGCCCGCGATCGAGATCGCCCTGGCCCGCCACGCGCAGATCATCGCGCTCGAGGCCGAGGTCGGCGACCTGGTCGAGCGATTCGAGACCCGCAAGCTGGTCGACCGTGCGAAGGGCCTGCTGAACGAGAAGATGGGACTCACCGAGCCCGAGGCGTTCCGTTGGATCCAGAAGGCCTCGATGGATCGTCGCCTGACGATGAAGGACGTCTCGCAGGCGATCATCGAGCAGCTCGCGCCCAAGAAGTAGGTCCTCCGGCCCTAGGCGGGAATCGACCCGCGGGGGAGTGTGTGGTGTATCCCGGGCCGTGACGGCCCGGTTCCATTCGGAACGAGGGGTGCGCACATGCTGCACGACGCGACGTCCAAGCTGGTCAGCCGGTTCGAGGAGGTCCGCCTCGGCGATGCCCCGACCGTCGGCGGCAAGGGGGCGAACCTCGGGGAGATGACCTCCGCGGGCCTGCCGATCCCGCCCGGATTCGTGGTGACCGCCGAGGCGTACCTCCGCGCGGTCTCCGCCGCCGGCGTCCGCGCGGAGCTGCTCGAGCGGTTCCGCGCGGCGGCGGAGACGGTCAACGACCCTGCCGCCCTCGCGGCCGCGGCCGCGGCACTGCGCGAGACGGTCGGCACCGTCGCGGTGCCGGACGACGTGCGTGCCGCGATCCTCGACGAGTACCACCGCCTGGGTGACCGGCTCCCCGTGGCGGTCCGTTCGTCCGCGACGTCCGAGGATGCCGAGGGCACCTCGTTCGCCGGGATGCACGAGACGTACAACAACGTCCTCGGTGACGAGGACCTGATCGCTCGGGTCCGGGACTGCTGGGCGTCGCTGTACGGCGACCGGGTCATCTCCTACCGCGCGAGCCAGGGGATGGACGAGGAGCCCGAGCTCGCCGTCGTCGTGCAGACGCAGATTCCCTCCGATCGGTCCGGCGTCATGTTCACGGTCGATCCGTCGACCGGCGCCCGGGACCGCCTGGTGATCGAGGCCGCGCTCGGCCTCGGCGAGGTCGTCGTCTCCGGCGCCGTCGAGCCGGACACGTACGTCGTCGCGAAGGACGGGCCGCGCCTCATCTCGGTGCGCGTCGGGCGTCAGACGCATCGACTCGTGCCGGGTTCGGGCGGGACCGTGGAGCGTGAGGAACTCGGACCCGAGCAGGCGGACGGACGCGTGCTCAGCGACGAGGAGGTGCTCGAGGTCGCCGCGCTCGGGCTCCGGGTCGAGGCGCACTACGGAGAGCCGCAGGACACCGAGTGGGCGTACTCCCGAGGGCGCCTCTGGATGCTGCAGTCCCGGCCGGTCACGACGCTCGGCGGTGGCTCGACGCCGACGGCGGGAGGGACGAGCAGTCCGTCCGTCGAGGGCACCGCGCCGGCGGGCACCGCGCCGGCGGGGACCGTGCTGCTGCGGGGCCTCGCCGCCGCCCCGGGGCGCGTCTCGGGGCGCGTCCGCATCCTCCAGGAGCCCGAGGACGGCGGCCGGTTGCAGGCGGGCGAGATCCTCGTCGCCCCGATGACCAATCCCGACTGGGTCCCGACCATGCGTCGCGCGGCCGCGGTCGTGACCGACGGCGGCGGCATGACCTGCCATGCCGCGATCGTCGCGCGCGAGCTCGGCGTCCCTGCGGTCGTCGGGGCGCGGACCGCGACGACGGTGCTCCGCGACGCCGAACTGGTGACGGTCGACGGTGCGAAGGGCGAGGTGATCGAAGGGGCGGATGCCGCGGGGGCCGCGTCATCCGCCCCCGCGGTCACGACCGCGCGGGCCGTGCCGACCTCCGGAGCCTCCGCCGAACGCGAGTCGCTCGCGACGAAGCTCTACGTCAACCTCGCGATCGCGGAACGCGCGGCGGACGTCGCGGCGCTCGAGGTCGACGGTGTGGGTCTGCTGCGGGCCGAGTTCATGATCACCGACGCGCTCGGGGGACTCCATCCCCGCGAGATGCTCGCGCGCGGCGAGCGCGACGAATTCGTCCGCCGTATGACCGAGTCGCTGCTCGCGGTGACGCGCGCGTTCGGGCGCCGGCCCGTCGTGTACCGCACGATCGACTTCCGCACGAACGAGTTCCGCGGCCTGGAGGGCGGCGATCGCTTCGAGCCGCAGGAGAACAATCCGATGATCGGCTACCGCGGCGCGTACCGATACGTGAAGGAGCCCGAGCTCTTCGCCCTCGAGCTCGAGCTCCTCGCCAGGGTGCGCGAGGAGACGCCGAACCTGCACGTCATGCTGCCGTTCGTGCGCACGCGGTGGGAACTGGAGGCGTGCCTCGAACTCGTCGACGCGAGCCCGCTCGGTCGCCAGCGCGGCCTCAGGCGATGGGTCATGGCCGAGGTGCCGTCGGTGGTCTACCGGATCCCCGAGTACGCGGCCATGGGCATCGACGGCGTCTCGATCGGTTCGAACGACCTCACGCAGCTCATGCTCGGCGTGGACCGCGACTCCGAGATCTGCGCCGAGCTCTTCGACGAGTCCGACGCCGCGGTCCTGGACGCGATCGAGCGCATCGTCACGGCGTGCCGCGCGTCCGGCATCACGTCGTCCCTCTGCGGCCAGGCGCCCTCGAACGATCCGGCGTTCGCCGAGCACCTCGTGCGGTTCGGCATCGACTCGATCTCGGTCAATCCGGATGCCGCGGAGCGCACCCGCAGGGTGGTCGCGGCCGCGGAGCGGCGGATCCTCCTCGATGCCGCGCGGGGCGCGCGAGCCCACTGAGGCCCCGACGGCGGGAGGGGTCGGTGTCGGTGCCCGCTTGTAGTCTTGTCGGGTGCCCGACCCCACCCCCGTGAAGCCCACCCTGCTCGTCGTCGACGGCCACTCGCTGGCCTACCGCGCCTTCTACGCGCTCCCCGTCGACAGCTTCAGCACCCGAGACGGTCAGCACACGAACGCCATCCACGGCTTCCTGTCGATGCTGCTCATGCTGCTGCGCAACGAGCGGCCCACGCACCTCGCCGTCGCCTTCGACACGTCGCGCCAGTCGTTCCGCACGCGCGAGTACACGGAGTACAAGGCCAACCGCAGCGAGACGCCGCACGAGTTCAAGGGGCAGATCGGCCTCCTGAAGGAGGCGCTGCGCGCCATGCGGATCACCGTGCTCGAGAAGGAGGACTTCGAGGCCGACGACATCCTCGCCACGCTGGCCACGCGTGGCGCGGCCGAGGGGTTCGACGTGCTCGTCGTCTCCGGTGATCGCGACACGATCCAGCTCGTCGACGACGACGTCACGCTGCTCTACCCCAACGTGCAGGGGGTCTCGCAGCTGAAGCGCTACGACTCCGATGCCGTGCTCGAGCGCTACGGGGTCCGTCCCGAGCAGTACCCCGACGTCGCTGCGCTCGTCGGGGAGACGAGCGACAACCTGCCGGGCATCACGAAGGTCGGCGAGAAGACGGCGGTCAAGTGGCTCGGCCTGTACGGCAGCCTCGACGGCATCCTCGAGCACATCGACGAGATCAAGGGCGTCGTCGGCGACAACCTGCGCCGCGAGCGCGAGAATGCGGTGCGCAACCGTCGGCTCAACCGCCTCGTGCGTGATCTCGACCTCGACGTCGAGCTCCCCGACCTCGCGGCGCAGCCGATGGACGAAGCCGCGGTCCGCGAGCTGTTCGACCGGCTCGAGTTCAAGACCCTGCTCGAGCGCGTCACCAAGATGGCGGCCGAGTCGAACGGGCTGACGGCCGACGGTACCGCTGCGCTGTCCGCCGAGGCCGAGGCGGCGGCGGTCGCCCCGGTCCCGCAGGCCCTTCGGGGCGACGAACTCGCCGCGTGGTTCGCACGGGCGACGGCGGCCGAGCCCGCCGGCCTCGGACTCAGCTTCGAGGTGCTCGACGGCCGGGTGATCGGCGCAGGCATCGCGAGCACGACCGAGAGCGTGCGGCTCGACTGGGTGGCCGGTTCGGTCGAGCTCGAGCCGTTCGAGGCGTGGCTCGCGAGCGACGCTCCGAAGGTCATGACCGATGCGAAGCCCCAGCTCAAGGCGCTGCGTCGATCGGCTCTGCCCTTCGACGGACTCGTCGTCGACACGCTCATCGCCGGATGGCTCGTCCGCCCGAGCCTCGCGGAGAAGGACCTCGTCGATCTCGTCTCCCGCTACCTCGGCGAGACCGTTCCCATGGCCGACCCGTCGCAGCTGGTCCCCGACGCCGACAGCACGGCCGGGGCGTCGGAGTTCGCCTGGTACTCGCTGCGGGTCGCCCCGCAGGTCCTCGCGGCGCTGTCCGAGGGGTCGCGGCGCGTCCTCGCCGACATCGAGATCCCGATCGTCGGGGTCCTCGCAGAGATGGAGCTCCGCGGCGTGACGGTCGAGCACGAGAAGCTCGCCGAGCTCTCGGGCCAGCTGGGTGAGCGTGCGGCCGCGCTCGCGCAGTCGGCGTACGACGAGATCGGCCGCGAGGTGAACCTCGGATCGCCGAAGCAGCTCCAGGAGGTGCTGTTCGAGCAGCTCGGCATGCCGAAGACGCGGGCCACCAAGACGGGCTACTCGACCGATGCGGGGGCGCTCGCCGACCTGCAGGAGACGAACCCCCACCCGTTCCTCGGCCTCCTCCTCGAACACCGCGACGCGACCAAGCTCCGGCAGATCGTCGAGACGCTCGACCGGTCGATCCAGTCCGACGGCCGTGTGCACACGAGCTACGTGCAGGTCGGGACCACGACCGGCCGCATCTCGTCGACCGACCCGAACCTCCAGAACATCCCGGTCCGCACCGAGGAGGGTCGGCGCATCCGCTCGGCCTTCACGCACGGCGCCGACTACGTGGAGCTGCTGACGGCCGACTACTCGCAGATCGAGATGCGGATCATGGCGCATCTGTCGGAGGATCCGGGGCTCATCGAGGCCTTCCACTCCGGCGAGGACCTGCACCGGTTCGTGGGCGCGCGCATCTTCGACGTCGACCCGGCCGAGGTCACGCCGCTCATGCGCACGAAGGTCAAGGCCATGTCGTACGGGCTCGCGTACGGGTTGAGCGCGTTCGGCCTGTCGAAGCAGTTGCGCATCGATCGCGCCGAGGCGACGCAGCTGATGAAGGACTACTTCGAGCGCTTCGGCGCGGTTCGCGACTATCTGCGCGGGGTTGTCGCCCAGGCGAAGCTCGACGGGTACACCGAGACGATCTTCGGCCGACGCCGTCCGTTCCCCGACCTGAACAGCCCGAACCGCGTGCTGCGCGAGAACGCCGAGCGTGCCGCGCTCAACGCCCCGATCCAGGGTTCCGCCGCCGACATCATGAAGTTCGCGATGATCGGCGTGGAGCGCGAGCTGCGCGAGCGCGAGCTCCGCTCGCGCATGCTCATGCAGGTGCACGACGAGCTCATCTTCGAGGTCGCGGCGGGCGAGGGCGACGAGCTCGAGGCCCTCGTGCACGACCGGATGTCGCATGCCGCGGAGTTGCTGGTGCCGCTCGACGTGCAGGTCGGCCGCGGTCGGGACTGGGAGGACGCGGCCCACTGAGCCCGGTGCCGATGCCCCCCGCTGCGCTCGGACCCGAGGCGTCCTCGCGGCTTCGCGGTCGCGGCATCCGCTCGTCTAGGCTCGCCGTCATGGCCACCGAAGACCGCACTCCCACCGATGTCGACCGGATCGCCGAGGAGTGGGTCGACACGATCGTCGAGCTGAACCCCACCGTCGGCACCTACATCGGCCGCACCGAGCAGGACCACCGGCTTCCGGACCTCTCGCCCGACGGCCATGAGGCCCGCATCGCGGCCGTCCGGGCGACGCGAGCGGCGCTCCAGGCTGCGAACCCCGCAGATGACGTGGACCGGATCACGGTGGTCGACCTGGGCAGCGAGCTCGGGCTCGACCTCGAGGCGGATGCGGCCGGCCTGCACCTGCGCGACCTCAACGTCATCGCGAGCCCCGCACAGGAGATCCGCGAGGTCTTCGACCTGATGCCCACTGCATCCGAGGAGGACTGGGCGCGGATCTCGGCGCGGCTCGGCGCGGTCTCCGACGCGATCGACGGGTACATCGAGACGCTGCGGCTCGGGATCGAACGGGACACCGTGCCGGCCGTCCGCCAGGTCCACGAGGTCGCCGTCCAGGCGCGCCGGCACGCGCGGACCGACGGCTTCTTCGCCGCCTTCGTCGGCGGCGCGGGCACGGTGGTCGGCGAGTCGCTGCGACGCGACCTCGACGCCGGAGCCGCGCAGGCGGCATCCGCCTACGGCCGGCTCGCCGAGTTCCTCGAGGGCGAACTCGCGCCGCGCGCCGGCGAGGCCGACGCGGTCGGCCGGGAGTTGTACGCGCTCCGGTCGCGTCACTTCCTCGGGGCGGTGATCGACCTCGACGAGACGTACGAGTGGGGGATCGATGAGCTCGCCCGGATGGTCGCCGAGCAGGAGGCCGTCGCGAACCGCATCCTCCCGGGGGCGAGCGTCGAGGAGGCGGTCGCGCACCTGGAATCCGACCCGGCGCGCAAGCTCGTCGGCACCGATGCGCTGCAGCGGTGGATGCAGGAGACCAGCGACCGCGCGGTCGCCGAGCTCGGAGCGACCCAGTTCGACATCCCGGAGGAGATCCGCACGCTCGAGTGCCGCATCGCGCCGACCCAGGAGGGCGGGATCTACTACACGGGTCCGAGCGACGACTTCACGCGGCCCGGGCGCATGTGGTGGTCGGTGCCCGAGGGCGTCACCGAATTCGACACCTGGCGCGAGAAGACCACGGTGTACCACGAGGGTGTACCCGGTCATCACCTCCAGATCGGGCAGGCCGTCGTGAACCGGCGGCAGCTGAACACCTGGCGCCGACAGCTCGCCGGCACGTCGGGACACGCCGAGGGGTGGGCGCTGTACGCCGAGCGGCTCATGCAGGAGCTCGGATACCTCGACGACCCGGCGGACCGGCTCGGCATGCTCGACGGGCAGCGGATGCGCGCAGCGCGCGTCGTGCTCGACATCGGCGTGCACCTCGGCAAGCGGCGTCCCGACGGCGACGGTGTGTGGACGGGGGAGTACGCGTTCGAGTTCATGGGCCGGAACGTCAACATGCCGCCGGAGTTCGTGCGGTTCGAGGTGCACCGCTACCTCGGCTGGCCCGGACAGGCGCCGTCGTACAAGGTCGGGCAGCGTATCTGGGAGCAGCTGCGCGACGACGTGCGCCGGCGCGACGGGCAGGCTTTCGACATCCGCGAATACCACCGTCGGGCGCTCTCGCTCGGCGGGGTCGGGCTCGACACGCTGCGGGGTGCGTTGGCGGCGTGACGGCGGAATGGCGCGACACGCCCGGGTTGCTCGGTGCTGCCGCGAGCGGCTAGGATGGAGTGTCACTCGTGTGACAATCCTGTCCGCCTGCCCGTCGCGGACCAACCAAAGACACCGCTCTTCCCGCGTCGGGCCCGATACTGTCCATTCGGAGCATCCACTACATGACAACCGCAACGACCAAGGCGCCCAAGCAGGTCGCGATCAACGACATCGGATCTGCTGACGATTTCCTCGCCGCGGTCGAGAAGACGCTCAAGTTCTTCAACGACGGCGACCTCATCGAGGGCACCGTCGTGAAGATCGACCGCGACGAGGTCCTCCTCGACGTCGGCTACAAGACCGAGGGTGTCATCCCCTCGCGCGAACTTTCCATCAAGCACGACGTCGACCCCAGCGAGGTCGTCGAGGTCGGCGACACCGTCGAGGCCCTCGTTCTCCAGAAGGAGGACAAGGAAGGCCGTCTGATCCTGTCGAAGAAGCGCGCGCAGTACGAGCGCGCGTGGGGCGACGTGGAGAAGATCAAGGAGAACGACGGCGTCGTCACCGGCTCGGTCATCGAGGTCGTCAAGGGCGGCCTCATCGTCGACATCGGCCTCCGCGGCTTCCTGCCCGCGTCGCTCATCGAGCTGCGCCGAGTCCGCGACCTCACGCCGTACCTCGGCCAGGAGATCGAGGCGAAGATCCTCGAGCTCGACAAGAACCGCAACAACGTGGTCCTGTCGCGTCGCGCCCTCCTCGAGCAGACCCAGTCGGAGTCGCGCTCGACCTTCCTGCAGAACCTCCACCCGGGCCAGATCCGCAAGGGCGTCATCTCGTCGATCGTCAACTTCGGTGCGTTCGTCGACCTCGGTGGCGTCGACGGTCTCGTCCACGTCTCGGAGCTCTCGTGGAAGCACATCGAGCACGCGTCCGAGGTCGTCGAGGTCGGCCAGGAGGTCACCGTCGAGGTGCTCTCCGTCGAGCTCGACCGCGAGCGCGTCTCGCTCTCGCTCAAGGCGACCCAGGAGGACCCGTGGCAGGTCTTCGCGCGCACGCACGCGATCGGCCAGGTCACCCCGGGCAAGGTCACGAAGCTCGTCCCGTTCGGTGCGTTCGTCCGCGTCGCGGACGGCATCGAGGGCCTCGTGCACATCTCGGAGCTGTCCGGCCGCCACGTCGAGCTGGCCGAGCAGGTCGTCTCGGTGGGCGAGGAGGTCTTCGTCAAGGTCATCGACATCGACCTCGAGCGTCGCCGCATCTCGCTCTCGCTCAAGCAGGCGAACGACGGCGTCGACCCCGAGGGCACCGAGTTCGACCCGGCGCTCTACGGCATGCTCACCGAGTACGACGAGCAGGGCAACTACAAGTACCCCGAGGGCTTCGACCCGGAGACCAACGAGTGGCGCGAGGGCTTCGAGGCCCAGCGCGAGAAGTGGGAGCAGGAGTACGCTGCGGCCCAGGCTCGCTGGGAGGCGCACAAGAAGCAGGTCGCGGCCTCGCTCGCGGCGCAGACGTCGGACGACTCGTTCTCGTCGGGCACCTCGTCGTACTCCAGCGACTCGGCCGGTGCGGGCACCCTCGCCGACGACGCCTCGCTGGCGGCGCTGCGCGAGAAGCTCTCGAGCAACTGATCGAGTCGCGCGGCGTCGCGCCGCGCGAACGGCACACGGAAGGCCGGTCCCCTCGGGGGCCGGCCTTCCGTCGTCCGGGTGCGCCGCCCGACCACCCGTAGAGTGGACCTCGTGTATCTGATCGGTCTCACCGGCGGCATCGCGTCGGGCAAGTCCACCGTTGCGCGTCGACTCGTCGAGCACGGCGCCATCCACATCGACGCCGACCAGCTCGCGCGTCGCGTCGTCGAACCTGGCACGACCTGCCTGGAGGAGATCGTCGCCGCGTTCGGAGAGGATGTCCGGAGGTCCGACGGGACGCTCGACCGGCAGCGACTGGGTGAACTCGTGTTCCGGGACGATGACGCGCGAGCCAGGCTGAACGCGATCGTGCATCCAGCCGTGCGGGAGTTGTCCGCGAAGCTCATCGCGAAGGCCGAGGCCGACGACCCGGATGCGGTCGTCGTCTACGACGTGCCGCTCCTCGTCGAGGCGCAGGTCGACCACCCGTTCGACCTCGTCGTCGTGACGAGCGCGCCGAAGCGCGCGCAGGTCAAGCGACTCGTCGAGGAACGCGGATTCGATCCCATCCAGGCCGAGGCCCGAGTCGACGCCCAGGTGAGCGATGAGGAGCGACGTGCGGTGGCGGACGTCGTCATCGACACCGGCGGAACGATCGCGCACACCGTGAGCCAGGCCGACGCGCTGTGGGTCGACATCGACCGGGCGAGACGCGCCGAGCACGCCTGACGTACGCCCTCGGCGTACCCGGCTCGCCTGTCGGTGGGCCGACCTAGACTCGGATCCATGCAGTCGACCCGTTCCGTGCGCCCGTTCGAGGTCGTCAGCGAGTATGCGCCGAGCGGCGACCAGCCCCAGGCGATCGCCGACCTCGCAGCGCGAATCAACGCGGGCGAGACCGACGTCGTGCTGCTCGGTGCGACCGGCACGGGCAAGTCCGCCACGACGGCCTGGCTGATCGAGCAGGTCCAGCGGCCGACGCTCGTGCTCGCGCACAACAAGACGCTCGCCGCACAGCTCGCGAACGAGTTCCGGGAACTCATGCCGAACAATGCCGTGGAGTACTTCGTCTCGTACTACGACTACTACCAGCCCGAGGCGTACGTGCCGCAGACGGACACCTTCATCGAGAAGGACTCGTCGATCAACGCCGAGGTGGAGCGTTTGCGGCACTCGACGACGAACTCGCTGCTCAGTCGGCGCGATGTCGTGGTGGTCTCGACGGTCTCGTGCATCTACGGCCTCGGCACGCCCGAGGAGTACCTCAGCGCCATGATGCCGCTGCAGGTCGGGCAGCGGGTCGACCGCGACTGGCTCATCCGCAAGTTCGTCTCGATGCAGTACCAGCGCAACGACGTCGACTTCTCGCGCGGCACCTTCCGCGTCCGTGGCGACACGATCGAGATCATCCCGGTGTACGAGGAGCACGCGATCCGCATCGAGATGTTCGGCGACGAGATCGAGGCGCTGCACAGCCTGCATCCGCTGACCGGAACGGTCGTGGCGAAGCTCGACGCGGTGCCGGTGTTCCCTGCGTCGCACTACGTCGCGAGCGTCGACGTCATGCAGCGGGCGATCGGCACGATCCGCGACGAGCTCGACGAGCGGCTGCAGGAGCTCGAGCGCGAGGGGAAGCTCCTCGAGGCGCAGCGGCTCCGCATGCGGACGACGTTCGATCTCGAGATGATGGAGCAGATCGGCTTCTGCTCGGGCATCGAGAACTACTCGCGCCACATCGACGGGAGGGCACCCGGCGAGGCGCCGCACTGCCTCCTCGACTACTTCCCCGACGACTTCCTCGTCGTCATCGACGAGTCGCACGTCACCGTTCCGCAGATCGGCGCGATGTACGAGGGCGACGCGTCGCGCAAGCGCACGCTCGTCGAGCACGGTTTCCGCCTGCCGAGCGCCCTCGACAACCGACCGTTGAAGTGGGACGAGTTCAAGGACCGGGTCGGCCAGACCGTGTACCTCTCGGCGACGCCCGGCAGGTACGAGATGGGCATCGCCGACGGCGTCGTCGAGCAGATCATCCGTCCGACGGGCCTCGTCGACCCCGAGATCGTGGTGAAGCAGAGCAAGGGCCAGATCGACGACCTGCTCGAGGAGATCCGGGCCAGGGCCGAGCGCGACGAGCGCGTGCTCGTCACGACGCTCACGAAGCGGATGGCGGAGGAGCTCACCGACTTCCTGACCGAGGCCGGCGTGCGCGTGCGATACCTGCACTCCGACGTCGACACGCTCCGGCGCGTCGAACTCCTGACGGAACTGCGTGCGGGCGTCTACGACGTGCTCGTGGGCATCAACCTCCTCCGCGAGGGGCTCGACCTGCCCGAGGTGTCGCTCGTGGCGATCCTCGACGCCGACAAGGAGGGCTTCCTGAGGTCGTCGACCTCGCTCATCCAGACGATCGGTCGAGCGGCCCGCAACGTCTCCGGCCAGGTGCACATGTACGCCGACGTGATGACCGAGTCGATGCAGCTCGCGATCGACGAGACGAACCGGCGGCGCGACCGGCAGATCGAGTACAACCGCGTGAACGGCATCGACCCGACGCCGCTCCGCAAGCGGATCGCCGACATCACCGAGGTCCTCGCGCGCGAGGAGGCCGACACCGCCGCACTCCTCGCCGGCCGCGACGGGCGCAGGACCTCGCCGGTCCCGATGCGGCGCGACGGCATCGCCGCGGCCGGAGCGAACGACCTCGAGGAGCTCATCCGCGACCTCAACGACCAGATGCTCGAGGCCGCGGGCGAGTTGAAGTTCGAGCTCGCGGCCCGCCTGCGCGACGAGGTGTCCGAGTTGAAACGCGAGCTGCGGCAGATGGAGAAGGCGGGCCACCTGGGCTGATCATGCGACGCGGGCCACGAGGCATCCGACTGGGAATCGAACGTGTGTTCGCTCTCAGCAGGTGTGCTCGCGGCGAGAGTGTCGGAGGCCGTTCGTAGACTCGTAGGGTGCCAGTTTCACGTCTCGATGCCCATTCGCGCCTGAGTGTCCGCGGGGCACGCGTCCACAACCTGCGCGACGTCGACGTCGAGATCCCTCGCGACGCGATGGTGGTGTTCACCGGGCTCTCGGGGTCCGGCAAGTCGTCCCTCGCGTTCGACACGATCTTCGCCGAGGGCCAGCGCCGCTACGTCGAGTCGCTCTCCGCATACGCGAGGCAGTTCCTCGGGCAGGTCGATCGGCCCGACGTCGACTTCATCGAGGGGCTCAGCCCCGCCGTGTCGATCGACCAGAAGTCCACCAACCGCAACCCGAGGTCGACGGTCGGCACGATCACCGAGATCTACGACTACATGCGCCTGCTCTGGGCGCGCATCGGCGTGCCGCACTGCCCCGTCTGCGGCGAACGGATCCAGCGGCAAACGGTGCAGCAGATCGCCGACCGGCTCATGGAACTCGAGGCGGGCACCCGGTTCCAGGTTCTGAGCCCTGTCGTGTCGCAGAAGAAGGGAGAGTTCGTCGACCTGTTCCGCGAGCTCTCCGGGCAGGGCTACTCGCGAGCCGTGGTCGACGGCGAACTCATCCGCCTCGACGAGGCGCCGAAGCTGAAGAAGCAGGTCAAGCACGACATCTCGGTCGTGATCGACCGCCTCGTCGCCTCCGACGACATCCTCGGTCGACTCACCGATTCGCTCGAGACGGCGCTGCGTCTCACCGACGGACTCGTACAGGTCAACTACGTCGATCGCGAGGGGGATGCCGCGTGGCAGACCTTCTCCGAAAAGCTCAGCTGCCCGAACCAGCACCCGATCGCGCTCACCGAGATCGAGCCTCGGACCTTCTCGTTCAACGCCCCGTTCGGCGCGTGTCCCGAGTGCTCCGGGCTCGGAACGCGCATGTCGGTCGACGAGGAGCTGCTGCTCGGCGATCCGGCCCTCAGCATCGCCGAGGGCGTCATCCTCCCGTGGACCTCGCAGGGCAAGAGCCTCTACAACTACTACGAGAAACTGCTCGACGGGCTGGCACGCGACCTCGGATTCTCGCTCGACACCCCGTGGGAGGAGTTGGACGCCGACGCTCGCCACGCCGTGCTGCGCGGCGACAACTTCGAGGTGCGCGTGCGCTGGCGAAACCGCTACGGGCGCGAGATGAGCTACACCTCCGGCTTCGAGGGCGTCGTGCCCTACATCGAGCGGCAGTACCTCCAGGCCGAGACCGATGTGCAGCGCGCGCGTTGGGCGGAGTACCTCCGCGAGATCCCCTGTCCGGTCTGCCACGGCGACCGGTTGAAGCCCGAGGTGCTCTCGGTCCTGATCCACGAGGCGTCGATCGCCGACGTGTGCCGGCTCAGCCTGCACGACGCGCGGGCGTTCATGGACCGCCTCGAGCTGACCGACCGCGAGCAGGCGATCGCGGCCCAGGTGCTCCGCGAGATCAAGCTCCGACTCGACTTCCTCATCCGCGTCGGGCTCAGCTACCTCGACCTGGCACGTGCCGCTGGCACGCTCTCCGGTGGCGAGGCGCAGCGCATCCGGCTCGCGACCCAGATCGGCTCGGGCCTGACCGGTGTGCTCTACGTACTCGACGAGCCCAGCATCGGCCTGCACCAGCGCGACAATCGCCGCCTCATCGACACGCTCGTCGCCCTGCGCGACCTCGGCAACACCCTGATCGTCGTGGAGCACGATGAGGACACGATCCGCACGGCCGACTGGATCGTCGATATCGGCCCGGGCGCGGGCGTGCACGGCGGCACGGTCGTGCACAGCGGCAGCTACGCCGACCTCATGAAGAACACCCGGTCGCTCACGGGCGACTACCTGGCCGGCCGCAAGGAGATCGCGATCCCGCCGACGCGGCGCCCGATCGACCCGTCGCGGGTCATCCGCGTCGAGGGCGCGCAGGCGAACAACCTTCGCGGCGTCGACGTCGACTTCCCGCTCGGGACCTTCACCGCGGTCACCGGTGTCAGCGGGTCGGGCAAGTCCTCCCTCGTCAATGACATCCTGTACCGCGTGCTCGCCAACCGGCTGAACGGGGCGCGCAAGGTGCCGGGCAAGCATCGCCGCGTGAGTGGTCTCGAGCACCTCGACAAGGTCGTGCACGTCGACCAGGCGCCCATCGGCCGGACGCCGCGATCGAACCCGGCGACCTACACCGGCGTCTTCGACCGCATCCGAACACTGTTCTCCGAGACGGCGGAGGCGAAGGCGCGCGGGTACCTGCCGGGGCGGTTCAGCTTCAACGTCAAGGGCGGCCGCTGCGAGGCGTGCTCGGGCGACGGCACCATCAAGATCGAGATGAACTTCCTCCCCGACGTCTACGTGGCGTGCGAGGTGTGCGGTGGGCAGCGATACAACCGCGAGACGCTCCAAGTGCACTACAAGGGCAAGAACATCGCCGAGGTGCTCGAGATGCCGATCAGCGAGGCCGCCGAGTTCTTCGAGCCGATCTCCGCGATCCACCGCTACCTCAAGACCCTCGTCGACGTCGGCCTCGGGTACGTGCAGCTCGGCCAGAGCGCGACCACGCTCTCAGGCGGCGAGGCGCAGCGGGTGAAGCTCGCGACGGAGCTGCAGCGTCGGTCGAACGGCCGCAGCGTCTACGTGCTCGACGAGCCGACGACCGGCCTGCACTTCGAAGACGTGCGGAAGCTGCTGAAGGTCCTCGGCAAGCTCGTCGACAAGGGCAACACGGTGATCGTCATCGAGCACAGCCTCGACGTCATCAAGTCGGCGGACTGGATCATCGACCTCGGGCCCGAGGGCGGCTCAGGGGGCGGGCAGGTCGTCGCGACGGGCACGCCCGAGCAGGTCGCCGCGGTCCACGAGAGTCACACCGGGTACTTCCTGCGCGAGATCTTCGAGGCTGCCGCCGGCCCGGCGGTCGCCGCCAGCTGAACATGGCGAACACCGTCCCGTACCGTCCGCGTCCGGGCGAGATCCCGACGAACCCCGGCGTGTACCGGTTCCGCGACGCCGACCGCCGCGTGCTCTACGTCGGCAAGGCCATGAACCTGCGCGCCCGGTTGTCGAACTACTTCGCACCGCTCCACACGCTGCACGAGCGCACGCGTCGGATGGTCACGACCGCGGCCTCCGTCGAGTGGACCGTCGTCGGCAACGACATCGAGGCGCTCCAGCTCGAGTACACGTGGATCAAGGAGTTCGATCCGCCGTTCAACGTCAAGTACCGCGACGACAAGTCGTACCCGTACCTCGCGGTGACGCTCGCCGACGAGGCGCCGCGCGCGATCGTCACGCGGCGCCGCGGCATCCCCGGTGCGAGGTACTTCGGCCCGTACCCCAAGGTGTGGGCGGTGAACGAGACGCTCGACCTGCTCTTGAAGCTCTTCCCGATACGCACCTGCAAGGACTCCGACTACAAGCGCGCGATGCAGACCGGCAAGCCCTGCTTCGCCGGCCAGATCGGGCGATGCTTCGGTCCGTGCTCGGGCCGGGTCACGGTGGCCGAGCATCGGGTGAACGTCGACCGCTTCGTCGCATTCATGCAGAACCAGGACCGCCGCATCATCACCGACCTCACGCAGCAGATGCGCGCGGCAGCAGCGGTCCAGGACTACGAGACCGCCGCTCGTCGGCGAGACGAGCTGCAGGCGGCCGAGTCGTTCTTCGAGAAGAGCGCGGTCGTGCTCCGCGACCACGTCGACGTCGACGTCTTCGGCATCGACCACGACGAGCTCGCCGCCGCAGTGCACCTGTTCATGGTCCGAGGCGGCCGCGTCCGCGGTGTGCGCTCATGGACCGTCGACACCGAGCTCGACATGAGCCTCGGCGACCTGGTCGACTCCGTCGTGCAGAACGCGTACGGCGACGACATCCGCCCGCCGGCCGAGGTCGTCGTCCCGGCACTGCCGGATGACGCGGACGCGCTCGAGGGCTGGCTTGCGGCGCTCGGCGGTCGGAAGGTGCGCCTCCGGGCCGCCCGTCGCGGCGACAAGGCCGCGCTGCTCGAGACGGCGACGCAGAACGCGCGCCAGACCCTCGTGCTGTACAAGACGCGGCGGAGCGCCGACTTCACCGCGCGATCGCGCGCGCTGGAAGACATCCAGGAGGCCCTCGGCATGGCCGACGCGCCGCTCCGCATCGAATGCTTCGACGTGTCGCACCTGAGCGGCACCAACGTCGTCGCCTCGATGGTGGTCTTCGAGGACGGCCTACCGAGAAAAGACGAGTACCGGCGTTTCACGATCCCGAGCACCACCGACGACACCGACTCCATCCACCAGGTGCTCACGCGGCGGCTCGCCTACTTGGCCGCGCCGACGCACGGTGAGGCCGAATCGGATGCTGCGGGTGCAGCTTCCACGCGGCGCGACGCGGCGGCGCGGGGCGCCGAGCCGACCCCCGAGAACGGCGGCGAGATCGTGACGCCATCGCGACGCGCGAAGTTCGCGTACCGCCCGAACCTGCTCGTGGTGGACGGCGGCCAGCCGCAGGTCGCGGCCGCCGAGCGCGCGCTGCGCGAATCCGGCGTCGAGGGCATCTACCTGTGCGGAATCGCCAAGCGCCTGGAGGAGATCTGGACCCCCGAGTCCGACTTCCCGGTCATCCTCCCGCGCAACAGCGACGCCCTCTTCCTGTTCCAGCGTGTCCGAGACGAGGCCCACCGCTTCGCGATCACGCATCAGCGTCAACGCCGGAAGCGCGACATCACGACGGTCCTCTCCGAGGTGCCCGGGCTCGGACCGGCACGGGTGAAGGCGCTCCTGAAGCACTTCGGCTCGGTCGCCCGACTCCGCCAGGCCGACGAGCCGGCCATCGCGGAAGTGCCCGGCATCGGCCCGAGCCTCGCCACGGCCATCCACGCGCACCTGGAGGGAACGCGCCGCTCCGCCGCGGGCTAGGCTGGACCACCGGGGGAACGCACGAAGGGAGCGCCGACCGAGATGACCGACGGCGATCGCCAGGAGATGCTCATCGTCACGGGGATGTCGGGAGCAGGCCGCTCCACCGTCGCCGACGCACTCGAAGACCTGGGGTGGTACGTCGTCGACAACCTCCCGCCCCAGATGCTCCGGCCGCTCGTCGACCTGGCGCAGCGAGCGGGAGCATCACTGCCGCGGATCGCGGCCGTCGTCGACATCCGCGGCGGCACCTTCTTCTCGGAGCTGCAGGAGATGGTCGAGTCCCTGCGTGCCAGGGTCGATGTCCGGGTCGTCTTCCTCGACGCCAACGACGCGGTGCTCGTGCGACGCTTCGAGTCCGTGCGACGACCCCACCCGCTGCAGGGAGACGGCACGCTGCTCGACGGCATCACCGCCGAACGTGCCAGGCTCGCAGAGGTCCGCGAATCCAGCGACATCATCGTCGACAGCTCCGACCTCAACATCCATCAGCTCGCCACGCTCGTCACCGAGACCTTCGCAGAGGAGGACCGCGCTGGACTGCGTGTCATCGTGCAGAGCTTCGGCTTCAAGTACGGCCTGCCCCCCGATGCCGATCTGGTGGCGGACGCCCGCTTCCTGCCGAACCCGTTCTGGGAACCCGAACTGCGCGCGCACACCGGCGAGGATCCGGAGGTCGCCGAGTACGTCCTCGATCAGCCAGGGGCGCGCGAGTTCCTCGATGCCTACGTCGCGGCACTCCGGCCGGTGCTCGAGGGCTACCAGCGCGAGAACAAGCGCCACGCGACGATCGCGCTCGGCTGCACCGGCGGCAAGCACCGGTCGGTGGCCCTGGTCCGCGAGCTCGCTGCGCGCCTGAGATCGATCCCCGGACTCGCGGTCAGCATCAAGCACCGCGACCTCGGACGCGAATGAACGGGCGCCGACCGCGCCGACGCAACACAGAGAGGACGACCACGTGGCCCTGACCGCTGAGGTGAAAGAGGAGCTGGCGAAGGTCGAGGTGACCCGGACCTCGGTCCGCGCCGCGGAACTCGCATCGGTGCTCCGATTCGCCGGGGGACTCCACATCATCTCGGGGCGCATCGCCATCGAGGCCGAACTCGACGCGCCCGTGATCGCGCGCAGGGTCACCCGCGACCTCGGTGAACTGTACGGCGTGCGGCCCGACGTCTCCGTGATCTCCGCGTCCGGACTGCGTCGCACGAACCAGTACCTCGTGCGCGTGCTCGACGGCGGCGAGACGCTCGCGCGCCAGACCGGGCTCCTCGACGCGCGACGTCGCCCGGTGCGCGGCCTCCCGAACAAGCTGACGACCGGTTCGCGCGACGAGGTCGCCGCCGTCTGGCGCGGCGCGTTCCTCGCGCGGGGGAGTCTCACGGACCCCGGCCGGTCCGCCGCCCTGGAGGTGACGTGCCCCGGAGGCGAGACGGCGATGGCGCTCGTCGGCGCTGCAGGGCGCCTCGGCGTCTCGGCGAAGGCGCGCGAGGTCCGAGGCGTGCACCGCGTGGTCATCCGCGATGGCGAGGCCATCAGCTCGATGCTCGCGGTCATGGGTGCCGACGAGACGGTCCGCAACTGGGAGGAGCTGCGCCAGCGGCGGGAGGTCAGGGCCACGGCGAACCGGCTCGTGAACTTCGACGACGCGAACCTGAGGCGCTCCGCGCAGGCCGCGGTCGCGGCGTGCGCGCGGGTCGAGCGCGCGATGGAGATCCTGGGTGACGAGATCCCGGAGCACCTGAAGTACGCCGGCGACCTGCGCCTCGCGCATCGCGACGCGAGCCTCGACGAGCTCGGCCACCACGCCGACCCGCCCCTGACGAAGGACGCGGTCGCAGGACGCATCCGTCGCCTCCTGGCCATGGCCGACAAGCGCGCCGTCGAACTCGGCGTGCCGGGCACGGAGGCGAACCTCCCCGCCGACCTCGACGACGTCTGAACGAGGCCCGAGCGGTGCCCGGGCGGTGCCCGCATGCCGTCAACCCCCGTCATCCGGCCCGGACACGGGCATAGGATCGAGAACGCCGCGGTCCCCGGGCAGACGTCCGGTTCACCCGGCTGCTGACAAGGAGAAGCAATGGCTGACTACACCCTCCCTGAACTCGCCTACGATTACTCGGCCCTCGAGCCGTCGATCAGCGGCACGATCATGGAGCTGCACCACTCGAAGCACCACCAGGCCTACGTGACCGGAGCGAACACCGCGCTCGCGCAGCTCGCCGAGGCGCGCGACTCCGGCAACCTGGCCAACGTGAACAAGCTCGAGAAGGACCTCGCGTTCAACCTCGGCGGTCACGTCAACCACTCGATCTTCTGGACCAACATGTCGCCGGACGGCGGCGACAAGCCGACCGGCGAGCTCGCCTCGGCGATCGACGACCACTTCGGCTCGTTCGACAAGTTCCAGGCGCACTTCACCGCGACCGCGCTCGGCGTCCAGGGCTCGGGATGGGCTGTGCTGGCGTGGGACTCGATCGGGCAGCGCCTGATCATCGTCCAGTTCTTCGACCAGCAGGCGAACCTCCCGGCCGGGATCGTCCCGCTCCTGATGCTGGACGTCTGGGAGCACGCGTACTACCTCGACTACAAGAACGTGCGCGCCGATTACGTGAAGGCGTTCTGGAACATCGTGAGCTGGGAGAACGTCCAGCAGCGCTTCCAGGCCGCCACTGAGAAGACCTCAGGCCTGCTGCTACTGTCATAGCGGATGGTGTCCCCGGACGCCGTCCGGGGACACCGGCGTCCGGTCAGAACCATCTCCAACAAGCGCGATCGCGCCCATCACAACAGGGGAGAATTCCTGTGTCTGTAAAGATCGGCATCAACGGCTTCGGCCGTATCGGCCGCAACTACTTCCGTGCGGCCCTCGCCCAGGGGGCCGACCTCGAGATCGTCGCGGTGAACGACCTCACCGACAACAAGACGCTCGCGCACCTGCTGAAGTACGACTCGATCACCGGACGCCTCGACGCGACGGTCGAGTACGACGACGAGCACCTGATCGTCGACGGGAAGTCGATCCGCGCATTCGCCGAGCGCGACCCCGCGAACCTGCCGTGGGGCGATCTCGGCGTCGACATCGTCATCGAGTCGACCGGCTTCTTCACCAAGGCCGCCGACGCGAAGAAGCACCTCGACGCCGGCGCGAAGAAGGTGCTCATCTCGGCACCCGCGACCGACGAGGACGCGACGTTCGTGATGGGAGTGAACGAGGACACGTACGACCCGGCGACGCACCACATCATCTCCAACGCCTCGTGCACGACGAACTGCCTCGCGCCGCTCGCCAAGGTGTTCAACGACGAGTTCGGGATCGAGCGGGGCCTGATGACCACCGTGCACGCGTACACCGCCGACCAGAACCTGCAGGACGGCCCGCACAAGGATCTCCGTCGCGCTCGCGCCGCCGCGATCAACATCGTGCCGACCTCGACCGGTGCCGCCAAGGCCATCGGGCTCGTGCTGCCCGAACTCGTCGGCAAGCTCGACGGATTCGCGCTGCGCGTCCCCGTCCCCACCGGCTCGATCACCGACCTGACGGTGACGGCATCCCGCCCGGTGACCGTCGACGAGGTGAAGGCCGCCTACCGGAAGGCCGCCGAAGGCCCGATGAAGGGGATCCTCAAGTACACCGAGGACCCGATCGTCTCGAGCGACATCACGACCGACCCGCACTCGTCGATCTTCGACGCGGGCCTCACGCGAGTGATCGGCGACCAGGTGAAGCTCTCGGCGTGGTACGACAACGAGTGGGGCTACTCGAACCGCCTGGTCGACCTCACCGAGTACGTGGCCGAGCGACTCTGAGGCGGCGACGTGACCCTCAGGACCATCGATTCCCTGGGTCCGCTCGCCGGCACGCGCGTCGTCGTCCGCTGCGACCTCAACGTCCCCCTCAAGGACGGGGTCATCACGGATGACGGCCGCGTGCGCGCGTCGGTCCCCACGCTCACCGCGCTCGTCGAACAGGGTGCGAAGGTGATCGTGATCTCGCATCTCGGCCGTCCCGACGGAGCGCCCGACCCGAAGTACAGCCTCGAGCCGGTGGCCGTGCGCCTCGGCGAGGTCCTCGACGCGCCGGTCGCCTTCGCGACCGACACGGTCGGCGACGATGCCGCGGCCAAGGTCGCCGCGCTCGGCGACGGCGAGGTGCTCGTGCTCGAGAACCTCCGCTTCAATCCGGGCGAGACGAGCAAGAACGAGGCCGAGCGCACCGCATTCGCCGGACAGCTGGCGGAGTTCGCCGACTCGGTCGTCTCCGACGGCTTCGGCGTCGTCCACCGCAAGCAGGCGAGCGTCTACGAGCTCGAGCAGCTTCGTCCGAGCGCTGCGGGCCTCCTCATCGCGACCGAACTCGACGTGCTCGACCGGCTCACCGAGAATCCCGAGCGCCCGTACGTGGTCGTGCTCGGCGGTTCGAAGGTGTCCGACAAGCTCGGCGTGATCGAGCACCTGCTTCCGCGTGTCGACGCCCTGCTCATCGGCGGTGGCATGCTCTTCACGTTCCTCGCGGCCCAGGGCCACAAGGTGGGCTCGAGCCTCCTCGAGGCCGACCAGATCGACACCGTGAAGGGGTACCTGGCCGATGCCGCCGAGCGCGGAGTCGACATCGTCCTCCCGACCGATGTCGTGGTCGCCGCGTCGTTCTCGGCTGAGGCCGAGCACCAGGTCGCCGCGGCCGACGCCATCGAGGACACCCCGTTCGGAGCGTCCGGGCTGGGCCTCGACATCGGCCCCGACACGGCGGCCGCGTTCGCGGAGCGCGTCCGCGGCGCGAAGACGGTGTTCTGGAACGGCCCGATGGGCGTCTTCGAGCTCGCGCCCTTCGCCGACGGCACGCGGACCGTGGCATCCGCTCTCACCGAGGTGGACGGGCTCAGCGTGGTCGGCGGTGGCGACTCGGCCGCGGCCGTGCGTCAGCTCGGGTTCGACGAGTCCGCTTTCGGGCACATCTCGACGGGCGGCGGCGCGAGCCTGGAATTCCTCGAAGGCAAGAAGCTCCCCGGACTGGAGGTCCTCGGATGGCAGTGACCCGCACCCCGTTCATCGCGGGCAACTGGAAGATGAACCTCGACCACCTGCAGGCGATCGCGTTCGTGCAGAAGCTCGCGTGGAACCTCTCCGACGCGAAGCACGACTTCGCGGACGCGGAGGTCGCGGTCTTCCCGCCCTTCACCGACCTTCGGTCGGTGCAGACGCTCGTCTCGGCCGACGACCTGCCCGTGAAGTACGGTGCTCAGGACCTCTCGGCGAAGGACTCGGGCGCCTACACCGGCGAGGTGTCGGGCGCGTTCCTGGCCAAGCTCGACTGCGCGTACGTCATCATCGGGCACTCCGAGCGGCGCACGATGCACGCCGAGACCGACGAGGTCGTGAACGCGAAGGTCGTCGCCGCGCACCGTCACGGCCTCGTGCCGGTGCTCTGCGTGGGCGAGACCGCGGAGGATCTCGAACAGCACGGCGCGAGCGCGGTCCCGGTGGCGCAGCTCCGCGCCGCGCTCGAGGGCGTCGACGTGTCGAAGGGCCTCGTCGTCGCCTACGAGCCGGTCTGGGCGATCGGGTCCGGTCAGGCGGCGACGCCCGAGCAGGCGCAGCAGGTCGCCGCCGCCCTCCGCGGCGTGCTCTCCGAGATCGCCGGCGCCGACCTCGCGGCGACGACGCGCATCCTGTACGGCGGTTCGGTGAAGGCGGCGAACATCGCGGCGTTCATGCGGGAGCCCGACGTGGACGGCGCGCTCGTCGGCGGAGCCAGCCTCGACCTCGACGAGTTCTCGAGCATCGTCCGTTTCAAGAAGCACGTCGGGGCCTGAGCCGAAGACCCCGCCCGCCGCAGCGAAGTCCGGCCGCGTCCGCCTCGCGGACGTCGGCCGGACAGCGCTGCGGCTATACTCGACAGGCGGCATCGACTCACCCCGTCATGCCCGGAAAGGTTTCACCGTGGAGATTCTCCAGGTCGTCCTGCAGGTGCTGCTCGGGCTCACGAGCATCCTGCTCACGCTCCTGATCCTGCTGCACAAGGGCCGCGGCGGCGGGCTGTCCGACATGTTCGGCGGCGGCGTCACCTCGAACCTCGGTGCCTCCGGGGTCGCAGAGCGCAACCTCAATCGGATCACGATCATCCTCGGACTCGTCTGGGTGACGTGCATCGTGGTGCTCGGCCTGATCACCAAGTTCGACGCCGGAATCTGACGGAGGAGACGTGGTTTCTGGAAACAGCGCGATCCGCGGTTCGCGGGTCGGCTCGGGGCCGATGGGCGAGCAGGACCGTGGATTCCACGCCGAGCGCGTCGCAGTGAGCTACTGGGACGCCCAGGGCAACGAGACCGTGCGGTACTTCGCGGCGAACGTGCCCGAGGAGGAGATCCCGGACGTCATCGACAGCCCGTCGACCGGCCTGCCCGCCGGCCGCGACAAGGACAACCCGCCCGCGGTGGCGAAGCTCGAGCCGTACAAGACCCACCTCGCGTACGTGAAGGAACGTCGCAGCGAGGAGGAGGCGGCCGCACTCCTCGAGGAGGCGCTGCAGCAGCTGCGCGCTCGTCGCGGCACGGCCTCCAACGACTGATCCCGATCACGGGAATGAGGAAGGGCCGCCCGTTCGGGCGGCCCTTCCTGTCGTGGTCGACAGCCCGGCGTTCCGGTGTCTCCTGAAGCCGCGAGCCCGACCGTGGACGGTCAGTAGTCGCGCGTGATGAGGGCGTCGGGCACCTCGGCCGCCGCATCCCGGTCGACGAAGAACACCGTGCGGCGGTCAGTAGTCGCGCGTGATGAGGGCGTCGGGCACCTCGGCCGCCGCATCCCGGTCGACGAAGAACACCGTGCGCCGACGGCCCTTGATGCCGGCCACGGGCACCTCGTCGCGACTGGCCCCGGCCAGGGCGAGTCCCAGGGCCGACGCCTTGTCGGCTCCGGCGAGCACCAGCCACACCCGCTGCGCGGCGTTGATGACCGGCCGGGTGAGGCTCAGTCGCTCCGGCGGCGGCTTCGGCGACTCGCGTACCGGGATCACGGCCCGATCGACGACCTGGATGCCTGAGCGGTGCGGGAACAGCGAGGCGATGTGCCCGTCCGGACCGACGCCGAGGAACACGATGTCGAAAACGGGATGCGGCAACCCGTCGGCACCGTATCGGGCGAGCTCGGACGCGTAGGCGTCGGCGGCCTCGTCGAGCGTGAGCCCGGAATCCGAGGCCGGGAACGGGTGGATGTGCTCCTCGGGCAGCTGCAGTGCGTCGAGGAGCGCCTCACGTGACTGGCGGTCGTTGCGCTCGTCGTCGCCCGTGGGGACCCAACGCTCGTCGCCCCACCAGAAGTGCACGCGCTGCCAGTCCACCGACTTGTGGGCGGGCGACGCCCCGACGGCCTCGAGCACGGCGCCGCCCATCGATCCGCCCGTGAGGACCACGTGGATCGTCTCCTGTACGTCGAGCAGGTCGAGGACCTTGGTGATGAAGCGAGCGGCGACCGCCCCGGCGAGGGTGTCCTTGTCGGGGTGGACGAGTACGCGCCGCTCATTCGTCATGCGGAGGCTCCTTCGCTCTCGGCGGTGCGGTGGTCGGGGAGCAGCCCGAGACCGCGCGTGATCACCTCACCGTACAGTTCGTCGGGATCGAGGCGGCGCAGCTCGTCGGCGAGGCAGTCGCGGAGGCTGCGCCGGGGGAGTGCGACGTCGTGCACGGGCTGCCCGGGCTGGCGGAGCGTCGCGACGCCCGGGACATCCCGAACCAGCTCGATCGTGCCGGAGGCGCGGACGAGGTGAACGCCGCGGATGCCGTGCGATCCGTGCTCGAGCCCGGTGAGTGCGCAGTTCGTGGACGCGCCGAGCTGCATCGACAGCCACGCGGCGAGGAGGGTCGTCGAGGGGGAGTCGATCGAGCCGGTGACCTGAACGGCGTTCACTGGTTCGTACGGCGGCTGGTCGAGGACGGCGGCCAGCTGCGCGCGCCAGAGCGTGAGGCGCGTCCAGGCGAAGTCGGCATCGCCCGGGCGGTAGCTCGTGGCCAGTGCGTCGAGCGCCGCCTGGGGGTCGGGCTGCGTCGAGGCGTCGGTGATACGGCGCTGGGCGATGCGACCGAGCGGCGAGTCTCCCGGGACCTCCGGCGCGGAGCCGGGCCACCAGGTGACGACCGGGGCGTCGGGCAGGAGCAGGCCCATCACGAGGCCCTGCTCGTCTGCGGCCGCGTCGCCGGTCGCGCGGAGGATGACGACCTCGCTGGCACCCGCGTCGCCCCCGACGCGGATCTCCGCGTCGAGGCGGCTGGGTCCGGCGTCGCCCTGGTCCTCGGTGGAGACCACGATGACACGCATCGGGTGCTCGCGGGACGCGTCGTTCGCGGCCTCGATGGCCTCCTCCTCGTCGTCGTGCGTGGTGGCGATGACGAGGGTCAGCACGCGACCGAGGGCGACGACGCCGCCCTCCTCGCGGATCTTCACGAGGGTCTTCGAGACCTGGCTCGTGGTCGTATCGGGAAGTTCGACGATCATGGGCGCCTCCAGGTGCGTCCGTCGCGGGCGAGGAGCTCGTCGGCCGACGACGGGCCCCACGAACCGGGCTTGTACTGCTCGGGCTGGCCCTGCGTCGCCCAGAACTCCTCGATCGGGTCGAGGATCTTCCAGGAGAGCTCGACCTCCTCCTGTCGGGGGAAGAGGGGTGGATCGCCGAGGAGCACGTCCAGGATGAGGCGCTCGTACGCCTCGGGGCTGGCCTCGGTGAACGCGTGGCCGTATCCGAAGTCCATGGTCACGTCGCGCACCTGCATGCCCGCTCCGGGAACCTTCGAACCGAATCGGATGGTGACGCCCTCGTCGGGCTGGACCCGGATCACGAGCGCGTTCTGGCCGAGCTGCGACGTCTGGCTGTCGGCGAACACCTGCTGGGGTGCGCGCTTGAAGACGACCGCGATCTCGGTCACTCGGCGTCCGAGGCGCTTGCCCGCTCGCAGGTAGAACGGCACTCCAGCCCACCGGCGAGTGCCGATGAGCAGCTTCATCGCCGCGTAGGTCTCGGTCGTCGACTCGGGGTTCATCCCGTCCTCGTCGAGGAAGCCGGTGACCTTCTCGCCGCCCTGCCACCCGCCCGAGTACTGCCCGCGGGCCGTGGCCGTCGACAGGTCGGACGGCAGTCGCACCGCGCGCAGGATCTTCTCCTTCTCGGCCCGCAGGTCGGCGGCGTCGAACGAGATCGGCTCCTCCATCGCGGTGAGCGCGAGCAGCTGGAGCAGGTGGTTCTGGATGACGTCGCGTGCCGCGCCGATGCCGTCGTAGTAGCCGGCGCGACCGCCGACGCCGATGTCCTCGGCCATGGTGATCTGCACGTGGTCGACGAAGTTGGCGTTCCAGATGGGCTCGTACAGCTGGTTGGCGAACCGCAGCGCGAGGATGTTCTGGACCGTCTCCTTGCCGAGGTAGTGGTCGATCCGGAACACCGAGTCGGGCGGGAAGACCGACGCGACCACGTCGTTCAGTTCGATCGCGGTCTTGAGGTCGGACCCGAACGGCTTCTCGATGACCACGCGCCGCCACTGGTCGCCCTTCTGCTCGGTGAGTCCCGAGCGCTTCAGCTGCTCGGTCACCTGCGGGAAGGACTTGGGCGGGATCGACAGGTAGAACGCATGGTTGCCCATCGTGCCGCGCTCGCGATCCAGGCTCTGGACCGTGGTTCGCAGGCGCTCGAACGCCTCGTCGTCGTCGAAGGTGCCCTGGACGAAGCGGATGCCCTGCGAGAGCTGCTTCCAGACGTCCTCGCGGAACTCGGTACGCGCGTACTGCTTCACCGAGTCGTGCACGACCTGGGCGAAGTCCTGGTCCTCCCAGTCGCGACGGGCGAATCCGACGAGTGCGAAGCCCGGCGGAAGGAGTCCCCGGTTCGCGAGGTCGTAGACGGCGGGCATGAGCTTCTTGCGGGAGAGGTCGCCGGTGACGCCGAAGATGATGAGGCTCGACGGGCCGGCGATCCGGTTCAGGCGGTAATCCTTGGGCGATCGCAACGGGTTGTGCGATGCGGTGATCTCGACCGGATGCATGTGCGCTCCAGGGTCAGCCGATGGCCTCGCGCAGCGACCGCAGGTCGGCGCTCGGATCGGGCAGGGTCAGTGTGAGGACCGGCCGGCCGTGTTCGGCGAGCACGGAGGCGTCGCCGGAGGCCTGGGCGGTGAGGAGCTCGCCGAACGTGAACGGCCGCCCGGGGACGGGGAGGTCGTTCGCCGGACGCTGGACGAGCTGGAGGAACACGCCGTTCGCCGGACCGCCCTTGTGGTACTGGCCGGTGGAGTGCAGGAACCGCGGCCCCCACCCGAACGTGACCGGGCGGCCGCTGCGTGCCGCCAGCAGGTCTCGGAGTTCGGCGAACCCGGGGTGAGCCACCCGGTCGACGTACGCCTGGACGGACAGGTACCCGTCTGCGGGGAGTTCCTCGAGCAGGACCTCGATCGCGGACGCGAGATCGCTGGCCGCGCCGATCACGTCGGGCGTACCGCGGACCTCGATGCCGTCGGCGACGAACGCCGCGGGTGCCGGCTCCGGCCGGGCCTCGAGCAGGCCGCGGGCCGCGACCTTCGCCGACTCGACGTCCGGCTGGTCGAACGGATTGATGCCGAGCAGCCGGCCGGCGACCGCCGTGGCGTACTCCCATGCGAGCAGCTGCGCGCCGAGCGTCCCGGACACGCGGATCTCGCCGTCGGTGCCGTCGACGAACCGCTCGGTGCCGGCGTCGTCGACGAGGCGCACGACCTGCAGGTCGGCAGGACGGGACGCGAGTTCGGGTGCATCCGGGCCGAGGACGACCGGGAGGATCCCGGTGCCCTGCTTGCCCGTCGATTCCGCGATGAGCTGCTCGGCCCAGTCGGCGAATCCGACGATGTGGGTGCCGTCTGCGACGATCGCGAGCTTGTCCCGGCGCGGGTCGGTCGCCGCGATGGCGGCGCCGAGCACCAGGCCCGGGTTCTCGTCGGAGTCGAGCGCGAGGGCGAGCTCGATCGCCTCGGCCTCGCCGAGAAGCTCGTCGAGGTCGACGCCGGCCAGGCCGGTCGGCACGAGACCGAACGCGGTGAGTGCCGAGTATCGTCCGCCGACCGACGGGTCGGCCGTGAACACCCGGTACCCGGCGTCGCGTGCGGACTCCTCGAGCGGTGAGCCCGGGTCGGTGACGACCACGATGCGCGTCGCGGGATCGATGCTCGCGTCGGTGAACGCCTGCTCGTAGGCGCGACGCTGCGAATCGGTCTCGACGGTCGAGCCGGACTTCGACGAGACGACGAGCACCGTCCGCTCGATCCGGTCGGCGAGCGCCGCACGCACCTGATCGGGCTCCGTCGAGTCCAGCACGGTGAGGCTCGCACCCGCGGTCCGGGCGATGACCTCGGGAGCCAGGGAGGACCCGCCCATGCCCGCGAGCACCACGTGATCGATGCCCCGCGCCCGGAGTTCGTCGCGGAGGGCCGCGATCTCGGGCAGGAGGGGACGCGAGACCGCGATGGCCTCGGTCCACCCGAGCCGCTTCGCGGCCTCCTCCTCGGCGGCCGGTCCCCACAGGCTCGAATCGAGCACGGTGATGCCCGTCGCCACACGGTCGGCCACCAGGCGCGGCACGGTCCGGCGCACCGCGTCGGCCGCAGGGCCGTTCACGGAGATGCGGACATTCACCGAGCTGCCTCCAGGGCGGAACGCACGGTGTCGAGCAGCTCGTTCCAGGACACGATGAACTTGTCGACGCCCTCCCGCTCGAGGAGCTCGGTCACGTCGTCGTACTCGACGCCGACGCCCGCGAGTGCGTCGAGCACTCGGCCCGCCTCTGCGAATGCGCCCGTCACCGTGTCGCCCTCGACGACGCCGTGGTCGAACGTCGCCTCGAGCGTCTTCTCGGGCATGGTGTTGACGACGCCGTGCGCCACGAGCTCGGTCACGTAGAGCGTGTCGGGCAGGGCCGGGTCCTTCACGCCGGTCGAGGCCCAGAGCGGGCGCTGGCGGTTCGCACCGGCGTCGAGCAGCGCGACCGCGCGCGGCGCGTTGAACTGCTGGAGGTAGAGCTCGTACGCGAGGCGCGCGTTGGCGACGCCGGCGCGGCTCTTCAGGGCGAGGGCCTCGGGCGAGCCGATCGCCTCGAGCCGCTTGTCGATCTCGGTGTCCACGCGCGAGACGAAGAACGACGCGACGGAGTGGATCGTCGACAGGTCGATCCCCGCGGCCTTCGCCCGTTCGAGTCCGGTCAGGTAGGCGTCGATGACCTCGCGGTACCGGTCGAGGCTGAAGATGAGCGTCACGTTGACGCTGATACCCGCGCCGATCGCGGCGGTGATCGCCGGCAGGCCCGCCTTCGTGGCGGGGATCTTGATCATGACGTTGGGACGGTCGACCTTCTCCCAGAGGCGGTGGGCCTCGGCGATGGTCGCCTCGGTCTCGTTCGCGAGGGCGGGGGAGACCTCGATCGACACGCGTCCGTCGTAGCCGTCGGTGCGGTCGTAGATCGGCCGGAAGTGGTCCGCCGCGTCGCGCACGTCGTCGGTCGTGATCTCGAAGACCGCGCGGTCCACGTCGGCCCCGTCGGCCGCGAGTGCGGCGACCTGGTCGCGGTACGCGTCGCCCTTCGCGAGTGCGCCGGCGAAGATCGTCGGGTTGGTGGTCACGCCGACGACGTCGCGTTCGGCGATGAGCCGCTCGAGGCCGCCCGAGACGATGCGCTCGCGCGAGAGGTCGTCGAGCCAGATGCTGACGCCGGCCTGCGACAGGGCGGCGGTGGGAGTGCTGGTGCTCATGGTGGATGTCTCCTTCGTGCTCGGTCAGTTCGACGCGAGCGATTCCTTCGCGGCGGCCACGACGTGCTCAGAGGTGATGCCGAACTCGCGGAAGAGGGTCTTGTAGTCGGCGGATGCGCCGAAGTGCTCGATCGACACGGCGCGCCCCCGAGTGCCGAGGTAGCGGTACCAGGTGAGCGCGAGGCCGGCCTCGACACTGACGCGTGCGGTGACCGAGCTCGGCAGCACGGACTCGCGGTACGCGGCATCCTGCTCCTCGAACCATTCGAGGCTCGGCGCCGACACGACGCGGGCCGAGACGCCCTCGGCGGCGAGCTGCTCGCGCGCGGCGAGCGCGACCTGCACCTCGGAACCGGTGGCGATGAGGATCACGTCGGGTGTGCCCGAGGCCGCCTCGGCGAGGACGTAGGCGCCCTTCGCGACGTTCGAGGCCGCAGCGAGCGTGTCGCCGGATGCCGCGCCATCGCCGCGCTCGAACACGGGGATGTTCTGCCGGGTCAGCGCGATGCCGGCGGGGCCGCCGCGGCGCTTGAGGATCTCGAGCCACGCGTACGCGGTCTCGTTCGCGTCGCCGGGGCGCACGACCGAGAGGTGCGGGATGGCGCGGAGCGAGCTGAGCTGCTCGATCGGCTGGTGCGTGGGGCCGTCCTCGCCGAGCGCCACCGAGTCGTGCGTCCACACGAAGATCGACGGGATCTGCATGAGCGCCGCAAGCCGGACGGCAGGTCGCATGTAGTCGCTGAAGATGAGGAACGTGCCGCCGAACGCGCGCGTCTTGCCGTGCAGCACGATGCCGTTCAGGATCGCGCCCATGGCGTGCTCGCGGATGCCGAAGTGCAGCACGCGCCCGTAGCGGTCGCCCGGGAACTCGTGCGTCGAGTGCTCTGCCGGGATGAACGACGGGGCACCGTTGATCGTCGTGAGGTTCGACTCGGCGAGGTCGGCCGATCCGCCCCACAGCTCGGGCAGCTGCGCAGCGAGCGCGTTGATCACCTTGCCCGACGCGGCACGCGTCGAGACCTCGGTGCCCCCCTCGAAGACCGGGAGCGCCGCCTCGAGGCCGTCGGGCAGTTCGCCCGCCTCGAGCCGATCGAGCAGCGCCTTGCGCTCGGGGTTCGCGGCCGCCCAGGCCTCGAACGAGGCATCCCACGACTGCTTCGCCTCGGCCGCGCGGTCGCGGGCGTTGGTGCGCGTGCGCTCGATGACCTCGTCGGCGACGACGAAGGTCTGCTCGGGGTCGAAGCCGAGCACCTCCTTCGTGGCGGCGAGCTCCTCGGCGCCGAGCGCCGAGCCGTGGATCTTGCCCGTGTTCTGCTTCTTCGGGGCGGGCCAGCCGATGATCGTCTTCAGGATGATGATCGACGGCCGGTCGGTCTCGGCCTTCGCGGCCTCGACGGCGTCGTTCAGCTCGGCGACGTCTTCGACGTAGTCGCCGGTCTTCTTCCAGTCGACGGTCTGCACGTGCCATCCGTACGCCTCGTAGCGCTTCGCGACGTCTTCGGTGAAGGCGATGTCGGTATCGTCCTCGATCGAGATCTGATTCGAGTCGTAGATCACGACGAGGTTGCCGAGCTGCTGGTGGCCGGCGAGCGAGGAGGCCTCGCTCGTCACGCCCTCCTCGAGGTCGCCGTCGGAGGCGATCACGTAGATGTGGTGATCGAACGGGCTCTCGCCGGCCGGCGCGTCGGGGTCGAACAGCCCGCGCTCGTAGCGCGAGGCGTACGCGAAGCCGACCGCAGACGCGAGGCCCTGGCCCAGTGGCCCGGTCGTGATCTCGACGCCGGCCGTGTGACCGTACTCGGGGTGGCCGGGGGTCTTCGAACCCCACGTGCGCAGCGCCTCGAGGTCGGCGAGTTCGAGGCCGTCGCCGGCGAGGTAGAGCTGGACGTACTGCGTCAGCGAGCTGTGGCCCGCGGAGAGGATGAAGCGGTCGCGGCCGAGCCAGTCGTGGTCGGCCGGGTCGCGGCGCATCACCTTCTGGAAGAGCAGGTACGCGACGGGAGCGAGGCTCATCGCCGTGCCGGGGTGGCCGTTGCCGACCTTCTCCACGGCATCGGCGGCGAGCACGCGCGCCGTGTCGACCGCGCGATCGTCGATGGGGTCCCAGTGCAGAGTTGCCACGGGTTAGGGTTCCTTCCGGTCGTGACGGCGTCGGGGAGCCTCTCCATTCGGCTCCCGGACCCGCCGGGAAACGCGACGGCGCGGTGGAGCCCGGGACCGATCCGGTCATGCATCAGGTGGAGTAGCACGTCGAATCCGCGCCACCGGGCGCGCTGGCTTCAGTATATGGAGTAGCCCTCACTCTATGACGGGGCTTGACGCGTCCGTCCGGCGACCGTCGGATGGCCTAGAATCGAACGGGTTGCGCGCGCCCCGCCTTCTCGGCGCGCGCCCGGAAGAGGAATTCATGCAGGCCGCGCCGACCATCCGTGACGCTCGACGGACGACGAACGTGCGACGCAAGGTCGCCGCGTACGTCGCGCTGACCAAGCCGCGTGTGATCGAGCTCCTGCTCGTGGTGACCGCGCCGACGATGATCCTCGCCTCGAACGGCCTGCCCGACGTCTGGCTCCTGCTCGCCACCCTCGTGGGCGGTGCCATGAGCGCCGGGTCGGCCGGTGCCTTCAACTGCTACATCGACCGCGACATCGACCGCGTCATGAAGCGCACGAAGGGTCGACCGCTCGTCACCGGAGAACTCACCGACCGCGAGGCGCTCGTGTTCGCGTACGCGCTCGGCATCGCCTCGATCGTCTGGCTCGGCGTGTTCACCAACTGGGTCGCGGCGGGGCTGTCGCTGCTGGCCATCCTGCTGTACGTCGTGTTCTACAGCCTGATCCTCAAGCGGCGGACCGCGCAGAACATCGTCTGGGGCGGGGTCGCCGGTTGCATGCCGGTCCTCATCGGCTGGGCGGCCGTGACGGGCAGCCTCGACTGGGCGCCGTTCATCCTGTTCCTCATCATCTTCCTGTGGACCCCGCCGCACTACTGGCCGCTGTCCATGAAGTACAAGGACGACTACGCGGCCGCCGGCGTGCCCATGCTCGCCGTCGTGCGCGGCCGCGCGCAGGTCGGGCTCCAGGTCATCCTCTACGCCTACGCGACCGTGGCCGCCTCACTGCTGCTCATCCCCGTCGCCGGCATGGGGCTGCTCTACTCGAGCGTCGCGCTCGTCGCGGGCGTGTGGTTCGTCGCCGAGTGCCACCGGCTCTACAACCTCGCGATCCGGGGCCAGGAGGTCTCGCCGATGCGCGTGTTCCACGGGTCGATCATCTACCTGTCGCTGCTGTTCCTCGCGGTCGGCGTCGACCCGCTGCTGCCCTTCTAGCCGTCGGCCCGCCGAGGCGCCGGCCCGGTCCTCGACGACGACTGGCACCTCGATCGCAACGGAGGCGTCGGCGTCGAGCACTCGGTGGCCAGCATCCGACCCGGCCAGCGAGTTCGCCGGCCCGGAGTCGGTCCTGCCCGGATCAGCGCGCGGATGCCGCCACGGCCGTGGCGTCGGCCGAGGCATCCGTCGCCACGGGCCGCTTGAGCTTCAGGACCACGACGGTCATCGCCGCAGCCGTGAGCGCCGCGAGGACCATGTGGACGCCGACCGCGAGCGGCGGGAGGCCGTTGCGGGCCTGGTAGAGCCCGACGGCGATCTGCACGAGCTCGACGGCGAGCAGGACGAGCATCCAGCGCGAGACGGGCAGTCGCAGGCGCCACGCGGTGATCGCGAGGACGACGGTGAGCACGAACAGGGCGTACCCGGGCCACGCGTGCACGTGTTCCAGCAGCTCGGCGTTGAATCCCGTGCGGCCGGCGTCGGCGTCACCGGAGTGCGGGCCGGAGGCGGTGGTGAGCACCCCGAACGCGATCGAGATCGCGAGCACCGCGGTCGTGGCATGCGTGAGCGCGGCGAACCAGCGGGGGACGGCGAGTTCGCGCGGACCGGGCGTCGCATTCAGACGCACCAGGTACGCCGCCGTCACGCAGACGAGCGCGAGCGAGGCGACGTAGTGGAACCCGACGATGAAGGGGTTGAGGCCCGTCCAGACCGTGATGCCGCCGACGATCGCCTGCGCGACGATGCCGAGCAGCACGACGACGGCGAGCGTCCAGAGGTCGCGCCGCTCGCGGCGCAGCCGCCAGATCGAGAGCAGCACGAGCAGGGCGACGACGCCCACGACGCCGGTCATGAGGCGGTTGCCGAACTCGATCACGCCGTGGATGCCCATCTCGGGCGTCGTGACGAGCGAGTCGGCCGTGCACATCGGCCAGGTCGGGCAGCCGAGGCCGGACCCGGTCAGTCGCACCGCTCCGCCCGTGGCGATGATGATCGTCTGGGCGAGGAAGGACAGCCACGCGACGACGCGGACTCGCCGGTCGATGCGGTCGGGCAGCCAGGCGGTGACGCGGTTCACGGCTCGTCGGGTTCCTGATCCGGGTCGGAGTGGGAGGGTTCTGGGAGTCGGGACTCCGGGACCTTCGACCCTATAGACTTGGTTGGTTGATGCGATCCCGCGCGCGTGTGCGGTGCGGGGCATCACCATTGTAGGTTCGCGACGAAGCCACCCGCACATCACCCCACGACCGAACCGGCACCTCGACCGGAAGGCCGGGGGTGGGCCGGACTGATAGCCGGTACGCGGGAGGAGAAGAGGGAGAGCATGACGGACGTACTCATCGACCGCCCCGAGTTGGAGGGGCTCGGCACGTACGAGTTCGGCTGGTCCGACTCCGACGTGGCCGGAGCATCCGCTCGCCGCGGTCTGTCGCCCGAAGTGGTGGCCGACATCTCGCGTCTGAAGGACGAACCCGAGTGGATGCTGCAGCGTCGCATGCGCGGCCTCCAGCTCTTCGACCGCAAGCCGATGCCGTCCTGGGGTGCCGACCTGTCGGAGATCGACTTCGAGAACATCAAGTACTTCGTCCGGTCCACCGAGAAGCAGGCGCAGACCTGGGAGGACCTCCCCGAGGACATCCGCAACACGTACGAGCGCCTCGGCATCCCCGAGGCCGAGCGTCAGCGCCTCGTCGCCGGCGTCGCGGCGCAGTACGAGTCCGAGGTCGTGTACCACCAGATCCGCGAGGACCTGGAGGAGCAGGGTGTCATCTTCCTCGACACGGACACGGCGCTCCGCGAGCACCCCGAGTTCTTCGAGGAGTACTTCGGGACCGTCATCCCGGCCGGCGACAACAAGTTCGCCGCACTGAACACGGCCGTCTGGTCGGGCGGCTCGTTCGTGTACGTGCCGAAGGGCGTGCACGTCGAGATCCCGCTGCAGGCCTACTTCCGGATCAACACCGAGAACATGGGCCAGTTCGAGCGGACCCTGATCATCGCCGACGAGGACAGCTACGTCCACTACATCGAGGGCTGCACCGCCCCGATCTACAAGTCCGACTCGCTGCACTCGGCCGTCGTCGAGATCATCGTGAAGAAGAACGCCCGGGTCCGGTACACGACGATCCAGAACTGGTCGAACAACGTCTACAACCTCGTCACCAAGCGCGCCGTCGCGCACGAGGGCGCCACCATGGAGTGGGTCGACGGCAACATCGGCTCGAAGGTCACGATGAAGTACCCGTCGATCTTCCTCATGGGCGAGCACGCCAAGGGCGAGACCCTCTCGGTCGCGTTCGCTGGCCCGGGCCAGCACCAGGACGCCGGCGCGAAGATGATCCACATGGCGCCGTACACGCAGTCGTCGATCGTCTCGAAGTCGATCGCGCGCGGCGGCGGCCGTGCGGGCTACCGCGGCGAGGTGCGGGTGGATGCCAATGCGCACCACTCCGCGAACACGGTTCGCTGCGACGCGCTCCTGGTCGACACGATCTCGCGCTCCGACACGTACCCGGCGATCGACATCCGCGTCGACGACGTGCAGCTCGGTCACGAGGCGACCGTCTCGAAGGTCAGTGAGGAGCAGCTCTTCTACCTCATGTCGCGCGGCCTCCCGGAGGACGAGGCGATGGCGATGATCGTGCGCGGCTTCATCGAGCCGATCGCGCGCGAGCTGCCGATGGAGTACGCGATGGAACTCAACAAGCTCATCGAGATGGGCATGGAAGGATCGGTCGGCTAACCGATGAGCACCGCGATGCAGAGCACCGCCCTGCCCACCCCCGAGCAGCACGGAATCCGTGCGCACTCCGACGGCCCGATCGTGCCCGTCCAGACGCGCTCCGAGCGGTTCCGCTCGACCGACGTCGCCGACTTCGCGCCCATCACCGGCCGCGAGCACGAGTGGAAGTTCTCGCCCGTCGCCGCGTTCGCCGACCTCACCTCCGGTGAGCTCGACGGTTCGCGCCTCGAGGTCGAGTCGACGGATGTCCCGGGTGTCACCGTCTCCTGGATCCCGCGCGACGACGCCCGCATCGGCCGCGCCGGCACGCCGGAGGAGCGCGCATCCGCGAACGCCTGGTCGAGCTTCGGCGAGGCGCTCCTCGTGGCCGTCGGCGGCGAGGAGGCGAAGACCGTCACGGTGACGCGTTCGGGTCTCGGTACCGGCCCGCGCGCCGCGCACACGATCATCGAGGCCGCACCGTTCAGCCAGGCGCTCGTCGTCCTGCGAGGCATCGGAGACGCCCGCCTCACCGAGAACGTCGAGGTCGTCGTCGGCGAGGGAGCGAACATCACGGTCGTCTCGCTGCAGGAATGGACCGACGAATCGGTGCACCTCGCGAGCCACTTCGCGCGCATCGGCCGCGACGCGAAGCTCAAGCACATCGTCGTCTCCCTCGGCGGGAAGGTCGTGCGGGTGAACCCGTCGACGCACCTCGCCGAGCAGGGCGCCGACGTCGAGGCACTCGGGCTCTACTTCTCCGACGCCGGCCAGCACCTCGAGCAGCAGGTGTTCGTCCACCACGACGCCCCGCACACGCGCTCGCGCGTGACGTACAAGGGCGCGCTGCAGGGCGAGGGAGCACGCAGCGTCTGGATCGGCGACGTCCTCATCGGGAACGCGGCCACCGGTACCGACAGCTACGAGCAGAACCGCAACCTCGTGCTCACCGACGGCACCCGTGCCGACTCGGTCCCGAACCTCGAGATCGAGACGGGCGACATCGAGGGCGCCGGGCACGCGTCGGCCACCGGCCGGTTCGACGACGAGCAGCTGTTCTACCTGCGGGCACGAGGCATTCCGGAGGACGAGGCGCGGCGCCTGGTCGTCCGCGGCTTCCTCGCCGAGGTCGTGCAGCAGATCGGCGACGCCGAACTCGAGGAGCGTCTCATCCGGGCGCTCGAAGCGGAACTCCAGGGGAGCTGACGTGGCATCCACTCGCGTGTGCGGGGTCGACGACCTCGCCGTCAATGAGGCGCAGAAGTTCATCGTCGGCGGCGTCCCGATCGCCGTCGTGAAGGACTCGGCCGGCGACATCTTCGCCATCGGCGACACCTGCACCCACGGCGACATCTCGCTCTCCGAGGGGTTCGTCGAGGACGACACGCTCGAGTGCTGGGCTCACGGCTCGAAGTTCTCCCTCCTCACGGGCAAGCCGCTCACGCTGCCGGCGTACGAGCCCGTGCCCGTCTACCAGGTCGAGATCACCGACGGGGGCGTGTTCATCGACCCCGCGGTGAAGCTCGCCGTCTGACCCGACCTTCCATGACCTCCCGGCCCGCGCGGCCGGACCACAACGAAAGAGACACCGAATCACCATGTCCGTGCTCGAGATCAAGAACCTGCACGTCAACGTCGAGACCGACCAGGGCACCCGCGAGATCCTCCGCGGCGTCGACCTGACCATCCGCGAGGGCGAGATCCACGCGATCATGGGGCCGAACGGCTCCGGCAAGTCGACCCTCGCATACACGATCGCCGGTCACCCGAAGTACACCGTCGTCGAGGGCGAGATCCTGCTCGACGGCGAGAACGTGCTCGAGATGTCGGTCGACGAGCGCGCCCGCGCCGGCATGTTCCTCGCCATGCAGTACCCGGTCGAGATCCCGGGCGTCACCGTCACCAACTTCCTCCGGACCGCCAAGACCGCGATCGACGGCGAGGCGCCGTCGATCCGCACGTGGCTGAAGGACGTCCGCGGCGCGATGACGAACCTCAAGATGGACTCGGCCTTCGCCGAGCGCAACGTCAACGAGGGATTCTCGGGCGGCGAGAAGAAGCGCAACGAGATCCTCCAGCTCGAGCTGCTGAAGCCGAAGTTCGCCGTGCTCGACGAGACCGACTCCGGCCTCGACGTCGACGCGCTGAAGGTCGTCTCCGAGGGTGTCAACCGCGCCCACCAGAACACCGGCCTCGGCATCCTGCTCATCACGCACTACACGCGCATCCTCCGCTACATCAAGCCCGACTTCGTGCACGTGTTCGTCGCCGGCAAGATCGCCGAGCAGGGCGGCCCCGAGCTCGCCGACCGCCTCGAGGAGGAGGGCTACGACCGCTACCACGTCGCCGAGTCGGCGACGCAGTAGTCGGGCGTAGGCTGGAAACATGGTCACCTCACTCGCACCTGAGCGCTTCGACGAGATCAGTGAGGCGTTGAAGGATGTCGTCGACCCCGAGCTGGGCGTCAACATCGTCGACCTCGGGCTCATCTACGACCTGAACTGGGACGACGAGCACGACGCACTCGTCATCAACATGACCCTCACGAGCGCCGGCTGCCCGCTGACCGACGTCATCGAGGAGCAGACCGCCGAGGCGCTCGACGGCACCGTCGAGCGGTTCCGCATCAACTGGGTGTGGATGCCGCCGTGGGGTCCCGAGCGGATCACCGACGACGGGCGCGACATGATGCGCGCACTCGGCTTCGCGATCTGAGTCATCGATCGGTGAGGGAGGTCCCGGACGGGGCCTCCCTCACGTCATTCTCCGGCGCGTCCGGGGCGGTGGAGGCATAGGCTCGGGTCATGCAGCACACCGCGGCGTCGACCCGCGACGCGTACATGCACGGCCACCACGAGAGCGTGCTCCGAGTGCACGAGTGGCGCACGGTCGACAATTCGGCGGCCTACCTCGCCCCGCACCTTCGCGAGGGGATGCGCGTGCTCGACATCGGCAGCGGGCCGGGCTCCATCACGCTCGACCTCGCGCGCCGCGTGCGTCCGGGGCACGTCGTCGGGGTCGATGCCTCGGAGGAGGTCGTCGCCCGCGCGCAGGGGCTCGCCGAGAGCGAGGGCGTGCCGAACGCGGAGTTCCGCGCCGGCGACGCCTACCGCCTCGACTTCCCGGACGGCGTGTTCGACGTCGTGCACGCACATCAGGTGCTGCAGCACCTGGCTCGCCCGGTCGACGCGCTGCGCGAGTTCCGACGCGTGCTCCGATCAGGCGGACTGCTCGCCGCACGCGACGTGGACTACGGCGGCGTGATCTGGAGCCCCGATTCGCCGGAGCTGACCAGATGGCGCGAACTGAACGAACTCGTCTGCGCGTGGAACGGCGGCGACGGCAACGCCGGGCGACACCTCACCCGCTGGGCGCGTGCGGCCGGGTTCGCCGAGGTCGAGGCGAGCGGGTCGGTCTGGGTGTTCGCGTCGGACCGCGACCGCGAGTGGTGGGGCGGCAACTGGGCCGAGCGCGCCCTCGAGTCGACCTTCGCCGCCCACGCCATCGAGTCGGGCCACGCCTCGCGCGCGGAGCTCGAGGCGATCTCGGCAGCCTGGCGTCGGTGGGCGGTCGACCCCGACGGGTGGTTCCTCATGCCGCACGGCGAGATCCTCGCCCGCGCGTAGCCGGCGGGAGTCACCAGTCGTCGTCGTCGCTCCCGTCGCGGGCGCCCGGCGCTTCGAGCGTCACGACCGTGCCGTCGTCGAGTTCGGCGATCGGTCGCCCCTCGAGCCAGGTGAGGGTCCAGTGCCGGCCGGCGCCGTCGGGCGTGCCGGACTCCGCCGCGACGATCCCCGGCCGCAGCTCCATGGGCACTGATCGCGGCGGTTCGTCCCCGAAGGCCCAACGCGTTCCGAGCTGCATCAGAGGTCCATCTCGAACACGACGGCGGGGGAGCGGCGAGCGACCTCGTCGGACAGTCGCAGGCCCTCGGCGTCGCCCGGATCGGTCGCCCAGGTGATGCGGGTGGCGTGCAGCTCGGCCGCCAGCGCCCGCAGGCGCTCGAGCAGGCGACCCGCGACGCCGGCCCCGCGGTGCGCCTCGACGACGAAGAGGTCGTCGACGAGGATGTCGGTGCTGGCATCGAGCGTGCGCGGCTCGGCGTGGGCGTGAACGAGGCCCACCAGGTTCCCCTCGTCGTCGACCGCGACGGCGGCGCGGAGCCCGTTGCGCGGCTCCTGGATCCAGCTCCAGACGATGAGCGCCTTGGTGTCGTCGAGCCGCCGCCCGCGACTGGTGCAGTACGCGTCGAACAGCGGGAGCCACGCGAAGAAGTCGTTCTCGGCGACGTCCCGGACGGTCACGTTCATGCGCTGGCCTCCTCCTGCGGGACCTCGAGCACGATGTCGCGCACCTCGAGCGCCTCCGCCTCGGCGAAGCCGAGGTGGGCGATCCGTCCGACGGCGCGCAGGTCGCCCTCGGCCGAGCCGAGGAGCGCGGTCGCGGCGGCGGGTGCGGCGATCACGGCGCTCGCGACCGGCGTCTTCTGCGAGGCCTTCGCATCGGTCTTCGCGCGACGGATGCCGGTGAGGGCGAGGCTCGCGAGCTCGAGGAGCTCCACGCCGGCTTCGCCGCGCGCGGCGAGCTCGTCGACGCCGGGCCACGCGGCCACGTGCACCGAGCCCTCGTTCGACCAGCTCCACGCCTCTTCGGCCGCGTAGGGGATCACGGGAGCGAACAGGCGCAGCAGCACGCTGAGCGCGGTCTTCAGCGCGGCCACGGCCGAGGCCTGCTCGGCGCTCGCCTCGCCGTACGCGCGCTCCTTCACGAGTTCGAGGTAGTCGTCGCAGAACGTCCAGAAGAACGTCTCGGACACCTCGAGCGCGCGGGCGTGGTCGTAGGACTCGAGCGCTCGCGTCGCCTGCTCGACGACCGTCGCGAGCCCGGCGAGCATGCTGCGGTCGACGGGCACGGTGACCGGGGCATCCGCTCGGCCCTCGAAGCCGAGGATGAACTTCGCGGCGTTCAGCACCTTGATCGCGAGGCGCCGGCCGATCTTCACCTGCGTCGGGTTCTGCGGGTCGAAGGCCGCGTCGGTGCCGAGGCGCGAGGATGCCGCCCAATAGCGCACCGCGTCGGCGCCATGCTGGTCGAGGAGCCCGGCGGGCGTCACGACGTTGCCCTTGGACTTCGACATCTTCTTGCGGTCGGGGTCGACGATGAAGCCGGAGATGGCCGCGTTCGACCAGGGCGCCACGCCGTGCTCGAGCTCGGCGCGCAGCGCGGTCGAGAACAGCCAGGTGCGGATGATGTCCTGGCCCTGCGGGCGCAGCGAGTACGGGAAGAGCAGGTCGAACAGCTCCGGGTCGCGCTCCCATCCGGCCGCGAGCTGGGGGGTGAGCGACGAGGTCGCCCAGGTGTCCATGATGTCGTGCTCGCCGACGAAGCCGCCCGGCTGGTCGCGCTGCGACTCGTCGTACCCGGGTGCGGGCGTCGACGAGGGGTCGACCGGGAGCATCTCGCGGGGTGCGATGATCGGCTGGTCGTGGACCGGGTTGCCGTCGGCGTCGATCGGGTACCAGACGGGGATCGGCACGCCGAAGAACCGTTGCCGCGAGATGAGCCAGTCGCCGGCGAGCCCGCCGACCCAGTTCTCGTACCGCACGCGCATGAAGTCGGGGTGCCAGTCGATCTCGCGGCCGCGCTGCACCAGGCGGTCGCGCAGTGCCTCGTCTCGGGCGCCGTTGACGATGTACCACTGGCGCGTCGACACGATCTCGAGCGGGCGGTCGCCCTTCTCGTAGAACTTCACCGGGTGGGTGATGGCCTTGGGATCGGCGAGCAGGTCGCCCGACTCGCGGAGCAGTTCGACGACCGCCTGCTTGGCCGAGAACGCCGTCTTGCCCGCGAGCTTCGCATACGCCTCGCGGCCGGCCTCGGTGGAGATGGCCTCGGGCGCCTCGGCGATGATGCGTCCGTCGAAGCCGATGATCGCGCGGTTCGGCAGGTCGAGTTCGCGCCACCACACGACGTCGGTCACGTCGCCGAAGGTGCAGATCATGGCGATGCCGGTGCCCTTGTCCTTCTGTGCGAGGTGGTGCGCCACCACGGGCACCTCGACGCCGAACACGGGCGTGGTCACGGTCGTGCCGAACAGCGGCTGGTACCGCTCGTCGTCGGGGTGCGCGACGAGCGCCACGCAGGCGGGGATAAGTTCGGGACGGCTCGTCTCGATCTCGACGTGGCCGCCGTCGGGCTTGGCGAACGCCACACGGTGGTAGTGCCCGGGCTGCTCGCGGTCCTCGAGCTCGGCCTGCGCGACGGCCGTGCGGAACGTGATGTCCCACAGCGTCGGCGCGAGGGCCTGGTAGGCCTCGCCGCGCTCGACGTTCTTCACGAAGGCGAGCTGCGACGTGAAGAGCGCCTCATCGGCGATGGTCCGGTACGTCTGGGTCCAGTCGACCGAGAGGGCGAGCTGGCGGAAGAGCGCCTCGAACTGCTGCTCGTCTTCAGCGGTGAGGCGCTCGCACAGCTCGATGAAGTTGCGGCGGCTGATCGGCACCTGGTCGGCCGGCTTGATGGTCTTGCCCTCGGTGCCCTCGTGGGGCGGCGTGAAGTCGGGCACGTAGGGCAGCGACGGGTCGCAGCGCACGCCGTAGTAGTTCTGCACGCGTCGCTCGGTCGGCAGGCCGTTGTCGTCCCACCCCATGGGGTAGAACACGTGCTTGCCGCGCATGCGCTGGAAGCGGGCGACGACGTCGGTGTGCGTGAACGAGAAGACGTGCCCGATGTGGAGCGAGCCGGAGGCGGTGGGCGGAGGCGTGTCGATCGAGTAGATGCGGTCGCGCGTCGCGCCCTCGCGTTCGAACCGGTAGGTTCCCTCGGTCTCCCAGACGCCGCCCCACTTCGTCTCGAGCCCCTCGAGGGCGGGCTTGTCGGGAATGCGCGCGGTGTCGGTCATGATGCTCCGGTTCGGTATGTGCGGCACCGAGTCCGTTGGGGTGCCTGAATATGAGACAGTCCAGCCTACCGGAGCCGGGGAATCCGCTGTGACCGGCGGAGATGCCGGTCTGCGATCGGCGCGCGACGACGGGGGCGGATGCGGCGCGCTCGCGCCGCGGCATCCGCCCCCGGGTCTCGGGTCGACCGACTCAGACGGTCGCGGGCTCGACCTCGCGGCCGTCCTCGGAGATCGGCGCGTGCCTCATGCGCGCGGCCGCCCACGCGGAGACCAGCGTGATCGCCGAGAGCAGCGCGAGCACGACGCCCGGGTGCCACCACACGTAGCCGGTCGACTCGCCGAGCAGCGTCGTCACGAGCGGGATGAACCCGCTGACGGCGGCCGCGACCGCGTACGCCACCGAGAGCGCCGAGTAGCGGTAGTGGTCGGCGAAGAGGTCGTTCATGAGCCCCCCGAGCGCCGCCCACGACATGGTCGGCAGGATGCCGCCGACGATCATCGTGCCGACGAGCACGGGGAAGCTCGCGAACTGCAGCAGCCAGTACATGGGGAACGTGATGAGCAGGGTCCCGAGCGCGCCGTACGCGACGACCTTCGCCGAGCCGATGCGGGTCGCCCACCATCCGAACAGCGGGATGGTGACGAGCTGGAGCAGCCCGCCGATCGTCGTCGCGACGAGGAGGTCCTGGAAGCTGAATCCGAGCGTGCCCACGCCGTAGTTGATGGTGTACGTGTTCATCAGCGAGTACGAGCCGATGCCGAGCAGGGCCGCGCCGAACGCGATGATCAGCGCGGTCGGCTGGGCGCGGAACATGGTCGCGAACGGCACGCGGTCGCGGCGCTGCTCCTGGACGACGGCCTTGAACACCGGCGTCTCGTCGATCGTCAGGCGCAGGTAGAGCGAGACCGCGAGCAGCGGGATGGCGAGGAGGAACGGGATCCGCCAGCCCCACGCCGCGAGCTCCTCGGCCGGGAGGGCGAGCGTCATCACGATGAACACGACCGCGGAGAGGATCGACCCGACGGGCGAGCCGAGCTGCGGCACGGCGGCGTAGAACGCGCGCTTGACGGGGCTCGAGTGCTCGGTCGCGAGCAGGATCGAACCGCCCCACTCGCCGCCGAGCGACAGGCCCTGGGCGATGCGGAGGAGGACGAGCAGCACGGCGCCGAGCCATCCGGCCTGTGCGTAGGTCGGGAGCAGGCCGATCAGGCCCGTCGCGACGCCCATGATGCCGATCGTCCAGAGCAGCGTGGCGCGGCGACCGAGCCGGTCGCCCATGTGGCCGAAGATCGCGGCGCCGAGCGGACGCACGACGAAGGCGACGCCGATCGTGGCGAACGCGGCGAGGGTGCCGCCGAACTGCCCGAGCGGGTCGAAGAACAGGGGCCCGATGAAGTACGCGCTGAAGTAGGCGAAGACGTAGAAGTCGAACGACTCGAGGGACGTGCCGATCATGGACGCCCACGCGACGCGCCGGACCGGCGACGAGGAGGCGGGAAGGGAAGCGGGGGATGGGGCTTCGGTGGTCACGGGGAGCCATCCTGACAGCGAGCGGATGCCGCGACAAGCGACTTGTGACAGTTCAGCTAGCGCAATTGGTTGAAGTGCTACCCTCGGTGCGTGCGCATCCGCATCGACCCCGCCGGCGAGGGCGCCATCTTCGAACGCCTCACCGACGCGCTCCGTGCCGCGATCGTCGACGGCCGCACCGGGTACGGCGAGCGGCTGCCGCCCGCCCGCTCGCTCGCCGACCAGCTCGGCGTCAACGTGAACACGGTGCTCCGCGCGTACCGACTGCTCCGCGACGAGGGGTTCATCGACCTCCACCCCGGCCGGGGCGCGACCGTCGCGAAGCGGCTCGGGCACCACACGGCGCTCGCCGGCGCCATCCACGACCTCGTCGACGAGGCCAGGCTGAACGGCGTCGACCGCGCCGCCCTCCTCGCGCTCGTCCGCGAGGCCTGGCGCTGACGCCCCCGGCCGCGTCGCGGTGGGCGCACGCCCCGCCCGGGCGCGCGGTACCATTGACGGCAACGACGTCGATCCGGCCATCACCGGGGAGTCTTCGGAAGAACGCGGAACGGATGCCCCGGCATCCGCCCCGTCACTAGAACCGAACGGGTCCAGCCCGTCACAGCTGACGAACGAGAGGTTCCGGCATCGCCGGGGCAAGCGGGGTGGTACCGCGGTGGGGCTCGACGAGCCAGCCGTCCTCGTGAACCGGCGAGATCCAGCAGGAGCGAGCGTTGTACCCCAAGGGCCAGGACCCCGAGCCGCAATCCGTCACGCCGTCGCCGTCCTTCCCGGCGATCGAGCAGGAGATGCTCGCGCACTGGAAGGCCGACGGCACCTTCCAGGCCTCCATCGACCAGCGCGACGGTGCCGAGGAATGGGTCTTCTACGACGGCCCGCCGTTCGCCAACGGCCTGCCCCACTACGGCCACCTCCTCACCGGGTACGCCAAGGACGTCTTCCCGCGCTTCCAGACCATGCGCGGCAAGCAGGTGCACCGACGCTTCGGCTGGGACACGCACGGCCTGCCCGCCGAGCTCGAGGCCGAGCGCCAGCTCGGCATCACCGACAAGGTGCAGATCGAGGAGATGGGCATCGCGGCGTTCAATCGCGCCGCGCGCGACGCCGTGCTCCGCTACACCGAGGAATGGCAGGACTACGTCACGCGCCAGGCGCGCTGGGTCGACTTCGAGAACGACTACAAGACGCTCGACGTGACCTTCATGGAATCCGTGCTCTGGGCCTTCAAGACGCTGCACGAGAAGGGCCTCGCCTACGAGGGCCACCGCGTGCTGCCCTACTGCTGGCGCGACCAGACGCCGCTGTCGAACCACGAGCTGCGCATGGACGACGACGTCTACAAGATGCGCCAGGACCAGACCGTCACGGTCACCTTCCCCCTCACGGGCCCGAAGGCCGAGGCGCTGGGCCTCACCGCCGTGCGCGCCCTGGCCTGGACCACGACCCCCTGGACGCTCCCGACGAACTTCGCGCTCGCCGTGGGACCCGAGATCACCTACGCGGTCGTCCCCGCCGGACCGAACGGCACCCCCGACGCCACGGTGCTCCGCGAGCAGTCGCCGGCCGAGGCATCCGACACCGAGGTGCTGGGTGCCGAGTACCTGCTCGCCCTCGACCTCGTCGGCAACTACGCCAAGGAGCTCGGCTACGACTCCGCCGAGGAGGCCCGCGCGGCCGTCTCCCGCACCATCCGCGGCGCCGAGCTCGAGGACGTCACCTACGACCGTCTCTTCGACTACTACGCCGACGTCGAGAAGTACGGCCTCGAGCGCGCGTGGCGCGTGCTCGTCGCCGACTACGTCACGACCGAGGACGGCACGGGCATCGTGCACCAGGCCCCCGCCTACGGCGAGGAGGACCAGAGGATCGGCGAGGCGCACGGCATCCCGGTCGTCATCTCGGTCGACGACTCCGGGCGCTTCCTCCCCGAGGTGACGGATGTCGCGGGGCTGCTCTGGTCCGACGCGAACAAGCCGCTCACGCAGCTGCTCAAGGCCGAGGGGCGCCTGCTCCGCCAGGCGAGCTACGAGCACTCGTACCCGCACTGCTGGCGCTGCCGGAATCCGCTCATCTACAAGGCGGTCTCGAGCTGGTTCGTGCGCGTGCCGGAGTTCCGCGACCGCATGTCCGAGCTCAACGAGGACATCACCTGGGTCCCGGAGAACGTCAAGTACGGCCAGTTCGGCAAGTGGGTCGGCAACGCGCGCGACTGGTCGATCAGCCGCAACCGGTACTTCGGCTCGCCGATCCCGGTGTGGAAGAGCGACGACCCCGAGTACCCGCGCGTCGACGTCTACGGCTCGCTCGAGGAGCTCGAGCGCGACTTCGGCCGCGTGCCGACGAACCCCGAGGGCGAGCCCGACCTGCACCGTCCGTACATCGACGAACTGACCCGGCCGAACCCCGACGACCCGACCGGGAAGTCGACCATGCGCCGCATCGACGACGTCTTCGACGTGTGGTTCGACTCGGGCTCGATGCCGTTCGCGCAGGTGCACTACCCGTTCGAGAACCAGGACTGGTTCGACACGCACAACCCGGCCGACTTCATCGTCGAGTACATCGGGCAGACGCGCGGCTGGTTCTACGTCATGCACGTGCTCGCGACGGCGCTCTTCGACCGCCCGGCGTTCAAGAACGTCGTGAGCCACGGCATCGTGCTCGGCAGCGACGGGCAGAAGATGTCGAAGTCGCTGCGGAACTACCCCGACGTCTCCGAGGTGTTCGAGCGCGACGGCTCCGACGCCATGCGCTGGTTCCTCATGTCGAGCCCGGTGCTGCGCGGCGGCAACCTCGTCGTGACCGAGGAAGGCATCCGCGAGGGCGTGCGCCAGCTCATGCTGCCGCTCTGGAGCACGTGGTACTTCTTCTCGCTCTACGCCAACACGGCCGAGGAGGGCGGCTACGAGGCATCGCGCCGGACCGACTCCACGGATGTGCTCGACCGCTACCTGCTCGCCAAGCTCCGCGACCTCGTCGACGCCGTGACCGCCGACTACGAGGACTTCGACACGACGCTCGCGTCGCAGAAGCTCCGCGACTTCGCCGACGTGCTCACGAACTGGTACGTGCGGCGTTCGCGCGACCGGTTCTGGCAGGGCGTGGCGGCCGACGGCTCGGGGGCCGAGGCGTTCGACACGCTGTACACGGTGCTCGAGACGCTCACGCGCCTCGCGGCGCCCATGCTGCCGCTCGTGACCGAGAAGGTGTGGCGGGGCCTCACGGGCGGGCGCAGCGTGCACCTCGCCGACTGGCCCGTCGCCGACGAGTTCCCCGCCGACCCCGAGCTCGTCGCGGCGATGGACGCCGTGCGCGAGGTCACCGGTGCGGTGCTCGCGCTCCGCAAGCAGGCGGGTCGCCGCGTGCGGCTGCCGCTCGCGTCGCTCACGGTCGTGACGACGGATGCCGCGAGCCTCGCGCCGTTCGAGTCGATCCTGCGGGACGAGCTCAACGTCAAGCGCGTCGACCTCGTCGAGCTCGACGACTCGAGCGCGGCGGCCTACGGCGTGACCAAGCGCCTCACCGTGAACGCCCGCGCCGCGGGCCCTCGCCTCGGCAAGCAGGTGCAGCAGGCCATCCAGGCCGCGCGCGGCGGCGACTGGTCGGTCGACGGCGACGCCGTCGTGGCCGGCGGCATCGCGCTCGAGCCCGGCGAGTACGACCTCGTCCTCGAGACGGGCGGCGGCGCCGAGGGCGGGAACGCGCTCGGCCTGCTCGCCGACGGCGGCTTCGCCATCCTCGACGTGCGGACGACGCCCGAGCTCGAGGCCGAGGGGCTCGCGCGCGACATCGTGCGCGCCGTGCAGGAGTCGCGCAAGGCCGCCGGCCTCGAGGTCGGCGACCGGATCCGGCTCGACCTCACGCTCGACGCCGCGGGCGCAGCCGCGGCCGAGGCGCACCGCGACCTCATCGGGCGCGAGACGCTCGCACCCGAGGTGCTCGTCACCGTCGGCGAGGTCGACGGCGAGGCCGCCCACAAGCTCGGCGACGGCTCGAAGCTGCTCGTCGCCGTCTCGAAGCTCGCGGAGGCCGCCCGATGAGCGAGGCGATCCCCGAGTCCACGCCCGAGGAGCGCGATGCGGCCGACGCCGTGTACGCCGACCTGCTCGCCCGCGTCGGCGAGTCGGCGCCCCAGCCGCGGCTCGACGCGACCCGCCGGGCCGTGGAACTCCTCGGCGACCCGCACCGCGCGGCACCTGTCATCCACCTCACGGGCACCAACGGCAAGACGTCGACGAGCCGGATGATCGAATCCATCCTGCGGGCGCAGGGGCTCCGGACGGGACTGCTGACGAGCCCGCACCTCGTGCGATTCACCGAGCGCATCCGCATCGACGGCGAGCCGATCGCCGACGAGGCCGTCGCCCGGATCTGGGAGGAGATCGCGCCCGTCGTCGCGATCGTCGACGACGAGCTGCGCGCCGCCGGCGAGGAGCCGCTGACGTTCTTCGAAGCGCTCACCGTCCTCGCGTTCGCGGCATTCGCGGACGCGCCGGTCGACGTCGTGGTGCTCGAGGTCGGCATGGGCGGCGAGTGGGACTCCACCAACGTCGCCGACGGCCAGGTCGCCGTGATCACGCCGATCGCGATCGACCACGAGCAGCGCCTCGGCCGGACCGTCGCGGAGATCGCCCGGACGAAGGCCGGGATCATCAAGCCCGGCGCCGAGGTCGTGACCGCGTTCCAGGACCCGGCGGCCCTCACCGTGCTGAGCGAGGTCGCCGAGCGGAACGAGGCGAGCCTCGCCGTCGAGGGCGGCGCGTTCGCCGTGCTCGACTCGCGCGTGGCCGTCGGTGGCCAGCTCGTGTCGGTCCGCGGGCTCGCGGGGGAGTACCGCGACCTCGCACTGCCGCTGCACGGCCGTCACCAGGCCGAGAACGTCGCCGTCGCGATCGCCGCGGTCGAGGCGTTCCTCGGCCGGGCGGTGCGGATCGCCGACGACGTGCTCGAGGTCGGGCTCGGCGCGGTGACCTCGCCCGGCCGGCTTCAGCTCGTCTCGACCGACCCGACGATGCTCATCGATGCCGCGCACAACCCGCACGGCGCCACGGCGCTCGTCGCCGCGCTCGGCGAGGTGTTCGACTTCGACGAGCTCGTGATCGTCCTCGGCGTGCTCGGGGACAAGGACGCGGCGGGGATCGTCCGCGCGCTCGAGCCGACCGGTGCCCACTTCATCGTCACCCGATCCGAGTCCGACCGTGCCGTGCCCGCCGATGAACTCGCGGCCGTCGTGGCATCGGTCGTCGGACCCGACCGCGTCGACGTCGCCGAACGACTCGACGACGCACTCGACGAGGCCCGCGACTGGGCCGGGCGCGCCGAGAAGCGCGCTGTCGTCGTCACCGGCTCGATCACGCTCGTGGGCGACGTCCTCGCGATCGCCGACGACCGCGGCTGGAGCGACCGATGACCGCCGCCGCTCCGAGCCCGGCTGACGAGCCGACGGGTGCAGACGAGCGGGCCGACGGCGTCGAGGGTGCGGATGCCGCTGCGGTCCGCCCGGCGCGCCGCGCTCGCTCGGTGCGCGAGAGCCTCGCCTCGATCGTCCTGACCTTCGAGATCGTCGTCGTCTTCCTCGCGGCGCTCGTGATCTGGGGCCTGTCCCGGGAGGACGGCGGCGCGTTCGGCCTGCCGACCTGGGTGCCGCTCGCGGCGGGCGGCGTCGTGATCCTCGGCCTCGTCGTCACCATCCCCCTGCTCCGCTACGAGTGGGCGTACGTGCTGGGCTGGGCCCTGCAGGTGCTCCTCATCCTCTCGGGGCTCCTCAACCCGGCGATGTTCGTCGTCGGCGCGCTGTTCGGCGGCATGTGGGCGTACTGCATGATCGTCGGCGCGCGCATCGATCGTGCCCGCGCGGCGGCCGCCGCCGCGGACGCCGAACCTGGAAAGGAAACCGCATGACCACCGCCATCGAAGAGACCCTCGTCCTCGTCAAGCCCGACGGCGTCGCGCGCAACCTCACCGGCGAGATCCTGCGCCGCATCGAGGCGAAGGGCTATTCCCTCGTCGACATCCGCATGGTGCAGGCCGACCGCGACCTGCTCGCCCGGCACTACGCCGAGCACGAGGGCAAGCCCTTCTACGAGCCGCTCATGGAGTTCATGGAGTCGGGCCCGGTCGTCGCGATGCGCGTCGCCGGCAACCGCGTGATCGAGGGCTTCCGCGTCCTCGCGGGCGCGACCGATCCGACCACCGCGCTGCCCGGAACGATCCGCGGCGACTTCGGACGAGACTGGGGACTGAAGGTCCAGCAGAACCTCGTGCACGGCTCCGACTCGGTCGAGTCGGCCGAGCGCGAGCTCTCGCTCTGGTTCGCCTGACTCACGTACGTCGCGAGGCCGGGGCATCCGATCAGCGGATGTCGCGGCCTCGTCGTCGTTCGGCTGCTCCGGTCGCTCCGGCCGGGAGGCCGGCGCTGATCAGAAGAGGTTCTGCAGGTCGATGATGACGCGCGGGATCGCGTTCATCTGGGCCTGCGCGAGGACGATCACGATGGCGTAGCAGCCCGCGGTGATCACCACGATCCATCCCATCGCGGATGCACCGAAGCGCCGGGGGCCGGGTGCGTCGCCGAAGACGCCCTCGCGGAGGTTGCGCAGCGTGACGACGAGGAAGGTCGGGATCGTGACCGCCCACGTGAGCATGCACCAGGGGCACAGCACGTCGAGCACGTAGATGCTCTGGTAGATCAGCCAGCCGACGAACACGACGGCCCCCGTGACGCCGACGTTCAGCCCGATCCAGAACCACCGGGCGAAGCTCGCGCCGGCGAGCAGGGCGATCGCGATCGTGACGACCACCGGCCAGGCCATGAGTCCGATGAACGGGTTCGGGAACCCGAAGAGGCTGCCCTGCCACGACGCGAGATTGGTGCTGCAGCCGACGAGCACGCCGACGTTGCAGTTCGGAATGTGGCTGGGATCGGCGAGCGTCAGCACCTTCTCGAGCGACAGCTCGAACGCGGCGAGGAGCCCCAGCGCCCCCGCGACGAGGAGGAAGACGGCAACGCCGATCGGTCGGGATCCGCGGGGGGAGTCGGGCATGCCCACGATTCTGGCACGGCGATTCACCGGGTCGCTGGGAGAGCGTGCGATAATCGAAGCAGTCGCCCGGGCCGCGCCCGGTGCGACGCCAACGAGGGCTTCGAGGATGCACCGCATCCCATCCGCGGAGGAACCGCGAGATTTGGCGTCACCGGCACCCGCCGGGCGCAGCAGTGAAGGATTGGCGGACCGGCGTGACACACGCCGGACCGCTCTGAGGAGTACGGGAACGATGGCGCGGCCGTCGAACCCGGTGTAGGAGTGCACCAGAGATGGTGGAAGACAACGCAACACCGCCGAGCGAACCCGGGGGCGACGAACCCCGCCGTCGGGGCGGACTCTTCGGGGGTCGCCGCAGCGGACGTCGTGCGCAGGTCGTGCCGCGATCCGCGTCCGACGCCCCGGTTCGCGATGAGACCGAGCCGACGACGACCGACGCGAGCGCGAGCGCACCGGCGGAGGAGACCGTCGTCGAACCCCCCGCCGCTGAGGCGCAGGACGCCGACGCCGAGCAGGAGACCCCGACGGAGGGTGCCGAGGCCACCGCGGACCGACCCGACGAGTCATCCGATGCGGAGGAGACAACCGGAACCGTCTCGCCCGAGGCCGAGTCGCCGATCCCCTCGGCGCTCTCGACCACCTCCCTCATCTTCCACGCCCCGCCCGTGTTCGCCCCGCCGCCCGGCGCCGGGCCCGAGCGCGGCGACGACCGCGACGGCGCGCACGAGTCCGACCGCGAGGCGTCGAGCGTGCGTCGCCGTTCGCGCCGCCGCAGCGGCGAGGAGTCGCGGTCCAACGACGACGATCCCGCGAACACGGTCGTCAAGGTGCGCAAGCCGCGCGAGCCCGAGCTCATCACCGAGCCGCAGAAGGTCAAGGGCTCGACCCGCCTGGAGGCGAAGAAGCAGCGTCGACGCGACGGTCGCGACGCCGGTCGCCGCCGCGCCGTGATCACCGAGGCCGAGTTCCTCGCGCGCCGCGAGTCGGTCGACCGTCGGATGGTCGTCCGCCAGAAGGGCGGCCGCATCCAGATCGGCGTGCTCGAAGACGACGTGCTCGTCGAGCACTACGTCGCGCGCAACCAGGACGCGTCGCTCATCGGCAACGTCTACCTCGGGCGCGTGCAGAACGTGCTGCCCTCGATGGAGGCCGCGTTCGTCGACATCGGCCGCGGCCGCAACGCCGTGCTCTACTCTGGCGAGGTCGACTGGGACGCCGCCGCCGAGAACGGCGAGAAGAACCAGCCCCGCCGCATCGAGCTCGCGCTGAAGCCGGGCGATCGCGTGCTCGTGCAGGTGACGAAAGACCCGGTCGGGCACAAGGGCGCCCGACTCACGAGCCAGATCTCGCTCCCCGGCCGCTACCTCGTGTACGTGCCGAACGGCTCGATGAACGGCATCAGCCGCAAGCTGCCCGACACCGAGCGCGCGCGCCTGAAGAAGATCCTGAAGGAGGTGCTCCCCGAGAACCAGGGCGTCATCGTCCGCACGGCCGCGGAGGGCGCCACCGAGGAGCAGCTCACGCGCGACGTGAACCGCCTGATCGCCCAGTGGGCCGACATCTCGCAGACCATCGAGAAGGTCCAGGCGCCTGCGCTCCTGCACTCCGAACCCGACCTGCTCATCAAGATCGTGCGCGACGTCTTCAACGAGGACTTCCAGAAGATGATCATCTCGGGCGACGAGGCGCGCCGGACGATCGAGAAGTACCTCGGCCAGGTCGCACCCGATCTGCTCGAGCGCGTCGAGGCATACGAAGGCGAGCGCGACGCGTTCGACGAGTTCCGCATCACCGAGCAGATCGAGAAGGCGCTCGAGCGCAAGGTGTGGTTGCCCTCGGGCGGTTCGCTGATCATCGACCGCACCGAGGCGATGACCGTCGTCGACGTCAACACGGGCAAGTTCGTCGGCTCCGGCGGCAACCTCGAGGAGACGGTGACCAAGAACAACCTCGAGGCCGCGGAGGAGATCGTCCGTCAGCTGCGCCTGCGCGACATCGGCGGCATCATCGTCGTCGACTTCATCGACATGGTGCTCGAGTCCAACCGCGACCTCGTGCTGCGCCGTCTCGTCGAGTGCCTCTCGCGCGACCGCACAAAGCACCAGGTCGCCGAGGTCACCTCGCTCGGCCTCGTGCAGATGACCCGCAAGAAGCTCGGCCTCGGGCTGCTCGAGACCTTCAGCGAGCCGTGCGAGGTCTGCGCCGGTCGCGGCATCATCGTGCACCACGAGCCGGTCGCGAAGCACCGCGCGCCGCAGCAGCAGGTCGAGCGACGGCGAAACCGCGGCGGCGGCAACGGCGGCAACGGCGGCGGCCAGCAGCAGCCGGCCGTCGACAAGGCGCATCAGGGCACGCACGCGATCACGGAGGACGTGAAGAACGCCCTCGCGCAGATCGCGGCATCGACGGTCGCCCATCAGGAGCAGCGCCCGCTCGCAGCGACCGCGGCGGCGGCCCAGGCCGAGGCGCCCGCGTCCGGCGGAACCCCCGCCGAGAGCCCGTCGGCCGCTGTCGCTCCCGAGGCCGACACGACGGATGCCGCGTCCGACGGCACCGGCCAGCGGAGCGAGCGTCGGCGCGGCCGGCGTCGTGCGCGCGGGTCGGGATCGCCGCAGCACGGCGAGCGCACGCCGTCGGGCGACCGCGAGGATCGCGTAGCCGAGCCCTCCGCGGACCGACCGGCCGACGAGTCGGCGCCGAAGTCGGAGCAGGCTGAGACGCGCCCGGCGACGCTGATCGACCTGCCCGAGGCACCCGCCCGACGCGAGCGGCCCGCGCGCGTCGCCGAGGCCGAGAACCTGCTCGACTCCGTGCTCGACGCGCTTCCCGCGCCGAAGGCCGCGGGGGAGGGTCGGTCGCGATCGCGCAGCCGCCGCGTGTCCACGGCCGCGCTGAGCCCGGCGGGCGCTCCGCCGGTCATCAGGCGGCCCGACGGCTCGACGGCGGACTCAGCGTCCGAGTGAGGCGCGCCGCTCGCGCGGCGTGACCCGCAGGCCGCTGGCCGCCAGCCGGCGGACGAGGTCGCGTGCGGGGACGGGCTGCGCCCCGGCGGCGACCAGCTCGTCGTAGCGTTCGGCGGGGACGTCGTAGTGGTCGAGGTCGAAGCCGCGGCGCGGGATGCCGTTCAGGTCGGCGAAGGCGACGAGCTCCTCGATCGACGTGTCGCTGACCAGGTGCGACCAGACGGTGCCGTGCTTCGGCCAGAGCGGCGGGTCGATGAGCACGGACATGCGCCGAGTGTACGCCGGGCTCGCGGCATCCGTTCGGGACTCGACGAGGGGAACCGGGACCCGCCGCCGACACGCGGGGGAAGCCCGTTTGACCGCCCTGCGGGCATCCGGTAAACTCGACCGTTGGTGCCGCCGCTTATCCCGGCCGGCACGCACAGTTTTCTGGCAGTGACGACCCTCCTTCCCGCTGGGGTCATCCGCGCAGTGACATCCCATCAAATTTGTAGGAGTCGCAAGGCTCCCTGGAGATAGGTACGAGAAGTGGTTTACGCAGTAGTGCGCGCCGGTGGCCGGCAGGAGAAGGTCGAGGTCGGCACCATCGTGACGATGGACCGGATCGCGGCCGACAAGGACGGCAACGTCCAGCTCACGCCCGTCCTCCTCGTGGACGGCGACAAGATCACCTCCGACGCGAAGTCGCTCGCCAAGGTCACGGTCACGGCCGAGGTCCTGAACGACCTGCGCGGTCCGAAGATCGTGATCCAGAAGTTCAAGAACAAGACCGGCTACAAGAAGCGCCAGGGCCACCGTCAGGAGCTCACGCGCGTCAAGATCACCGGCATCAAGTAACGGTCAGAGGAGACAGGGACAATGGCACACAAGAAGGGTGCGAGCTCCACTCGCAACGGTCGTGACTCGAACGCCAAGCGCCTCGGCGTGAAGCGCTTCGGCGGCCAGGTCGTCTCGGCCGGCGAGATCCTCGTCCGCCAGCGCGGCACGCACTTCCACCCCGGTGCGGGTGTGGGTCGCGGTGGCGACGACACGCTGTTCGCCCTCGAGGCGGGCGCCGTCGAGTTCGGCAACAAGGGCGGCCGCAAGGTCGTGAACATCGTCTCGGTCGACGCGTAAGCAGCGACCGGTCTTCGTGAGGGCGAGCTTCGGCTCGCCCTCACGTGTTTCCCGAGAAGGAGTGATGCGGCGATGGTGAGCTTCGTCGACCAGGTGCGCCTGTTCCTGCGCGCCGGCCACGGCGGCAACGGCTGCGTGTCGGTGCGCCGCGAGAAGTTCAAGCCGCTCGCCGGCCCCGACGGGGGCAACGGCGGCGACGGCGGCGACATCGTGCTCGTCGCCGACCCGCAGGTCACCACCCTCCTCGCGTACCACGGGCGTCCGCACCGCTCGTCCGAGAACGGACAGCCCGGCGCCGGGGACAACCGTTCGGGCGCGGCGGGGGAGATCCTCGAGCTCCCCGTGCCGGTCGGCACGGTCGTGAAGGACCAGGACGGCACCGAGCTCGTCGACTTCACCGAGCCGGGCATGCGCTTCGTCGTCGCGCCCGGCGGCCAGGGCGGCCTCGGCAACGCGGCCCTCGCCTCCCCGAAGCGCAAGGCGCCCGGCTTCGCACTGCTCGGCACGCCCGGGTACGAGGGCGAGGTCACGCTCGAGCTGAAGACCATCGCGGATGTCGCGCTCGTCGGCTTCCCGTCGGCGGGCAAGTCGAGCCTCATCGCCGCGCTCTCCGCGGCGCGGCCGAAGATCGCCGACTACCCGTTCACCACGCTGCACCCGAACCTCGGCGTCGTGCAGGCCGGCGACCACCGGTTCACCGTCGCCGACGTGCCCGGCCTCATCGAGGGCGCGAGCGAGGGCAAGGGCCTCGGCCTCGAGTTCCTCCGCCACGTCGAGCGCTGCTCGGCACTCCTGCACGTGCTCGACTGCGCGACGCTCGAGCCCGGCCGCGACCCGGTCACCGATCTCGAGGTCATCCTCCGCGAGCTCGAGGCGTACGAGGTGCCCGAGGGGCAGGTGCCGCTCCTCGAGCGCCCGCAGCTCGTCGCCCTGAACAAGATCGACGTGCCCGAGGCACGCGAGCTCGCCGAGTTCGTCCGGCCCGAGCTCGAGTCGCGCGGCTACCGCGTGTTCGAGATCTCCACCGTCAGCCACGAGGGCCTCCGACAGCTTGGCTTCGCGCTCGGCGAGGTCGTCGACCGCGCCCGAGCCGACGCCGCCCAGGAGACCGAGGCGCCCCGCATCGTGCTCCGACCCAAGGCCGTGCGCGAGGTCGAGTTCGTCGTGAAGCCCGAGGGCGGCAGCTACGGCACGATCTACCGGGTGCTCGGCACGAAGCCCGAGCGCTGGGTCGCGCAGACCGACTTCCAGAACGACGAGGCCGTCGGCTACCTCGCCGACCGGCTCGCCCGCCTCGGCGTCGAGGACGAACTGGTCCGTGCCGGCGCCGTCGCCGGATCGACCGTGGTCATCGGCCCCGGAGCCGGGGTCGTGTTCGACTGGGAGCCGACGCTCACCTCGACGGCCGAGCTCATCTCGTCGCCGCGCGGGACGGACGAGCGCCTCGATGAGAACCGTCGCGCCACGCGCGCCGAGCGTCGCGCCGGGTACCACGACCGCATGGACGCGAAGGCCGAGGCCCGCGCCGAGCTCGAGCGCGAGCGCGAGGCGGGCATCTGGGGCGATGGCGACGACACCTCCGACGTCGACGACGAGGGACGGGGATGACCGGCCTGAGCCGCGACGCGATCACCACGGCGCGTCGCATCGTCGTGAAGGTCGGCTCCTCCTCGATCTCCGGCGAGAACGTCGGACAGATCACGCCTCTCGTCGACGCCCTCGCGGCCGCACACGCGCGCGGTGCCGAGGTGATGCTCGTCTCGTCGGGCGCGATCGCGACCGGGATGCCGTACCTGCAGCTCGACGCACGACCCGACGACCTCGCGACCCAGCAGGCCGCGGCATCCGTCGGACAGAACATCCTCATCTACCGGTACCAGGAGTCGCTCCGGCGGTACCGGATCGTGGCCGGCCAGGTGCTGCTCACGGCCGGCGACCTCGAGAACTCGACCCACCGCCTCAACGCGCAGCGCGCGATGGAACGACTGCTCGGCCTCCGCATCCTGCCGATCGTGAACGAGAACGACACGGTCGCCACGCACGAGATCCGCTTCGGCGACAACGACCGTCTCGCCGCGATGGTCGCCGAACTCACCGGCGCCGACCTGCTCGTCCTCCTCTCCGACGTCGACGCGCTCTACACGCGGCCGCCGCACCTGCCGGGCGCCGAGCGCATCGTGCACGTGCCGTTCGGCGACGAGCTCGAGGGCGTCGAGATCGGGTCGATCGGCCGCGCCGGCGTCGGCACCGGCGGCGCGGAGACGAAGGTCTCGGCCGCGCGGATCGCCGCGGCATCCGGCACCGGGGTGCTCGTGACGGCGACCTCGCTCGTCGACGAGGCGCTCGCGGGCGAGCCGGTGGGGACCTGGTTCGAGCCCGCCGCACGCTGACGTCACACGCGGCATCCGGCCCGCGAGGCGGAACTAGGCTGGATGCATGACCGACGTCGCCACCGCTCCCGCCGACCTCGCCGAGGTGCTCGACGCGCGCCTCGCCGCCGCGAAGGAGGCGTCGCGCCGGCTCGCGCGTGCGACGACCGCCGAGAAGGATGCCGCGCTCGCGGCGATCGCGGAGCGGCTGCGGGCACGGGTCGACGACATCGTCGCGGCGAACCGCGAGGACCTCGAACGGGGGCGCGAGTCGGGCCTCGGCAGCGGGCTGCTCGACCGGTTGACGCTCGACGAACGCCGCATCGGCGCGATCGCCGACGCGGTGCTCGACGTGATCGCGCTCGGCGACCCGGTCGGCGAGACCGTGAACGGTCGCACGCTCCCCAACGGCGTGCGCATCGAGCAGGTGCGCGTGCCGCTCGGCGTCGTCGGGGCGATCTACGAGGCGCGCCCCAATGTCACCGTCGACATCGCGGCGCTGGCGCTGAAGAGCGGCAACGCCGTCGCCCTCCGCGGCGGCTCGGCGGCCGAGCGGACGAACGCGGTGCTCGTCGAGGTGCTCCGCGAGGCGATCGAGGCGGCCGGGCTTCCGGGCGACCTCGTGCAGACCGTCGACGACTTCGGCCGCGAGGGGGCTCGCCACCTGATGCGCGCCCGCGACCACGTCGACGTGCTGATCCCGCGGGGGAGCGCCGCCCTCATCCGCGCCGTCGTCGACGAGGCCACCGTGCCGGTCATCGAGACCGGAGCCGGCGTCGTGCACATGTTCCTCGACGCGAGCGCGCGCGAGGACTGGTCGGTCGACCTCGTGCACAACGCCAAGGTGCAGCGACCCAGCGTCTGCAACGCGCTCGAGACACTGCTCGTGCATGCCGATGCCGCCGAGCGGCTGCTGCCGCCCGTGCTCGCCCGGCTCGAGGCATCCGGCGTCACGGTGCACGGAGACGAGCGCGTGCGCGCGCTGCACCCGGGCGCGCTGCCGACGACCGACGAGGACTGGGCCACCGAGCACATGAGCCTCGACCTCAACGTCGGCGTGGTCGACTCGCTCGACGACGCGCTCGCGCACATCCGGCGGTTCTCGACGAAGCACACCGAATCGATCGTCACGAACGACCTGGGCAACGCCGAGCGGTTCCTCGACGAGGTGGATGCCGCGGCGGTCATGGTCAATGCCTCCACCCGGTTCACGGACGGCGCGGAGTTCGGCTTCGGCGCCGAGGTCGGGATCTCGACCCAGAAGTTGCACGCGCGTGGCCCGATGGGGCTGCCCGAGCTCACGAGCACGAAGTGGATCGTGCGGGGCGCCGGTCACGTGCGCGCCTGAGCCGATTCCGGACCCCCGCCCCCGCTAGACTGTCCTGAGCGTCACCCGAAACACCTGGAGGAACGGCTGATGAGCCTGGCGACCGCACTGCAGACGAGCATGGTCATGACCGAGACCGAGTTCGCGAGGGAACTCCCGTTCGACCCGATCTGGTACGGCGTGATCGTCTTCGCGATCTTCGTGACGCTCGGCTTCGTCGTCTACTCCTACCGCGATGTGGCCAACCGCCACCGCTCGAAGGCCGAGGCGTACGCCGCCCGCCACGCGGGAGGCGAGCACGGCGGTCACTGATCGCATCGGTCCGGCCGTGACCTCGACCTCGACCGCGCGGCGCCCGCGCCTCGGCGTGATGGGCGGCACGTTCGACCCGATTCACCACGGGCACCTCGTGGCGGCCAGCGAGGTCGCGCAGGAGTTCGGGCTCGACGAGGTCGTGTTCGTCCCGACCGGTCGGCCGTACTACAAGGAGGTCGTGACCCCGGCGGAGCACCGGTATCTGATGACCGTGATCGCGACGGCCTCGAATCCGCGTTTCACCGTCAGCCGGGTGGACATCGATCGCGAGAAGCCGACGTACACGATCGACACGCTGCGCGACATCCGCCGGGAGCGACCCGACGCCGACCTCTTCTTCATCTCGGGCGCCGATGCGATCGCGCAGATCCTGTCCTGGAAGGATGTGGCGGAGCTCTGGAGCCTCGCCCATTTCGTGGCTGTGAGTCGTCCGGGACATGTCCTGTCCGTTTCGGGTCTGCCCGAGCAGGACGTAAGCTTGCTGGAAGTCCCGGCGTTGGCGATCTCGTCGACCGATTGCCGGGATCGAGTGCACCGGGGATCACCGGTGTGGTACCTGGTGCCTGACGGGGTCGTCCAGTACATCTCCAAGCACCACCTCTACCGGAGTGTCGAATGACGTCGTCGCAGGAACCGCCGCTCACGCGCCGCGAGATGCGCGAGCGCGAGCGCATGCTCGAGCAGCAGCGTGCTGCGTCGTCGGCACCCGAGGGCGCCGCACCGGCTCCCGCGCAGTCCCCGACGCCCGCTGGGCAGCCGTACTCGCAGCAGTCGGCACGGCCGGCCCACCCGAACGGCGCCGACCCGCGGGTCGCGCAACCCGCCCGCACCGCTCCCGGTGGCCCGCCGAGTTCGACGCAGCGTCCGGCCGACCCGCGCCAGGCCCCGCCGACGCAGCGACCGCCGCAGGGATGGAACGACCCGCGCAGGCAGCCGCCCGCACCCGGTGCACCGGCTCAGGGGCCGCAGCGGGCCGCGCAGCCACCGCGGTCCGCGACTCCGTCGGGCCCGATGCCCGTGCCGGTCGACCACCGGCCGTACCCCGGCCAGGGGCAGGTTCCGCCCGGCGCAGCCGCGCCGCGTCCTCCTCAGGGACCTCCGCGAAGCGCACCCGCGCCGCAGACGACGCCCGAGCGAACGCTCACCCGTCGTGAGTTGCGCGCGATGCTCGAGTCGCACTCCGGCGACGGTTTCGACGACATCGACGAGGTCGAGCCCGAGGTCGTCGCACCGCAGCGGCCGGTGCCCGCCGGTGGGGCTCTGCAGCGTCAGGCACGCGGACCCGTCGCGGGACGACCGCAGGACGAGTTTCAGCCGCCGCGGCACCCCCATCAGCCGGCTCCGTCTCGGGCCGCCGCGCCGCACACGACCGTCGATGCCGGTCTCGACGAGCCCGTGGCCGCGCCGAAGCCCGTCGGCCACTGGACCTCGCAGCTGAACCTCCCGGACGACCACTCCGAGCCGTACGACCAGTTGCTCTCACGCGGCGGCTCGCCGCGCGGGGTCCCGACCACGACGAACGCGCTGATCCTGCCGTCGCTGCCCGACGAGGGGCCCCTCGGCCAGCAGCTCGCGCCGAGCGGCGAGATCATCGTGACCGGGTCGATCGACCTGCCCCGCAGCTACGGTGCGACCGGCGTGCACCCGAGCCAGATCGACTCGAGCGACGTCGACCGGCTGTTCGACTCGGTCGAAGACCTGGCGGGCCCGGGCGTCGCGCCGGTGGCGGCGACCCGCGCGATCAGCACGCAGCAGCCGAGCAAGGCGATGATGGCCCCGCCGAGCAAGGAGGGCATGAACGTGCCGCTCGTGCTCGCCGTCACCGCGGGCGTGCTGGCGCTCGGCGTCGTCGCGACCCTCGTCGTCGGTGCGATGGCGGGGCTCTTCTGATCGGGCACATGATGGGGGCGGGCAGCGCGTCGGCTCCCGGGAAGTCGAGGACATGACCGCAACCGACCACGCACACCGACTGCTCGCCATCGCCGCGCGGGCGGCGGACGCGAAGGGCGGTGAGGATCTCGTCGCACTCGACGTCTCCGAACCACTGCCGTTCGCGGACGTCTTCCTTCTCGTCACCGGCTCCGCCGAGCGCAACGTCGTCGCGATCGCCGATGCGATCGTCGAGGCGCTTCGCGAGGAGGGGCAGGATGTCGCGCGCCGCGAGGGCCGTGACGGCGGGCGCTGGGCGCTGCTCGACTTCGGCGATCTCGTCGTGCACGTCTTCCACCGCGAGGAGCGCATGTACTACGGCCTGGAGCGACTCTGGCGCGATTGCCCGGCCATTCCCGTGGCGCCGCTCATCGAACGCGACGGGGCAACCGGCTCGGGAACCACGTCGTTCAGCTGAGGCCGGCTCGATTTCACTTCCTTCGGGAGGCTGGTGTAGTCTGAATCCGTTGCCCCGCGAGGGCAGCAAAACCGAGAACGGGTCTGTGGCGCAGCTGGTAGCGCACCTGCATGGCATGCAGGGGGTCAGGGGTTCGAGTCCCCTCAGATCCACCAATCGAAGAGAAACCCCCGGGCAGATCGCTCGGGGGTTTCGTCGTCTGAGGGGCGGATGCCGCGGCGAAGCGGACCGCTCCGAAGCGCCGGTTCCGGCCTCGCCTGCACGCGCCGACCGGACGCCTTCAGGCGGCGTGCGTCGCGTGCGAACGGCGCGCACGGACGATGGACTCGGGTGCGGCGGTGAAGCGGCCCGGTCGCGCGTCTTCGGTCAGGTACTGCACGCGGATGCCACGCCCGACCCGTGCGACCTTGGTGATCTCGTACGAGCCGCCGGTGGCGCTGACGAGGATGTCGCCCACGGCGAGCTCCCTGGCCTGCATCAGTTCGACGATTCCCATGTCGAGAGGTTCTCATCACCCGCCGACATTCGGGCGTGCCACGATGCGGCGCGCTTGCTTGACCGTCCCACCGGCCCGGCCCACAATTGGGGGACATGCTGACACTGGGGGATTGCGCGACATGAGCGACACGACGACCCGGCCCGTCGATCACACGGGCGGCGACGGCGCCTACGGCGACACCGTCGTCTTCCAGCCCGAACCCGAGACCTCCGACACCCAGGCCGAGACGTCGGCGAAGCGTGGTTCGTGGAGCCGCGACCTCCGCTTCATGCTCGTGGTACTGGTCGCGATCGCGGCGCTCTTCCTCGCGTTCGCGCTCGTCGTCGCGTTCAGCCCCGATGCCTCGGGCATCGCCGCGCTCGCGATCGTCGCGGCGCCGATCGCGACCATGGTCGCGGCGTACTACGGCATCTCGCTCGCGCTGCGACAGGTGGCCGAGGCCCGGCGGTCGGCGGATGCCGCCGAGGCGCGCGCCCGCGCGGCCGAGACGAGTGCACGCGAGTCCGACGCCTGGGCCGCGCAGATGGAGTCCGGCCTGCGTGTGGCGGTCGCGAAGCTCGAGGCGGCCCGCATCGAGACCCGCGACGTCCAGCGCGCCGCCGGCACTCCCGACGACTTCTTCTAGACCGGCCGGAGCCCGGAAAGAGCGAAGGCGCATCCGCGAGGATGCGCCTTCGCCATGCAGGGGCAGCGGCACCTGCCCCCACCGACTCAGAGGTCGGCGAGGAGCGAGATCGGCCGCTCGATGCACCCGGCGATGAACGTCAGGAACGAGGCGGCCTCGGCGCCGTCGCAGACGCGGTGGTCGAACGAGATCGTGAGCTCGGTCACCGTCCGCACCGCGATGGCGCCGTCGACGACCCACGGCCGCTCGACGAGGCGCCCGATGCCCAGCATCGCGGCCTCCGGGTGGTTGATGATCGCGGCCGAGCCGTCGACGCCGAGGGTGCCGTAGTTGTTCAGCGTGAAGGTGCCGCCCGTGAGTGCGTCGGGTGGGAAGGCCCCGGTCGTCGCCTGCTCCGTGCGCGACTGGATCGCATCGCGCAACTCGCGCAGCGACATCCGCTCGACGCCGTGCACCACTGGGACGAGGAGGCCGCGCGGGGTCTGCGCGGCGAGCCCGAGGTTGATGCCCGAGTGCAGGACGAGCTCGTTCCGCTCTGCGTCGAAGCTCGCGTTCAGCGACGGATGCCGCCGGAGCCCGGCGATCGCGAACCGCGCGACGAGCGCGGTGATCCCGAACTTCTCGCCCGTCGCCGCGTTGAGCTGACGACGTGCGGCGAGCAGCTCGGTGGCGTCGACGTCCACCCAGACCGTCGCCTCGGGGATCTCGCGGCGCGAGCGCGTGAAGTGTGCGGCGGCCGCGCGCTGCATGCGGTCGAGCGGCACGCGCTGCTCGCCGGCGCGCGCGGCGGCCGGTGCGACCGGTGCCGCGGGTATCGACGGCATGGCGGGTGCGGTACCGCGCCCGGCTCGTGCATCGTCGAGTTCGGCGATGAACGCCTCGACGTCCGCCCGGACCACGAGGCCGTCCGGCCCGCTGCCGAGCAGCTCGGTGGCGTCGAAGCCATTCTCGCGGGCGAGCCGACGCACGATCGGCGAGATGACGGGGGAGTGGCGGCCGTGCTCGAGGGTGTGCGCGGCGTGCGCTTCGGCGAGCGCGCGCTCCTCGTCGTCCTGTGGGAGCCCGGGCGCGGCCGGCGCCGCGTCGACGACGTCGGCGGGCTCGGGCGTGTCGTCGGTGACGGCATCGTTCCCGTGCGCGGCCGGCGCTCCCGTCGACTCGGCCGACGGGTCGCCACCGGAACGGCGGCGACCGAAGCGCGAGGGCGCCGATGCCGAACGTGCCGTCGCTGCGCTCGAGCGCGTCCCGTAGCCGATGAGCACGGCGCCGGATTCCTCGGTTGCGGCGTCGGTGGGCACCGCGATTCCGGGTTCGGCTGCGACCGGGGCGCCGGTCTCCGCCGATGCGCCGGCGGGAGCCGCGGCCGGCGCGGACCCCGCGGCATCCGTCGCCGGCGCACCCTCATCGCTCGCCGCACCGACGGGGGTGAGGCGCATGAGCACCTGGCCCGCGTGCAGGACCTGGCCGACCTCGCCGCCGAGCGACTCGACGACGCCCGCGAACGGGGTCGGCAGCTGCACCACCGACTTCGCCGACTCGAGCTCGACGACCGGCTGGTCGACGCTCACCTCGTCGCCGGGCGCGACGAGCCAGGCGACCACCTCGGCCTCGGTGAGGCCCTCGCCGAGGTCGGGCAGGATGAACTCGCGCGCGCTCATGCGAGGTCCCATTCCCACGAGGCGAGTGCTTCGAGGACCCGGTCCGGCGTCGGCAGGTGATGCTCCTCGAGCTTGGGCGAGGGGTACGGGATGTCGTAGCCCGTGATCCGGAGGATCGGCGCGGCGAGGTGGAAGAAATTGCGCTCGGTCAGGCGCGCGGCGACCTCGGCGCCGTAGCCGCCGAACTGCGCGGCCTCGTGGATGACCGCGGCGCGCGAGGTCTTGCGCAGCGATGCACCGACGGTCTCGTCGTCGAACGGCGAGAGGCTCCGAAGGTCGACCACCTCGATCGAGAGCCCCTCCGCCTCAGCCGCGGCCGCGGCATCCAGTGCGGTGCGCACGGTCGGGCCGTAGCCGATGAGCGTGACGTCGGTGCCCTCGCGGACGACCTCGGCCCGATTCATGGGCGCGGTGCGCACCGGCAGGCTCAACTCGGCCTTCGACCAGTAGCGGCTCTTCGGCTCCATGAACACGATCGGGTCGTCGCTGTCGATGGCCTCGCGCAGCATCGAGTACGCGTCGGCCGGGTTCGAGGGCATGACGACGGTGAGGCCCGGCGTGGCGGCCCAGTACGCCTCGGACGAGTCGGAGTGGTGCTCGACACCGCCGATCGCGCCGGCGCACGGGATGCGGATCACCATGGGCAGGCTCACGCGGCCCTTCGTGCGGTTCCGCATCTTCGCGACGTGGGAGACGATCTGCTCGAACGCCGGGTAGCTGAACGCGTCGAACTGCATCTCGACGACGGGGCGCAGCCCGTACATGGCCATGCCGACGGCGGTGCCGACGATGCCGGCCTCGGCGAGCGGCGAATCCCAGACGCGGTCCTCGCCGAACGCCGCCTGGAGGCCGTCGGTGACGCGGAACACGCCTCCGAGCGGTCCGACGTCCTCGCCGTACACGACGACGCGGTCGTCCTCGGCCATCGCGTCGCGGAGGGCGGCGTTCAGCGCGCCCGCCATGGTGAGGGGCTGGGGGGCGGATGCCGCGGCATCCGTCGCGGGCTCGGTGACGGGCGTGCTCATCGGGCGGCCACCTCCTCGCGGGCGCGGTCGGCGTGGGCGGCGAGCTCCGCCTCGAGCGCGGCGCGCTGCTCGGCGAGCGCGGCGCGCGGGGTCGCGTAGACGTGGTCGAAGAGCTCGAGCGGATCGAGTTCGGGCGCCGCGCTCATCGCGTCGCGCGTGCGGGCGGCGAGCTCCTCGCCGGCCTCGGCGATCTCGGCGCGGACGTCGTCGGTGAGGGCGCCCTCGGAGACGAGGTACTTCTCGAGCCGCTCGATCGGGTCGCGGCGCTTCCAGTGCTCCACGTCGCGAGCGGCGCGGTAGCGGGTCGGGTCATCGGAGTTGGTGTGCGATTCGATGCGGTAGGTGAGGCCCTCGATGAGGGTCGGACCGCCGCCCGCGCGGGCGCGGTCGACCGCCGCGGACGCGACGGCGAACATCGCCGCGACATCGTTGCCGTCGACGTGGTAGCCGGGCATGCCGTAGCCGACGGCCTTGTCGGCGAGCGTCGCGGCGTGCGTCTGCCGGGCGATCGGGGTGCTGATCGCGAACTGGTTGTTCTGCACGAGGAACACGGTCGGCGTCTGCCACACCGCGGCGAAGTTGAACGCCTCGTGGGCGTCGCCCTCGCTCGTGGCGCCGTCGCCGAGGTAGGTGAGCGTCACGATCGGATCGTTCCGGAGGCGCGCGGCGTGCGCGAGGCCCACGGCGTGCAGGGCCTGTGTCGCGAGCGGGGTCGCCATGGCGGCAGTGCGGTGCGCGTGCTGGTCCCAGCCGTTGTGCCAGTCGCCGCGGAAGGACTGCAGGATCTCGCCCGGCTCGAGGCCGCGGGTGAGCAGTGCGATGCTGTCGCGGTAGGTCGGGAACAGCCAGTCGTCGGACGTGATCGCCGAGACGACGCCGATCTCGCAGGCCTCCTGCCCGTACGCGGACGGATAGGTCGCGAGCCGACCCTGCTTGGTGAGCGCGGTCACCTGGACGTCGAAGCGGCGGGCGACCACCATCCGCCGGTACAGGTCGAGCAGCCGCTCGACGGGCGGGAGTTCGAAGCCGCCGGTCTCGCGTCCGTGCAGCGCATGTCCCGCATTGTCCAGGAGTCGGATCGGCTTCTCGGAGGGGAGGACACGGGTCTCGTGATGCTCGACGTTGAGGCTCATGTGGCCATGGTGCGACAGTCTGCATCGACCTCGCTCGGGGTGCGGGACAACCGTGAACGATCGGCACGGGAACGGCGAAACCCGGACCGTTCGTCCCGTCGTGGGCGTTTCAGGAGCGCCAGATGTCCAACGACTGCGCGGGGGGCCGGCCGTCGATCTCCTCGAGGATGAGGTGGGACCGCGTCGAGACGACGCCGGGCATGTCGTGGATGTCGCGGAGGATCGCCTGGCTGAGCTGCTCGTGGTCGGGCGCGCTGACGGTGAGGATGATGTCGATGTCGCCGGAGACGGCCTGCACCTTCTCGACGAAGGGGAGCGTGGCGAGCTTCGCGGCGATCGACTCCCAGGAGACGTCGCCGATGCGAACCACGACGAGCGCCGAGATGTTCAGGCCGATCGACCTGCGGTCGATCTGCGCGCCGAACCCGGTGATCACGCCGCGCTGCTGCAGCGCGAGCACGCGATTGTGGGCGGCGGTGCGTGAGATGTGCACGCGTTCGGCGAGGGTGCGAACCGAGAGCCGGCCGTCGCGGCTGAGCTCCGCGACGATCCGCCGGTCGATCGCGTCGAGCGGCTCGTCGTGGTGGGGTGCGTGCTGGGTCATCCTCGTCCTCAGGTCAGTGCCCAGCGTAGCGGCTGCGACGTCGGAGGCGTCGGAGCGATGCCCGCGTCGGGATGGCTCGGACCCCGGCCGGCACGATGCGCCGGAGGATCGCGATGGTGGTGAGCCAGCCGCCGGCGGCGCGCTCGATGCGCGGCGTCCAGTTCATGCCGTACGCGGCGCGAAGCGACGGTGGGAGCAGGCCCGCGGTGATCAATCGGACGGGAACCATCAGTGGGAGCAGCGCCCGCGGAAGGCCGACCCCGGCGAGCAGGTCGCGGGCGACCGTGCGCGCGTCGTCTCCGACGTCGAGCGCGTCCAGCCGGGCGTTCCACCACGCGTCGAACTCGGCCCTCGTCTCGGGCCACCCGGCCGGTCCGCCCTGCAGGCGTGCGGCGATCGGCGCATAGCCGCGCACGAGCGCGTCGGCGGTCGGCGCGTCGAGCCGTGAGCCGCTCAGGCGCTCCTCGAGGTCGAGCGCGACGGCCAGCAGCGTCGCGGCGACCCACCGCTGCGCATCGGCGTCGCGTGCATCATAGGCGGGGCGATGCGGGTGCTCGCCCTCGCCGCGGACGCCCGCGTGCCGGGCGTCCACGATCCGCGAGACGTGACGGATGTCGCGCTCGTCGCCGAATACCAGCGCCGTGAGGTACGCGTGCGTGCCGACGAGCCGGTCGAGGGGGCGCTCGCGGAACCGGCTGTGGCCGGCCACGCCGGCCGCGACGCGCGGGTCGGCGAGCTGCAGCAGGATCGCCGTGGCGCCGCCCGCCATGAGCGTGGCATCCGCCGCATGCCGACGGAGCACCGCCAGTTCCGGGCCGCGATCGTGGTCGTCGCTCACCCGTCCAGTCTCCACCTGGCGCGCGCGGGCGTCGATCCAGCCGTGCCGCGTAGACTCCCGTCCGTGCGTCTGAGAGCGGGTTGGTCGTCGGTCGCCGCAGTACTCCTCGGTGCCGCGGTGCTCGCCGGCTGCGCGAGCCCGGGTGCGTCGACACCGCCCGCCGCCAGCGAAGCCGCAGTGACGCCATCGCCGACGCCGACGCCGACCCCGCCGACGCCGGCCGAGTGGGCCGCCGACCGGGTGGCGGCCATGACCGACCGGGAGCGCGCCGCATCCCTGCTCATGCTGCACGCGCCGGGTACCGACCCGGCCGCCATGCGCGAGCTCATCGACCAGGGCATCGCCGGGGTCATCCTCATGGGCGACAACATCCCGAGGTCCGAGGCCGAACTCGTCGGGCTGACGAGCGCCCTGCAGTCCGACCCCGAGGCGGCGACCCTCATCGGCATCGACCAGGAGGGCGGCATCGTCAGCCGCATCGACTGGGATCCGGCGCCGGCGCCGTACGAACTCCGCGACCAGCCGGCCACGGCGACGCGCGACGCGTTCGCCGCGCGCGCGGCGGCGCTCGAGGCATCGGGCGTGAACGTCAACTTCGGCATCGTGGCGGATGTCACGGACGATCCGGGTTCGTTCATCTACGACCGCGTCCTCGGCACGTCGCCGGAAGCCGCCGCCGCGCACGTCTCCGCAGCCGTCGAGGGTGAGCGCGGAGCCGTCGCGAGCACGGTGAAGCACTTCCCGGGCCACGGCGCCGCCCCCGGCGACTCGCACGTCTCGGTGCCGTCGGCGCCCCTGACCCTCGACGAATGGCGTGCGGGGCCGGCCGTTCCCTTCGAGGCGGCCGTCGACGCCGACGTGGAACTCGTGATGACGGGTCACCTCAGCTATCCGTCGGTGGACGCCGCGCCCGCGTCCCTGTCGCCGGCATGGCACGAGATCCTCCGCGACGAGCTCGGCTTCGACGGCGTGCTGGTGACCGACGACATGCTGATGCTGCAGCACAACGGCCTGCCCGAGTACGCGGACCCGGGGGAGAACGCGATCCGGGCGGTGGCCGCGGGCGGCGACCTGCTCCTCTACGTGCTGCCGGCCGATCCGTCGGAGTTCGGCATCAGCGTCGACGGGCTCGCCGCCTCCATCGCTGGCGCGGTCGCCGATGGCCGGATCCCCTCGAAGCGGCTCGAGGAGGCGGCGACTCGCGTGTTCGAGCTCCGCCGGGAACTCGCTTCGGAGAACGGGGAATAGTTCCGACCAGTCCATGCGTTTGCATTCACCGTGGCCATCCGGCCCGTCAACGCAACGACTGGGAGAGAGACCCGAATGACGACGACCGCGACGAACCTCGAGATCCCCGGCTACCGCGCCGGCACCTGGAAGGTCGACCCCACCCACAGCGAGGTGGCCTTCAGCGTTCGCCACCTGATGATCAGCAAGGTCAAGGGCAAGTTCGAGCGCTTCGACGCCACCTTCGTGACCGGCGAGGACCCGCTGGACTCGCGCGTGACCGCCACCGCCGAGGTCGTGTCGATCAACACCAACGAGGCCAACCGCGACGCGCACCTGCGCACCAACGACTTCTTCCAGGCCGACGAGTACCCGACGATCGAGTTCGTCTCGACGGGCGTGCGGGTCGAGGACGGCGACTTCAAGGTGGACGGCGACCTGACCATCAAGGGCGTCACCAAGCCCGTCACCTTCGACTTCGACTTCGGCGGCTTCGGCACCGACCCGTACGGCAACTACAAGGGTGGCGCGACGGCGATGACCGTGATCAACCGCGAGGACTTCGGACTGACCTGGAACGCGACCCTCGAGACCGGCGGCGTGCTGGTCGGCGAGCAGGTCACGATCACCATCGACCTGCAGGCGGCGCTCGTCCAGGAGTGATCGCACGCCGCTCGGTTCGGCCGGGCGGATGACACGACGAGGGGTCGTCTCGGCGGAGGCCGGTACGGCCCCTCGGCCGCATCTGCGGCCCGATGCGCGGGCCGCGCGTTCACACGACGGTCGAATCGATGCCGTGCAGGTCGACGCCCTGGAACCTCGCCCACGCCCGGACCGGCCGCTCGAATCGAGCGGCCGCCGCCTCGGTCGGCGGCTCGAACCACCGCAGTACGACACGCGGCTTCGCCGCAGTGCCCGTGCGCTTCCACGTGCCGACCACGCGCCCGTCGAGGACCAGCACCGGCTGGAACACGCCGTTGCCGCCCGGAATCACGAGATCGCCGAACTTCGGGTCGCACACGGGGGAGCGGTCGGCGTAGCCGAGGTAGTACTCATCGAACCCGGCGAGCGCGAGCGCGCCGCTCGGGCGGGACGCCGCGGCATCCGTCGCACCGGCCTCGACATACCGGTCGGGCCCGTCGTCGGCCGGGCGGTCGACGAAGCGCTCGACCTGCTCGCCCGCGCCGTCGAGCGCCGCGCGCGTGTCGCGAAGCGTCAGCCCGCTCCACCACGCGAAGTCGGCGAGCGTCGCCGGGCCGTGCCCGCGGACGTAGGCCGTGAACAGTTCGGCGAGTGTCTGCTCGGCGGAGTCGGGCTCATCGGGCCCGGGCGGCGCCCACTCGTCGAGCAGCGCGAAGTGCTGGAGTCGTCCGTCGACCGGTCCGCCGCAGAGCACGCCGTCGAGCGCGAGCCACCAGATGAGGTGGTACGTGCGGGGGCCGTTCGCCTCGATGCCCGCCGCGCGCCACAGGTCGGAGAGCTCGTCGCGCGTCGCCGTGCCGCCGCCCGCGAGCCCGCGCTCGACGGCGTCGCGCGCGAGGCGGTACTCGGTCTCGCCGAGCTTAAGCCGCTCGTGTCGGAGGCGTGCGTTCGCGAGCACGCGCGGCGCGGTCAGACGCAGGGTCGGACGCAACAGCCGCGTGGGCAGGATGTGCAGCGTGCCGCGCATCGGCCACGATCGCACGACGCGCCGCCCGGCGAGCGCCGCGTCGACCGCGTCGGCGGTGGGCCGCGTCATCCGCGCCCCGATCACCCACTTCGCCGCACCGAGGTCTTGCGCCTGGACGGCGCCGAGCCGCTCGACGACGCTCACGGCGTCGTCGGCGAGCGTGCGGAACCCGTGCGAGTGCAGGCGCACCGCGCGCGCGAACTGGGACGAACCGGTCGGCATACGGCCAGTCTGCCGCGCACCGCCGACACGAGGCATCCGTCGCCCCGGCTAGACTGGAGGGCTGTGCCGCTCGGCACGCCACCCATCCCGTTCCCGGCCCCGGAGGTCACCGTGCTCGCCGTCCACGATCTCGAGATCCGCGTCGGCGCGCGCGTCCTCATGGAGGATGTGAGCTTCCGCGTCACAGCGGGCGACAAGATCGGACTCGTCGGGCGCAACGGCGCCGGCAAGACGACGCTCACGAAGACGCTCGCGGGGGAGACCCTGCCGACCGGCGGCCGCATCGACCGCTCCGGCGAGATCGGCTACCTGCCGCAGGACCCCCGCTCGGGTGATCCGGAGATGCTGGCGCGCACCCGCATCCTCGACGCGCGTGGGCTCGGCTCCATCGTCGTCGGCATGCGCGAGGCGTCCGAGAGGATGGGCTCGACCGATCCGGTCGTCGCCGAGAAGGCGATGAAGCGCTTCGGCACGCTCACCGACCGCTTCACGGCGCTCGGCGGGTACGCCGCCGAGGCCGAGGCCGCGTCGATCGCGTCCAACCTGAACCTGCCCGACCGGATCCTCGACCAACCCCTGAAGACCCTCTCGGGCGGCCAGCGCCGCCGCATCGAGCTCGCGCGCATCCTGTTCTCGGATGCCGACACCATGATCCTCGACGAGCCCACCAACCACCTCGACGCCGATTCCGTCGTGTGGCTCCGCGAGTTCCTGAAGAACTACAGGGGCGGGGTCATCGTCATCAGCCACGACGTCGAACTCGTCGGCGAGGTCGTGAACCGCGTGTTCTACCTCGACGCGAACCGGTCGATCATCGACGTGTACAACATGGGCTGGAAGCACTACCTGCGCCAGCGCGCCGCCGACGAGGAGCGGCGCAAGAAGGAGCGCGCGAACGCGGAGAAGAAGGCCGACGCACTGCGGCAGCAGGCCGCGAAGTTCGGCGCGAAGGCCTCGAAGGCCGCGGCCGCGCACCAGATGGTCGCACGCGCCGAGAAGCTCCTGTCGGGGCTCGAGGAGGTCCGCGCGGTCGATCGCGTCGCCAAGCTCCGCTTCCCGACGCCCGCGCCCTGCGGCCGGACGCCGCTCACCGCCGCCGACCTGTCGAAGAGCTACGGCTCGCTCGAGATCTTCACCGCCGTCGACCTCGCGATCGACCGCGGCTCGAAGGTCGTCATCATCGGGCTGAACGGTGCGGGCAAGACGACCCTGCTCCGCATCCTCGCGGGCGTCGACCGGCCCGACACCGGTGTCGTCGACGCCGGCCACGGACTCCGGATCGGCTACTACGCCCAGGAGCACGAGACGCTCGACGTCTCGCGGACCGTGCTGCAGAACATGGTCAGCGCCTCGCCGAACCTCACCGAGACCGAGGCGCGAAAGGTGCTCGGCTCGTTCCTCTTCACGGGCGACGACGTGCACAAGCCCGCGGGCGTGCTCTCCGGCGGCGAGAAGACCCGCCTCGCGCTCGCGACCATCGTCGTCTCGGGGGCGAACGTGCTGCTCCTCGACGAACCCACCAACAACCTCGACCCGGCGAGCCGCGAGGAGATCCTCGATGCGCTCGCCCACTACGAGGGCGCCGTCGTGCTCGTCTCGCACGACCCCGGCGCGGTCGAGTCGCTGAACCCCGAGCGCGTGCTCATCATGCCCGACGGCGTCGAAGACCACTGGAGCCGCGAGTACCAGGAGCTCATCGAGCTCGCATAGCGTGGCCCGACGCGGGCTCTCGCCGCGATACGGACCGTTCGACGGGACGTCAGCCCAGGGATGCGGCCGCGGCGTCGATGCAGACGACTCCCGTGTTGCCGTCCTGGTCGGCGATCACGGTGAGGGATGGCGCCTCGCGGTCGTCGACGACGGTCCCACCGGCCGCGACGGCAGCGGCGATGCGCTGCTCGGCGACCTCGGGTGCCACGTAGACCTCCACGTGGAACCGCTGACGCGTGGTCGCGGGCTCGTCGGCATCCCCGAACCACAGGTTCGGAACCCGCCCGGTGGCATCCCGGATCTCGTCGCTCGGGGAGCCGAGCCCCTGCGATTCGGCGTCGCCGGTCAGCAGGGCGGCCCACACCGGCGCGATGGTCGCCGACCGGGTCGTGTCGAGGCCCAGCTCGATGACGCTGACCGCGCTCGGGTCGGCGACGAGCCCGTGATCGGCGGCGATCTCGGTGATGCGTCGTGCGAGGTCGACGTCCTTCCGGGTCACCCATTCGACGACGTGTTCGGTGCCGTCCTCCTCGCGATAGACGGCGTCGTCGCTGACCAGTTCGAGATCGACGTGGCCGTTGCCGATCGTCACGGTCGGGTGGTGTCCGAGCGAATCGCCCGCCTGGCCGATCGCGGCGACGAACCGGGCACCGGTGCCGAAGTCGGCGATCAGGTATCGCGCGTGGAGTCCCTGGGCGAGCTTCCGCCAGTCGGTCAGGTCGGCTCGGGCGATCTCGTGGCCCCTCAGCATGTCCATGCTCGCCGACCATACTCCCACCAGGCCCGGCCGAGCGAGGCCCTCGCCCACCGAACGGGTCGGAGACGGGCCGCGTAGGCTGGAGGGACGGGATCGACCCGACGACGGAGGAGACACGCGTGGCCGGACACCGCATCTACGGAATGAGCTTCGGCAGCATCTACCCGCTGTACGTGCAGAAGGTCGAGCGCAAGCACCACACACGAGGCGAGCTCGACCAGGTCATCACGTGGCTCACCGGCTACGACGAGGCCGGACTCGCCGAGGCGATCTCCGACGGGCGCACGCTCGAGGCGTTCTTCGCGGAGGCCCCGGCGATGAACCCGAACGCCTCGCTCATCACGGGCGTCATCTGCGGCATGCGGGTCGAGGAGATCGAGGATCCGCTCATGCAGAAGATCCGTTACATGGACAAGCTCGTCGACGAGGTCGCGCGCGGCAAGAAGATGTCGTCGATCCTCCGCGGCACGGTGGTCGCGAAGGCCTAGCGGCGGTCGAGGATCTCGTCCTCGACGTCCGCATCCGATCGGCGTCGATCCGCCGTCGCGGGCCGTCGTCCCGGCGCCGGCCGACGCGGCCGGCCGGCCGGGTCCGTCGGGCGAGCGGATGGCGCGGCCGCGCCCCCGGCGCGGGCCTCCGCTGCGGCGCCGCCCGCGGCATCCGCTTCGAGGACCTTGCGCTCCTGGTTCGCGAACCAGGCCAGCGCGATGAACGCGAGCAGCGCGAACACGAACCACTGCAGCGCGTACGAGAGGTGCGGACCCTCGTCGCGCACCGGCCGGGGCAGCGCGACGGGCGGCTCGCTCGCGGCGGCGCCCGACTGGATCAGGATGCCGTAGGCGCCCGTGTAGGCGGGCGCGCCGACGCGGTCGGAGAGCTCGTCGAGATCGATCGTCGCGAGCTCCGCGCCCGAGGACGTGCGGCCGGCGATCCGGCCCTCGCCCGCCTTCAGGCGCGCCGTGATCTCGACCTCGCCCGCGGGCGGCGCCGCGACCTCCGACGGACGGCCGTCGGAGTCCTGCGGAATCCAGCCGCGGTCGACCATGAACACCGTGCCGTCGGCGAGGAGGAACGGGGTGATCACCTCGAATCCCGTGCTCCCGCCGTACGGGCGGTTGCGCACGACGACCTCCTCCGACGGAAGGTACTCACCCGTCGCGGAGACGACCTGCCACCGCTGGTCGATGTCGAACCCGTCGAGGTCGGGAAGCGCCTCCGCGAGCGGAACGGGGTCGGCGTCGTAGTTCGCGTCGATGCGCGCGACCTCGGCGAGCGCCTCCGCACGCCGGTTGAGCTGCCACGTGCCGAGCGCCGAGCACGCGATCGCGAACACGACGACGAGCGCGAGGTAGCCCGCCCAGCGTGGCGAGGCGAGGAAGCGCCAGCGGCTCATGCGCCGTCACCATCCGATCGGGCGCTGCCGCCGAGCGGCGTCGCGGGGGCGGCATCCGTCGACTCGAACGTCGCCACCCGGACCGGGAACGAGCGCGAGGCGAGGAAGTCGCGGAGGTACTCGACATGCTCGTCGCAGGCGAGCCAGGTCTTCACGCGGTCCTCCGTGTGGATCTTCGGGTTCCGCCAGTCGATGCGCCAGGTCGCGCCCTCGCGGCATCCCGCGCGGGAGCAGCCGCCCTGCTGGGCGGCGGAGGAGAGGCCGATCACCGGTCGTCCTCCCGGTCGTCCGTCGGGCGCTCCGCCGACGGTGCGTCGGTCTCGCGTTCGGCGTCGGGGCCGCCGGTCGAGGCGTCGCCGGCAGACTCCGTGGACGGCGAGGCCGCCGCGGCATCCGCCGTGGTCCAGTCCGTGCCGCCGTCCGCGCGACGCAGCGGCACGAGCCCACCGGGGCTCTCGACGTCCGACCGCCGAGTCGTCGCCACGTTCGCCACGACGACCGCGAAGTACGGGAGGAACACGGCGCCGAGCGCGAACACCAGCAGCCACCAGCCCTGCACGAACAGCAGCGCGACGATGCAGGCGACACGGATCGACATCATGACCGTGTACTTGATCATGCGCGAGCGGCGCTCGTCGTCGGGGGACGGCGGCAGCGACGTGATCGACTGCAGGGGTGGGTGCTTCATGGTGGTCGCCGTGGACTGCGGCGCTCCTCGACTCAAGCCTACGTCCGGTCGGGGCGACGGATGCCGCGCACTCGGCAACCTCTATGCTGGGACGGTTCGCGCGCGCCCCTGCGGCCCACCCGCCGAGCCGGGCACGCCGGAATCCCGCGTCGACCGACACAGCCCCCGAGAGAGACGGAGTCCCGCCATGACCACGAGCCGCACGGTGCTGGTGACCGGAGGCAACCGGGGGATCGGGTACGCGATCGCCGAGGAGTTCGTCGCGCAGGGCCACCGCGTGGCCGTGACCGCACGTTCAGGCGAGGGCCCCGCGGGCACGCTCACCGTTCGCGCCGACGTGACCGACGCGGAGTCCATCGACCGGGCGTTCACCGAGATCGAGAACGAACTCGGCCCCGTCGAGGTCGTGGTGGCGAACGCGGGCATCACGCGCGACACGCTCCTCATGCGCATGAGCGAGGAAGAGTTCACGAGCGTCGTCGACACCAACCTCACGGGTGCATTCCGCGTCGTGAAGCGCGCCTCGAAGGGCATGCTGAAGGCCCGCTTCGGCCGCATCGTGCTCATCTCGAGCGTCGTCGGGCTCTACGGCGGCGCGGGCCAGGTGAACTACTCGTCGTCCAAGGCCGCGCTCGTCGGCATGGCGCGTTCGATCACGCGCGAACTCGGCGCCCGGAACATCACCGCCAACGTCATCGCACCGGGCTTCATCGAGACCGACATGACCGACGCGCTTCCCGAGGCGCAGCAGGCCGAGTACAGGAAGAGCATCCCGGCGGGCCGCTTCGCGACGCCGTCCGAGGTCGCCAAGGTCGTCGCGTGGGTCGCGAGCGACGACGCAGCCTACATCTCCGGCGCCGTCATCCCGGTCGACGGCGGCCTCGGCATGGGGCACTGACCGGCTGCGTCAGCGGTCGATCCGGACCGCCGAATACCCGGTGTCGGGCGTCGGCGGCGTGCCGAACCTCGCATTGGGCAGGTAGAGGCCGTTCCCGAACCGGTCGACGGTCGTCGGCACGTCGAACTCGGGGCTCGTGTGCGTGTCGACGAGTTCGCCGGTGGTGCCCGACGGGTCGAGTCGGATCTCCGCCACCTGGTTGAGCTGATTCTGCACCACGTAGAGCGTCCGGCCGATCACGAGCATCCCGTCGCCGTTCGGCAGCGTCGTCCCGCCGAGGTCCACCGCCGTCGCCTCGCCGGTCGCCGGATCGACGTGGTAGAGCGTCGCGGTCGAGCTCTGGATGACGAGCAGCGCCGCCCCATCGGGCGTGGCCACGATGCCGTTGGCGTTGAAGAAGCCCTGCTGCACCCAGTCGCCGGTCAGCGGCACCGTCTCGACCACGGAGGGATCGGGAAGGGCGCCCCCCGGATCGAGCGGGAGCCGGTAGAGCTCCGCGGCGAAGCTGTTCGTGAACCACGCGGCATCCCGCGTCACCACGACGTCGTTGATGAACCCCGATCCGCCGGCGAGCAGGTAGGACGCCAGCACCTCGCCCGTCGCCGGGTCGATCACCCGGGCATCGCCGGCGTCACCGCCCGCGACGAACAGGCGTCCCATCGCATCGAGGTCGAGGCCGACGGATGGCGTGCCCGGCCCCTCGCTGATGATCTCGCCGACGCCGGTGCGCAGGTCGGCGGCGTAGATGTCGCCGTCGGCGAGCGATCCGAAGTACGCGGTGCCGCCCGGTTCGATCGCGATGCCCTCCGGCTGGAACCCGTCGGGGAGCTCGATGACCGATTCGGCCGCACCACCGCCCGGTGCCCCTGCGGGCGGAAGGGCCGTCGCCGGTGCGGCGACGGCGGTGACGAGGAGGGCGGCGAATGCGCCGACGGCGGACGAGCGTGCGACGTTGCGGCTGGTCATGCGGTCAGGCTAGGCACATCGCGGGCGCGCCGCGAGCGATTCGGATGGGACTTCCAGCCCGGGGCGTTCCGATGGGGATCGATCAGCCGCGGAGGCCCGCGAGCGCCAGCACGCCGCTGAGGTCGACGTGGTCGATCGCGACATCCGCCTGCGCCCGCACGACGGGCTTCGCGCAGAACGCGACGCCGAGTGCGGCGCGGTCGAGCATGCGGAGGTCGTTCGCGCCGTCGCCGACGGCGATCGTCCGCGAGAGCGGAGTTCCGGACGCCGCCGCCCACTCCTCGAGCGAGCGCCGCTTCGCCTCGGCGTCGACGATGTCACCGAGCACCCGGCCGGTGAGCCGATCGCCGTCGACCTCGAGCCGGTTCGCCCGGCAGAAGTCGAGCCCCAGCCGCTCGGCGAGCGGGTCGAGCAGTTCGTGGAAGCCGCCGGAGACGACGCCGAGCCGGCCGCCCGCGGCGTGCACGCCGTCGATGAGCTCCTGCACACCGGGCGTGGGTGTCAGACGGTCGCGCGCAGCGATCACCTCGGCGACCGGGAGGCCGGCGAGCGTCGCCACGCGCTCGCGCAGGCTCGCCGCGAAGTCGAGTTCGCCGCGCATGGCGCGCTCGGTGACCGTGGCGACATGCTCGAGGCTGCCGGCCGCCTCGGCGAGCAGTTCGATCGCCTCCTCGCGGATCAGCGTCGAGTCGGCGTCGAGCACGACGAGGAGACCGCCGGAGCGGGCGGCGGTGCCGCGGGTCACGCGTTCTTCTTCACGTGGGATCCCTTGCCCACGACGGTGATGCCGCTGTCGGTCACGACGAAGCCGCGCGCACGGTCCTCCGCACGGTCGACGCCGATGTGCGCTCCGGCTTCGACGACGACCTCCTTGTCGAGGATGGCGCGGCGCACCGTGGCGCCCGCCTCGATGCGGGCCCGGTCGAACAGGATCGAGTCGGACACGTTGGCGCCCGAGCCGACGATCGCCCACGGGCCGAGCACGCTGCGCTCGACGTGCGCGCCCGAGATGACGGAGCCGAGCGAGACGATCGAGTCGATCACGGTACCGAGCGAACCTCGCGCGTCGCGCGTGAACTTCGCCGGCGGCGAGTTCACCTGCTGACTGAAGATCGGCCACTCCTGGTTGTACAGGTTGAACACCGGGAGGACGGAGATCAGGTCCTGGTGGGCCTCGAAGAACGAGTCGATCGTTCCCACGTCGCGCCAGTAGTAGCGGTCCCGGTCGGTCGAGCCGGGCACGTCGTTGCCCTTGAGGTCGTACACGCCGGCCTTGCCCTGCGAGACGAACGCGGGGATGATGTCGCCGCCCATGTCGTGACTGGAGTCGGTGCGCTCGCCGTCGCGGAGCACGGCGTCGATCAGCGCGTCGGCGTTGAAGACGTAGTTGCCCATCGAGGCGAGCACCTCGCCGGGGGAGTCGGGCAGCCCCTCCGGATCGCTCGGCTTCTCGAGGAAGCGGTGGATGCGCTCCGGCGACTTCGCGTCGACCTCGATGACGCCGAACTGGTTCGCGAGCGAGATCGGCTGGCGGATGGCCGCGACCGTCGCCTCGGCGCCCGAGTCGATGTGCGCCTGGATCATCTGGCTGAAGTCCATGCGGTAGACGTGGTCGGCGCCGACCACCACGATGATGTCGGGCTGCTCGTCGTAGATCAGGTTGAGGCTCTGCAGGATCGCGTCGGCCGAACCGGAGAACCAGCGCTTGCCGAGGCGCTGCTGCGCCGGCACCGACGCCACGTACGAGCCGAGCATGCCGTCGAGGCGCCAGGTCTGCGACACGTGCCGGTCGAGACTGTGCGACTTGTACTGGGTCAGCACCACGATCTGCTGGAGCCCCGAGTTGATGAGGTTCGAGAGCGCGAAGTCGATCAGACGGTACTGACCGCCGAACGGCACCGCCGGCTTGGCACGATCCTCGGTCAGGGGCATGAGGCGCTTGCCCTCGCCGCCCGCGAGCACGATTCCGAAGATCTTCCGCGTAGCCATGTGCCCAGCGTAGTCAGCCGGACACCGCTGATGACAGGTGGTTGACGGCCCGTGTCCGACTGGGGCTAACGTTGCCGCATGCGAGTCGACCTGCTCACGCGCGAATACCCGCCCGAGATCTACGGAGGGGCCGGCGTGCACGTCGCCGAACTCGTCCGCGCGCTCCGCCGCGACATCGACGTCCAGGTCCGCTGCTTCGGTGCTCTCCGCGAGGAGGCGGGCACCACGGCGTATCCGACACCGGCCGAGTTCGCGGGCGCGAACGCGGCCCTGTCGACCATGGGGGTCGACCTGCTGATGGCGCAGGATGCCGCGGGTGCCGACCTCGTGCACTCCCACACCTGGTATGCGAACTTCGCCGGCTTCACCGCCAAGGCGCTGCACGGCATGCCGCACGTCGTGACCGCGCACAGTCTCGAGCCCCTCCGGCCGTGGAAGGCCGAGCAGCTCGGCGGCGGCTACCGCGTGTCGAGCTGGGTGGAGCGCACGGCGTTCGAGGACGCCGACGCGGTGATCGCGGTGAGCGACGGCATGCGGCGCGACATCCTGCGTTCCTACCCCGACATCGACCCGGCGAGGGTGTCGGTCGTCTACAACGGCATCGACCTCACCGACTGGCACGCGAACGACGACCCCGACCTCGCGCGGTCGCTCGGGCTCGACCCCGATCGTCCGTCGATCGTCTTCGTCGGCCGCATCACGCGGCAGAAGGGCCTGCCGTACCTGCTGCGCGCGGCGCGCTCGCTGCCCGACGACGTGCAGCTCGTGCTCTGCGCCGGGGCCCCCGACACCCCGGAGATCATGGCCGAGGTGTTGGGACTCGTCGACGAGCTCGCCGCCACCCGCCGAGGCGTCGTCTGGATCGACCGCCACCTGCCTCGGGGCGAGCTCACGGCGCTCCTCACCGCGGCGACGTGCTTCGTGTGCCCGTCCGTGTACGAACCGCTCGGAATCGTGAACCTCGAGGCGATGGCGTGCGGAGCCGCCGTCGTCGGCACGGCGACCGGCGGCATCCCCGAGGTCGTCGACGACGGCGTCACGGGCGTGCTCGTGCCCATCGAACAGCACGACGACGGCACGGGCACCCCACTGGATCCCGACCGCTTCGTCGCCGACCTCGCCGCGGCGCTCGAACGCGTCGTCGCCGACCCGGGCCGTGCACGGGAGATGGGCGCGGCGGGCCGCCGACGTGCGGAGGAGCACTTCGCGTGGGGTGCGATCGCGGCCGAGACCCGGGCGCTGTACGAGCGCGTGCTCAGCGGCCGGTGACGCCGTCCGCGTGCGTGGGGCGGCGCGTCGCGTCCCACTAGGCTGGAGACCATGGCGTCTACGGTTCTGCAGTTCCAGCATGTGTCGGTGGTTCGCGATGGCAACACGATCCTCGACGGCATCGACTGGAACGTGGCATCCGACGAGCGGTGGGTGATCCTCGGGCCGAACGGCGCGGGCAAGACCACGCTGCTGCAGATCGCCGCCGCCGCGATGCACCCCACCAAGGGATCGGTCGAGGTGCTGCAGGAGGCGCTCGGCAAGGTCGACGTGTTCGAGCTGCGCCCGATGATCGGCTTCGCCTCCACGGCGATGGCCCGGCTCATCCCGCGGAACGAGAGCGTGCTGAACACCGTCCTCACCGCGGCGTACTCGGTCACGGGTCGCTGGAACGAGGAGTACGAGTCGATCGACGACCGACGCGCGCAGCGCGTGCTCAAGGAGTGGGGACTCGACGGCTTCGCCGAGCGCCGCTTCGGCAGCCTCTCCGACGGTGAGCAGAAGCGCGTGCAGATCGCCCGCTCGGTCATGACCGACCCCGAACTCCTGCTCCTCGACGAGCCGGCCGCGAGCCTCGACCTGGGCGCCCGAGAAGAACTCGTGGCGCTCCTCGGCGGCTACGCGTCCTCGAAGTCGTCGCCCGCGATCGTCATGGTGACCCACCACGTCGAGGAGATCCCCGAGGGCTTCACGCACGCGCTGCTCCTCGCCGACGGAGCGATCCGCGCGGCCGGGCCGATCGCCGAGGCGCTCACGTCCGAGACCCTCAGCGAGACGTTCGGCATGCCGATCGAGCTCACCGAGCGCGACGGCCGGTACACGGCACGCGCCGCGCGGTGACACGCCGAGACGCGCGTCTCTGCTAGAATCGTGTTTTGGCCAAAGGCCGACACACTTCCCTGCCCTCGAGGCGGGGCGACCCCAACATCCGATCAAGCAAGGATTCTCATGAAGACCGACATCCACCCCGAGTACAACGCCGTCGTCTTCCGCGACCTCGCCTCGGGCGAGACGTTCCTCACCCGCTCGACGGTGACCAGCGACAAGACCATCGAGCTCGACGGCGAGACCTACCCGGTGATCGACGTCGAGATCTCCTCGGCCTCGCACCCGTTCTACACGGGCAAGCAGCGCATCATGGACTCGGCCGGCCGTGTCGAGAAGTTCAACAAGCGCTTCAAGGGCTTCGGCGCGTAAGACGCTCCACGACAGGGGCGGGCGACATCGGTCGCCCGCCCCTTCGTCGTACCCGGGTCATGCCCGGGTGAGGCCCGCTGCCCAGTCCAGCGCGTCGAGCTGCGCCTGATGCGCCGTGATGCGACCGGCGTCCAGCGCCGCACCGGCCGCGAGGAGCGCCGCGGCCTCGTCGGGCGTGCCCGTGCCCTCGTCGATCACCGACCGAGCGCGGTCCACGAGTTCGCGGATCGAGATGCGCTCGTGCAGGAACTGCGCGGCGAGCTCGCGCAGCGCGAGCTGCAGCGTGCCCGGGTCCCGGGGGTCGGGGACGCGCGCGCCGAGTTCGGAGAGGGCGCGACCGAGCGCCTCGCGGAGCTCCCACGGCGAGTCGGCGTCGGACATCCCGGCGAGTTCGTGGAGCGCCGCCGAGTCGAGCCCGGCGACGGTCGCCTCGACGGCGGCGTCGACGAGGAAGCCCGGCGGGCTGTCGCCGAGGATCCAGAGGGCGCTCGACTCGACGAGCGCGTCCGTCGCCGACCGTAGCGGGAGCCGTTCCGACATGGGTCAAGACTCCCACGTCGTGCGCTGCGGCGCGACGGACTTCCGGCCCGAGCTCAGCGGAGGGGCCAGGCCCCCGAGCTCGTGAACTCGGGTTCGCCGTTCATCCGGCGCCACTCCTGGTAGCTCTCGGCCTGCTCGCGCGACCAGTCGACCTGGCTGGCGTGCAGTTCGGCGATCGCGGTCGCCGCGAGCTCGGGGAAGGCTCGCGCGATGGCCTGCGCCACCCGGCCGGCCGCGATCGCGTCGGCACCCGCGTCGTGCGCCGCGATCAGCTCGACGCCGTAGTGCTCGCACGCCGCCGTGAGCGTGCGCTTGCCGCGCCGGAAGCGATCGACGGCCTTGTCGATGACGAGCGGGTCGATCACGAACCCCGGACCGCGGAAGGCCTCGTGCCCGTACCGCTCGGCCTCGCGGTGCAGCACCGAGAGGTCGTAGGCCGCGTTGTACGCGACGATCGGGTGGCCGCGACCCGCGGCATCCCGCAGGGCGTCGATGATCTCGGCGACCGCCGTCGCGGCCGCCTGCCCCTCGAGGCGCGCGCGTTCGGTCGTCACCCCGTGGATCAGGCTCGCCGCCGTGGGGATCTCGACTCCGGGATCGACGAGCCACTCGCGTTGCTCGAGCACCGCGCCATCCGCCCCGATCACGCCGACGTGGGCGGTGACGATACGGCACGTGTCGATGTCGATGCCGGTGGTCTCGAGGTCGAACACCGCGAGGGTGTCGGCCCAGGATGCGACGGGGGAGTGCTCCATGCCCGTCACGGTATCCGCGGCCTCCGACAGCGCTCAGGTGGCGCGCCGTAGGATGCTGGGGATGATCGCCTCACCGTACGCCGTCGACCTCGAGCGGATCCCCGTCCGCGAGCACCGCGCCCTCGTCACGGGCAGCGAGACCGCATGGTGGGAGTACGGACCGGAGGACGCCCCCGTCATCGTCGCCGTGCACGGCTTCCGAGGCGACCACCACGGCCTCGAGCCGATCGTGGCGAAGCTCCCCGGCTACCGCGTGATCATCCCCGACCTGCCCGGCTTCGGCGCGTCCTCGACGTTCGCCGGCCGGCCGCACGACATCGACGCCTACGCCGACTGGCTCGTCGCCTTCGTCGCCGAGACCGGGGTGGCGGATGCCGCGGCGAACGCCGGCGCCTGGACCCTGCTCGGCCACTCGTTCGGCTCGATCGTCACGAGCGCGGCCGTGGCGTCCGGTCTCGCGCCCGATCGGCTGATCCTGGTCAACCCGATCGGCGCACCCGCCCTCGAGGGGCCGCGCGCGATCATGACCCGGCTCGCCGTCGCCTACTACCGTGCGGCCGCCGCGCTCCCCGAGCGCGCCGGCTTCGCGCTGCTGCGCAACCGCGCCATCGTCCGCGTCATGAGCGTCACGATGGCGAAGACCCGCGATCCCGGGCTCCGCCGGTTCATCCACGACCAGCACGACCGGTACTTCTCCGCGTTCGACGATCGCGACGCCGTGCTGCAGGCCTTCGAGGCGTCCGTCGGGCACGACGTGCGCGAGTACGCGCCCGCGATCGCGACCCCGACGCTGCTCGTCGTGGCCGAGGAGGACGACGTCACGCCCATCGAGGCCCAGTACCGCCTCCATCCGCTGTTCGCGGACGCGACGCTCGCCGTGATCCCCGACGTCGGCCACCTGGTCCACTACGAGACTCCCGGCGAGGCCGCGGGGCATATCCGCGTGTTCGTCGAGGGTGAGCGGGCGTGAGGCTCCTCGTCGACTGCCGGTACGTGCGGATCGACCACCACGACGGCATCAGCCGGTTCACCGCGGGCATCGTCGCCGAGCTCGCGAAGCGGCATCCGCTCACCATGCTGATCAGCGACCACCGGCAGCTCGACAAGCTGCCCGCCCTGCCGTGGGAGCTCGTCAGCGGTCCGACGAGCGTGCGCGAACCGTGGGTCGCCCGCCAGGTCCGGAAGCTCCGGCCCGACGTCGTGTTCTCGCCGATGCAGACCATGGGCTCGTGGGGGCGCGACTACGGGCTCGTGCTCACCCTGCACGACCTCATCTACTACGAGAACCGGACGCCCCCGCGCGACCTGCCCGCCTTCGTGCGCGTGCTGTGGCGCCTCTACCACCTCATGTGGTGGCCGCAGCGGATGCTCCTGAACCGGGCCGACGCGGTCGTCACCGTGTCCGAGACGAGCGCCGGCCTCATCCGGAAGCACCGCCTCACGAAGCGGCCGCTCACCGTCGTGCAGAACGCCGCCGACGAGATCGGCTCGCCCGACCTGCCGCGCGTCCGACCCGAGGGCGGCCGGCTCGTGTACATGGGCTCGTTCATGTCGTACAAGGGCGTCGAGACGCTCGTGCGCGCGGTCGCACAGCTGCCCGACCACGAACTGCACCTCATGAGCCGCGTGAGCGACGAGCAGCGTCGACGCCTCACGCGCCTCGCGCCCGAGGCGCGACTCGTCTTCCACGACGGCGCCACCGACGACGAGTACGCGAGCGTGCTCTCCGGTGCGACGGCGCTCGTGACCGCGTCGAAGGCCGAGGGCTTCGGCATCCCGCTCGTCGAGGCCATGCGGCTCGGCACGCCCGTGGTCGTGAGCGACATCCCCATCTTCCGCGAGATCGGCGGCGAGGCGGCGACCTACTTCGACGTCGACGACGCGGATGCCGCGGCTCGCGCGATCACCTCGCTCGACGCGCCGGGGGAGTGGGAGCGCCGCTCCGCGGCATCCGTCGACGTCGCGAAGCGGTTCACGTGGAGCGCCTCGGCCGAACGCCTGCTCGAGGTGCTCACCGAGGTCGGCGGCACCAATCGGCGCGCGGCGCACTCGCGTCGCCGGCGCTGAGCGGCGTCGCTGCCCCGGTGCCCGTCCCTGCGCTCGCGCGGGTCACGGGCGCGTGATCACGCGAGCGCTGCCGCCATCGCCGTGAGCGTCTCGGTCGCGCCCGCCTCGAGCTTCACCGTCGCGCGACTGTCGCCCTTCGTGATGCCGCGGTTGACGACCACGATCGGCACCCGGCGGCGCCGGGCGATCTCGAGCAGGCGCACGCCCGAGTTGACCACGAGCGAGGACCCGGCCACGAGCAGCACGTCTGCACGTTGCACGAGCGCCGCCGCCTGCCGGTAGACCGGCGTCGGCACGAACTCGCCGAAGAACACCACGTCGGGCTTCAACGTGCCCCCGCACACCGTGCACGCCGGGATCGCCATGGACTCCACGTCGTCGACCTCGACGTCGCCGTCGGGCGCGGGCCGGATCGCGACATCGAGGTCGATGTGCGGATTCAGCTCGGCCAGCCGGTCGGCGATCGACTGCCTGGCGAACACCTGTCCGCACGTCAGGCACAGCACGCGGTCGGATGCACCGTGGAGCTCGACGACGTGCGAGCTGCCCGCGCGCCGGTGCAGGCCGTCGACGTTCTGCGTCACCACCCCGGACACCACGCCGGACGCCTCGAGTCGCGCGAGCGCGCGGTGACCGTCGTTCGGCTGCGCCGTGCCGAAGGTCCGCCAGCCGAGGTGGCTGCCCGCCCAGTAGCGCTTGCGCGCCGTCTCGGACGCGAGGAACGTCTGCACCGTCATCGGCGTGCGCACGGGCGCGCCCTCGCCGCGGTAGTCGGGGATCCCGGAGTCGGTGCTCACGCCCGCGCCCGTGAGCACCGCCACGCGCGACCCGCGCATGAGACGGATCGCCTCGTCGAGCAGCACGTCGGACGGCGCCGGAGCCTCGATCCCTGTGACCACGCGCGTCTCCCTTCGACGGTGGTGCGATTCTAGACGTGCGGCTTTTCCGGAATGTTTCCGGATGAGCCCCCGATCGGGAGGACCTCGTGCGCATCGAACACGTCACCGACGCGGCATCCGACGCGGTCGCCGACTACGCCCGCCTGACGGATGTCGCCCTGCGCAGCATCACCGAGCCCGAGCGCGGCGTGTTCATCGCCGAGTCGGCGAAGGTCATCCGGCGCGCGATCGCCGCCGGGTGCACGCCGCGCTCGGTGCTCATGGAGGAGAAGTGGCTCGCCGACCTCGAACCGCACCTCGCACCGTTCGACATCCCCGTGCACCTCGCCGACCCCGCCGGCCTCGAGGCGATCACGGGCTACCGCGTCCACCGCGGCGCGCTCGCGGCGTTCGAACGCCCCGAGCTGCGCGACCCGGCGGACCTCCTGGCCGACGCCCGACGGGTCGTCATCCTCGAGGACATCGTCGACCACACCAACGTCGGCGCGATCCTCCGCTCGGTCGCCGCGCTCGGCGCCGACGCCGTCCTCGTCACCCCGCGTTGCGCCGACCCGCTCTACCGCCGGAGCGTGCGCGTCAGCATGGGCACCGTCTTCCAGGTGCCGTGGACGCGGCTCCCCGAGTGGGCCGAGTCCCGCGAGCTGCTGACCGCGCACGGGTTCACGGTCGCTGCGCTCGCGCTGGCCGACGACGCCGTCACGCTCCGCGAGCTCGCGGCCGACCCGCCCGAGCGGCTCGCGCTCGTGCTCGGCGCCGAGGGCGACGGGCTCTCGCGACAGGCGCTCGCCGCGGCCGACACGATCGTCACGATCCCGATGGCGCGCGGCGTCGACTCGCTGAACGTCGCGGCCGCTGCGGCCGTGGCGCTGTACGCGCTCGCATAGGTCCGCTGGGTATCCTGCAACGGATGTCTCCCACGCTCGACCCGGCCAGGCCCACCCCGACGCGACCCACGAAACCGTCGGCCGCGGTGTACCGGCGACGGCGGATCGTCGCGGTCGGCATTCTCGCCGTCCTGCTCGCCCTGTTCGTCGGCGGCGGGATCTACACGTCATCGGCGCTCGGCGCGCCGATTCCGGTCGCGGCGCCCGCGATCGACGACCCCGCGCCCGTCGCCGCAGACGCGCAGGCCGTCGACCAGCCCGGCTTCGGCACGTGGGCGGTCGGCGCGGTCGGCTTCGACGGCCTCATGGCAGCGGGCGGCGAGGACTCGCCGATGCCGATGGCGAGCATCGCGAAGGTGATCACGGCGCTCGTCGTGCTCGAGGAGCACCCCATCGCCGAGGGCGAGGGCGGCCCGCAGATCGCGTACACCGACGCGGACGTCGACATCTACTGGGACATGGTCGCGCAGAACGGGTCGGTCGCGCCCGTCGTGGCCGGCTCCGAGCTCTCGCTCAAGGAGAGCCTCGAAGCGATGATGCTGCCCTCGGGCAACAACTACAGCATCTCGCTCGCGAACTGGGCGTTCGGCTCGGTCGACGCCTACCTCGAGCGCGCGACGGCCTGGCTCGCCGACCACGGGCTCGCCGAGACCCGCGTCGTCGACACCAGCGGGCTCTCGCTCGACGACGTCAGCACCGCGTCCGATCTCGTCCGCCTCGGCGAGATCGCGCTGGAGAACCCGACCCTCGCCGAGATCGTGGCGACCCAGTCGGTCGACATCCCCGAACTCGGGAGGCTGTCGAACTCCAACAGGCTGCTCGGGACGCACGGCATCGACGGCATCAAGACCGGCACGACGGATGACGCGGCGAACCTGCTGTTCTCCGCCGACGTGGCGGTGGGTGAGACCTCCGTCACACTGGTCGGCGTCGTGCTGGGCGGCGACACGCACGCGCTCGTGCGCGAGGCCGTCGCGGGACTCGTCGATTCGATCGGCCCCGGCTTCCACGAGGTCCTCGCCCTCGAGGCCGGTCGTCCGCTCGCGGCGTACGCGACGCCGTGGGGCGACACGGCCGAGGCACGCGCGACCGAGGGTGCGACGGTCGTCGTCTGGTCGGACACCCCCGTCGACGTCGCGGTGCAGGCCGAACCCCTCCGCCTCGTCGACGACGGCGACGAGGTCGGCGTGGCCACGGTGACCGCCGGTTCGCAGGTGATCGAGATCCCGCTCGTCGTCGACGGCGCGCTCGAGGATCCGGGCGCCTGGTGGCGCCTGTCGAACCCGGGCGCGCTCGACGAGGGCGTCATCGCCGACGCCCCGCACCCGGGCTGAGGGGGCCCGCTCAGCCCCCGGGCGTCGACTCCGGGCGCGAGGCGTAGGGCCCTGCCGCCGGTCGCTTCGGGGTGACGAGGTCGCCCGACGACTGGTGCCGGATGCGCCGGATGACCCACGGCACGAGGTACTCGCGCGCCCACGACAGGTCCTCCGTCCGCGCCTCGCGCCAGGTCCGCTCCGGCAGCGGCTCCGGCTTCATCGGCTCGAGGTCGTTCTCGACGTTCAGCGCGTCGAGCACCATGCGGGCGACGGTGTGATGCCCGAGGGCGTTCAGGTGCAGGCGGTCGCGGTCCCACATCCGCTGGTCCTGGATCTCGGCGAGCGCCCACTGGTCGGCGACCAGGCAGTCGTGCTTCTGGGCGATCGCGCGGAGGTTCTCGTTGTAGATCGCGACCTTGCCGCGGATGCCGCGGAACACGGGGGAGAAGCCGACATCGACGCCCGTGAAGATCACGATCGTCGCGCGGTCGCGCGCGAGGCGTTCGATCGCGTACTCGAACCGGGCCGAGATCTCGTCGGGGTCCGTGCGCGGACGGATGACGTCGTTGCCTCCCGCCGAGATCGTGATGAGGTCGGGGCGCAGCTCGAGCGCGGGTTCGATCTGCTCGTCGATGATCTGCTGGATGAGGCGCCCCCGGATCGCGAGGTTCGCGTAGGCGAAGTCGTCGGCGCCCTGCGAGAGCACCTCGGCGACGCGGTCGGCCCAGCCGCGGTGCCCGCCCGGCACGCCGGGCTCGGGGTCGCCGATGCCCTCCGTGAACGAGTCGCCGATCGCGACATATCTCGACCAGGGATGCTGCTGGGTGACCATCCCTCCATTCTGCACAGCCGCGCGGCAGCCCGTGCGGCGTGTCCACTGCACGTGCGTGCGGCACGCGACATCCGTGTCGGTCGACTCGACTACAGTGCTGCAGAGTGAGCAACGCGACCCCCACCGGCAGCCAGCACCTGCCGGGCACCTCGGCCGCCGAGCATCTCTCTCCGTCGTTCCCCGCCCGCGCCCCGTGGGGCACCGCGTCGAAGCTCCGCGCCTGGCAGGCCGAGGCACTCGAGCGGTACTTCGCGAGCGAGCCGCGCGACTTCCTCGCCGCGGCGACGCCCGGCGCCGGCAAGACGACGTTCGCGCTCCGCCTCGCGGCGGAACTGCGGGCGCGACGCACGATCGACCGGATCACGGTGGTCGCGCCCACCGACCACCTGAAGCGCCAGTGGGCGGATGCCGCCGCCCGGGTCGGCATCCGACTCGATCCCGGGTTCCGCAACGCCCACGGCCGGTCCGCCCGGCACTTCCACGGCGTCGCCGTGACGTACGCGCAGGTCGCCGTGCGACCCGCCCTGCACCGCGAACTCACACTCTCGGGCCGATCGCTCGTGATCCTCGACGAGGTCCACCACGGTGGCGACACGCTGTCGTGGGGCGACGCGATCCGCGAGGCGTTCGAGCCCGCGACCAGACGGCTCTCGCTCACCGGCACGCCGTTCCGCAGCGACACCGCGCCCATCCCGTTCGTCGACTACGCCCCCGACGAGCAGGGCATCCGCGTCTCCCGGACCGACTACGACTACGGGTACGGCCGGGCCCTGCAGGACGGTGTGGTGCGACCCGTGCTCTTCATGGTCTACGCGGGCAGCATGCGCTGGCGCACCAAGGCGGGCGACGAGATGGAGGCCCGACTCGGCGAGGATGCCACCAAGGACATCCACTCGGCGGCCTGGCGCACCGCGCTCGAGCCGACCGGGGAGTGGATCCCCTCCGTCCTGCAGGCCGCCGACCGGCGACTCACCGAGGTGCGGCATGCGATCCCCGACGCGGGCGGGCTCGTCATCGCGACCGACCAGTCGACCGCGCGCGCCTACGCCGAGATCCTGGAGCGCGTGTGCGGTGAGAAGGTCACCGTGGTGCTCTCCGACGAGAAGGAGGCATCCGGGCGGATCGAGGAGTTCTCCGAGGGCACGAGCCGGTGGATGGTCGCGGTCCGCATGGTGTCGGAGGGGGTCGACGTGCCGCGTCTCGCGGTCGGGGTCTATGCGACGAGCTCGTCGACGCCGCTCTTCTTCGCCCAGGCGATCGGTCGCTTCGTGCGCGCACGCCGCCGCGGCGAGACGGCGTCGGTGTTCCTTCCCAACGTGCCGGTGCTGATGGCCCTCGCCGGCGAACTGGAGCGGCAGCGCGACCACGCGCTCGACCGGCGCAGCGGAGACGGCGACGACGATCCCGGTCTCGACGACGGGCTGCTCGAGGCCGCCAACCGCGACGAGACGGCGTCGGACGAACTCCAGGACGAGTTCACCTGGCAGGCGCTCGGGTCCGACGCGACGTTCGACCGCGTCGTCTACGACGGCACCGACTTCGGCACGTTCGCCGAGCCCGGCAGCGATGAGGAGCTGGACTTCATCGGCATTCCCGGCATCCTCGAGCCCGAGCAGGTCCACGAACTGCTGCGCCATCGCCAGGCGCGCCAGGCGCGCCGAGCGTCGGACCGACGCAGGCACGCCCTGTCCGCGGGCGAGGACGGCGAAGACCGAGCCGAGGAGCGCGCGGAGCCGGTGGCGCTGTACCGCACGCTGAAGGAGCAGCGTTCGCTGCTGAACAGCCTCGTCGGCCTCTACGCCAGGCAGACCGGGCAGGCGCATTCGCTCGTGCACGCCGAACTGCGCCGCGCGTGCGGCGGACCCGAGGTCGCCCAGGCGACCGTGACGCAGCTGCAGTCCCGCATCGAGCTGTTGCGCAGGCGACTCTCGGGTCGCTGACCCGGCCCCGACGGCGACGGGGTCGGGCGTAGCATGGCGCGCATGGACCGCCGGACGCGCGTGCTCGTCATCGCGATCGTCGTCGCGTTCATCGCGTTCCTCGACGGCGCGGTCATCAACATCGCGCTGCCGGCGATCGAGGCCGACCTCGGTGGCGGCCTGACGCTCCAGCAATGGGCAGTCGACGCCTACCTGCTCACGCTCGGCTCGCTGATCTTGCTCGCCGGGTCGCTCTCCGACTCGTTCGGTCGACTCCGCATCCTGCGCATCGGACTCCTCGGCTTCGGCCTCACCTCGATCGCGTGCGCGATCGCGCTCGACGGCGCCGTGCTGGTCGTGGCACGTGCGTTCCAGGGCGCGGCCGGAGCGCTCCTCGTGCCGAGTTCGCTCGCACTGATCATCGCGAACTTCCCCCAGGCCGACCAGGGGCGCGCGATCGGGCGGTGGACCGCGTGGACCACGAGCGCCTTCCTCATCGGGCCGATCCTCGGCGGCGCCTTCGTCGATCTCGTGTCATGGCGGCTCGTGTTCGCGATCAACGTGCTGCCCATCGCCGTGGCGCTCGTCATGCTCCATCCGCTCGGCCGCGACGAACCCCAGCCCGACCGCGCCCCGGTGGATTGGCTGGGCGCCGCGCTGGGCGTCGTCGGCCTCGGCGGCACGGTGTTCGCGCTCATCGAGCAGGGCCGGCTCGGGTGGGCCGATCCGCTCGTCTTCGTCCCGGCGGTCGTCGGCGTCGTCTCGCTCGTCGCCTTCGTGCTGTGGGAGCGTCGGGCGCCGACGCCGATGCTGCCCCTGTCGCTGTTCCGCGCGCGCAACTTCGCCGCGGGCAACCTCGCGACCTGGTTCATCTACGCCGCGTTCATGCTCGGACTCTTCGCCCTTCCGATCTTCCTCCAGGAGGTCGGCGGGTTCCCCGCGACGCTCGCCGGCCTCGCGACGCTCCCGCCGACCGCCATGCTCGTCATCCTGGGCTCGTGGTTCGGCACGCTCGGCGGGAGGTTCGGGCCCCGCCTCTTCATGACCGTCGGGCCGATGGTGGTCGGGGTGGGGTACCTGCTCACGCTGCTGGTCGACGTGCCGGTCGAGTACTGGTGGCAGGTGTTCCCGGGCATGCTCGTCGTCGGCCTCGGCATGGCGATGACCGTCGCACCGCTCACCGCGGCGATCCTCGGCGCCGTCGACCCGTCGCGTGCCGGCATCGGGTCGGCGGTGAACAACGCGGTCGCCCGCATCGCGGGTCTCGTCTCCGTCGCATCGATCGGCGTGATCGTCGCCGGCGAGCTCGACGTCGCCGGCTATCACCGTGTCGCGATGGTCACCGCCGTGCTCCTCCTCGTCGGCGGCGTCGTGTCCTGGATCGGCATCCGGAACACGAGCCCGCCGGGTCAGCCCAGCACGTCGGCCGATGCCGCGAGCCCGGAGGGGCGGCCGAGGTCCTGAGCGTCGGCCGCGGCGTCGAGCGCGGCCATGAGGTCGGCCGTCAGGTCGTCGACGTGCTCGAGTCCGATCGAGAGCCGCACGACCCCGGCGTCGGGCTTGGCGTGCGCAGCGACGGGTCGGTGGGTGAGCGACGCGGGGTGCTGCACGAGCGAATCGACGCCGCCGAGCGAGACCGCGTGCGTCACGAGCCGGCACGCCTCGGTGAACCGGCAGGCCGCGTCGAAGCCGCCGACGAGCTCGATCGCGATGATCGAGCCGGGCCCGGCGAGCTGCCGCCCGATGAGCCCCTGCGGGTCCTGTCCGGGCAGTCCGGGGTAACGGACCCGCGCCACGGCGGGGTGCGCCTCGAGGCGTCGTGCGAGCTCGCCGGCGGTCTCCTGCTGCGCGCGCACCCGAACGGGCAGGGTGCGGATGCCCCGGTGGAGCAGGTACGCACCCATCGGGTGCAGCAGGCCGCCGGTCAGGGCGCGTACGCGGCGCAGGCGCTCGACCCACTCCATCGGGCCGGCGACGACGCCGCCCATCGCGTCGCCGTGTCCGCCGAGGTACTTGGTCGCGCTGTGGAGCACGAGTGTCGCGCCGTGCTCGAGCGGACGCTGGAGCACCGGCGTCGCGAAGGTGTTGTCGACGAGGAGCGGCACGCTCCCCGCGGCATCCGCCACCCGTCGGAGGTCGAGCAGCTCGAGCGTCGGGTTCGCGGGCGTCTCGACGATGACGAGCCCCGTGTCGGGACGGATGGCGGCGGCGATGCCGTCGACCTCGGTCCAGGTGACGCTCGTGCCGAGCAGTCCGCTCTCGAGGACGTGGTCGCTGCCACCGTAGAGCGGTCGGACCGCGACGACGTGGGGTGTACCGGCCGTGGTCGCGGCGATGAGGGTCGCCGCGAGGGCCGCCATGCCGCTCGCGAAGGCGACCGAGCCCTCGGCGCCCTCGAGGTCGGCGAGCGCGGTCTCGAACCGGGCCACTCCGGGGTGCCAGAGCCGCTGGTAGACGGCGGAGCGCCCCTCGGTCAGGCACCCGCCCGTCGCGAGTTCCTCGTAGGACATTCCGCCGTTCTCGACGTCGCCGAGCGGGTTCGTCGTGGAAAGATCGATCGTGGGAACGTGGGAGCCCTGCTCGCGCACCCCCTCCATTCCAGCGTGGACGGCACGGGTCTCGAGATTCGACGACGGTGTCAGCATGCGAGCAGATTACAGAATCTGTCACCATTTCGGGTGCCTTGCGAAGATGCTTGCGATTCATGAAGAATATTTGCAGAAGCTTCACTCACGACCGGGAGGAACTCGACCATGGCGCAGAAAGCGGAACTCGACCGGGTCGACCGGGCCCTGCTCACGGCGCTGTCGAAGAACGCGCGGGCCTCGGGTGCCGCGCTCGCCGCCGAGGTGGGCGTCGCCGAGTCCACCGTCTCGCTCCGACTTCGTCGGCTGCAGAGCCTCGGCACCGTCCGCGGGTACCGCGTCGACGTCGACCTCGCCTCCCTCGGGGTCTCGCTGCAGGCGCTCATCGCCATCCGGCTCGTCAAGCACGACCGGAGTGAGATCGACGCCTTCCGGAACGCGGTGCCGCACCTGCCCGGAGTGATCGGCGTGTTCCACATGGCCGGCGCCGAGGACTACCTGCTCCACGTCGCGGCGCGCGACGCCGAGGAGCTGCGCGAGTTCGTCCTCGCCCACCTCACCGGGCACCCGGCCGTCGCCCACACCGAGACGAACCTCATCTTCGAGCACGCCGAGGGTGACGGCTGGCAGAAGCTCGTCGGTTGAGCGGCCTCGGCGCCGTGCGGACGCGCCGACACGGCGTGGGGGCGGGGCGCGGCACCGGACCCCCGCGCCCGGTTCGGCACTCCGAAATGCTGCCAATCCGGTCCCCGGGCGCGACGCCGCGGCATCCGCCCCACTAGCCTTTCGCAGGGCCCGGCCGGGTCCGACACACGCGATGTCGCGGGCGCTCCCCGCTGCCGACGCACCGCGGATCGGCGCCCACGACCCGATGGAGCCGACATCATGACCGACGACGCAGGCCGCGCGCCCCGACCCGCACCCCGCGGCACGGCGGCCGAACGCGACCGCTGGCGCAGGTACCTCGCCGACGAACGGGCCGAGGCCGCCGTCTACCGCGAACTCGCCGCGCGCCGGGAGGGCGAGGAGCGCGAGATCCTCCTCGCGCTCGCCGCCGCCGAGGGCCGCCACGAGGCGCACTGGCTGCGCCTGCTCGACGGCGACGACACGGGCATCCCGCGAGCGGACATCCGCACCCGGATGCTCGGCGCACTCGCCCGACGGTTCGGCTCGATCTTCGTGCTCGCGCTCGCCCAGCGCGCGGAGGCCCGTTCGCCGTACTCGACCGACCCGCACGCGACCGCGGCGATGGCCGCCGACGAACGCATCCACGGCGAAGTCGTCCGCGGACTGGCGGCGCGCGGACGGCGCCGACTCGCCGGCACCTTCCGCGCCGCCGTCTTCGGCGCGAACGACGGCCTCGTGTCGAACCTCGCGCTCGTGCTCGGCATCGGCGCCACGGGCGTGCCCGCGCCGGTCGTGCTGTTCACCGGCATCGCGGGCCTCCTCGCCGGTGCCCTGTCGATGGGTGCGGGGGAGTACGTGTCGGTCCGCTCGCAGCGCGAGCTCCTCGAGGCATCCGCGCCCGACCCCGGCGCGCGCGACGCGCTCGGCGACCTCGATCTCGACGCCAACGAGCTCGCGCTCGTCTACCGGGCCAGGGGGATGGCACCGGACGATGCGGTCGACCAGGCCGCGCTGGTGCTCGCTCGCGTGCAGGCCGCCGAGCGTCAGTCCGCCCCGACCGACGCCATCGGCACGCTGGAGCACGACGACGAGGCCGTCGGCACCGGAATGAGCGCCGCGATCTCGAGCTTCCTGTTCTTCGCGTCGGGCGCGCTGATCCCGGTGCTGCCGTGGCTGTTCGGGATGTCCGGACTCGCCGCGACCGTCACGGCCACGGCACTCGTGAGCATCGCACTGCTGCTGACCGGAGCGACCGTCGGCCTGCTCTCGGGTGCATCGCCGATGAAGCGGGCGCTCCGACAACTCGGCATCGGCCTCGGTGCGGCGGCGGTCACCTACGCGCTCGGTCTCGCGTTCGGCACGACGATCGGATAGTCACCTCAGTCGGCCGGTGCCGTCACGAAGTCGATCAGCTCCTCGACGCGCCCCAGCAGCGCGGGCTCGAGGTCGCCGTACCCTCGCACCTGCCCGAGGATGCGCTGCCACGCACGGGCGATGTCGGCCTGATCGTCGTGCGGCCAGCCGAACGCCGCGCACACCCCGTGCTTCCACGACGTGCCGCGCGGGATCACCGGCCACGCGTCGCGCCCGATCCGAGCGGGCTTCACGCCCTGCCAGATGTCGATGAACGGATGGCCGACCACGAGTACGTGACCCCGGTGGCGACCACGCATGACGGACTCGGCGATGCGCTGCTCCTTCGACCCCGCGACGAGGTGATCGACGAGCACGCCCACACGGCGACCCGGTCCCGGCCCGAACTCGTCGAGGATCGCCGCCAGGTCGTCGACGCCCTCGAGATACTCGACGACGACGCCCTCGACGCGAAGGTCGGCGCCCCAGATCCTCTCGACCAGCTCGGCGTCGTGACGACCCTCGACGAAGATCCGGCTCGGCAGCGCGACCTTCGCCGGGCGCCCGGGTTCGACGGCGAACGAGCCCGACGCCGTGCGCGTGCGCCCCTGCGGCGCGACCGCCTTCGGCGCGACGAGCCGCACCGGTTCGCCCTCGACGAGGAACCCGTGGCCAAGCGGGAACATGCGGGTTCGCCCGTGGCGGTCCTCGAGCGTCACGGTCTGCTTCTCGACCGCGACCACGGCGCCGCAGTAGCCGTCGGCCGCGAGCTCGACGACGAGGTCCCTGGTCGCCGGCACCTCGGGGATCGTGCGGCGCCCTTCGGCGCGCCAGTCGCCGGCGAGGACGTCCTGGCCGTAGCGGTCGGGTCCGAATCGATCGTTCGAGGCGGTGGGCACCGGATGAGATTAACGGATGCGCGGGCATCGCGGCGGGCGACACGAGCGGCTTCCGCGGGCCGATCACCTCGCCGCCGCGTGCGCACGGAACGCGAGTGCTGAGGTCCATGCCGCGCCCGCCCAGGCGATCGCCGCCGCCACGGCGAACGCCCACGGGATGCCCAGGGGCGCCGCGACGAATCCGAGCAGGATCGGCCCGATGCCCAGCCCGAGATCGATCGCCGCGCTGCCCGTTCCGGACGCGATGCCGCGCTCCGAGGGGGATGCCGTCGCGAAGATCGCCGAGAAGAAGGCGGGCGTGCTGAAGGCGACGCCGACGGCCATCACGACGGTCGCCACGACGAACCCGGCCGGTTGCCGCCACACGGCGGCGATGACGGCGCCGACCCCGATGGCCGAGACGGCGGCGGCGCCGAGCACGAGGGATGGGACTCGGTCGGGCACCCTGGCGAACGCGAGCCGGCACACCACGACCGTCCCCCCGTAGATCAGCAGGATCAGGCTCGGCGTCTGGAACCCGATGCGGGTCGCGTGCAGGGAGGCGAAGGCGAGGAGCCCGCCCATCGCGATGAGCGAGGTCAGGAACCCGAGCGATGCGGGAACGGCGGGCCGGTGGATGATGCGCAGCGGCCCGCCCGTGGGCGGCGCGGCCGTGCGCGTCTCGCCGACGACCAGCACGACGGTCGCGGCGACGGCGGCCATCACGGCCGCACCCACCCAGACGGCGGTGTACCCGCCCGCGTCGAAGACGACCTCGCCGATCGGCGGGCCGAGTGCGAGTCCGAGGTAGAGCCCGAGCGAGTTGTACGACAGCGCCTCGCCCATGCGCTCGGGCGGCGCGATGTCGGCGAGCGCGGCGAAGCTCGCCACGAAGAACGCCGCCTCGGCGACGCCCGCGAGCAGGCGCAGGCCGATGACGACGACGAGCGAGTCGGCGACGGCCGTGAGCGCGAAGGTCGTTGCCAGGAGCAGCGCGCCGCCGACGAGGAGCGGGCGACGACCGAACCGGTCGGCGAGCCGCCCCGCGATGGGACGCAGCACCAGAGCGGACACCGCGAACGCACCGAACGCGATGCCGGCGGCCGCCTCGTCTCCGCCGATCGGGCCGACGACGTACAGCGGCAGCGCGAAGATCGCCATGCCGTGCGCGGTGAAGTAGGCGAGGTCGGCGACCGCGAGGGCGACGAACGCCGTCGTGATGAGCGGTGCACGCGACGGCCGGGCCACGGGTCGGACCCCGTCAGCCGGTCGCCGCGGCGATGCGCACGGCCATGCTCCAGCGTATCGCCGCCGGTCGTGGGCGCGCATGGCGCCGGTCAGCGGAAGTCGCGCGACCGGTTCGTCGTCGACACCGTGAGCGGCTCGAACCGGTCGGCGACGAGGTTCACGACCCCCTCCCGCGAGCGCTCGAGGATGCCGCGCACGACCATCGCCGGCGCCTCCCGGGCGATGCGGCGGTACCTGGTCCAGACGCCGACGCTCGCGATCACGTTGAGCGTGCCGGACTCGTCCTCCAGGTTCATGAACGTGATGCCGCTCGCGGTCGCCGGCCGCTGCCGGTGCGTGACGACGCCCCCCACCTCGATGCGGCGTCCCGACTCGGCTTCGCGCAACAGGTCGATCCGCACGACGCCGCGCGCATCCAGCCGCTCCCGCACGTGCCGGATCGGGTGGTCGTCGGGCGAGATGCCCGTCGCCCACAGGTCGTACACCACCTGCTCGGCGTCGTTCAGCATCGGCAGCAGGGGCGGCTGCACCACGACGATCGCTCCCGGGAGGTAGTCCGCGCGGTCCTGCGCGGCCTCGCCCGCGAGCCAGAGCGCCTGCCTCGGCTGCAGCTCGAAGCACTCGAACGCACCGGCCGCGGCCAGCGCCTCGAGCTGCGTCGCATCGAGGTCGGCGCGCCGCGACAGGTCGGCCATGTCACGGTACGGCCCGTGCTCGTCGCGCTCGGCGACGATCCGCTCGGCGACCTTCGCGCCGATCGAGGTCACGTCGGCGAGGCCCAGCCGCACCGCGAACGCGCCGTCGCGCCGGTGCTCGGCCGAGCGGTCGGGCGCCCCGCGATCGAACGACTCGACGGGCGGCTGCAGCCGGTCGGCACAGGCGGGCATTCCGGTGGGGCGACGGATGCCGCGGCGCGAGCCCGCGGCATCCGTCGTCGCCTGCCCGATCTCGGCCTCACCGGCGGGACCGACCGACTCGAGCCCCGCGTGCACGCCCGACCGCGCGAGGTCGGGCCGGAGCAGCTCGACGCCGTGCCGGCGTGCGTCGGCCGTGAGCGTGTGCGGCGAGTAGAAGCCCATGGGCTGCGCGCGCAGCAGCGCCGCGAGGAACGCTGCGGGGTAGTGCAGCTTCAGCCACGAGCTCGCGTAGACGAGCAGCCCGAAGCTGATCGCGTGGCTCTCGGCGAAGCCGAAGTTCGCGAACGCCTCGATCTTCTCGTAGATCGCGTCGGCCACGTCGGGCTCGATGCCGTTCCGCTCCATGCCCGCATAGAGCTTCGCGCGCAGCTTCTCGATCTTCTCGACGCCGCGCTTGGAGCCCATCGCGCGGCGCAGCAGGTCGGCGTCGGCCGCGTCGCAGTCGCCGACGGCGACGGCCATCTGCATGAGCTGCTCCTGGAAGAGCGGCACCCCGAGCGTGCGGCGCAGCACGGGCTCGAGCTTCGGGTGCAGGTAGCTCACCTGCTCTTCGCCCGTGCGGCGCCGGATGTACGGGTGGACCGCGCCGCCCTGCACCGGCCCGGGGCGGATGAGTGCGATCTCGACGACGAGGTCGTAGAAGCAGCGCGGCTGCAGGCGGGGGAGCGTGCCCATCTGCGCGCGCGACTCGACCTGGAACACCCCGATCGAGTCGGCTCGGCAGAGCATGTCGTAGACCGCGGGCTCCTCCTTCGGGATGGTCGCGAGCTCCCACTCCTCGCCCGTGTGCTCGCGCATGAGGTCGAACGTGTACTGCAGCGCCGCGAGCATGCCGAGGCCGAGCAGGTCGAACTTCACGAGGCCCATCCACGCGCAGTCGTCCTTGTCCCACTGCAGCACGGTCCGGTTCTCCATCCGCGCGTGCTCGATCGGGCACACCTCGCCGACGGGCCGGTCGGTGAGCACCATGCCGCCCGAGTGGATGCCGAGGTGCCGCGGGAAGGTCAACAGCTGCTCGGCGAGCTCGATCACGGAGTCGGGGATGTCGTGGTCGTCGGTCTCGACGACCGAGCCCCAGCGCTCGACCTGGCGCGACCAGGCATCCTGCTGGCCCGTCGAGTAGCCGAGCGCCTTCGCCATGTCGCGCACCGCGCCCTTCGGCCGGTAGCTGATCACGTTCGCGACCTGCGCGGCGTTGTGCCGCCCGTACTTGCCGTAGACGTACTGGATGATCTCCTCGCGCCGGTCGGAGTCGAAGTCGACGTCGATGTCGGGCTCCTCGTCGCGCAGCGCCGACAGGAACCGCTCGAACGGCAGCTCGTAGTAGATCGAATCGACCCCGGTGATGTCGAGCACGTAGCAGACCGCCGAATTGGCCGCCGAGCCCCGACCCTGGCAGAGGATGCCGCGGCGGCGCGCCTCCTGCACGAGGTCGTGCACGATGAGGAAGTACCCGGGGAAGTCCTTCTGCTCGATCACGTCGAGCTCCTTCGCGAGCCGCTCGCGCACGTGTTCGGGCACGCCGGGGTAGCGTCGCTCGGCGCCTCGCCACGTGAGCTCGCGGAGCCACGACATGGGCGTGCGTCCCTCCGGGACCTCCTGCCGCGGCAGCTTCGGGCGCGCGCTCCGCAGCCGGAACGACAGGTCGCGCGCGAGCGTCACCGAGTGCTCGACGGCGCCCGGGTAGCGATCGAACCTGGCGAGCATCTCGGCGCCCGATCGCAGGTGCAGGCCGTCGGTGGCCGGCAACCACCCGTCGAGCTCGTCGAGGCTGCGCCGCGCCCTGACCGCCGCGAGCGCCGTGGCGAGCCGGTGCTCGCCGGGCGTCGCGTAGTGCACGGCGTTCGTCGCGAGCACCGGCAGGTGCGCGCGGGTGGCGAGTTCGGCGAGTGCGTCGTTGCGCACCTGGTCCATGGGGTCGCCGTGGTCGGTGAGTTCGACGACCACGTGGTCGCGCCCGAACAGCGCGACGAGCCGGTCGAGCTCGCGCCACGCGGCATCCGCCCTGCCCTCGCCCGCGAGCGCCCGGCGCACCGCGCCCTTGCGGCACCCCGTCGAGACCACCCAGTGGCCGTCGGCACGCGCCGCGAGGTCGTCGAGGTCGTACACCGGTCGGCCCTTCTCGCCGCCCGCGAGCTGGCCCGCCGTGATCGCCGACGCGAGCCGGTGGTAGCCCTCCTCGCGTGCCGCGAGCACGAGCAGGTGATCGCCCTCGGGATCGGCCGCGCCCATCTGCGGCTCGGTGAGGCCGAACGAGAGCTCTGCGCCGTACACGGTCTCGAGCTCGGGGTACGCCTCGGCGGCCTCGGCGAAGCGCACGATGCCGTAGAAGCCGTCGTGGTCGGTGATCGCGAGCCCGGTGAGCCCGAGCCGATGGGCCTCCTCGACGAGCCGCTCGGGACCCGACGCGCCGTCGAGGAAGCTGAACGTCGAGTGCGCGTGCAGCTCGGCGTACGGCACGACCGGGCCGGCCGGTCGTGCGTCCTCCTCCTCGGGCGGGCGGTACGGATGCCGCTTCCGGCTCCAGGCGGGACTGTCGCCGCCGTCGCCGGACACCTTCGTGCGTGGGGTCGCCGCGGCATCCGGGCGCTGCCGGTCGGAGAGCCGTCGCTCGAGTTCGGACCACGGGATCTCGGGGTTGTTCCAGCCCATCAGTCGTACCTCGCCTCGGCCCACCAGCCCTCGGCGTCGCGCACGAGCAGCCACGCGCAACCGTCGTGGTCGACCACCTGGAACCGGTGCACCCGGCGGGCGCGTTCCGCATCCCACCAGCGCTCGACCACCGGCCACGGCCCCGCCCAGGCGCGTACCGGCGCTGCGCGGCCGCCACCGACGGCCAACGAGACCGGCGCTGAGGAGATCGCCCCGCGTGCGTCGACCGCCACGGGTGCCGCCTCGGCGTCGACGAGCACCACCGGCAGCCGCTCGCGGAACACGCTCGCCGGCGCGAGTGCGGGCAGGCTCCCCGGCCAGGGCGCCTCGGCCGCGACGCGCTCGGGGGCCCGGTCGCCCCACGGCACGAGCACCTGGCGGTCGGCGAGCATGCGACCGCCCCCGATCGCCGCCGTGACCACGCCCTCGTGCCCGAGCATGCTCTGCACCCGCGTGAGCCCGTGGTGCACGCGCTCGTCGGGCCCACCGCCCCAGAGCCCCTCCTCGTGGTTGCCGGTCGAGTCGACCCGCTCGGGCACGATCCGCAGGCGGACGATCGCGGCCTCGAGGCCCGCATCGACGGCGCCCGAGCCCTGCAACTGCCAGCGCACGCGGTCGACCACGTCGGCGGGTGTGAACCAGTGCGGGTGCAGCCAGCTCCGGCTCGAGTGGCCGCCGCGGTCGTCGTCGAGCTCGACGCGGATGCCGGTGCAGACGAGCCGCACGGCTCGCATCCGCTCGATGAACTCCTCGGCCCGCACGCGGAACGCGAACGCGAGCTGGTCGACGCGTTCGAGGGGCGGCTCGAAGTGCTGCTCCACCTCGAAGTCGGGCGGGGGAGTGCGCGGCGCCACACGCGACCGCTCGCGCCCCGCCCCCCGGTCGTGCGCGAACGCGCCGGCCGCGCCGAAGCGCCGCCGCACGTCCTCCTCGGGGAGGGCGGCGAACTCGCCGAGCGTGCGGACGCCCAGCCGATGCAGCAGCGTCGTCGTGCGCGCGTCGGCCACGAGCGAGACCGGCAGCGGCGCCAGGAACCGCGCCGATTCGCCGACGGGGACCGCGAGCATCGGATCCGCGGCCCGCGCCGCCTGCTCGGCGGCGAACGGCCCATCGGCGACGCCCACGCGCGCACCCGTGATGCCGAGTCCCGCCGCCGCCTCGAGCAGCGCCCGCGCCGCGGCATCCTCACCGCCGTAGTACCTGACGGGGCCCCGCGCCCGCATCGCCAGCGTGCCGGGCCGCAGCACCTGCACGCCCGGGACGATCGCCTCGACGCCGCGCACGACCGGCTCGAACGCGCGGTGGTCGAGCGCGGCGTCGTACTCCAGCACCGCGAGCGCGGTCGAACGGTACTGCGCCTCGCGGAGCCGCAGCCCCCGCGTCACGCCGTCGCGACGAGCGGCCGGTGAGCACGAGTGCACGAGCCCCTTCTCGGTGAGGGCGACGGGCAGCGCGGGGTCGATGCCGCGCTCGCGGCACGCGGCGAGCACCGGCCAGTCGGGGCACCAGAGCACGATGGTGCGCACGGCCGCGCTCACGAGGCCCTCGCGGCGAGGTCGGGTCGGTGCCGGGGCAGATCGGGGGCGGATGCCGCGGCCGGGACCTCCGCGTCGACCCGACCGGGCGCGCCCGCACCCTCGCTCGCGCCGACCGCCCGGATCGCTGGCGGTGCCCCTGCCACGGGCGCCCTGATCGGGGCCGGTGCGACGACCGTGTCGTCGACCGCGGCGAATCCGAGGTCGCCGGCGGGCAGCCGCAGGCGCCGCCGGGCGCCCCGCCCGACCTCGCCGCGCCCGGTGACCCGCACGACGACCTCGCGCTCGGCGAGGTGCCCGTGCCCGCGGTGGAGCCCGGTCCAGTCGCTCCGCTCGAGTTCGAGGCGGGCGTCGCTGCCCGGCCAGTCCCCGTCGACGAGGAGCAGGGTGCCACGTTGGCGGAGCCGTGCGGCGAACCGCGACGTCTCGGCCGGGGCGAGCCGCCCGACCGGGCGCACCGCGACCACGGGGATCACGTCGGCGAGCGCCGCCGCGACCGTCAGCCACTGCGTGCCGGGGTCGGGCACGAGCACGAGCCGCTCCAGGTCGATGCCGAACCGCGCCGCCGCCTCGACGCCGAACTCGGGGATGCCGGAGACCGCGACCCAGCGGCCGCTCTGCGACGGCCCGGCGAGCGCGGCCATGAGCAGCGTGATCGACCCCTCGACCTGCACGACCGCGCCCTCGCGGAGCGCACCGCCGGGCAGCACGCTCGCGAGCGCCGGGTGCGTGGGGACGGCGCGCGAGTCGAGCCTCGTCGCCTGCATGCCGCGGATGCGCGCCTGCAGTTCCTCGACCCGCTCGAGCTGGGCCGCAGCGGACGCCGGGGCGGCCGGCGCGGGTCGGGGAGCGGTCATCGTCACCCCTCAATGTTCGAACACATGTTCGAATGAGGCAAGTCGCGGATGCCACGCGTCCACGCCCCCGACCGGAGGTCGCCGCCCGCGCGCCCCCCGGCCCCTCGTCCCCGCCTCCCCGCCTCCCCGTCGCACGGCCGAGCACCTTTCTCAGGAACCAGGCGCCGAGCGCACCGCTTCTCAGGAAGACACGCCGTCGAGAACGGCGACGCGCCGAAAAACTCCTGAGAAAGGCGAACGCCCGACCGCGACGCGGGTTAAACGCGAGAAGGCCGGATCCGAAGATCCGGCCTTCTCGACAACGCGTGCGCGAGGGGGGACTTGAACCCCCACGCCCGTTAGGGCACTAGCACCTCAAGCTAGCGCGTCTGCCATTTCCGCCACCCGCGCGTTGTCTCGGCCCTGATCGCTCAGCGGCCGTAGAAGAGATTAGCACGGTTTGGAAGGCCCTCCGACCACGTGGAGGCCGCCCAGACCTTCCGGGTGATGGAGCTCCCGATCAGGTGCGGAAAGCACGATTTCCGGGCATCCGCCCGGGGTGCCGGATGCCGCGGGCGGCCGCCCGACGGAGGCGCCGACGCGCACGCTAGCGTGGACCGTATGGCCGAGACGCTCCCGACGAACCCCGCGCCCGAACCCGCGAACGAGCACGAGCCGGTGCTCGACGAGACCGCGATCATCGCGCGCGACCTCATCCGGTTCGACACCACGAACCACGGCGAGGGCCGCTCGAACGGCGAGCGCGAGGCCGCCGAGTACGTCGAGGCGCGCCTGCGCGCGATGGGGCTCGACCCGGTCATGCACGAGTCGGCACCGCACCGAGCGAACGTGGTCGCCCGAATCCCCGGCGCGAACCCCGACAAGCCCGCGCTCGTCCTGCACGGCCACCTCGACGTCGTGCCGGCCGACCCGCGCACCTGGAGCGTCGACCCGTTCGCGGGCGAGATCCGCGACGGCATGCTGTGGGGGCGGGGTGCGGTCGACATGAAGGACATGGACGCCATGATCCTCACCGCCGTGGGCGACATCCTCGCCTCGGGCCGGCTGCCCGAGCGCGAGCTGATCCTCGGGTTCTTCGCCGACGAGGAGGCCGGCGGACTCTACGGTGCGAGCTGGCTCGTCGACGAGCATCCCGAGCTCTTCGCGGGCGCGACCGAGGCGATCAGCGAGGTCGGCGGCTATTCGATCACCGTCGGCGGGCAGCGGGCCTACCTCCTGCAGACCGGGGAGAAGTCGCTCCTCTGGATCCGGCTCGTCGCGCACGGCACCGCTGCGCACGGGTCGCGTCGGGTGAGCGACAACGCCGTCACCAAGCTCGCCGAGGCGATCGCCCGCATCGGCCGGCGCGAATGGCCGCTTCGGCTGACGGGCACGACCCGTGAGCTGCTCGCGGCGATCGCGGGTGCCCTCGGCGTCGACCCCGAGCAGGTCGCGCCCGACGAGCTCGCGCTCGCGACCGGGTCGGCGTCGGGGTTCATCACCGCCACCCTCCGCACGACGTCGAACCCGACGCTCCTGCAGGCCGGCTACAAGCACAATGTCATCCCCGACCGCGCGGAGGCGCTCGTCGACGTCCGCACCCTGCCCGGCGAGGAGGACGCGGTACTCGCCGAACTCGCCGACCTGGTGGGGCCCGACGTCGACATCGAGATCGTGCACCGCGACGTCGGGCTCGAAGCGCCGACGCACGGTCCGCTGGTCGACGCCGTGACGAACGCCCTCCACGTGCACGATCCCGAGGCGGCGGTCTTCCCGTACCTGCTGAGCGGGGGCACCGACAACAAGGCGCTCTCGCGCCTCGGCATCTCGGGCTACGGCTTCGCCCCGCTCCGCCTGCCCGACACGATCGACTTCCCGGCGATGTTCCACGGCGTGGACGAACGCGTGCCGCTCGACGCACTAGTCTTCGGTAGGCAGGTCCTGCGCGACCTGCTCCTGGCGTACTGACTCCGCCTTCGCTCGTTCCCGACCACGACGGTCCCGTGCCCTTCGCGCGTCGAGGGGCGGAAGGATGCCCCCACTTGTTCGAAGCCCTGATCCTCGGCCTCGTGCAGGGACTCACCGAGTTCCTGCCGATCTCCTCGAGCGCGCACCTGCGCATCCTGGGGGAGTTCCTGCCCAACGCGGCGGACCCGGGGGCGGCGTTCACCGCCATCACGCAGCTCGGCACGGAAGCCGCGGTCGTCGTGTTCTTCTGGCGCGACATCGTGCGGATCATCCGCCAGTGGTTCGGCGCGCTGTTCGGCCGCGTGCCCCGCAACGACCCCGACGCGCGCATGGGTTGGCTCATCATCGTGGGCTCGATCCCGATCGTCGTCCTGGGCCTGCTGTTCCAGGACCAGATCGAGACGGTGTTCCGCTCGCTCTACGTCGTCGCGACGATGCTGATCGTCTTCGGCATCGTGCTCGGGCTCGCCGACTGGGCCGGAGCGAAGCGCCGCAAGCTCGACGACCTGACCTACCCGCACGGCATCTACTTCGGCCTCGCGCAGTCGCTCGCGCTCATCCCGGGCGTGTCGCGTTCGGGCGGCACGATCACGATGGGCCTCCTCCTCGGCTACGAACGTGCGGCGGCCGCACGCTACGCGTTCCTCCTCGCCATCCCCGCCGTGTTCGGTTCGGGCTTCTACCAGCTGTTCAAGAGCTGGGGCGAGCCCGCCGTGTACGGCCCGCTCGAGACTGCCCTCGCGACCGCCGTCGCATTCGTGGTCGCCATCCTCGTCATCGCCTTCTTCATGCGGTGGATCTCGAAGCACAGCTTCCTGCCGTTCGTGATCTACCGCATCGCGCTCGGCACGACCGTCTTCGTGCTGCTCGGCACGGGAGTCCTCGAACCCTTCTGATCGGCTCGAGACCGATCGAGGCGAACGGATGCCGCGTCAGGCTCCGTCGCGCGGACGCCACGGGCCACCGCCCGGCTGGTCGCCCCGCCGGCGCAGGTAGCGCTCGAACTCCTGCGCGATGGCCTCGCCGGATGCCTCGGGCGCGTCGACCGCGTCACGGGCCTGCTCCAGCTGGGTGATGTACCCGGCCATCTCCTCGTCGTCGGCGGCGAGCGCGTCGACGCTGGACTCCCACGCCTTCGCCTCCTCCTCGAGCGAGCCGCGGGGGATGCTGAGGCCGGTGAGCTCCTCGACCTTGCCGAGGAGCGCGAGCACGGCCTTCGGCGACGGCGCGTTGTGCACGTAGTGCGGAACCGACGCCCAGAGCGACACCGTCGGGATCCCGACGCGTTCCGCCTGGTCGGCGATGACGCTGAGGATGCCGACGGGCCCCTCGTAGCTCGAACGCTCGACGCCCAGCGCGGCACGGACCTCGGGGTTCTCACTCGACGCGAAGACCGAGAGTGGGCGCGTGTGCGGGGCGTCGGCGAGCATCGCGCCGAGGAGGACGATGCCCTCGATGTCGGCCGTGAGCGCGGCATCGATGAGCTCGGCGGCGAAGCCCTTCCACGTGCGTGCCGGTTCTGCGCCGAGCAGCACGTGCAGTCGGTCGGCGCCGGGGCCGGTGACGACCTCGTCGTCGTCGGGGACGGGCTCGCCGCTCGGCCCGAGGATGGCGGCGCCGGGCCAGCTGAGGCGTCGCGTGCCGTCGGCCGCTGTCTCGATCGTCGGACGCGTGAACTGGTAGTCGAAGTAGAGCTCGGGATCGACCGCGGCGATCTCGACGAGTCCGAGCCGTTCCGCCAGCAGTCGCGCCGCCCCGGTGGCCGCCTCACCCGCGTCGTTCCATCCCTCGAACGCCACGACGAGGAGTCGTCCGCCCTCGAACCCGGTCGGCTGCTGCACTCGGTCCGCCCCGCTTCCCGAGCCCGGAATGTCCGGACCCACCTCAACAATAGGCCGTGCCGATAGAATCGCCCGTTGTGACCAAGCGCCTACCCGCCGCCGTCCTCTGGGACATGGACGGCACCCTCGTCGACACCGAGCCGTACTGGATGCGGGCCGAGATCGAACTGGTCGAATCGTTCGGCCGCACCTGGACCCACGAGGACGCGCTGCAGATGGTCGGCATGGGCCTCTGGGACGCGGCCGAGGTGTTCCGCAACGCCGGCGTCGAGCTGCCCGCCGACGCGATCGTCGAGCGCCTCACCGAGCGCGTTCGCGAGCAGCTCGCCCAGCACGGCGTGCCGTGGCAGCCGGGCGCGCAGGCGCTGTTGAAGGAACTGCGCGAGGCCGGCATCCCGACCGCGCTCGTGACGATGTCGATCCGCTCCATGGCGGAAGACGTCGTCGGGGCCATCCCGTTCACGGCCTTCGACGAACTCGTCACGGGCGACGAGGTCGCCGCCCCCAAGCCGCACCCCGAGCCGTACCTGGCGGCCGCGGGCCGCCTCGGCGTCGACATCGCCGACTGCGTCGCGATCGAGGACTCGCCGACCGGGCTCGCGTCGGCCACCGCGGCCGGCGCCGTCGTGATCGGCGTGCCCCACATGCTCTCGCTCGACGAGGCGCCGTCCGACGTGGTCTGGGAGACGCTTGCCGACCGCACGCTCGACGACCTCGTCGAGGTCGCTGCGAGCAGGTGGGCGAGCGCATGAGCCGCGGCGAGGCGAGCGGGCCCTTCCGCATCGGCGACCGCGTCCAGCTCACGGGCCCGAAGGGCCGAATGCACACGATCACGCTCGAGCCGGGCAAGGTCTTCCACTCGCACAAGGGACCGATCAGGCACGACGAGATCATCGGCCTGCCCGACGGCTCGGTCGTCGCGAACGCGGTCGGCGTCGAGTACCTCGCGCTCCGGCCGCTGCTCAGCGACTTCGTGATGTCGATGCCGCGCGGCGCGGCGATCGTGTACCCGAAGGACGCGGTGCAGATCCTGGCGCAGGCCGACGTCTTCCCCGGCGCGACGGTCGTCGAGGCGGGCGTCGGCTCGGGCGCCCTCTCGTTGTGGCTGCTGCGCGCGATCGGGCCGACCGGTCGGCTGATGTCGTTCGAGCGCCGCGAGGAGTTCGCCGACGTCGCCCGCGGCAACGTCGCGACCTTCCACGGCGAGGACCCCGCGAACTGGTCCATCACGCTCGGCGACCTCGCCGAGGCGCTGCCCGAGCAGGCGCCCGCGGCATCCGTCGACCGCGTGGTGCTCGACATGCTCGCGCCGTGGGAGTGCATCGACGCGGTGTCCACCGCGCTGAAGCCCGGCGGGGTGCTGCTGTGCTACGTCGCGACCGTCACGCAGCTCTCGCGCGTCGCGGAGGCGATCCGCGCGACCGGCTGGTACACGGAGCCCATCGCGAACGAGACGATGGTGCGCGGATGGCACGTGCAGGGCCTCGCCGTCCGGCCCGACCATCGCATGATCGCCCACACGGGCTTCCTCCTCACGGCACGCCGGCTCGCACCCGACACGGTCCTCCCGGAGCTGAAGCGCCGCCCCTCGAAGACCGAGTTCAGCGACGAGGACGTCGAGGCATGGACGCCCGGCGCGCTCGGCGAACGAAACGTCAGCGACAAGGTGCTGCGCAAGCGCGCGAGGGCGGCGGATGCCGCTGCACGGAGTTCACGCGGCGGCGACGAGCCGGACCCGGCCACCGACCTCGCCGACGCCGACTAGGCTGTCTGCGCCCCGTTCACCCGACACGAAACGAGGATCCGTGCGCCTCCCGCTCGCACTCACCGCCACCGCGACCGCCGTCGCCCTCGCCCTGACCGGCTGCGCGTCGGCGCCCGAGCCGCAGGCCGAGGCCGGTGCCTCGTCCGACCTGGTCGAGGTCCGCGGCGACTTCGGCGAGACCCCTCGGGTCGACTTCCCGACGCCGCTCGTGCCCTCGGAGACGCAGTGCACCGAGCTCATCGAGGGGACGGGCGACCACCTCGTCGACGGCCAGCAGGCGCTCGTCGGCCTCGCGGTCTACAACGGGACGACGGGCGACGAGATCCAGGTCACCGGCTTCGGCGACGAGGAGGCGGTGCCCGTCGTCCTCGGCGCGAACACGCTCACCGGGCTCAAGACGGGTCTCAGCTGCGCGCGCGAGGGATCGAGGGTCGCCGTCGTGATCCCGCCTGCCGACGCCTTCGGCGAAGAGGGCAACGCGTCGCTCGGCATCGACGGGGACGACAGCCTCGTCGTGATCTTCGACGTCCAGGAGGCGTTCCTGCCCAAGGCGAACGGTTCGCCGCGCATCACGCGCGACGGGTTCCCGGCCGTGGTCACCGCGCCCGACGGCCGCCCGGGCATCACCGTGCCCGACGGCGACCCGTTCGAGACGACCGAGGTGGAGGTGCTGAAGCAGGGCTCCGGCGAGACCGTCGAGGACGGCGACCGGGTCGTCGTGCACTACACGGGTGTGCTCTGGGACGACAACACCGTCTTCGACTCGAGTTGGGAGAACGGCGCACCCGCCTCGTTCATCGTGAGCGAGGGCACCGGTTCGCAGGTGATCCCGGGCTTCGCCGAGGCGCTCATCGGGCAGCAGGTCGGTTCCCAGGTGGGCGTCGTGATCCCGCCGGAGGACGGCTACGGGGACGCGGAGCAGGCCGGCATCCCGGCAGGGTCGACGCTCTTCTTCGTGATCGACATCCTCGGCGTGGTGTGAGCCGGAGCGGCCGCCATGCCGCCGCGGGCGCTTCAGTATGATCGCTGACGTGGCGTCATCCAAGCCCGCGGGGGAGTCGCGGATCCCGGTCGAGGACCGGCTGTTCAGCCTCGTCCTCGCGCTGCTCGCGACCGAGACCGGGCTGCTGAAGTCGGAGATCCTCTCGACCGTGCGCGGCTACGCCGAGCGGTACGATCCGCGCGGCGGCAACGCGAATCTGGAGCGTCAGTTCGAACGCGACAAGGACGACATCCGCGACCTCGGGATCCCGCTCGAGACGGTGGAGTCGCCCGACCGGCCGGGTGACAACCAGGCGCTGCGGTACCGCATCCCGAAGGGCGAGTACGACCTGCCCGTCGACGTCCGATTCACGGCCGACGAGCTCGCGTTGCTCGGCCTCGCGGCCGAGGTCTGGCGCGAAGCGTCCCTCTCGGCCGACTCGCAGCGCGCACTCACGAAGCTCCGCTCGCTCGGCATCGAACCGCGCGAGCCGGTGATCGGCTACGCGCCGCGCCTGCGGGTCCGGGATGCCGCGTTCGAGCCGCTCCGCCAGGCGCTCGACCGGCGGCAGCGCGTTCGCTTCCACTACCTGAAGCCCGGCGAGCAGGCGCCGCGGCTGCGCACGGTCGAGCCGTACGCGGTGGTGCTCCACGAGGGGCGCTGGCACCTGCACGGCCGCGACGTCGATGCGGCGGCGCCGCGCACGTTCCTCCTCTCGCGGATCGTGGGCGACGTGAAGACGCTGCCCGGCGCTCCGTTCGATCCGCCTCCCGCCGACGTGCAGGACCGGGTCCTCGCCGACCTGCAGGCGCTGCGGCTCGCGAACGCAGCCGACCTCGCGGTGAGCGCCGGGTCCGACGCGGAGGTGCGACTGGGCAAGCGCGCCGCGGAGTCCGACGACGACGCGGGCATCATCCGCCTGCACTACACCGACGAGGTCGTCTTCGCCGACGAGCTCGCGTCGTACGGACCGGAGGTGCGCGTGATCGCACCCGCGTCGCTGCGGAGGGCCGTGCGCGCCCGGCTCGCCACGGTCGCGGCCGCGCACCGCGCGGGAGGCGTCGCATGAGCGCACGCCCGTCTCGGAGGCCCGCCGGCCTCCGCGCGCCCGACAAGCTCGTGTTCCTGCTGTCGCTCGTGCCCTATCTGCTCGAGCAGCGCGTCGTCGACGTGCCAGATGCGGCCGCCCACTTCGGGGTGGGGGAGCAGGAGATCCGCGACGCGGTCATGCTCATCGCGACGTCCGGCCTCCCCGGCGCGACGGGGACCTACCAGCCGAACGACCTGTTCGACATCGACTGGGATGCGTTCGAGGAGGACGATGTCATCGTCATCGTCCACCACGTCGCCATCGACGACGCTCCGAAGCTCTCGGCGCGCGAGGCCGCCGCGCTCATCGCCGGCCTCCGCTACCTCTCCGCGGCCCCCGAGAACGCGGGCAGCGCGTCGCTCGCCGCGCTCACCGAGAAGCTCCGCGCCGGCGCCTCGGGCGAGCCGAGCCGGATCGCGGTCGCCGAGGAGGCCGCCGACCAGACCCTCGCCGAGGTACGGCGGGCCGTGGCCACCGGTCATCGGCTCGAGTTCGACTACCTCAACGCGCGTGGCGAGCAACGGCGACGGCGCGTCGACCCCCTCCGGATCGCCTCGCTCGGCGCCGACTGGTACCTGCAGGCGTACGACCAGCTCCGCGACGACGTGCGGAACTTCCGCATCGACCGCATGAGCGGTCTCAGCATCACCGACGAGCCGATCGGCGACCACACGGGGCGGGTGATTCCTGAGACGCTCTTCCAGGCCTCGCCCGACGACCTGGAGGTCGTCGTCGACGTCGCCCCCGAGAGCCTGCCGCTGCTCGCGGACTACCTCGCCGACTCGACATCCACCGAGGTCGACGGGCGACTGCGCGTGACCCTGCGCCTCGCGCACGTGCACGGCCTGAAGCGCCTCGTGGCGGGGCTACCCGGGCTCGTCACCGTGATCGCCCCGGACGAGGCCCGCGAGGCGGTCGCCGCATGGGCCGAGGCCGGCCTCGCGGGGTATCCGGACGACCTGTCCGATCGTGATGCGATCGAAGCAGAGGCGTGAGGGCACCCCCTCACGCGAGCAGGTAGACTGGCCGCACCATCCCGCCAGAATGGACGAACACCTATGTTTGGAAACGCCTTCACCGGTTGGCACGCGCTGATCATCCTCTTGGTGATCCTGCTGCTGTTCGGTGCGCCGAAGCTTCCCGCGCTCGCGCGGAGCCTGGGCCAGTCGATGAAGATCCTCAAGAGCGAGGTCCGCTCCGACGGCGACGACGCCGACGCCAAGGACGGCGCTGCGGCGAGCACCGAGGCGCCCGCCTCGTCGACCACGTCGGCCCCTGCGTCGACGACGCCCGCCCCCGTCGAGCAGCCGAAGCGCGCGGACTCCGGCCCGAGCGCCTGAGCCGCATGACCGCGGTGAAGGATCGCGGGGAGAAGAACCGCGAGAAGCGGATGTCGCTCGGTGCGCACCTCATCGAGCTGCGGAAGCGCCTCTTCCGGTCCGCCATCGCCATCGTCGTCGGCATGGCCGTCGGCTGGTGGCTGACCGACGCGTTCGTGTGGCAGGCGATCCAGGAGCCCGTCAACCTCGTCGTCGAGGCGCAGCAGGGCCCCGACGCCGCATCGACCGGCATCATCTTCCCGACGATCTCCAGCGCGTTCGACCTGCGCCTGCAGATCGCGTTCACGCTCGGCATCGTGATCTCCGCGCCGGTCTGGCTCTACCAGGTCTTCGCGTTCCTCGTTCCCGGCCTGAACACGCGCGAGCGCAAGTACACGTTCGCGTTCTTCGCGACCGCGATCCCGCTGTTCTTCGCGGGTTGCGCGGCGGGCTGGTTCGTGCTGCCCAACATCGTCAAGCTCATGACCGGGTTCGTTCCCGAGGGTGCGGAGACGCTGCTCACGGCGAAGGAGTACATCGACTTCGTGCTGAAGCTCGTCGTGGCCATCGGCATCGCGTTCGTGGTTCCGGTGTTCATCGTGCTCCTGAACTTCGCCGGCATCATCAGCGCCCAGTCGATCATCAAGTCGTGGCGCATCGCGGTCCTCGTGATCGTGCTGTTCACCGCCTTCGCCACGCCGTCGGCCGACGTGGTGTCGATGTTCATGCTCGCCATCCCGATGATCGGGTTGTACTTCGCCGCGTACGGACTCGCGTTCCTGCACGACCGTCGTGTCGCCAAGCGCAATCAGTTGGAGTTCGGCGACGCTGTCTAGGCTGGAGGGGTGATGAGCCTCTCGCCGGCGGAACGCTACGCCCTGTCCCGGCAGCAGCGTCGGCAGCCGAGACTGCAGGAGTTCGCAGCCGGTCTCTCCTTCGACCTCGACCCGTTCCAGCGGGCGGCGTGCGCCTCCCTCGACGAGGGTCGGAGCGTGCTCGTCGCCGCCCCGACGGGCGCGGGCAAGACGGTGGTGGCCGAGTTCGCCGTGCACCTCGCGATGCACGGCGGCGACGAGAAGGTCTTCTACACGACGCCCATCAAGGCGCTGTCGAACCAGAAGTACCAGGAGTTCGTCGAGGCCTGGGGGAGCCCGAACGTCGGCCTGCTGACGGGCGACACGAACATCAACGCCGGTGCGCGGATCGTGGTCATGACCACCGAAGTCCTGCGGAACATGCTCTACGCGAACTCGCCCCTGCTCGAGCGGCTCTCGTTCGTGGTCATGGACGAGGTGCACTACCTCGCCGACCGGTTCCGCGGCGCCGTGTGGGAGGAGGTCATCATCCACCTCCCCGAGCACGTGCGGCTCGTGTCGCTGAGCGCGACGGTGTCGAACGCGGAGGAGTTCGGCGACTGGTTGCAGGCCGTCCGCGGCGACACCGACGTCATCGTGTCGGAGCAGCGACCCGTGCCTCTCGAACAGCACGTGCTCGTGGGCGCCAAGCTCGTCGACCTGTTCGATTCGTCGGGTCAGGCGGCGACGCACCGAGTGAACCCCGAACTGCAGCGACTGGCTCGCGCCGGTGGCCGGTCGATCGGCGCTCGCTCGCAGCGCGGTCGTCGCGGAGGAGACCGCGGCCGATACCACCGTCCCGCGCCGGGTGCGGGCCGGGCTGAGCGATCCGACGTCGTCGAACTGCTGAGCGGCAAGCATCTGCTCCCCGCGATCTTCTTCATCTTCTCGCGCGCGGGGTGCGATCAGGCGGTACGCCAGGTGCTGCGCAGCGGCATCCGTCTCACCGACACGGAGGAGCGGGCGGAGATCCGCACGATCGTCGAGGAGCGCGTGCGCCTGCTGCGCGACGACGACCTCGCGGTGCTCGGGTACTGGGAGTGGCTCGAGGGTCTGCAGCGCGGCGTCGCGGCGCATCACGCCGGCATGCTCCCCACGTTCAAGGAGATCGTCGAGGACCTCTTCCAGCGCAAGCTCCTGAAGGTCGTCTTCGCGACCGAGACGCTCGCGCTCGGCGTCAACATGCCCGCGCGTTCGGTCGTGCTCGAAAAGCTCGAGAAGTTCAACGGCGAGGCGCGCGTGCCGATCACGCCGGGTGAGTACACGCAGCTGACCGGCCGCGCCGGCCGTCGTGGCATCGACATCGAGGGGCACTCGGTGATCCAGTGGGTCGACGGGCTCGACCCGGAGGCGGTCGCCTCGCTCGCGTCACGCCGCAGCTACCCGCTGAACTCCAGCTTCACGCCGACCTACAACATGGCCGTGAACCTCGTCGACCAGTTCGGTCGTGAGCGCACCCGGCAGATCCTCGAGCTCTCGTTCGCGCAATTCCAGGCCGACCGCGCGGTCGTCGACCTGGCACGCACGCTCCGCAAGCAGGAGGAGTCGATGGCCGGCTACGAGGAGGCGATGCGCTGCCACCTCGGCGACTTCGGCGAGTACGCCGGGATCCGGCGCCGGATCGGCGACCTAGAGCGGCAGTCGTCGAAGGGGAACCCGACGCACGCGCAGCGTGAGCGATTGCAGCGCGAGCTCGGCGCCGAACGAAAGCGGCTGCGTGCCCATCCGTGCCACGGATGCGCCGAGCGCGAGCAGCACGCACGCTGGGCCGAGCGCTGGTGGCGGCTGAAGCGCGATCACGACGACCTCTCGCGGCAGATCCGCTCGCGCACGGGGCAGGTCGCCAAGCGCTTCGATCGCGTCGCCGAGGTGCTCGAGGAGCTCGGTTACCTGGAGCGGGATGGCACGGGGGGTCTCACATCCACGTCGGCGGGGCGCACCCTGAAGCGCATCTACGGCGAACGCGACCTGCTCGTCGCCGAGGCCCTGCGACGCGGCCTGTGGGACGGCCTCGATGTCGCGTCGGTGGCCGCGATGGCCGCCGCCCTCGTCTACGAGCCGCGTCGCGACGACCGCGGCGTGCAGTACCGACTGCCGAAGGGGGGCTTCCGCGAGGCATTCGATCGGACGCTCGACGCGTGGAGCGAACTCGACGACGTCGAACGCGACCACCGGCTCCCCGGAAGCGAGCAGCCGTCGCCCGCACTCGCGACGGCGATGCACGCGTGGGCCCGAGGTGCGGGCCTCGCCCAGGTGCTCGCGGACACCGAGCTCGCCGCCGGAGACTTCGTCCGGCTCTCGAAGCAGGTGGTCGACCTGCTCGACCAGGTCTCCATCGTGGCCGATGCGGAACTCGGGGCGACGGCGCGCGCTGCGATCGACGCCGTCCGGCGCGGGGTCGTCGCGTACGGAGCGGCGGCATGAGCGCGGAACCGGCCGCACCGACGACGGTCGACTCGGATGCGGCGGCCGATCCGCTGCACGCGCAGCCGGCCGGGCCCGCGCGCGTCGGCCGCGCGCCCTCCGCGGCACTCGGTCCGCGACCGATCCTGCCCCTCTGGGCCGCACTCCTCGTTTCCGCGCTCGGCGGGTTCGTCTACGACCTCGGGTTCCCGGGCGCAGGCGCCTGGCCGCTGGCGTTCGTCGGCATCGCCATGGCGCTCGTGCCGCTGGTCGGACGTTCGCTGCTGTCGTCGTTCCACGTCGGACTCGCGTTCGGGTTGGCCTTCTACCTCTCGCACGTGTCATGGACCTCGCTCTACCTCGGTCCGATCCCGTGGCTCGCGCTGTCGATCCTCGAGTCGCTCTTCGTCGCGGGCGGCGCGGTGCTCATCACGCTCGCGTATCGCTGGATGCCGCAGGTCGGGAACTCGCGATGGCTGCAGCTCATCGCGCTGCCCGCGCTCGTCGCCGGTCTCTGGATCGTCCGGGAGACGGTCACCGGAACGTTCCCCTACGGCGGCTTCCCGTGGGGTCGCGCCGCGCTCAGCCAGTCGGAGAGCCCGTTCGCGCCGGTCGTGTCGTGGATCGGCTCGACGGGCCTCGGCTTCGTGATGGTCGCGATCACGGCGTGCGCGATCGAGTGGGTGCGGGCGCGGGGATGGCGCGACCTGCGCACCGCGATCCCGGTCGTCGCACTCCTCATCGCCGCCGTTCTGACGCCGGCGTTCCCGACCGCGCCGGCGGGCGAGCTCCGCGTCGCGAGCGTGCAGGGCGACGGCCCCGCGGGCTACTTCGACGAGCGCGAGCAGGGCGACGTGCTCCGAGCGCAGCTCGAGGCCACCGAGCCGGTGCTCGACGAGGACGTCGACGTGCTGCTCTGGCCGGAGGGCGGGTCCGATATCGACCCGACGCGCAGCGATTCGGTCGCTCGGATCTTCGACCGGTTGTCCGAGGAACTCGACGCCCCGGTCATCCTGAACACGGTCACCGTCGAGGGTGCCGAGGGCGATGAGCGCTTCTACAACACCTCGCTCCTCTGGGAGGCAGGGGAGGGCGCCGTCGACCGCTTCGCCAAACGCAACCCGGTGCCGTTCGGCGAGTACATTCCCGACCGCTGGTTCTACGACGCGCTCGTCCCGGAGCTCACGGGCCTGATCCAGCGCGGATACTCGCCGGGTGCGCAGCCGCCGGTGTTCGACCTCGGCGAGACGGTCACCGGCCTCGCGATCTGCTTCGACGTGATCTACGACGGACTCATCTGGGAAGGTGCTCGCGACGGCGCCGAACTGTACATGTTCCAGACCAACAACGCCGATTTCCGTGGGACCGACGAGAACCAACAGCAGCTCGCGATCGCGCGACTGCGCGCCATCGAGACGGGTCGCTCGGTCGTGAACATCTCCACGGTCGGCACGAGCCAGGTGATCGGCCCCTCGGGCCGGACCATCGACGCGCTGCCCGCCTACGAGGCCGGCGCGATGGTCACCGATGTGGAGTTGCGCACGGGACTCACGCCGTCGGTGGTCCTCGGCTGGGCCGTTCCGCTCCTGCTCGTCCTCGGATCGCTCGCCGGACTCGGCTGGGCCGGCGTCGCCGCACAGCGGAACGCCCGGCGCCGGACAGGGTCCGGGGCCGGGCGTGAGGGTGCGCTGGAGGCTTAGGCGCCGATCTTCTGCTGCCCGCGTCGGGCGCGCAGGTACTGGAGTCGCTCCTCGAGGATCTCCTCGAGCTCGGCGCGCGTGCGGCGCTCGAGCAGCATGTCCCAGTGGGTTCGGGCGACCTTCTCACCCGAGCGGTCGATCTCGACCGGCTTGGAGTCGACGAGGAGCACGGCGGAGTTGCCGCAGTGACGGCACTCCCACTCCTCGGGAAGCTCGGCCTCGGTCGAGAAGGTCATCACCGTGTCGCGCCCGCACGTCTCGCAACGGTACGTGTAGTCCGCGCGGTCGGCGAAGATCACGCCGTCCTCGCTCTGCAGGCTCTGGGCGCCGATACGCATGCCCCGAAGGCTCCGGTCCGCCATGGCGTACTCCTCTCGATCGTCAACAGGTATAGACGATCAAGCTGGGCATCTTCTTCCCGGAGCCTGAGGTTTTGCCGGGGAACGCTCAGGTCTGCGAGGCGATCCTGAGTGCGAGGTCCGCGCGATCCGTCACCAGCCCGTCGACCCCGAGGGCGAGGAGGCGTCGCATCTCGGCCTCGTCGTTCACCGTCCAGACGTGCACCTCGAGGCCCGCGGCGTGCGCGGTCTCGAGGAGGGCCGGGGAGAGAAGGCGGATACGGCCGACCCCCTCGGGTATCTGGAGAGCGCGGGCCCCGGCGACTGCGCGCCGCATCGCGGCCGCGCTGCGAGTGCGGGAGGCTGCGACGGCGCGAAGCACCGAGGTGCGTCCGGCCGACGTGACGGAGTCGGGTACGGCGACCGCGAGTCGCCGCCGCCGCGCGTCCGAGAACGCGGTGAGCAGCACCCGGTCGGCGGCTCCCGCGCGGCGGACCGCCTCGACGGTCGGCCCGAACGCGCCATCCGACTTCACATCGATGTTGAGCCGGGCCTCGGGGAAGGTGTGCAGCAGCTCGTCGAGCGTGCCGAAGCCGTGGCCGCCGCCGAGGTCGATCGCTCGGAGCTCACCGAGCGAGAGGTCGGACACGGCCTCGGGGCGGCCGGCCACCCGTCGAAGGGTGGGATCGTGCGCGAGCACTGCCGCGCCCTCGGAGCTCGGGTGGATGTCGGTCTCGAGATAGCGCGCACCCGCGCGCACGGCCGCCTCGAACGCGGCGAGCGTGTTCTCGGGCACCTCGAGGGCGAGCCCGCGGTGCGCGAGGACCCGCGGAACGGATGGCTCGAACCAGCCGTCGCTCACTCGGTGAAGCCGGCTCAGGCGGACGAGCCGGGTCGGCCCGACCCGCCGACCGTGCGGTCGCCACGGCCGGTCGGCGTGAACGCGCTCCCGATGCCCTTCAGCGCCTCGGTGAGCTCGCTCGGGACGATCCAGAGCTTGTTCGACGCGCCCTCGGCGAGCTGCGGCAGCATCTGCAGATACTGGTAGCCGAGCAGCTTCGGGTCGGGGTCGCCCTTGTGGATCGCATCGAACACCGTGAGGATCGCCTCGGCCTCGCCCTGCGCACGCAGGACGGCCGCCTTCGCGTCACCTTCGGCCTTGAGGATCGCGGCCTGGCGGGAGCCCTCCGCCTCGAGGATCGCGGACTGCTTCGTGCCCTCGGCGGTGAGGATGGCGGCGCGGCGATCCCGCTCGGCGCGCATCTGCTTCTCCATCGAGTCCTGGATGGAGAGGGGCGGGTCGATCGCCTTCAGCTCCACGCGCGATACGCGGATGCCCCACTTGCCCGTCGCCTCGTCGAGCACGATGCGCAGCTGGCCGTTGATGTTGTCGCGGCTGGTCAGTGCCTCCTCGAGGTTCAGCCCGCCGACGACGTTTCGGAGCGTCGTGGTCGTCAGCTGCTCGACGGCGCCGAGGTAGTTGTTGATCTCGTACGTCGCGGCGCGGGCGTCGGTCACCTGGAAGTAGACGACGGTGTCGATCGAGACGACCAGGTTGTCTTCCGTGATCACGGGCTGCGGCGGGAACGAGACGACCTGCTCGCGCATGTCGACGAGCGGCAGCAGGCGGTCGATGAACGGGATCAGGATGTTGAGGCCCGGCGTGAGGGTCTTGTGATAGCGCCCGAGCCGTTCGACGACGCCCGCGTAGGCCTGCGGAATGATCCGGATCGACTTCGCGATCACCACGATCGCGAAGATCGCGATCGCGACGACGACGATCAGGGCGATGATGGGTCCGACGTCGTTCACGCCTGGGTGCTCCTCTCCATCGGGACGACGACGGCCGTCGCCCCGTCGATGCCGGTCACGAGCACGTGCTCGCCCACGGCGACATCCGCCTGCTCGGTCACGGGCGAGAGCCGTGCCGTCCAGACGTCCCCGTTCTGCAGTCGGACCTGGCCGCCCGCCGGACCGACGGTGCGGACGACGGTACCGGCGGCGCCGATCAGCGCGTCGACGTTGCTTCGGGCCGGGTCCGCGCCGCGCCGCAGCAACCGCAGCAGTGGTGGTCGCAGCGTCAGGATCAGTGCGATCGCGACGACCGCGGCCACGATGAACTGGGCCCACCAGGGGATCCCCGTCAGCCCGGAGAGCAGGCCCGCAACGCTGCCGAGTGCGAGCATGAGGAACGTCATCTCGAGGGTGAACACCTCGATGGTGGCGAAGACGAGGATCAGGACGAGCCAGGCGATCCACGCGTACTGGGTCAGAACATCCAAGTCGGTCTCCTTCGGGCCCCCGCATTTCAACCTAGCAGCGCACGGGGTGCCGATGGGGGAGTTGGTAGTCTCGGTGCGGCGCGGAGCGCGCCCGCGACATCCGCACCACACGAGGAGCCCACCGTGACCAACCCGCTCGCCCCCGGATCGCTCGACGGCCGCGTCGCCCTCGTCACGGGCTCGTCCCGCGGCATCGGCGCGGACACCGCCCGCTACCTCGCGGAAGCCGGCGCCGCGGTCGTCATCAACTACCGCAGCAAGGCCCCCCGCGCGGAGAAGATCGTGGGCGAGATCACCGCCGCCGGCGGCCGCGCGATCGCGGTGGGCGCCGACCTGACGGATGCCGCGTCCGTGCAGTCGATGTTCGAGCGCGCCGCCGCCGAGCTCGGCCCGGTCGACCTCCTCGTGCTCAACGCCTCCGGCGGCATGGAGACCGGCATGGGCGAGGACTACGCGATGCGGCTGAACCGCGACGCACAGGTCAACGTCGTCGACAACGCCCTCCCGCATCTGGCCGACGGCGCGCGCATCGTGTTCGTGACCAGCCACCAGGCGCACTTCATCCGGACGACCCCGACCATGCCCGAGTACGAGCCCGTCGCGCTCTCCAAGCGGGCCGGCGAGGACGCGCTCCGCGCGAAGCTGCCCGAGTTCGACGCGAAGGGCGTCGAGTTCGTCGTCGTGTCGGGCGACATGATCGAGGGCACCATCACCGCCACGCTGCTCGAGCGGGCGAACCCCGGCGCCATCGCCGCCCGCAAGGAGGATGCGGGCAAGCTCTACAACGTCGCCGAGTTCGCCGCCGAGGTCGCGTCGGCGGCGGTCGAGCCCGTCCCGGCCGACCACACCCGCTACGTGGGGGACGTCTCGGGGTTCGCGCCCGAGGGCTGATCCCCGACGCGTCCGCCGAACGCGGACGCGCAACGCGAGGGCGGGACCGGTCGAACCGGTCCCGCCCTCGCTGCGTCTGCGCCAGTCAGCCGATCACGATGAGAGCTGCATGCCGCGTCCGAAGGTGAAGGCGCGCACGATCTGGACGATGCCGAGGACGATGAGCGAGATCCCCAGCACCCAGAACAGGATGACGACGCCCCAGAGCGGCGAGAAGAGCAGCACGATGCCCGCGATGATGCTGAGGATGCCGAAGAAGATGCTCCATGCCCTCGACGACGAGTTCCCGGACTGGGCGAGCGCGACCACGCCCTCGACGATCCACAGGATGCCGACGAGGATGCCGAGGAAGATGCCGATCACGACGGCGCTCTCGGTCGGGTTGGAGAACATCACGATAGCCCCGATGAGGAAGAGCACGCCGAGGATGATGTCGAGCGCCCTCGCACCGCCCGAGATCGACCTCGAGAAGATGCCGATGCCGACGTAGGCGAGGCCGGCGATGAGGAAGTAGATCGCGAGCATCACCGTGAGGACGACCGCCGAGTTCTTCGGCCAGAACGTGATGAACACGCCGATGATGAGGGCGATGACCCCCGACACGCCGAGGGCGATCCGGATCGAGTTCACGGCCGACTTCGTGAGTTCGGCCGAATCGAAGGCGAACGCCGCGAACATGCTGTTGGACTGCGGAGAGGACATTGCGACTCCTTCCGGCGCGCCCGGAGTGGCGCGCTCGGGTTCAGCGTATTCCCAGCGATGGGCGAGTCGTGGGAGCCGTTGGTCCTGCGCCGTCGGCGTGTCGCTCCGCCGCCGCGATCAGGGGTTCCTCGCTGCGATCCAGTCGTCGATCCGCTCCCACTCGCTCATGAGCCAATCCGTGCGCGCGTCATGGTCCTCCGGAATGTCGGCGCGCGGCACGTTCCACACCTGCATCGTGATCGACTTGTCGGTCGGAAGCTCGCGCCAGACATCGCCGATCGTGCGGATCCGGTCGAGCCCGGTGTGCGCCACGAGGAAGACGTCGGCGTGCGGTGCGGAGTCGAGCGCGGCGAAGAGTCCGGCGGGCCGCGGCGCCATGACGTTCATCAGGTGAGCGGCGCGCTCGGCGGCCGCCTCGAGCCCGGCGGCCCGGAGCCGAGCGATCGCTCGCGCCCGACGTTCCGGGGTGAAGTTGCCGCCCTCGGGGAAGATCACGAGCGCGTCGCGTTCGCCCATGTCGCTCGCGAGCTCGCTGATGCGCTCGGTCAGGGGGACGGCCGGCGCAGGCAGGTGCTCGCGGCGACCCCGCGTGCCTGCCGTGCCGGCCGCGGGCGGCGGGGCGATGAACCGGTTCGGCAGGCGGTTGAGCACCACGTCGACGGCCGGGTCCCACTGCATGGTGTCCTTGAGCACGATCCGCGGCGAACGGTCGAACCAGTTGAGCACCGCGTGGATGAGGATGAACGAATCGCCCGGACCCGCGTGCCGGCTCGCGATGACGCGCGGCTCGTCATCGTCGTGGAACCCCTCCGGCACGCGCACGTCGATGTCCAGCCGCAGCACCCAGTGCGCGTTCCAGAACAGGAACTCGAGCATCCGCGCGACGAATCGGTAGTGCGCCCGCTGGAACCCGGGCGAGTGGATCCGCCACCCGAACCCCGAGGCGACCCACAGAACGAACAGCACGACGATGGCCGCGGCATCCCACACCAGGTAGACGGCGACCATGACGAGCAGTCGCGGCGTCCGGAGCCGCGGTTCCACGAAGATCGACACGATCAGCGCGACGGCGAGCCAGGCGGGCAGCAGCGCTACGACGATGAGCGCGAGCCCGATCACGAGCGGTGCGAGGATGCCGCGGCGCACCCATTTCGGCGGAAGCCGCATCAGTCCGCGGCTCGCTCGGTGGACTCGTCGCGGGCTCCGTCCTCGCGGTCGAGGTAGGCGGAGGCCGCGCCGTATGCCGTCGCCATCCGGCGGCGCAGGGCGGCGGGGGAGAGGTTGCGAGCGACGCGGTTCTCCTTCGGGGACGCCGTCCCGGTCGGAAGCACGTGCATCCGCGTACCCGCGGCGAGGGCGGCGCTGTCGCGGGCGAAGCGGTGCCGTCGGGAGATCTCGAACGCGACGCGTGCGTTCTCGAACTGGTTCCGAGGCGGCGTCAGGGCGTGCTCGATCCGGCCGACCTGCATGACGTAGATGTCTGTGGCTCCGGCGTCGGCGGCCTGACCGACCGGGATCGAATTCACGATCCCGCCGTCGACGAAGTGCTCGTCGCCGATGCGCACGGCCGGGAACAGTCCGGGCAGCGCGGCCGAGGCGAGCACGGCCGGCACGAGCGGGCCCGTGTCGAACCAGTGCTCGGCCGCCCGCTCGACGCTCGCGGCGCAGCAGCGGAACTCGACCTCGAGGTCCTCGAACCTCGTCGCACCGGCGAGCCCGTGCCCGAGCATGCGGCGGAGCGGTTCGGTCGACATCACGTGCGCCCGACCGGGTCGGAGACCCATGCCCGTCGTGAGGGTCCGGGCGTCCCTCGACGTCCAGGCCTCCTCGAGTCGTTCGAGGCTGCGATCGACGGCGGCGGCGATGATCGCGCCGTTGATCGCCCCGATCGAGGTGCCGACCACGACGTCGGGGCGGATGCCGCGCTCGAGCACGGCGCGGAGCATCCCGACCTGCACGGCTCCGAGCACCCCGCCGCCGCCGAGGACGAACGCCACCTTCCCGGAGACCATGGCGACATTCTGCCACCGCCCGAGCCGCTGGACTTCCCACCCGCGAGGTGGGAGCATCGCGCTCGTGGGCAGCCGAAGCATGGGCCCGGACGGGCTGCGAGACCTCGCCGCGCTCCGGCGCGTTCGCGACCGCATCGATCGCGAGCACGCGCAGCCGCTCGACGTCGAGGCGCTCGCGCGCGGCGCGAACATGTCGTCGGGGCACCTCAGCCGGCAGTTCCGCGCGGCCTTCGGCGAGTCGCCCTACTCCTATCTCATGACGCGACGCGTCGAGCGCGCCATGGCGCTGCTGCGACGGGGCGACCTCAGCGTCACCGAGGTGTGCTTCGAGGTGGGGTCCACGTCGCTCGGCACGTTCAGCACGCGCTTCACGGAACTCGTCGGCGTGCCGCCCAGCGTCTACCGCGAGCGGTACGCGGGCGCGACACTCGGCATGCTGCCGTGCGTGGCGAAGCAGGTGACCAAGCCGGTCAGGAATCGAGAAGCGACCGTCGGCGGCGGTCGATAGCGTGGCAGCCATGAGCCTCACCATCCACTCCAGCTTCCTCCCGCATCTCGACCCCGAGGCGTCGCTCGCGTTCTACCGCGACGTGCTCGGGTTCGAGGTCCGCAACGATGTCGGCTACGAGGGCATGCGCTGGATCACCGTCGGCCCCGCCGATCAGCCCGACACCGCGATCGTGCTGCACCCGCCCGGCGTCGGTCCGGGTATGACCGACGAAGATCGCACCGCGCTGCTGGAGATCATCGCCAAGGGCAGTTATTTCGGCGTGAACCTCGCATCGACAGACCTCGATGGCACATTCGCATCGCTCGAGGCAGCCGGCGCCGAGGTCGTCCAGGAGCCTGTCGACCAGCCCTACGGGCTTCGCGACTGCGCCTTCCGCGACCCCGCGGGCAACCTGATCCGGATCCAGCAGGTCGGCTGAGACGGATGACCACGACCCCGAACATCGACCCCGGAGCATCCGCTCGACCGCCTGCCGACACCCATGACCGGATCCGGGTGCAGGGAGCTCGCGAGAACAACCTGAAGAACGTCTCGGTCGAACTGCCGAAACGGCGCCTCACGGTGTTCACCGGGGTCTCCGGCTCCGGCAAGAGCTCGCTCGTGTTCGACACGATCGCCGCCGAGTCCCGACGACTCATCGACGAGACGTACAGCGCATTCGTGCAGGGGTTCATGCCCTCGGTGCCGCGCCCCGACGTCGATGTCCTCGACGGGCTCACGACCGCGATCATCGTCGACCAGGAGCGGCTCGGCGCCAACCCGCGATCCACCGTCGGCACCGTGACCGATGCGAACGCGATGCTGCGGATCCTCTTCAGCCGTTTCGGCGAGCCGCACATCGGCGGGCCCACGGCGTTCTCGTTCAACATCCCGACCCAGAAGGCCAGCGGCGTCATGACCTCGGCGACCGGTGAGAAGACCATCGTCCGCGACGTCGTGTATCTCGGCGGCATGTGTCCGCGCTGCGAGGGGCGCGGCTCGGTCTCCGATCTCGACCTCTCGCAGGTGATCGACGAGAGCCGGTCGCTGAACGAGGGCGCCATCATGGTGCCCGGGTACACGGCCGACGGTTGGATGGTGCGCGGGTTCTCCGAATCCGGCTTCTACGACCCCGACAAGCCGATCGCCGAGTTCACGGAGAAGGAACGGCACGCGCTGCTCTACAGCGAGCAGAAGAAGGTCCGGATCCAGAACATCAACATGACCTACGAGGGCCTGATCCCGAAGATCACGAAGTCGATGCTCTCGAAGGACCTCGACGCGTTGCAGCCGCACATCCGCGCGTTCGTCGAGCGCGTGGCGACCTTCGCCCGGTGTCCGGAGTGCGACGGCACGCGCCTGACCGAGGCCGCGCGGTCGTCGCGCATCGACGGAGTGAGCATCGCGGACGCCTGTCGCATGCAGGTGACCGACCTGGCCGAGTGGGTGCGGTCCCTCGACCGTCCCGACGCCGGGCCGCTGCTCGACGCGCTCGGCGCGAACCTCGATGCCTTCGTCACGCTCGGGCTGGGGTACCTGAGCCTGGAGCGGCCGTCGGGCACGCTCTCCGGCGGCGAGGCGCAGCGCATCAAGATGCTGCGGCACCTCGGGTCGTCCTTGACCGATGTCACCTACGTCTTCGACGAGCCGACGATCGGCCTGCACCCGCACGACATCCAGCGCATGAACACCCTGCTCCTTCGGTTGCGCGACAAGGGCAACACGGTGCTCGTCGTCGAGCACAAGCCCGAGACGATCGCCATCGCCGACCATGTCGTCGACCTCGGCCCGGGGGCTGGCCGCGACGGCGGCGAGATCGGCTTCGAGGGCTCGGTGGCCGAGTTGAAGGCGAGTGGCACCATCACCGGCCGGCACCTCGACGATCGCGCATCGATCAGGTCGGAGGTGCGCCGCGGCTCCGGAGCCATCGAAGTGCGCGGTGCCGACGAGAACAACCTCGTCGACGTCGACGTCGACATCCCGCTCGGTGTGTTGACCGTGGTCACCGGCGTGGCGGGGTCGGGCAAGAGTTCGTTGATCCACGGCTCCGTCGCGCCCCGCGACGGCGTGGTCTCGATCGACCAGGGTGCGATCAAGGGCTCTCGTCGCAGCAGCCCGGCGACCTACACCGGCCTGCTCGAGCCCATCCGCAAGGCGTTCGCCAAGGCGAACGGCGTGAAGCCGGCCTTCTTCAGTGCCAACTCCGAGGGCGCATGTCCGACGTGCAAGGGCGCGGGTGTGATCGTGACCGAACTCGGGTTCATGGACACCATCGAGACCCCCTGCGAGGACTGCGGAGGAAAGCGTTTCCAAGCCGGTGTCCTGCAGTACACGCTCGGGGGACTGGACATCACCGAGGTGCTCGACCTGCCCGTCTCGAAGGCGCGCGAGTTCTTCTCGACAGGCGAGGCGAGAATCCCGGCCGCGGCCGCGATCCTGGGACGCCTCGAAGACGTCGGACTCGGCTACCTGAGCCTCGGACAGCCGTTGTCGACCCTGTCGGGCGGCGAGCGGCAGCGCGTGAAGCTCGCGATCGCAATGGGCGAGAACGGCGAGGTGTTCGTCCTCGACGAGCCGACCACCGGCCTCCACCTCGCGGACGTCGACAACCTGCTCCGCCTGCTCGATCGCCTCGTCGACTCCGGGAAGACGGTGATCGTCATCGAGCACCATCAGGCCGTCATGGCCCACGCGGACTGGATCATCGACCTCGGCCCGGGCGCCGGGCACGACGGCGGACGAGTCGTCTTCGAGGGGACGCCCGCCGACCTCGTCGCGAGTCGAGCGACGCTCACGGGGGAGCACCTGGCCGACTACGTCGGCGCCTGATACCCCCACCCGTATTCCTGCGAGAGGGAACCGACATGTGCCTGCATTCGGCGTACGAAGCCGGGGGAGTGGTCTACGCGCGCGACCTCGCGGCCGCCGCGCTCTCCGTCGGCCCGACCTCGTCGACCGAACCCGCATCGACCGAACCGAAGGGAACCGACCATGGCTGAGACGAATCGCACGGCCGCACGCGACGAGGAGCCGGAGGGCTTCACCGACGAGGAACGAGCTGCGATGAAGGATCGCGCCAAGGAGGTGCGCCGCGGCAAGAAGAAGGACGGCACCGCGGACCTGCTCGAGAAGATCGCCGAACTGGAGGGTGCCGATCGAGCGATGGCCGAGCGGCTTCACGAGCTCATCACCGAGCATGCGCCGGAGCTCGCGCCGCGTACGTACTACGGCATGCCCGCCTGGGAGAAGGACGGCAAGGTGCTCTGCTTCTTCCAACCCGCCCTGAAGTTCAAGACGCGCTACGCCACCTTCGGCTTCAACGACAACGCGATGCTCGACGACGGCGAGCTCTGGCCGACTTCATACGCGCTGGTGGAGCTGACGCCGGCGGGGGAGCAGCGCATCGTCGACCTCATAGGGCGCGCCGTCGGGTGACCCGCGCGAGACGGGCGGCGAGGAGCCTGCGCTCCGGCGAGCCGGGCGGCTTCTCGATGCCGGCTCGAAGACGTGCGCGCCGCCAACCCCATCGGTTCCGCCTGCCTCATGTCACAATGGCTAGCCATCCGAAGCTCAACGTATGAGCTCGAAAGGGGATCGCCATGAATGCTCGCCCGTCCCGCACACGAACCGGGATCGCCGGCAGTGCACGACGCCCGAACATGAGGCGGGTCGCGATCGCCGCGGCGAGCATGTTCACGGGCCTGATGCTCGCGATGACCGCCGCGGTGGCGCCGGCGACGGCGGCCAAGCCGGTGAGGGGCGGGGCCACGGCGGGCTCGTATTCGTGCGGGTACTTCGACGGCCTCAGCGTGACATCCCCGAAGGTGGTCGTCGACTCGGTGGCACTCAAGGCCGGCGAAGTCATCGGCGCCACCGTGAGCCCCGCGCGAGTCGGAGACGACATCTTCCTGACCTCCAGCATCGGCCTGAACATCACCTTCTCGGGCGGGCCCGCGACCGAGGGGTTCATGTTCACGGCTCCGGCCGACGCCATCTACCGGCTGTCGTTCTCGCTGGCGGTTCCCGACGGGTCGACCGTTCCTGACGGGCTCACCTGGAGCTTCACCTGTTCCACCGGCGGAGGGGGCGGCCAGACCGCGCCGACGACGGCAGACACGGATAAGGACGGCGTCGCCGACGCCGCTGACATCTGCCCGTCCACCTCGATCCCGGAGTCCGTGCACAGGACTGCCGGGAAGTACTACGCCGCGGCCGGCGGGAGGTTCATCGACGGCGCCGGCGTCGACTCGCGGATCAGCGTCATCGACACCGCCGGATGCAACGCCGCCCAGATCGCCTCCAAGCTCAAGCTGTCCAAGAAGGCGTCACGCGGCGGAATCACGATCTCCCAGCTGACCAACTGGGCGAACGCTCACTGACCAGACTTCGAGGGCCCGGACGGTACCGATCGTCCGGGCCCTCAGCGTGCCGCATCGGGAGGGCGACTCCGGCGACCTCTCGAGTGCACCCGAAGCGCCGATAATGCACATTATGTCGGAACAACGTGGCGTATTACGTCGTCATGAAGCCGCTTCACGATGCAGCGTCTTCATAGTCCATGCAAGATCAGTGATCGCAGGCGTCGACCACTCTCCCGACGACCTGACCGGTCAGGCGCGTTCGTGGCGCCTGAGCTTCTCCACGCGTTCCTCGCTCGCCGGCATGCCGAATTCGTTCAGCGGCCCGCTCGCCGCGGGTTCCGGTAGACGGACGTCGGTCGGGCATTCGAGCAGGACGTTCGACGTCGACTCGTCGATCCGGTGCTCGAACATCGGGTGTCCGCAGAGCGGACACGGCTTCTCCCCCGACTGACTGCGGTCGTCGGGCTCCTCCGGGGCCATCCGCGGCGACTCGAACGCTGGGGTCATGACCCGATCCACCCGGTCGAAGAACCTGGTGAATGCGTTCCCGTCGCCGTGGCCCGCCTCTTCGCGTGCCATGGCGCCGATGGTACTCCCGGCGTCAGGTTCCGCGCGAGGAAGATATGGATAGTCCTACTATCCAATCGAACGAGCGGACGTTCGAACCGTCACCGCCGGCGGACCCGCACACCGACCCGAGGTCGGACCCGCCGGCGCGTTCAGTGCTCGCCGAATCCGCTGGCGGCCAGGTCGGCCAGCGCCTCCACCGCCTCGACGCCTCCGGGATCCTCCGTCGCGATCTCGACTTCGTCGCCCTTGACCAGCCCGAGCGCCATGATGGCGAGCAGGCTCTTCGCGTCGATGCCGTTCACGGTCACGCGGTGCGGAAACGTGCTCGCGAGCTTCACCAGCTCCGCGGCGGGCCTCGCGTGCAGCCCGTCCGAATTGGTGAGCGTGATGCGCCGACTGATCGCTCCCGTCTCACCGGCGCCGGAGGACGCTGCTGGGGAACCTGCCGGGGCCGAGCCTCCCCCGCCAGCCGATTCGGCCGCGCGCGCGACGGCATCGAGCGAGTCGCCCGACTCCGCCGCGACGGATGCCGCGACCGCGCCCTCCACCAGCGGCGCGTCCGCGATTCGCACCCGGTCGCGCTGGTCGTCGTCGAGGAAGTCCATCGCCGTCTCCGCGGTCAGGATGGCGGACCCGAGGTCGCACAGGACGACGACGCCGGTCCCGGCATCCGCAGCGCCGATCGCCGCGGTCACCCGCTCGAAACTCGTGCCGATGCGACCGTCGTCGGTGCCTCCGGCGGGCTCGATCCGGACGTTCGGCGCCATCTGATGCGCGAGTTCGACCACGCCCGATGCGATCCGATCGGAGTGCGAGACGACGACGATCCCGATGCGCTCCCCCTCCGCCATCTCAGGCACTGGTCCCGTTGGAGGCCGCCGCGGCCGCCGCCTCGAGGAGGTATGCGGTGGACTGCGCCCCGGGATCGCGATGTCCGGCCGAACGTTCGCCCAGATAGCTCGCCCGGCCCTTGCGTGCGACGAGCGGGATCGTCGCGTCGGAGCCGGCGGCTGCCGCATCCGCCGCCGCCCGAAGCGTCTCGGCGGCGCTCGCGCCTCCATCGGCCGCGCTGCGCGCCGCCTCGACCGCGGGCGTCCACGCATCCACCATCGTCTTGTCTCCGGACTCGGCCTTGCCCCGCGCGACGATGCCGTCGCGCGAGGCCTCCAGGAGCGACACGATGCCGACGGCATCGATCGAGGACTCGCCGGCGATGGCGCCGGACCCCCGCAGGAACGCCGTTCCGTAGAGCGGTCCCGCTGCGCCGCCGACCGTCGAGATCAACGTGGTCGCCACCATCTTCAGGACGTCGGCCGGTGTCGATCCCGCGGGCAGGTCGTCGAGCTTGGGCAGCACTGCCTGGAATCCGCGATCCATGTTCTCCCCATGGTCGCCGTCACCGATCTCACGGTCGAGCGTGATCAGCTCGACTCGATGCTCCGACATCGATTCCGCGCCACGCCTGACCCAGTCCACCGCCCAGGTGATGTCCAATCCCACCGCGGCCGCCCCTATCGACCCCACCGAAGCGCCGCCGTGTGCACCGGGGCGTCCCACAGGCCGATCATCTCGTCATCGAGTCTCAGGACCGTGAGCGAGAAGCCCTGCATCTCGAGCGAGGTGATGTAGTTGCCCACGAGCGAGCGTTCGATCGTGATGCCCTTCTCGGCGAGGACCTCGGCGGCGCGACGGTACGCGATGTAGAGCTCGATCTGCGGCGTCCCGCCCATACCGTTGACGAAGAGCAGCACCCGGTCGCCGGAGGAGTAAGGCAGGTCCTCGATGATCGGCGTGAGCAGCCGGTCGACGATCGCGTCGGCAGGTTCGAGCTTGATCCGCTCGCGCCCGGGTTCTCCGTGGATGCCGATGCCGATCTCGACCTCGTCCTCCGCGAGGGTGAAGCTCGGTTCTCCGGCGTGCGGGACGATGCACGGCGTCAACGCCATGCCCATCGACCGCACGTTCGCATTGACGCGTTCGGCGATCTCGGCGACCTGGTCGAGGCTGTCGCCGCGCTCGGCGGCCGCCCCGGCGATCTTCTCGACGAGCACCGTGCCGCCGACGCCGCGCCGACCCGCCGTGTACAGGGAGTCCTTGACCGCGACGTCGTCGTTGGTCACGACGGCGCGGACCTCGATGCCGTCGGCGGCCGCGAGGTCGGCGGCCGTCTCGAAGTTCAGCACGTCGCCGGTGTAGTTCTTCACGATGTGGAGCACGCCCTTGCCGCCGTCGACGGCCTTGGTGGCCGCCAGGATCGGGTCCGGCGTCGGCGACGTGAACACGGCGCCGGGCACGGCGGCGTCGAGCATGCCCGGACCGACGAATCCGGCGTGCAACGGCTCGTGGCCGCTGCCTCCCCCGGACACCAGGCCGACCTTGCCCGCCACCGGCGCGTCGGCGCGCACGACGTGGATGGGATCCGTCTCGACCCTCACGAGGTCGGCGTGCGCGAGGCCGAAGCCTGCGACTGACTCGTCGACCACGCGCTTGGGATCGTTGATGATCTTCTTCACGAAAACGTCCCTTCCCCTCGGCCGCGCCCGCCCGGCCCGTCGCCTGTCGACGTTGACGCGGCACTCCCCCGCAAAACTACTCCGGCGGGGCCCGGCGATGAAAGGGCTGTCCCACGATTCCCGCGCGCCCTTCCGCGCGTCTCCGCCACGCGAGTAGGGTGGGCGCTGATCCGCCCTGGGGCGCGGCCCCTCGGGCACGGCGAAAGGATGGAAGGTCAACGTGGACAATCTCGGAGTGCTGTTCCTCTCCGAACTCGTCGGCACGGCGATGCTCGTGCTGCTCGGTTGCGGAGTCGTGGCGAACGTCGCCCTCGTGAAGACGAAGGGTTACAACGGCGGGTTCCTGTTGGTGAACATCGGCTGGGGCCTCGCGGTCTTCTCCGGCGTCGTCGTGGCCTATGCTTCGGGCGCGCACATCAACCCCGCGGTCACCCTCGGGCTCGTCGCCAACGGCGCGACCGAGTTCGGCAATCCCGCATTCGGCACCACTGTTCCGGTGGACGCGGTGTCGGTGCTCACCTTCATCGGCGCGCAGCTGATCGGCGCGATCCTCGGTGCCATCATCGTCTGGCTGGCGTACAAGCAGCACTTCGACGAGGAGCCGCAGGCCGCGAACAAGCTGGGCGTGTTCTCGACCGGTCCCGCCATCCGCTCGTACGGGTGGAACCTCGTTACCGAGATCATCGGCACCTTCGTCCTCGTCTTCGTCGTGATCGGCTTCGGCCGCAACGGCGACGCGTCAGGCCTCGCGGCGCTCGGCGCGCTGCCCGTGGCCCTGCTGGTCATCGGTATCGGCGCCTCCCTCGGTGGCCCGACCGGATACGCGATCAACCCGGCCCGCGACCTGGGTCCGCGCATCGCGCACGCCATCCTCCCGATCGCCGGCAAGGGATCGAGCGACTGGTCCTACTCGTGGGTCCCCGTCGTCGGCCCGATCATCGGCGGCGTGCTCGCCGGCTGGGCGGCGCTCGTCGCGCTCCCCATCCTGGGCTGATCACCGAGGGGCCGGTCGTCGGAACGACCGGCCCCTCGTCCGTCCGCGCGCGACGCGAACCGTCGTCCGCGGGCTGGCACATTCCACCACTGCGACAGAGAGGACGCACCGGACATGGCCGACTACATCCTGGCGATCGACCAGGGAACCACCAGCACTCGAGCGATCATCTTCGACCACAAGGGGTCGATCGTCTCGACCGGGCAGCTCGAGCACGAGCAGATCTTCCCCAGGGCCGGATGGGTCGAGCACGACCCCATGGAGATCTGGAAGAACACCCGCGAGGTGATCGGGCAGGCCCTCGGCAAGGCCGACCTGACCCGCCACGACATCGCCGCGGTCGGCATCACCAACCAGCGCGAGACGGCGGTGGTCTGGGACAGGAACACGGGTCAGCCGGTCTACAACGCGATCGTCTGGCAGGACACGCGCACGCAGCCGATCGTCGACCGCCTCGCGGCCGACGGCGGGGTCGAGCGCTTCAAGCAGGACGTCGGGTTGCCGCTCGCCACCTACTTCTCGGGCACGAAGATCGTCTGGATTCTCGAGAACGTCGAGGGCGCTCGCGAGAAGGCCGAGGCGGGCGACCTGATCTTCGGCACCACCGACTGCTGGGTGCTGTGGAACCTCACCGGCGGCGTCGACGGCGGCGTGCACGCAACGGATGTCACCAACGCGAGCCGCACGATGTTCATGGACCTGGAATCGCTCTCCTGGCGCGACGACATCCTCGAGGCGTTCGGCGTTCCGCGTTCGATGATGCCCGAGATCAAGTCCTCCTCCGAGGTCTACGGCACGGTCGAGTCGTCGAGCCTCCTCCGGGAGGTGCCGGTCGCCGGCATCCTCGGCGACCAGCAGGCCGCGACGTTCGGCCAGGCGGCGTTCGAGGCCGGCGAGTCGAAGAACACGTACGGCACGGGCAACTTCCTGATCTTCAACACGGACACCGAGATCGTCCACTCGAAGAACGGCCTGCTCACGACGCTCGGGTACAAGCTCGGCGACCAGCCGGCCCACTACGCCCTCGAGGGAGCGATCGCGGTGACCGGGTCGCTCGTGCAGTGGCTGCGCGACAACCTCGGCCTCATCTCGTCCGCCCCGGAGATCGAGGAGCTCGCGAAGTCCGTCGAGGACAACGGCGGCGCGTACTTCGTGCCGGCGTTCTCGGGGCTCTTCGCCCCGTACTGGCGTCCGGACGCACGCGGCGCGCTCGTGGGCCTGACCCGCTACGTGAACAAGGGGCACATCGCACGGGCGGCACTCGAGGCGACGGCGTTCCAGACGCGCGAGGTGCTCGACGCGGTGAACGCCGACTCGGGGGTGGAGCTCACGGAGTTGAAGGTGGACGGCGGCATGATCGCCAACAACACCCTCATGCAGTTCCAGGCCGACATTCTCGGCGTGCCCGTCGTGCGCCCGGTCGTCGCCGAGACGACCGCGCTCGGTGCGGCCTACGCCGCGGGACTCGCGACCGGCTTCTGGTCGGGCCTCGACGACCTCCGCTCCAACTGGCAGGAGGACCGCCGCTGGGAGCCGCAGATGGACGCCGACGAGCGGGACCGGCAGCTCCGGCTCTGGAAGAAGGCCGTCACGAAGACCTTCGACTGGGTCGACGACGACGTCACCTGACGCTCGGCCGATCATCGGACGGGGTCCCGCTTCGGCGGGGCCCCGTCCGCCGTCTCAACGCCGGGTGGCGGCGACCCACTCCTCGAGCTTCCGCGCTGCAGCGCCGCTGTCGATCGCGCCCTCTGCGACGGCCATCTTCTCGTGGAACCGTTCGATGATCGTCCGCTGGAACTGGCTCGGGTCATTCGCGAGCTCGAACGCGACGAGACCCGCCGCGGCGTTCAGTACGACGATGTCGCGGATCGGACCGCGCCCGCCGGCGAAGACCTCGTGCACGATGGCGGCGTTGTGCTGCGCGTCCCCTCCCTGCAGCCGGTCGATGCTCGCGCGCGGGATCCCCAGTTCACGCGGGTCGAGGTCGTGCTCCTTGACGGTCCCGCGCGAGACCTCCCAGATGTGGCTGTGCCCGGTCGTCGTGAGTTCGTCGAGCCCGTCGTCGCCGCGGAAGACCAGCGCGGTCGCGCCGCGGGTCTGGAACACGCCGACGATCAGGGGCACTCGGTCGAGGTGTGCGACGCCGACCGCGGATGCTTCGGGGCGCGCCGGGTTGCACAGAGGCCCGAGGAAGTTGAACACCGTCGGCACCCCGAGTTGGGCACGGACCGGGCCGGCATGCTTGAACCCCGGATGGAAGGCGGCGGCGAACGCGAACGTGATGCCCGCCTCGTCGAGCACCTCGGCGACGCGGTGCGCAGGCATCGTCAGGTCGATGCCGAGGGCGCCGAGCACGTCGGAGGAACCCGACGCCGAACTCGCAGCCTTGTTCCCGTGCTTGACGACCGGCACGCCGGCCGCGGCGCAGACGACGGCGGCCATCGTCGAGACGTTGACCGTTCCGAAGCGATCGCCGCCCGTGCCGACGATGTCGAGCGCCATCGCGTCGACGGGAAGCTCGACGGCGTGCTCGAGGATCGCGTCGCGGAATCCGACGATCTCATCGACGGTCTCGCCCTTCACCCGGAGGGCGATGAGGAATGCCGCCAACTGCGCGTCGGTCGCGACGCCCGTCATGACCTGCTCCATGCACCACGCGGCATCCGACACGCTGAGGTCTTCGCCCGCGAGGAGCGAGTTCAGGACATCCGGCCAGGTCTGCATGGAGGGCATGAAGTCGATCCTATCGACGCGATTCGGGGCGTTTTCACGGGAAGCGGCCAGCGGAATCGGCGGCTCGCGCGGGAAGATGTCCGACATCCGGACCCGCCCCGTCCGAAAACACGTCCGAGGATCAGCCATAATGGTGAACGTGACGAGCACCTCAATGACGTTTCAGACGAGTGCGCCTGCGATCAAGCGGCCGAACACCGTCGCGGTCGGTACCATCGTGTGGCTTGGCAGCGAAGTCATGTTCTTCGCGGGCCTGTTCGCGATCTACTTCACGCTGCGTTCGACGTCCCCGGAGCTGTGGGACTTCGAGGCAGGTCGGCTGAACGTCCCGTTCGCGCTCGTCAACACGCTGATCCTCGTCGCGTCGTCCTTCACCTGCCAGTTCGGCGTCTTCGCCGCAGAGCGCATGCAGCCCTACCGCACGAGCTGGAAGCTGCGCGACTGGGGCATGGTCGAGTGGTTCTTCGTCACCTACGTCATGGGCGCCATCTTCGTCGCCGGGCAGTCGCTCGAGTACGCCCAGCTCGTGGCCGAGGGCATCGCGCTCGACTCGAACGCATACGGGTCCGCTTTCTACCTCACCACCGGCTTCCACGCCCTGCACGTCACCGGCGGCCTGATCGCGTTCCTCCTCGTGATCGGTCGCGTGTTCGCCGTCAAGAACTTCGGTCACAAGGAGGCCACCAGCGCGATCGTCGTGTCGTACTACTGGCACTTCGTCGACGTGGTCTGGATCGGCCTCTTCCTCGTCATCTACGTCCTCAAGTAGCCCGAGCCAGGAGCGCCAACCTCGCAATGCCCGTGAACAGGAAGAGATCAATGAACCGCTCGAAGCGACGCACCGGCCGCCGGCATCCGCTCGCCACCGCCGCGCTGCTCGCGCTCGGCCTCGTGTTCACCGGAGGCGCCTACGCCGCCTTCAGCACCACGACCGCACAGGCCGAGCCCTCCCCCACGTCGCAGGAGACGATCGAGGAGGGTGGCAAGCTCTTCCAGGCCAACTGCGCCACCTGCCACGGCCTCGAGGCGCAGGGCACGAATGACGGACCGAGCCTGATCGGCGTCGGCGCGGCCGCCGTCGACTTCCAGGTGGGCACCGGCCGTATGCCGATGCAGATGCAGGGCCCCCAGGCCGAGCAGAAGCCCGTGCAGTTCACCGACGAGCAGGTCAAGCAGCTCGCGTACTACGTCGCGTCGCTCGGGCCCGGGCCCGACATCCCTGCCGACAGCCTCGTCAACGGCGGCGGCGACGCGGCCAACGGCGCCGAGCTCTTCCGCATCAACTGCGCCATGTGCCACAACGTGGCCGGCGCCGGCGGCGCCCTCACCGAGGGCAAGTTCGCACCCCCGCTGACGGATGTCTCGGGCGTGCACATCTACGAGGCGATGGTCACCGGCCCGCAGAACATGCCGGTGTTCAACGACCTGAACATCTCGCCGGAAGACAAGCGCGACATCATCACCTACCTGCAGTACGTGCAGGACAACCGTTCGCCCGGTGGCTTCGAGCTCGGCTCGCTCGGACCGGTCGCGGAGGGTCTGTTCATCTGGATCTTCGGTCTCGGCGCCATCGTCGCGATCACCGTGTGGATCACGGCGAAGTCCAACTAGGGCCCGCACCGAAGAAGCGAAGAAGGAGAACCATGGCACAGGACGACCACAGCGGCACCGAACTCGCCGCTGCCGACTCGTCGCACGCCGAGACCGTTCCCGCCGTGAAGACGGGCACCGCCCTCATCCAGTCCGACGCGTTCGAGAACCCCGGCTTCCCGCCGCACCGTCCGCGCGTCACCGATGAGGACCCGAAGAAGGAGAAGCGTGCTCAGCGCACGGTGTACACGCTCTTCTACCTGTCGATACTCGGCAGCATCTGGGCGATCGCGGCGTACATGCTCTTCCCGATGGAAGGCAACGACGTCGGCGATGTCCGCCTGAACAACCTGTTCATCGGCCTCGGCGCGGCCCTCGCGCTGCTCGGTATCGGCTTCGGTGCCGTGCACTGGGCGAAGGCGGTCATGACGGATGTCGAGATCGCCGACGAGCGCCACAAGGTCGGCGGCAACCAGGTCGCCCGCGAGGGTGCGGTCAAGGTCTTCCAGGACGCCGACCGGGAGTCCGGCTTCAGCCGCCGCGCGGTCATCCGCAACAGCCTCATCGGTGCGCTGCTCGTCTTCCCGCTGCCCGCGGTCGTCCTGTTCCGCGGCCTGGCGCCGCAAGACGAGAACCCGGTCGAACTCCTGAGCCACACGATGTGGAAGGCGGGGACGCGGCTCACGCTCGACCCGTCGGGCGTTCCGATCAAGGCCTCCGACGTCACCATCGGCAGCGCATTCCACGTGATCCCCGAGGGGCTCAGCGAACTGCACCACGGCAAGCTCGAAGAGAAGGCCAAGGCCGCGGTCCTGCTCATGCGCCTCAACCCCGACGAGCTCAATGAGCTCCCCGACCGCGCGTCGTGGTCCTACGACGGCATCGTCGCGTACTCGAAGATCTGCACGCACGTGGGTTGCCCTGTGGCCCTCTACGAGCAGCACACGCACCACCTGCTCTGCCCGTGCCACCAGTCGCAGTTCGACGTGGCGAACCACTGCGAGGTCATCTTCGGCCCGGCCGCACGGCCGCTGCCGCAGCTGCCGATCATGGTCGACGATGAGGGCTACCTCGTCGCGCAGAGCGATTTCACCGAACCCGTGGGCCCGAGCTTCTGGGAGCGTCATTGAGCACCGCAACCGCACGCGAGCCGCAGCGTCGAACCTTCACCGCGGCCGCCTCGAACTACATCGATGAACGGACGAGCGTCTCGACGTTCGTCAAGGAACTCGGTCGCAAGGCGTTCCCCGACCACTGGTCCTTCCTCCTCGGCGAGGTCGCGCTCTTCAGCTTCCTCGTCATCCTGATCACCGGTACGTTCCTGACGTTCTTCTTCCAGGCGTCGATGGCCGAGGTGGAGTACGACGGCTCGTACGTGCCGCTGAAGGGCGTCGAGATGTCCGTGGCCATGGCCTCGACGCTCGACATCTCCTTCGACCTCCGCGGCGGTCTCTTCGTCCGTCAGATGCACCACTGGGCTGCGCTCATGTTCGTGGCCGCCATCGGCCTGCACATGCTGCGCATCTTCTTCACCGGTGCGTTCCGCAAGCCGCGCGAGCTCAACTGGGTCATCGGCTTCGTCATGTTCATCCTGGCGATGGGCGAGGGCTTCACGGGCTACTCGCTCCCCGACGACCTGCTCTCGGGCAACGGCCTCCGGATCATCGACGGCATGATCAAGGGCATCCCGCTGATCGGCACCTGGACCTCCTTCCTGCTCTTCGGCGGGGAGTTCCCGGGGACCGCGATCGTCGGACGCCTCTACACGCTGCACATCCTGCTGTTGCCGGTGATCCTCCTCGCGCTGATCGCGCTCCACCTGCTGTTCGTCGTGGTCCACAAGCACACGCAGTACGCGGCACCCGGCCGCACACAGCAGAACGCGGTGGGCCCGCCCATCCTCCCGATCTACGCCGCCAAGGCCGGCGGGTTCTTCTTCCTCGTGTTCGGCGTGCTCGCGCTCATCGCGTCGCTGTTCACGATCAACCCGATCTGGAACTACGGCCCGTACGACCCGTCGCCCGTCTCCGCCGGTACCCAGCCCGACTGGTACATCGGCTTCGCGGACGGCGCACTGCGCCTCATCCCGCCGGGCTGGGAGTTCGTGCTGTTCGACCGCACGTGGTCGTTCAACATCCTGGTCCCGCTGATCGGCCTCGGCCTGTTCATCGCAACAGTGCTGATCTACCCGTTCATCGAGGCGTGGGTCACGGGCGACAAGCGGGAGCACCACATCGTCGACCGTCCCCGCAACGCGCCCACGCGCACCGCGATCGGCGCCGCCGGCGTAACCTTCTACGCCGTGCTGTGGGCCGCTGCGAGCTCCGACATCATCGCCACGCACTTCAAGCTGACGATGGAGGGCGTGATCCACTCGCTCCAGGCGCTCCTCTTCCTCGGCCCGATCGTCGCGTACTTCGTCGCGAAGCGCGTCTGCATCGCGCTGCAGAAGAAGGACCGTGAGATCGTGCTCCACGGCTACGAGTCCGGGCGCATCGTGAAGCTGCCCGGTGGCGAGTTCATCGAGGTGCACCAGCCGCTCGACGAGTACGACCGGTGGAAGCTCGTGAGCTACGAGTCGTACGAACCCCTGATGATCCGTCCCAATGCTCGGGGCAAGATCACGGTCGGCCAGCGTCTCCGCGCGGGCATGTCGCGCTGGTTCTTCGAGGACCGCATCGCCCCGGTCACCAAGGGCGAGCTCGAGGCCGCGCACCACGATCACCACTGATCGCCGCAGCAGCTGAGTTCGGGCACCGAGCCATGTCGACCGATTCGACCTGGCTCCGGTGCCCGAACTGTTCCTCCGCGCTCGACGCCGTCGATGAGCGGGTCTACGGCTGCGCGAGCGGTCATCGCTTCGATCGGTCGAAGTACGGGTACCTGACACTGCTGCCCCCCAAGGCCCCGCGCACGGTCGGTGACGATCGCGACATGCTGACGGCGCGCGCCCGGCTGCTCGAACGCCAGGTCTTCGCCCCGATCGCGGACGTGCTCAACTCGTTCGTCTCCGACGACCGAGCGACCGCCAGCGCGCCTCGTGTCGCAGATCTGGGCTGCGGCAGCGGTTACTACTCCGCTCGGCTCGTCGACTCGATCCCGTCGGCGCGGATCCTGGTCGCGGACCGCTCCCCCGACGCGGTCAGGATGGCGCTGCGCGCCGTTCCCGTCGCGACTGGCGTGGTGCTCGACATCTGGCGCCCGATTCCGGTGCGAGACGCCACGGCGGACGTGATCCTCAACGTGTTCGCTCCTCGAAATCCCGCCGAGTTCCGCCGCATCCTCCGACCGGAGGGACGCCTGATCGTGGTCGTGCCGACCGCGGCGCACCTCGGCGAGTTGCGCGTGCGGGGTGCTCTGCTCGACATCCCGCCCGAGAAGGATGCGGCGGTGTCCGATCAGCTCCGGTCTGCAGGCTTCGCTCGCCGCGCCGGGCGACGTGTGGAGTACGAGGTCGACGCGGATCCCGAACTGCGCGCACAGCTCGCAGGGATGGGTCCGTCGGCTCACCACTCGGCCGCCCTGGCCGTACCCGACGACGACGACGTCGCGAGGGTCACGGTCTCCGTCGACGTGATCACGTTCGAGGTCGCCCACCCGTCCTGAGGGCCGCAGCGGTCGACGCCGGCGCGGATCGGGCGGGTGCATACTGGGCGCATGGACGAGTGCTGCAGTCCGGGCCAGTCGCGGTACTACGAGCCCTTCGACGCACGCTTCGCGCGCCGGCTCGATCGTCGGTACCGGCGGACGGGTCTCACCGGACCAGAACGTCGCATCGCCGAGCGCATCGAGTCCGACGGCGTCGAGGGAGCGTCCGTGCTCGAGGTGGGAGGCGGCATCGGCGCCATACAGCTGGAGCTGCTCCGGCATGGTGCCTCGAACACGACGAATCTCGAGATGTCCGGCGCGTACGAAGCGACCGCGCGGGCACTTCTGGATGAAGCGGGTCTCACCGCCCGCGTCCGCCGCCTCGTCGGCGTCGACCTGGCCACCGCCGACCGCGACGTGCCGATCGCCGATCACGTCGTGCTGCACCGCGTCGTGTGCTGCTATCCGGATGCGCTCGCCCTGCTCGCCGCGTCGGCGGCGCACGCGCGTCGGACCGTCGTGTTCAGCCACCCGGCACGGACGTGGCCGAGGCGCGCGCTCGTCGGTGCGGCGAATGCCATGATGCGACTGCGCGGAATGGCCTACCGCGGCTACGTCCACTCCCCCGAGGCGATGTACGAGGCGCTGCGATCGGCGGGTTTTGCGCTCGACGGCATCGTCCGCGCAGGACCATGGCGCATCGCGACCGCCCATCGCGCATGAACGACGACGCCCCCGGTGCCGCGGCACCGGGGGCGTCGTGATGCGATCCGCGTCAGCGCGCGAAGTTTCCGCGGTAGTACTCGTACACCCATCCGACGAGGCTGACGAGCGCGGGACCGATCGCGAGGAACGAGATCCACACGCCCACTGCGAGGCCGAGGAAGGCGAGCGCCGCGGAGCCGGCGAGGAGGATCGGCCACCAGCTCCACGGGCTGAAGAAGCCGAGCTCGGCGTCACCGTCGTCGATGTTCGCGTCGAGTCGGTCCTCGGGCAGTTCCCCACCCTGCTCCTTGTGTACGCGGCCGAGGTAGAACGCGATGAAGGCGCTGAGGACGGCGCTGAGCGAGATGGCCACGAGGCCGACCCACTCGACGCCGGGCTCACGTTCGTCGATCGCAGTCCAGAAGATGTAGACCGCGGCCGAGAGGGCGAAGAAGCCGGTCAGGACCCAGAACAGGATGACATTGGCGCGCATCTACTTGACTTCCTTGGTCTCTGCGTCGATGACAGGGGCGTGCGGCGCGTCCTTGGCAGGGCCGATGCCGACCGGGATGCCCGCCTCGGGGTGGTTCAGGTCGAACGCCGGGCGCTCCGAACGGATGCGCGGGATCGACGTGAAGTTGTGCCGCGGCGGCGGGCAGCTCGTGGCCCATTCGAGCGATCCGCCGTAGCCCCAGGGGTCGTTGACCGTCACCTTGGGCGCACGCCGCGCGGTGATGTAGACGTTGAGGAAGAACGGGATCAGCGAGATCGCGAGGATGAACGCACCGATCGTCGACAGCTGGTTCATCCAGGTGATGTTGTCCTCCGGCAGGTACGAGTAGTACCGGCGCGGCATCGCGACGACGCCCAGCCAGTGCTGGATGAGGAACGTCGTGTGGAAGCCGATGAAGAGCAGCCAGAAGTGCCACTTGCCGAGCGTCTCGTTCAGCATCTTGCCCGTCCACTTCGGCCACCAGAAGTAGAAGCCGGCGAACATCGCGAAGACGACCGTTCCGAAGACCACGTAGTGGAAGTGCGCCACGACGAAGTACGTGTCGGACACGTGGAAGTCGAGCGGCGGCGAGGCGAGGATGACGCCCGTGAGTCCGCCGAACACGAACGTGATGAGGAAGCCGAGCGACCAGATCAGCGGTGTCTCGAACGTGATGGAGCCGCGCCACATCGTGCCGATCCAGTTGAAGATCTTCACGCCGGTGGGCACCGCGATGAGCATCGTCATGAGCGCGAACCATGGCAGGAGCACGGACCCGGTGACGTACATGTGGTGCGCCCACACGGTGACCGACAGCGCCGCGATCGCGATCGTCGCGTAGATCAGCGTCTTGTACCCGAAGATCGGCTTCCGGCTGAACACCGGGAAGATCTCGGACACGATGCCGAAGAACGGCAGGGCGATGATGTAGACCTCGGGATGGCCGAAGAACCAGAAGAGGTGCTGCCACAGGATCACGCCCCCGTTCTCGGGGTCGTAGATGTGTGCGTTGAACACGCGGTCGGCGGCGGCCGCGAGGAGCGCGGCGGCGAGGACCGGGAACGCCATCAGCACGAGGATCGAGGTCACCAGGGTGTTCCACGTGAAGATCGGCATGCGGAACATCGTCATGCCGGGCGCGCGCATGGTGACGATCGTGGTGATGAAGTTGACCGCGCCGAGGATCGTGCCGAAACCGGAGAGGCCGAGTCCGAGCATCCAGAGGTTGCCCCCGACGCCCGGTGAGAACGTGGTCGACGCGAGCGGTTGATACGCGAACCAGCCGAACGACGCGGCACCCTGCGGCGTGAAGAATCCGGCGACGGCCATCAGCGATCCGAAGTTGAACGCCCAGTAGGCGAACGCGTTCAGGCGCGGGAAGGCGACGTCGGGTGCCCCGATCTGGAGCGGCATCAGCACGTTCGCGAAGCCCGCGAACAGCGGGGTCGCGAACATCAGCAGCATGATCGTGCCGTGCATCGTGAACAGCTGGTTGTACTGCTCACGGGTCTGGATGACCTCGAGGCCGGGCTCGAACAGCTGCGCGCGGATGATGAGGGCCATCACGCCGCCGATGCAGAAGTAGATGAACGAGGTGATCAGGTAGAGGTACCCGATGACCTTGTGGTCGGTGGAGGTGATCCACTTGACGAGGACATTGCCCTTGCGCTCGACCTTCGCAGCGCCGAACGGCTGCGACGAGGTCCCGGGGCGAGCCGGTGCGGTCGTGGTGCTCATTCGCCTTCGTGCTCCTCATTCAGTTCGGGCGCGCCCGTGCCGGGCAGGTTCTGGTTCCGGTCGTACTCGGTGGAGAGCTGGCCCTCGTTGCCGGAGTCGCGGAGCTCCTCGATGTAGTCCTCGTATTCGGCCTGCGAGACCACCTCGACGTTGAAGAGCATGAGCGAGTGGTACTCGCCGCAGAGCTCGGCGCACTTGCCGGCGTAGGTGCCCTCACGCTCCGGGACGAACGACATGTAGTTCGTCTTGCCCGGGAACATGTCCTTCTTGTAGAGGAAGTCGACGACCCAGAACGAGTGGATCACGTCGCGCGACTCGAGCGCGATCTCGACGTTGGCGCCGACGGGGAGGACCAGCTTGGGCAGTTCGTCCTGCTTGACGGAGCCGGCGGGCCCCTCGTCGTCGAGCTGCGCCTGGATGCCGGCGCTGTACACGTCTTCGTTGACGTAGTTGAAGTCCCACGCCCACTGCTTGGCGATCGCCTCGATCTTGACGTCGACCTCGTCCTCAGCGAATCGCGCCTCGATCACCTGCTGGTCGCGCGCGGTGAAGGCGAAGAAGCCGAGCACCAGGATCAGCGGCACGACGGTGTAGAACACCTCGATCGGCATGTTGTAGCGGAGCTGCACCGGCAGGCCGGTCTGGCCCTTGCGCCGCCGGTACGCCACGACGGCCCAGATCGTGAGACCCCAGGTCACGACGCCGACCACCAGCAACACGATCCACGACGTGACCCACAGTCCGGAGACGCGCTCGGTGTGGTTCGTCACGGGCTCCTCGCCCTCGACGAAGCCGGGGAGGAATCCGTTCAGCTGAGCCTGCGTGCATCCGGCGAGGACGAGGCTGAGCGTCGCTGCGATCGGAACAGCAGCCCATCGGAGACGGCGATTGTGGCGCACCGGTGACCTTTCGGGAGATTCGAAGGCGCTTCTCAGCGAAGCGCATTGATCAGCCCTAGCCTACTCCGAGTCGGCGGCCCGCTCGTGCACCATCAGCGCGCGTTCAGCCCGATGTGCATCGAAACCGTGGTCCGACGGCCGGAAATGCGATGAGGGAGACCGCCGTGGCGGTCTCCCTCATCGCGAGGACGGATGCGACTCAGTGGAACGAGTCGCCGCACGCGCAGCTGCCCTGCGCGTTCGGGTTGTCGATCGTGAAGCCCTGCTTCTGGATCGTGTCCTCGAAGTCGATCGTCGAGCCGTCGAGGTACGGGACGCTCATCTTGTCGACCACGACCTCGACACCCTCGAAGTCCACGACCGCGTCGCCGTCGAGCAGGCGCTCGTCGAAGTACAGCTGGTAGATGAGGCCGGAGCATCCGCCGGGCTGGACGGCCACTCGCAGGCGCAGGTCGTCGCGGCCCTCCTGCGACAGGAGGCTGCGCACCTTGTCGGCAGCCGGATCGCTCAGCTTCACGCCGTGGGCGGCGTCGGTGATCGTGTCGCTCATATCGCTCCTCGATGAAGTACGGTCAGGCCGATTGTACCCGCGCAGGATGCGCGTTGGCCCTGAGGAGTCATCCGCCCCGGTGACGGGCGCAGGGCGCCCGTCACCCTTCCTCGGAACGGGACCGCTCCGCGCCCGCGCGTGCCTGCAGGCGTGCGAGCAGCGCGGCCTCGGCGAGCACCGCGCGGCGGAACACGCCGAGGTGGAGGGACTCGTTCGGGCTGTGGGCGCGCGAGTCGGGGTCCTCGACGCCCGTGACCAGGATCTGCGCCGTCGGGAACTCCTCGACGAGTTCGGCGATGAACGGGATCGAGCCCCCGACGCCGATGTCGACCGGCTCGGAGCCCCACGCCTCGGCCATGGCGGCCTTGGCGTCGGCGACCGCCCAGCCCGACGTGTCGACCAAGAACGGCTGGCCCGTGTCGATGTCGTCGATCTCGATGTGGGCGCCGAACGGCGCGTTGGCGTGCAGGTGGGCGCGCAGCGCCTCGAGCGCCTCCGCGGCGTCCTGTCCGGGCGCGATGCGGGCGCTGACGCGGACCGCGACGCGCGGGATGAGGGTGTTCGACGCGTTCGCCACCGTCGGCGCGTCGATCCCGGTGACCGTGATCGACGGCTGAGCCCAGATGCGCGAGAGGATCGGACCGCGGCCGATCGGCGCCACCCCGTCGAGGAGGCCGGTCTCGGCGCGGAGCTGGGCCTCGTCGTACGGCGGGGTCTCGAGCTCTGCCGAGGACAGCCCGGCGACGGCCACGGCGCCCTCGTCGTCGTGCAGGGTGCCGAGCAACCGGATGGCGGCGAGCATCGCATCCGGGACCGCGCCGCCGAACATGCCCGAGTGCGACGCGTGCGCGAGCGTCGAGACCGTGAGCCGGAAGGTCACGTTGCCGCGGAGGGCGACCGTGAGGGCCGGCGTCTCGACATCCCAGTTGTTCGAGTCGGCGACCACGATCGCGTCGGCCTCGAGCAGTTCGCGGTTCTCGCGGAGGAATGCCGAGAACGACCGCGACCCGAACTCCTCCTCCCCCTCGATGAAGAGGGCGATGCCGAGGTCGAGATCCGTGCCCAGCACGTCGACGAGTGCGCGGATCGCCGCCACGTGGGCCATGACGCCGGCCTTGTCGTCGGCCGCACCGCGGCCGTACAGTCGGTCGCCGCGGAGCGTCGGCTCGAAGGGCGTCGAATCCCAGTCCTCGTCGCGCCCGGGCGGCTGGACGTCGTGGTGCGCGTAGAGCAGGACGGTCGGCCGGCCGTTCCGCGCCTCGCGACGGGCGACCACAGCGGGGTGCCCCAGCTCGACGCCGTCGCCGATCGGCGCACGCCGGACATCCACCACATCGAAGACCCCGAGGCCGCGGACGAGCTCCGCGACGGCGTCGGCGCTGCGGGCCACCTGCTCGGGATCGAACGCCGCCCAGGAGACCGACGGGATCCGCACGAGGTCCGTGAGGTCGGCGACGGTCGACGGGAACCCCGCCTCGACCGCTGCGCGGAGTCGTGCCACGACCTGGGCGTGGTCGGTGTCGTCGGCGGCGAGGGCGCCTGAGGATGCGTCGGGTCGGGTCTGGCTCATGCGGCTAATCTTAAGAGGAACCGATTCGACGAGGACTCCCCCGTGGCCAAGCACCCCAAGACCGAGACGCCCGCTCCAGCACCCGACGACGCCGCACCCGCGACGCCGAAGGTCGGCAAGGGCGCACCCACCCCGACCCGTGCCGAGCGCGAGGCCGCGAACAAGCGCCCGCTCGTGCCGAACGACCGCAAGGAGGCCGCCCGGCAGGCGCGAGCCAAGGCCGCCGAGGCGCGCGAGCGCGCCCGCGTCGGCATGGCCGCCGGCGACGAGAAGTACCTGCCCGCCCGCGACCGCGGACCCCAGAAGAAGTTCGTCCGCGACTACGTCGACGCGCGCTTCAGCATCGGCGAGATCCTCATCCCGGTCATGTTCGTCGTGATCGTCCTCACGTTCGTCCCGAGCTACGAGGTCCAGACCATCGGGATCTTCGCCCTCTGGGGTTTCTTCCTGGTCTCCGTGGTCGACGTGATCATCCTCGGCTTCACGCTGCAGCGGAAGCTCGCGGCCAGGTTCGGCGCCACCAAGGTCGAGCGCTTCCGCTGGTATGCGGCGATGCGCGCGCTGCAGTTGCGCCCGCTCCGACTTCCGAAGCCCCAGGTCAAGCGCGGCCAGTACCCGGCCTGACCTACGACATGACGGATGCCGCGGCCTCGCACCGCGGCATCCGTCATGTTCGCTCGGCTCGCGGCGTCAGTCGCGTCGATACGCGCCGAGCCTGATGAGCGGGATCCGCGTCTCCTCGTCGGTGAGCGACCCGTGCTGGCCGACCATCTCCTCGCCCCGCCGATCCGCCTCGCGCCGGTCGTAGTAGGCGATGCCGGAACGGGCGGCGACGAGCACATCGGCGATGCGGTCGAGATTGCGCGGCTCGACATCGCCGTAGAGGCCCGCGGCGATCGCCTCGTCGCGCGTGACGATCCAGGCGCGGTCGCCCTCGGCGTCGCGCCAGCGATCGGCGACGGCGGCGCGCGCGTCCTCGTCGAGGTCGGGCTCGAGGACGAGCCCCAGGCAGCGGGGCTCGCCGGCGACGTGGCGGACGCCGTCGAGCAGGCCCGGCGCGGCATCGACGAAGACGTGCCGGTGCGGCGGCACGTCGAGCACGCCGTGGTCGGCCGTGACGAGGAGCCCGGTCCCTCGCGGCATCCGCCGTTCGAACTCGGCGACCTCGGCATCGAGGGTCTCGAGCGCCGCGATCCACCGGTCCGATTCCCACCCGTGCGCGTGCGCGACCTGGTCGAGTTCCGAGACGTAGACGTAGACGAGCGCCGGCCCCTCGCCGAGTACGCGGAGGGCCTCGGCGAAGCGGTCGGCGATCCGCGCCCCCGCACGGTACTCCGCGCCGCGCAGCACGGCCCGGGTGAAGCCCGAGGTCGCGTAGCGGGTGCCGCCGATCGCGACGGCGCGCACGCTCCGCTCCCCCGCGCGGTCGAACACGGTGTCGTGCGGCTGCCACGTCTCGGGGACCATGCGGTCGTCCCATCCGCTCAGCTGGTTCACGACGCGATCGTTCGCGCGGTCGGGAACGCGGTAGCCCATGAGGCCGTGCGCGCCCGGCATGAGGCCGGTCGCGAAGCTCGCGATGGCCGCGGCCGTCGTCGAGGGGAACACGGTGCGGATCACGTCGCGCTTCGCCATCGTCCCCGACAGGAATCGGGCATGACCCGCACGCGTGCGCAGATTCGAGGCGCCGAGCCCGTCGACGAGGACGACGACGGCCGAGTCGACGCCGGGGAGGTCGAACGGTCCGGCGCCCCCGCCGATGGAGGCGAGGGCGGCGGGCAGCACCCCGGTGAGCCGCGGGGCTCCGTCGGCGGGCACCGGTAGCATTGCTGGCATCGCGCCCAGTCTGGCACAGGCCGGGCGCGGTCCCGTTCCCCGCGCGTGCACGTGCACGCCCTGCTCAGAGACGACGAATGACCCCAGGCAGTAGCGAACCCTCCTCATCACCCATCGCCGAGCGGATCGACGAGATCGACGTCGCCGAAGAGATGCAGGGGTCCTTCCTGGAGTACGCCTACTCGGTCATCTACTCGCGTGCGCTCCCCGACGCCCGCGACGGCCTGAAGCCCGTCCAGCGCCGGATCCTGTACATGATGAGCGACATGGGGCTCCGCCCGGAGCGCGGCCACGTCAAGTCGGCGCGCGTCGTCGGCGAGGTCATGGGAAAGCTCCACCCGCACGGCGACAGCGCGATCTACGACGCCCTCGTCCGCCTCGCGCAGGCGTTCACGCTGCGCGTGCCGCTCGTCGACGGGCACGGCAACTTCGGCTCGCTCGACGACGGCCCCGCCGCCGCGCGCTACACCGAGGCGCGGATGGCGCCCGCCGCCGTGTCGATGACCGAGCACCTCGACGAGGACGTCGTCGACTTCGTCCCGAACTACGACAACTCGCACCAGCAGCCCGAGGTGCTGCCCGCCGCGATCCCGAACCTCCTCGTCAACGGTGCCAGCGGGATCGCGGTCGGCATGGCGACCAACATGGCGCCGCACAACCTGGTCGAGGTCGTCGCGGCCGCGCGGCACCTGCTTCGGAACCCGGAGGCGACGCTCGACGAGCTCATGGAGTTCGTGCCGGGTCCCGACTTCCCGTCGGGCGGCACGATCGTCGGGCTGTCGGGCGTGCGCGATGCGTACGCGACCGGGCGCGGCTCGTTCAAGACGCGCGCGAAGGTGTCCGTCGAGCAGATCACACCGCGCAAGGCCGGGCTCGTCGTCACCGAGCTGCCGTACCTCGTCGGTCCCGAGAAGGTCATCGAGAAGATCAAGGACGGCGTCAACGCCAAGAAGATCACCGGCATCTCGGATGTCGCCGACCTCACCGATCGCACGAAGGGGCTCCGCCTCGTCATCGGCGTCAAGACGGGCTTCAACCCGCAGGCCGTGCTCGAGCAGCTCTACCGCATGACGCCGCTCGAGGACTCGTTCAACATCAACAACGTCGCCCTGGTCGACGGGCAGCCCCAGACGCTCGGCCTCCGCGAACTGCTGGACGTCTACCTGGCCCACCGCATCCATGTCATCACGCGACGGTCGGAGTTCCGGCTCGCGCGCCGTCGCGAGCGGCTGCATCTCGTCGAGGGCCTGCTCATCGCGATCCTCGACATCGACGAGGTCATCCAGGTGATCCGCTCGAGCGACGATGCCGAAGCCGCCCGCACGCGCCTGGAAGAGGTCTTCGACCTCAGCCGCCTGCAGGCCGAGTACATCCTCGAGCTCCGCCTCCGACGGCTCACGAAGTTCTCCCGCATCGAACTCGAGGCCGAGCGCGACCAGCTGCTCGCCGAGATCGCGGCGCTCGAGGAACTGCTCGCGAGCGACGTGCGCATCCGCGAACAGGTCGCGGAGGAACTGGACCGCGCGGCCGACCTGTTCGGCACCCCGCGGCGCACCATGCTCACCGAGGCGCGCGTCCAGCCGAAGACGCGCAAGGCGGTCGACCCTGCGACGCTCGAGCACGCCGACGTGCCGTGCCGGGTCATCCTCGGTGCGACCGGCCGGATCGCCCGCGTCGACGCGCTCGAGGGCGAGACCGCCGTCACCCTCACTCCCCCGAGCCGGCGATCGAAGCACGACGCCGTGCGTTCCGAGCTCGCGACGACGAGCCGCACCGAGATCGGCGCGGTCACCTCGAAGGGGCGCCTGATCCGCTTCTCGCCGATGGACCTGCCCGCGCTGCCGCCGAACTCGGTGCAGCTCGGGGCGGGCGTGCGCATCGCCGACTACCTGGCGCTGCCCGACCGGAACGAGCAGGTGCTCGCCGTCGTCTCACTCGACTCGCAGCAGCCGATCGTGCTCGGCACCGAGCAGGGCGTCGTCAAGCGCGTCGCGCCCGGCAACTACCCGAACCGACCCGACTTCGAGATCGTCGCCCTGAAGCCGGGCGACCGGGTGGTCGGCGCGTCGCAGGGCGGTGACGACGACGAGCTCGTGTTCGTGACCGACGATGCGCAGCTGCTGCACTTCCCCGCGTCCGCCGTCCGACCTCAGGGCTGCGCGGCCGGCGGCATGGCCGGCATGAAGCTCGACGCCGAGGCGCGCGTGATCACGTTCACGGCACTGCCGCGTGCCGACGTCGAGTCGTCCGTCGTCGTCACCGTGGCGGCAGCCGCCGACACGCTGCTCGGCGCCGACCCGGGCGCGGCGAAGGTCTCCAACTTCGCCGAGTTCCCCGGCAAGGGGCGAGCGACCGGCGGCGTCCGCGCGCACCGGTTCCTCAAGGGCCAGGACGGGCTCTCCGTCGCCTGGGTCGGGCCCGGGCCGGCACGTGCCCTCGGGACGGACGGCTCGCTGCGCACGCTCCCCGAAGGTGGCGCGAAGCGCGACGGTTCGGGCCAGACGCTCGACGCCGTCGTCCAGGTGATCGGTCGCGCCATCCGCTGACGCAGGCCCTCGTTCGCGGGCGCGTTCAGGCGTCGATGCGGTCGCGCGTGAGCGCCGCGGCGCTGTCGACGATGAACTCCTTGCGCGGGGCGACCTCGTTGCCCATGAGGAGCTCGAACACGCGTCCGGCATTCTCGGCGTCGGCCACGCCAACCCGCCGGAGCGTTCGGTGCCGTCGGTCCATCGTGGTCGATGCGAGCTGGTCGGCGTCCATCTCGCCGAGGCCCTTGTAGCGCTGGATCGGGTCCTGGTACCGCTTGCCCTGCTTCCGGAGCGTCGCCAGCACGCCCGCGAGTTCCTTCTCGGAGTACGTGTAGATCACGTCGTTCGGCTTCGAACCGGGGTTCATGACCACGACCCGATGCAGCGGCGGCACCGCCGCGAAGACGCGGCCGTCCTCGATCATCGGGCGCATGTAGCGGAAGAAGAGCGTGAGCAGCAGGGTGCGGATGTGGGCGCCGTCGACGTCGGCGTCGCTCATGATGATGACCTTGCCGTAGCGCGCCGCCGAGAGATCGAAGCTCCGGCCCGAACCCGCCCCGATCACCTGGATGATCGAGGCGCACTCCGCGTTGCCGAGCATGTCGGCGATGGACGCCTTCTGCACGTTGAGGATCTTGCCGCGGATCGGCAGGAGCGCCTGGTGCTCGCTGTCGCGCGCGAGCTTCGCGGTCCCGAGGGCCGAGTCGCCCTCGACGATGAACAGCTCGCTCTGCGCGACATCCGTCGACCGGCAGTCGACCAGCTTCGCCGGAAGCGACGAGGTCTCGAGGGCGTTCTTGCGCCGCTGCGTCTCTTTGTGGGTGCGCGCCGAGATGCGCGCCTTCATCTCGGAGACTACCTTCTCGAGCACCATCGACGTCTGCGCCTTGTCGTCGCGCTTCGTCGACGCGAAGCGCTCGCCGAGCGCCTTCTGCACGACGGAGGCCACGATCGAGCGCACCGCCGGCGTGCCGAGGACCTCTTTCGTCTGCCCCTCGAACTGCGGCTCGGGCAGTCGCACGGTGAGCACCGCGGTGAGACCGGCGAGCACGTCGTCCTTGTCGAGCTTGTCGTTGCCGACCTTCAGGCGCCGGGCGTTCTGTTCGACCTGCTGTCGGATGAACTTCAGCAGCCCCTGCTCGAAGCCGGACTGGTGCGTGCCGCCCTTGGGCGTCGCGATGATGTTCACGAAGCTGCGCATCACCGTGTCGTACCCCGTGCCCCATCGCAGCGCGATGTCGACGTGGCAGTGCCGCTCGACATCGGTCGGGATCATCGCGCCGTGGTCGTTCAACACCGGCACGGTCTCGGTGAAGCGGCCGTCGCCGGTCAGGCGCCAGACGTCGGTGACGGGCCCGTCGACCGAGAGGTGCTCCGCGAACTCGGAGATCCCGCCCTCGAAGTGGAATCGGTGCGTCTCCGGCTCCTCGCCACGCTCGTCTGAGACCGTGATCGCGAGGCCCGGAACGAGGAACGCGGTCTGTCTGGCGCGGTTCAGGAGGTCTTCGAGCTGGAAGCTCGCGCCGCGAGCGAAGATCTGCGGGTCGGCCCAGTAGCGGACGCGCGTGCCCGTCACCGCCTTGGCGACACGCCCGACCTTGCGCAGTTCGCTCGACTGCTCGAACGGGCGGAACACCGCGGCCGGCGACGGCGCTCCCGTGTCGTCGAAGACGCCCGGTTCGCCGCGGTGGAACGACATGGCCCACGTTGCCCCGCCGCGGTCGACCTCGACGTCGAGGCGCTCGGAGAGGGCGTTGACGACCGACGCCCCGACACCGTGGAGCCCGCCCGAGGCGGAGTACGAGCCGGACCCGAACTTGCCGCCGGCGTGCAGCTTCGTGAACACGACCTCGACGCCGGTGAGGCCGGTCTTCGGCTCCACGTCGACCGGGATGCCGCGGGCGCGGTCGCGCACCTCGACGCTGTCGTCGGCATGCAGCACGACGTCGATCTCGGTGCCGTGGCCCGCGAGCGCCTCATCGACCGAGTTGTCGATGATCTCCCAGAGGCAGTGCATCAGCCCGCGCGAGTCGGTCGAGCCGATGTACATGCCCGGTCGCTTGCGGACCGCCTCCAGGCCCTCGAGGACGGAGAGATGGCGGGCGGAATAGTCGGAGCTCACGTCGCACAAGCCTAGTGAGGGCCGCCCCCGTTCCCGCCCAGGCGCTTCGCGCAGAGCGAAATGCAGCGCCGCACGGAAGGTTCGCGGGTGGAGTCGTGTTTTCATTGAGTGACGGAAACGGCTCGTGATCTACGGAGGAGGCGCCATGAACCAGACCACCGACACCGGTGCGGTCGACGAACTCGACACCCCGCACGAGCTCACGGCGCTCGACCGTTGCGACGCCTGCGGCGCTCAGGCCTACATCCGCGTGGTCGTCGCGAGCGGCGAGCTCCTCTTCTGCGCCCACCACGGTCGCAAGCACGAGGAGAAGCTGTCGCAGATCGCCCACAGCTGGCACGACGAGTCGAGCAGGCTCCTCACCGACACGCGCAACTGACGCGCGTCCCACGACGACGAGAACGCCCCCGGAGGAATCCGGGGGCGTTCGTTCGTGATGACGTCGTTCGCGAGCTCAGGTGGCGGAGGCCGCCACGCCCGCGGCGCGCAGCTGCTGTGCGCGGGCGGCGGCGGCGTACCGGTCGACCTCGTGGGCCCGCTCCCCCGGCGCGTACTCGAGCCCCGCGCGCTCGCACGCGCGCACCAGCATCGCGTCGGCGAGCTGCGGGTTCTTGGCGAGCACCGGCCCGTGCAGGTGCGTGCCGATGACGTCGCCCATGCGCACGCCCTCCTGGCCGGAGCCGCGACCGTTGCCCGAACCGGCCCGGACCCGCCCCAGGGGCGAGGCCTCCGCACCGACGTAGTCGCGCGCGTGGTTCTCGAATCCCACGAGGAGGCCGAGGCCGCCGGAGGCCGCGACCACCAGGTCGCCCGCGACACGGCCGTCGCGCGGAACCGCGCGCCCCGCGAGGATGCCGAGGCCCTCGATGCTCCCACCGTCGGGCAGTTCGATGCCCCAGCCGAGCAGCTCCCACCCGGTGCCGACCGCGAGGATCGGAACGCCCTCGGTGCCCCACCGGCGGAGGTCGTCGTGGAGTCCGAGCAGGACCTGACGGCTCCGCTCGAGCGACGAGTCGCTCCCCGAACCGAGCACGACGGCGTCGACCCGCTCGGGCAGGTCCTCGGGCGCCTCGACCGGAACGACCCGCACGTCGAGGCCGGCCCATCGGGCACGCGCGGCGAGGACGGCGGCGTTCTCGGCGTCGCCGTTCGTGTTCTGCAGCGAGGGCAGCAACGAGACGATGGTGAGGGTCATTCCGCTCCAGTGAGGCCGAGGTGCGCACGCGTCCGCCGCATGGCGTCGGCGGTGAAGACGATCGTCTTCACGCCGACCGCCGGGGCGGGCGCAGCCAGGAAGTCGTCGAGTGCGCGGCCGAGGTCGTGCTCGACGCGATCGATCCCGACGCCGTCGTACGCGAGCATCAGGGCGGCCTCGTCGGCCTTCGATCCGCTCACGATCGAGATCCGGCCGAGGGACGAGGCATCCGTCGGCCAGAAGTAGGACGGGTCGCGCACGTCGGACCCGACCGCGAAGAGGATCTGCTCGGTGCCCGGGGCGATGCTGTCGACGTTGAGCTGATAGCTCGCGGGGTTCTGCACGAGCACGAAGTCCACCTCCTGCCCGCGGACGCTCACGCGCTCGCCACGTCCGAAGACGGCCGGGATGGCGCTGAGTGCCCGTGCGGCGATCTCCGGGTCGAACTGCTCCCCGAGGACGGCGCGCGCGGTCGCGTACGCGGCGGCCGCGTCGACGGCGTAGTGCGTGCCACGTGCGGGCAGCCCGATCGCGACGTCGAGACCGGCATCCGCCAGGACGGCCGATGCCCCGTCGACGGATGCCACGACCACGCCGGCGGCCCGGTCGAGGCGCACCGGATTCGTCTCGGTGTGTCCGAGTCCGCGGGGGGCTGCGGCGAGGACCTCCGGCGAGACGCCGAACCGCCGGACCTCGACGCCCTCGCCGAGCCCGGCGGCGATCCGCTCCAGGTAGGCGTCGTCGGCGTTCACGACGACGGAGCCGTGCGCGCGTGCCGCGATCGTCGCGAGCATGTCGGCGACCATCTCGGAGTCGTGGAATCGGTCGATCTGGTCGACCATGACGTTGGTCAGCGTCACGACCCTGGCGTCGACGCCCGCCATGACGCGCGCGCCGTGGCCCTCGTCCATCTCGAGCACCGCGACGTCGCCCGGAACCCGCCCGCGCCAGTCGGCCTGCTCGAGCAGCGCGGACGTGAGACCCTGGCTGATGTTCGCGGTCGAGGGATTCGTGAAGACCGACTCGCCGTGCGCTCGGAGGATCGCGACGAGCATCTTCGTCGTCGTGGACTTGCCGCTCGAGCCGGAGACGACGACGAGGCCGCGGGGGAACCCGGAGAGCGTCGTGCGGAGGTAGCCGGGGGCGATCGTGTTGACGACGAGGCCGGGCACCGCCGAACCGCCGCCCGGCTTGCGCAGCCGGGCGGCGACCCTGGTGAGCCGGCCGACGAGGATCGCCGGCGCGTACTTCACGTGCGGCCTACTCGAGGTAGTCGCGGAGCGACTGGGAGCGCGACGGGTGGCGGAGCTTCGCCATCGTCTTCGACTCGATCTGGCGGATGCGCTCGCGCGTCACGCCGAAGGTGTCGCCGATCTGGTCGAGCGTCTTCGGCATGCCGTCGCCGAGGCCGAAGCGCATGCGGATGACGCCCGCCTCGCGCTCGCTCAGGGAGTCGAGCAGCGACTCCAGCTGCTTCTGCAGCATCGTGAACCCGACCGCGTCGGCCGGGACGACCGCCTCGGTGTCCTCGATGAGGTCGCCGAACTCGCTGTCGCCGTCCTCGCCGAGCGGGGTGTGCAGCGAGATCGGCTCGCGACCGTACTTCTGCACCTCGATGACCTTCTCGGGGGTCATGTCGAGTTCCTTCGACAGCTCCTCCGGGGTGGGCTCGCGGCCCAGGTCCTGGAGCATCTGCCGCTGGACGCGTGCCAGCTTGTTGATGACCTCGACCATGTGCACGGGGATGCGGATGGTGCGGGCCTGGTCGGCCATCGCGCGGGTGATCGCCTGGCGGATCCACCACGTCGCGTAGGTCGAGAACTTGAAGCCCTTCGTGTAGTCGAACTTCTCGACCGCACGGATGAGGCCCAGGTTGCCCTCCTGGATGAGGTCCAGGAACTGCATGCCGCGGCCCGTGTAGCGCTTCGCGAGCGAGACCACGAGGCGGAGGTTCGCGCCGAGCAGGTGGCTCTTGGCCCGCTGGCCGTCGCGGGCCACCCACTGCAGCTCACGACCGAGCTGCGAGCGCTTCTCGGCGTCGGACATGTGCGAGAGCTTCTCCTCGGCGAACAGGCCCGCCTCGATCCGCATCGCCAGCTCGACCTCTTCGGCCGCGTTCAGGAGCGCGACCTTTCCGATCTGCTTGAGGTAGTCCTTGACCGGATCGGCCGTCGCGCCGGTGATGGTCGTGGAGTAGACGGGGATCTCGTCCTCGTCGTCGGACGCACGGAGGACGATCGCGCCGGTCGGGTGGGGCTCGATGGCCGCCGGCTTGGCCTCCTCGTCGTCGCCGGACTCGTCGCTCGACTCCTCGCCGGCCGCCTCGTCGGAGGTGTCCTCGGCCGCGGCGACCTCGATCTCGGCGTCGTCGTCGAGCTCCTCCTCGTCGGTGTTGTCGGCGCCCTTCGCCTTGGCGCTCTTCGCCTTCGCGCCCTTCGCGGTCGACGTTCGAGGCGTCTTCGACGCCGGCGTGGCGCTCTTCTTCGATGCGGTGCTCTTGGACGACGCGGCCTTGGTGGCCGGGGCCTTCGTCGACTTCGACGCCGGCGCCCGCTTGGTCGAGCCCCCGGCGCGGGGCGCCTCGGCCGACTCGTCGGTCGTCGGCGTGGTGGTCTTGGCTGCCATGTGTACTGAACCTCTTCCTCACCGTCGCACGGCGCCTGCCCCTGGGTGGGCCGGCCGTGCGGTCTGACTGCGTCGCGACCCGGTGATTTCGGACACGATGAGGACCCATGTCAAGTCCGCAGCTGCGGCGACGCGAGTCGCACGGCGGACCAGAACGGGTCCTTCCCCCCATTATACAGGCCGCGACGCGTCGACCGCCCGCGACGACACGGGTTCCGGGGCGCGATTCGACCTGCACACACAGCAACGTCCGGCGCGGTGCCGGCATTCCCCGCGCGATGCGGTCAGGCGTCGCCGACGTCGCGGTTGCGCCGCCGGGCGAGGAACTTCTCGAGTTCGGCGCCGATCTCGTCCGCAGACGGGAGCTCGCCGTCCTCGTCCGTGAGGGGCGAGCGCAGGCTCGTGCCCTCCATGTAGTCGTCGTGACGTTCCTCGAGCGTGTGGACCAGCTTCGCGAGTTCGCCGTTCTCGGCGACCTGCTCGTCGATGCGTGCCGTGAACTCGCGCCCCTGCTCGCGCAGCGAATCCGTCGGGAAGATGCGGCCCGTCGATGCGCTCACCGCCTCGAGCGCCGCGACCGCGGCCGACGGGAACTCCGCGTCCGACAGGTAGTGCGGCACCAGGAGCACGAATCCCGTCGTCGGGTGCCCCTGCGTCTGCAGGCGGTACTCGACGAGGTGCAGCGCGTTCGCCGGCACCTGGGTCGTCGGCCGCCACACGGACATCGCCTCGATGAGGTCGGTCCGGTTCCCGCTCACGGTCACGCCGATCGGCCGGGTGTGCGGCACCGGCATCGGGATCGAGTTGATCCATGTGGTCGAGGACACTTCGAAGCGTTCGATGAGGCCGAGCACCGCGGCACCGAAGCGCTCCCACTGGAAGTCGGGTTCGAAGCCCGTGAGCAGCAGGAAGGGCTGACCGAGCTCGTCCCGCGCCAGGTCGAGCGAGAGCCTCGGCGGCCGGTAGTCGGTGAGGTGGTCGCCCTCGAAGAGGATCACCGGGCGCCGCGCACGGTAGTCGAGCAGCTGGTCGGCGTCGAAGGTGGCCACGACCTCGCTGTCGAGCGTCGTCAGCAGGTACTCCGTGGTCTGGGCGACCGCCGATCCGGCGTCGGCGAACCCCGTGAGCCCGGCGACGAGCGGGAGTCCGAGGGGCACCTCGACGTCGGCGTTCAGCTCGTACAGGGATCGGGGATCGCGCATACGTCAAGGGTACCGAGGGCCCCGCCGCACCCGGCCGCGACCACGTCGCGCCGGCAACGCTCGGAGCGAACAGCGGATGCGGGTCCGCTCGTGGGGAACACCTACGATCGATGCCATGTCCGTTCCCTCGATCGAACTCACGACCTCCCCCGCCGACACGTCCGACGCCGATGCCGTCGTCGTGCCCGTCCGCCGCGCCGGCGACGGCCCCGCGCCGCTCGTCGACGGCGCGTTCGAGTGGGTCGGCCCGGCCCTCGCACGGCTGGGCGCCAAGGGCGGGCTCGACGAGGTCACCAAGCTCCCGGCTCCGGAGGGCGACGGCCTCGTGGTCGCGACGGGCGTCGGCGAGACGTCGGATGCCGCATCGCTGCGGCACGCGGGCGGTGCCGCGCTCCGCGCCCTCTCCTCCGCGACGTCGGTCGCGCTCGCCGGCGGCGGTCTCGACGCCGACCTCGCCGAGGCGTTCGTCGAGGGCGCCGCCCTCGGTGCGTACACGTTCACCGAGTACCGCGAGGGGCCGACCGGCCCCGAGGAACTCCTCCTCCACACCGCGCACGACGCCGAGGCCGTCCGCCTCGAGCGCGTCCGCCGCATCGTCGCCGCGGTCGCACGGACGAAGGATCTCGTCAACACCGCCCCCAACGACCTGCCGCCCGCCGTGCTCGCCGACCTCGCCTCGCAGGCCGCCGAATCGGCGGGCGTCATGGTCCGCATCTACGATGAGGCCGCTCTCGCCGAGGGTGGCTTCAACGGCATCCTGGCGGTCGGCGGCGGCTCGTCGCGTCCGCCGCGACTCGTCCGCCTGGAGTACGCGCCGGCCGGGGCATCCGCTCACCTCGCGCTGGTCGGCAAGGGGATCACGTTCGACTCCGGCGGGCTCTCGCTGAAGCCCGGCGCCTCGATGGTCGGCATGAAGTCCGATATGGCGGGCGCCGCCGCCGTCCTCGCCGCGGTCGTCGCGCTCGCCGAGCTCGACGTGCCCGTCCGGGTGACCGGATGGCTGTGCCTGGCCGAGAACATGCCCTCCGGCACCGCGGCACGGCCGAACGACGTGATCCGGATGAAGGGCGGCACGACGGTCGAGGTGCTGAACACCGACGCCGAGGGGCGCCTCGTCATGGCCGACGCGCTCGCCGCGGCGAGCGAGGAGCAGCCCGATGCGATCGTCGACGTCGCGACCCTCACCGGCGCCCAGGTCGTGGCGCTGGGCAACCGCATCACGGGACTCATGGGAGAGGACGACCTCGTCGCCGAGATCCGTGGGGCAGCGGATGTCGCGGGCGAACCCACCTGGCCCATGCCGCTTCCCGACGACCTCCTCCCGCTGCTGAAGTCCGATGTGGCCGACCTCGCGAACACGAAGCTCGGCACCGTGGTGCCGGGCATGCTGCTCGCGGGCGTCTTCCTCCAGCAGTTCGTCGGTCACCGCGACGGCGACGATTCCCCCCGGATCCCGTGGGCGCACCTCGACATCGCCGGGCCCTCGTACAACACCGCCGCGCCCTGGGGATTCACCGGGGCGGGCGGCACCGGCGCGGCCGTGCGCACCCTCATCGCACTGGGCGAACGGGTCTCCGCCAGGTAGTACAGTCGTCTGGGGCGATCCTCGCCCCAGACGTTCCCCGGCCACGAAACCGGGTGACTCGCGCCGCAGATCCGAAGCGCAAGGGAGATTCCGTTTGTCCGAGCAGAACTTTGACCTCGTCATCCTCGGAGGCGGCAGCGGGGGGTACGCGGCGGCGCTGCGCGCCGTCCAGCTCGGCCTCAGCGTGGCCCTCGTCGAGAAGGACAAGCTCGGCGGCACGTGCCTGCACCGGGGCTGCATCCCGACGAAGGCGCTCCTGCATGCGGCAGAGGTGGCCGACAGCTCGCGCGAGTCGGAGAAGTTCGGCGTCAGGTCCAGCTTCGAGGGCATCGACGTGGCGGCGGTGACCCGCTACCGCGAGGGCATCGTCTCGAGCAAGTTCAAGGGCCTCCAGGGCCTCATCAAGGCTCGCGGAATCACGGTCGTGGAGGGCGAGGGCCGCCTCGAGGGACCGAAGACCGTCGTCGTCGGCGACCAGCGTCTCGTCGGCACGAACGTCGTCCTCGCCACGGGATCGTACTCGCGCTCGCTGCCCGGGCTCGAGATCGCAGGTCGCGTCATCACGAGCGAGCAGGCGCTCGAGCTCGACTTCGTCCCGAAGAAGGTGGCGATCCTCGGCGGCGGCGTCATCGGCGTGGAGTTCGCGAGCGTGTGGCGCTCGTTCGGCTCCGAGGTCACGATCATCGAGGCGCTCCCCCACCTCGTCCCCAACGAGGAGGAGTCGATCTCGAAGCAGCTCGAGCGCGCGTTCCGCAAGCGCGGCATCGACTACAAGCTCGGCGTCCGGTTCCAGGGCGTCACGCAGCACGACGACGGCGTCGTCGTGACGCTCGAGAACGGCGACACCGTGGAGGCCGAGCTGCTGCTCGTCGCCGTCGGTCGCGGCCCGGTCACCCAGAACCTCGGATACGAAGAGGCCGGCGTCACTGTCGACCGCGGCTTCGTCATCACGAACGAGCGCCTCGAGACGAGCGTTCCCGGTGTCTACGCCGTGGGCGACATCGTTCCCGGCCTCCAGCTCGCGCACCGCGGATTCCAGCAGGGCATCTTCGTCGCCGAGGAGATCGCGGGCCTGAATCCGATCATCGTCGAGGACGTGAACGTCCCGAAGGTCACGTACTGCGAGCCCGAGGTCGCCTCGGTCGGCTACACCGAGGCGCGCGCTGCCGAGAAGTTCGGCGCCGACCAGGTGTCCTCCTACGAGTACAACCTCGCCGGCAACGGCAAGAGCCACATCCTCGAGACGAGCGGATCGATCAAGGTCGTCCGCGTCAACGACGGCCCGGTGGTGGGCGTGCACATGATCGGCGCCCGCGTGGGCGAGCTCATCGGCGAGGCCCAGCTCGCCGTGAACTGGGAGGCCTACCCCGAGGACATCGCCCCGCTGATCCACGCGCACCCGACGCAGAACGAGGCACTCGGCGAGGCGTTCCTGAAGCTCGCGGGCAAGCCGCTCCACGCGCTCTGACCCCGTCGCGCCGAAATACGACTGCAATAAGCTAGAACGCGTCACACGCTGTGAAGGAGACAAGCGAATGAGCGAATCCGTCAGCCTCCCGGCACTCGGCGAGAGTGTCACCGAGGGCACGGTCACCCGCTGGCTGAAGAACGTGGGAGACCGAGTCGAGGTCGACGAGCCGCTGCTCGAGGTTTCGACCGACAAGGTCGACACCGAGATCCCGTCGCCCGTCGCGGGCGTCATCGAGGCGATCCTCGTCCAGGAGGACGAGACCGTCGAGGTCGGCACTGCGCTCGTGACCATCGGAGACGGGTCGGGCGGCGGAGATGCACCCGCCGAGCAGCCGCAGGCCGAGGCTCAGGCCGAGGCTCCTGCTCCCGAGGCCGCGCCGGCCCAGGCTCCCGCTCCGGCGGAGGCACCGGCGCAGCCCGCTCCCGCTCCCCAGGAGGCTCCGGCCCCCCAGGAGGCGCCGGCGCAGCAGGCTCCGGCCCCCCAGGAGGCACCGGCGCAGCAGGCTCCGGCCCCCCAGGAGGCACCGGCGCAGCAGGCTCCGGCCCCGGCCCCGCAGCAGGCCCCCGCCCAGGAGACTCCGGCTCAGCCGACCGCGCCCGCGGCACCCGAGCAGGCCCCGGCCGCCCAGTCCGCAGCCCCCGCTCAGCAGGCTCCGGCACCCGAGCAGGCCCCGGCCGCCCAGCAGGGCGGCGCGCACGCCGGAACCTCCGGCTACGTGACCCCGATCGTCCGGAAGCTCGCGAACGAGCAGGGCGTCGACCTCGCGTCGGTCACCGGCACGGGAGTCGGCGGCCGCATCCGCAAGCAGGACGTGCTCTCGGCCGGCGCTCCCGCGCCCGCCGCCGAGGCGCCCGCCGCGAAGGCCGAGCGCCAGCCGCTCGAGACGTCCCCGCTGCGCGGTACCACGCAGCCGATGACCCGCCTGCGCAAGGTGGTCGCGGAGCGCGCGGTCGTGTCGATGCAGTCGACGGCGCAGCTCACCTCGGTCGTCGAGGTCGACGTCACCCGCGTGGCACGCCTCCGCGACCGCGTCAAGGGCACGTTCCAGGAGAAGACCGGCACCAAGCTGTCCTTCCTGCCGTTCTTCGCACTGGCCGCGGTCGAGGCGCTCCGCGCGTACCCGATCATCAACTCGACGGTCGACGGCGACGCCATCGTCTACCCGGAGCACGAGAACCTCAGCATCGCGGTCGACACCGAGCGCGGCCTGCTCACGCCGGTCGTGCGCGATGCGGGCGAGCTCGACATCGCCGGACTCGCCGCCCAGATCGCCGACCTGGCCGAGCGCACCCGCAACAACCAGCTCAAGCCCGACGAGCTCGCGGGCGGCACCTTCACGCTGACCAACACCGGGTCGCGCGGCGCGCTGTTCGACACGCCGGTCGTGTTCCTCCCGCAGACCGCGATCCTGGGCACGGGCGTCGTCGTCAAGCGCCCGGTCGTGATCTCCGAGGACGGTTCCGACGCGATCGCGATCCGTTCGATGGTCTACCTCGCCCTGTCGTACGATCACCGCATCATCGACGGTGCCGACGCGGCCCGCTTCCTGACGGCGGTCAAGGCCCGCCTCGAGGAAGGCGACTTCGAGGGCGACCTCGGCATCTAGTCGAACCATTCCCGCAGACGCCAACCGGCCTCGCTCCGCATCATCAGGAGCGAGGCCGGTTCGCGTTCGTCAGCGAACGGCACGCTCAGCACGACCGCGTCGCCGAGTTCGGCGGTGACCGAGATCGCGGAGAGATCGGCCGGCACCGCTGCGACGGGCTCGCTCGACGCGATCGCGGCGAGGTCTCGCGCCTCGATCGGAGCACCGGGTTGCGCGTAGGCGGCGATGCACGCCAGGTCGCGGCCGGCGAGGCATCCCGCTCGGATCTCGAGCAACGTGGCGGCCGCCTCGATCGGGTCGCCGTGGTCCGGCACGATCGCACCACCGTCCGTCGCTCCCCCGTCAGGTTGAGGGTCGGCGTCGTTCGGTGACGCCTCTCCGGCCCCTGCCTCCGGCGACGGCGCCACGGTCGAACTCGTGGGCGACGTCGGCGCGACCACCGATCGATCCGCGACCTCCGGACCGGCGGCAGCGGGCGGCACCGCCGTGAGCAGGAGGACGAGGGCGGCCGCGCCCGCGAATCCCCCCGTCGCGAGGACGGCCGGCCGTCGCCGCATCCACTTCGTGATCCGCTGACGCGCGATCCCGACGACCCCTGCGTCGATCGCCTGCCCCAACCCATCGGCGAGACCCGGCAGTTGCGCCAGTTCGCCGAGTCGGCGTGCCGCGCTCCGTCGTGCCTCGCCTTCTCGGGCCGAGGCCGGATCGACCGGCGACGCGTCCGAGACGGGCGGGAGCGGATGCCCCGGGGCGAGCTCCATTCGGTGGGAAGTGGGGTCGGACCCGACCGGGACCGGAACCACGCGTGACGGCAGGGCTCCGGCGTGCGACGGTCGGATCGGGATCACGAGCGGGGTCGGATCGGCGACGGCGAACAGCGCACGCTCGATCGCTGCGTGGTCGGGGGCGAAGGGGCGGTCGTGCAGCATTCGGTGCGCGAGTTCGAGCGGCGGGCGGAAGCGCCCGGGTTCGCTCGAGGCGTCCACGACCGCCTCCATCAGTGCCAGGAGCGCGGCATGCGCCCGCCGGGCTCGCTCCGTGCGCTCCGGAGCGCTGACGCGTGCGCCGGTGCGCTCGAGCGCACCGAGTCCGATCAGCCGCGGACGGCCGGTCCCGTCGACGAGCACGTCGGACGGCGCGAGGCGGGAATGGACGAGATCACGGCGCGCCAGGTCTCGGGTGGCGACCACCAGCGGCGCAAGCGCGGTCACGACCTGCCCGGGCGAGAGGTCCGCGGCGTCGAGGATCGAGGCGAGCGAACGGCCGTCGATGCGTTCGACGACGACGCAGGCGCGACCGTCGGGGAGCGTCGCGAGGTCGAGGAGCCGAGGCACGGTGCCGGTCGGATCGTGCTCCATGGCCTCGATCTCCGTCGCGATCGCCTCGTCGTCGGCGGCGCGGTCGTAGACGCGCAGGACCACGATCACGGGCGCCGGGTCTCGCTCGTCGGGCGACGCCCCGGCGAATCGCTCCGCGACCGCCAGGTGCACGTCGGCCCGCTCGCCGGACGCGAGCCGCCGAAGCAGCCGATAGCCCGCGAGCGCGGTGGTCGGAGGACTCGGCGGGTCCGCGGTCGGAGGAACTGGAGCGGGGAGGTTGCTGCGACGCCCACCGGAGCGGGCCTCACGTCGCGAACGGAGGGCCATGCGGACCGACGATGCCGCAGGGCTCCGGGCGCCGGAGGCGGCCGAGCCGCACGCGGTGCACGACCGCTCGGCCGACCGGACGGTGGAGGACGGGACGCCGCCTAGACTGGGCGCATGCTCGACTACGTCGACACGGGGCTAAGCGCCAACTCCGTGCCGTACAACGAGGGCCTCGCCCTCCAGCGCGCCGTCCACCAGGCGGTGGTCTCCGGTCAGCGACCGGACACCGTCATCCTCCTCGAACACGAGCCGGTCTACACCGCAGGCAAGCGGACCGCCCCCGACGAACGACCGACCGACGGCACCCCCGTCATCGATGTCGACCGCGGTGGCAAGATCACCTGGCACGGTCCCGGCCAGCTCGTCGGCTACCCGATCCTTCGTCTCGCCGAGCCCATCGACGTCGTCGGCTACGTCCGCCGGCTCGAGGGCGTGCTGATCGACGTCCTCGTCGGGTTCGGCATCGACGGCCGCCGCGTCGACGGCCGGTCGGGGGTCTGGATCGTCCGCGACGGCGTCGAGGAGAAGATCGCCGCGATCGGCATCAGGGTGGCCGAGGGCGTGACCATGCACGGGTTCGCCCTGAACTGCTCGAACTCGCTCGAGCCGTACGCGAAGATCGTCGCCTGCGGCATCCGCGATGCGGGCGTCACGACCATGTCGAACGTGCTCGGACGCACCATCGCGCCCGTCGAGGTCGCCGGCGCGGTCCGCGCCCGCCTCGACGCCGAGTTCGCTCCGGCGGTGGCCGCATGAGCGCCGATCCCGGCGGGCGGCGGATGCTTCGCCTCGAGGTCCGCAACGCCGAGACCCCCATCGAGCGCAAGCCCGAGTGGATCAAGACCCGCGCGAAGATGGGGCCCGAGTACCGCCAGCTCCAGCAGCTCGTGAAGAGCGAGGACCTGCACACGGTCTGCCAGGAGGCGGGCTGCCCGAACATCTACGAGTGCTGGGAGGACCGCGAGGCGACCTTCCTCATCGGCGGTTCGCAGTGCACGCGGCGGTGCGACTTCTGCCAGATCGACACCGGCAGGCCCGCCGACTACGACGTCGACGAACCGCGTCGCGTCGCCGAGTCCGTGGTGCGGATGCAGCTGCGCTATTCGACGGTCACGGGCGTCGCGCGCGACGACCTGCCCGACGAGGGCGCCTGGCTCTATGCCGAGACGATCCGCCAGATCCACGCCCAGTCCCCCGGCACGGGCGTCGAGATCCTCGTGCCCGACTTCTCCGGGAATCCCGAGCTGCTCGGCGAGGTGTTCTCCGCACGCCCCGAGGTCTTCGCGCACAACGTCGAGACGGTCCCGCGCATCTTCAAGCGGATCCGCCCGGCGTTCCGCTACGAGCGTTCGCTCGACGTGATCACGCAGGGCCGCGATGCGGGACTGATCACGAAGTCGAACCTGATCCTCGGCATGGGCGAGGAGCGGGCGGAGGTCTCGCAGGCGCTCCGCGACCTGCACGACGCCGGCACCGACATCATCACCATCACGCAGTACCTCCGACCGAGCCCGCGCCACCTCCCGGTCGCGCGATGGGTGCGTCCGGAGGAGTTCGTCGAGATGAAGGCGGAGGCCGAGGAGATCGGGTTCCTCGGGGTCCTCGCCGGGCCGCTCGTTCGCTCCTCGTACCGCGCCGGGCGCCTCTGGGCGCAGTCGATGCACGCGAAGGGCCGCGAACTCCCGGAAGAGCTCGCTCACCTCGCCGACGCGTCGCTCGGATTCGCCCAGGCGGTCGGCTGAACGAGGCCGTGCACGACGGATGGCACGGGGCCGCTCGGATCCGCGAAGCGCGGTCCGAGCGGCCCCGTCGCCGCCGGTATCCTTGACGCATGGCACGCACCAAGGACGCCGGGTCCGCTCCCAAGCCCCCGAAGGAGCCCGGCCGCATGAAGCAGATGTGGCAGGTCTTCCAGATGACCCGCCGCTACGACTCCAGCGCCCAGTGGCTCATGCTCCTCGGCTTCCTGGCGCCCGTCGCCGTCGGCCTGGGCCTCGCCCTCTGGCTGAGCGGCGGCAACGGCTTCACGATCGCCCTCTGGATCATCGCCGGCGTCCTCGCGGGCCTGCTCATCGCGCTGGTGATCCTCGGTCGCCGAGCGGAGCGCGCCGCCTACTCGCAGATCGACGGCCAGCCCGGTGCGGTCGGTGCGGTGCTCCGCAGCGGGCTCCGAGGCAGCTGGGTCGGCAACGAGATGCCGGTCGCCGTGAACGGCAAGACCCAGGATGCGGTCTATCGCGCCGTCGGGCGCGGTGGGGTCGCCCTCATCAGCGAGGGGCCTCGCTCGCGGACCGAGCGCATGCTCGCCGACGAGAAGCGCAAGGTCGAGCGCGTACTCCCGAACGTCCCCGTCACCACGCTCTCGGTCGGACACGAGGAGGGCTCCGTCGAATTGCACCGCCTCGCCGCGACGCTCCGGAAGACCAAGCGCAGCCTCACCAAGCCCGAGGTCCTCGCGGTCACGAACCGGCTCAACTCGCTGCAGGCCCCGCTGCCCATTCCGAAGGGCGTCGACCCGATGCGGGTGCGTCCGCAGCGCGGTCGCATGCGCTGACCTGCGACGACTCCACGCGGCATCCGTTCACCAGGGCGGATGCCGCGGTCGTCTCCGCCATCCGAAGTACCGGGACGTACCGGTCCGCCGAGGGCGCCGGTCAGGCGCGGATCAGAACCGTGCCGGCGACCTTGTCGTGGAAGCCGCGCTGGTCCGAGTCCCAGACGAGCGCGGGGACGACGACCACGAGCAGGAGGGTGCGGACGACCGGACGCCAGAGCCCGATCCATCCGCCGCGGATCGGCACCACGCGCATGCCGAGCAGGCGATGGCCGACGCTTCCGCCGATGGTCGGGATGAACAGGATCTGCATGAGGGCGAAGATGCCGAGCGTCGCCCAGGACTGCGCCGTCGAGGCGTAGGGGCCGACGAGGAGCGCGATGACGTTCGCGATGAGCCAGTCGATCATGAGCGCCGCGATGCGGCGCCCGACGCGTCCGACCGAACCGATGCCCTCCTCGGGAAGGCCCAGGCGTTCGCCGGGGTAGGTGCTCGGGGGGATGTCGCCGGTCGGCGTCGAGGGGTCTGGCACCGCACGAGTCTACCGAGCGCCGGCCGTGTAACACGGTCGAAACATCGGTGTCACGGCAGGGAAACCCCATCCGGATAGCGTCGCAACCGGTCGAACGACTGCGTCCTCGCCCTCTACCTTCCCTTGGAGCACCGTCACATGTTCAGTGATTCTTCCGAAGTCCTCAAGTTCATCAAGGAGACGGACGTCAAGTTCCTCGACATCCGCTTCACCGACCTTCCGGGTGTGCAGCAGCACTTCAACATCCCGGCCTCCACCGTCGATGAGGACTTCTTCACCGTCGGCCAGCTGTTCGACGGCTCCTCGATCCGCGGGTTCGCGTCGATCCACGAGTCCGACATGCAGCTCATCCCCGACGTCTCGACGGCCTACGTCGACCCGTTCCGCGCCGAACGGACGCTGATCATGGTCTTCGACATCTACAACCCGCGCAACGGCGAGATCTACGGCAAGGACCCGCGTCAGGTCGCCAAGAAGGCCGAGAAGTACCTTGCGTCGACCGGCATCGCCGACACCGCGTTCTTCGCACCGGAGGCGGAGTTCTACATCTTCGACGACGTCCGCTACGAGGTGAAGCAGAACTCCAGCTTCTTCTCGGTCGACTCGAGCGAGGGCGCCTGGAACTCCGGCCGCGAGGAAGAAGGCGGGAACCTCGCCAACAAGACCGCCTACAAGGGCGGCTACTTCCCCGTGTCGCCGGTCGACCAGCACGCCGACCTCCGCGACGACATCGTGCTGAAGCTCATCGAGGCGGGCCTCGAGGTCGAGCGATCGCACCACGAGGTCGGCACCGCGGGCCAGGGCGAGATCAACTACAAGTTCGACACGATGGTCCACGCGGCCGACGACATCCTGAAGTTCAAGTACATCGTCAAGAACACGGCCAACGAGTGGGGCAAGACCGCCACGTTCATGCCGAAGCCGCTCTTCGGCGACAACGGTTCGGGCATGCACACCCACCAGTCGCTCTGGAACGACGGCAAGCCGCTGTTCTACGACGAGGCCGGCTACGGCGGGCTCTCCGACGTGGCGCGCTGGTACATCGGCGGCATCCTCAAGCACGCCCCCGCGATCCTCGCGTTCACGAACCCGACCGTGAACTCCTACCACCGCCTCGTGCCGGGCTTCGAGGCACCGGTCAACCTCGTGTACTCCGCGGGCAACCGCTCGGCGGCGATCCGCATCCCGATCACGGGCACCAACCCGAAGGCCAAGCGCATCGAGTTCCGCGCACCGGATGCCTCGGGCAACCCCTACCTCGCGTTCGCCGCGCAGCTGATGGCGGGCCTCGACGGCATCAAGAACCGCATCGAGCCGCACGAGCCGGTCGACAAGGACCTCTACGAGCTGCCGCCCGAGGAGGCCAAGGCCATCCCGCAGGTCCCCGGTTCGCTCGACGCCGTGCTCGACGCGCTCGAGGCCGACCACGACTTCCTGCTCGAGGGCGGCGTGTTCACCAAGGAGCTCATCGAGACCTGGATCGACTACAAGCGCGAGAAGGAGCTGAAGCCGCTGGCCCAGCGTCCGCACCCGTTCGAGTACGAGCTGTACTACGGCGTCTGATCTCTCTCCCCCATCCCCCCAGAGAGCCGAGGGCCCGTGTCGCATCTGCGGCACGGGCCCTCGTGTCGTTCTCGGCCCGATGGCTCAGCCGACGGTCGGTTCCCGTCGCGGCTCGACGCCGTAGAACCCGCGCTCGAAGACCGCCCGCGCCCGCCGGGTCACGGCGAGGTAGTCGTGCTCGAGTGCGGTGGCCGAGCCGGGCGGATAGCCCATGATGCGTGCGATTCCCTCGAGCTGCGTGCGTTCGACCGGCAGTACGTCGGTGGTCCGGTCGAGCCAGAGCGTGAGCGCCGATCGGGCGCGCGAGGCCATGATCCAGGCGGCCCTGAGGGTCTCGGCATCGGACGCGTCGATCAGTCCAGCCTCGACGGATGCCGAGAGCGCGTCGAGCGTCGAGGTGGTGCGCAGTGCCTGAACCTCGGCGGCGTGCTCGAGCTGGATGAGCTGGACGAACCACTCCACGTCGCTCAGCGACCCCCGTCCGAGCTTCAGGTGGCGCGTCGGATCGGCGCCCTGCGGGAGGCGTTCGTTCTCGACGCGCGCCTTGATCCGCTTGACCTCCCGGACCTCCTGGTCGGCGATGCCGCTCGGATACCGGACCGTGTCCGCCAGCTCCGTGAAGTCGGCGACGAGCGCGGAATCGCCGGCCACTCCGCGCGCCCGGAGCAGCGCCTGCGCCTCCCAGGTGAGCGACCAGCGTGCGTAGTACGCGCGATAGGCCTCGAGCGAGCGAGCGACGACGCCGTTGCGACCCTCGGGGCGAAGGCCGGCATCGAGCTCGAACGGGAGCCGCGCGTCCTCGCTCGTCCGGACGAGCTCGGAGACGATCTTCAGCGCTCGCGTGTGCGCCGCGTCGGGCTCGGCGGTCGTCGCCCGGTACACGTACAGGATGTCGGCGTCGGAGGCGATGCCGAGCTCTCGCCCGCCGAACCGGCCCATGCCGATCACGGCGAACTCGATGCCGTCGTCGCCGCGCCGGATCGCGCGGAGCAGCGATTCGAGGTGGGCCTCGACGACGTCGCTCAGCCCGTGTCCGAGTTCCTCCACGGTGCACACGTCGAGGATCGCCGCGAGGGCGAGCCGGAGGACCTCGCGGCGGCGCATCGCCCGGATCACCTTCGCCGCGGCATCGAGCTCGCCGTGGCGGGCGAGCACCGCGTCGCCCTCCTCCCGCAGCGCCGAGAGCGGCCGCGGGCGCAGTTCGTCGACATCCTCGAGCCAGGCGACCGCCTCGGGGATCCGCTCCAGCAGTTCGCCCGCGAAGCGGGATCCTGAGAGCACGCGCGTGAGCCGCGACGCGGCGTCCGAGGAGTCGCGCAGCAGGCGCAGGTACCAGTGCGTCGTGCCGAGGGCGTCGCTGATCCGGCGGAACGCGAGCAGACCGTAGTCGGGGTCGGCGCCGCCCGCGAACCAGGAGATCAGCACGGGCATGAGGTGGCGTTGGATCGTGGCGCGTCGCGAGACCCCTGCAGTCAGCGCGGCGATGTGCGCGAGCGCTCCGCGCGGATCCTGGAAGCCGATCGCGGCGAGCCGCGCCTCCGCCTGCGCGCTCGTGAGCTCCAGCCCGTCGGCGGGCAGCGCCGCGACCGCGGAGAGCAGCGGGCGGTAGAAGAGGCGCTCGTGCAGGCCTCGAACACGGCGCCGCGTCGCCTGCCAGATCTCGGTGAGCTCGCCCGACGTGCGCGCGAGCCCCGACGCCCGTGCGAGCACGCGGCGCTCCGCGTCGTCGCGCGGCATCAGGTGCGTGCGCCGGAGGCGGGCGAGCTGCAGGCGGTGCTCGAGGACGCGCAGCAGCCGGTAGTCGCGGGAGAACTCGGCGGCTTCCTCGCGGCCGACGTAGCCGTGTTCGGCGAGCGCCGTGAGGGCGGGCAGGGTCCCGGCCTGGCGGATCGCCTCGTCGGTCGCACCGTGCACCAGCTGGAGGAGCTGGACGGTGAACTCGATGTCGCGGAGGCCGCCGGGTCCGAGCTTCAACTGGACGTCGACCTCGTCGGACGGGATGTGGTCGGTGACCCGTTCGCGCATCCGCTGGACGGATTCGACGAACCCTTCGCGCGACGAACTCGACCAGACCTTCGGCGCGACGCCCGCAGCGTACCGTGCGCCGAGGCCGGGGTCGCCGGCGAGCGGCCGGGCCTTGAGCAGCGCCTGGAACTCCCAGCTCTTCGCCCACCGGTCGTAGTACTGAAGGTGCGACTCGAGCGTGCGCACGAGTGCGCCGTCCTTGCCCTCGGGCCGGAGGTTCGGGTCGACCTCCCAGAGCGGCGGCTCGATCCCGGGCTCGCCGATCGCGCGCATCATCGCCATGGCGAGCTTCGTCGCGATCTCGAGGGCCCGAGCCGTCGGAACGACCTCCTCGTCGGCGGATTCCGCGACGAAGATGACGTCGACGTCGCTGACGTAGTTGAGCTCCCGTGCACCGGCCTTGCCCATGCCGATGACGGCGAGGCGGGTCGCGGCGACCTCGGTGGTCGGATACCGGCCAGGAGCGGCCGGCTCGCCCGCCTCGCGGCCCGCGAGCCGACGCGCGAGGTGCAGGGCGGCCTCGATGGCTCCCCCGGCGAGGTCGGCGAGTCCCGCGGCCGCGGTGTCGAGCGCGTCGACCGCATCGCTGCGGGTGAGGTCCCAGATCGCGAGTGCGGCCAGCAATCGTCGATACCGCACCCGGAGCGCGCGCGCTCCGGCGTCCGCCAGTTCGGAGACGGAGGCGTCGACGGATGCCGCGACCGCGACCAGCTCGGATGCGGCCTGCTCCGCGGACGGCGGCGCGGCCGGCGGCGCGTGCAGGAGGTCGAGTTCGTCGAGGTTCCGGAGGAAGAACTCGGCGAATCCGCGGGATGCGCCGAGCAGCCGCGCCGCCCGGTCCAGTGCAGCCGGATCGTGGACGATCGCGGCGACCGACTCGGGCGCACGCTCGTGCAGGCGCCGCAGTTCGAGGAGCGCCTGGTCGGGATCGGCGGCCGCGCCGAGGGCGTCGACGAGGGCCTCCGGCTCGATCCCCGCGGCATCCGCGAGTTCGGCCGAGTTCGTCGCGGCGAGGTCGAGGTCGTCGAATCCGGCGCGCGCGAGCGCTCCGAGGGTCGGGGCGGTGCGCGTCATCCGGTGCCGGCCGTCAGAGGATCTCGAGGTTGCGCTGCAGTTCGAACGGCGTGACCTGCGTGCGGTAGTCGCGCCACTCGGCTCGCTTGTTCGCGAGCACGTAATTGAAGACGTGCTCGCCGAGCGTGTCGGCGACGAGCTCGGAGGTCTCCATGTACTCGATCGCGTGGTCGAGGCTCGCGGGCAGCGGCCGGTAGCCGAGCGCGCGACGCTCGCTGTCGGTCAGCGCCCACACGTCGTCTTCCGCCTCGGAGGGGAGCTCGTAGCCCTCCTCGATGCCCTTGAGCCCGGCGGCGAGGAGCAGCGAGAACGCCAGGTAGGGGTTCGCGGCGGAGTCGATGGCACGGTACTCGACGCGCGCGCTCTGCCCCTTGTTCGGCTTGTAGAGCGGCACGCGGACGAGGGCCGAGCGGTTGTTGTGGCCCCAGCAGATGAAGCTCGGCGCCTCATCACCGCCCCAGAGTCGCTTGTAGGAGTTCACGAACTGGTTCGTGACGGCCGAGATCTCGTTCGCGTGGCGGAGCAGGCCCGCGATGAACTGCCGGCCGATCTTGGAGAGCTGGTACTGCGCACCCGGCTCGTAGAACGCGTTCGCGTCGCCCTCGAAGAGCGAGAGGTGCGTGTGCATGCCCGAGCCGGGCTTGTCGGAGAACGGCTTCGGCATGAACGTGGCGTAGACGCCCTGTTCGATCGCCACCTCCTTCACGACGGTGCGGAAGGTCATGATGTTGTCGGCCGTGGTGAGCGCGTCGGCGTAGCGGAGGTCGATCTCGTTCTGGCCGGGGCCCGCCTCGTGGTGGCTGAACTCGACCGAGATGCCGAGGTCCTCCAGCATCCGCACCGAGCGGCGGCGGAAGTCGTGCGCGGTACCGCCGGGCACGTTGTCGAAGTAGCCCGCCGAGTCGACCGGCTGGGGTCCCTCGGAGCCGTACTTCGAGGACTTGAGCAGGTAGAACTCGATCTCGGGATGCGTGTAGAACGTGAACCCGGCGTCCGCGGCGCGCGCGAGCGTGCGCTTCAGCACGTTGCGCGGGTCGGCGACCGCGGGTTCGCCGTCGGGAGTCGTGATGTCGCAGAACATCCGGGCGGTCGGATCGATGTCGCCGCGCCACGGCAGGGTCTGGAAGGTCGTCGGGTCGGGGAACGCGAGCAGGTCGGATTCGAAGGTCCGGCTGAGGCCCTCGATCGCCGAGCCGTCGAACCCGATGCCCTCGGTGAACGCGCCCTCGACCTCGGCGGGCGCGATGGCGACCGACTTCAGCGTGCCGACGACGTCCGTGAACCAGAGCCTGACGAACTTGACTCCTCGCTCTTCGATGGTCCGGAGAACGAAGTCGCGCTGCTTGTCCATGCACACCCTTCCTCGATGCTCTCAGCGTAGTCGGTCGGGCCCGGCCGTCCCGCCCGGATGACGGCGGTGCTGTGCGAGACTGGCGCCATGTCCGACCACGCATCCGACGGCGCAGCGACCCCATCCGAGGCCCCCGTGGCCGAGAACCCGTACGGCGGCGCGTCGAGCTCGCCGAGCGGCCCGAAGCGCGTCCGGACGCGGCACTTCCAGACCGCCAAGCGCGACGGCATCAAGATCACGGGGCTCACGAGCTACGACCAGCTCACGGCCCGCATCTTCGACGAGGCGGGCATCGACTTCCTCCTCGTGGGCGACTCCGCGGGCAACAACGTCCTCGGCTACGAGACGACCCTGCCGGTCACGGTCGACGAGCTGATCCCGCTCACCCGGGCGGTCGCCGGAGCGGTCGAGCGCGCATTCGTCGTCGCCGACATGCCCTTCGGCTCGTACGAGAACGGCCCCGACGAGGCCCTGCACACCGCCATCCGGTTCATGAAGGAGGCGGGCGCGCACGCGGTGAAGCTCGAGGGCGGCGAACGTAGCCAGAAGCAGATCCGGCGCATCGTCGGCGCGGGCATCCCGGTCATGGCGCACATCGGGTACACGCCGCAGAGCGAGCACGGCCTCGGCGGGCACATCATCCAGGGTCGCGGCGAGGGCGTGAAGCAGTTGCTCGCCGACGCGCAGGCGATCCAGGACGCCGGGGCGTTCGCCGTGGTGCTCGAGATGGTGCCGGCGGATGCCGCGCGGCAGGTCACCGAGCTCCTGCACATCCCGACGATCTCGGTCGGCGGCGGACCGCACTGCGACGGGCAGCTCCTCGTCTGGACCGACTGGGCGGGCCTGACGACCGGTCGCATCCCGCGGTTCGTGAAGCAGTACGCGAACCTGGCCGGCATCCTCGGCGACGCCGCGCGCGAGTGGGCGGCGGATGTCGCGTCGGGCGCCTACCCCACGGAGGAGCACTCGTACTGAGCGCGCGGACCGCGGCGGCCGGCCGCCCGGTGGGGCTCACTCCTCGGCGGCGTCCTCCTCGGCCCACTTCGCGCTGTTCGCACGCAGGATCTCGAGCGCCTGCTCGGCCTCGGCGCGCGTCTCGAACGGACCGACCCGCTCGACCGCCGGGGAGACCAACCCCTCCTCGACCTCACCGGTGTTGAGGTTGTACCAGAACTGATGCTCGACGTCCCTCGACATAGGCTGATCCTATGCCCAAGGACCCCGCCGGCCACCTGATCCCCGGCCGACTGTCGCCGACGCGCGCCGTGCCGTCCTCGATCGCACGACCCGAGTACGTCGGGCGCCCGGCACCCTCCCCGAACACGGGCGGCGACCGCTACTCGCCCGACGAGGTCGAGCGGATCCGCGCCGCCGGGCGGGTCGCTGCGGGCGCCATCGAGGCCGCCGCCGCCGCCATCCGGCCCGGCGTGACGACCGACGAGCTCGACCGCATCGCGCACGAGTACGTCGTCGCGCACGGCGCGTACCCCTCGACGCTCGGCTACCGCGGCTACCCGAAGTCGTCGTGCACGTCGGTCAACGAGGTGATCTGCCACGGCATCCCCGACGACACCGTGCTCGCCGACGGCGACCTCGTGAACCTCGACGTCACCGCGTACCTCGACGGCATGCACGGCGACCTCAACGCGACCCTCCTCGTCGGCGAGGCCGACGAGGAGGCCCGGCTGCTCGTCGAGCGCACGCGCGAGGCACTGGCCCGCGGCATCCGCGCGGTCGCCCCGGGCCGGCAGGTGAACGTCATCGGGCGCGCGATCGAGTCGTACGCGAAGCGGTTCGGCTACGGCGTCGTACGCGACTACACCGGACACGGCGTCGGGCGCGCGTTCCACACGGGGCTCGTGATCCCCCACTTCGACGACCCGAACGCGACGACGGTGATCGAGACCGGCATGGTGTTCACGATCGAGCCGATGCTCACGCTCGGCACGACCGACTGGGACCTCTGGGGCGACGATTGGACGGTCGTCACCCGCGATCGGTCGCTGACGGCGCAGTTCGAGCACACCCTCGTCGTGACCGAGCGGGGTGCGGAGATCCTCACGCTGCCGTGACCGCGTCGGCCTCCGGTCGCGCGGTATCGTGGCGCCATGGCGACTGAACGGGCGATCGGCATCGACATCGGCGGCACGGGCATCAAGGGCGCGGTGGTCGATCTCGGTAGCGGCGAGCTCGTCACCGAGCGGATCAAGGTGAAGACGCCCCCCGGTGGTCGACCGGCCGACATCCTGGAGGCGACCGCCGAGCTGCTCGCCGAGGTCGCAGACCGGGGCCACACCGGCCTGCCGCTCGGCGTCTGCTTCCCCGCCATCGTCAAGCACGGCCGCACGCTGTCGGCGGCGAACGTCTCGGACGAGTGGATCGGCCTGGAGGCGGAGCGACTGTTCGAGAAGGAACTGCGGAGCGACATCCACTTCATCAACGACGCGGATGCCGCCGGCTACGCCGAGGCGCGCTTCGGCGCGGCGAAGGACGAGGACGGCCTCGTGATCCTCACGACGCTCGGCACCGGCATCGGCTCGGCGCTCATCTTCGACGGCGTGGTCGTGCCGAACACCGAGCTCGGGCACCTCGAGCTCGACGGGCACGACGCCGAGTCGCGCGCCGCCTACTCGGCGATGGAGCGCGATGCCCTGTCGTGGGATGCGTGGGCGGAGCGCCTCCAGCGCTACTACGCGCACGTCGAGTTCCTCTTCTCCCCCGACCTGTTCGTCGTCGGCGGCGGTGTGTCGAAGCATCACGAGCAGTTCCTGCCGCTGCTCGACCTGAAGACCCCCATCGTGCCCGCCGTGCACCGCAACAACGCGGGCATCCTCGGCGCTGCGGCCCTCGCCGCGAAGTTCTGACCGGCCGCCGCCGCGGGCGTTCCGCTGCACGCCGCGGAGCGCGGCCGGGCGGGGGGCGAGCGGGCCGGCTGATACGCCGGGTTCTGTTCACCGGGCGCTTGCGCGACACCGGCTGGACGACCATCTCTCTCGGAGACACGTTGCCGTGCCCCTCCAGCGGCCTACCCGAACACGGGACGGGCAGCCCCATGGTGTTCTGTCTGGCCTTGCTCCGGACGAGGTTTACCGAGCCGACCGCGTCACCGCGGCCGCTGGTGGGCTCTTACCCCACCGTTTCACCCTTACCCCGGGCCGAGGCCCGTGGCGGTCTGCTTTCTGTGGCACTGTCTCGCGGGTCACCCCGGGTGGGCGTTACCCACCGTCCTGCCCTGCGGAGCCCGGACGTTCCTCGGCACCCGATCACTCGGGCGACGCGGCCGTCTTGCCGACCCGCTCGCCCGTCAAGGCTACCGCGCCGACACGAGCTCGTGGGTCGTCAGAGACCCGATTCGGCGGTGCGCACGAGGATCCGGTCGCACTCGGGGCACTGCACGACCTCGTCGTCCGCTGCGCGGCGCACGGCCTCGAGGTCGGACCCCGTGAGCGTGATCGTGCAGCCGCCGCACGTGCGCTGGCGCAGCAGCGCCGCGCCGATGCCGCCACCGCGGACCCGCCGGTCCTCGTAGAACCGCAGGAGGTCCTCGGGCACCGTGCCGGCGATGGTCGTCCGGTCGCGCTCGGCCTGCTCGCGCTCGGTCCCGAGCCCGCCGGCGGCCTCATCGCGCGCCGCCTCGACCGCAGCGGTCGACTCCGCGAGCTCCGCGCGCTCGCGATCGATCCCGGCGACGTGCGCCTCGGCGGCCTCCACCTTCTCCATCACGATGAGCTCGGCGTCCTCGAGGTCGCTGAGGCGCTTGCGGAGCGATACGAGCTCGGCCTCGAGCGCCTGCACGTCCTTCATCGACGAGGTGTGCGTCAGCCGGTCGCCGTCGCGCGCGATGCGCTTCTCGACGACCTCGACGTCGGACTCGATGCGCCCGAGCTCGGTGCGCGCGTCCTCGAGCGCACCGATGGCCTCGGCACGTCGGCCGCGGACGGCGGTGTCGCGCTCGCCGAGGGCGGCGAGCTCGGCGGTCTGCGGCAGCGAGCGCAGCCGGTGCGCGAGCTGCTGCAGCCTGGTGTCGATGGCCTGGAGGCGGAGCAGCTGCTCCTGGTCGGCGGGGCTGGCCTTCACGTGGTGCTCCTCGTCGGGGTCTGGTCGGTGGTGCGGGAGGTCGGGAGGATCGTCTCGGGACGGGTCACTGGACGACCTGGAAGTCCCACGGATCGGTACGGAGCTCGCTGACGACGACCTCGAGGTCGGGGTGCGCGTCGCGCAGCTCGCGAGCCGCGGCATCCAGCCACAGCCATTCGCTCGCCCAGTGCGACACGTCGAGCAGTGCCGGACCGCCGCCGAGCATCGCCTGCTCGCGCGCCTCGGACGCCGGGTGATGCCGGAGGTCGGCGGTGACGAACGCGTCCGACGCGCGGACGGCCGGGTGCGCGAGCAGGGAGTCGCCTGCGCCGCCGCAGACGGCGACGGTCTCGACCGGATCGTCGAATCCGCCCGCAGCGCGGACTCCGGTCGCCGTCGGCGGCAGGATCTCGGCGAGCCGGCGGGCGAGCCGGCCCAGCGTGGTCGGTTCGGCGAGGCGCCCCACACGCCCGAGGCCGCGCGCGGCATCCGTCGCACTCGGCATGATCGGCACGGCGTCGACCAGGCCGAGCCGTTCGGCGAGGACCGCGGACGTGCCGGTCTCGACGACGTCGGCGTTCGTGTGCGCGCCGACCAGGGCGCAGTCGGCGCGGATGAGCCGAGCGAGCAGGGCGCCCTTGTAGCGGTCCTCGGCGATGGAGGTGACGCCGCGGAGCAGCAGCGGGTGATGCGCGATCATCAGGTCGGAACCGGATGCCACGGCCTCGTCGACCGTCGCCGAGACCGCATCGACGGCGAGCAGCACGCGCGACACCTCGCGCGACGGATCGCCGGTCACCAGGCCCGGCGCATCCCACGGTTCCGCGCCGGAGGCGGGCCACAGGCGCTCCACGGTCGAGAGGACGTCGGCGAGGCTGGCTGGCACGCGCCCAAGCCTACGCCGAACCGGCGCACCGGCCCGGACCGCGGTTGCCGCGCCGCCGCGGTGGTCGCGGCCCATCCCGTGGAGATCGCCGGGCGCGAGCGGGCCGCCCTCATGGCGGGCGGGCTGCAGTGGTGCATCGTGGCCGCGCCGGATGCTGGATGGGCGTGCGGTCGTGTCCGAATGAGGTGGGCCCTGCCGGGCTCGAACCGACGACATCCACGGTGTAAGCGTGGCGCTCTACCAACTGAGCTAAAGGCCCTCGCCGCGCGCTGCGGCACTTCGATCGTAGCGTCGCGAGCCGGCGGCATCCGCCCGCCCGCGACTCACCCGAGAGACGCGAGCGCCCCGCGGTACGCGGCCAGCGGGCGCGCCTCGCCGGGCGGCGCCTCGAACGACGAGCGGATGACGCCGTCGGCGCCGATCGCGAACGATGCGCGCCGCGCGAATCCGGCGAGCTCGTCGAACGCGCCGTACGCGCTCGCGACGGCGCCGTGCGGCCAGAAGTCGGACAGCAGGGAGAGGCCGACGCCCAGCTCGTCGGCCCAGGCTCGCAGCGCGTGCTTCGAGTCGACCGAGGCGACGAGCAGTTCGGCGCCGGCGGCATCGAACATCGGCCGAGCGGCATCCAGCTCGCCCAGCTCGCGAGTGCAGGTGCGCGAGAACGCGAACGGCACGAAGGCCAGGACGACGGGTCGGACTCCGCGTCGATCGGCGAGGCGCCGGGGCGCGCCATGCTGATCGGGCAGTGCGAACTCGGGGGCGAGCGCCCCGGGACGGAGGATCACGGGCGCCTCCCTCGGGTTCCGGCCGGACGCGGGCCAGCCTAGCCCGCCATGCGTCCCCGTAGACTCACTAGGATGGCGTGGTGCCCCCGGACCGTGACCCGGTCTTCGTCGTGCGCGATGCACGTCACGAGGCACGATCTGCTGAAGAGAGAGGTCGAGTGTGACTGTCAACGACCAGGACCCGTACTCGGTCGAGGCGATGGACTCCGATCCGGAGGAGACCAACGAGTGGGCGGAGTCCCTCGACGCCCTCGTCGCCGAGAAGGGCCACCAGCGCGGGCGCGAGATCATGCTCAGCCTGCTCAAGCGCTCCAAGGAGCTCCACCTCGGCGTCCCGATGGTGCCGACCACGGACTACCTGAACACGATCGCGCCTGAGAACGAGCCCGCCTTCCCGGGCGACGAGGAGCTCGAGCGCCGCTACCGCGCGTGGATCCGCTGGAACGCCGCGATGCTCGTTCACCGCGCCCAGCGCCCCGGCATCGCCGTCGGCGGCCACATCTCGACGTACGCGTCGTCGGCCGCGCTCTACGAGGTCGGCTTCAACCACTTCTTCCGCGGCCAGGACCACCCCGGCGGCGGCGACCAGATCTTCATCCAGGGTCACGCCTCCCCCGGCACCTACGCGCGCGCGTTCCTCGAGGGGCGACTCTCGACCGACCAGCTCGACGGCTTCCGCCAGGAGAAGTCGCACGCCCCGGCGGGCCTCTCGTCGTACCCGCACCCGCGCCTCATGCCGGAGTTCTGGCAGTTCCCGACGGTGTCGATGGGCCTCGGCCCGATCAACGCGATCTACCAGGCGCAGGCCAACAAGTACCTCACCAACCGCGGCATCAAGGACGCCTCCGACCAGCACGTCTGGGCCTTCCTCGGCGACGGCGAGATGGACGAGGTCGAGAGCCGCGGCCAGCTCCAGGTCGCCGCGAACGAGGGCCTCGACAACCTCACCTTCGTCATCAACTGCAACCTGCAGCGACTCGACGGCCCGGTGCGCGGCAACGGCAAGATCATCCAGGAGCTCGAGAGCTTCTTCCGCGGTGCCGGCTGGAACGTCATCAAGGTCGTCTGGGGCCGCGAGTGGGACGACCTGCTCGCGCGCGACCAGGACGGCGCGCTCCGCAACCTGATGAACGTGACGCCCGACGGCGACTACCAGACCTACAAGGCCGAGTCCGGCGCGTACGTCCGCGAGAACTTCTTCGGCCGCGACCCGCGCGCGCTCGAACTCGTCAAGGACCTCTCCGACGAGCAGATCTGGAACCTCAAGCGCGGCGGCCACGACTACCGCAAGGTCTACGCCGCGTTCAAGGCCGCGACCGAGCACACGGGCCAGCCCACCGTCATCCTCGCCAAGACCATCAAGGGCTACGGCCTCGGTCCGGCCTTCGAGGGGCGCAACGCGACGCACCAGATGAAGAAGATGACGCTGGACAACCTCAAGACGTTCCGCGACACCATGCGCATCCCGATCTCCGACGCGCAGCTGGAGGAGAACCCCTACCTCCCGCCCTACTACCACCCCGGCGAGAACGACGAGGCGATCCAGTACCTCCACGAGCGTCGCCGCGAGCTCGGCGGCTACCTGCCGGAGCGCCGGACGAACCACACCGCGATCTCGCTGCCCGACGACTCGGCCTACGCGATCGCGAAGAAGGGCTCGGGCACGCAGGAGGTCGCCACGACGATGGCGTTCGTCCGGCTCCTGAAGGACCTCATGCGGTCGAAGGACTTCGGCAACCGCATCGTCCCGATCATCCCCGACGAGGCCCGCACATTCGGCATGGACGCGTTCTTCCCGAACGCGAAGATCTACAACCCGATGGGCCAGCACTACACGTCGGTCGACCGCGAACTGCTCCTGGCCTACAAGGAGAGCCCGCAGGGCCAGATCGTCCACGTCGGCATCAACGAGGCGGGCGCGCTCGCCGCGTTCACCGCCGTCGGCACGTCGTACTCGACGCAGGGCGAGCCGCTCATCCCGATCTACGTCTTCTACTCGATGTTCGGGTTCCAGCGCACCGGCGACGCGATGTGGGCGGCCGGCGACCAGATGGCGCGCGGCTTCATCATCGGGGCGACGGCCGGCCGGACCACGCTCACGGGCGAGGGCCTGCAGCACGCCGACGGGCACTCGCCGCTCCTCGCGGCGACGAACCCGGCGGTCGTCTCGTACGACCCGGCCTACGGCTACGAGATCGGGCACATCATGCGCTCGGGCCTGGATCGCATGTACGGCGGCACCCACGCCGACCCGAACGTCATGTACTACCTGACGGTCTACAACGAGCCGCTCGTGCAGCCCGCCGAGCCCGAGTCGGTCGACGTGGACGGCATCGTCCGCGGCATCCATCGCATCTCGGAGGGCTCGGGCGACGGGCCGAAGGCCCAGCTGCTCGCCTCGGGCGTCGCGGTGCCGTGGATCATCGAGGCGCAGCACCTGCTCGCCCAGGACTGGGGCATCTCGGCCGACGTCTGGTCGGTGACCAGCTGGTCGGAGCTCGCGCGCGACGGCCTGCGTGCCGACGAGCACAACTTCCTCCACCCGGAGGCCGAGCGCCACGTGCCGTACCTCACGCAGAAGCTCGCGGGCGCCCGCGGCCCGTTCGTCGCCGTGTCCGACTTCATGCACGCGGTGCAGGAGCAGATCCGGCCGTACGTTCCGGGTCAGTACGCGACCCTCGGCGCCGACGGCTTCGGCTTCTCGGACACGCGCCCCGCCGCCCGTCGCTTCTTCAAGATCGACGGTCCGTCGGTCGTGGTCCGGACGCTGCAACTGCTCGCCGAACGCGGCGAGGTCGATCGCTCGCTCCCGGCGCAGGCGATCGAGCGCTATCGGCTCCACGACGTGAACGCGGGCACGACCGGCAACGCCGGCGGCGAGAGCTAGCAGGCGTTCAGACGGTGGCGACGAAGCCCAGGACCAAGGCGGAGACCCTCGCATGGTTGCGCACCATCTCGGGTGAGCTCTCGACGCAGACGCTGAAGCGCCTGGAGGACACGCTGCCCTGGTACGGGGAGATGCCGCCGAGCCGCCGCTCGGCGGTGGGCCTCGTCGCACAGGCGGGCATCTCGTCGTTCATCGCCTGGTTCGACGATCCGCGGTCGACGCCGTGGATCGCGGCCGACGTGTTCGGTGCGGCACCGCGCGAGCTCCTCCGTTCGGTGAGCCTGCAGCAGACCCTCCAGCTCATCCGCGTCACGGTCGAGGTCGTCGAGGAGCGCGTGAAGGACGGCGGCGAGCCCCTGCGGGAGGCGATCCTGCTCTACTCGCGCGAGATCGCGTTCGCCGCCGCCGACGTCTACGCACGCGCCGCCGAGGCGCGCGGCCTCTGGGACGCGCGCCTCGAAGCCCTCGTCGTCGACTCGATCCTCTCGGGCGAGTACGACGACGAGCTGCCGAGTCGGATCGCGGCGCTCGGCTGGCACGGCCACGGCGAGGTCGCGGTGCTCGTCGGCACCGCCCCGAAGCTGTTCGACGTCGACCAGGTGCGGCGGGCTGCGCGGCACATGCACGCCGACGTCCTCATCGGCGTGCAGGGCAACCGACTCGTCGTCGTCATCGGCCGTGCCGAACCGCGGGGCGGCGAGTCCGAGGAGTCGGTGGGCACCGCGCCCGCGCTCTCATTCATGGAGATCGCGACCCAGCTCGAGTCGAACTTCGGCCCCGGTCACCTCGTGCTCGGCCACGAGGTGCCGAACCTCGTCGACGCGTCCAAGAGCGCGAAGGCGGCGTTGGCCGGCTTCGCCGTGGCACGGTCGTGGCGTCACGCTCCGCGGCCGGTGCACGCCGACGACCTGCTGCCCGAGCGCGCGCTCGCGGGCGACCCGCTCGCGCGGGCGACGCTCGTGCACCGCATCTATCGGCCGCTCCAGGCCCACTCGACCGAGCTCCTCACGACGCTCTGGAGCTACCTCGACAACGGCCGGTCGCTCGAGGCGACCGCGCGCGAGCTGTTCGTCCACCCGAACACGGTACGGTACCGCCTGAAGCGCGTCTCCGACGTGATCGGGTGGGATGCCACGGGCGCGCGCGAGGCACTGATCCTCCAGTCGGCGCTCATCATCGGGTCGATGAGCGACCACGAGTCGACGCCGCGCCGCCGCCCCTCGAACTGATCGCGTATGTGCGGGCAGGACAAGGGTCCGACGAATACCTTGTGGCGAGTGCACACCCATCGCCTGCGTGGGATTGGCAGACTGAGACGGTGATCGTCGTCGTCTGCCCTGGTCAGGGCTCCCAGACCCCCGGTTTCCTCGCTCCCTGGCTCGCCGAGCCCGCATTCGCCGAGCGTCTGGCCGGTCTCTCCGAGGCCGCCGGCGTCGACCTCGCGCTGCACGGCACCGAGAGCGACGCCGACACGATCCGCGACACCGCGATCGCCCAGCCGCTCATCGTGGCGGCCGGCATCCTCGCCTTCGACGCGCTCGCGGCCGACGGCCGCCACGCGCGCCTCGGCGGCGTCGCGGGACATTCCGTCGGCGAGATCACCGCGGCCGCCGCCGCCGGCGTGCTCGCCGACGCCGACGCCATGCGATTCGTCGCCGAGCGCGGTCGGGCGATGGCGGATGCCGCGGCGCAGGTCGCGACCGGCATGAGCGCGGTCATCGGCGCCGACGAGGCCGAGCTGCTCGCACGCCTCGACGCACTCGGGCTGGAGCCCGCCAACTACAACGGCGGCGGCCAGATCGTCGTCGCGGGCGCGCTCGATGCGCTCGAGCAGCTGAAGGCCGAGCCGCCCGCCGGCGCCCGCGTCATCCCCCTGCAGGTCGCCGGCGCCTTCCACACCCGCTACATGCAGCCGGCCCGAGACCGCCTCGCCGCCGTCGCCTCAGCGTTCTCGCCCGCCGACCCCGCGCTCACGCTGTGGACGAACCGCGACGGTTCGACCGTGGCATCCGGCGCCGCCTTCGTCGACCTGCTGGTCGGCCAGGTCGCCTCGCCCGTCCGCTGGGACCGCTGCATGGCCTCGTTCGCCGACGCCGGCGTCACGGGGATCGTCGAGCTCGCCCCCGCCGGAGCGCTCGTTGGCCTCGCCAAGCGCGCGCTGAAGGGCGTGCCGACCGTCGCCGTCAAGACCCCCGACGACCTCCCCGCTGCGATCGAGCTCATCGAGCAGCAGGCCGCCTGAACCCCGCACCCACGACACGAGAGAAGCATGACGCACCCCACGCTCAGCCAGTCGACCGGTCCCACCTACACCCGCCTGTACTCGGTGGGCGCCGCGCGCGGTGAGAACGCGGTCCCCAACGACGACCTCGTCGGACCGATCGACTCCTCCGACGAGTGGATCCAGCAGCGCACGGGCATCATCACGCGCGCCCGCGCCGGTGCCGACGTGCTCGCGGTCGACCTGGCGACGGATGCCGCGCGCGAGGCGATCGAGCGCTCGGGCGTCCCCGCGAACGAGATCGACCTCGTCATCGTGGCGACGATCTCGAACGTGCAGCAGACACCGTCGATCGCGGCGGTCGTCGCCGACCGCGTGGGGGCGAACCCGGCTGCCGCGTACGACATGAACGCGGCATGCGCGGGCTACGCGTACGCCGTCGCCCAGGCCGACGCGCTGATCCGCGCGGGCGCCGCCCACCACGCGCTCGTCATCGGCGCGGAGAAGCTCTCCGACGTCGTCGACCCGACCGACCGGACGATCTCCTTCCTCCTCGGCGACGGCGCCGGCGCGGTCGTCGTCGGGCCGAGCGACGAGCCGTCGATCGCGCCCACGGTGTGGGGCTCGGACGGATCGAAGGCCGGCGCCGTCGGCATGAACCACACGCTCGTGGAGTTCCGCGACGGTGCCGCCGAGTGGCCGACGCTCCGCCAGGAGGGCCAGACGGTGTTCCGCTGGGCCGTATGGGACATGGCGAAGGTCGCCAAGCAGGCGCTGGATGCCGCAGGCATCACCGCCGACGACCTCGCCGCGTTCATCCCCCACCAGGCGAACATGCGCATCATCGACGAGTTCGCCAAGCAGCTGAAGCTCCCCGAGTCGGTCGTCATCGGTCGCGACATCGCGACGACCGGCAACACCTCGGCGGCGTCCATCCCGCTCGCGATGCACCGCCTGCTCGAGGAGCACCCCGAGCTCTCGGGGGGCCTCGCCCTCCAGATCGGCTTCGGCGCCGGACTCGTGTTCGGCGCCCAAGTGGTGGTTCTGCCCTGAGCCGCCGACCCCCGTCCATCTAGACTGTGTCTCGGTCATACGAGACACCCCCTGCAAGGAGAAGAACCATGGCATCGACCCGCGAAGAAGTGCTTGCCGGCCTGGCCGAGCTCATCAACGACGAGACCGGCATCGCGACCGACACGGTCGAGGCGGACAAGTCGTTCACCGACGACCTCGACATCGACTCCATCTCGATGATGACGATCGTCGTCAACGCCGAGGAGAAGTTCGACGTCAAGATCCCCGACGAAGAGGTCAAGAACCTCAAGACCGTCGGTGACGCCGTCGACTTCATCGTCAACGCGCAGGCCTAGTGACGTGCGGACGGGCCGGCGTCCGCCGGCCCGTCCGTTCCGTTCCAGCCTGGCGTTCCCATCGCCCCAATCGGAGTGACTTCGTATGACCAAGAAGATCGTGATCACGGGCATCGGTGCGACCACGCCGATCGGCGGCACCGCCCGTGACAGTTGGAAGGCCCTGCTCGCCGGCGAGTCCGGCGCGCGCACCATCGAGCAGGAGTGGGTCGGCAAGTACGACCTGCCCGTGACCTTCGCCGCGTCGGCGAAGGTCGCGCCCGCCGACGTGCTCGAGCGGCACGAGCTCAAGCGGCTCGACCCGTCGAGCCAGTTCGCCCTCATCGCCGGCCGCGAGGCGTGGGCGGATGCCGGTGCGCCCGAGGTCGCTCCCGAACGGCTCGCCATCGACTGGGCGACCGGCATCGGCGGCGTCTGGACCCTGCTCGACGCGTGGGACACGCTGCGCGAGCGCGGCCCGCGCCGCGTGCTGCCGATGACTGTGCCCATGCTCATGCCGAACGGCCCCGGCGCCGCGGTCGGCATGGACCTGCACGCGCGTGCGGGCATCCGCACGGTGGTATCGGCCTGCGCGTCGAGCACCGAGTCCCTCGTCAATGCGTGGGAGCACCTGCAGGACGGCGTCGCCGACGTCGTCATCGCCGGCGGCTCCGAGGCGGCGATCCACCCCGTCACCATCGCGTCGTTCTCGTCGATGCAGGCGCTCTCGCGCCGGAACGACGACCCGGCGATCGCCTCCCGCCCGTACGACGTGGGCCGCGACGGCTTCGTCATGGGCGAGGGCGCGGCCGCGCTCGTGCTCGAGACCGAGGAGCACGCGAAGGCGCGCGGCGCGCGCATCTACGCCGAACTGCTCGGCGGTGCCATCACGAGCGACGCGTACCACATCACGGCGCCCGACCCCGAGGGCTCGGCGGCCGCGCGCGCGATGAAGGCCGCGATCGAAGGTGCGGGGGCGAGCCTCGGCGACGTGCGCCACGTGAACGCGCATGCGACGAGCACGCCCGTCGGCGATGTGGCCGAGTACAACGCGCTCCGCCGCGTGTTCGGCGACGCGCTCGACGGCATCGCCGTGACCGCGACGAAGGCCTCTACCGGGCACCTCCTCGGCGGCGCGGGCGCGATCGAGTCGATCTTCACGGTGCTGGCGCTCCACGAGCGCACAGCTCCCCCGACGATCAACCTCGACGAGCAGGACCCGGAGATCCCGCTCGACGTGGTGACCTCGCCGCGCGACCTCGGCGAGGGCGACCTCATCGCGATCAGCAACTCGTTCGGCTTCGGCGGACACAACGCGGTCGCCGCGTTCCGCGCCGTCAGACGTTCCGGCTGACGACGAGCGGATGCCGCAGCATCCGTCGCATGCATCGGGCCCCGATCGCCTCACGGCGTCGGGGCCCGATGCAGTCCACCGTCTGCGGTTTCGCTCGTACGCCTCCGGGACCTCGGTCGACCGGTCGACGCGTCACGCCACCGCGCGGTGCGCGTCAGCCCACGCGATGCAGCCAGATGACGGGGGCGAAGTCGCTCGCGTGGCGGAACGGCTCGAGCTCGTCGTCCCACGCCTGGCCGAGCGCGAGCCTCAGCTCGCGGTGCAGCTCGCCGGCGTCGAACGCGGCGACCTCCATCGCGTAGCGGATGCGGTCCTCGGGGATCACGACGTTGCCCGCCGTGTCGGTCTGCGCGTAGTAGACACCGAGGTCTGGCGTGTGCATCCACCGGGCGCCGTCGGACTCGGCACCGGGATCCTCGCTCACCTCGAAGCGGAGCTGCTCCCAGCCGCGCAGTGCGGAGGCGATGCGCGCACCCGCTCCGGGCTCACCCGTCCACGCGAATTCGGTCCGGAGCGTTCCAGGGAGCACGGGCTGCTCGGTCCACTCGAAGTTCACCGGAGTGCCGAGCGCGCGACCGACCGCCCACTCGACGTGCGGGCCGACGGCCCGCGGGGACGAGTGCACGAACAGCACGCCTCGCGCGGCGCGCTGGGCCCGCGTGAACTGTTCCGCCATCTCCTGCTCCGTTCCTCGTGAGGTGCGTCTTCCCCTACGACCTCTGGAACGAGCCTGACGGTGCCGGCGTGTTCGGTTGTGACGACCGAGTCGTCAGGTCGAGTATGCCCCGGTTCCCGCGCCCTGACAAGGGAATTCCGCGGCGATCCGCCGCGGACCGGCGGCCTGGGCCGCTAAACTCTCTACTCGGTGAGTGATTCCGCCCGAACCTGAGGAGGCGACGTGGCCGTCCGCGATGCGCTGCTCGTGCTGCTCAAGAACGGCCCCGCGTACGGCTTCCAGTTGCACGGGGACCTCGCGGCGCGGACCGGCGGGCGCCGCGAGGTGAACGTCGGGCAGACGTACTCGACGCTCGAGCGGCTCACCGGCCAGGGTCTCGTCGAGCCCGCGGGCACCACCGACGACGGCCTTCCGCTGCATCGGCTCACGCGTGCCGGGCTCGCCGCCGCAGACGCCTGGCTGGGCGGCGAGGACGGAGCCGGCACCGACGCCTGGCACGAGAGCATCGACCGGGTGCTCATCTCGGTGTCGATGCCCTCGGTCGAGGCCGGCCCGGTGCTCGAGGCCGAGCGGGAACGATGGCGGCAACGGCGGGGCGCGGCGGATACCCGGGCGGACGAGGCGGATGCTCGCGCTCGACTCGCCGGCATCGCCGCCGCGGCTGAGCGCGCCCGCGCGGACGCGATGCTGGCCTGGCTCGAGGAGCTCGCGGCATCCGACCTCGCCGCTGCGGCGTTCGCACCGAGCATCGAGCGCCCGAAGCGCGGCCGACGGCCGTCGAGGTCGGCTCAGGCGCCGGCCGAGGCGTAGCTCTCGGTCACGGCCAGGTCGAGCGGGAACTCGACGGGCGCCTCGCCGAACAGCAGCCTCCCGGCCTCCGCTGCGGCCGCGCGGACGGCCTCGGCGACGGAATCGGCCTGTTCGGCGGGAGCGTGCACGATGAGCTCGTCGTGCAGGAAGTAGACGAGGTGGGGTGCACGCTCGAACACCGGACCGGAGGCCGCCGCCGGCGTCGTCGCCGAGTCCATCTCGGCGAGCCGGGCGCGCACGCCCGCGAGCCAGCAGAGCGCCCATTCGGCCGCGGTGCCCTGCACCACGAAGTTGCGCGTGAAGCGGCCCCAGTCACGCGCGGAGGAGCGCGCCCGGCGCTCCTCGACGGCCGTCGCATCGGGCTGGGATGCCGCCGCCTGCGCCGCATGCCACGTCGGCGGCGGCAGCGGCGACGAACGGCCGAGGAGCGTCGTCACCTGCCGGCCCGCCTCGCCGTCGCGGGCGGCGCGATCGACGAGCGCCATCGCTCGCGGATACGCGCGCGCGAGCTGCGGTACGAGTCGGCCGCTGTCGCCGGTGGTCGCCCCGTACATCGCGCCGAGGAGCGCGACCTTCGCCTCGTCGCGCGTCGCGACCACTCCCGCGTCGACGATCGCGCGGTACATGTCGCGTCCGCGCCCGGCCGCGGCCATCGCGGGGTCGCGCGCGAGCGCCGCGAGGACGCGCGGCTCGAGTTGCGAGGCGTCCGCGACGACCAGGGTCCATCCGGGGTCGGCGATCACCGCGGCCCGGATGCCCTTCGGCAGCTGCAGCGCGCCGCCGCCGGAGGTCGCCCAGCGCCCCGTCGCCGTGCCACCCGCGACGTAGTCGGCACGGAACCGCTCGTCGACCACCCATTCGTCGAGCCATGCCCAGCCGTTCGCCGACAGGAGCCGCGCGAGCCGCTTGTACGCCAGGAGCGGCGGGACGGCGGGATGCGGGTGCTCGCGCAGTTCCCATTTCGCGGTCGAGTCGACGCCGATACCGGCCGCGCGGAGTGCGCGGAGCAGCTCGACCTGCGAGTCGAGGCGCAGCGTCGGCGCCTCCAGCTCGCGGCGGACGGCGACGGCGAGTTCGTCCATCCGCACGGGCTTGACGCCGACCGGGGGACGCGGGCCGAGCGATTCCTCGAGCACTCGCTCGTGCACCGCCCGCCGCCACGGCAGACCCGCGGCGTGGAGCTCGGCGGCGATGAGCGCGCCCGCGGATTCGGCGGCGAGCAGCAGTCGCATCGAGGACGGGCGATCCGATGCCGCGGCGAGGGCGACCTGCCGATCATGCTCCTGCGCGAGTTCGGCCGCGGATGGGGACGCGCGCCGATCGCCGTCGGAGGGCGATTCGAAGTCGAACAGCGCGGGGCCACGGTCGACGGACGGCGCGGTCGCGGCCGCCGGGTCGAGCCCGCCCTCCGCGGGGCCGGCGGGCAGCCACTCCGGCCGCTCGCGCACGATCGAACCGGCCGGGATCACCGCGGTCGACGAGGCGAGGATCGCCCCGCACAGCCGCAGGTCGTGGCACCTGGCCACGCGTACGCCGGCGCCGAGGAGCCCGGGCGCCCACTCGCGCGTGTCGCGCCAGACCCATCGGGGCGCCACCTCGGCCTCGAGCCGGGCGACCTCCGTCGGCGCGTCGGCGGGGTCGCAGTCGAGGTGGAACCCGCCATCGGGGTCGAGCAACTCCACGCGCCCCGCGCTCGTCGTCGCGATCGCGATCCGCACGCCTCGATTCTGCCGCGGACCGCCGACAGCGCGATCCGTGTCGGTGGCATCCGCGACGATGGGCCCATGCGAGGAGCGAGGGTCGAATGGTCGCCGTGAGGTTCGAGTGCGGGCACGGCGCTGACGCCGACGACCCCGGTGCAGTCTCGCTGCGCCGCACGTGCCCCGTCTGCATGCTCGTGCACGAGACGCAGCGGAGCCGGGGTGAGCTGCTCGGTCGCGTGGCGCCCGCCCAGCGTCGGCGGCTCGCCGGCGAGACGCGCATCGGCGCCGAGTACGACTGGAACTGCGTACGCGGCCACGACCGCTATCGCGCGAGCGTGATGGAGGTGTTGACCGGCACCGGCTGCGCGAAGTGCCGCGCGAACGCGTCCTCACCGGGCGCCGCGCGCGAGGCGGGAATGCCGTTCATGAAGCACGGACTCCGGGTCGGCACGTCGATGACCGAGCAGCGGCTCCGCATCCTGCTCGGCGAGCGGATCAGGCTCCACCACCGGGCGAACGCGGTGCGCACTGCGCGCATGTTCCACGGTCGGCAGGAGGTCTGGCCCGACATCCTCGTCGCCGAACTGCGCGTGGCGATCGAGTACGACGACCCCGGTCGCTCGGGTCGCGCGCACCGCGGACTGAAGGAGGGGTCCGACGTCGAGAAGGACGAGGCGCTCCGGGAGGTCGGCTGGGAGGTCATCCGCATCCGCGGCGGCGGGCTTGCGCCGCTCGGCCCGTACAGCATCCCGTGTCGCGGCGTCACCCCTGCGGTCGCCGACGAGGTGGTGCGCCTGCTTCGCGTCATCCGAGGCGACGCCGCAGTCGACGCGCTGCTCGTGCGCTCCGCGACCGCGTCCTGAGTCTGGCGCGTCGCGTCGCCGCGTCGATAGGGTGAGGTCCGTCTCCGTTTGACCCGGGCGGAGACGTCGTCGTGCAGAGAGGCCCCCCGTGCTGCTCCCCTTCCTCATCGTCGGAGGCCTCGGCCTCGCCCTGCTGCTGATCTCGCTCGTCATCGGCGACGTGCTCGACCACTTCGAGATCGGCGACGGCGCGATCTCGGGCACGGCACTCGCCATCGGCATGACCGTGTTCGGCGCCGCAGGCGCGCTGACGGCGAGCAGCGGGCTCGACCTGGTCTGGGCGTACGTCGTCGCCGGGGCGCTCGCGATCGCCGCCTACGTCGTCGCGGTGCTCACCGTACGTTCGCTCGCGCGGAGCTCGGACGGCGTGCCCGCTTCCGCGGTGGGCCTCACGGGCGTCGCCACGGCGTCGATCTCGCCCGCAGGCGGCGAGGTCAGCCTCGACGGCCCCGGCGAGATCGAACGGCGCCTGGCCTACGCCGATGCGCCGATCGATGAGGGCGCGCGGATCCGCGTGATCGCCCACGCCGGCAGCCGCGTCAAGGTCGTGGCCGACCGGTCCTGACCCTCGGCCGTCGCGACGCGACATCCGTCACCCCCTGCACCACCACCCTGCACATCACCCCGCACCATCGACCCGAATCGGAAGAACCATGACCCCTGAGATCATCCAGGTCGGCGCGATCCTCGCCATCGTCGTCGCATTCCTCGGCCTGCTCGGCTTCATCGCCGGGCGCATCCGCCGCGTGCCGCCGAACGAGGCGCTCGTCATCGTCGGACGCGCCGGCGGGCGCGCCTCGGCGGAGTCCGCCGGCCAGCGCGTGGTGATCGGCGGACGCACGTTCGTGTGGCCGATCCTGCAGCAGGGCTTCCCGATCTCGCTCGAGCAGCGGCAGATCGGCATCACGGTCGAGGGCGTCGACCGCAACCGCATCAAGATCGCGATCAAGGCGTCGATCAATTTCAAGGTCAGCGGCACCGAGGAGGGCGTGCGTCGCGCGGCGCAGCGCTTCCTGTCGCAGCAGGACCTGCTGACCGAGATCATCTCGGAGTCGCTCGAGGGCTCGCTCCGGTCGATCGTCGGCGACATGACGATCGAGCAGATCATCTCCGACCGCAAGTCGCTCTCCGACCGCGTCGTCGCCGAGACGAAGGCCGACCTCGCGGAGCAGGGCCTGCAGGTCGACCTGCTGAACATCAGCGACATCTCCACGCCGGGCAGCGACTACCTCGCGAACCTCGGCCGCGCCGAGGCGGCTCGCGCACGCCAGGTCGCCGAGGTCAGCGAGGCGGAGGCCGCGCGTGCGAGCGAGTTCGCGCGCATCGAGGCCGCCGAGCAGATCGCGGAGCGGCAGAAGGCCCTGAGCCTGAAGCAGGCCACGATCAAGGCCGAGACGGACCGCGCGAACGCCGAGGCCGAAGCGGCCGGCCAGCTCGCCAAGGCCGAACAGGACAAGCTCGTGGCCGTCGAGGAGCGCGACGCGCTCTCCGAGCAGGCACTCGTCACGCAGGAGCGGCTCGACATCGAGATCCGCAAGCCCGCGGAGGCCGAGGCGTACGCCGAGGTGCAGCGCGCGACCGCGAAGCGCGATGCCGCGAATGCGAGCACCGAGGCGGAGGCGTTCAAGCGCACGAAGATCGCCGAGGCGAACAAGGTCGCCGCCGTCCAGGACGCCGAGGCGGCCGCCACCGCCGTCCGATTCGCCGGAGAGGCCGAACGCGACCGCCAGGTGGCGCTCGCGGCCGGTATCCGCGCCGAGGGCGAGGCGCGCGCCGACGCCATCCAGGCCGAGGGCGTCGCCGAGGCGGCGGCCACCGATGCCAAGGCCGAGGCGCTGAAGAAGTACGGCGAGGCCGCGCTCGCGCAGGAGATCATCTCCCGCCTGCCCGAGATCGTCCGTGCCGCGGCCGAGCCGATCGCCAACATCGACACGCTCACGGTCGTCTCGACCGACGGTGCGAGCGCGATGACGAAGACCGTGGGGCAGGTGCTCGGCGAGGGCACCGAGGTCGTCAAATCGTTGACGGGTCTCGATGTCGGATCGATCCTCGCCGGCCTCGCAGGCGGATCGATCGTGGCCGGCCAGGACGCAGCCAAGCAGAACGCGAACTGAGCCGGGCCCGGCGCGCGCGGCGCACCGGAGTGGGACGCAGGTCCCACTCCCCCGTCCCGCGCGCCGGCGCCCCGGAGCGACTCGCCACGTTCGATCCGGCTCGAGACGGTGCAGGCGATTCGACCGATTACTTACACATAAGAGGTTATGTGTAGGTAAGCTTCGTTCATGGTTTCAGATGAGCCGCTCGGTGCCACGAGCACCCCGATCGCGATCCCCGCGATCGCCGCTGAGCCGCGCGAGTGGCGACCGCGTCACCCGGCGGGCTTCTCCAACGCCGAGGTCCGCCGACAGACGGGTTCGTACGTCTCCGCGAGGACGGCGAGCATCGCCGAGTGGTCGCCCCGCCTGTCGGGCGCCGAAACCGCCGACGTCGAGGAAGCCGCGCTGGCCCTGGCCGACTTCGACCGGTACGCACTCATGCGGCTCGGAGCGGAGCACCCCGCACTCGGACCGATGTCGGCGATCCTGCTGCGCACCGAGAGCGCGTCGAGCAGCCAGATCGAGCAGCTCACCGCTTCGGCACGCCAGCTCGCCCTCGCCGAGATCGAGGAGGGCGACCGCGCGAACGCCGCCACCGTCGTCGGCAACGTTCGCGCGATGGAGGCGGCGATCGCCCTGTCCGAGCAGCTCGACGCCGAGAGCATCCTGGCGATGCACCGGGAGCTCCTCCGCCGTCAGGTCGGGTTCGAAGAGCAGGCGGGCACGTTCCGGACCGAACTCGTCTGGATCGGAGGACGCGACAACGCCGGTCCACTCGGTGCCGACTACATCGCCCCGCAACCGGAACGGATCCCGGCCGCGATCGCCGACCTCGTGGCCTTCGCCGGCCGCGTCGACCTGCCCGCGCTCCTCCAGATCGCCGTCGCCCACGCCCAGTTCGAATCCATCCACCCGTTCGTCGACGGCAACGGCCGCACCGGCCGCGCACTCGCGCAGGCGATGCTGCGCAACAAGGGGCTCGCCACCCACACCACCGTGCCGCTCTCGGCGGGCCTCCTCGTCGACGTGCGCCGCTACTTCGAGGCGCTGCGCGCCTACCGCGACGGCGACGCCGGGCCCATCGCGCACAGCTTCGCCGACGCATCCCGCTACGCCGCGAGCTCCGGTCGCGGACTGGTCGACGCCCTCGCCGACCAACTGGAGGCCTCCCGCCAGAAGCTCGCCGGCGTCAGGTCGGTCTCGAAGGCCTGGGCGCTCCTCCCCCGCCTGATCGCGCAGCCGATCGTCAACACCCGGTACCTCACCCGTGAGCTCGGCTTCAACGACGTCACCGCCAAGCGCACGATCGAGACGCTCGTCGAACGCGGCATCCTCGTCGAACGTTCCGGACGGGCGCGCAATCGGATCTGGCAGCACAGCGGGATTCTCGACGCACTCGACGACTACGCCGCGGAGATCCGGCGATCCACTCGGCATCGCTGACCGGGAATCCGCGGTCCGGCGACCATGCGCTCCTGGGCAATGTCTGGCCCGGATGGCAGGTGCTCCCGTTCCTCACCGGCGAGACCATCGAGGTACTTCCCTGGATCAACGCGTCGCTCGCGACCGGCGTCGTCGTCAACTTGGTCAACGTCGTCTTCGACCGGGCGTGGTCGAAGGCACTCGGCGACCTCCTGACGACCAGCGTCGGCCTCCTCGCGACGATCCGGCTCTGGGCGGTCTTCCCCTTCGACTTCGGCGCCTCGACCTTCCCGTGGGAGCTCGTCGTGCGCACCCTGCTCGCCCTCGGGATCGTGGGTTCCGCGATCGGCATCATCGCGGCGATCGTCGCGTTCGTACGCGCCCTCATCCGAGGGGCGGATGCCGCGGCTCGCCCGTCCTGACGCAGACGATCCTGCGAGGCGTTCCCGACCCGACGGTGTGATCGACGCGGTCGGGGGACGCAGCGAGGTTCAGTCCTCGCCGATCTCGCGCAACGCGCGTGAACGCTCCTCGGTCCGCGAGCCGATCACCCCGTTGCGCCCGGCCTCGGTGATCCACTTGCCCGCCGTCTGCGCGTCGACCCCGTGCAACGCCGCGATGGCCTCGCGCGGCGTCAATCCCGCAAGTAGCGCCTTGCGGTAGAGCCGCGCCACCTCGGCGTCGAACTCCGGCGACCCGCCGCGCGGACGCTGCAGCGGGCGCTCGGACATGAACTCGGCCAGCCAACGGGCGTCGACCTCGGGCGCGTTCATGCCGGCCGCGTCGACGGCATCGGCCCACCCGATGCCGCGGAGGAGGTCACCGGTCAGTCGCACGCCCTCCGGCGCGACCACCGTCATCGTCCGCCCATCGTCACCGAACTCGATCGTCCAACCCGGCAGCAGCGAGGGGTGCTCGGTCGTCCTGCGCATCTTCGGCATGCGGTGATCCTCTCGTTGCGGTCAGGTGGCTACGCATACCAGAAGTACTCAGAGTCGTGGACGTTCGTCAACCATGACCGCGCCCCACTTCTGGTGTGAATCTGCACATGATCCTGACGTCGGCGCGGGCGTCCGCGTCGTCGCGACGCCTCCCGTGTCCCCGGTGCGTGCGACGATCCGCATGACGGACGATCGGCGGGAGGACGCGATGCGGGGCGAGGCGACCGTGCTGCACGCCGATCTCGACGCGTTCTACGCCTCGGTCGAGCAGCGCGACGCGCCCGAGTTGCGCGGGCGCCCGGTCATCGTCGGCGGAGGCGTCGTCCTCGCGGCGAGCTACGAGGCGAAGGCACGCGGCGTGCGAACCGCGATGGGCGGCCGACAGGCACGGGACCTCTGCCCGGAGGCGGTCGTCGTCCCCCCGCGGATGGAGGCGTACTCCGAGGCCAGCCGAGCCGTGTTCGCGATCTTCCGCGACACGACGCCGTTCGTCGAGGGGCTCTCCATCGACGAGGCCTTCCTGGAGGTCGGGGGTCTCCGACGGATCGCGGGCACACCCGAGCAGATCGCGGTGCGATTGCGTGAACGGGTCCGCGCGGAGGTCGGATTGGCCATCTCCGTCGGGATCGCACGGACGAAGTTCCTCGCCAAGGTCGCCAGCGCGGTCGGCAAGCCCGACGGACTCCTGATGGTCGACCCCGAGCGGGAGTCTGCATTCCTGCTCCCGTTGCCGGTCGAACGGTTGTGGGGCGTCGGCGCCGTCACCGCCGAGAAGCTGCATCGCCTGGGCATCCGCACAGTCGGACAACTGGCTGAACTGGAAGCCGCGACCGCGGAGCGACTGCTGGGCAGGGCGACAGGTGCACACCTGCACGCACTGGCACGGCTCAGGGACCCTCGCCCGGTCGCCGCCACGCGTCGCCGCGGTTCCATCGGCTCCCAACGCGCACTCGGCACCCGCCCCCGCTCACCTGAGGAGCTGGATCTCATCCTGACCCAGATCGTCGATCGACTCGCCCGGCGCCTCCGCGACGGGGAACGGGGATGCCGGACGGTCGTGCTCCGCCTCCGCTACGGCGACTTCACGAGGGCCACGAGGTCGCGCACCCTCCGCTCCGCGACCGACCGCACGGCGGTCCTACTCGGCATCGCGCGAGAGCTCTTGGTCGGCGCCCACCCCGAGATCGCCGAGCGCGGCATCACCCTGATCGGCGTCTCACTGTCGCAACTCGCCCGCGCCGACCGCCTCCAGCCCGAGCTGCCGATCGACTGGGGCGACCGAGCGCGCCTCGACACGGTGCTCGACGCGGTCCATGACCGCTTCGGCACGGCATCCATCGAACGTGCTGCGCAGCTCGGCCGCGAGTCCGGCTGGACTCCGCCGATGCTGCCCGAGCACGAGTGACGACGACCGTGCCCGAGGCTGCGGGTTCCGTGCAGGGTGCAGCGCGCACGAGCTCAGGAATCGTAGGGCGGACGGGACTTGAACCCGTGACCGATGGATTATGAGTCCACTGCTCTAACCGGCTGAGCTACCGCCCCGTGAGCGACCTCAGTCGGGAACGATGACCGGGATCGACTCGGTGACCGGATCGGTCACGCGCTCACCACGATACAGACTCTCGAAGGTGTCGAGCGTGCGGGTGATGTCGTGCGCCTTGATGAGCTTGAGCGACTGCGCCTTGAGCGCGTTGTAGTCGTCGGGCGTCGCCTCGAGCACGAGGCGCAGCTTGTCGGCGAGGTCCTGATGGCTGCCGGGCTCGAACAGGTAGCCGTTCTCGCCGTCGTGCACCAGGTGCGGCAGGGCCATCGCGTTCGCGGCGACGACGGGCAGCGCGGAGGCCATGGCCTCCATGGTGACGATGCTCTGCAGTTCGGCGATCGACGGCATCGCGAGCACCGAGGCCCGGTGGTACGCCTCGCGCAGCTCCTCGTCGGTCACGTACCCGGTGAAGGTGACGCGGTCGGCGATGCCGAGCTCGACGGCGAGGTGCTCGAGGTTGCGCTTCTGGTCGCCGCCGCCGACGATGTCGACCTTCACGTCCAACTCGGCCGGCAGGAGCGTGACCGCACGCAGCAGCACGTCGATCTGCTTCTCGCCGGTCACGCGACCGACGAAGACGATGCGGTTCTCGGTGCGCGGCTCCCAGTTCGGCGAGTACTTGTGGGCGTCGATGCCGCACGAGATGGCGTGCACGCCGCGGAGACCCGTGTACTTCTCGAGGAAGTCGGCGGCTCGGCGGGTGGGCGTCGTGACCGACTCGGCGCGGCCGAACGTGCGTCGCGCCGCCTTCCAGGCGAGTCCGACGGCCCAGTCCTGCCACGCCTTCGGGATGAGCGTGAACTCGAGCATGTTCTCGGGCATGAAGTGATTGGTGCCGACGATGCGGATGCCGCGCTTCGCGGCCTCGATCGAGAGGCCGCGACCGACCACGATGTGCGATTGGAAGTGCACGACGTCCGGCTTCACCTCGTCGAGGATGCGCGCACTGTTCTGCTTGATCCGCCAGGGCAGCGCGAAGCGCAGCCAGTCGTGCGGGTACCAGCGCCAGCTGAGCAGGCGGTGCGCGGTGAGCTCCTGGCCCTCGTGGACCTCCTTCCACGTACCGTGCTTGCGGCTCGCGGCGGGGGCGACGATGTGCACGTCGTGACCGCGCTCGACGAGTCCGGCGGCGAGCCGCTCGGCGAAGCGGGCGGCTCCGTTGACGTCGGGCGCGAAGGTGTCGGCGCCGATCAGGATCCGGAGCGGGCGCTCCGCGCCGGGATCGGCGGACACGCTCGATGAGTCGGACACGTGGTGCTGTACCTCGCTGTTCGTGGAACGGGGTGGTGGGACGGTGCCGGGCCCGCAGGAAGACGGTGACGGGCCTCGCGGGCTGGGTCCATCCGACCCTAGTGTACGAGAGCCTGCCGCGCAGCGGCGATTTCACGTGCCGCACGCTGCTCGGATGAGCAGGCGCGGGCGCATCGGCGACTCGACGGCGGGCACCGTCAGAGACGCGTCTGCGGATGGTTCTTGGCGAGGAGGAACACGCCCCAGATCGCGATCGCCCCCGTCACCACGAACACCGCGATCGCCCACGGCGGCGCCTGAGAGGCCTCGTCGAGCACCACGATGCCGATGAGCACCGCCACCATCGGGTCGACGACGGTGAGGCCGGCGATCACGAGGTCGGGCGGGCCGCTCGCGTACGCGTTCTGCACGAAGTAGGCGCCCAGAGCGGTGGCCGCCAGCAGCGCGATCACGCAGAGGAACGTCAGCCAGTCGAACTCGCCCTGGTCGACGCGCGAGAGCACGACCTTGGCGAGCGTCGCGACGAAGCCGTAGAGCACGCCCGCCATGAGCACGTAGAACACGGCGCGGATGCGTCGCCGGAACAGGGCGAAGGTGATCGCCGCCGCGGTGAGCACCACCAGCAGGATGATCAGGATCGTGATGAGCTGGCGAGCCTGCACCGGCTTGTCGACGGCGGTGAACGCCGCCACGCCGACGAAGACGAACACGCCGCCGACGCACATCACGATCGCGGTGATCGACTTGCGATTGAGGCTCACCCTGTTGATGCGCGAGTTCAGGATCGACGTGATCACGAGCGCGAGCGCGCCGAGCGGCTGGACCACGATCAGCGGCGCGAAGTAGAGGCTCGAGAGCTGGAACACGATCGCGAGCCCGAGCATGAGGGTGCCGAGCACCCACGAGGGACGCGCGAGCAGCAGCGCGAGCTGCTTGCCGTTCAGCCCCTTGCCGAGCGTGTCGGCCGTGTTCGCCTCGACCTTGACCACGCCGCGGTGCTGGAACTGCGCTCCGAGCGAAAGGAAGACCGCCCCGACGAGCGCGAGCGGGATGCCGATGAACTGCGTCGGATCGAGCGGGATCAGCTCGGTGAGTTCGCTGAGGTCCGGATCCACCCCTCGACCCTACCGGCTGCCTCGCCGATATCCTTGGCGAATGGCCGTGCTCCCGATCCGAATCACGGGCGACCCCGTGCTCCATGCGCCAGCCTCGCCGGTCGAGACCATCGACGACGAGATCCGCACCTTGGTGCGCGACATGTTCGAGACGATGGATGCCGCGCCCGGCGTCGGTCTCGCCGGTCCGCAGGTCGGCGTGCCGCTCCGGCTGTTCACCTTCGGCTGGACCGACGAGGACGACCGCGAGTGGCGCGGCGTCGCGATCAACCCGGAGCTGTGGATCTCGCCGCCCGTGCCGGGCATGCCCGACGAGGACGACGAGTCCGAGGGATGCCTGTCGTTCCCCGGCGAGCGGTTCGCACTGCGACGCGCGGAACGCGCCATCCTGCGCGCCACCGACCTCGACGGCGAGCCGTTCGAGATCGTCGCCGACGGATGGCTCGCCCGCATCTTCCAGCACGAGTACGACCACCTCGACGGCGTGCTCTACATGGACCGCCTCGACGACCACGACCAGCGCATCGTGCAGAAGATCACGAGGAAGCGCGGCTGGGGTCGGCCCGGTTCGAGCTGGATGCCGGGCGTCGACGACCTCGAGGCGTGAGCCGCGGCATCCGCCCCGCTCAGACGAAGAAGCGGATGCCAGCCGCCACGAGGGCGGCGACCGCGACCACGACGATGAACGGCGTGCGCACCGCGTAGAGCGCCGCCGCGACCACGAGCGCCGGCACGCGCGCGTCGACCACGAGCGTCTGGCCCACCGCGAGCGTCTGCACGGCGATGAGCGCCGCGAGGAGCGCGACCGTGAGGAGGTCGGCGATGCGCGCCGGGCGCTCGCGCTCGAGGAACGACGCGGGCACCAGGTGCCCGGCGAGCTTCAGCGCGAGCGTCGCCGCGGTCGCGAGCAGGATGACGTGCCAGACCGTCATCGGGCGACCTCCCTTCGGCGGAAGAGGTCGAACCACCCGACGACGAGCGCGACGACGGCCGCCACGAGCACCGGCAGGCCGGGTGTCAGGACTGGTGTCGCGACCGTCGCCACGACCGCCGCCAGCACCGCGGTCGCGCCCGCCTGCACGCGCTTCAGGCGCGGCCAGAGCAGCCCGAGGAACGCGGCGGCCGCCGCGGCGTCGAGCCCGTACGCGCGGGTGTCGCCGAGTGCGTCGCCGATGAGGGCGCCGAGGAGCGTGGTGAGGTTCCATCCGACGAAGATCGCGAGGCCCGTCACCCAGAACCCGATGCGCGCTGCACGCTCGTTCGTCTGCGCGAGCGCGACGGCGGTCGATTCGTCGATCGTCAACCAGGCCGCTGCGACCCGATGCGCGAGGCCGTGGTCGCCCACGAGCGGTCGCATGCGCATCCCGTAGACGACGTTCCGGACGCCGAGCAGCGCGGCCGCCGCGATCGCCGAGCCGCCCGCGGCGACCCCGCCGGCGCCGAGCACGCCGACGAGCGCGAACTGCGACCCGCCCGTGAACATCACCAGGCTGAGGAAGCACGTCTGCCAGACGTCCAGGCCGGACGCGACCGAGAGCGCGCCGAACGACACGCCGTACGCGGCGGTCGCGAGGCCCACGGCGATGCCGTCGCGACGCGCACCGCGGATCGAGGCGTCGACGTCGGATTCGGGCACGACTCCCAGTTGACCCGCAGTCGGCGCCCGCACGCAAATCGGACGACGCCGGAGACGAGAACGGCCCGGACCTGTCGGTCCGGGCCGGGGAAGCTCCCCCACTTGGACTCGAACCAAGAACCTATCGGTTAACAGCCGATTGCTCTGCCAATTGAGCTATGGAGGATCACGCTGGGCGCAGAGATACTGTAGCAAAGCGAGCGGCGGACTCCCAATCCGAGCCGGGCTCAGGTGGCGTCAGTATCCGGCACCGAGGTCGATGCGGCCCTCGAACGCCGTGCCGCCGACGAACGCGCCGACGTTGACCGCGATACGCCGCGCGAACAGCGGCACGGTCATCGCCTCGGTGTCGGCGACGTGCGGCGTGAGCAGGCAGTTCGGCGCGTTCCAGAGCGGATGCCCCGTGGGCAGCGGTTCGGGGTCGGTGACGTCGAGCCCGGCTCCGCCGAGCCGTCCCTCGTCGAGCGCCGCGACGAGCGCGTCGGTATCGACCAGTCCCCCGCGTGCGACGTTCACCAGCACCGCACCGCCGGGAAGTGCCGCGAACTCGGCCGCACCGATCACGCCCCGGGTCTGCTGCGTGAGGGCCGCGACGACGAACACGACCTCGGCGGTGCCGAGCACGTCGGCGAGTCGGTCGGTCGTGACGGTCCGGTTCGCGCCGGGCACCGCGGCATCCGCTCGTCGCACCACGGTCGTCCGCACGCGGAAGGGGGCCAGGAGCCGCAGCAGTTCCACCGCGATGCCGCCGGCGCCGACGATCACGACGTCGGCGCCGTAGAGGCTGCGGCCGCGCTCGTCGACCTCCCACCGGGTCGCGCGCACCCGCCGCGGGAACTCCCGCAGCACGCCGAGCGCGAGGGCGAGGGCGTGCTCGGCGACGGGCTGCGCGTAGGCGCCCTTCGCGCTCGTCCACACGCGGCCGTCGTCGCGGTGACGCGCGAGGAGGTCGGCGAACGCGTCGACCCCGGCCCACGGCAGCTGCACCCACGAGATCGCGGGGTGCTCGGCGAGGATCCGCTCGAGGCGGTCGGCCTCGGACGAGCTCGTCCAGATCAGGCCCCGGGTCTCCTCGGAGAGCGGCTCGATGCGCCCGCCGGCCGCCGTCGCGGCGTCGACGAACGCGGCGTCGGCCTCGGGAACGATCGCGATCGGGCCCGCCTCCGGAAGCACGCCGAGTGAGCGTGCTGTTTCCGGGAGAATGACGCCGGGCGCACCGGAGACCGGTTCATGGCGCGCTCGGTGGTCGCCCGACGCGGTCACTGCCGACCGTCGGAGGACACGTCGTCGGTCATGGCGTGCCCGTCGTCGATCGCACCCGCGAGCGCCTTGACGTACGGGTGCAGCGGGTCGTCGAGGACCTCCTCCATCGTGCCGTCGGCGACGAGCTCGCCCCGGTCGAGCACGGCGATCCGGTCGGCGACGCGGCGCAGGACCGGCAGGTCGTGCGAGATCACGATCGCGGAGAACGTGTGGCCGGAGCGGAGCTCGCTGAAGAGTCCCGCGACGGCGTCACGCACGGTCAGGTCGATGCCGGCGGTCGGCTGATCGGCGATGAGGAGCTTCGGGCCGAGCACGAGTGCACGCGCCAGCGCCACGCGCTGGCGCTGCCCGCCGCTCAACTCGTATGGGAACTTCTCCAGCATGCCGAGGGGGAGGCGCACGGAGTCGAGCATCGTCGCGACGCGTGTCGCGAGCGCCGTCCGGTTGTAGCGGTGATCGCGCTCCAGGATCGGCTCTCCGATGATCTCCTCGACGGTCCGGTCGGCGGGCAGGCGCGAGGCGGCGTCCTGCCCGAGGTAGCCGACATGGAATCGCAGGGCGTTGAGCTTGCGCCGGGAGACCCCGCGGAGCGGCGTGCCGAGCACCATCGCGTCGCCGCCGGTGATGACGGGCCGGACCTCGCCGCTCGCGAGCGTCGGCTCGAACGCGGCCCCGGAGAGCACCCGTGCAAGCGTCGAGGCGCCGCTGCCCGCCGATCCGATCACTCCGACGACCTCGCCGGGCGCGACCCGCAGGTTCACGCCGTGCAGGGCGACGTGCGCGGCGCTCGGCCCACGGCTCGGGTACTCGACCGACAGGTCGCTCACCACCACGGGGTAGCCGTGCGCCGCGTCCCCGCTCATCGCGCGACCTCCTCGCGGAGTCGGCGGAGCTCTTCGCGTCGCTCGGCCTGTGCGACCGGGTCGGGCACGGGCAGCGACGCGAGCAGTCGCTGCGTGTACGGGTCCGCGGGCGACCCGAGCACCTCGGCGCCGGTCCCCTCCTCGACGAGCCGTCCGCGGTAGAGCACCGCGATGCGGTCGGCGAGGAGATCCACGACGGCGAGGTCGTGGCTGATGAACAGCGACGCGAAGCCGAACTCGCGCTGCAGTTCGGCGAAGAGCTCGAGCACGCGAGCCTGCACCGACACGTCGAGCGCGGAGGTGGGTTCGTCGGCGATGAGCAGCTCGGGCTCGAGCGCGATCGCCCGGGCGAGGCTCGCACGCTGCCGCTGACCGCCCGACAGCTCGTGCGGGTAGCGGTCGCCGTACGAGGCCGGCAGCTGCACGGCTTCGAGCAGTTCGTTCACCCGAGGCCGCGCATCGCGCGCGTCGACCGCGCGATCGTGGATCACGAGGGGCTCGGCGACGCACTCGGCGATCGTGAGCAGCGGGTTGAAGCTCGACGCCGGATCCTGGAACACGAAGCCGATGCGGCTGCGCGCCGGACGGAACCGGCGCTCGCGGATGCCGAGCATTTCGTGTCCGAGCACCTGCAGCGACCCGCCCGTGACCTTCGTGAGCCCCGCGATCGCGCGCCCGATGGTGGTCTTGCCCGACCCGGACTCGCCGACGAGGCCGAGCACCTCGCCGGGCCGGATCACGAGGTCCACCCCGTCGACGGCGCGGAAGCCCGCACGCCCGAACCGGCCCGGATACTCGATCTCGAGCCCCCGGGCCTCGACGACCGGCGCCTGCTCGGCCCAGTCCGCCGGGCGCGCCGCGGCCCGATCCGCCGCGCGGGCGACACCGTGGCCGACGTACGGCACGGCCGCGAGCAGCGCCTTCGTGTAGTCGGCCTTCGGATCGGCGAAGAGTTCGCGCGCCGGGGCCTCCTCGACGACCTTGCCCTGGTACATCACCGCGACGCGATCGGCGAGGTCGGCGACGACGCCCATGTTGTGCGTGATGAGCACGATCGCGGTGCCGAACTCGTCGCGCACGCGACGCAGCAGGTCGAGGATCTCGGCCTGCACGGTCACGTCGAGGGCGGTCGTCGGCTCGTCGGCCACGATGAGGCCCGGCTCGAGCACGAGCGCCATGGCGATGACGATGCGCTGCTTCTGCCCGCCCGAGAACTGGTGCGGGTAGTGATCGACGCGCTGCTCCGGATCGGGGATGCCGACCCGTCCGAGGATCTCGATCGCACGCTTGCGGGCCTCGGCCTTCGAGACCTGGCCGTGCGCTCGGAGGCCCTCCATGATCTGCCAGCCGACCGTGTACACCGGGTTCAGCGCGGTCGAGGGCTCCTGGAAGACCATCGCGACGTCGGTGCCGCGGATGCTGCGGAGTGCCGCTCCGCTCAGCGACACGACGTCCTGCTCGGCCGTTCCGGCGCGGTTCGACAGCACCACGGCGCCGCTCGTCGTCGCGGTCTCGGGCAGGAGCCCGAGGATCGTCTTCGCGGTCACCGTCTTGCCGGAGCCGGACTCGCCGACGATGGCGAGCACCTCGCCGCGCTCGACCGACAGGCTCACGTCGTCGACGGCCTTCACCGCGCCGGCATCCGTCGAGAACGAGACGCCGAGGTTCCTGATGTCGACCACCGTGCTCATCGCTTGACCTCGATCCCGTGCTCGTCGAACGTCTCCCCGTCTTCCAGGCCCGCGATCCCTCCCGGACCGGCGTCGAGGGTGCCGCCCGGCACGACGGAGGTCTCGGCGACCTCGCCGGCCGACTGCGCCACCCTGCGGCGCCCGCGAAGGCGCGGGTCGGCGAGGTCGTTGAGGCTCTCGCCCACGAGTGTGATCGCGAGGACCGTGAAGACGATCGCCAGGCCCGGGAACAGCGCGGTCCACCAGATGCCGCTCGTGACATCCGACTGCGCCTTGTTCAGGTCGTACCCCCACTCGGCCGCCGCGGTCGGCTCGATGCCGAAGCCGAGGAAGCCGAGGGCGGCGAGCGTGAGGATCGCCTCGGAGGAGTTCAGCGTGATGATGAGCGGGAGGGTGCGCGTCGCGTTCCGGAACACGTGCCGGAACACGATGCGGCGGTTCGGGGCGCCGAGCACCTTCGCCGACTCGACGTAGGCCTCCGCCTTGATCCGCACGGTCTCCGCGCGGATCACCCGGAAGTACTGCGGGATGAACACCACCGTGATCGACCCTGCCGCTGCGAGCACCCCGCCCCACAGGTTCGACTGTCCGCCGGAGATCACGATCGAGAGCACGATGGCGAGCAGGAGCGACGGGAAGGCGTAGATCGCGTCGAAGACGACGACGAGGATCCGGTCGAGCCATCCGCCGAAGTAGCCCGAGTACAACCCGAGGGCGACGCCGATGAAGATCGCGAGGACCACGGCGACGATGATCACCAGGATCGCGGTCTGCGTGCCCCAGATGACCCGCGAGAGCACGTCGTAGCCCCCGACGGTCGTGCCGAACGGGTGGGCGGCGGATGGCGGCTGCTGGGTGCCGAACCCGCCGGACGCGTCGGCGCGCTGCGCGAACCCGTACGGCGCGAGGAGTGGTGCGAAGATCGCGCACAGCACGAAGACGAGGAGCATCAGCAGGCCCGCGACGAGCATGCCGCGCTGGAGCCCGACGCTCTGGCGCACCTGGTGGACGACGGGGATGCGATCGCGCCAGCGGTGCCCGGGGCGCGACGAGACGGCGACGGCCATGTCAGTACCTCACTCGCGGGTCGATGAACGCCGCGATCACGTCGACGACGAAGTTCGTGAGTGCGACGATCACGGCGAGCAGCACCACGATGCCCTGCACCGCAGCGAAGTCCCGGGACTCGAGGAACTCGGCGAGGATGAAGCCGAGCCCCTTCCACTCGAACGTGGTCTCCGTCAGGACCGCGCCCGCGAGCAGGAGCGCGATCTGGAGACCCATCACGGTGATGATCGGGATGAGCGCGGGACGGTACGCGTGCTTGCGCAGCAGCCGCGACTCCGCGACGCCCCGCGACCGGGCCGCGTCGACGTAGTCGGTCGCGAGCGTGCCGATGACGTTGGTGCGGACGAGGCGGAGGAAGATGCCCGCCGTCAGGAGGCCGAGTGCGATCGCGGGCAGCACGGCGTGCGACAGCACGTCGACGAGCACCTCGGGATTCCCGGTGCGGATCGCATCGATCGTGTAGAAGCCGGTGGGATCGGGCAGCGTCTGCATCTGGAGTTCTGCGCTGACGCTCGCGCGGCCCGCGACGGGCAGCCACTTGAGCCAGACGGCGAAGACGAGCTTCAGCAGGAGGCCGGCGAAGAAGATCGGCACCGCGTACCAGATGATCGCGAGCACGCGGGCGATCGCGTCCTGCGCCTTGTCGCGGTGGTAGGCCGCGTACAGGCCGAGGGGCACGCCCACGGCGAACGCGACGATGAGCGAGTAGAACACCAGCTCGAAGGTCGCCGGACCGTAGGTGGTCAGCACCTCGATCACCGGCCGGTTCGTGGTCAGCGTCTGGCCGAAGTCGCCCGTCGCGAGCTGGGCCAAGTACTCGAAGTACTGCACGATCAGGGGTCGGTCGTAGCCCGCGGCGGCGCGCAGCTCTGCGAGCGCCTCCGGGCCGAGCCGCCCGCCCTGGGCGGCGGTGATCGGGTCGCCCGTCGTGCGCGCCAGGAAGAACACGACGGTGACGAGGATGAAGATGGTCGGGAAGATCAGCAGGAAGCGGATGAGCAGGTAGCGCCCGAACCCACCCCCCGCGGCTCTGGGCCGTGGTCGGGCCGCGGCGGGCGCCTCGGATGACGGCGCGGTGTCAACTGTGCTCATGGGTTCCTCACGGGTGCAGGGAGACGGGGGCGATCCGCGGTAGCAGATCGCCCCCGTCGTCGTGCTGCGACGACTCTAGTCGGGACTCAGCCCTTCGAGAGCGCCGCGTAGCGGAACTTGAACGACGCGTCGAGGGTGTCTTCGGCACCTTCGACGTCGGCGCCCACGACCGCGATCTGCGCACCCTGCATGTACGGGATGGTCGACAGGTCGGCGGCCACCTTGTCCTGGATCTCGCCGATGAGGGCGGCGCGCGCGTCAGGGTCGCCGGTCACCGACTGCTCCAGGATGAGGTCGTTGACCTCGGGGTTGTCGTAGTGGTTGGCGAGGAAGTTCTCCGTGAGGAAGAACGGCGACAGGTAGTTGTCGGCGTCGGAGTAGTCCGGGAACCAGCCGAGCTGGTAGGCCGGGTACAGGTCGGCGACACGGTCGTCGGAGTACTGGACCCACTCGGTCGACTGCAGGTTCACGGTGAACAGGCCGCTCGCCTCGAGGTTGTCCTTAATGATCGCGTACTCGTCGGACGAGGACGGGCCGTAGCGCTCGGCGACGTACTGGATCGAGATGTCGACCGGCGTCGAGATGCCCGCCTCCTCGAGACGCTGCGCGGCCTTGTCGGCGTCGGGCTGGCCCGCACCGTCGCCGTACTGGTCCTTCAGCGCCTCGTTCGCGCCCGTGAGCCCCTCGGGGACGTACGAGTACAGCGGCGTGAAGGTGCCCTTGTACACGTCCTCCGAGATCGCGTCGCGGTCGATGAGGTCGGCGATCGCCTGGCGCACCGCGAGGGCCTTCGCCGGGTCGGCCTCGGCCGTGGTCGCACCGAACGGCATCGTGTTGAAGTTGAACACGAGGTAGCGGATCTCGCCGCCGGGGCCGTCGACGACCTTGACGTTGTCGTTGCCGCGGAGGTCCTCGATGTCGGTCGCGCTCAGCGTGCGGTGCGCGACGTCGATGTTGCCCTCCTGCACGTCGAGCTTCAGGTTCGACGCGTCGGTGTAGTACTTGACGTTGACGGTGTCGGTCTTCGCCTTGCCGAGGATGCCCGCGTAGTCGGGGTTCGCCTTGTACGCCACGAGGTTGTTGAAGTCGTAGCTCGTGATCGTGTACTGGCCGGCGAACGGCTCGCCTGCGACGATGTCGTCGTCCGACGTCAGCGCGTCGGCGGCGAAGACGTCCTCATCCACGATCGGGCCGACCGGGCTCGAGAGGATCAGCGGGAAGATCTGGTCGTTCGGCGACTTCAGCGTGAACACCACGGTCAGGTCGTCGGGGGTCTCGACGCTCTCGAGGTTGTAGAGCAGCGACGACGGGCCGTTGGGGTCGGCGATGGCGAGCTGGCGGTCGAACGTGAACTTCACGTCGGACGAGGTGAGCTCGTTGCCGTTGGCGAAGGTCAGGCCCTCCTTGAGGGTCACCGTGTACTCGTTCTCGGAGGTGAACTCCGCCGACTCCGCGATGTCGGGCTCGACGTCGGGGCTGCCGTAGGGCGTGTTCATGAGGAACGGGTAGACCTGGTTCATGACGGCGAACGACCCGTTGTCGTACGAGCCGGCCGGGTCGAGCGCGGTGATCTGCTCGGTGGTGCCGATGGTGAGCGTGCCGCCACCGGTCGATCCCTCGTCATCGCCCCCGGCGGAGCAGCCCGCGAGCGCGAGGGCCGCGGCGGAGAAGCCCGCGGCGAGCGCGAGGCCGCGCCGGCGGTGCGTGGATGCGGATGCCATATCCGTCTACCTCTTCCTGTCGATGAGCGCGCGCGGGTTCGCCGCGTCGCGATCGTGTATCTCTCAGAGCTAGCACAGGCGGCTGGTGGTGGCACCCGGAGAGGGGGCCATCCGAGCCCGAATGTGACCGTTCTGCAACCTTGGCGGGACGACGAGCTGCACACGATGAGCAGTCCTCGGATCTGCCGCCTGTCGATCCGCACTCGCGTTGCGATCAGTCGCCTCGCAGCGCCCGCCGCTCGCGCTCCAGGTCGACGAGCGCCCGCTGGATCATCGCGTACGTGCTCGTGTCGGCGCGGTCGGTGCGCTGCAGCCTGCCGAGCAGTTCCTGCTTCTGGCGCAGCAGTTCGCGGTCGACGAGCGCGCCCACGACACCGCGGACGTAGGCGGTGAGTTCGGCGTCGCCTCGTTGGGGCACCGGGAGCACGGCGAGCTGCTGCACGATCGACCCGAACGGCGGCGGCACCTCGGCGACGACGCGCTCGACGGTGACGGGCCGGGCCGCCTTCGACGAGCCGGTCGCGACCGCGCCCGGCGAGGTCGCGGCGACGGATGCCGCGGCGAGCACCGACGCGATGCCGTCGCGCACCACCGCGAGCGTGCCGTTGCCGAACCGGCAGTCGACGCCGTGGCGCAGCAGGTCGTCGCCGACGAGCTCGGGGTACTGCAGCATGACCTGGAGGGCGTCGCGTTCGAGGCGGGTCGCCGGGTCGTTCGGCAGCATCGTGATCGAGAAGGGCCGGTCGGATGGCGCGCCCGTACCGATGACGGACGAACCCGCCGCACCCGCCGGCACGGACCCGTCGGGTCGCATGTCGGGGCGCCCCGCCGGGCGGGGCTCCGAACCTGCACTCACCTGCCTGGCCGATTCATCGGGCCGCCGATCGCCGCGACCGCGCTCGGCGCCGCGGTCTCGATCTCGCTCGCCGCCGCGGTCTCGATCGCCGTCGCGCGCCCGCGCGCCCGCCGTGCGAACCGCCCGGCCGACCTCGTCGAGTTCCATGCCGAGCATGCGAGCGAGTTCGCGGGTGTAGCCGGGTCGCAGTGCGGGATCGCGGATTTCGGCGACGATCGGTGCGGCCGCGCGGAGTGCGGCGACGCGCCCCTCGACGGACTCGAGGTCGAAGCGGGCGAGCGTCGTGCGGATCACGAACTCGAACATCGGCGTCTTCGTCTCGACGAGCGAGCGCACCGCGGCGTCGCCGCGCGAGAGTCGCAGGTCGCACGGGTCGAGCCCGTCGGGCGCGACCGCGACGAACGTCTGCGCCGCGAACCGCCGCTCCTCGGCGAAGGCGCGCATCGCGGCCTTCTGCCCGGCGGCGTCGCCGTCGAAGGTGAAGACGACCTCTCCGACGCCCGAGTCGTCTCCGAGCACGCGGCGCAGCACCTTGATGTGATCGACGCCGAACGACGTGCCGCAGGTCGCGATCGCGGTCGTGACGCCGGCGAGATGGCACGCCATCACGTCGGTGTAGCCCTCGACGACGACGACGCGGTGGGTCTTCGAGATCTCGCGCTTGGCGAGGTCGAGCCCGTACAGCACCTGCGCCTTGTGGTAGACCGCCGTTTCGGGGGTGTTGAGGTACTTCGGGCCCGGGTCGTCCTCGAGGAGCTTCCGCGCACCGAAGCCCACGGTCTGCCCGGTCACGTCGCGGATGGGCCAGATGAGCCGGCCGCGGAACCGGTCGTAGACGCCGCGGTCGCCCTGCGAGACGAGTCCCGACGCGGCGAGTTCCTCGGTCGTGAAGCCCTTGCCCCGAAGGTGCTTCGTGAGCGTCTCCCAGCTCTTCGGCGCGAAGCCGACGCCGAAATGACGGGCGGCCTCGGCGTCGAAGCCGCGCTCGCCGAGGAACCGGCGCCCGACCTCGGCCTCCGGTGTGCCCAGCTGCTCGAGGAAGAACTCCTCGGCCGCCCGGTTCGCGGCGAGCAGGCGCGCCCGGTTGCCGGCTCCCTCTGCGGGTCCGCCGCCGTCTTCGTAGTGGAGCTCGTAGCCGATCCGCCCGGCGAGGCGCTCGACGGCCTCGGTGAAGGTCACGTGGTCCATGCGCTGCAGGAACGTGTAGACGTCGCCCGATTCACCGCAGCCGAAGCAGTGGTAGAAGCCGAGCTGGGGTCGCACGTGGAAGCTCGGGCTGCGCTCGTCGTGGAACGGGCAGAGCCCCTTCATCGAGCCGACGCCGGCCGACTTCAGCGAGACGTGTTCGCCGACGATGTCGGCGATGTTCGTGCGGGCCTTGACCTCTTCGACATCGCTCTGTCGAATGCGGCCCGCCATGTCGTCAATCCTATTCCGCGGATGCCGACGCGCGGCCCCGCACGCACGTCATCGCTGCACGAGCCGTTCGTACCACGACAGCGCGGACTGGTCGGTGAGGCTCGCGACCTGGTCGACGACGACACGGCGACGCGCCGCGTCATCCGCCGCCGCCCGCCAGTCTTCGGCGAATCCGGCGTCGAGGTGCGCGTCTCCCGCCTCCCACAGGGCGTCGGCGAGGGCACTGAGCACCTGCCGCTGCTGAGAGTAGATCGGCTGGCGCGTGTTTCGCGACATCACGAACGCGGCCACGATGCCCTTGAGCACGGCGATCTCGGCTTGGATCGAGCGCGGCACGACGACGTCGGCATCGAACCGGATGAGGCTCGCGACGGGGTGGTGCGCCCGGGTGGCTTCGGTGGCGGCGTGCGCGAAGCGGCCGATCAGCTGGCTCGTGAGGTTCTTCAGGGCCGCCTGGTCGCGACGACTGCCCGTCCACTCCGAGATCCACACGTCGAGCGAGTCGAGCCGGTCGAACGCGGCGATGAGCTCGTCGTGACCGAACGCCCCGCCGATCCACTCGACCATCGCGTCGACGAGCTCGTCGTGGTCGACGCGGCGGCCGAGCGCGGCCACGTCGATGTAGCCGCCGACGATCGCGTCCTCGAAGTCGTGCACGGAGTAGGCGATGTCGTCGGAGAGGTCCATGACCTGCGCCTCGATGCAGAGCCGGCGCTCGGGGGCGCCGCGTCGCATCCACTCGAACACGTCGGTGTCGTCGGCGTAGAAGCCGAACTTGGTGCGACCACTGGGGTCGCCGACGCCGGAGCGCTCTGGCCAGGGGTACTTGCAGCTCGCATCGAGGCTCGCACGCGTGAGGTTCAGGCCGAGCGAGCGCCCGTCCGCCGAGAAGACCTTGGGCTCGAGTCGCGTGAGGATCCGCAGGGTCTGCGCGTTGCCCTCGAAGCCGCCGATGTCGGCCGCCCAGGCGTTCATCGCCTTCTCGCCGTTGTGACCGAACGGCGGGTGGCCGAGGTCGTGCGCGAGGCACGCCGTGTCGACGACGTCGGGGTCGAGGCCGATGCTCGTCGCGAGCTCGCGGCCGACCTGCGCGACCTCGAGCGAATGCGTGAGGCGGTTGCGGGCGAAGTCGAGACCGGAGGTCGGGCTCAGGACCTGGGTCTTCGCCGCCAGTCGCCGGAGCGCGCTCGAGTGCAGCAGGCGCGCGCGGTCGCGTGCGAAGTCGCTCCGCCGCCGGTTCTCGTGCTGCTCGGGCAGGAAGCGCTCGGCGTCGGCCTCGTCGTAGCCGCCGAAGAGTCGATCTCGCACGCGATCAGCCGCCGCTCGTATCGAGCTCGGCGTCGACGAGCGTCGCCCGATCGTGGCCCGCCAGGTCTTGCGAGTCGAGCCAGCCGTCGGGCAGCGACGGGTTCTTCGGCGTGCCGGCGCGACCGCGCGGTCCCTCCGCACCCTCGCCCGGGTACGGCATCGACCAGTCGAGCGTGCCGAGCAGGTCGTCGAGGTGCGCGAGCGTGTCGACCGTCGCGAGCTTGGCGCGCAGGTCGCCCCCGACCGGGTACCCCTTGAAGTACCAGGCGACGTGCTTGCGGATGTCGCGGCAACCGCGCTCCTCGCTGTCGAAGAACTCCGTGAGCAGCTCCGCGTGGCGCCGGAAGGTTCGTGCGACGTCGCCGAGCGACGGCTCGGCCTTGGACTGCTCGCCGCGGAAGGCCGCGGCGAGGTCGCCGAAGAGCCACGGGCGCCCGAGGCATCCGCGCCCCACCACCACGCCGTCGCACCCGGTCTCCTCGACCATCCGAAGCGCATCGTCGGCCGACCAGATGTCGCCGTTACCGAGCACGGGAACGCTGGTCACCGTCTCCTTCAGCTTCGCGATCGCCGGCCAGTCTGCCTGACCCGAATAGAACTCCGACGCGGTGCGCGCGTGCAGCGCGATCGACGCGACGCCCGCGCCTTCGGCGATGCGGCCGGCCTCGAGGTAGGTGAGGTGGTCGGCGTCGATGCCCTTGCGCATCTTCACCGTGAGCGGGATGTCGCCGGCGGCCTTCACCGCGCCCTCGACGATGTCGCGGAACAGACCCGACTTCCACGGCAGCGCCGCTCCCCCGCCCTTGCGGGTGACCTTCGGCACGGGGCAGCCGAAGTTCAGGTCGATGTGGTCGGCGCGGTCTTCCGCGACGAGCATCGTCACGGCCTCGGAGACCGTCTTGGGGTCGACCCCGTAGAGCTGGAGGGAGCGGGGCGTCTCGGACTCGTGGTGCGTGATGAGCCGCATCGACTCGGGCGTGCGCTCGACGAGTGCGCGACTCGTGATCATCTCGGAGACGTACAGGCCGGCGCCGAACTCGCGGCAGAGCCGGCGGAACGCCGTGTTCGTGATGCCCGCCATGGGCGCGAGCACGACCGGCACCTCGAGGTCGAGGCCGCCGATCGTGAGCGGGCGGGCGGGGGTCGTGGTCGTTGGCATCGTCATCGATTCTCCCAGACGGCGAGCCGGTTCCGTCCGGGCGCGCGGCGACGGCGCATAGGATGCGGGCATGACGGCAGTGGGGAGGACGGCATGACGCGCTTCGCCGGGTTGCAGGGGGTCGAGCGGGTGCAGGCGGATGCCGCGGCGCGCGGCCTCGACATCGAGGTGATCGAACGTCCAGCAGCACGGAGCCTCGAGGAGGCCGCCGAGCTCCTCGGCATCGAGCCCGGCGACATCGTGAAGTCGCTCGTCGTCAAGCGCAGCGACGACACCTACGTGTTCGCGCTCGTCCCGGGCGGTCGCAAGATCAGCTGGCCGAAGCTGCGCGCACTGCTTTCGGTGAACAAGCTCCAGCTGCCCGACGCCTCGCTCGCGCTCGCCGCGACCGGCTACGAGCGCGGCACGATCACCCCGCTCGGCTCGAGCATCGACTGGCCCGTCGTCGTCGACGAGACCGTCGTCGGCCGCCGCGTCTCGATGGGGGCCGGCGAGCACGGCCGCAGCCTCTTCGTCGACGCCGATGCCCTCATCACGGCGCTCGACGCGACGGTCGCCGACATCAGCGACCCCGAATGAGGCCGGTGGGTCAGAGGAGCGCGCCGCGCGTGTCGAGACCCGGTGAAGTGATCCCGAGTCAGCGGAGCTCGTCCGCCGAGGGGAGCACGCACACGTCTCCCTCGCAGACGAGGGCGCCGGGATCGCCGTCGATCATCGTGAACGGCGAGGGCGCGGCATCCGTCGCCCGGTCGTCGCTCACGCCGCGGCCCCGTCCTGCTCGCCCGCGACCTGCGTGAGCACGTTCGCGAACACCTCCGACGGCTGCGCACCCGAGACCCCGTACTTCCCCTCGAACACGAAGAACGGCACGCCCTGGATGCCGTACGCGCGCGCCTGCGCGATGTCGGCCTGCACGTCGTCGGCGTAGCGGCCCGACTCGAGCGCCTCGCGCGCCTCGCCGCCGTCGATGCCGAGCTCCTCGGCCCAGCCGACCAGTTCGTCGATGCGGTTCACGCGCCCACCCTCGGTGAAGTACGCCTTCAGCAGCCGCTCCTTCATCTCGAGCTGCCTCCCGTGCGCCTTCGCGAGGTGCAGCAGCTCGTGGCCCTTCAGCGTCTTCGTGTGCGCGACCGTCTCGAAGTGGTACTCGAGCCCCGCCTGCACGGCGACGCCGGTGACATGCTCGAGCATCTGCTCCACGCGGTCGAGCGGCAGGCCCTTCGCCTTCGAGAGGTACTCGGTCGTCGAGCCCTCGAAGTCGAGCGGCGTGTCGGGCGAGAGCTCGAACGAGTGGTACTCGATCTCCACGTCGGGCGCGTCGTCGCCGAGTGCGGCGATCCCGGCCTCCAGGTGGCGCTTGCCGATGTAGCACCAGGGGCACGCGATGTCGGACCAGATGTCGATCTTGATGGGGGAAGTCACGATGTCTGCGAACGGATGCGTCGGCTCGAGTATTCCCCGATCGGCACGCTTCTGCGGAGATACGATCGGGCGCACCGATCGGGATGCCTCGGACGCGGCGTGTCCGATCGTATCTCCGCGCTCTGGTGCGGCAGGCGCCTCTGTTGCGGCAGCGCGAGAGTCAGGGTGCCGCGTCCGGCGCGTCGACGGCCCCGCCGAAGCGGCGATTTCGCGATGCATAGAGCTCGATCGCCTTCCAGAGGTCGACGCGCGAGAAGTCGGGCCAGAGCGTGTCGAGGAAGACCATCTCGGCGTACGCCGACTGCCAGAGGAGGAAGTTCGAGGTGCGCTGCTCCCCCGAACTGCGGACGAACAGGTCCACGTCGGGCATGTCCGGCACGTAGAGGTGCCGCTCGATGAGCCGCTCGGACACCGCGGACGGTCGGATGCGACCCGCGGCGACGTCGTCGGCGATCGCGCGGACCGCGTCGACGATCTCGTTGCGCCCGCCGTAGTTCACGCACATCGTGAACTGCAGCCCGGTGTTGCCCGCGGTGAGGCGCTCGGCGACCTGGAGCTCGTCGATGACCGACTTCCAGAGCCGCGGCCGGCGGCCGGCCCACCTGATGCGCACGTTCCACTCGTTGAGCTGGTCGCGCCGGCGATGCAGCACGTCGCGGTTATAGCCCATGAGGAAGCGCACCTCGTCGGGCGAGCGCTTCCAGTTCTCGGTCGAGAACGCGTACACCGAGAGGTGCTTCACGCCCGCCTGGACGGCTCCCGCGACGACGTCGAGCAGCACCTCCTCACCGGCCTTGTGCCCCTCGATGCGGGTGAGGCCCTGCCGGTTCGCCCAGCGACCGTTGCCGTCCATGACGATGGCGACGTGCTCGGGAACCGAGCCCCTCGGGAACGCCGGCGGGGTGAGGCCGGTCCAATCGAGCGGACGGTAGGGCACCGCGTCCTTGTGGGTGTAGGGCTTGGGGGTCACTCTGGAGCCGTTCCTCGGGAGACGTGGGAGAGGGAGCGCAGGCCGCGCTCGAGATGCCATTGGGCGTACGCCGCGACGATACCGCTCGCCTGCCCGCGGTCGCGCTGCGAGGCGGCCTCGGCGACCGCCCAGTCACCCGCGAGGAGCGCGCCCAGCAGATGCACCGTCGTCGGGGTGATACGAGGCGTACCGGGCGGGGCGCACGCGTCGCACACGACCCCGCCGAGCTGTACGACGACCGCGGTGTGCGGCCCGGGCGCTCCGCAGCGCGAGCAGTCCTCGAAGCTCGGCGCCCAGCCCGCGATCGCGAGCGCGCGCAGCAGGTAGGAGTCGAGCGTCAGGTCGGGGCCGTGCTCGCGCCGCGACAGCGAGCGGAGGGCGCCGACGAGCAGCAGGTACTGCTGCAGCGAGCCCTCGGCCTCGGTCAGGCGATCGGCGGCCTCGACCATCGCGTTCGCGGCGGTGTACGCGGCGTAGTCCTGGCTGATCTCGGCGCCGTACGCGCCGATCGATTCGGCCTGCGTGATCACGTCGAGCGTGCGGCCCTCGTAGAGCTGCAGGTCGGCGACCATGAACGGCTCGAGCCGCGAGCCGAACTTCGACGCCGTGCGCCGGACGCCCCGCGCCACGGCGCGGATCTTGCCGTGGCGGCGCGTGAGGAGCGTGACGATGCGGTCGGCCTCGCCCAGTTTGTGGGTGCGCAGCACGACGGCGTCATCTCGATACACGGGCACCCGTCGATTCTCCCACCGACCGCCCCCGGAGGTCCGCGACCGCGCCGCCCGCTGCGTGCGAGCGGGCGAGGGATGCCGCATGGCGGCGCTGCGCGCACCTCGCCGTCGTCGATGCAGAATGGTCGGGTGACCACGTCGTCCGCACCAGTCCTCATCACGGGAGGCACCGGCACGCTCGGCCGCGCCGTGGTGCGGCAGCTCAGAGCGCGCGGCGACGACGTGAGGGTCCTCAGCCGATCGGGTTCGCCGGGCACGTTGCTCGGCGACCTCGAGACCGGTGAGGGGGTCGAGGCCGCGCTCGAGGGCGTCGGCGCCGTCATGCACCTCGCCACGACGAGTCGCGACGACACCGAGATCACCCGACGGCTCGTCCACGCCGCCGAGCACGAGGGCCGGCCGCGCATCCTGTACTCCTCGATCGTCGGAATCGACCACATCCCGCTCGCGTACTACGGCGGCAAGCGCGCCTCCGAGCGGATCATCGCGGAGTCCCGCCTGCGCTGGACGACGCTGCGGGCGACGCAGTTCCACGACTTCGTGGCGACGCTGTTCCGCGTCCAGCGCTTCTCGCCCGTGGTGTTCGCGCCGGCGTTCTCGTTCCAGCCGATCTCGGTCGACGACGTCGCGGCCCGGCTGATCGAGCTGCTCGACGACGACGTGCTCGGCATCGCTCCCGACATCGGCGGACCGGAGGTCCGCACCGCGCGCGACCTGGCCCGCGCATGGCTGTCGGAGCGCGGCTCGCGGCGGCCGACGGCCGCGTTCCGCCTTCCCGGCACCCGGTTCGAGGCCTTCCGCTCGGGTGCGAACCTCGTTCCCGGCGAGCCCTACGGGCGCATCACGTTCGAGCAGTACCTCGCCCGCGCGCGCTGACGCGAGCCGCGGCATCCGCCGTGGTAGAACCGGTGCATGACCGTCGCGCCCTTCACGATCCCGCTCTGGGCCGACCTCGCGGCGGTCGGCATCGGCGCCCTGCAGGGCGCGATGTTCGCCTCGCGCATCAAGGAGCACCGCATCGACCTGCTCGGCGTCGCGCTCATCGGCATCATCGTCGGGCTCGGCGGCGGTCTGCTGCGCGACCTGCTGCTGAACCAGCTGCCCGCCGCGATGCGGAGCAACTGGTACCTCGTCGTGGCGACGGCGGCGGCGCTCGTCGGCATGCTCCTCATCCGGATCTTCGACCGGTTGAATTCGCTGATCATCGCGCTCGACGCGGTCACGATCGGGCTGTTCGCGGCGATCGGCACGACGAAGGCGCTCGCATACGGCGTGCCCGAAGTCCCGGCGGTCTTCGTCGGCGTGGTCGCCGCCGTCGGCGGGTCGATCCTCCGCGACGTCGCGCTGAACCTGCCGATCGCGCTCATGCACGTCGGATCGCTGTATGCGGTCGCCGCGGCCGGCGGGACCGTCCTGCTCGTGACGATGGTGCTCCTCGGCGCGAACATCCTGGTCGCGGCGATCGCGTGCGTGGTCGTGACGACCGTCATCCGGCTGCTGTCCGTCAGATTCGGGTGGAGCCTGCCCGAGCAGCGCGCGATCGGCAGCTGGCGCGTGTGGCGCCGCGCCTGATCCGGCCGGAGACGTCGGCGTCGCGCTGCGCAGCTGAGCGTGCCGCTCCGTGATCGGGGCGGGCGACGACGGATGGCGCGCCCGCCCGTTCACGGACGGATCAGGCCAGGGCGGGCTCCGCGACCTCCTCGCGCACGCGCACCGCGCGCAGCGCCCGGTTCACGGCCGAGACGACGGCCTTCAGCGACGCCGTCGAGATGTCGGCGTCGATGCCGACGCCCCAGAGCGTGCGGCCCTCGACCTGGCACTCGACGTAGGCCGCGGCGATCGCGTCGCCACCGGCCGACATCGCGTGCTCGCTGTAGTCGAGCACGCGCACGTCGACGCCCTCGGCCGCGAGCACCGAGAGGAACGCCGCGACGGGGCCGTTGCCGGAGCCGTCGGCGTCGACGCGCTCGTCGCCGTCGCGGAGGCCGACGCGCACGCGCACCTCGCCGGTCAGGTCGCTCTCGCTGCGCATCGACAGCAGCTCGAACCGGCCCCACTTCTCGTCGGGTCGATCCTGCGGCGCGGGCAGGTACTCGTCCGTGAAGATCGACCAGATCTCCTCGCTCGTGACCTCGCCGCCCTCGGCGTCGGTCTTCGCCTGCACGACGCCCGAGAACTCGATCTGGAGGCGACGCGGCAGATCGAGCGCGTGATCGGTCTTCAGCAGGTAGGCGACGCCGCCCTTGCCCGACTGCGAGTTCACGCGGATCACGGCCTCGTAGTTGCGGCCGATGTCCTTCGGGTCGACCGGGAGGTACGGGACGGCCCAGACGAGGTCGTCGACCGAGACACCGCGGGCGTCGGCCCTGGCCTCCATGGCCTCGAAGCCCTTCTTGATCGCGTCCTGGTGGGAGCCGGAGAACGCGGTGTAGACGAGGTCGCCGGCCCACGGGCTGCGCTCGGGCACCGGCAGCTGGTTGCAGTACTCGGCCGTGCGCTTGACCTCGTCCATGTCGGACAGGTCGACCTGCGGGTCGATGCCCTGCGTGAACAGGTTCATCGCGAGGGCGACCAGGTCGACGTTGCCGGTGCGCTCGCCGTTGCCGAACAGGCAGCCCTCGATGCGGTCGGCGCCGGCCATGTAGCCGAGTTCGGCGGCCGCGATCGCCGTGCCGCGATCGTTGTGGGGGTGCAGCGAGAGCAGGACGTTCTCGCGGTGCGCGAGGTGCCGGCTCATCCATTCGATGGAATCGGCGTACACGTTGGGCGTGGCCATCTCGACGGTGGCCGGCAGGTTGATGATGACGTTCCGATCCGGCGTGGGCTCGAGGATCTCGAGCACCCGGTTGCAGACGTCGACCGCGAACTCGAGCTCGGTGCCGGTGTAGCTCTCGGGCGAGTACTCGTAGTAGACGGTCGTGCCGGGCACGGTCGCCTCCATCTCGCGGCACTTGCGTGCGCCGTGGAGGGCGATGTCGATGATGCCCTGCCGGTCGGTGCGGAACACGACCTCGCGCTGGAGGACGCTCGTGGAGTTGTAGAGGTGCACGATGGCCTGCTTCGCGCCGCGGATCGACTCGTACGTGCGCTCGATCAGGTGGTCGCGCGCCTGCGTGAGGACCTGGATCGTGACGTCGTCGGGGATCGCGCCCTCCTCGATGAGGCTGCGGACGAAGTCGAAGTCGGTCTGGCTCGCCGACGGGAAGCCGACCTCGATCTCCTTGTAGCCCATCTTGACGAGCAGGTCGAACATGATGCGCTTGCGCTCGGGGCTCATCGGGTCGATGAGCGCCTGGTTGCCGTCGCGCAGGTCGACCGCGCACCACCGCGGCGCCTTCTCGATGCGCCGGGACGGCCACGTGCGGTCGGGCAGGTCGACGCGGATCTGCTCGTGGTACGGGCGATAGCGATGCACCGGCATCGCGGAGGGCTTCTGGGTGTTCTTCATCAGGGTGCTCTTCTCGCTCTTCGGGGTTTTCAGCCGACGACAGACTCCGCAGCGAGGGAGGCCTGTGAACTAGGACTCGCTGCGGCAGCTAAGGAGAAGCAGGCCGTGAAGCACGGACCTAGGCTAACACCGCGCGCGCGGGCGGGCGCAACCGATGACGACGACGGATGCCGGCGGGGGTGCGGAGACGCGGATGGCGGGTGCCGCCCCCCATGGTCCGGCACCCGCCCCGCGGCATCCGCTCGGCCCTCACTCGATCGCGAGTGCCCCGACCGGCGAGACCGACATCGCACGCCGCGACGGCGCGATCGAGGCCACGAGCGTCAGCACGCCGGCCGCGACGACGAGCACGCCGACGACGCCCCACGGAATCGAGGGCGGGATGACGAGCGGCTCGCCCTGCGCACTGCCGAGCATCGCCTGCGCGCCCGCCCAGCCGTAGAACGTGCCGAGCACGAGTCCGGTGGCCGTCGCGGCGGCCGTGAGCGCGGCCGCCTCGGCGAGCACCATCGTCCGGAGCTGGCGCCGCTCGAAGCCGAGTGCACGCAGCAGCCCCAGTTCCCGTGTGCGCTGGAGCACGTTCAGCGAGAGCGTGTTGACGAGTCCCACGGCGGCGATGAGGGCACTGAATCCGATGAGGATCCCGAACACGGCGACCGTCGCGGAGACCATCTGCTCGATGCCCGCGCGGAGGTCGGGTCGGTCGTCGGTCGCCGCGAGCAACAGGTCGCGGTACGACTCCATCGCGACGGCGAACATCGTGACGAGCGTCACGCCGATGACCAGGCCGATCGTCATGCGCGAGCTCCGCTCCGGATGGCGGACGGCGTTCTCCGCGGCGAGTCGCGCCGACGGCGAGGTGCCGAGCACGCGTCCCACGAGGCGCAGGACCGGCGGCATGACGACGTGCGCCCCGAGCACGATGCCCGTGAAGGAGAGGATGCCGCCGACGAGACCGACGAGCACGCCGAGCGGGGTGACGAGGCCGAGCGCGACACCGGCGAGGAGGAGCAACGTTCCGAGGATCGCGAGCGTCGCCGCCGTCGCCGTGCGGCCGTGGCCCGAGGCGAGCTCCTGCCGGGAACGCGCAGCCGAGTTGCCGAGCGCCTCGGAGGGGCGCACCGACAGCACGCGGCGGGATCCGGCCCACGCCGCGAGCCAGGTCGTCAGGATCGCCGCGATCGCCGGTGGCAGCACGACCGGGTCGGCCCACGGGTGCTCGACGCGTGGCAGCACGTCGGCCGCCGCCGCCCACTCGGCGAGTCCCATCGCGACGAGCGTGCCGATCACGAGTCCCAGCACGGCCCCCGTCGCGCCGATCGCGAGGCCCTCCCGGGCGATCGAACCGCGCTGTGCGCGCGCCGTCGAACCGAGCAGGCGCAGCAGCGCGATCTGCCGGGTGCGCCCGGCCACGACCGTCGCCACGGTGTTCGCGGTGACGACGCCGCTGACGTAGACCGCGATGACGATGAACACCCACGCGATGATCGCGAGCATCAGCGCGACGGTTCCACTCGACCCGGTGACGTCGTCGGCGCGCATCGCCGACCCGAGGTAGCCGGTGACCTGCAGGAGCGCCACGCCGAAGGTCGACGCGAGCGTCGCGACGACGAGCGTCGGGCCCTGCTCGGTGCGGAGGCGCGCGATCACGCCGCACGCTCCATGGAGAGCATGTACGTCGCGATCTCCTCGGGGCTCGTGCGCTGCGCGTCGCGGACGATCCGTCCGTCGGCGAGGAACAGGATGCGGTCGGCGTGGCTCGCGGCGATCGGGTCGTGCGTGACCATTGCGATCGACTGCCCGCGGTCCCGGCTCGCGTCGGCGAGGATCGCGAGCACCTCCCGTCCCGTCCGCGAGTCGAGGTTGCCCGTCGGTTCGTCGGCGAAGACGAGGTCGGGGCGCGTGGCGAGCGCCCGCGCGATCGCGACCCGCTGCTGCTGCCCGCCGGAGAGCTCGTGCGGCCGATGCCCGAGCCGGTCGGCGAGGCCGAGTCGGTCGATCAGCGCGTCGATCTCTGCCCGCTCCTCCCGGCTCGGGCGGCGCCCGTCGAGCTCGAACGGCAGCAGGATGTTGCCCTCGACGTCGAGCGTCGGCACGAGGTTGAACGCCTGGAAGACGAAGCCGACCCGGCGTCGTCGGAGCACCGTGAGCGCACCGTCCGGAAGCTCGGTGATGTCGGTGTCGCCGAGCCAGACGCGGCCGCCGGACGGCGAGTCGAGGCCCGCCATGATGTGCATGAGGGTCGACTTGCCCGAGCCCGAGGGCCCCATGATCGCGGTGAACTCGCCGCGGCGGAGGCCGAGCGAGACGTTCTCGAGTGCGGTGACGGCGCCTGCGCCCGCTCCGTAGCGCTTGCCGAGGCCGGCGACGCGGGCGACGAGTCCGAGGTCTGAGGGTTGGATCTCCATGGCCCCGACGCTACGGAGGCGCCCGGAGCGTGCGCGTCCGCCGATCGTCGCGGCCGCGTCATCCGCTCGGATGACCTCGACGGCCGCACCGTCGCCCCGAGTCTCAGCCGGTCGGCAGGTCGTGCTCGTAGGCGAACACCACGAGCTGCACGCGGTCGCGCAGGCCCAGCTTGCCGAGCACGCGGCTGAGGTGCGTCTTCACGGTCGCCTCGCCGAGGAACTCGGCCGCTGCGATCTCGGCGTTCGAGAGCCCCTTCGCGGCGAGGGCGAAGATCTCGCGCTCTCGCGTGGTGAGGTCGGCCCACGCAGCGGGGGCGGGGCGGCGGCCGCTCCCCCGCGATGCGTGCGCGATGAGCTCCCGCGTCGCGTTCCCCGCGATGACGGCGTTGCCGCGGTGCACGGTGCGGATGGCGGCGAGCAGGAACTCGGGCTCCGCGTCCTTCAGCACGAACCCGCTCGCGCCGGCCCGGATGGCGCGAGCCGCACTCTCGTCGAGGTCGAACGTGGTCAGCACGAGGATGCGCGGCGGCTGCCGGCCCTCGCGTTCGGCGCCGGCCAGGATCTGTTCGGTCGCCGCGATGCCGTCGAGCTGCGGCATCCGCACGTCCATGAGCATCACGTCGGGGCGGCTGCGCTCGGCGAGGGCGACCGCCGCACGCCCGTCGGCGGCGTCGCCCGCGAACACGAGGTCGGGCTGCGACTCGACGAGCATGCGGATGCCCGCGCGGAACAGCGCCTGGTCGTCGACGAGGGCGACGCGGATGCCGCTCATGCGGCGGCCCGGGCGGGGATGCGGGCGGTCACGACGAATCGCCCGCGATCCGCCTCGGCGGCGAACGATCCGCCTGCGAGCTCGGCGCGCTCCCGCATGCCGGGGATGCCGTGCCGAGGGGCCGCCGGGCCGTCGCCCGCCTCGTCATCATGACGCGCGCCGGCTCGAAGGGCGTTGTCGAGGCGCACCGCGACACCGTCCGTGTCCCAGTCGAGGTCGAGGAGCACCGCCTCGCCGGTGTCGCCGTGCCGAAGCGCGTTCGTGAGCCCCTCCTGCACGATGCGGTACACGGCGATCTGGTGACCGGCCCCGAGTGCCGCGCGTTCACCGCGCTCGGTGCGGCGAACGTCGAGCCCCGCGGCGCGCACCTGCGCGACGAGGTCGTCGAGGTCGTCGAGCGCCGGCTGCGGCGCCGACCCCTCGCGGTGTCGCAGCTCGCCGAGCAGGAGTCGGACGTCGCCCAGCGCGGCTCGCGCCACCGCGGCGATCGTGTCCAGGGCCTCGGTCGCCGCCTCCGGCCGCGTACGCGCCGCGAAGCGAGCGCCGTCGGCCTGCGCGATCACGACCGCGAGCGAGTGCGCGACCACATCGTGCATGTCTCGCGCGATCCGGGTCCGTTCCTGTTCCACCACGTACCGGTACTCCGCGTGCTCGCGCTCACGGCGATCCAGTTCCGCGCGGCGCCGCTGCGCGCGCGCGTCGCGCACGGTGCGCACGAGCAGGCCGATGGTCCAGGCGAGCACGAGCCCCGCGAGCGCCGCACCGAAGAGCAGGGCGGTCCAGGCGAGCAGGGCGAGGGCCTCGGATGTCGCGGGGACGCCCACCCCGTCGACCGCGGGCTTCACGAGCGCGAGGTAGACCGCGGCGAGCACGGCTCCGGCACCGGCCGAGCCGAGGCCCCACCAGCGGACGGCTCGGGAGCCGTGGGCGGAGGTCGAGTAGACGACCGCGAACACCGCGGCATCCGCCGGTTGCAGGTCGCGCAGCAGCAACAGCTGCACACCGGCCGCGGCCCACGCGACGATCAGTGCGGCGCCGGGGGCGACCCGGCGGAGCACGAGCGCTGCCGAGAACAGCGTCACCACGATGACGTCGGGCCACCCGCCGACGAACGCGTAGAGCACGCACACGGCGAAGAACACCGCCGCGAGGATGCCGTCGACGATGAGCGTGGCGCGCTGGGTCGAGATGCTCACCGACTCACGGTACGCCCCGGCATCGACCCGATCGACTCGCCCGAAGCGGAATCATCCGCTCGGCTGACCCCGCGGCCGAGCTCGGGCGCGGACCTCCCTACCAGATGACGCCGCCCCCGACGGAGATGCCGCCCCAGGTGAGCGCGATGAAGATCGCGGCGAACACGACGGGCGCGATGCCGGTGCCGCTGCGCGCCAGTCCCTTGAAGAGGGCGATGACGGCGAGGATCGCGGCGATGATCGACAGGCCGCCGCCGAGGATCAGCCCGATGAAGAGCGGGATGGGCATGAGCACGAGGCCGGCCAGCGCCACCCAGAACGCGGCCCAGGCGGTCGGATTGGAGGTGCGTGCGACGGAGGAGGTCATGCTCCATTATCTCGGCTCGACCCGTGCCGCGATGCCTCCCGCGCGCATCGGGCGAGCGTCAGAACCCCAGCCGCCCGAGCTGCTTCGGGTCGCGTTGCCAGTCCTTCGCGACCTTGACGTGCAGCGCCAGGTAGACCTTCCGCCCGAGCAGCCCCTCGATCTGCGCGCGAGCGCGCTCCCCGACCTCGCGGAGGCGCGCGCCGCCCTTGCCGATGATGATGCCCTTCTGGCTGTCGCGTTCGACGTACAGGTTGGCGTAGACCTCGAGCAGGTCCTTGTCCTCGCGCTCGATCATGTCGTCGACCGTGACCGCGATGGAATGCGGGAGTTCGTCGGAGACGCCCTCGAGCGCGGCCTCGCGCACGAACTCGGCGATCCGCTCGGCCGTGTCCTCGTCGGTCGTCGTCTCTGCCGGGTAGAGCGGGTGCTCCGACTGCGGCATCAGCTGCAGCAGCTCGTCGACCAGCACGTCGAGCTGTTCGCCCCTCGGCGCGGACACGGGGATGATCGCGTCCCACTCGCGCAGCTGGGAGACCGCGAGCAACTGCTCGGCGACCTTCGCCTTCCCCGCGGCATCCGTCTTCGTGACGATCGCGACCTTCTTCGCGCGCGGGTACTGGTCGAGCTGCTCGTTGATGAACCGGTCCCCCGGACCGATCGCCTCGTTCGCCGGCACGCAGAAGCCGATCACGTCGACATCGCCGAGCGTGGTCTGCACGAGCGAGTTGAGGCGTTCGCCGAGGAGCGTCCGCGGCCGGTGCAGCCCCGGGGTGTCGACGACGATGAGCTGGCCGTACGTTCGGTGCACGATGCCACGGATGGCGCGCCGCGTCGTCTGCGGCTTCGAGCTCGTGATCGCGACCTTCTCGCCGACGAGCGCGTTCGTGAGCGTGGACTTGCCGACGTTCGGGCGTCCCACGAAGGAGACGAAGCCGGCGCGGTAGTCGGTCATGGGCGGATCCCCTCGTGGGTGGCTGGCTCGTCGTCGGCGAACGCCGCACGGACGTCGATGAGCGCCTGGTCGGCCTCGACGAGGATCGTCGCGATGCGCTTGCGGCGCCCCTCCGTGCGTTCGGCCTCCAGCAGGAGGCCGCTGACGCTCACCCGGTCGCCGCGGAGCGGGAGACGGCCGAGCTCCTTGGCGAGGAGCCCGCCGACGGAGTCGACGTCCTCGTCCTCGAGGTCGAGGCCGAACAGCTCGCCGAGCTCGTCGACCGGAAGGCGTGCGTTCACGCGGTAGCGCCCCTCGCCGAGCTCCTCGACCTGCGCGGCCTCGCGGTCGTACTCGTCGGAGATGTCGCCGACGAGCTCCTCGATCAGGTCCTCGAGCGTCACGAGGCCCGCGATGCCGCCGTACTCGTCGACGACCATCGCCAGGTGGTTCGATTCGAGCTGCATCTGGCGCAGCAGGGCGTCGGCGCCCATCGATTCGGGGACGAACGCGGCAGGGCGAGCGAGGTCCGCGACCGTCAGGGTGGCGGCGTCGAGCGGGCGCTCGAAGCCGAGCCGGGCGAGGTCGCGCAGGTAGAGCACGCCCACGATGTCGTCGGCCTCGCGATCGATGACCGGGATGCGCGAGTAGCCCTCCTTGAGGAACAGCGCCATCGCCTGCGGCAGGTGCGCCGAGGACTCGATCGTGACCATGTCGGTCCGCGGCACCATGACCTCGCGGACGAGCGTGTCGCTGAACTCGAAGATCGAGTGGATGAGTTCCCGGTCGGCCTGCTCGAGCACCTCCAGCTCCGTCGCCTCGTCGACCATGCTGAGGAGCTGCTCCTCGCTGGAGACTCCGGCGAACCGGATGCGACCCGGGGTGACCCGGTTGCCGAGCGAGACCAGTGCGTTCGCGATCGGCCCGAGGAGCACTCGCACGAACCGGATGAGCGGCGCCGAGAGTCGCAGCACCGTGTCGGGGTGCGCGCGCCCCACGCTGCGTGGACTGGCGCCCACGAGCACGAACGACACCGCGGTCATCACCGCGGCGGAGACGAGCAGGACCAGCCACACCTCGTCGATGAAGAACGTGAACGCGAGTGTCACGAGTACGGCCGCCGTCGTCTCCGCGAGGATGCGCATGAAGTTCACGGCGTTCACGTGCGCGCCCGTGTCGTCGGCGATCGCGAGGAGCGAGCGGCGGGCGCGTGCGCCGATGGCGAGGTCGACGATGTCGGCGCGCGACACGACCCCGATCGCCGAGTCGACCGCGGCCATGAGGCCGCCGAACGCGACGAGGACGAGGGCGGCCGCGAGGAAGAGCCAGGGCAGCATGGTCAGCGGCGTCGCTCCTGCATCGAGAAGCCGACGAGGATGTCGCGCTGGATCCCGAACATCTCCTTCTCCTCGGCGGGTTCGGCGTGGTCGAAGCCGAGGAGGTGGAGGATGCCGTGCGTGGTGAGCAGCAGCAGCTCGTCGAGCAGGGCGTGCCCGGCGGCCTTCGCCTGCGCCTCGGCGACCTGCGGGCAGAGTACGACGTCGCCGAGGAGGCCGGGCGGCGCGGGCTCCTCGGCCGTGCCGGGCCGGAGTTCGTCCATGGGGAAGCTCAGGACGTCGGTCGGGCCCGGTTCGTCCATCCACTGCACGTGCAGCTGCTCCATGGCACCCTCGTCGACGAGCACGATCGCGAGTTCGGCGTCGGCGTGAACGTGCATCATGTCGAGCGCATACACCGCGAGGCGCTGGAGCGCCGACTCGTCGACCTCGATCGAGGACTCGTTGTTGATCTCGATGCTCACGGCTGTCTCTTCCTCGGGAGGTGGTCACGTGGGCCGGGCCCGCCGCGCCGGTCGGCGCCGCGACGCTCGGCACGGTTCGCGAACTCGCGCGCCTGGTCGCGCTCGTAGCGCTGCGCCTGGGTGCGCTGGTCGTACTCGGTGTAGGCGTCGACGATGCGGCCGACGAGCGTGTGTCGCACGACGTCGTCGCTGGTCAGCCGGGCGAAGTGGATGTCCTCGACGCCGTCGAGGATGCGCGTGACCAGCCGGAGACCGCTCGAGCCGCCCGGCAGGTCGACCTGCGTGATGTCGCCGGTGACGACCATCTTCGAGCCGAAGCCGAGGCGCGTGAGGAACATCTTCATCTGCTCGGGCGTCGTGTTCTGCGCCTCGTCGAGCACCACGAACGAGTCGTTCAGCGTGCGGCCCCGCATGTAGGCGAGGGGTGCGACCTCGACGGTGCCCGTCGCCAGCAGCTTCGGCACGACCTCGGGGTCCATCATCTCGTTCAGCGCGTCGTAGAGCGGCCGCAGGTACGGGTCGATCTTCTCCGTGAGCGTGCCCGGCAGGAACCCGAGCCGCTCCCCCGCCTCGACGGCCGGTCGGGTCAGGATGATCCGGTTGACCTCCTTGCGCTGCAGCGCCTGGACGGCCTTCGCCATCGCGAGGTAGGTCTTGCCGGTACCGGCCGGACCGATGCCGAACACGATGGTGTGCTCGTCGATCGCGTCGACGTAGGCGCGCTGGCCCTCGGTCTTCGGCCGGATCGACTTGCCGCGGCTGGAGACGATGACCTGGCCGAGCTGTTCGGACGGACGGGCATTCGGGTCGGCATCGAGCATTCGGGCCGAGCTCCTCACTTCGATGGGTGTCGGGTCGCCGCCGCCGCGGACGAGCTCGAGGAGCTCCTCGACGAGGCGGCGGACGCGGCGGCGCTCTTCGGCCTCGCCGCGGATGGCGAACTCGTTGCCGCGCACGTGCACGTCGACGCCGGGATACTCCCGTTCGATGGTCGTGAGGAGGCGGTCCTGCGGCCCGAGGAGCCGAACCATGGCGATGCCGTCGATCTGCAGTCGCTCCTCGTCGGAGCGGGTCTCGGATCCGGAGAGCGGGAATTCCCCCGCGTCGTCAGCCGCCAAGCGAACCCTCCCTGAGGCCGCCCCCGAGGACGTGGGCGTGCACGTGGAACACCGTCTGGCCCGCGGCGGAGCCGGTGTTGAAGACGAGGCGGAACTGCCCGCCAGCGAGGTCGTCGGCGACGCCCTTGGCCACCGAGACCAGCTCGGCGAGCAGCTCGGGATCGTCGGCGGCGAGTTCGACGACATCGCGATGCCGGCCGATGCGCGGCGTGACGATCACATGCACCGGCGCCTGCGGGGCGATGTCGTGGAACGCGATGACGCGGTCGGTCTCGGCGACCACCCGCGCCGGGATCTCGCCGGCCGCGATGCGCTCGAAGACCGTGGGCTCAGCCGTTCCGCTCATCACTCCATCGTAGCGACGGATGGCTCACCACCGTCCGAGCGCGACCGAGAGCACGGCGATCGCGGCGGGGCCCGCCGTCGACGTGCGGAGCACCGAGTCGCCGAGGCGCACGGTTTCCGCGCCGGCCTCCCGGAGCCGCTCGATCTCGACCGGGTCCATGCCGCCTTCCGGGCCCACGACGAGCGCGAGGTCGCGACCGTCGGCGCGGACGGCGGAGAGCGGCGTCTCCGCGCCGGGCACGAGCAGCAGCATCCGCTCGCCGTCGAGCCGTGCCGGGAGCCCACGGGTCGACGTGACCGCCTCGACCGCGGGGATCCGGGCCCGGAGCGACTGCTTCACGGCCTCGCGGACGATGCTCGACCAGCGGGCCCGGCCCTTCTCGGCTTTCGGGCCCTCCCATCGCGACACCGAGCGCGCGGCCGACCACGGCACGATCCGGTCGACGCCGAGCTCGGTCGCGGCCTGCACGGCCAGCTCGTCGCGGTCGCCCTTCGCGAGCGCCTGGACGAGCGTGAGCCGCGGCGAGGGTTCCGGCTCGTCGGCGACGCTCGCGACCTCGATCTCGAGTCGGCGGGGTTCGGCGACGGTCACCGGTCCGTGCACGATGCGGCCCCGGCCGTCGCCGATCGACACCGCCTCGCCGACGCGCAGCCGCGCCACGGTCACCGCGTGCCGCGCCTCGTCGCCGTCGAGTCCGACCGCGTCGCCGCGGCTCACGGAGTCGAGGTCGAGCGACTCGTCGAGGTAGAGGTGGCTCATCGCGGCATCCGTCCGGTGCTCAGCCCAGGAACCGGTCGCGCAGGCGGGCGAACAGGCCCTGCTGGAAGTGGCCGAGCTGCGGCGGCTGCGCCTTGCGCTGCTTCGCCAGCTGCTCGACGAGCTCCCGCTCCTTGTGGCTGAGCTTCGTCGGCGTGACGACGTGCACCGCGACCCTGAGGTCGCCGCGGCCGCTGCCGCGCAGGTGCGTGATGCCGCGGTCCTTGACGGTGAGGATCTCGCCCGACTGCACGCCCGGCTTCAGCTCCAGGTCGACGTCGCCGTCGAGCGCCGTCACCTTCGCGGAGGTCCCGAGCACGGCATCGGTCATCTGCACCTCGAGCGTGCAGAGCAGGTCGTCGCCGTTGCGGCTGAACACCTCGTGGTTCTTCACCTTGATCTCGAGGTAGAGGTCGCCGTTCGGGCCGCCGGCGGGGCCGGCCTCACCGGAGCCCGGCATCTGCAGGCGCACGCCCGTGTCGACGCCCGCGGGCACGTCGACCGGCACGGTGCGGCGGGCGCGCACGCGCCCCTGACCCTGGCACGTCACGCACGGCGTGGCGATGATCGTGCCGTAGCCGCGGCAGGATCCGCACGGGCTCGAGGTCATGACGTTGCCGAGGAGCGAGCGCACCGCGCGCTGGATGTGGCCCGAGCCGCCGCAGATGTCGCAGGTCACGGGCGAGGTGCCCGGCCGGCAGCACGAGCCGTGGCAGGTCTCGCAGACCACCGCGGTGTCGACCTCGATGTCGCGGTGCGTGCCGAAGATCACGTCGTCGAGCCCGACCTCGAGGCGGATCAGCGCGTCCTGGCCGCGCTCGCGCCGCGATCGCGGCCCGCGGCTCGCCTGTCCGGCGCCGAAGAACGTCTCGAAGATGTCGCCGAATCCGCCGAAGCCGGCGCCACCGCCGCCGAACCCGCCCTGGCCGCCCAGGTCGTACTGCTGGCGCTGCTTCGGGTCGGAGAGCACGTCGTAGGCGTGCGTGACCTCCTTGAACCGCTCCGACGCCTCGGCGCCGGGGTTCACGTCGGGGTGGAGCTCGCGTGCGAGCCGGCGATACGCCTTCTTGATGTCGTCCGGGGAGGCGTCGCGTGCGACGCCGAGGACCTCGTAGTGGTCGGCCACGTGAGGCGGGTTCCTTTCGATTGCCGGTGACGGATGCCGCGGGGCGGCCCCGTGCGGTTCAGTTCTCGCCGAGCGTGCGGGAGAGGTAACGGGCGACCGCGCGGACGGCGGCCATGCTCTGGGAGTAGTCCATGCGGGTCGGCCCGACGATGCCGAGCCGGGACACGTCGCGGCCCGGGACGGCGAAGGCGGTCGACACCACGGAGGTGTCACCGAGGCCGTAGGCGGCGTTCTCGCGACCGATGCGCACGGCGATGCCGTCGTCGGCGGCCATCTCGCCGAAGAGGCGGAGGATCACGACCTGCTCCTCGATCGCCTCCATGACGCCGAGGATGTTCCCGGCGAAGTCCTGCTCGGTGCGCACGAGGTTCGCGGCGCCGGCGACGACGAGCCGGTCGGACCGGGTGATCTTCGCCTGGTCGGCGAGCGTGGCCGCGAGCGTGTGGAGCACTTCGGCGTGCGCGCGATCGGCGTGCTCGGTCTCGGCGGAGAGCGCGGTCGCGGCATCCGCCATCGTGAGGCCGGCCGCCACCTCGTTCAGCCGGTCGCGGAGGCGCGCGAGCGTCGACTCGTCGGCGGGCTGGTCGAGCTCGGCGAGCCGCTGCTCGACCTGGCCGCTGTCGGAGATGAGGATGCAGAGGACGCGTGTCGGTGCGAGCGAGACGAGCTCGACGTGCCGCACGCGGGCCCGGGCGAAGCTCGGGTACTGCACGACGGCGAGCTGACGGGTCAGCTGCGAGACGAGGCGGACCGTGCGGCCGAGCAGCTCGTCGAGGTCGTTGGATTCGCCCAGGAAGGTCTCGATGGCGTGGCGCTGCGTCGCCGACAGCGGACGGATGTCGGCGAGCCGGTCGACGAAGACCCGGTAGCCCTTGTCGGTGGGGATGCGGCCCGACGAGGTGTGCGGTGCCGCGATGAGCTCCTCCTCCTCGAGGAGGGCCATGTCGTTGCGGATCGTCGCGGCGGAGACGCCGAAATGGTGGCGCTCGACGATCGTCTTCGAGCCGACCGGTTCGCGGGACTCGACGTAGTCCTGCACGATCGCGCGGAGCACCGCGAGACTGCGTTCGGAGACCATGACCCTCGCTTCCCTCGACCGATCGGACCCGGACGACGCGTGCTTGGCACTCCGCCCACGTGACTGCTAATCATATCGCGAGATTCAGGACTCGCACCGTTGCCGGGCGGTCCGCCGCGCCGATAACGTGTGCATCATCCCGCACCCCCACGGGCCGTGAACGGCCACCGACCGTGCGCTTCCCGACATCGAAAGGCTCCCGAAATGACCGACTCCAACCTCCCTCCGCAGGATCCGAACGCCGCACCCCAGCCGAGCCCGGCCGCGCCCCTCTCGCACGAGCAGGACGTGCAGTGGGGGTCGTTCGCGCACCTCGGCGGCATCCTCGGCATCCTGCCGTCGCTCATCATCTGGCTCGTCTTCAAGGACCGCGGCTCGTTCACGAACACCGAGGGCAAGGAGGCGCTGAACTTCCAGATCACCCTGGTGCTCGCCACCGTCGCGTTGTGGGTGCTGACGACCATCATCACGGTCGTCACCTTCGGGTTCGGGGCGCTCTTCGGCTTCCTCACGTACATCCCGTGGATCCTCGGCGTGATCTTCTCGATCATCGCCTTCATGACGGCGAAGGACGGCAACCACTACCGCTACCCGTTCGCGCTGCGCCTCATCAAGTAGATCGCCGACGAGCCTCCGACGCGCCGGTCGAGCATCCCTCGACCGGCGCGTCGTCGTGTGCCAGCATGAGGGGAACGTCCCCCGTCCGGGCGCCACCACAGAGGAGCACGCATCATGTCCGACGCACCACCTCCCACCCCGCCCACGCCGCCCGCAGGCGGCCCGCCGCCGCCCCCGCCCGGCGGTCCGACCCCTCCGCCGCCCGGCGGTCCCACGCCGCCGCCCGGTGGCCCGTACCAGCAGAGCCAGCCGCTCAGTCCGGCCGACGAGAAGCTCTGGGCCACGCTGATCCACATCGGCGGCATCCTGTTCGGCTTCCTGCCCGCGCTCATCGGCTACCTGGTCCTGAAGGACAAGGGGCCCTTCATCCGCGAGCACACCGCGACGGCGCTGAACTTCCAGATCACGCTCCTGATCGCCTACGTCGTCGGCTCGATCCTCACGTTCGTGATCATCGGCATCTTCCTGCTGATCGCGGCCTGGATCGCGGCCATCGTGTTCGGCATCATCGCGGCGATCAAGGCGAACAACGGCGAGTACTACGTGTACCCCGTCGCCATCAAGTTCGTCAGCTGATCTCGGTACGCGCTCCGCTCTACTCGATCACCGTCTCGAGCAGGCGCCGCACGACGGCGTCGGCCAGCAACCGCCCTCGTCGGGTCAGCGTCAGCTTCCCGGCGAGGGCGGTTCGCGCGTCCACGAGCCCGTCCGCGATGAGCCCGGCGACCGCGTGCCGCCCCCCGGTGTGCAGGCTCGAGACCTCGATGCCCTCCCGGATGCGCGTCGCGAGGAGCACTCGCTCGGTCTCGCGCGTCGCGTGGTCGAGCGTCTCGCGTCCGACCGCAGGCGAGATCCCCGACGCGAGACGCTCGGCGTACGCCGCCGGGTGCTTCGCGTTCCACCAGCGGACACCGCCGACGTGGCTGTGCGCCCCCGGGCCGACGCCCCACCAGTCGTCGCCGCGCCAGTAGCCGAGGTTGTGCCGCGACCGGTGCGAGGCATCCGTCGCCCAGTTGGACACCTCGTACCACTCGTACCCCGCCCGCCCCAACAGGTCGTCGGCGAGCTCGTACATGTCGGCCGCCAGGTCGTCGTCGACCGCCGGGAGCTCGCCCCGTCGGATCCGCCGAGCGAGCTTCGTGCCGTCCTCGACGATGAGCGCGTAGGCGCTCACGTGATCGGGACGCTCCGCCAGCACGGACTCGAGGCTCGTGCGCCAGTCGTCCGCGGACTCCCCCGGCGTGCCGTAGATGAGGTCGAGGCTCACGTCGAGGCCCGCCTCGCGCGCCCACCCGACGACGAGCGGGATCCGCTCCGGGTCGTGGGTGCGGTCGAGCGCCGCGAGGACGTGCGGCACCGCCGACTGCATGCCGAACGAGACGCGCGTGAAGCCACCGTCGGCGAGGCGCCGGAGGTCGTCGGCGTCGACCGAGTCCGGATTCGCCTCGGTGGTCACCTCCGCCCCGTCGGCGACGCCGAACGCATCGCGCACGACGCCGAGCATCCGGACGAGGTCGGCGGCGGGAAGCAGCGTCGGCGTGCCTCCGCCGAAGAAGACCGTCGACACCGGGCGGTCGGGGGCGCCGGATGAGTCCAGCACACGGCGGGCGAACCGGACCTCCGCCGCGGCCTGGTCGGCGAAGTCCTCCTGCCGGGCTCCGCGCAGCTCTCCCGACGTGTAGGTGTTGAAGTCGCAGTAGCCGCACCGGACCCGGCAGAACGGCACGTGCAGGTACACGCCGAACGCGCGGGACGCGGCATCCGTCGTCGCACTCGCGGGCAGCAGCCCGTCGGCCGGCGCCGGGTCGGCGATCGGCAGGGGCCCGGCCATCAGACGGGGAACGCGGGATGCAGTGCGCGCAGCTCGCGCCTGGTCAGCTCGCGCCGGCGCCGCCGGACGAGCGGGCCGAACACCCGCCGCACGCCGCCGTTCGGCTCGAACGCCGAGCGGATGGTGAGCCACACCGAGTCGTCGTCGCGGTGCTCGAGGATGAACGACTCCTCGCCGTTCTCGGAGGCCTCGCCGGTGGTGCCGTACGCGAAGCCGATGCGATTCGGTTCGTCGACGACGTAGACGACGAGGACCGGCGTCGAGCGCGTGCGCAGGCGACCGCGTCGCTTCAACGTCGCGGTCATCCCGGCGCTGATGTACGGCGTGCCGTCGGGGCCGAACCGCTGCTCGACGCGCGGCGCGGGCTGTTCGGCGAGCGGGGCGCCGGTCTCGTCGTACGCGAGCCCCGTGTACCGGGCGCCGGTGCCGGGCGACGCGTCGACCACGGTGAACCCGGCACCCTGCTGGATGCCCCACGTCATGAGCGCCTCGGCCGAGGCCTCGAAGCGCTCGCGACCGGACCCCAGCCGTACCGAGTCCTCGGAGGGCGTGAAGCCCGCGGGCGGATAGCGCAGCAGGTCGGGGTCGAGCGTCGCGCCGATCGCGCCATAGGTGACGGACTGGTCGGTGAACGTGCTTCGCCGGGTCATCGCTCCCCCTACTTCTTGGCGTCCTTCTTCTCGGTGTCCCCGCTCAGCGCGGCGATGAACGCCTCCTGGGGCACCTCGACGCGGCCGACCATCTTCATGCGCTTCTTGCCCTCCTTCTGCTTCTCGAGCAGCTTGCGCTTGCGGGTGATGTCACCGCCGTAGCACTTCGCGAGGACGTCCTTGCGGATGGCGCGGATCGACTCGCGCGCGATGATGCGGGCGCCGATCGCGGCCTGGATCGGGACCTCGAACTGCTGTCGCGGGATGAGTTCGCGCAGGCGCCCGGTCATCAGCACGCCGTAGGCGTACGCCTTGTCGCGATGCACGATCGCGCTGAACGCGTCGACCTGCTCGCCCTGCAGCAGGATGTCGACCTTCACGAGGTCGGCGGCCTGGTCTCCCGCGGGCTCGTAGTCGAGCGACGCGTACCCGGCGGTCTTCGACTTGAGGTTGTCGAAGAAGTCGAACACGATCTCGCCGAGCGGCATGTTGTAGCGGATCTCGACGCGGTCCTCGCCGAGGTACTCCATGCCGAGCAGGGTGCCGCGACGCGACTGGCAGAGCTCCATGATCGTGCCGACGTAGTCCTTGGGGGCGAGGATCGCGGCCTTCACGATGGGCTCGCGGACCTCGGCGATCTTGCCGCCGGTCGGGAACTCGCTCGGGTTGGTGACCGTGACGGACTTCCTGTCCTCCGTCGTCACCTGGTAGACCACGGACGGCGCGGTGGCGATGATGTCGAGGTCGAACTCGCGGCGGAGCCGCTCGGTGACGATCTCGAGGTGCAGCAGCCCGAGGAACCCGCAGCGGAAGCCGAAGCCGAGCGCGACCGACGTCTCGGGCTCGTAGACCAGGGCGGCGTCGGAGAGCTTCAGCTTGTCGAGCGCCTCGCGGAGCTCGGGGTAGTCGCTTCCGTCGATGGGGTAGAGACCGGAGAAGACCATCGGGAGCGGCTCGGTGTAGCCGGCGAGCGGCTCGGCGGCGGGCTTCGACGCCGTCGTCACCGTGTCGCCGACCTTCGACTGCCGGACGTCCTTCACGCCGGTGATCAGGTAGCCCACCTCGCCGACGCCGAGCCCCTTGGTCGGGGTCGGTTCGGGCGCGCTGACGCCGATCTCGAGGATGTCGTGCGTCGCCTTCGTCGACATCATCTGGATCCGCTCGCGCGGGTTGAGCTGGCCGTCGACCATGCGGACGTACGTCACCACGCCGCGGTAGCTGTCGTAGACCGAGTCGAAGATCATCGCGCGCGCCGGAGCATCCGCGTTCCCCGTCGGCGCGGGGATGCGCTCGACGACCCGGTCGAGGAGGTCCTCCACGCCCATGCCCGTCTTGCCCGAGACGCGCAGCACGTCGTCGGGCGAGCCGCCGATGAGGTCGGCCAGCTCGCGCGCGTACTTCTCGGGCTCGGCTGCCGGCAGGTCGATCTTGTTCAGCACGGGGATGATCTCGAGGTCGTTCTCGAGCGCGAGGTAGAGGTTCGCGAGCGTCTGCGCCTCGATGCCCTGCGCGGCATCCACCAGCAGGATCGCGCCCTCGCACGCGGCGAGCGAGCGGGACACCTCGTAGCTGAAGTCGACGTGGCCCGGCGTGTCGATCATGTTCAGCGCGTACCCGGTGCCCCCGAGCTCCCAGGGCATGCGCACGGCCTGGCTCTTGATCGTGATGCCGCGCTCGCGCTCGATGTCCATGCGATCGAGGTACTGCGCACGCATGTCGCGGTCGGCGACCACGCCCGTGATCTGCAGCATGCGGTCGGCGAGGGTCGACTTGCCGTGGTCGATGTGCGCGATGATGCAGAAGTTGCGGATCAGCGCGGGATCGGTGGCGGCGGGCACCGGTGGATGGGCGGCTCTCGGAGACATCCCGTCGATTCTCCCACGCGGGCGATCCCACTTTCGACGGATGCCGCCCGGGGCCCCCCGGACTACGCTGAATCGCACCATGACCGTGCTCGATGCCCCACTCGTCGGACGGGTCCAACCGTCCGCCCTGCGCCCCGTCTTCGTCTCGTTGCGGGTCGGCCTCCACGTCCTCGTCGTCGGCCTGACGATGTTCGTGCTCGCCAGGGCCGTGCTCGCCGGCGGCGAGCAGCTCGTCGCGATCTCGATCCTGTCGATCGCCTTCATCGGCGCGTACCTCGTCGGTGTCGTCACCGCGCATCAGGTCGTGACGCCCTGGATGCGCGCGGCCTGGCTGATCATGCTGCTGGGGCTCTGGCTCGGGCTCAGCGCGCTGACGGCCGATGCGGCGTTCCTCGCGTTCCCGCTGTTCTTCCTCGAGCTGCACGTGCTGCCCGCACGCTGGGCGGTGCCGCTCGTCGGCGTGACGTTCCTCATCAGCGTGTGGAGCTCGACCTCGCAGCTCGGGTTCGAGGTCGGCAGCGTGCTCGGGCCGCTCATCTCCGCGGGTGTCGCCGTCATCATCGGGCTCGGCTACCGTGCCATGGCGGTCGAGACGCGCGAACGGCAGTCGCTCATCCTGGACCTGCTCGCAACTCGCGAGGAGCTCGCGGCGGCCAGCCGCGAGGCGGGCACCCTCGCCGAGCGCGAGCGCATCGCGCGCGAGATCCACGACACGGTGGCGCAGGGTCTCTCGAGCATCCAGATGCTGCTGCACGCGGCCGAGCGCGACATCGCCGACGCGGGCACGCGCGACAAGCTCCGCCTGGCCCGCGAGACCGCCGCCGACAACCTCCAGGAGACCCGCCGCTTCATCCGGGAGCTCACGCCGCCCGCGCTCGACGAGCAGACCCTGCCCGGCGCGTTGCGGCGGCTGGCGGACGCCACGAACGAGCAGGCGCGCCAGGCCGGCACGCGCACGCGCATCGCGTTCTCGCTGAGCGGCGACCCGGTCGCGCTGCCCATGTCGATCGAGGCGACGCTGCTGCGCATCGCGCAGGGCTCGCTGTCGAACGTCGTCAAGCACGCCGACGCCGCCCGGGCCGAGCTCACGCTCAGCTACCTGGGCGACGAGGTCGCGCTCGATGTCGTCGACGACGGCGTCGGCTTCGACCCGTCGGTGCTCTCCGGCGCCGACGACGACGCCCCGTCGTTCGGCCTCAGGGCGATCCGTCGCCGTGCCGAGAGCCTCGGCGGCACGGTCGACGTCGAGTCGACGCACGGCGGCGGCACGGCGCTGTCCGTTCGGATCCCGGTGGTCCCCGCATGATCCGGCTGTTGCTCAGCGACGACCATCCGGTCGTGCGCGCCGGGATGCGCGCGCTCCTCGAGGCCGAGGACGACCTCCACGTCGTCGGCGAGGCCGCGACCGCCGAGGAGGCGGTGCGTCTGGCAGAGACCCCGGGCATCGACCTCGTGCTGATGGACCTGCAGTTCCCGGGCTCCCTCCAGGGTGTCGATGCGACCCGCCGCATCCGGTCCATGCGCGACGCACCGCGCGTGCTGGTCCTCACGAACTACGACACCGACGCCGACATCCTCGGCGCGATCGAGGCCGGCGCCAGCGGGTACCTGCTGAAGGACGCCCCGCCCGGGGAGCTCGTCGCGGCGATCCGCGCCGCGGCGGCCGGCGAGTCGGCACTCGCCCCGACGATCGCCTCCCGGCTCGACGAATCGCAGCGCGCCGGCGACCAGCGTCTCACCGTTCGCGAGGCGGAGGTGCTCGCACTGGTCGCCGCCGGGCGCACGAACCGCGAGATCGGCCAGGCGCTCTTCCTCAGCGAGGCGACCGTGAAGTCGCACCTCGTGCACATCTTCACCAAGCTCGGCGTCGGGTCGCGCACCGCCGCGGTCGCGCGGGCCCGCGAGCTTGGGGCGATCCGGGCGGGCTGACGATGCCGCGCGCACGTGTCGTCCTCGTCCACGGCATCCGCACGTCGGCCACGATGTGGCGCGGGCAGGTGCTGCGGCTCGAGCGTCACGACCTCGAGGTCGTCACCGTCGACCTCCCGGGTCACGGGTCCCGGCTCGGGGAGCCGTTCACACTCGGGGACGCGCTCGGCATCATCGGGGAGGCGCTCGGTGATCCGGTGCCCGGCGTGCCGCGACTGCTCGTGGGCCTGAGCCTCGGCGGGTATCTCTCCATCGAGTTCGCGGCGCGGCATCCGCACGCCCTCGAGGGTCTCGTCGCCGCCTCGTGCGGCACGCGCCCGCGCGGGCCGGGCCTCCAGAGCTACCTGCGTCTCGCCGACGCCATCGGCCGGCTCCCCGACCAGGGGCGGGCACTCAACGACCGGATGGCGCGCCTCTTCCTCTCCCCCGCTGCCGTTGACGACATCGTGGCGGGCGGCGTCGCCCTCGACGTCATGCGTCCGGCGATCACCGCGGTCGGCGAACTCGACCTCGAGGCCTCGATCGCGGCGATCGAGGTGCCCGTCTGGTTCGTCAACGGACGGTACGACCACTTCCGGTTCGAGGAGCGGCGGATGCTCCGTGCCGCCGCCGACGGCCGTCTCGTGCACATCGACGGGGCGACCCACCTCGTGAGCCTCGCACGGCCCGAGGAGTTCACCGCGACGGTGCTCGGCGCGGTGGCCGAACTCGAACTGCGGGAGGTCCGCCGCGAGGCGGCTGCCTCACCGCGCTGAGGCAGCGTCGCGGGTCGCTCCCGCTCCGCGGTCGCTTTGGTACCGCACGGGCGATGCTGGTATCGTTGCCTGTTGGCTTGCGTGTGGGTCCCACCCCGCACGATGCGCCGCGACGGCCCCTCTACCGATTGCGGCAACTCCGGTACCCGCAGAACACACGAAAGACGAACCACGTGGCAAACATCAAGTCGCAGATCAAGCGCATCCGCACCAACCTGAAGGCGCAGGAGCGCAACAAGGCCGTCAAGAGCGAGCTCAAGACCGTCATCACCGCCACCCGCAAGGCCATCGCCGAGGGCGACAAGGAGAAGGCCACCGCCGCCCTCCGCGTCGCGACCCGCAAGCTCGACAAGGCCGTCAGCAAGGGCGTGATCCACAAGAACCAGGCCGCGAACCGCAAGTCGGCCATCGCGAAGCAGGTCGCCGCGCTCTGATCCGAGCATCGTCCGAAGGCCCCGCACCGAGAGGTGCGGGGCCTTCGTCGTTCCACCACGACCGAACCTGCTCGAGGATCCGCCCGGTGGTCGGCCGACTGGACTCGACGGCCGGATCCTGATGCGAACGGCGGCTACGCGAGGGCGCGGCCGCGCGAGGCGATGATGCCGACCAGGCGCTCGAGCGCGAAGACCGGGTCGCGTTCGGCGCCCTTCACCGCGGCATCGGCCGCAGCGAGCGCCTGCACGGCGACCCCGAGGCCCTCATCGCTCCACCCGCCGAGGTCGCGACGGGCGCGGTCGACCTGCCACGGCGCGAGGCCGAGGGAGGAGGCCGACGCACCACGCGACCCGGCGACCTTCGCCATGGTGCGGATCTTCATCGCGAAGGCCGCGACGATCGGCACCGGGTCGGCGCCCGAGTCGAGCGCGTGCCGGAGCGCGATGAGCGCTTCGCCGTGACGACCGGCGATCGCCGCGTCGGCGACCTCGAAGGCGCTGGTCTCGACGCGGCCGCCGTAGTACTTGCGCACGGTCGCCTCGTCGATGTCGCCGGACGCGTCGGCGATGAGCTGCCGGCATGCCGCCGCGAGCTCCCCAAGGTCGTCGCTGAACGCGCCGACGAGGGCACGGAGGGCGGCCGGGGCGATGCGCCGACCGGCGAGCCGGAACTCGGCCGCTGCGAAGTCCTGCTTATCGGCGTCGCGCTTGAGCTCGGCGCACAGGACCTCGACGCCGCCGCCCTCCCCGGCGCGCAGGGCGTCGAGCAGCTTCTTGCCGCGGTTGCCCCCGCGGTGGCGGAGCACGACGGTCGTGCCGTCGGCGGGAGCCGCGAGGTACTCCAGCGCATCGAGCAGGAATTCGTCGCTCGACTTCTCGACGCCGGTGACACGGATGAGGCGCGGCTCGCCGAACAGCGACGGGCTCGCCAGTGTGAGCAGCGTGCCGCGCGTGTAGCCGTCGGCCTCGAGGTCGCTCACCTCGAGCGACGGGTCCTCGGCCCGAAGCATCTCGCGCAGCATCGTCAGCGCGCGCTCCGCAAGCACGTCTTCACCGCCGGAGACGAGGATGACGGGCGCCGGGCGTGCCTCGCTCCACGTCAGCTGCGGAATCGCGGTCTTCGTCGACCTGCTGCTGCCCTGTCGTGCCGCCACCGCGCTCCCTCCGTCGTGCCGGTCCAGTCTACGGAGCACCGGCGACGCCGGAGTGCCGGCCGCTCCACAGCTCGAAGCCGCCCGCCACCGCCTCCAGCGCGGCGTCGCCGGAGTGGTCGCTCCGCACCGTCACGGTTCCCGTGTCATCGAGCAGTTCGAGCAGCGATGCCGTCGGATGCCCGTAGCCGTTCTCCGCTCCCACGCCGATGAGCCCGACGGATGCCGCGAGCTCGCCGTACAGGTCGGCGCTCTGGTCGGCGCTCCCGTGATGCGCCACCTTCACGAGGTCGACCCGCGGCAGCTCCGTCGAGCGCCGCATCGCGTCCTGCGCCTCGCGACCGAGGTCGCCGAGGAAGATCGCCCGGTAGTCGGGCGTCACGAGATCGAGCACCACGCTCGCGTCGTTGCCCGGGGCGGCATCCGGTCGCGGCCACACCACCCGCCAGCGGGCCTCGCCGAGGGTGCCGGAGGCCCCGGCCCCGACCTCCTCGTGCGTCGCACCCCCGACGACCAACGGTTGGAGCGCACGGGCGGAGCGTGCGCCGTCGAGCGGTCCGTGCAGCACGGCGCCGACCCGTCCCGCGAGCGCGGACGTGCCCGTCACGTGGTCGGCGTCCCAGTGCGTGAGCACGAGCAGGTCGATGCGGTTCACGCCGGCGCTCACGAGGCAGCGGCGGAGGGCGTCGGCGTCCGGACCGGCGTCGACGAGCATCACCGCCCCGGCGCTGCGGACCAGCACCGCGTCACCCTGACCGACGTCGCACTGCCAGACGTCCCACGCGGACGGCCGGGTCGCGCCCGCGACGATCGGCGGTCCCGCGGCCGAACCGAGTGGCACTGCGACGCTGAGGCAGAGCGCGATCACCGCGATACGGCGCGTCACGCGACGCACCCGTCTGCCGTCGGGCGCCGCCGATGCGAGCAGGAGCAGGAGACCGGACCCGACGGCGACCACCACGAGGAGCGCCCCGCCGACGTCCGGCGGCCAGGGCACGCCGGTGAGCGGCATCCGCTCGACGCCGCGCGCGAGGAGTGCGATCCATGACGCCGGCAGCCACGCCACCTGCAGTGCGGCGAGTCCGGCCGACGGCAGGACGGGCAGCAGGAGGCAGCCGATGAGGCCCGCCATGGTCGCGATCGGTGCGGCGGGCGCGGCCAGGAGGTTCGCCGGCACCCCGTACACGGGGATCACCGGTTCGAGCAGCACGAGCACGGGCTGGCAGGCGAGCTGCGCTGCGAGCGGGATCGCCGTCACCGTGGCGAGCGGTCGAGGCATCCACCTGGCGAGCACGCGTGCCAGCGGCCCGGAGAGCAGCACCAGGCCCGCTGTCGCGCAGACCGACAGGGCGAAGCCGGCGTCTGCGGCGTACCACGGGTCGATCGCGAGGAGAGCGATGACGGCGACCCCGAGCGCGGGCACCCCGCCCGCGCTTCGGGCGGTCGCGCACGCCGTGAGCACGACGATCGCCATCGCGGAGGCCCGCACGACGCTTGCCTCGGGCGTGACGAGGGCGACGAATCCGCCGAGCGCGATGAGGGCGCAGACGACGCGTGCGATGCGCGGCAGCCCCGCGAGACCCGCGATCCAGAACGCGGCAGCGGTGATGATCGCGCAGTTCGCCCCCGAGACCGCGGTGAGGTGCGTGAGCGATGCGGTCGTCATCGCCGCCCGCAGGTCGTCCGGGACCCGCGACGTATCGCCAATGGCGAGGCCCGGCACGAGCGCAGCGCCGTCGCCGCCGAGCCGGGCGGATGCCTCCGCCAACCCGCCCCTCAGCGGGTGGGTCCAGGCGAGCCAGGCCGGGGCCGGTCCGATCGCCACGACGTTCGACGCATTCAGGCGGTAGGCGGCACGCGACGCGGACGGCAGCTCCGAGAGCCGCCCCTCGACGACGAGGGTCGATCCGAATCCCGATGGCCCCGCCCCGCCGGGCAGCGACAGGTCGAGACGCACGGCGGAGACGTCGACGGCTCCTGCCTCCGTTCCGCCGCCCGACAGCGTGAGCAGCGTCGCGGCGACCCGCAGACGCGGCTCGCCCGACCACGGTGCCGCGTTCGCGGGGCGCGGCGCCGCATCCAGTCGAACGCTCGCCCGGACCACCTCGCGTGATGCGGCCGCCGCTCCGACGGCCTCCGGATGCCGCCGCTCGAGCGCACTCCACGCCGATGACGCGACGAGGCCGGCCGCCGTCGCTGCCAGGAGCACCGCCGCCGCCGACCTGCGCAGACGGAGGGCGCGGACTGACGCGTGCGAGCGGCCCCGCCACCCGCCACCGCCCCGACCGCCGAACAGGAGGGTCGCGACCGCGAACCCGGCGAGACTCCACGCGACGATCGGACCGCCCCACGTCGGCACCCCGAGATCGGGGATCGTCGTCGCGAGCCAGGCGGTCGCCCAGGCCGCCGCAGCGGGACCGAGCAGGCGGAGGTCGTGCCCGCGCACTCAGAGGCCCACGAGGTCGACGAGCCCGGAGTAGACGGCATCCCCGATGCCCGCCACCTCCATCAGCTGCGACACGTCGGTGAAGGGTCCGTTCGCCTCACGCCAGTCGATGATGCGCTGGGCGAGCGCCGGCCCGATCCTCGGAAGCGTGTCGAGGGTCGCGGCATCCGCCTGGTTGATGCTGACGCGGCCGCCGCTGCCCGCCCCGATCCCGCCGGCCGAGACGCCGGAGCCGGCCGGCGGAGCCACCTCGCCCTCGCGGGGAACGACCAGTTGCTCGCCGTCGACGATCGGTCGTGCCAGGTTCACGCCCGCCGGGTCCGCATCGCCCGCGAGGCCGCCGGCTGCGGCGATCGCATCGACGACCCGTGCACCCGCGCCGAGCTCGACGATGCCGGGCTCGGCGACCGCACCGAGCACGTGCACGAGGATCGTCGGCGCGTCGACGGCCCGCTCACCCGCCGGCGCACCGCCGCCGGGCGCGCCCCCCGCGCTCGAACCGTCGCCGGACGCGTCGCCGTCGTCGACGCGCACGATCTCACCCTGCATTCCCCCTCCGCCGGCGCCGATCGAGAGGATCGCCGAGACCGCGACCGCCGCGACGAAGAGCACGACGGCCGCGCCGACTGCGACGCGAGCCCGCGGTCGCGCACGCGATGGCGCGAGTCGGGCGAGCGCATCGGCGTGGGGTCCATCGATCACGTCGCGACGCTACGGGGGCGCACGGCGAGCGTCGGCGGCGCACGGGCGAACGGCAGTCGCCGGCCGATCCTCCCCGGTGTGGAGGAGGGCTCGACCCCGGGAGACGGGACCTAGCCGCGCGTGGCGATGTTGACGAGCTTCGGCGCGCGCACGATCACGTTCACGATCTCGCGCTCGCCCACCGACCGCACGACCGCTGCCGACGCTCGCGCGAGCGACTCGAGCTCGTCGGCGCCGATCTTCGGCGAGACCTCGAGGCGGTCGCGCACCTTGCCGTCGACCTGCACGATGGCCGTGACCGACTCCTCGATGAGCAGCGCCGGGTCGGCCTTGCGCCACGCGACGTTCGCGACCGTGGGCTCGTAGCCGAGACGCTCCCACATGTCCTCGGCCGTGTAGGGCGCGAACAGGTCGAGGATCATGGCCGTGACCTCGGCGGCCTCGCGCACGGCGGCATCACCCGCGCCGGGACCGGAGTCGATCGCCTTGCGCGTGGCGTTGACGAGCTCCATGAGCCGGGCCACGATGACGTTGAACTTGAACGACTCGGCGAGGCCCGGGGCATCCGCCAGCAGCCGGTGCGTGATGCGCCGGAGCGCCGGATCACCCGACTTCCACTCCACGTCCGGGCTCGAGGTGACCTCGCCCGAGATTCGCCAGGCGCGGGCGAGGAACTTCGCGGCGCCGACCGGCGACACGTCGGCCCAGTCGATGTCGTCCTCGGGCGGGCCCGCGAACGCCAGCGTGACGCGCAGCGCGTCGGCGCCGTGCGCCGACAGCTCGGCCGCGAACTCGACGAGGTTGCCCTTGGACTTCGACATCTTGGTGCCGTCCATGATGACCATGCCCTGGTTCAGCAGCGACGTGAACGGCTCGGTGAACCCGAGGTATCCGAGGTCGAAGAGCACCTTCGTCACGAAGCGCGAGTAGAGCAGGTGCAGGATGGCGTGCTCGACGCCGCCGACGTACTGGTCGACGGGCATCCACTTCTCGGCCTCGGCCGGGTCGAAGGCCTTCTCGTCGTCGGTCGGATTCAGGTACCGCAGGTAGTACCACGAGCTGTCCACGAAGGTGTCCATAGTGTCCGAGTCGCGACGCGCGTCGCGGCCGCAGTTCGGGCACGTCGCGCGCGACCACTCCTCGGCGGCACCCAGCGGGCTCGCGCCCTTGGGGCTCAGGTCGAGCCCCGCGGCATCCGGCAGTCGCACCGGCAGGTCGGCCTCGGGCACCGGCACCTCGCCGCAGTGCTCGCAGTGGATGATCGGGATCGGGGTCCCCCAGTAGCGCTGGCGCGAGATGAGCCAGTCGCGCAGGCGGAAGTTCTTGGCCGCACGGCCGACGCCGCGCTCCTCGAGGATCTCGATCGCGCGTCGGATCGCGTTGGTCTTGCTCAGGCCGTTCAGCGGGCCGGAGTTCGTCAGCCGGCCCTCTCCGGCGAGGGCGACGCCCGTGCCCGCAGGATCGAGCGCGGGCAGGTCGTCGAGCGGCAGCGGGACGCCGTGCTCGTCGACCGGGATCACGGGGATGACCCCGGTGACGGGCGCGTTGGTGTCGACCACCACGCGGACGGGCAGCTCGAACGCGCGCGCGAAGTCGAGGTCGCGCTGATCGTGCGCCGGAACCGCCATGATGGCGCCGTGGCCGTAGTCGGCCAGCACGTAGTCGGCGGCCCAGATCGGCAGCCGCTCGCCGTTCAGCGGGTTCGTCGCGTAGCGCTCCAGGAACACGCCGGTCTTCGGCCGATCGGTCGAGAGGCGGTCGATGTCGCTCTCGGCGCGTACCGAGTCCAGGTAGTCCTCGAAGCGGGTGCGCACCTCCTCGGAGGCGCCCGCGGCGAGCTCCGCCGCCAGCGTCGAGTCGGGGGCGACGACCATGAAGGTCGCGCCGTACAGCGTGTCGGGCCGTGTCGTGAAGACCGTGACCGGCTCGTCACGGCCCTCGATCGCGAAGTCGACGTCGGCACCCGACGAGCGGCCGATCCAGTTGCGCTGCATCGTCAGGACCTTGTTCGGCCACTTGCCCTCGAGCTGGTTGAGGTCGTCCAGCAGGCGGTCGGCGTAGTCGGTGACGCGGAAGTACCACTGCGTCAGCGCCTTCTTCGTCACGAGGAACCCGCAGCGCTCGCAGTGACCGTCGACGACCTGCTCGTTGGCGAGCACGGTCTGGTCGTTCGGGCACCAGTTCACCTGGCCGTCCTTGCGGTACGCGATGCCCTTCTCGTAGAGCTTCAAGAACAGCCACTGGTTCCACTTGTAGTACTCGGGGTCGCTCGTGTGAAGCTCGCGCGTCCAGTCGAACGAGGGCGCGTACTGCTTGAACGAGCGCTTCTGCTGCTCGATGTTCGCGTAGGTCCAGGCCTTCGGGTCGGCACCGCGCTTGATGGCCGCGTTCTCGGCGGGCAGGCCGAAGGAGTCCCACCCGATCGGGTGCAGCACGTCGAAGCCCTGGTGGCGCCAGTAGCGCGCGGCCGCGTCGCCGAAGCCGAACGCCTCGGCGTGGCCCATGTGCAGGTCGCCCGACGGGTACGGGAACATGTCGAGGATGTACTTGCGGGGGCGCGTGTCTCCCGGCTGCGCCGCGCGGAACGGCTGGAGCTCCTCCCACACCGGAGCCCACTTCGCCTGGATCGCGGCGAAATCGTAGGTGCCTGCCTCGGCCTGGGTGGTGTCCTGCTCGTGTGCCACGTGTCTCTCAATCGTGATGCGCGGGGGTCGGGCGTCTCGCCCGGATGCGGGCGCGCGCGACGGGCGCCCGAGGATCAAGCCTACTCAATGCCCGGAGAGGTGCGTCGGTCGTCCACGTGGGGCCCCGCAGCCGGGCGGCCGCCGTCGCCGCGCCCCGTCCACGGGGCCGGCGCCTCGCCGCCGAGGGCCGCGATCAGCGCCCGCGCCTTGATGCGGGTCTCCTCGACCTCCTCGTCGGGGTCGGAGAGCGCCGTGATCCCGCCACCCGTGCCGATCGATGCCCCCTCGGGGGTCAGCACGATCGAGCGGATCACCATCGCGAGGTCGGCGGTTCCGTCGACCCCGAGACATCCGAACGCCCCGGAGTACACCCCGCGCGGACCCTGCTCGAGTCCGTGCAGGATCGACATGGCCGACAGCTTCGGCGCCCCCGTCATCGACCCGGCGGGGAACGCCGACCGCACGGCGTCGAGGGCGGTGAGCGGATGTCGCAGCCGCGCGGTCACGGTCGAGACGAGCTGGTGCACGTGCGGGTACTCCTCGATCTCGAGCAGGTGCGGGACGCGGACGGTGCCGAGTTCGGCGATCCGTCCGAGGTCGTTGCGCATGAGATCGACGATCATGAGATTCTCCGCGCGCTCCTTCTCACTCGCGTGGAGCTCAGCGCGGAGCGCGGCATCCGTCGCCGGATCGGCCGACCGCGGCCTCGTGCCCTTCATGGGCTTCGTCGCGACCGTGCCGTCGCGCTCGACGAGGAGGAACTGCTCTGGCGACGCGCTGAGCAGGGCCACATCGTCGATGCGGACGAACCCGCCGTGGTGACTCGGGCTCGAGGCGCGGAGGGCGAGGTAGGCGGCGACCGGGTCGGGTCGCACGTCGAGGTCGACCCGGTTCGTGAGACACAACTGGTAGGCGTCGCCGCGCGCGATCGCCGCCTGGCACTCCGCGATCATGCGCCGGTACTCATCGGGCGAGTGGCGCCAGCGCGTGCGAGCCGGTGCGGCAGTCGGTGCTGCGAGCCGTTCCCGGTGGTCGACGGATCGGCCTGCACTCCCGATCGCGCCGATCCGCCGCGTGGTCCGCCGAGCCCACTCGTCGATGCCGGCCGCGCCTCGCACATCATCCTCGATCCACTCGAGGCGGACGGTCCGCGCGGCGTGTTCGAACACGATCACGCGATCCGCGAGGAAGAACGCCGCATCGGGCGTCCGCGAGGCGGCGGCGGGCACGCCGAGCGTGCGGGCGCCGAACTCGTACCCGAACCAGCCGTGCCACCCGACGGCCGCGCGGCCGCGCGACGGTCCGGGATCCGGGTCGACGTCTCCGAGCTCGTCGGCCAGCGCCGCGTACACCGCGTCCGGGTCGGCGCCACCGCCTGCCCGCACGACGGCCGCGTCGTCGGCGGCCACCGCGATCACGCTCCGCCCGGTCGTCGCGTCGTCGCCCCCGTCGAGCCATGCGACGCGGTCCGCACCCGCGGCGACGGCGAGGAACACCGACTGCGGATCGCGCCACTCGGGCAGCACCGTGCTGCGGATTCGTCGCGGCATCCCCTCAGCCTACGGCTGCGCCGCGCCCGCGATGCACGCAGCGACGGGCGGGTGCCGTCGGCACCCGCCCGTCGTGTCGTGCGATCAACGGATCACGGCGTCACCGCAGCGAGCCGCCGACGAGGTGAACCTCCCGGTCGACGAGCCCGGCCGGGGCGCCCGTGTGCGAGATCAACAGCACCGACCGCGCGTCGCCGGCCGCGCCGAGCAGGTCGCGCAGCAACGCGTCGGCCTGCGCCGGGTCGACGCTCGCCGTCGGCTCGTCGAGCACGAGCACCGGGAAGTCGGCGAGCATGGCTCGGGCGAGGGCGATGCGCTGGGCCTGGCCGCCGGAGACGAGGGCGCCGCGCTCGCCGACGCGGGCGTCGAGGCCGCCGCGCTCCTCGGCCCACGCTCGGAGGCCGACCCGATCGAGCACGTCGAGCAGTTCCGCGTCGGTCGCGGTGTCGCGCGCGAAGATCAGGTTCTGACGCAGGTCCTCGTCGAAGAGCCACGGCCGCTGCTCGACGAGCCCGACCGTCCGCCGCACGGCACGCGCATCGAGCTCGCGCGCCTCGACGCCGTCGAGTCGGTACGAGCCGCCGTACTCTAGGAACCGGACGAGCACGTGCGCGAGCGTCGTCTTGCCCGCGCCCGACGGACCGGTGACCAGCACGCGCTCCCCCGGCGCGAGCTCGAGGTCGAGGGGGGCGAGCGAGGCACGAGCGGATGGCTCGGCGCCATCCGTCGCGTCGTCGCCCGCGATCGCCGGCCACCGTGCACCCGCGCCGCGGAGGCTGATCGCGGGAATCGGTCGTGCGCCGGGCGTGTGCGGCGCCGAGGGTTCGATACCCGCGTCGACGTCTCGTGCCGGGATCTCAGCCGGAACCGAGTCCGGGACCGCCTCGGCGACCCGACGAGCGCTGGCACGCACCACGCGGAGCGAGCCCACCGCGACCGGGATCGCTGCAGCGACCTCGGCGATCGCGAGCGGCACCAGGCAGAGCACGGCGAAGGTCGGGCCGTCGATGCGACCGCCGTCGAGCAGCGGCTGCGCGGCGCCGAGGCCGGCCGCCGCCGCGAAGGCCCCGACGGCGCTCATGGCGGCCGCGGCGAGCCCGACCGCCGATGCTCGGGCCCGGGTCGCGCGCTCGAGGCGGCGGCCCAGCGACCGGATCCGCTCGCGACCGATCTCGGCCGCACCGAACGCGACGAGGACGTCGAGGGCCTGCACGTGCTCGACGATCGCCGCCTGCAGCTCACCGCGGAGCGGAGCGAGCCGCTGGTCCGCACGCGCGGCCAGCAGCGCCTGCGCGACCACGGCGCCCCCGACGCCGAGCGCGAGGACGAGACCGACTGCTGCGGCCGCGGCCGGCGCGAGCCACGCGAGCCCGACGAGCGCGGCGGCGAGCACCACGATCGCACTCGCGACGGGCTGCACGATCCGGAGCGACACGTTCTGCAGGTCGTCGACGTCGCCCACGAAGCGCGAGAGGAGGTCGCCGCGCCGTGAGGACGCGAGACCGTCGGGCGCGAGCGGGAGCATCCGTTCGAAGACCCCGACCCGGATCTCGGCGAGCTGCCGGAACGCGGCGTCGTGGCCGGCGAGCCGCTCGAGGTAGCGGAACACGGCCCGCCCGATCGCGAACGCCCGGACCCCGACGACGCCGAGCGAGAGGAACAGGATCGGCGGCTGCTCCGCGGCACGAGCGATGAGCCACGCGCTGGAGGCGAGCAGGGCGACGCTCGAGAGGCCGGCGAGCACCCCCAGCGCCACCGACGGCAGCAGTCGGCGCAGCGGCGGGACGGCCTGCCGGAGGACCGAACGACCACGGTCAGGCACGGACCACCTCCGGGATCGCGACGACGCGATCGGCCGCGTCGCCCAGCCCGCCGCGGTGGGTCGTGACGAGCACGATCCGGCCGGATCGCGCGAGCCCCCGCAGTGCCACGGCCATCGCCCGTTCCCGCTCGGGGTCGAGCGCCGATGTCGGCTCGTCGAGGAGGACGAGCGGCGCGTCGGTCGCGAGCGCACGATGGACGGCCCGCGCGACGGCGACCCGCTGCGCCTGCCCGCCCGAGAGCCCCGCACCGGACGGGCCGAGGCGCATCGCCGGGTCGACGTCGACGCCGCCGACGGCGAGCGCCCGTGCGAGCAGGTCCGGGTCCGCGGCCTCCGAGCCGAGGCGGACGTTCTCCGCGACCGTGCCCTCCACGAGCTGCGGCGACTGACCCGCCCAGGCGACGAGCCGTCGCGTTCCGGATCCGAGCGGGACGCCGTCGAGCGCGAGCACGCCGGTGCGGTCGGCGAATCCGAGCATCGCGGCGAGCACCGAGGACTTCCCCGAGCCGCTCGAGCCGGTCAGTGCGACGAACTCGCCGCGTGCGGCGTCGAGGTCGAGCGGAGCGCACACGGGCGTGCCGTCCCGGAGGACGACGAGGTCGCGGACACGCAGTCCCCTCCCCGCGCCCGCTGGGCTCGGCTCCACGGCGACGGATGCCGCGGCATCCGCTCGCCCCTCCGATGCGCCGGTCGTCGGGCCGTCGAGCAGGTCGAGCGCGTCCCTCGAGGCTTCGAGCCCCGCCGTCGCGGAGTGGAACGCGGCGCCGACGTTCCGCACGGGCAGGAACACGTCGGGCGCGAGGATCAGCACGAAGAGGCCGGGCGCGAACGCCATGTCGCCCGCGACCAGCCGCAGCCCGATCGAGACCGCGACGAGCGCGACCGAGAGGCTCCCGGCGAGCTCGAGCGTGAACCCGGAGAGGAAGGTGACGCGCAGCACCTTCATCGTGCTCGACCGGTAGTCGTCGGTCACGGTGCGGATCCGACGCGCCTGACGCTCGGCGCGCCCGAACACCATGAGCGTCGAGAGCCCGCCGAGCACTTCGAGGAACCCGCGGGAGAGCGCTTGCAGCCGATCCCACTGGCGGCGCTGCACGACCTGGGTGGCCATGCCGATGAGCGCCATGAAGACCGGGATGAGCGGCAGCACGATCACGAGGATCAGGCCGGAGACCCAGTCCGCCGCCCAGGCGGCCACGACGAGTACGGGCGTCGCGATCGCCGTCAGCACGAGCTGCGGGAGGTAGCGTCCGAAGTACTCGTCGAGCGCGTCGAGCCCAGGACCCAGCAGTGTCGCGGCACGCGCGGTCGAGACCCCGCGCCGCCCGGACCGGTCCTCGAGTCGCCTGAGCAGCGCATCGCGCAGTTCGGCCTTGACGCGCATCGCCCCGGCCGAACCCAGCCACTCCCACAACCAGCCCGAGATCGCGCGAACGGATGCCGCGGCAAGGAGCACTCCCACGATCGCGCCCGTGCCGACGCGCGGGTCGCCCTCGATGAGTCCGACGACGAGCGTGGACAGGGCCCACGCGAACGCGACCGTCGCGCCGGCCTGGAGGAGCGCGAGCGCGCCGCCCGCGACCAGGAAGCCGCGGGCGGCGCGGGAACGCCGGAGCAGTCTCGGATCGAGTGGACGCACGTCAGTGCGCAGCGGCGTCGATCGTCTGCCGGGTCACGCGCTTGCGGAACACCCAGTAGGTCCAGCCCTGGTAGGCGAGGATCAGCGGCAGGAAGATCAGCGCCGTCCAGCTCATCACCGTCAGCGTGTACGGCGTGCTCGACGCGTTCTCGATCGTGAGGCTGTTCGCGGGGTCGTTCGACGCCGGCATGACGTCGGGGAACAGCGCGGCGAACAACGCGAAGACGGCGGTGCCGATCGTCACGGCCATGAGCGTGAACGCGACCCGTTCGGCTCCGCGGCCGTTCGCGAGCCACGAGCCGATCAACGCCAGCGCCGCGACGCCCGCCAACCCCCAGAACCACGCCGTGCCGTGCGCGAAGCCCGTCCACACGAGGAAGGAGGCCGCGACCACGATCGTGATCGCACCGGCCCGCGCCGCGAGGCGTCGTGCGCGCTGCCGGATGTCGCCGTCGGTCTTGAGCGCGACGAACACCACGCCGTGCGTGAAGAAGAGCATCAGCGTCGTGAGCCCGCCGAGCAGGGCGTACGGGTTCAGGAGGTCGAAGAGCGTGCCCGTGTAGTTGTGGTCGGCATCGAGCGGGACGCCCTGCACGATGTTCGCGAACGCGACGCCCCAGAGCAGCGCGGGCACGGCCGAGCCGACGATGATCATCCAGTCGAAGCGCCGCTTCCACTCGAGCTCCGGGCGCTGGTGTCGGTACTCGAATGAGACGCCGCGCGCGATGAGCGCCAGCAGGATGAGGAGCAGCGCGAGGTAGAACCCCGAGAAGAGGGTCGCGTACCACTCCGGGAAGGCCGCGAACAGCGCCGCGCCCGCGACGATGACCCACGTCTCGTTGAGGTCCCACACCGGACCGATGGTGTTGATGAGGACCCGGCGGTCGGTGTCGTCCTTCCCGAGGAAGGGCAACGACATGCCGACGCCGAAGTCGAACCCGTCGAGCACGAAGTAGCCGACGAAGAGGAAGGCGACGATCCAGAACCAGAGCACTGCGAGATCCATGTGCGTGTCCTCCTAGTAGACCGTTGCGGTGTGTTCGACCTTGCCCGTCTCCGGGTCGGGCGGGGCGATCTCGGGGGGTCCCTTCCGAACGGCCTGGACGATGAGCTTCACCTCGACCACCGCGAGGATGCCGTAGATGAGCGTGAATGCGACGAGCGAGATCAGCACGTCGAGGCCCGTGACGTTCGGCGAGACCGCCGATTCGGTCGGCAGCAGGCTGAAGACGATCCACGGCTGCCGGCCCATCTCGGTGAAGATCCAGCCGACGATCATCGCGGCGAGCGAGAGCGGGAAGCTCCAGACGGCGACGGTCCAGATCCAGCGCCGCGTCGGCATCCGGCCGCCGCGGGTCAGCCAGAGGCCGACGAGCGCGATCAGGACGTGCAGCACGCCGAGGCCGATCATCCAGCGGAACGCCCAGTACGTGACCCAGATGATGGGCGCGTAGTCGCCGGGGCCGTAGAGCTCGGTGTACTGCGCCTGCAGGTCGTTGATGCCCTCCACGCATCCGTCGAGCGAGTGCGTCGACAGCAGCGACAGCAGGTAGGGCACGCGGATGGAGAACAGTTCGGTCGTGCCGTCGGGCGTGCCGAGCGTGAACAGCGAGAACGAGGCATCCGCGCCGCAGACCGTGTCGTAGGTCGCCTCGGCCGCGGCCATCTTCATGGGCTGCGTCGCGACCATCGCGAGGCTCAGCTGATCGCCGAAGAAGGTGGTGAGCGCACCGGCGATCAGCATGCCCCAGAGGCCGAACTTCAGCGCGGGACGCATCGTGTCGAGATGCTGGTTGCGCGCCAGGTGCCATGCGGCGGCGCTGATGATGAGGCCCGAGCTCACCATGAAGCACGCCGCGATCGTGTGCGGGAAGGCGGCGAGGGCGACCGGGTTGGTCAGCAGCGCCCAGATGTCGACGAGCTCTGCTCGGCCGCGCTCCGCGTTCATCTCGTAGCCGACCGGGTTCTGCATGAACGCGTTGGCGGCGATGATGAAGTACGCCGAGAGGATGGTGCCGATCGCCGTCGCCCAGATGGTGGCGAGGTGCAGCTTCTGCGGCAGCCGGTTCCAGCCGAAGATCCACAGGCCGATGAACGTGGCCTCGAGGAAGAACGCGAGCAGGCCCTCGAGCGCCAGCGGAGCACCGAACACGTCGCCGACGAAGCGCGAGTACTCCGACCAGTTCATGCCGAACTGGAACTCCTGCACGATGCCCGTGACGACGCCCATCGCGAAGTTGATGAGGAAGATCGTGCCGAAGAACCGCGTGATCCGCAGGTACTCGACCTTGCCCGTTCGCACCCAGGCGGTCTGGAAGATCGCCGCGGAGGTCGCGAGCCCGATCGTGATCGGGACGAAGAGGAAGTGGTACACCGTGGTGAGACCGAACTGCCACCTGGCGAGCAGGAGCGGATCGAGCAACTCGTTCACGCGGGGGCCCCTTTCATGGGAACGATCGTCGACGCGATTCTTCTACAGAGCGTAGAGCATGTTTTCTACACCGTGTAGAATCGTTCGCCCCTTGCGCGGTATCCTCGACGTATGGCAGGCCTCGGCGAGTTGGAGCGCTCCGTGATGGAGCAGCTCTGGGTGACCGACACCGCACTCACGGCGAACGAGGTGCGCGACCGCCTCGCACTCGTGTCCGAGCCCGGTCGCGCGCCGGCGACGACGACGGTCCTCACCGTGCTCTCGCGCCTCGAGCGGAAGGGCTTCGTCGGGCGCAGCCGCGACACGCGGCCGCATCGCTACAGCGCGCTCCTCTCGCGCGCGGAGCACACGGCCGAACTCATGCACGAGGTGCTCTCCTCGTCGTCCGACCGCGACGCCGCACTGGCACGATTCGTGGGCACCGTCACGGCCGGCGAGGCCAACACGCTGCGCCGCCTGCTCGACGACCTGGTGCGCCACTGACGTGATCGTCGCCGCCCTGGCGCTCGGCGCCCTCGCCCTCGCGCTCGCATGGCCCGTGCCGGTCGCGCTGTCGCGGGCCGAATGGCCCTCCCGCTCCCCCGCGACCGCGCTGGCGCTCTGGCAGGGCATCGCACTCGGCGGCGGCCTCTCCATGATCGGCGCCCTCCTGGCGTTCGGCGCATCGCCCGCGGGTTCGCTCACGGGCGCCGCGACCGCGCTCCTGCCCGTCCTCGCCGCCGGCCCGATCCCCGACGGCTTCGGCGTCGTGCACCTCGCCGCCCTCACGCTCGCGGTCGGACTGGCCGTCCACCTCGCCCTGAACCTCGGCACGACCGCGGTGCGCGCGGAGCGCGCCCGCCGCCGCCAGCACCGGCTGATCGACCTGCTCGCCGGCCCCGCGAGCGAATCGACCGGCGCGCGGGTGCTCTCGCACCCCGTTCCGGTCGCCTACTGCGTGCCCGGGCTCCGCACCGCGACCGTCGTCACCGACGGACTCGTCGACCTCCTCGATGACGACGAGCTGCGGGCGGTCGTCGGCCACGAGCGCGCCCATCTCGACCAGCTCCACCACCTCGTGCTGCTCGCGTTCCGGGCCTGGCACGCCGCACTCCCCTGGTTCCCGATCGCGAACCGTGCCGAGCGATCGGTCGCGACCCTCACCGAGATGCTCGCCGACGACGCGCCCCGCCGTCGCGTGGGCGTCGAGCCGCTGCGCACGGCCCTGCTCCGGGTCGGGAGCTCGGGAGCGGCGGCGACCTACGCGGACGCACCGGTCGGTGCATTCGATCCCGACGAGCGCGTGCTCGAACGCAGGCTCGCGCGCCTCGACGCCGACCTGCGCCCGCTCGGCGCTCGTGCACGCAGCGCGACCTGGCTGCTCGCGACGGGAATCGTCGCCGTCCCGGTGTGCGTGCTCGCGGCGATCGCATTCTGATCGACTTCCCTGCCGCAGCCCATAGGCTCTGAACCGTGAACGAGCTGCTCGACGGCATCCTCGCGACGGTGCAGGGCGTCGACCCCGTCGTCCGGACGCTGCTCGCCGGCCTCGGCATCATGCTCGAGACGTCGGTGCTGATCGGCCTCATCGTGCCGGGCGACACGATCGTCCTCGTCGCCGCAACCGGCGTCGAGGGCCCCGTCGAGTTCGTGGCGCTCGCCGTCGCTGTCGTCGTCGGTGCGCTCATCGGCGAGAGCATCGGCTTCGCCCTCGGTCGCTGGTTCGGCCCGCACATCCAGCACTCGCGACTCGGGCGCCGCATCGGCGAGCACAACTGGCACCGAGCGCAGCGCTACCTCGCGCGTCGCGGAGGCCCGGCGGTCTTCATCTCGAGGTTCCTCCCGGTCCTGCACTCGCTCGTTCCCCTCACCGTGGGCATGAGCGACATGACCTATCGGCGATTCATGGCGTGGACCGCCCCCGCGTGCGTGATCTGGTCGTTCGCGTACGTCGGCGTCGGGTCGGCTGCCGCGGGCGGATACCGGGAGCTCAGCGACAACCTGCACTGGGCGGGCTACCTCTTCGTCGCCGTCATCATCCTGTTCCTCGTCCTCGCGTGGCTCGGCAAGAAACTCCTCCTCCGCCTCGAGGCGCGGCACATGACGGAGTCTGCCGCACCGCCGCCGCACCCCGCCGTTCCGCCGCACATCTCGCCTGCCGAGACCACGAAGGGGCCGGCCGCCGGAGCGGCCGACCCCTCACGCGAGGACACGGTTCCCTAGAACAGCGACTGCTCCGCGAGCCAGTCGCTCGCGATCTGCTCCGCAGACTGCTGCTCGTTGACGCTCAACGCGTTGAGGGCCACGAGGTCCTCCGCGGTGAGCGCGGCACTGACGGTGTCGATGATCTCGGCGATCTCGTCCGTCACCTTCTCGCTCACGACGGGCACGACGTTCGAGGCGAGGAAGAGCCCCTCGGGGTCCTCGAGCGTGACGAGGTCGTTCGCGGCGATGTTCGGGTCGGCGCTGTAGATGTTCACCATCTGGACCTGGTCGTCGACGAGCGCCTTGAGCGTGAGCGGCCCGCCGCTGTCCTCGATCGGCGTGAACGCCACGTCGACGCCGTACACCGACTTCAGGCCCTCGGGTCCGTACGGCCGGGTCTCGAGTTCGGAGTTGCCGCCGAGCGTGATCGACGCGTCGACGTCGGCCAGGTCGGCGAGGCTCGTGACGCCGTACTCGTCGGAGAACGCCTGCGTCACGTTGTACGAGTCCTGGTCGGTCGCCGGGGACTGATCGAGCACGCGCAGCCCGTCGGGCAGTGCGCTCGAGAGCTCTGCATACACGTCGTCGCTCGTGGTGGCCGTCGTATCGGGCACGTAGTACTGGAGGAGGTTGCCCGTGTACTCGGGGAAGACGTCGATCGCGCCGGCCTCGATCTCGGGGATGTACACCTCGCGTTGGCCGATCCGGAACTGCCGGTCGACCGTGTAGCCGTTCTCCTCGAGCGCCTGCGCGTAGAGCTCGGCGATGATCTCGTTCGAGTAGTAGTCCTGCGAGCCCACGACGATGGTCTCGCCGGTGGCCTCGCCATCACCCGATCCGCTGTCGAGCGGATCGCCCGATGCACACCCTGCCAGGGCCACTGTCGCCCCGACCGCGACCGCTGCCAGGGCAACGAGCCGGCCTTTTCCTGCTGTGATCATTCCTGATTCCCTTCGGTGTTGGGTCGCCCCACGACCGTTCGCGACCGGGTCGGCCGGGAACGGAGCTCTGCGGTCCGCGTCGCGCGGACGCCGGCGGGGACGACGACGCGCTGCGTGAGCGCGAAGCATCCGTCGATGACCAGGGCGAGGAGGATGACGAGGATCGACCCGCCCAGCATCTCGCCGTAGTCGCGGGTCTTGAGCCCCGCGAAGATGAAGCGGCCGAGCCCCTCGTCGGCGATGTAGGCCGCGAGGGTCGCCGTGGCGATGATCTGGAGCGTCGCCGACCTGATGCCGCCGACGACGATCGGCATGCCGAGCGGCAGCTCGACCTTGCCGACGACCTGGAGTTCGCGCATCCCCATCGCTCGCGCGGCGTCGATCGTGCGCCGGTCGACGGACTCGAATCCGGCGTAGGCGCCCGCGAGCAGCGGTGGAATCGCGAGGATCACGAGCGCGATGACGGGTGCCGCGAGGCCGATGCCGATCCAGATGCCGAACAGGGTCAGCACACCGAGCGTGGGCAGGGCGCGAAGGCCTCCGGAGATCATGACCGCCGGTTCACGGCCGCGGCCGGTGTGGCCGACGAGTGCGCCGATCGGCAGCGCGATGACGGAGGCGATGACGAGCACGAGGGCCGAGACCCAGAGGTGCTCCCAGATGCGCTGCGGGATGCTGCCGGGCCCGGTCCAGTTCGCGGGGTCGGCGAGCCACGCGAAGGCGTCGAGGAAGAGGTTCACGCGGTCTCCTCCCGAACGCGTCGCGCCGCGGCGACCCGACCGTTCGACGCCCCCCGCCGGGTCCACGGCATCAGGAGGCGACCGAGCAGGACGCTGAGCGCGTCGAGACCGAGCGCGAGCACGATCGTGGCGACGATGCCGGTGATGATCTCGACCTGGATGCCGCGTTGGAAGCCATCGGTGAAGAGGCTCCCGAGGCTCTGGACCCCGATCACCGCGCCGACGGTGGCGAGGCTCACGGTGCTCACGATGACGACGCGCAGGCCCGACAGCAGTACGGGCCCGGCGAGCGGCAGTTCGACGCCCCAGAACCTGCCCGTCGCCGAGTAGCCGACGGCGGTCGCCGACTGCCGGATGTCGCGCTCGACGGAGTCGAACGCGTCGGCGGACGTGCGGACGATCACCGCGATGCCGTAGAGCGTGAGCGCGATGACGAGGTTCACCGGTGAACGGAGGCTCAGTCCCGTGAACGCGGGCAGGGCGATGAACAGCGCGAGCGACGGGATCGCGTAGAGGAGCCCGCAGATGGACAGCAGCACCCCCCTCGACCACCGGTAGCGGTGGGCGAGCCAGCCGATCGGCACGGAGATCACGAAGCTCAGTATGATCGCCGGCACCGACAACGCGAGGTGGACGAGCATGAGCTCACCGACGAGGTCGAGGTTCGACCACAGCCAGTTCACGAGGCCAGGACTCCCGCCGCGCGGCCGTCCGCATCGACGACCACCCGGCGTCCGTCGACCTCGGTCACGTGCAACGCCCGCTTGCCGCGGTCGGCGCCCACGAAGTCGGCGACGAACGCGTCGGCGGGATGCGCGAGGATCTCGGCCGGGGATGCGGCCTGCGAGATCAGGCCGCCCTGCTGCATGATCACGACCTGGTCGCCGAGCAGGAACGCCTCGTCGATGTCGTGCGTGACGAACACGACCGTCTTGCCGAGCTCCTCCTGGAGCCGGAGGAGCTCCTGCTGCAGCTCCGCCCGCACGATGGGGTCCACGGCGCCGAACGGCTCGTCCATGAGCAGGATGTTCGGGTCGACCGCAAGGCCCCGAGCGACCCCGACACGCTGCTGCTGTCCCCCCGAGAGCTGGGCCGGGTACTTGTCGGCGAGCGACCGGTCGAGTCCGACGGTGTCGAGCAGCTCGAGCGCATGCGCGTGCGCTGCACGACGGGACTCACCGCGCAGCAGCGGGACCGTGGCGACGTTGTCGATCACCTTCCGGTGCGGCAGGAGCCCGGAGTTCTGCATGACGTAGCCGATACCCCGTCGCAGCTTCACCGGGTCGACGGTCGCGACATCCGTACCGTCGATGAGCACCTGCCCGGCGGTCGGATCGACCATGCGGTTGATCATCCGGAGGAGCGTCGTCTTGCCCGAGCCCGACGACCCGACGAGGACGGTCGTCCTGCGGGGCGGGATGACGATGTCCACGTCGTGCACGGCGACCGTGCCGTCGGGGAACTGCTTCGTGACGCCGCGGAACTCGATCATGCTGCCTCTCCGTCGGTGCCGTGCGCCGACCGGCGCCGCATCCCCAAGCCAAACACCTCCGCCGCGGCGGAGCAACGGGGACCGCAGCGGTTCGCTGCGGATGCTCAGGCGGCGGGGGCGGCGGCGAGCCGGTCGGCGAGGTGCCGACCGAGGTAGTCGCGCACGACCCGGTGCGCCTCGTCGAGGTACCGGGCGTCCCCGGCGTCATCGCGGGCGAACGCCCGGTGGATGAGCGTCGCGCCGATCTCGAGCGCGATCCCGAGCCGCAGGCGCACCTCGGCGTCGTCGGCCACGCCGAAGTCGTGCTCGAGGAGCCGCGCGACGCGGTGCGCGATCTCGGGCTCGCCGTCGAGTTCGGACGCCTCCCGCGGGGCGGAGTAGACCACCGCGAAGCCGGGCTCGTTGCGATAGAGGTCGACGCAGACGTCGAGCGCCACGTCGACCACGTCCCACCAGGCGGCGAGCTCGGCTCCGTCGACCGCCTCGGCGAGCCGCTCGCGGAAGCGTCGCACGCTCCGCTCGCGGAGGGCGTGCAGGACGGCGACCCGGTCGGGGAAGTACCGATAGACGGTGCCGATGGAGGCCCCGGCTCGCTCGGCGACCATCTGGGTGGTCAGTCGCTCGAATCCGAGTTCGTCGACGATCTCGGCGGCGGCGTCCAGCAGCGCGTCCAGCCGCTGGGAGCTGCGTCGCTGCGTGGGCTCGGTTCGCACCGAGCGCCTCCGCCCGTGATCGGCCCCCAGGATCAGGTCGATGTTCGGCACGGGTCCTCCTTGTTCGCCGGACCACTCTACCCGGCTCCGAGCGGAAGTCCCGCCTTCGGGGGACGGCGGGTTTTCGCTTCGGTACGCGGGTCCATGAAAGACTGGCGTGATGCCGGTGAGTTCCCCCGACCCGGCCGGTCCCCGGCTTCGGCCGGCCCGGCACGGTGCTGCGCGCGCCGAGGACTGGATCCACGACGTCCGCGAGCGGTGGGCGCGGAGCCGTGGCCACGTCCCCACCGTCGTGCCGTACACCGGGTACGGCTCGACGGAATGGGTGCGGGTGTTCTGCCGCGTCCTGCTGTCGAAGCCGATCCGACCGGACGACACGTCGAAGCGCCGGCGGCAGCGGCGCGAGCAGGGCATCCGCGGGTGGCGGAGCTTCACGAGCGTGCCGGTCGGCGATGTGCCGGTGACCATCGAGGTCGGCGGCGAGCGGGTCGAGGTCCTCGCCGATCGCGGCGGCGTCGTCGACACCAAGATCCCGGCGCGCCTCGCACCGGGTTGGAACCACGTCGTGCTCCACACGCACGGCGCCGAGCCGGTCGAAGCGCCGATCAGGGTCGTCGGCCCCGACGTCGACTTCGGCATCCTCTCCGACGTCGACGACACCGTGATGGTCACCGCGCTCCCGCGCCCGTTCGTGGCGGCGTGGAACACGTTCGTCCTCGACGAGCACGCGCGCAGCCCGACGCCGGGCATGGCCGTGCTCTACGAGCGCCTCGCACGACGTCACCCGGGCTCCCCGGTGATCTACCTGTCGACCGGTGCGTGGAACGTCGCCCCCACGCTCACCAGGTTCCTCTCCCGCAATCTCTACCCCGCCGGACCGCTGCTGCTCACCGATTGGGGGCCGACCCACGATCGATGGTTCCGCAGCGGGCGCGAGCACAAGAGCGACAACCTCAGTCGCCTCGCCGAGGAGTTCCCGAACGTCCGCTGGCTCATGATCGGCGACGACGGGCAGCACGACGAGGAACTCTACGCCGCGTTCGCGCGCGAGCATCCGAACAACGTCGCGGCGATCGCGATCCGCGAGCTCTCCCCCGGCGAGGCCGTCCTCGCGGGCGGTCGCACGAAGTCCGAGCAGCACGGCGCCGACGTGCCCTGGGTGTCGGCGAGCGACGGCGCGACGCTCGCCGATCGGCTCTCCGAGGTCGGGATGCTCTAGGTCCCGCCGACGGCGCCCCCGGTCCGCGGTCGGGCCGACCGGATCCGATCGGACCCGGTCGGGTCAGCCGACGGATGCCGCGGCGCGCCGCTCGCGTCGGATCCGCTCGAGCCCGCGGTTGACCTCGTGCGCCCACAGTGGCCCGCGGTAGATGAACGCGGTGTACCCCTGCACGAGGGTCGCGCCGGCGTCGAGTCGTTCCTGCACGTCCTCCGCGGTCTCGACCCCTCCGACGGAGACGACGCACAGGTCGGCGGGCACCTGCTCGCGGATAAGCTTCAGCACCGCGAGCGAGCGCGTGGCGAGCGGCGCTCCCGACAGCCCGCCGGCCCCGATCGCCTCGACCTCCGCCGACGGTGTGACGAGGCCGGCTCGGGAGATCGTGGTGTTCGTGGCGATGATCCCGTCCAGGCCGAGCCGGACCACGAGCTCGCAGATCCGGACGACCTCCGCGTCGTCGAGGTCGGGCGCGATCTTCACGAGGAGCGGTGTGCGAACCGCCGCGGCGCGAACCGCTTCGAGCAACGGGGCGAGCGCGTCGAGCTCCTGCAGCCCACGGAGGCCCGGCGTGTTCGGAGAGCTGACGTTCACGACGAGGTAGTCGGCGTGCGGTGCGAGCACCTTCGTGCTCCGCACGTAGTCGTCGGTCGCGTGCTCGACCGGTGTCACCCGGCTCTTGCCGATGTTGACGCCCAGGACGGGTCGGCGACGACGGCGCGACAGCCGCGAGACCCGGCCGACGGCGGCATCCGCCCCGCCGTTGTTGAAGCCCATGCGGTTGATCAGTGCTCGGTCAGCGATCAGGCGGAACAGCCGCGGGCGCTCGTTGCCCGGTTGCGGGAGGGCGGTGATCGTGCCGACCTCGACGTGCCCGAAACCGAGCTGCCCGAGGCCGACGACCGCGAGCGCATCCTTGTCGAAGCCCGCGGCCACGCCGAACGGCGATGGGAATCGCAGGCCGAGCGCCTCGACCGCGAGCTCGGGTGCAGGCCCGGTCGCGCGCTCGACGAGGCGGCCCAGCCCGAGGGTCGGAAGCGCGCGGATGACCCGGAATGCGAGGTGGTGGGCGCGCTCGGGATCCATGCGCGAGAAGACGAGGGAGAAGAGGAGTCGATACATGCCTGGATCAGGCTACCCGAGCGTCGTCGCGCCGCCCGACGCGCCCCTCACTCGGCCGGCCTGGCCGGCAGCCGACCGTGCTCCTCCCGGAGCGCCTCGATCGCCGTCTCGAAGTCGTCGAGCGACTCGAACGCCTGGTAGACGCTCGCGAACCGCAGGTAGGCGACCTCGTCGAGTTCGCGGAGGGGCGGCAGGATGGCCAGGCCGATGTCGTTCGCCTCGATCTGCGAGGCGCCGGTCGACCGGATGGTCTCCTCGACCTTCTGCGCGAGCACCGCCAGGTCGGAATCGGTCACCGGCCGACCCTGGCAGGCCTTCTTGACGCCCAGCACCACCTTCTCGCGGCTGAACGGCTCGATCACGCCCGAGCGCTTGATGACCGCGAGGCTCGCCGTCTCGGTCGTCGAGAAGCGACGACCGCACTCGGGGCACTGGCGACGGCGGCGGATGGAGAGCCCGTCGTCGCTCGTGCGGGAGTCGATGACGCGCGAATCCGGATGGCGGCAGAAGGGGCAGTACATGGTGCTCCCAGCGTAGCGTCGGGATCAGCGACGATCGCCGAAGCGGGCGGTGACCGCCTCGCCGTGCGCCGGGAGGTCCTCTTCCTCGGACAGCGTCGCGATGACGGGCGCGACCGCGCGCAACGCGGTCTCGTCGTACCGCACCACCTGCTGCGGTCGCAGGAACGTCGCCGCAGACAGCCCGGCGGCGTACCGCGACTGACCGCCCGTCGGGAGGACGTGGTTCGAGCCAGCCGCGTAGTCGCCGAGGCTCACCGGCGAATACGGCCCGATGAAGATCGCTCCCGCGTTCTCGATGCGCTCGAGCACCGCGTCGGCGTCCCGCACCTGGATCTCGAGGTGCTCGGCGCCGAACGCGTTCGCGAAGTCGGCCGCCTGCGCGAGGTCGTCGACGAGCACGACCGCCGACTGCACGCCCTCGAGCGCGACCCGGACGCGTTCGGAATGCCGCGTCTCGGTGGCGCGCACGACGAGCCGCTCGAGCACCCGCTCGGCGAAGTCGGCCGAGTCGGTGACGAGCACCGCGGCGGCGAGTTCGTCGTGCTCGGCCTGGCTGACGAGGTCGGATGCCACGAAGTCGGCGTCGGCCGCCGCGTCGGCGATCACGAGGATGTCGGTCGGTCCTGCCTCCGCGTCGATGCCCGTGACCCCCTGCACGACGCGCTTCGCGGCGGCGACGAACACGTTGCCCGGACCGGTGACCCGTTGCACGGGGTCGAGGCCGAGCTCGGGCACCCCATAGGCGAACGCGCCGATGGCGCCTGCACCGCCCATCGCGTACACCTCGTCGATGCCGAGGAGCCCGGCGACTCCGGCGATCGTCGGGTGGATCCGCCCGCCGTGCGCGGCCTGCGCCGGCGAGGCGAGCGCGATCGAGCGCACGCCCGCCACCTGCGCGGGCACGACGTTCATGACCACGCTCGACGGGTACACGGCCTTGCCGCCGGGGACGTAGAGCCCGACGCGACCGACCGGCTGCCACCGCTGCTCGACCACCGCGCCCGTGGCGAGGGTGGTGCGTTCGGGCGCGGGAATCTGCGCGGCGCTCGCCGCGCGCACGCGCTCGATCGTCGACTCGACGGCGCGACGCACGTCGGGTCGCAGCGCGTCGCGCGCGGCCGCGAGTTCGCCGGCCGCCACTCGCACCGCCGGCGGCCGGACACGGTCGAACCGCTCGGCCTGGTCGAGCAGCGCCGCCTGCCCCCGCGCACGCACGTCGTCGATGAGTGCGCGAGCCGGCTCGAGCGCGGCGGCGACGTCGGTCGCCGCCCGTGGGACGAGGGCGAGCAACTCGGTCGGTGACGGACGGGTGCCACGGAGGTCGATCGTGCGAAGCATGGTCCGCTCAGCGTACCGACCGGCACCGCCCGACCGCTGGGAGCGACGTCACGTGAGGCAGTTCGGCCCGAGGAGGCTCTTCAGCTCGCCGTAGAAGTCGGCGCTCACCGCGACCGGGTACGGCAGCTCGAACACGCGCGCCGTCCGGCCCTTGGTGAGCTTCAGGCGCACCTCGGTGTCGCCGCGGTGCCGGATGAGCACGTCGCCGAGCGCGGTGATCGTGTCGGTGGTCGCCCGGACATCGGGCAGGGAGATCACGACCGGACCGGTCCCGTCATCCTGACCGACCTCGGGCTCGAACACGCTGTAGGCATGCAGGTTCATGCCGTCGTCGCGCATGCTGACGCGACCACGGACGACGACGATCGAGTCGCCCTTCAGCGCCGGAGCGAACTCCTGGTACGCCTTGCCCATGAACATGACGGTGATCTCGCCCGAGAAGTCCTCGACCTGGATCATGCCGTACTGGTTGCCGGACTGCCGTGCGACTCGGTGCTGCACGCTCGTGACCAGACCGGCCACGGTCACCGTGTCGCCGTCCTGCGTGGCATCCGAGCTCATCAGGTCGGTGATCGTCGTCGAGGCGTGCTTCGCGAGCGTCGCCTCGAGTCCCGCGAGCGGGTGATCGGAGACGTACAGCCCGAGCATCTCGCGCTCGAAGGCGAGCTTGTCGCGCTTGGCCCACTCGGGGCGGTCGGGCACGGGCGACGGGGCCGACTCCTTCTCGTGGTCCTCGAACAGGCTGTCGAAGTCGAAACCGACGTCCCCGTTCTCCTCGGCCCGCTTCTCCTTCACGGCCGCCTCGACGGCACCCTCGTGGATCTCGACCAGCGCGCGACGCGTGTGTCCGAGCGAGTCGAACGCGCCGGCCTTCACGAGGGATTCGACCGTGCGCTTGTTCGCGACCTGCGTCGGCACCTTCTTCAGGAAGTCGTGGAAGCTCTCGAAGGCCCCCTTCGCATCGCGCGCCGCGCGGATCGCGTCGACCACGTTGAAGCCGACGTTCCGCACCGCGCCGAGCCCGAATCGGATGTCGTCGCCGACGGCGGCGAAGAACCCGATCGACTCGTTGACGTCGGGAGGCAGCACCTTGATGCCCATGCGGCGGCACTCGTTGAGGTAGAGCGCGAGCTTGTCGCGCGCATCGCCGACGCTCGTGAGGAGCGCGGCCATGTACTCGGCCGGGTAGTGCGCCTTGAGGTAGGCCGTCCAGTAGCTGAGCACGCCGTACGCCGCCGAGTGCGCTTTGTTGAACGCGTAGTCGGAGAAGGGCAGCAGGATGTCCCACAGGGTCTTGATCGCGGCATCCGAGTAGCCGTTCGCCTTCATGCCGCCCGAGAATCCCTCGTACTGCTTGTCGAGTTCGGACTTCTTCTTCTTGCCCATCGCACGGCGCAGGATGTCGGCCTGACCGAGGCTGAAGCCCGCGACCTTCTGCGCGATCGCCATGACCTGCTCCTGGTAGATGATCAGGCCGTAGCTGGTGTCGAGGATGTCCTTCAGCGGCTCCTCGAGCTCGGGGTGGATCGGCGTGATCGGCTGCAGGCCGTTCTTGCGGAGCGCGTAGTTGATGTGCGAGTTCGCACCCATCGGTCCCGGGCGGTACAGCGCGATGACGGCCGAGATGTCCTCGAAGTTGTCGGGCTTCATCTGCCGGAGCAGCGAACGCATCGGCCCGCCGTCGAGCTGGAACACGCCGAGCGTGTCGCCCCTCGACAGCAGGGCGTACGCCTCGGGGTCGTCGAGCGCGAGGTCTTCGAGGACCGGCCGGAAACCGCGGTTCGCCTCGATGTTGTCGAGTGCGTCGTCGATGATCGTGAGGTTCCTGAGCCCCAGGAAGTCCATCTTGATGAGGCCCAGCGACTCGCACGCCGGGTAGTCGAACTGCGTGACGATCTGGCCGTCCTGCTCCCGCTTCATGATCGGGATGATGTCGATGAGCGGCTCGCTCGACATGATGACGCCCGCGGCGTGCACGCCCCACTGTCGCTTGAGGTTCTCGAGCCCGAGCGCGGTCTCGAAGACGGTCTTGGCCTCGGCATCGGTCTCGATGAGGGCGCGGATGTCGCCGGCCTCCTTGTAGCGCGGGTGGTCTCGGTCGAGGATCCCGGACAGCGGGATGTCCTTGCCCATGACGGCCGGCGGCATCGCCTTGGTGAGCTTCTCGCCCATGCCGAACGGGAAGCCGAGCACGCGGCTGGAATCCTTGAGCGCCTGCTTGGCCTTGATCGTGCCGTAGGTGACGATCTGGGCGACGCGCTCGTCGCCGTACTTCTCGGTCACGTACCTGATGACCTCGCCGCGACGACGCTCGTCGAAGTCGACGTCGAAGTCGGGCATCGAGACGCGGTCGGGGTTCAGGAACCGCTCGAAGATGAGCCCGTGCTGGAGCGGATCGAGGTCGGTGATCCGCATCGCGTACGCCGCCATCGAGCCGGCGCCCGATCCGCGGCCGGGACCGACGCGGATGCCGTTGTCCTTCGACCAGTTGATGAAGTCGGCGACGACGAGGAAGTAGCCCGGGAAGCCCATCTGCGAGATGACGCCGACCTCGTAGTCGGCCTGCTTCCGGACCTCGTCGGGGATCCCACCGGGGTAGCGCTCGTGCAGGCCCTTCTCGACCTCCTTGACGAACCAGCTCTGCTCGTCATCCCCGGCCGGAACGGGGTAGCGCGGCATGTAGTTCGCGCTCGTGTTGAACTGCACGTCGCAGCGCTCGGCGATGAGGAGCGTGTTGTCGCACGCCTCGGGGTGGTCGCGGAAGAGGTGGCGCATCTCGGCGGCGGACTTCAGGTAGAACTCGTCGGCGTCGAACTTGAAGCGGTTCGGATCGTCGAGCGTCGATCCCGACTGCACGCAGAGGAGCGCCGCGTGGCTCTTGGCGTCGTGCGCGTGCGTGTAGTGCAGGTCGTTCGTCGCGACCAGCGGCAGGTCGAGCTGCCTGGCGAGCCGCAGCAGGTCGTCCATGATCCGCTTCTCGATGCCGAGCCCGTGGTCCATGATCTCGGCGAAGAAGTTCTCCGTGCCGAAGATGTCGCGGAACTCCGCCGCTGCCTGCACGGCCTCGTCGTACTGGCCGAGCCGGAGCCGTGTCTGCACCTCGCCCGAGGGGCACCCGGTGGTCGCGATGAGGCCCTTCGAGTACGTCTGCAGCAGCTCGCGGTCCATGCGGGGCTTGAAGTAGTAGCCCTCGATGGAGGCGCGGCTGGAGAGCCGGAAGAGGTTGTGCATGCCCTCGGTGGTCTCGGAGAGCAGCGTCATGTGGGTGTACGCGCCGGACCCCGACACGTCGTCGCCGCCGCCATTCCCCCAGCGGACACGCGTCTTGTCGCTGCGATGGGTGCCCGGCGTGAGGTACGCCTCGGTGCCGATGATGGGCTTCACGCCGGCATCCGTCGCCTGCTTCCAGAAGTCGTATGCGCCGAACACGTTGCCGTGGTCGGTCACCGCGACGGCCGGCATGCCCTCGGCCACCGCGGCCTTCATCAGTTCGCCGACCCGGGCCGCCCCGTCGAGCATCGAATACTCGGAATGGACGTGCAGGTGGACGAAGGAATCGGCGGCCACAGGGCTCCTCATCGGTGGTGCAGCGAGCGGTTCTGGGGTACTTGGATTCTAGGGGCCACCACTGCCACGCCGGGCCCTCGGGGTGGCGATTCAGTCGCCGCCGAGCACGTCGAGCGCGTGCTGGAGGTCGGCCGGGTAGGCCGACTCGTAGGTCGACCACTCCCCCGTGCCCGGGTGCACGAACGAGAGCTGCTTCGCGTGCAGCCACTGCCGCGTCAGCCCCAGGCGCGCGCTCAGGGTCGGGTCGGCGCCGTACATCGCGTCACCCGCGCACGGATGCCGCTGCGCCGACATGTGCACTCGGATCTGGTGCGTCCGGCCGGTCTCGAGGTGGATCTCGAGGAGTGACGCGTAGGGGAACGCCTCGATCGTCTCGTAGTGCGTGACGGCGTGCTTGCCATCGGCGGTCACCGCGAACTTCCACTCGGAGCGCGGATGGCGGCCGACGGGCGCGTCGATCGTGCCCGCGAGCGGATCGGGCAGCCCCTGCACGACCGCGTGGTAGATCTTCTCGACCTCGCGGTCGTGGAACGCGCGCTTCAGCGCCGTGTACGCCGACTCCGACTTGGCGACGACCATGAGGCCGCTCGTGCCCGCGTCGAGCCGGTGCACGACGCCCTGCCGCTCCGGTGCGCCCGACGTCGAGATGCGGTAGCCGGATGCCGCGAGCGCACCGACGACGGTCGGACCCTCCCAGCCCAACGACGGGTGCGCGGCCACGCCGGCGGGCTTGTCGACGACGACGATGTGATCGTCGTCGTGCACGATCCCGAGGTCGGGCACCGGGATGGGCTCGACCTCGAGCGTGCGCGGCGGAACCCAGCTCACCTCGAGCCAGGCGCCCGCGCGGAGCCGGTCGGACTTGTCGACCGGTCGGCCGTCGAGGCTCACCCCACCCGCTTCGGCGAACTCGGCGGACTGGGTTCGGGAGAAGCCGAGCAGCTTCGCGATCCCCGCGTCGACCCGGACGCCGTCGAGCCCGTCGGGGACGGGCAGCGCGCGGTGCTCCACGTCAGGACTCGCGAGCGAGTTCGGCCGGTGCGCCGCCGCCGCGCTCCTCGCGGCCGGACTCGGGCGCCGCGGCATCCGTGGCGTCGCCGTCGCGGACCGGACGCGAGCCGTCGAGCCCCACGCCCCGGATCGTGAGGATCATGAAGAGGATCATGCTCGAGACGATCGCGATATCGGCGACGTTGTAGATGGCCGGCAGCATCCACGGCGTCGAGATGAAGTCGATCACGTGGCCGATGCCGAAGCCCGGCTCGCGGAAGAGGCGGTCGGTCAGGTTGCCGAGCACGCCGCCGAGCAGGAGCCCGAAGACGAGCGCCCAGGCGATCGAACGGATGCGGCGGGCGAACCAGATGATGAACGTGATCACGCCCGCCGCGAGGATCGTGAACACCCAGGTCATTCCGCTCGCGAACGAGAAGGCCGCCCCCGGATTCCGGACGAACTGCCAGTGCAGCACGTCGCCCAGCACCCGGACGGTCTCGCCCTCGGCGAGGGTGGTGACGACGAAGTACTTGCTGACCTGGTCGACGGCGTAGACCGTGATCGCGACGCCGACCAGGACCAGCAGTGCGGTGACGCCGAGCCTGGCCCTGCGCTCAGCCTCCAAAGCCCTGGAAGGTCGGTGCGGGCTGCTCGCCTGACGTCGTCGCGGCGTACCCGCCACCGACCTGGACCGGCTGCGCCGTGTCGAGGTCGCGCAGCTGGCCCTCGATGTAGCTCTTCAGCTTCGCGCGGTAGTCGCGCTCGAAGACGCGGAGCTCGTCGACGCGCTTCTCGAGCGCGACGCGCTCCTGATCGAGGATGCCCATCTGGGCGCGCTGCTTGGCCTCGGCCTCGGCGACGATGCGCGCGGCGGTCGCGTGTCCCTCGGCGATCAGCGCGTCCCGCTTCTCGACGCCCTCGCGCACGTGCTCCTCGTGGAGACGGCGCGCCAGCTGGAGGAGGTTCGTGGTGCTCGTCTGCTCGTCGATCTCGGACTGCGGGACCGCGGTCTGGGTCGGCACCGCGACGGTCGGGGCGGCCGCCGAGGGCTCCGCGTACGTCTGGGCCGGCGCGGGCGCGGCAGCGGGGGCTCCGGCGCCCTCGGTGGACCGCGACTCGGCGGCGGCGAGGCGCTGACGGAGCTCCTCGTTCTCCTGGTTCAGGCGGCGCAGTTCGACGACCACCTCGTCGAGGAAGTCGTCGACCTCGTCCTGGTCGTAGCCCTCCCGGAACTTCGTCGCCTGGAAGCGCTTGTTGACCACATCTTCCGGAGTTAGCGCCATGGCTTCCCACCCTCAAATCTGTCGAGCTGTTCGATCACGTTCTGCTAACGGTAGCAAAGAGAGCCTCGCGGATGCAGAGCGTCGGCTGGACGGCGCGCCCCGATCCCGCTCGGCTCAGGCGGCCGCCGCGGCGCCCGCCGCGAGCCACGATACGACGGTCATCGCGATGATCACCACCAGCATGGCGACGCTCCAGCCGAGGTCGAGCGCGACCTGTCCGAGACGGATCGGCGGGATGAGCCGTCGGAAGAAACGCACCAGCGGGTCGGTGACGGTGTAGACGGCCTCGACGAGCACCAGCACGACGCCGCGCGGTCGCCACGACCGGTTGAACGTCCGCACGAGGTCGAGGACGAACCGCGCCCACATCACGAAGAAGTAGATGAGGAGGAGCGTGTAGACGAGGTTCCAGACGACAGCGAGTGCGCTCACGTCCGGGAGTCTACGCGTGCGAGAAGAAGGAGGAATCCACGTCGGCCTCCCCTTCGCCCGCCTCGCCCGACACGACGACGTGCGCCGGCGAGAGCAGGAACACCTTGCTCGTGACGCGCTCGATCTTGCCGTGGAGCCCCTGCGAGAGCCCGCTCGCGAAGTCGATGAGTCGACGCGCGTCGGCGTCGGACATCTGGGACAGGTTGATGATGACCGGCACGCCCTCTCGGAAGGACTCGGCGATCACCTGGGCGTCTCGGTACTGGCGCGGGTGCACCGTGAGGATCTCGTTCATCTCCGCCTGCGGGGGTGTCGGTTGCACGTGGTGCTTTCGGAGGGGGGTGACGGCGGCGCCGCCCTTGGGCGCGGGCGCGGGCGCGGCGTGCACGACCGGCGCCGACGACGCGGCGGCCGGGGGCGACTCCGGCTCGAGTTCCTCGTCGGCGAGTCCCAGGTAGACCATGGTCTTCTTGAGCGGGTTCGACATCGCTGCCTCCGTCAGGGTGGTTCCGTGATTCCGAGGCTAGCCTCCGGTCGGCCGGTTCCCCGTGATTGCCGTGCCGATCCGAAGGTGTGTCGCACCCTCCAGGATCGCGTCGCGATAGTCGTGCGACATGCCCATGGACAAGGCGGTCGCCGCGGGTGCGATCGTTCCGACACGTTCGGACAGCGCGCGTACGCGGGCGAAGGCGGCCCGCGCCGGCTCGTCGAGGGGCGCCACCGCCATCAGGCCGAGCAGCCGGATGCCCGGGGTGGCGAGGACGCGCTCGACCATCGGCTCGAGGGCCTCGGGCGCGACACCTCCGCGCTCGGGATTGTCGGTCAGGTTGACCTGGATGAAGCCGTCCACCGTCGAGTCATCGGAATGCAGCGCATCGACGAGCGAGACGCGGTCGATGGAGTGGATCACGGAGGCGTAGGCGCGCACCTGCCGCGCCTTCTTGCTCTGGAGCTGCCCGACGAAGTGCCAGCGCAGATCGAGGTCGGCGAGCGCACGCGCCTTGGCCTGCGCCTCCTGGTGCCGGTTCTCGCCGATGTCGCGAACTCCGAGGCCGGCGAGTTCGCGGATGAGCGATTCGGGGTGGAACTTCGTCACGACGATCGTCGTGACCTCGCCCGGGTCGCGGCCGGCTTCTCGCGAGGCGTCGGCGACGCCGGACCGGACGACCTCGAGCCGTTCGGCGAGCCCGCTCACGAGGCGCCGACCGGGACGTCCGGGCGGCGCCTCGGCGCGCGAGCGATCACTTCAGGAAGTCGGGGATGTCGAGGTCGTCCGAGTCGTCGCCGAAGGCCGGATCGGAGACGATCTGGTCGGCCGTCGCGCTCGCCTCGCCCCAGTTGGCGGTCTCGACGAGTTCCTCGATGTCGATCTCGGTGATACCGTCGACCGCCTCCCCGCCGAGCAGGCCCGAACCGGCGCTCCCGCCCGCAGCCGCGCCGACCGCCGCGGGCACCGCGCTGGGCTGGCGGACCTCTGCCGGCCTGGGCGTCGGGTCTCCGCCGTCGAACCCGGCGGCGATGACCGTCACGCGGACCTCGTCACCGAGGGTGTCGTCGATGACGGCGCCGAAGATGATGTTCGCCTCGGGGTGCACGGCCTCCTGCACGAGCCTCGCCGCGTCGTTGATCTCGAAGATGCCGAGGTTCGAGCCGCCCTGGATCGAGAGCAGCACGCCGTGCGCGCCGTCGATGGAGGCTTCGAGCAGTGGACTCGCGACCGCCAGTTCGGCGGCCTTGATCGCACGGTCGGCGCCCCGCGAGGATCCGATTCCCATGAGCGCCGAGCCGGCGCCCTGCATGACGGACTTGACGTCGGCGAAGTCGAGATTGATGAGGCCGGGCGTCGTGATGAGGTCGGTGATGCCCTGCACACCGGCGAGGAGCACCTGGTCTGCCGTGGCGAACGCCTCGAGCATCGAGATCCCGCGGTCGCTGATCTCGAGCAGTCGGTCGTTCGGGACCACGATGAGGGTGTCGACCTCCTCCTTCAGGCGGGCGACGCCCTGCTCGGCCTGGGTCTGGCGCCGCTTGCCCTCGAAGCTGAACGGCTTGGTCACCACGCCGATGGTCAGGGCACCGATCGACTTTGCGATGCGCGCCACCACCGGAGCCCCGCCGGTGCCGGTGCCGCCACCCTCGCCCGCGGTCACGAAGACCATGTCGGCACCGGCGAGCGCCTCCTCGATCTCCTCCGCGTGGTCTTCGGCGGCCCGGCGGCCGACCTCCGGATCGGCGCCCGCCCCGAGCCCTCGCGTCAGGTCTCGTCCGACGTCGAGCTTGACGTCGGCGTCCGACATGAGCAGCGCCTGTGCATCGGTGTTGATCGCGATGAACTCGACGCCGCGCAGGCCGAGCTCGATCATGCGGTTGACGGCGTTGACGCCACCACCGCCGATGCCGACCACCTTGATGACGGCGAGGTAGTTCTGGTTTGTCGACATGTCCGGCCCTCTCTGCGAACTCTGAACCCTGAACCTCTACTCGAAGGTTAAAGTTTTGCCGAGTATGCAATTCCTGAATCGAAGGTAGGGCGCCCCGGGCGGCCCCCCGCTCGGCGTACGCGGCGTGTCGCGATCCCGACCGTCGCGCCTCAGCCCGTGACCGGACTGAGCGGCGCGGAGACGTCGTAGCGGTCGACCTGGTCGGGCGGCGCGGCAGCCATGAGGTCTCGGAGGACGGTCGTCTTCAGCGCCGCGTCCTCCGCGCTGCCCCACACGACGCTCGAACCCTCGTCCAGCACGAACCGGACGTCGTCGGTGGACTCCGCCGTGACCGACGCGACCTGCGCACGCAGCTCGGTCGGAAGGCTGCGCATCACACGGCCGGCCGCTCGGAACGCCGCATCGTCGATGCCGCCCTCGACCTCGATCAGCGGGAGCGAGTCCGGAACCTGGTCGACCCGCTCGACCACCACGCCCGCCGCATCCACTGCCATCAGGCCCGACGACGTGTCGAGCACCCCGATCGGCGTGCGTTCGACGATCCTCACCACGAGCGTGCCCGGCGGTACCGTCTCGGTCGTGTAGGTCTCGATGAGCGGGAACTCCGACAGCGCGCGCTGGACCTCGTCGGGCGCGATGAGCGGAAGGGGCGTGCCGACCCGATCATCGAACGCAGCCCGGACATCGGCCGCCGCGATCCGGCTCGTTCCCTCGACCCGCACCTCCCTCAGCGCCATGAGCGGCGAGTACGCGACCGCGACCGCCGCGACCCCGATCGCGACGATCGATGCGACGACGGTCATCCAGGTCGCACGACGCAGTCGGCTCCGCCTGGTGAACCGCCGGACCTCCTGTCGTTCGTACCTGCGACGGGTCCGTTCTGCGGCAGCGAGCTCGCGACGCGCGGCGCGATCGTCGGGGCGGGCGGCCCCGGCGACATCCGCGACGCGCCCGGCCGCGCGCCCGCGGGCACCGACCTTCCTCGCCGTCCCACCCGGTCCACCGCCGACAGGCAGCGCGATCGGTTCCGTCGCGTTCCGGTCCGGGTCGGCCGCGGTCGGCTTCGGCGCCGGGCCGGGGGCCCGGCCGCCCTGCCCGGCCCCCGCCGCCACGGCCGCAGCGCCCACGCCGCGGGACGGCGGCGCAACCGCGGACGACGCGGACCCGCTCCGAACGGGTCGTGCGCCGTCGAATCCCTGCGGCCGCTTCACCGGACCCCGATCAGGCGTCCCGCTCGCGTTCGAGCGAACCGATGAGCTGGGGCACGATCCGGTACACGTCGCCGCAACCCAGCGTGATCACGAAGTCGCCGGGTCGCGCGATGCGCGCCGTGTGGTCGGCGGCCTCCTGCCAGTCGGCGATGAACGCGACCCGATCGGCATGCTGGAAGCGCTCGCTCACCAGTGCACCCGTGACGCCGGGTTCCGGGTCCTCGCGCGCACCGTACACGTCGAGCACGACGGTCTCATCGGCGTAGCGTTCGAGCACCTCGGCGAACTCCTTCGCGAACAGCCGCGTGCGGCTGTAGAGGTGCGGCTGGTGGACGGCGATGATGCGGCCGTCGCCGACCACCGTACGCGCGGCGGAGAGCGCCGCGGCGACCTCGGTCGGGTGGTGGGCGTAGTCGTCGTACACGCTGACCCCGTCGACCACGCCGTGCAACTCGAAGCGCCGACCGGTGCCGGCGAAGCGCGAGATGCCCTCGAGCGACGCGGCCGGATCGAAGCCCAGGCCCACGAGCACGGCGAACGCGCCCGCCGCGTTGATCGCGTTGTGCCGACCCGGGATCCGCAGCTGCGCACGGTACGTGACGCCGTCGTGGTCGACGGCGAACGACACCGGCCCGGCCGTCTCGATCGAGTGCACGCGGACCGTGGCGTCGGCGGCCTCGCCGAACGTCAGGACGCGCTCGTGCGAGAGCCGCGCCCGGACGCGCGCCGCACCCGCGTCGTCGGATGAGATCACGACGAACTCGTCGGCCCGATCGGCGAAGTCGACGAATGCCTGCTCGAAGGCGTCGAGCGAGCCGTAGTGGTCGAGGTGGTCCGGATCGACGTTCGTGATGAGCGCCACCGACGTGTCGTACAGCAGGAAGGAGCCGTCCGACTCGTCGGCCTCGACGACGAAGAGCTCCCCGGCGCCCGATGCCGCGCTGACCCCGAGTTCCTCGATGACCCCGCCGTTGACGAAGCTCGGATCCTCGCCGAGCGCGAGCAGCCCGGTGATGATCATGCCCGTCGACGTCGTCTTGCCGTGCGCGCCCGCCACCGACACGAGCCGCTGTCCCGAGATCACCGAGGCCAGCGCCTGCGAGCGATGCAGCACGGGCACGCCGCGCAACAGTGCCGACCGGTACTCCGGGTTGTCCTGCCAGAGCGCGCCGGTCACCACGACGGTGTCGACGTCGTCGGGCAGGTTCTCGGCCGCGTGTCCGATCGCGATCGTCGCGCCGAGGTCGCGCAGGGCCTGGACGTTCGCGGAGTCGCGGACGTCGGAGCCGGTGACGCGGTGGCCCGCACCGAGGGCGAGCCGAGCGATGCCGCTCATGCCCGAACCGCCGATGCCGACGAAGTGCACGGCGCCGAGGTCGGCGGGGATCGCGATGGAGAGGTCGGGCTTGATGGTCACGGTGTCGCGGTGCTTCCTGGAGAGGGGTTCGGTCGGTTCAACGTTACGCGCCTGCGGCGTCGGCGCCGCCGTCGCGGCGCAGCGCGCCGTCGACGAGCTCGATCATGCGGTCGGTGCCGTCGAGGGCGCCGACGGATGCCGCGGCCCGGGCCATCCGCTCGAGGCCCTCGCGATCGGCGAGGAGCGGAACCACCTCGCGGGAGACCCACTCGGGCAGGAAGTCGGCGTCGTCGACGAGGATCCCGCCGCCGGCCTCGACGACGCCGGCCGCGTTGAACCGCTGCTCGCCGTTGCCGACCGGGTACGGGACGTAGACCGCTGGGATTCCGAGCGCGGAGAGCTCGCTCACGGTCGCGGCGCCGGCCCGGGAGACCGCCGCGTCGGCGATCGCGAGCGCGAGGTCCATCCGGTCGGCGTACTCGACCATCCGGTAGTCGGCGATGCCGGGGTCGTCGACCTCGGACTTCGCACCGGTCACGTGCAGCACCTGCCAGCCGGTGCCGGTGAGCGTCGCGGCGCTGTCGACCGTCGTGCGGTTGATCCGGCGGGCGCCGAGCGACCCGCCCGTGACGAGCAGCACCGGGCGCGCCGGATCGAGTCCGAAGAACGCGGCCGCCTCGGCACGCCGTGCAGCACGGTCGAGGACCTCGATCTCACGTCGGAGCGGCATGCCCACGAACTCGGCGCGCGGCAGCGGCGTGCCGGCGAAGGCGACGCCGACGCGCGCCGCGAAACGTGCGCCCAGGCGGTTCGCGAGACCCGGTCGCGCGTTGGCCTCGTGGATCACCACGGGGATGCCCGCGCCCCGCGCCGCCAGATAGGCGGGGGTCGACACGTAGCCGCCGAAGCCCACGACGACCTCGATGCCGCGCCCCGCGATCATCGTCCGGACCTCGGCGATGGATCGTCGGAAGCGTGACGGGAACCGCAGCGCCGCCCCGTTCGGCCGACGCGGGAAGGCGACCTTCTCGATCGTGAGGAGCTCGTACCCGCGGGCGGGCACGAGCCTCGCCTCGAGGCCCTCGGCGGTGCCGAGCACGAGCACGACCGCCTCGGAGTCTCGCTCCCGCAGCCGGTCGGCGACGGCGAGCAGCGGGTTCACGTGGCCGGCGGTGCCGCCGCCGGCGAGGAGGTACGTCGTCATCGCGTGCGGGCCGCCTTCGACGGACGGCGCGACGTCGTCCCGGCGCTGGCGCGCGTCGGCACCCCGGGGTCACGGGCGACGGAGAGCACGACGCCGATCGCGAAGAGGGTGGTCAGGAGCGCGGTACCGCCGGCCGAGACGAGCGGCAGCGGGACACCGAGGACTGGGAAGACGCCGAGCACGACACCGATATTGACACACGCCTGCCCGACGACCCAGACGAGGACCGCCGCTGAGACCGTGCGTCCGAACGGCGTCGCGGCCGCTCGCATCACCCGCGCGAGTGCGATGGCGAGCACCACGAAGAGCCCGATGACGACGACTGCGCCGATGAGCCCGAGCTCCTCGCCGATGATCGCGAAGATGAAGTCGTTGTCGGCCGCGGGCAGCCACGACCACTTGGCCGCCGAGTTGCCGAGCCCCACGCCGAAGATGCCGCCGTTCGCCATCGCGAACGTCCCGTGCTGGATCTGCCAGCAGTCGCCCAGGTTGTACTTCGCGCAGTCCTCCTCGAGGAACGCGGTGATCCGTCGCATCCGGCTCTCGCTCGAGACCGCGACGAGCGCGAAGGCGGCGGCGCCGAACAGCACCGGAACGGCGAGCAGCCGAAGGGGCACCCCGATGAGGAAGAGCGTGCCGAGGAGCATCGCCGCCATGACCATGACGGTTCCGAGGTCGCCGCCGAGCAGCACCAGCCCGATGGCGCCGCCGCCGACGAGCAGGATCGGCATGATCCCGGCGCCGAAGTCTCCGAGGTGGTCCTGCTTCTTGGTCACGATGAGGCCGAGCCAGAGCACGAGCGCGACCTTGATGAGCTCGGACGGCTGGAACTGGACCGGCCCGAGACGAAGCCAGTTGGTGTTCCCGCCGACCTCGACGCCGAGCGGCGTCGCGACCACGAGCAGCTGCAGTACGCACGAGACGCCGAGCACCAGCCAGGCGATCCGCATCCAGAACCGCTCCGGCATGCGACCGGCGAGCAGCATGACGGGCACACCGATCAGGGCGTACGTCGCCTGCTGCGCCGCACGCGACGTGAAGTCGCCATCGTTGGCGAGCGCCGACTCGACCTGCGACGACGAGAGCACCATGACGAGGCCGAGCACGACGAGGAAGAGCACCGTGCCGAGCAGCAGGAAGTAGTCCTTCGACTCCGGTCGGAACGCCCCGAGTCGGATCCGGGCGGCGAGCCCGGTCGACTCAGTCCGCCTGGCCGGCCGGGTCGTCCGAGGTGGGCTGGTCATGCCCCTCCTCTCCGAGCCGGTTGCGGACGGCCTGGTGGAAGCGCCGGCCGCGGTCGGCGTAGTCCGCGAACTGGTCCATCGATGCCGCCGCGGGCGCGAGGAGCACGGTGTCCCCTTCCTCCGCGACCGACGCCGCGAGGGCGACCGCGTCGGGCATCACGCTCTCAGTGTCATCCGCCGCGACCTCGAAGACGGGCACGCCGGGCGCGTGTCGGCGGAACGCCTCGACGAGGGCCGTGCGATCCACGCCGATGACCACGGCGGCGCGCAGTCGCGCCGAGTGCCGTGCGACGAGCGCGTCGGCGTCGACCCCCTTCAACAGTCCGCCGACGATCCAGACGACCGGGCTGAACGCCTGCAGCGACGCCTCGGCCGCGTGCGGGTTCGTCGCCTTCGAGTCATCGATCCAGCGGACGCCGCCGGCGGTCGCGACCGTCTGGATGCGGTGCGCGTCGAGTCGGAAGCCCGCGAGCGCGTCGTGGACGGCAGCGACCGGGACGTCGATGGAGCGCGCGAGCGCTGCGGCGGCGAGGATGTTCGCGACGACGTGCGGGACCGCGAGCCCCTGCGGCTCGAGCTCCTCGAGCGTCGTGATCTCGAGCGCCGCGGTGCGGCGGTCCTCGAGGAACGCCCGGTCGCAGAGGATGCCGTCGACCACGCCGAAGTCGCTCGGACCGGGCGTGTCCAGGCCGAAGCCGATCGCGCGGGCGCCCTCCTCGACCTCGGCGTCCTCGACCATCGACCGGGTCGCCTCGTCGGCGCGGTTGTAGACGCACGCGACCTTCGTGTTCGCGTACACCTTCGCCTTGGCGTCGCGGTACGCCTCGGGCGAACCGTGCCAGTCGTAGTGGTCGTCGGCGAGGTTGAGGCACACGCTCGCGACCGGGTGCACGGCGCCCGGGCCGGTCGTCGGCAGATGGTGCAGCTGGAAGCTCGAGAGCTCGACGACGAGCACGTCGTACCCGAGCGGGTCGCGGACCGCGTCGAGCACGGGAACGCCGATGTTGCCGCACGGAGCGACGCGGGAACCGCCCGCCGCGATCAGCGTGGCCGCGAGCTGCACGGTCGTCGTCTTGCCGTTGGTGCCGGTGACGAGCATCCACTCGGACGCCTTCACCTTGTCTCGGACCCGCCACGCGAGCTCGATGTCGCCCCACACCGGCACGCCGGCCGCGGAGGCCCAGCGCAGCATCGGGTGGTCGGGACGGAACCCGGGTGAGACGACGACGAGGTCGGGGGCGGATGCCGCGAGCTCGTCCGGCACGGCGTCGAGCGGGTGCACGACGAAGCCGACCCCGATCACGTCGAGGATGCGCGCGCGTTCGTCGTCCGGCGAGGCCGCGTACACCGTGACGCGCGAGCCGAGCTCGGCGAGCGTGTCGGCCACGGCGAACCCCGTGACGCCGAGCCCGAGCACGACGACGCGGAGGTCGCGCCACGCGTCGGAGTGCCAGCTCGTGAGTCCCTCGAGGCGTGCGGCCCCGCTCGTGGCATCCGTCAACTCTGCAGCCATTCGAAGTAGAAGGCGCCGACGCCGGCGGCGACGAACAGCCCGGCGATGATCCAGAACCGGACCACGATGGTGACCTCGGCCCAGCCCTTGAGCTCGAAGTGATGATGGATCGGGCTCATCAGGAAGATCCGTTTGCCGCCCGTGACCTTGAAGTAGGCCCGCTGCACGATGACCGAGCCGGCCTCGATCACGAAGAGGCCGCCGATGACGAGCAACAGCAGTTCCGTCTGGCTCGTCACCGCGAGCGCCGCGAGGGCGCCGCCGAGGGCGAGCGAGCCCGTGTCGCCCATGTAGATGTGCGCGGGATTCGTGTTCCACCAGAGGAAGCCGACGACGGCGCCGACGATCGCGGTCGCCACGATCGCGAGGTCGAGCGGGTCGCGCACGTCGTAGCTGCGGTACAGGTCGCTCGGGTTCAGGTTCTCGCTGAACCGCGACTGGTTGAACTGCCAGAAGCCGATGATGATGAACGAGCCGATCGCCAGGATCGACGCGCCCGAGGCGAGTCCGTCCAGGCCGTCGGTGACGTTCACCCCGTTCGAGGCGGCCGCGGTGATGAGCACGATCCAGACGACGTAGGCGATGATGCCGACCACGGTGCCGAGCACCATGAAGTCCAACGGCAGGTCGCGGATGAAGGAGATCTTCGTCGACGCGGGGGTCGCCCCCTCGGCATTCGGGAACTGGAGCGCGAGCAGCGCGAACACGGCGGCTACGAGCGTCTGGCCCGCGATCTTCGCCCAGCCCCCGAGGCCGAGGCTCTGCTTCTTGCGCGTCTTCAGGAAGTCGTCGACGAATCCGACGAGGCCGAGACCGACCATCATGAACAGCACGAGCAGTCCGGAGGCCGTCGGGCCGTCCCCCACCAGGGTCGTGGCGACGAAGTAGCCGAACAGCGTGCCGAGGATGAAGATGATGCCGCCCATCGTGGGCGTTCCGCGCTTGACGTGGTGCGTCTTCGGGCCGTCGTCCCGGATGAACTGGCCCCACCCGAGACGCGTGAACAGCCGGATGAACAGCGGCGTCAGGAACAGGGTGAACGAGAGCGACAGGGCTCCGGCGGTCAGAAGTGCTCTCACGCGAACCATTCTCCCAGTCGGTCGCCGAGGTGGCGGAGGCCCGCCGAGTTCGACGATTTCACGAGCACGGTGTCCCCGGGACGAGCCGACGCGGTCACGAGGTCGAACGCCTCGTCCGCCGACTCCACGTACTGGGACTCGCCGTCCCACGAACCCTCGTTGATGGCCGTGATGTGCAGACGCCGCGCACCCTCGCCGACGACGACGAGCTGCGAGATGCCGAGCCGGACGGCGAGCAGGCCGATCCGGTCGTGCTCCTCGCCCGAGAACTCGCCGAGCTCGCTCATCTCTCCGAGCACGGCGATCGTACGAGCACCCGGTCGCTTGACCTGCGCGAGCGTCTTCAGCGCCGCGGCCATCGAGTCGGGACTCGCGTTGTACGCGTCGTTGATGATCGTGATGTCGTCGCGGCCGCCCAGGACCTGCATGCGCCACTGCTCGGCGAGCGTGACCTGCTCGAGGCCGCTGACGATCGTGGCGAGCGGCACGCCGAGCTCGAGGGCGGCGGATGTCGCGGCCAGCGCGTTCATGACATGGTGCTCGCCGAGCACCGAGAAGCGCACGCGAGCGGACTCGCCCCCCGGCACCGTGACCGTGAATTCGGTGCCCTGCGGGTGCACGACGATCTCGGTCGCGCGGACGTCCGCGCGCTCGCCGAGCCCGAACCAGACGACGCGCGCCGCCGTGCGCTCCGCCATGGGCACCACACGCGGGTCGTCGGCGTTCAGCACCGCGACATCCGTCGGGAGCAGGTCGGTGACCATCTCGGACTTGGCCTGCACGGTCTTCTCGATCCCGCCGAACTCGCCCGCGTGCGCGAGGCCGACCTTCAGGACGATGCCCACGTCGGGGCGGGCCATGCGGATCAGCCGGGCGATCTCGCCCACGCCCGAGGCGCCCATCTCGGCCACCAGGAACTCGGTCTGCTCGGTCAGCTCGAGCATGGTCGTCGGCGCACCGACCTCGTTGTTGTAGCTCTTCCGCGCGGCGACGGTCGGACCGACCTGCTCGAGCACCGTGCGGAGCAGGTTCTTCGTCGTGGTCTTGCCGTTCGATCCGGTCACGCCGACGATCTTCAGGCGGCCGGCGGCCCGAACGCGTCGGACCACCTCGGTCGCGAGCGCGCCGAGCGCGTCGACGGAGTCGGTGACGACGACCTGCGCGACGGGGAGGTCGAGCACGTGCTCCACGATCAGGAGAGCCGCTCCCCGCTCGACGGCGCCCGGTGCGAACCGATGCCCGTCGTCGAACTCGCCGCGCTTGGCGACGAAGACGCCGCCCGGCTCGATCTCCCGCGAGTCGGTGGTCACCGCACCGTCGACGATGGTCTCGAGCGTCGCGTCGGTACCCGCCGGCTCGAACCGGCCCGCGGTCGCCGCGGCGATCTCGGTCATGGTGAGCGCGATCATCCGAGCCACCCCGCTTCCTGCAGTGCGAGCCGTGCGTCGTCCCTGGCCGAGTAGGGATGCTTCACTCCGGCGACCTCCTGGTAGTCCTCGTGACCCGGGCCCGCGTAGAGGATCGCGTCACCCTCGCCGACGAGCGAGAGCGCGTGCCGGAAGGCGGCGCGCTGGTCGGCGATCTCATGGATCTCGCGATCCGGGACGGCGGCGCGCGCGCCGGCGATCAGCGCCGCCCGGATCGCCGCCGGGTCCTCCCACCGCGGGTGGAAGTCGGTGACGACCAGCACGTCCGCGCCGCGGGCGGCGATGGCCCCCATCTCGGCCCGCTTGGTGGTGTCTCGGTCGCCGTCGGCGCCGAAGACCATCACCACACGGCCTGCGGTCGTGCGGCGGATCGCCTCGAGCGCCTGTGTGAACGCGTCGGGCGTATGCCCGTAGTCGATGTAGACGACGGGGCCGCGATCACCGGAGACGCGTTCGGTCCGCCCCGGGATGTACGCGTCGATTCCGTGCTCCGCCACGGCGCCGGCGATGAGATCGAGGTCGTGGCCCGCCTCGACGAGCAGCACGATGGCGAGCGCGGCGTTCGCGGCGTTGTACCTGCCGATGAGCGGAATGCTCGTCTCGAGCGAACGGCCGTCGGGCGCCTCGAGACGGAAGGCGGTGCGGGTCGGCGTCTCCTCGAGCACGGTGAGGCGCCAGTCGGCGTCCACGCCGGGTTCGGTGGCGAGCGTGGCGACCGGGATGCGCGACTCCGCGACGAGTCGCTCGCCCCATTCGGAATCGACCGTCACGACGCCGCGGCGCGCACGCTCGGGCGTGAACAGCTCGCGCTTCGCATCGAAGTACTCCAGCATCGACGCGTAGTCGTCGAGATGGTCGTGCGAGAGGTTGGTGAAGCCGACGACGTCGAACACGATGCCGTCGACGCGGTGCCGGCTGAGCGCCTGCGCCGACACCTCGATGCCGACGGCTCTGACGTCGACCTCGCGCATGCGGGCGAGGAGCGCGTGGAGCTCGCTCGCCTCCGGCGTCGTGAGCGAACTCGTCACCGCCTCGTCGCCGATCCGACGCTCGGCGGTCGAGGTGAGTCCGGCGACGACGCCGAGCTGACGCAGGATCGCATACAGGAGGTACACGACGCTCGTCTTGCCGTTCGTGCCGGTGACGCCGAACAGGGTCGCGGGGTTCTCCGCGGTGCGGTGGATCCAGGCCGCCACCTCGCCGAGCGCTGCTCGCGCATCGGGCGTCACGAGGACGGGGAGGCCCGACTCGGCCGCACGCTCGGCCCCCGCGGCATCCGTCAGCAGCGCGACCGCGCCGTTCCCCGCAGCCTGCGCGGCATAGTCCGCGCCGTGGGCGTGACGGCCGGGCACGCCGACGTACAGGTCGCCGCCGTGCACCGCCCCGGAAGCGATCGCGACGCCGGTCACGTCGAGGTCGTCGATCCCGCCGCGCACCTCGAATCCGAACGCATCCGCGAGGCCGCGGAGCGATCGAGGACTCGGGTGCTGCGGCCGGAGTGCCGTGGGAGGCGATCCGGTCACGAACCCAACTTTCTCACCAGGTGGCTGGCAGCTCGGGCGCCGGGGCGCCGGATGGAACGGTCCGGTACTTCTTCAGCACCTGGCTCATCACCTGTTGGAAGACGGGAGCCGATGCGGCGGACGAGTTCATCTTAACCGGGTTCATGATGCTGACCGAAACGACGAACTCGGGGTCGTCCGCCGGGGCGAACCCGGAGACGGAGACGAGGTAGCCGGACTGGTACCCGCCGTTGCCGTCCGGGACCTGCGCCGTTCCGGTCTTCGCGGCGACGCGGTAGCCGGGGATCTCCCATTGATCGGCGAGCCAGCCGTGGAGGTACACCTGCTCGAGCATCTGACTCGTCTGGTCGGCGGCGTTCTCGGACACCACGCGTCGTCCCTCATCGGACGGCACCTCGGTCACGCTGCCGTCGGACTGCCGGCATCCCTCGACGAGCGACACCGGCATCCGGACGCCGCCGTTCGCGAGCGCCTGGTAGGCACTCGTGATCTGGATCGCCGTCGTCGTCAGTCCCTGGCCGAACATCGTCGCGTACTTCGTCTGGCTGTCCCAGTTCTCCGGCCCGCCGTGGAGGTCGCCCGGCTCCTCCCCCGCGAAGCCGACCTCCGACTCCGCTCCGAGGCCGAAGTCGAGCATGTCCTGATATCGCTGCTCGTCGTCGACCTGCTCGCCGAACATCGACATGGCCGTGTTCGAGGAGTCGATGAGCATCCCCGTCATCGTGTAGTTGGTCGGCCCGTGGTAATGGCTGTCGTTGATGTTCGCGCCGTTCGGGGGCAGGTAGCGGTAGTCGGCCGTCACGCCGCTCGTGGACGACCCCTTGCCGGCGTCGATCACGGACGCCGAGGTCAGGGCCTTGAAGGTCGAGCCCGGCTCGAACGGCGCCGAGAACGCCCGCGAGCCGCGGTCGGAGGCGTCGACCGAGCTGGGCGAGTTCGGGTCGACCGTGGGCACGTCCGCGACCGCCAGCAGCTTGCCCGTCTTCGCCTCCATGACCGTGACGGTGGCCCACTCGGCACCGGTCTCCGCCACCCGGGACGCGGCGATGCGCTGCACGAAGTACTGCAGGTCGGCGTCGATCGTGAGCTGGAGGTCGCCGCCGTCGTGGGCGGTCTTCTTGACGACCTCGGAACCGGGGATCGCGACCCAGTCCTTCAGGCTGTGCAGCCAGCTCATCTCGCCGTCCTCACTCGCCAGGCATGCATCCTCCGAGTACTCGAGGCCTGCACCCGCCTCGCCCTCGTCGGTGACGAACCCGAGGATGTTGCCGGCGACCGCCCCGTTCGGATACCGGCGGCCGGGCGCCTCCTCCGAGTACACGAACGGGATGCGCAACGCCTTGACCCGTTCGTAGACCTCCGTGTCGACGCGCTTCGCGACGTACGAGAAGTCCGCACCCGGGTCCTTCGCGAGCTCGCTCTCGATCTGCGTCCGCAACTCGGCCGCAGGTCGGCCGATCACGTCGCCCAGTTCGCCGAGCGCCTCGTCGAGGGTCACATCGACCGCGTCGTCGCCGGTCCCGCGCTCAAAGGACTGGGTGGCCATCGCCTGCTTGGGCGAGAGCGTGATGTTGTACCGCATGACGCTCTCCGCGAGGACGGTTCCGTTCGCATCGACGATCGCCCCACGCTCCCCGTAGATCACGCGCGTCTCCGACCGCACGTCCTGCGAGGCCTCGTTCAGCTCCGCAGCGCGCACGACCTGGATGTCGACGAGCCGGACCACGAACCAGCCGACCACGAGCACGAGGGCCAACCCCGCGGCGACGATGCGGCGCATCGGGTGGCGGCTCACTCGATTCATCGGCTGGTGCGCTCCGTCCGGCTTCGGGTCATGGTCTACGGGGTCGCCGGCGTCAGTGCGTCGCCGGGGTGGGCAGGCCGCCCGACAGCGCCGGCGGTGCGGCAGGTGCGCCGTCCGCGGGCGTCGCGGGCTTCCCGTTCCCGCCCTTCGCAGTCTCCCCCTCCTCCTGCTCCGTCACGAGCGGCACGCCGTCGATCAGGGCATTGGGCACGAGTGCCGCCGACGACGACGCGGTTCCGGCGGCTGCGGTCGGGTCGCCGAGGACGGCCCCGTCCGAGAGCCGGAGGTAGACTGGGGCGGCGTTCGGGACCATGCCGAGCGCCTCCGCGTTCGCCGCCAGGAACTGCGGAGACTCCAGCCGATCGAGGTCGTCGGACAGCTTCTGCTGCTCGCGCCGCAGTTCCGCCTGGCGGAGGAGCTGCTCGTCCATCTCGTATGCGCCCTGCGTCATGGCGATGGACAGGAGCAGCTGGACGATCGCGATCGCGCCGATGGAGCCGAGTGCGACGACCGCGTACGCGAGTCGCGGCCGCGCGCGACGCGCGCCCGGCTCCGGTGCCGGGCGGAGCCGGGGCACGGCGGTCGGCGCCCACCGCCTGGCGGGACGGGCCTGGGCCGGCAGTGCGCTCATGACGGCCTCCTCACTCGTTCTGCGGCGCGAAGTCGCACCGGCTTCGCACGCGGGTTCTCCGCCTGCTCGGACTCGCTCGCGAGCTCGGCTCCCCTGACGAGGAGCCGGAACTGCGGGCGGTGCTCCGGAAGCTCCATCGGCAACCCGGCGGGCGCCGTGGAGGTGGATGCCGCGGCGAGGACGCGCTTGACGAGCCGGTCCTCGAGCGACTGGTAGGACAGCACGACGATGCGGCCGCCCACGGCGACGAGGTCGAGCGCGGCGGGCAAGGCCCGCTCGAGCACCGAGAGCTCCTCGTTGACCTCGATCCGCAACGCCTGGAAGACGCGCTTGGCGGGGTGGCCGGCTCGCTGCACCGCAGCGGGAGTCGCGTCGTGCAGCACCTCGACGAGTCGCCCCGATCGCGTGATCGGGGCATCTGCGCGCGCTCGGACGATGGCCCGGGCGTACCGCGAGGCGAGCTTCTCCTCGCCGTAGTCGCGGAAGATCCGGCGCAGGTCCTCCTCCGAGTACTCGGCGATGACGTCTGCGGCGGTCCGTCCCCGGGTCGAGTCCATGCGCATGTCGAGCGGCGCGTCCTTCGCGTACGCGAACCCGCGCTCCGCGCGATCGAGCTGGAGCGACGAGACGCCGAGGTCGAAGAGGATGGCGTCGACCTCGTCGAATCCCTCCCCGCGGACCGCTTCGGCGATGCCGTCGTAGACGGTGTGCACGAATCGCGCGCGGTCGCCGAACGCCGAGAGGCGCTCCCGCGCGATCCCGATGGCATCGGTGTCGCGGTCGAGTCCGATCGCGATCGCGTTCGGGAAGCGTTCGAGGACGGCCCGCGAGTGGCCGCCCATCCCGAGGGTCGCGTCGACGTACACCGCACCGTCGCGCTCCAGCGCGGGTGCCAGGAGTTCGAGCGTCCGCTCGAGCATCACCGGCGTGTGGATCCGTTCGATGTCCATGAAATCTCCCTCGTTCCCGGGCCTCCGGGTCCCGATCCCCATCCGTTCGTCCTGCTGCGGGGAAGTGCAGCAGGCTCGCACGGCTGGGAGTCGGGGCCCGGAGACTCAGAAGAGTCCGGGGATCACCTCCTCCGCCGTCTCTGCGAAGGCCGCCTCCTGCTCGGCGAGGTACGTCTGCCACGCCGCCGCATCCCAGATCTCCACCCGGCTCCCCGCGCCGATGACCGTCAGGTCTCGGTCGAGCCCCGCGTATGCGCGGAGATTGGCGGGGATGGTGACCCGATGCTGCTTGTCGGGGGTCTCCGCAGAGGCCCCGGAGAGGAAGACGCGCATGTAATCGCGCGCCTGCTTGCTCGTGACGGGGGCTTGGCGGATCTTCTCGCTCATGTCCTCGAACTCCCGCGCGCTGAACACGTAGATGCAGCGCTCCTGACCTCGCGTGAGCACGAGGCCGTTCGACAACTCATCCCGGAACTTCGCCGGAAGAATGACGCGACCCTTCTCGTCGAGCTTCGGTTCGTAGCTTCCGAGGAACATCCCGTCACCCCCATCCTCCGGCCAGGAACCAGGTGCGGTCCCCACTTTACTCCACTACCCTCCACGGAACAACGACATTCCTCCGTTTTCGGCCCTTCGCCCTCAGTGCAGGCCCGGATTCTCAGGCTTCTCGCAGGTGGAGGGAAGTGGATGACGAGGGCGCGGCGTGACCACTGATCGACCGCGCGGGGCCGCGCTCGACGGCCTTCGACCGGGCGGGCTCGGTCGCACCGATCCGTGCACGGGCGCGCCCGATGCAGCGGTGGGCGGATGTGGAGGGGTCCGGCCGACCGGGGTGGAATGAGTCAGCGACTCGGTGGCGTCGACCCGAACACGGCGCGCACGCACGAAAAGACGGGCTGATCCGAGATCAGCCCGTCGATCGGCTCGTCAGTCGACGATGACGGTCAGTCGCGACCCTCCTGGCGGCGATCCCACCGCTCGTTCAGGCGGTCCATGAACCCGGCCTGCGGCTTCGTCGGCTTGGCCGAGCCACCGCCGCTCGGCATGGGCGTCGTCGCCGCGCGACGCTTCGACGGCGTGATGGCGACGAGGACGCCGACGAACATCAGCGCGAAGCCGAGCACCCCGACGATCGTGAGTTGGGAGGCGACTCCGCCGATGAGCGCGCCGGCTCCGGCGACGGCCAGAAGAACGCCGAGGACGATCGCCCGGTAGTTGGGACGGCCTCTGCCTCCACCGCCGACGGTCGCGACGAAATCGGCGTCGTTCTTGTAGAGGTTCCGCTCCATCTCCTCGAGAAGGCGTTGCTCCTGCTCCGAAAGCGGCATCTCATTCCCCTCAGTTCTCGGGACCGACGCTTCGTGACGCCATTCTAGTCCTCTGCGGCCTCGCTAGGCTAGGCAGGTGGCCCATGCTCCCCGACTCGTCGATGCGGTGAACGAACGCCTCGAGGAGTTCCTCGCCGACCGTGCAACCATTCTCCGCTCCATCACCGACGACCTCGACCCGCTGGCGGCATTCTCGAAGCGGTTTCTCAGCGGGGGCAAGCGCTTCCGGGCCAGGTTCTGCAGCCTCGGGTTCGACGCCGTCCGCGGCCCCGATCACGGCGACGGCGATCCCGCGGCGGCGGCCGAGCGATACGCGGTCGTCTCGGCGTCGGCCGCGCTCGAGGTCTTCCATGCCGCGGCGCTCGTCCACGACGACCTGATCGACAACTCCGACACCCGCCGGGGCGCCCCGGCCGCCCACCGCGTCTACGAGGCGCAGCACCTCGACGGCGGCTGGGCCGGCGACGCCGAGGAGTACGGTCGGGCGACGGCGATCCTGCTCGGCGACCTGCTGCTCGGCTGGAGCGACGAACTGCTCGACGAGGGCCTCGCCGGACTCCGGGACGCGTCGGCGTCGAGGGAGACCCGCCTGGAGTTCAATCGCATGCGGACCGAGGTCACGGTCGGGCAGTACCTCGACATCCTCGAGGAGCGCGCGTGGCTCACGCGCCCGGAGGCGGAGCAGCGCGCCCGCGCCGAGCGAGTCGTCGTCCACAAGTCGGCGCGATACAGCATCGAGGCGCCCCTCGCCATCGGCGGGGCGATCGCGGGCGGCTCGGCGGCGCAGCTCGAGGCACTGCGCGCCTTCGGGCTCCCGCTCGGCATCGCCTTCCAGCTTCGGGACGACCTGCTCGGGGTCTACGGCGACCCGGCCGTCACCGGGAAGCCGGCGGGCGACGACCTCCGGGAGGGCAAGCGAACGGTGCTCGTCGCGGTCGCCCGCGAGCGGCTGTCCGCCGGCCAGCGCAGGCTGCTCGACGAACTGCTCGGCGATCCCGGTCTCGACGCCGATCAGATCCGGATGCTGCAGGGCACGATCCGCGACTGCGGCGCCGTCGATGTCGTCGAGGCCGAGATCGCGGCGAACACCGATCGTGCGCTCGCGGCCCTCGCATCGAGCGAACTCGACCGCGAGGCCGCGCACGGGCTCGCCGACCTCGCACGCGCCGTCACACGACGCGAGAGCTGAGTCGGCGAAGGTCAGGCGAGAGCCTGCGCGATCCGGCGCACCTCGGCCTTGCGGCCCGCGCGCAACGCCGCGATGGGCGTGGTGCCGAGGCTGTCCTCCTCGGCGAGGAACCACTCGAGGGCTTCGGCATCGGAGAATCCGGCGTCGGAGAGGACGATCGCCGTCCCGTGCAGTTCGGGCAGCGGGGCGTCATCGCGGAGGAAGTCCTCCGGCACCTTGAGGACGCCGTCGATGCGCGCGCCGAGCAGGTGGCGGTCGTCGATGAGGCGCCGGATCCGGCCGGGACTCTGCCCCATCCGTTCGACCAGGTCGGGGATGGTCAGCCACACGGTCTGCTCGGCGTCGGTCACAGCACCAGCCTGCCACGACCGGGCGCCGGTCGGAACCGGTTCGGCCCCGCGCGGCGCGACTCGCGACGATGAGTTTGACTCGCCATCTCGGCCGTGAGAGCGTGACGGCATCCGCTCGCAGGCGGAGGGGGAACATGAGGCAGTACCGCGACGACACGCCCGAGGGGGGCGAGCCGGGGCCCGGGGGTCGGGTTCCGGCGCTCCGACGCGTCGGCGTCCTCCGTCTGCTCACACTCCCCGTCGCGGTCGTCGGCGCCGTCGCCGTCACCCTCGGATTCGCCCAGCCCGCCGATGCCGCACCGCAGTCCGTGAAGCGGCAGCCGAAGGCGAAGGAGACGCGCGGCACGCCGACCCCTCGTCAGGCGATGCCCGCGTCGGCGGTCCCGAGCGAGGTGGTGGTCGCCCAGGGCGACACGGTGAGCGCGATCGCCGAGCGGTACGGCCTGTCCACCGCAGAGGTGCTGGCCGAGAACGGCCTCAGCTGGTCGAGCCTGATCTTCCCCGGCCAGCGGCTGGCGCTCCCCGGCGGCGCGCCCGACTTCACCGTCGAGACGGATGCCGGCATCGCCCGGCACATCGTCGCGCCCGGCGACACGATGATCGCGATCGCGGCGGAGTACGGCCTCGACGTCGACGTGGTGCTCAGCGCCAACGGCCTCGGACGTGCGAGCCTCATCTTCCCCGGGCAGGCGATCACGATCCCGGCCGGCGCAGCGGGCGGGGCGGCGGCATCGGTCCCGGAGCCGTCGGCACCGACGCCCGCACACCCGTCGGACGCCGAGCAGTCGCACGTCGTCGCCGCCGGAGACACGATGATCGCGATCGGGGAACGCTACGGCGTCGACCTCGAGCGATTGCTCGAGCTCAACGGGCTCGCCGCGACGAGCGTGATCGTGCCCGGCCAGCGGATCATCGTCAGGCCACCCGCGGTCGAGGCCGCGACCGCCGCCGCACTCGACGTCGCACTCGACGACGAGATGCGCGCGAACGCACGGATCATCGTCGAGGTCGGCCGCTCGCTCGGCGTGCCCGACCAGGGCATCGTGGTCGCACTCGCCGCCGCCGCCCAGGAATCGGGCCTGCGCAACGTGCGCCACGGCGATCGCGACTCGCTCGGACTCTTCCAGCAGCGTCCGAGCCAGGGGTGGGGCACCCCTGAGCAGGTGCTCGACCCGGTGCGTGCCGCGACCGCGTTCTACGGCGGGCCGACCACCCCGAACGACGGACGGACGCCCGGCCTGCTCGACGTGCCCGACTGGGCCGGCATGACGGTCACGGATGCCGCCCAGTCCGTGCAGCGCAGCGCGCACCCGAAGCACTACGCCAAGTGGGAGGCGTCCGCCCGACGCTGGCTCGACGAGCTCGGGTGAACGGAGGACGGCGTCCGTTCGTCACGATGCCGTTTCGGTTCGCCGCGGTCCCGGCGTTTGTTCACCGAACGGCATATGCCACTTCGTACACTCGTACGGTGACCACCGCGCCACCCGCCGACCCGATGATCGGCCGTCTCGTCGACGGCCGGTATCAGGTGCGCTCGCGCATCGCGCGCGGCGGTATGGCGACGGTCTACCTCGCCACCGACCTCCGACTCGAGCGCCGGGTGGCGATCAAGATCATGCACGGCCACCTGGCCGACGACAACACGTTCAAGACCCGCTTCGTCCAGGAGGCGCGGTCGGCGGCCCGCCTCGCGCACCCGAACGTGGTCAACGTGTTCGACCAGGGACAGGACGCCGACATGGCGTACCTCGTCATGGAGTACCTGCCCGGCATCACCCTGCGGGACCTGCTGAAGGACTACCGACGGCTGACGCCCGAGCAGACCGTCGACATCCTCGACGCGGTGCTGTCGGGCCTCGCCGCCGCCCACAAGGCGGGGATCGTGCACCGCGACCTCAAGCCGGAGAACGTGCTGCTCGCCGACGACGGCCGCATCAAGCTCGGCGACTTCGGCCTCGCGCGCGCCGCGAGCGCGAACACCGCGACCGGCCAGGCGCTCCTGGGCACCATCGCCTACCTCTCCCCCGAGCTCGTGACCCGCGGCGTGGCCGACGCGCGGAGCGACATCTACGCGCTCGGCATCATGGCGTACGAGATGCTGACCGGGGAGCAGCCCTACGTCGGCGAGGCGCCCATGCAGATCGCCTACCAGCACGCCAACGAGTCCGTGCCCGCGCCGAGCACGCGCGCTCCGTCGGTCCCTCCCGAACTCGACGCGCTCGTGCTCTGGGCGACCTCGCGCGATCCGGACCAGCGACCCGCCGATGCCCGGACCATGCTCGATCGACTGCGCGAGATCGAACCGGCCCTGGGCCCGGCACGCCAGCACACGGGCATGCACGACACGCTCGTCATCGGCGGCGGCACCGATGCGCCCACCGCAGAGACCCGCGTGATCGGCCCGATCGGCACCCCGGTCGCAACGGCGACCGAGGACGCCGACGACGCGGCCGCGCTCGAGCGGTCCACGACACGTCGCCGGAACCGCGGGTACTGGATCCTGGCCCTCGTGCTGCTCCTGACCGGCCTCTCGGCCGGCACGGGTTGGTACTTCGGCGCCGGCCCCGGCGCCCTCGCGAGCATTCCCGACACCGCTGAGATGCTTCCCCAGAACGCCACGCAGACGCTCGAGGACGCGGGCTTCGTCGTGGAGCCGGCCGAACGCAACGATCCGGTCGTACCCGCCGGCCAGGTCATCGGGACCGACCCGCCGGCCGGCGACTTCGCGCGACGAGGTTCGAGCGTGACGATGTTCGTGTCGACCGGCCCGCAGATCCTCGCGGTGCCCGACGTCATCGGCGCACCCGAAGCGGACGCTCGCGGGCGGCTCGCCGACTTCACCGTGGCGGAGGAGAGCGCGAAGCAGTTCTCGGCAGATGTCGAGGCGGGTCTCGTCCTCGCCGTGCTCGACGCCGACGGCGCCGCCGTCGGCGCGGAGTACCCGGAGCTCGGCGCGCTGACCCTGCTCGTCTCCGTCGGTCCCGTGCCCCCTGTGGAGGGGCTCGGCGTCGGCGAGGCGCAGTCGCGCCTCGAGTCCGCCGGCCTCACCGTCGAGTTCGCCGATCCGGTGTTCTCGAACGACGTCGCCGTCGACGTGGTGATCACCGCCGAGTGGCTCGACGACCCGATGAATCCGGGCGACGTCGTACGACTCACCCTCTCGAAGGGCCCCGACCTCGTGGAAGTTCCGAACGTCGTCACCGGCCAGACCATCGCCGAGGCACGAGCCCAGCTCGAGGAGGCCGGCTTCTCGGTGGCCTCGAACGTGCCCGGATTCCTCGAAGGCGCCGTCGTGGCATCCGTCCAGGACCCGGCGGCCGGCGAGTCGGTCGCGCGCGGCTCCGAGGTGACCGTCAACTTCCAGCCGTAGTCGGCGTGGCAGACGCCGACGGGCGGCCGCGGCATCCGTGTGCCACGACCGCCCGCCGCGTGTCGTCCGCCGTCAGCGTGCGGCGAGCTCCTCGGCGACGAGGAACGCCAGCTCGAGCGACTGCATGTGGTTCAGGCGCGGGTCGCACAGCGACTCGTACCGCGTCGCCAGCGTCTCCTCGTCGATGTGCTCCGAACCGCCGAGGCACTCCGTCACGTCGTCGCCCGTGAGCTCGACGTGGATGCCGCCCGGGTGCGTGCCGGCGGCGCGGTGCGCCTCGAAGAAGCCCGCGACCTCGTCCATGACGTCGTCGAAGCGGCGCGTCTTGTACCCGGTCGGCGTCGTGATGCCGTTGCCGTGCATCGGGTCGGTGACCCACAGCGGGTTCGCGTCGCTCCGCTTGATCGTCTCGAGCAGCGGCGGCAGCGCATCGCGGATCTTCCCGGCACCCATCCGCGTGATGAAGGTCAGGCGTCCGGGCTCGCGGTGCGGGTCGAGCTTGTCGACGAGCTCCATCATGATCTCGGGCGTCGTGGTCGGGCCGAGCTTCACGCCGATCGGATTGCGGACGCGCGACAGGAAGTCGACGTGCGCGCCGTCGAGCTCGCGTGTGCGCTCGCCGATCCAGATGAAGTGCGCCGACGTGTTGTACGGCGTGCCCGTGCGGGAGTCGATGCGCGTCATCGGCCGCTCGTAGTCCATGAGCAGGCCCTCGTGACCGGTGTAGAACTCGGTCCGACGCAGCTCGTCGAAGTCGGCGCCGCACGCGTCCATGAACTTGACCGCACGGTCGATCTCGCGCGCGAGCTTCTCGTAGCGGATGTTGGCCGGGTTCGCCGCGAAACCCTGGTTCCAGGCGTGCACCTGACGCAGGTCGGCGAAGCCGCCCTGCGTGAACGCACGGATGAGGTTCAGCGTCGACGCGGCCATGTGGTAGCCCTGCAGCAGGCGGGACGGGTCGGCTGCGCGTGATTCCGGCGTGAAGTCGTAGCCGTTGACGATGTCGCCCCGGTACGCCGGCAGGGTCACTCCCCCGCGGGTCTCGGTGTCGCTCGAGCGGGGCTTGGCGAACTGCCCCGCCATCCGCCCCATCTTCACGACCGGCATCGATGCGCCGTACGTGAGCACGACCGCCATCTGCAGCACGGTCTTCACCCGGTTGCGGATCTGGTCGGCCGTGGCGCCCGCGAAGGTCTCGGCGCAGTCGCCGCCCTGGAGCAGGAACGCCTCGCCGCGCGACGCGGCCGCGAGGCGGTCGCGCAGCATGTCGACCTCGCCGGCGAACACGAGCGGCGGCAGCGTGGCCAGTTCAGCGGATGCCGCGTGCGCGGCCTCCGCGTCGGGCCAGCTCGGCTGCTGCTTGATGGGGAGCGTGCGCCAATAGTCGAGGCCGGCAATCACGGAGGGATCTGCATTCACGACCGGCTCGACGAGCTGTACCACTGGACTGTCCTGAGGGTTCGGGCGCACACGGCGCGGAAACGAGGCGGCGCCGCACGTCGCGACGCCGTGGCTCCAGCCTACCGTGGGGCGGAGGCTCGTTACCTCGCCGGGGTCTGGGCGGCCCGCTGCTCCCGAAGGGTGCTCGCGTACACGTCGACGTACTCCTGCGCACTGAGCGCTCGCAGATCGTAGACGAGCTCGTCGGTCACGGAGCGGAGCACGAACCGGTCGCCCTCCATGCCGTGGAACCGCGAGAAGTCGAGCGGCTCGCCGAACACGATGCCGACGCGCCGCACCTTGGGCAGCCTCGTCCCGATCGGCATGATCTCGGCAGTGCCGATCATGGCCACGGGGACGACCGGAACGCCGGCCTCGAGCACCATGCGGGCGACGCCCGTCCGCCCGCGATAGAGCTTCCCGTCAGGGCTGCGGGTGCCCTCCGGGTAGATGCCGAGGATGCGACCCTCGCCGAGCACGCGCAGGCCGGTGTTCAGGGAGGCTTCCGACGCCTTGCCGCCGGAGCGGTCGATGGGCAGCTGGCCCGCCGCCTGGAAGAACATCCTCGTCGCCCAGCCCTTGAGTCCCTTGCCGGTGAAGTACTCGCTCTTGGCGAGGAACACGACCGGCCTGTCGACGACGAGCGGCAGGAAGATCGAGTCGATGAAGGAGAGGTGGTTCGAGGCGAGGATGACGGGCCCTTCCTTCGGGACCCGCTCGAGCCCGACCACCCAGGGGCGGAAGATCGAGAGGAGCAGCGGCCCCACCACGATGTGCTTCATGATCCAGTAGAACACCCTGGTCCTCCGTCTCGTCCCGCTGCCCGGCAAGCCTAGCGCCGCAGGCGTCAGGCGTGCTCCTCGACCCAGACGCGCGCGAGATCGGCCGCGCCGACCACGCCGGCGTCGTTCACGAGCTCGGCGATCACGAAGTCGGGCTCGGGGTGGTAGCCGCGTGCCGGGAGATGCTCGAGGTAGGCCTCGCGAACGGGCGCCAGCAGCAGTTCGCCCGCGACCGCGACCCCGCCGCCGAACACGAACCGCTGCGGGTCGAGCACAGCGGACAGGCTCGCCGACGCCTCGCCGAGCCAACGCCCGAGCTGCCGAAGGGCGGCCACGGCGCCGGGATCCTCGGAGGCGATCAGTGCGCCCACGATCGTGCCGTCGAGCGCACCGTGCTCCTCGCGGGCTCGCGCGAGGCTCTGCCCGATGCCACCGGCATCCGCGATCTCGTTCGCCATCCGCAGCAGCGCCCGTCCTGACCCGTACTGCTCGAGGCATCCGTGCTGGCCGCAGCCGCAGGCGACACCGTTCGGCACCAGTCGGATGTGACCGAGTTCGGCCCCTGCACCGAAGCCGCCGCGGAAGAGCCGATCGCCGGCGACGATCGCGCCGCCGACCCCGGTGCCGATCGTGAGCATGACCATGTCGCTGACCATCCGCCCCGCACCGAACCGGAACTCGGCCCAGCCGGCGGCGTTCGCGTCGTTCTCGACCACGACGTTGCCGCCGACGCGGGCCTCGAGCTTCTCGCGGAAGGGCTCGTTCCGCCAGTCGATGTTCGGTGCGTAGTACACGGTCGACTGGGCGGCGTCGATGAAGCCCGCTGCGGCGACCCCGACCGCGTCGATTCGCTCCCCGCCGGCGAGCTCGCCGATCATGGCGACCACCGAATCCTCGAGGGCCGCGGTGTCGACGGGCGTCGGCACCCTGGCCGAACGGACGATGGCTCCGAGCTCGTCGACCACGGCGCCCGCGATCTTGGTGCCGCCGATGTCGATGCCGATCGCGTGCACGTCGAACGCCTTTCGCCAGGGGTGGGTGGGTGCGAACCGCCGGTCCGGCCGGTGCCGCACCGACTAGAGTGTAGTCAACCCCACTGCCGTGGTCGTGCGGCCCGAACCCGCCGACCCTCCCGGTGCCGAAGGAGCTACCGTGATCGAGTTCACCACCGCGCCCCTGGTCCCCGCCGACCCCGACGCGAACACCACCGACCTCCTGGTCGAACGGGTCAGGGCGACGCCCGACTCCGTGCTCTTCTCGCTGCCCACCGCCGATGGCGGCTGGAGCCCGGTCACGACGCGCGAGTTCCACGAGCAGGTCGTTCGCCTCGCGAAGGGCTTCGTCGCGGCCGGCATCCAGCCCGGCGACAAGATCGGGCTCATGAGCAAGACCCGGTACGAGTGGACCCTCATCGACTTCGCCGCCTGGTTCGCCGGCGCCATCCTCGTCCCCGTCTACGAGACGAGCTCGCCCGCACAGGTCCGCTGGAACCTCGGCGACTCCGGCGCCATCGCCGTGATCCTCGAGACGGCCGACCACTTCGCCCGGTTCGACGAGGTGCACCCCGACCTCCCCGCGATCCGCAACGTCTGGCAGATCGACCTGGGCGACCTCGACAAGCTCGCCTCGTCGGGTTCCGAGGTTCCCGACGATGAGATCGAACGACGCCGCAACCTCGCCGTCGGCTCCGACATCGCCACGCTGATCTACACCTCGGGGTCCACCGGCAAGCCCAAGGGCTGCGTGCTCACCCACTCGAACTTCGTCGAGCTCTGCCGCAACTCCGCAGTCGCGCTCGAAGAGGTCGTGCTCGACCCGAACGGCGCCTCGACGCTGCTCTTCATCACCACGGCGCACATCTTCGCCCGATTCATCTCGGTGCTCTGCGTGCACGCCGGCGTCCGCGTCGGCCACCAGCCGGACACGAAGCAGCTCCTCCCCTCGCTCGGCAGCTTCAAGCCGACGTTCCTCCTCGCGGTGCCGCGCGTGTTCGAGAAGGTCTACAACGTGTCCGAGCAGAAGGCCGAGGCCGGCGGCAAGGGCAAGATCTTCCACGCGGCGGCCGAGACGGCCGTCGCCTACTCGACCGCACAGGAGGCCGGCGGCAAGATCCCGCTCGGGCTCCGGCTCAGGTTCGCGCTGTTCGACCGCCTCGTCTTCTCGAAGCTGCGCGCGGCGATGGGTGGCAACGTCAAGTACGCGGTCTCGGGGTCCGCTCCGCTCGGCCCCCGACTCGGCCACTTCTACCACGCGCTCGGCATCACCATCCTCGAGGGCTACGGCCTCACGGAGACCACCGCTCCGGCGACCGTGAACCTCGCCACCCGGTCCAAGATCGGCACCGTCGGTCCGGCGCTGCCGGGCGTGTCGGTCCGCCTGGCCGACGACGGCGAGATCCAGGTCAAGGGCGTCAACGTCTTCAAGGAGTACTGGAAGAACCCCGAGGCCACCGCCGAGACGTTCGACGGCGAGTGGTTCAAGACCGGCGACATCGGCGAGTTCGACACCGACGGCTTCCTCACGATCACCGGCCGCAAGAAGGAGATCATCGTCACGGCCGGCGGCAAGAACGTCGCTCCCGCCGCACTGGAGGACCCGATCCGCGCCAACCCGCTCGTCGGACAGGTCGTGGTGGTCGGTGACCAGAAGCCGTTCATCTCGGCGCTGGTCACCCTCGACCCCGAGATGCTGCCGGTCTGGCTGAACAACCACGGCGAAGACGCCGGGATGAGCGTCGACGACGCCGCGAAGAACCCCGTCGTCCTCGCCGAGGTGCAGCGTGCGATCGACGCCGCGAACGAGAACGTGTCGCGCGCCGAATCGATCCGGAAGTTCGTCATCCTCCCGATCGAGTTCACCGAGGACAGCGGGCACCTCACTCCGAAGATGAGCATCAAGCGCAACGTCATCCTCGACGACTTCTCCGCGGAGATCGACGGGCTCTACTCGGGCGCGCCGGCGACCGAGGGCCACTCGATCATCAGCTGATCGACATCGGACTCGGATGCCCCGCGGCTCGTGCCGCGGGGCATCCGTCGTCTCCGGACCGTGTTCGCCCGCTCAGCCGAGCGAGCCGGAGCACGGTCGACTCAGAACCAGTCGGATTCGCGGACGGCACGCATCGCCGCGCGACGCTCGTCCTTCTCGAGGCGGTCGAGATAGAGCACGCCGTCGAGGTGGTCGGTCTCGTGCTGGAGCGCCTGGGCCATCAGCCCCTCGCCGGCGAGCTCGATCTCGTTCCCGTCGAGGTCGATGCCCCGCACGCGGGCGAACGGATGCCGCGGAGTCTTGTGCCAGAGACCCGGCACCGAGAGGCAGCCCTCGTCGACGAGCTCGGGATCGCCCACGACCTCGACGAGGACCGGGTTGATGATGTAGCCGATCTCGCCGTCGACGTTGTAGCTGAACACACGGAGGTTCACGCCGATCTGGGGGGCCGCGACGCCAGCGCGCCCGGGAAGCCGGACACTGTCGACGAGGTCTTCGACGAGTGATCGGACGCGGTCGTCGACGAGGTCGACAGGGCTCGAGACGGTCTTCAGGACGGGGTCGCCGAACAGGCGAATGGGACGTTCCGGCAATGATGCTCCGTGTTCAGTGCCCGCGTTCGACGGGCAGGCCTTCCACCACGAGGGCGGCGAGTTCGCGGGCCGAGTGCTGGGTCACCGGACGCAGGTCGCTCCAGTTCACCACCGACCCCGCTGCGAGCTGCGGGTCGTACGGGATCCGTACGATCTCGCGCACGCGAGACTGGAAGTGGGCCTCGATCTCGTCGACCTTGACGAGGTGAGTCCCCTGCGTGGCGAGGTTGATCGCGACGACGGCATTGCGGACGAGTTCCCCGTACCCGTTCGCCTCGAGCCAGGTGAGCGTCTCGCTGGCGAGTCGCGCCTCGTCGACGCTGCCGCCCGAGACGATCACGATCGAATCGGCACGCTGCAGCGTCGCCCGCATCACCGAGTGCACGATGCCCGTACCGCAATCGGTGAGGACGAGCGAGTAGTAGCGCGCCGCAAGCCCGGCGACGACGTTGTAGTCGTTGTCGTCGAACGCCTCGGAGAGCGTGGGATCGGTGTCGGAGGCGAGGATGTCGAGTCGGGTCTCATCACGCGAGACGAACCTCGAGAAATCGGTGTAGCCGCCGATGGACGACGCCTTCGCGACGACGTCGCGCACGGTTTCCCTCGTCTGCCGGTCGACCCGTTCCGCCAGCGTGCCGCGATCCGGGTTCGCGTCGATCGCGATGATCCGATCGTCGCGTGCATCCGCGAGGGCCATGCCGAGCAGTGCGGTCACCGTCGTCTTGCCGACGCCGCCCTTGCGGGTCAGCACCGGGACGAAGCGCGCCCCGCCCTCGAAACGGCGACGGATGCGCTCGCTCATCTCCTTGTGCGCTCGGACCTTCGCGGAGTCACCGAGGTTGACCAGGTGGAAGGTGGCCTCGTAGAGGAAGCGGTTCATGCCGCCCTGGGGGGCCGGTCGCGTCGTGCGGTTGAGGTCGATGAGGCGGTCCGCCGTCAGTGACTCCGCGGTCTCCGGCACCTCGGCCGGTGCGACCGCCGACTCACCGTCGGCGACGATCGCGACATGCGAGCCGGTGTCGGTCGTGACCCGCTCACGGCGAAGCCGTGCACCGTCGGCGGCGAGGAGCGCCCCGTACGGCGACGCGTCGTGCCGGCCGGCGGATCGGTAGCCGGCTCCCGCGAGAGCGGGCACCACGTCGACCGAGGTCGTTCCCGTCGTCACCGCCGTCAGATCGCCCGGGTCGACGGCGACATCGTCGATCGCGACGGCCACCTCTTCGTCGGGCATGACGCGAGCCGGGGCCGGCGGAAGGTCGACGTGCACGTCGATGTCGTCGGCCGCGTGCGCACCGCCCGACCGCGCACGGTCGGCGGTGGTGCGGGAGACGGGACGGCGTGGTCCGCGGTTCGTATCGTCATCGTGCTCTGCCACCGATTCCCCTCCTCATCAGTGCGGAACAGTCCCGAGTCTAACCCGGGCGTACGACGACGAGCAGATCACCCGCCTCCACCTGCTGGGTCTTCGGGATGGCGACGCGCTCGACGACGCCGGCGACCGGCGACGTGATCGCGGCCTCCATCTTCATCGCCTCGATGGATGCGACGGCCTGGCCTGCCTCGATCCGGGCGCCCGCCTCCACCTGCAGGGTCACCACGCCGGAGAACGGGGCCGCGATGTGGCCCGGCTGCGAGGCATCCGCCTTCTCGGCCGCGCGGGACTCGACGGTGATGCTGCGGTCGCGGACGAACACCGGCCGGAGCTGGCCGTTCAGGATCGTCATGACGGTTCGCATGCCCTTGTGGTCGGCCTCGCCGATCGCCTCGAGACCCGCGTAGAGGCGAACGCCCCGGTCGATCTCGACGACGTGCTCGGAACCGGGCCGCAGGCCGTACAGGTAGTCGGCGGTGTCGACGACCGAGAGGTCGCCGAACAACTCGCGGATCTGCTCGAACTGGCGCGTCGGCGCGGGGAACAGCAGCGAGTTGAGCAGTGCCTGACGTTCGACTCCCGGTTCGGACAGCCCGCGACGCTGCGCGTGGGTGAGTTCCGTGACCCCGACGCGGACGTCGCGCCCTGCGAGCACCTTCGTGCGGAACGGCTCCGGCCAACCGCCCGGCAGGTCGCCAAGCTCGCCCGCCATGAAGCCGATGACCGAGTCGGGCACGTCGTACTTCTCGGGGTTCTCCGCGAAGTCCGCCGGGTCGGCCTTGACGGCTGCGAGGTGGAGCGCCAGGTCGCCGACGACCTTCGACGAGGGCGTCACCTTCGGCACGCGACCGAGGATCTCGTTCGCCGCGGCGTACATGTCCTCGATAAGCTCGAAGTCGTCGGCGAGCCCCAGTGCGATCGCCTGCTGGCGGAGGTTCGACAGCTGCCCACCGGGGATCTCGTGGTGGTACACCCGACCGGTCGGGCCGGGCAGGCCCGACTCGAACGGCCGGTAGATTCGTCGCACGGCCTCCCAGTACGGTTCGAGGTCGGACACCGCGTCGAGCTGGATCCCGGTGTCGCGGTCCGTGTGCGCGAGCGCGGCGACGAGCGCGGACGCCGAGGGCTGGCTCGTGGTCCCCGCCATCGGCGCACTGGCCACGTCGACCGCGTCGACTCCGGCCCGGCTGGCGGCGAGCAGCGTCGCGAGCTGTCCGCCTGCGGTGTCGTGCGTGTGCAGGTGCACGGGCAGGTCGAACCGCTCACGGAGGGCCGCGACGAGCTTCTCGGCCGCGGCCGGACGAAGCAGGCCGGCCATGTCCTTGATGGCGAGCACGTGGGCGCCGGCCGAGACGATCTCGTCGGCGAGGCGCAGGTAGTAGTCGAGCGTGTAGAGGTCCTCGCGCGGGTCGAGCAGGTCGCCGGTGTAGCACACCGCGACCTCGGCGATCGCGGTCTCCGTGCCGAGCACGGCCTCGATCGCCGGACGCATCTGAGCGACGTCGTTCAGCGCGTCGAAGATCCGGAAGATGTCGACGCCCGTCGCGGCCGCCTCCTGCACGAACGCGTCGGTGACCTCGGTCGGGTACGGCGTGTAGCCGACGGTGTTGCGGCCGCGCAGGAGCATCTGGATGTTGATGTTCGGCAGGGCCTCGCGCAGCGCACCGAGCCGCTCCCACGGGTCCTCGCCGAGGAAGCGCAGGGCGACGTCGTACGTCGCGCCGCCCCAGGCCTCCACCGACAGCAGCTGCGGCGTCATGCGGGCGACGTACGGCGCGACCGCGACGAGGTCCTTCGTCCGGACGCGCGTCGCGAGGAGCGACTGGTGCGCGTCGCGGAAGGTCGTCTCGGTGACCGCGAGCGGCGTCTGGGCGCGGAGCGCCGCCGCGAAGCCCGCCGGCCCGAGCTCGAGCAGGCGCTGGCGCGACCCGGCCGGAGCGGGCGCGGTCAGGTCGATCTCGGGCAGCTTCTCTGCCGGCGACACGGTCGTCGGCGCCGGGCCGTTCGGCTGGTTGACCGTGACATCGGCCAGCCAGTTCAGGATCTTGGTCCCCCGATCCTTCGAGACGCGCCCGCGCACGAGCTGCGGTCGCTCGTCGATGAACGAGGTGCTGAGGTCGCCGCTCATGAAGTGCGGGTCGTCCATCACCGCCTGGAGGAACGGGATGTTGGTGGAGACGCCGCGGATCCGGAACTCGGCGAGGGCGCGCTTCGTGCGCGTGACCGCCTGCTGGTAGTCGCGGCCACGGCAGATGAGCTTCGCGAGCATGGAGTCGAAGTGCGGGCTGATCTGCGCGCCCGGGTTGACCGTGCCGCCGTCGAGACGGATGCCGGCACCGCCCGGCGAGCGGTACGTGGTGATCTTGCCCGTGTCGGGGCGGAAGTTCGCGGTGGGGTCCTCGGTCGTGATGCGGCACTGCAGCGCCGCGCCGCGCAGGTGGATGCGATCCTGCGTCAGGCCGAGGTCCGAGAGGCTCTCCCCCGCCGCGATGCGCATCTGCGCGACGACCAGGTCGACGTCCGTGACCTCCTCGGTCACGGTGTGCTCGACCTGGATGCGCGGGTTCATCTCGATGAAGACGTGCTGGCCGGCGCGTTCACCCGCCGTGTCGAGGAGGAACTCGACCGTCCCGGCGTTCGCGTACCCGATCGACTTCGCGAAGGCGACCGCATCGCGGTAGAGCGACTGACGGATCTCGTCGGAGAGGTTCGGCGCGGGCGCGATCTCGACGACCTTCTGGTGACGACGCTGGACGGAGCAGTCGCGCTCGAAGAGGTGCACCGTCTCGCCGGTGGCATCCGCCAGCACCTGCACCTCGATGTGCCGCGGACGGAGGACGGCCTGTTCGAGGAACATGGTCGGGTCGCCGAACGCACTGTCGGCCTCGCGCATCGCCTCCTCGAGGGAGCGGCGCAGGTCCTCCCGACGGTCGACGCGACGCATGCCGCGGCCACCGCCGCCCGCCACGGCCTTCGCGAAGATGGGGAAGCCGATCTCATCGGCCTGCGCGAGGAGCGCCTCGACATCGGTCGACGGCTCGGTCGACTTCAGCACCGGCACGCCCGCCGCGATCGCCTGCTGCTTCGCGGTCACCTTGTTGCCCGCCATCTCGAGCACACGCGTCGGCGGGCCGATGAAGGTGATGCCGGCGTCGGCCGCGGCCTGGGCCAGCTCGGGATTCTCGGACAGGAAACCGTACCCGGGGTAGATCGCGTCCGCGCCCGACTCCTTCGCGACGCGGATGATCTCCGAGACGTCGAGGTACGCGCGGACCGGATGTCCCTGCTCGCCGATCTGGTACGCCTCGTCGGCCTTCAATCGGTGCAGCGAGTTGCGGTCCTCGTAGGGAAAGACGGCGACGGTCTTCGCACCGAGTTCGACGGCGGCTCGGAACGCGCGAATGGCGATCTCACCGCGGTTGGCGACCAGGATCTTCGAGAACATGCAGGCCTTTCCGATGGGGGTCTTCCGCACAGCGAACATTTAGGTATCGCCGTGCGAGTAACGGTAACGTATTCGCTCGTGCACGTTCTCTCGGTCAGTTCCCTGAAGGGCGGGGTCGGAAAGACCACCGTCACCCTCGGGCTGGCGTCGGCTGCCTTCGCGCGAGGCGTGCGAACTCTGGTGGTCGACCTGGACCCGCAGTCCGATGTCTCCACCGGCATGGACATCCAGGTGTCGGGTCACCTCAACGTGGCCGACGTTCTCGCGTCGCCGAAGGAGAAGATCGTCCGCTCGGCGATCGCTCCCAGCGGATGGACGAGGTCGAACCCGCAGTCGACCATCGACGTCATGATCGGCAGTCCGTCCGCGATCAACTACGACGGACCGCACCCGTCGATCCGCGACATCTGGAAGCTCGAGGAGGCGCTCGCGAACGTCGAGTCCGACTACGAGCTCGTCCTCATCGACTGCGCGCCGTCCCTGAACGCCCTGACCCGCACGGCATGGGCGGCGAGCGACCGAGTCGCGGTCGTCACCGAGCCCGGGCTCTTCTCCGTCGCGGCCGCCGATCGCGCGCTCCGCGCCATCGAGGAGATCCGGCGAGGACTCTCCCCGCGCCTCCAGCCGCTCGGCATCATCGTGAACCGCGCACGTGTGCAGTCGCTCGAGCACCAGTTCCGCATCAAGGAGCTGCGCGACATGTTCGGACCGCTCGTCCTCAGCCCGCAGTTGCCGGAGCGTACGTCGCTGCAGCAGGCGCAGGGTGCGGCGAAGCCGCTGCACATGTGGCCCGGCGAGAGCGCCGAGGAGATGTCGAGCCACTTCGACCAGCTGCTCGAGCGGGTGCTCCGGGCCGCTCGAATCGGCGAGTACGGGCCGTCCAGCGCCGCCCGGATGGAGCTGGACGCGCCGCAGCGCTGACCCGTTCGGCCGACGTCACACGGCGTCATCTCCCGCCGCGGGCGCAGTCGCCGGCCGATCGCGGCGTCCGGTGCACCGGGGTCACTCGCGCACGAGCGCGGTCGACGTCAGGAGATCCTGCGCGATGCGCGCGCCCGCCGGGCCGCGAGTTCGTCGACCTGGTCGGACGACTGCGTGTCCAGCTGGACGAGCGTCGACTCGACCTCGCGCAGCACCTTGCCGACCGCGATGCCGAAGACGCCCTGGCCACGGTTCACGAGGTCGATGACCTCGTCGTCGGACGTGCACAGGTACACGCTCGCGCCGTCGCTCATGAGGGTCGTCTGCGCGAGGTCGTCGATCCCCGCCTCGCGCAACTGGGTCACGGCGACCCGGATCTGCTGGAGCGAGATGCCCGTGTCGAGCAGTCGCTTCACGAGCTTCAGGACCAGGATGTCGCGGAAGCCGTACAGCCGCTGCGAACCGGAGCCCGCCGCACCGCGCACGGTGGGCTCGACGAGCTGGGTCCGAGCCCAGTAGTCGAGCTGGCGGTAGCTGATGCCCGCGGCGCGTGCGGCGACCGCGCCGCGATAGCCGGTGCCGTCGTCGTGTTCGGGGAGGCCGTCGGTGAAGAGCAGTCCGAGGTCGTAGCGTGTTCGTTCGCTCCGATCGAGCTCGCTCATCCGATCGCCCCTCTACTCTCGTCGTCGCCGCGGCGGCGCGGAGTCAACGCTACCCACGGCGACCACCGGAGTCGAGGACATCGGGCCGAGCGTCACGGCGTGTCGCCCGCTCAGTGCGCGTGGCGGTCGAGCGTGTCGCGGAGCACGGCGGCGTGGACGACCGCGAGCCGATCGCCGAGTTCCCTCGCGCGCTCCGCGCTCCGGGCCCGGCCGGCCGGGTCGGGACGACGCTCGGGCGCGATCGCCCGTTCGACCAGTTCGGCCTGGCGCTCGACCGATGCGCGCAGCCCGCGCAGGTGTCGCGGCTCGATTCCGCTGGCGCGCAACGCGGCCAACGCCGTGAGCAGGTCCCTCACCTCCGGACCGTACACCTCGGCGGGACGGATCAGCGAGGCACCGATGGCCTCGTCGAGGAGCGCAGCACCGGCGCCCGCAGCTCGAAGCAGCTCGTCGCGGGAGTACCTGGTCGCCGTCGCCCGGAACGCCGCCGCGTCGACGACGCCCGGCAATGCCGGCGTGCGACCCGCGTCGATCTCGTCGAGGTGGGCCCGGATGACCTTCAGCGGCAGGTAGTGGTCGCGTTGGATTGAGAGCACGACCGTGATCCGCTCGATGTCGGACGGGGAGAACTTGCGGTAACCCGCCGCCGTTCGCGCGGGGGTGATGAGGCCCTGTTCCTCGAGGAAGCGCAGCTTCGACGGAGTCAACTCCGGGAACTCCGGCTGGAGTCTCGCCAGGACCTGACCGATGCCGAGCAGCGGTGGGGCATGAGCCGGACGCCGCGCCGCGGCGCCCTCGCTCACCCGGCACCCGTCGGAGCGAGGTCGTGTCGCGATGCGTAGAACGTCAGACGGTACTTGCCGATCTGGACCTCGGCGCCGTCGCTCAGCAGCGCGGTCTCGATGCGGATGCCGTCGAAGTAGGTGCCGTTCAGCGAATTGAGGTCGCGGACCTCGAACGCCGTACCGTGGCGCACGAACTCGGCGTGCTTGCGGGAGACCGTGACGTCGTCGAGGAAGATGTCGGCGTCGGGGTGCCGACCGACCGAGGTGACCTCGGTGTCGAGCAGGAATCGCGCGCCGACGTTCGGACCGCGCCGGACGATGAGCAGGGCGGACGCGGACGGCAGCGCCGCGATGGCCTCCTGTTCGGCCGCGCTCACGTCGGCGTCGAGCGCGCTCAACTGCGCCGCAGCCTCGCGGCTGAACCCCATCGTGGTGTCGTTCGGCTGGCCGACGCGATGCGCCGACGTATCAGCCGACGGCTCGCGCTCCTCGCCGTTCGCGCCGGTCTGGGTCATGTCGGAATCCGTCACCGCTAACCTCCCGGCTCAAGCGTATCGGATGCCGGTGGCCCGGACACCCGCGTCGCACGGACGACACGCGCGGTCTCGATCGCGTAGATGACCCCGGCCCACCAGTACAGGAACGCACCCCAGATCGTGACCGCCCACCCGAACGGCTCGCTGACCGGGAGCAGGGCCGGGAACGCCAGCCCGAGCATGATGATCGGGATGCCGGTGAAGAGGGCGAACGTCGCCGCCTTGCCGAGCTGGTGGACCGGGAGCGGCCCGTACCCGTGGTTCGCGAGCACCACGCCGAGGACGATCAGGAACGCGTCGCGTGCGACGATCACCACCACGATCCACCATGGGACGAGGTCGTTCGCGGCCAGGCCGATGAGCGCCGCGAAGATGTAGAGGCGATCGGCTGCGGGATCGAGCAGTTGGCCGAGCCTCGTGACCTGGCCGAGCCGGCGCGCGAGGAACCCGTCGAGCAGGTCGGTGAGGCTCGCGACGACGAGCACGACGAGCGCGGGCACGTACTCGCCGAGGATCACGAGCACGAGGAATACCGGCACGAGCAGGAGCCGGAGCATGCTCAGCACATTGGGCAGCGTCCAGACCCGGTCCGACACCCCCGTGCTCTTCTCGGCCACGTTCCGATCCTAGCGAGCAGACGGGTCCCGGAGCCGCGCGCGCAACGCGGGCCATGCCTCGGCGAATCGCGGATGCAGCGCAAGACCGTCCACTGCGGCGAGCGGTGTCCACCGCAGGGCGATGCTCTCGGGGTCGGCGAGGCGGGGCTCGAAGCGCCTCGTGGCATCGGCCACGACCGTCGTATACGACCAGAATCCGAGGTCGAGCACGCTCTCGAACCGCGCTTCGACGATGCCCGACGGCATCCCCGTCTCCTCGGTCGCCTCGCGCACGGCCGCGTCCAGCGCCGACTCGCCGCGATGACGCGCCCCGCCCGGAATCCCCCAGGTCCCTCCGAAGTGGCTCCACGCCGCGCGGTGCTGCAGCAGCACCGAGCCGCCCGGTTCCACGAGCAGCAGTCCGGCCGCACCGTACAGACCCCAGTACCGGGCACCACCGGGTCCCTCGGCCCAGCCGTCCCCGCTCTCGCCCGTCACCCGTCCAGCATGACGCACGATGCACCCTGCGCGACATCCGTCGACCGCCGCGCCGCCGCGGTCCAACTTTCGGTTGTTCCGCCACGGTCGGGCCCGCTGCTAGCTTCGGGGACACGAACCCCGGTTCGTCGCATCGCCCAACGGACGAGGAGGCCGACATGAACCACACGACCGAGACCGTCGAGGACGAGGTGGTCCTGCTCGACGAGTCGGGCACGCCCATCGGCCGAGCCCCGAAGAGCGCGGCGCACGGACCCGACACCGCGCTGCACCTCGCATTCTCCTGCCACATCGTGAACCCGATCGGCGAGGTGCTCGTCACGCGGCGCGCCGTCACCAAGCAGACCTGGGCGGGCGTCTGGACGAACTCGTTCTGCGGGCATCCCAAGCCGGCCGAGCCGCTGCTGCACGCCGTCCGTCGCCGTGCCGACTTCGAGCTCGGGCTCGAACTCGACACCGTCGAGCTGGCGCTGCCGCTCTTCCGGTACCGGGCGACGGACGCCAACGGCATCGTCGAGAACGAGGTGTGCCCGGTGTACCTCGCGACCGCAGCCGGCGAGCCCGACCCGAATCCGCGCGAGGTGGCCGAGTACCGCTGGGTCGACCCGCGAGCCCTCGCCACCGCGGTCGACGCGGCGCCGTGGGCGTTCAGCCCGTGGCTCGTGCTCCAGGCGAAGGAACTGGAGCTCTTCCGTGCCTGAACTCCTCGATTCCGCGATCGACGAGGAACTGCGCCGGTTCTTCGCCGACGCGCGAGGCCGGGCCGGCGCGTACGGCAGCCACTACACGGCGCTGTGGGAGTCGATCGAGCAGCAGAGCTCCGGAGGCAAGCGCGTTCGACCGCGGCTCGTGTGGGCCGCCTATCGCGGGTTCGGCGGATCGGACCGTGCGCTCGTCACGCGCGTCGCCCTCGCCTTCGAACTCCTCCACACGGCGTTCCTGATCCACGATGACCTGATCGATCGCGACACCGTCCGGCGGGGTGAGCCGAACGTGGCGGGGCGCTTCGCGGCGCGGGCGCAGAAGCACGGCGGCGACGCGCGAACGGGCGAGGTCTGGGCGGCGACCGCCTCCGTGCTCGCGGGAGACCTCGCCCTCAGCCGGGCGCACCGCGAGCTCGCGATGCTGCCGGTCGACCGACCGTGCCGCGAGTCGCTGCTCGACATCCTCGACCACGCGGTGTTCGTCTCGGCCGCCGGTGAGCTCGCCGACGTCGTCTCGGCGCTCGACGGATCGACGCCGGCCCTCGAGGGTGTGCTCGCGACGCTCGAGCAGAAGACCGCCGTCTACTCGTTCGAGGCGCCGCTCGCCGCCGGCGCGGTGCTGGCGGGTGCGCCGGAGTCGGCGGTGGAGGCGCTGTGCCGCTTCGGCCGTCTCGCGGGGGTCGCCTTCCAGATCGTCGACGACGTCCTCGGAGTCTTCGGCGACCCCGTGGTGACGGGCAAGTCCGCCTCGGCCGACCTCCGCGAGGGCAAGCGCACCGCGCTGATCGCGCACGCCGCGACCACGCCGTCGTGGCCGAGCATCCGGGAACGACTCGGCGACCCGTCGCTCGACGACGAGTCCGCGGCCGGACTCCGTGAGGAGCTCCGCGCCTGCGGCGCCCTCGACGCCGCCCTGGCCCTGGCCCACGAGCACGTCACCCTCGCCCGGTACGAGCTCGACGCCGCCGACCTGCCGCAGGAGCTCCGTGCCGAGCTCGGCGAGTTCGCGCAGCGCGCGACGGAGCGGGTGCGATGAACCGACGGCACGATCCCACGCTGCTGGAGCGGTACTCGGATGCCGCCGAGGCGAGTTCGGCCACGGTCATCGCCCGGTACTCGACCTCCTTCGGCGCGGCGGCCCGGCTCCTCGACGCGGAGTCCCGTCGGCGGATCAGGTCGGTGTACGCACTCGTCCGCGTCGCCGACGAGGTCGTCGACGGCGCCGCCGCCGAGGCGGGGCTGACGATCGACGAGCAGCTCGAGGTCCTCGACGGGCTCGAGGCGGAGACGGAGCGTGCGATGGCGTGCGGCTACTCCGCGAACCTCGTCGTGCACGCGTTCGCTGGCGTCGCCCGTGACACCGGGTTCGCCACAGAGCTGACGCGGCCCTTCTTCGCGTCGATGCGGCGCGACCTCGATCCCGCTCCGTTCACCCCGGAGGAGATCGGCCCGTACATCCACGGCTCGGCGGAGGTCGTCGGCCTGATGTGCCTGCAGACCTTCCTCGCCGCCGAACGGCACGGCTCCGCTCCGGTCGTCGAGGCCGAACGGCGCGAGCGCCTCGAGCGCGGCGCGATCCACCTGGGCGCCGCGTTCCAGAAGATCAACTTCCTCCGGGACCTCGCCGTCGACTGGCGGACCCTCGGTCGGAACTACTTCCCCGGTGTCGATCCCGACGCCTTCACCGAGGCCGACAAGACCGCGATCCTCGACGACATCGACCACGACCTCGCGATCGCCGGCGACGCGCTCCCGGAGCTGCCGCGACGAGCGCGGAGCGCGGTCGCCGCGGCGCACGGCCTCTTCGCGAGCCTGTCGGCGCGATGCCGCGCCACGCCGGCGGCCGAGATCATCGCGACGCGGATCCGCGTCCCGGACGGCGAGAAGCTGGCGATCGCCGTCCGTTCAGCGCTCACCACGGGAGGGAATCGACGATGATCGGGACGTCCGAGCGGATCGTGGTGATCGGCGGCGGGATCGCGGGACTCGCGGTCTCCGCCCTCCTCGCCCGCGACGGCCACCGCGTGACGCTGCTCGAAGCGCGTGATGAGCTCGGCGGCCGGGCGGGGTCCTGGTCGAGCCACGGCTTCCGGTTCGACACGGGGCCGTCCTGGTACCTGATGCCGGAGGTCTTCGACCACTTCTTCCGCCTGTTCGGCAGCAGCGCCGCGGCCGAGCTCGACCTCGTGCAGCTCGATCCCGGCTACCGGGTGTGGGCCGACGGTCACGACGAACCGCTCGACGTGCAACCGACCCGCGCCGGGAACGTCGCGCTGTTCGAGTCCATCGAGCCGGGCGCCGGTGCCGCCCTCGAGCGATACCTCGACTCGGCGGCATCCACGTACGACATCGCGCGGCGGCGCTTCCTGTACACGAACTTCGACGATCCCCGGTCGCTGCTCTCCGGCGAGGTCCTCCGCCGGGCGGGGCGGTTCGCGACGCTGCTCACGACGCCGCTCGAGCGGTTCGCGGCCCGTGCCGTCCACGACCGACGACTCCGCCAGGTGCTCGGCTACCCGGCGGTGTTCCTCGGCTCGTCGCCGGATGCGACGCCGTCCATGTACCACCTGATGAGTCACATGGACCTCGAACAGGGCGTGTTCTACCCGCGCGGCGGGTTCGCCGAGCTCATCGAGCGCGTCGCCGCGACGGCTGTCGCGGCGGGGGTGGACATCGTCACGGGGGCCCGGGTCGAGTCGATCGAGCTGTCCTCGGCGGGCGCCCGGCCCGCGGTCGCCGGGGCGCGCTTCCGGACGGCGTCCGGCCGCAGCGTCGTCGCCCCGGCGCACCGCGTCGTGTCCACCGCCGACCTGCACCACACCGAGACCGAGCTGCTTCCCCGCCACGCACAGACGTACCCGGAATCGTGGTGGCGCCGCCGCAACCCGGGCCCAGGAGCGGTGCTCGCCATGCTCGGCATCCGCGGTCAGGTGCCGGGCCTCGCGCACCACACGCTCTTCTTCACCGAGGACTGGCACGCGAACTTCGGCGCGATCTTCGGGGCCGACCCGCACGTGCCCGATCCGGCCTCGTTCTACGCGTGCATGCCCAGTGCGACGGATGCCTCGGTGGCACCCGCCGGAGACACGAACCTGTTCCTCCTGGTGCCGGTACCCGCCGACGCGGCGATCGGACGCGGCGGCGAGGACGGCACGGGCGACCGGCTCGTCGAGGAGACCGCCGACCGCGCCATCCGCCGTGTCGCCGAGGTCTCGGGCCTCGACGATCTCGAGGAGCGCATCGTCGTGCGCCGGACGGTCGGCCCGGCCGACTTCGCGGCCGACCTCAACTCGTGGCAGGGCGGAGCGCTCGGTCCCGCGCACACGCTCCGGCAGTCGGCCATGCTGCGCGGAACGAACCGGTCGCGCCGTGTCGACGGACTGTACTACGCGGGCGGGTCGACCGTGCCGGGCATCGGTCTGCCGATGTGCCTGATCAGCGCCGAGAACGTCCTGAAGCGCGTTCGCGGCGACCGATCGCCGGGGCCGATCGCGGAGCCCGCCGCCACGGTCGCGCACGAAGCCGCAGACCCGACCACGACCGTCGCATGACGGCCTTCGCGTACCTGGCCGGCCTCCTCGTCGTCATCGGATGCATGGTGCTCATCGACGCCCGCTGGCGCCTCGTGTTCTGGCGGGCCCCGCTCGCCGGCGCACTCACCGTCGCGACGGGCGTGGCGTTCTTCCTCCTGTGGGACGCGGCGGGAATCGTCACGGGCGTCTTCTTCCGCGGCACGTCGGAGATCGTCACCGGGATCGAGCTCGCACCCGAGCTCCCCCTCGAGGAGCCGGTGTTCCTCGTCTTCCTCTGCTACCTCACGCTCGTGCTGGTGCTCGGCGGCGAACGCGTCCTGGCGTCGCGGGGCCGCCGGACCGCCGCCGCCGAACGGGAGGAGCGCCGGTGACGTACCTGCTGATCAGCGTGCCGTTCCTCGCGGTCGCCGCGATCGCCGCGTGGGCCGCACGACCTCGCGATCGCGGGGCGTTCCGACTGCGGGCGATCGCCACCGCGATCGCCGCGGCGGTGCTCCTCGTCCTCACGGCCGTCTTCGACTCGCTCATCGTCGGGACGGGCATCGTCGCGTACGACGACGAGCACCGGTCGGGTTGGACGGTCGGGCTCGCCCCGGTCGAGGACTTCCTGTACCCGCTCGCCGGGGTCCTGCTGCTGCCCGCCGTCTGGAGCCTCAGCGCTCGCGCAAACCGGAAGCGCACCGCGGAGGTCGACGGATGACCGCGGCGGAGGCCCGCGGCGGACCGGCGCACCGGGCAGGCCAGGTGCTCCTGTCGTCGCGGCCCGTCAGCTGGATCAACACGGCCTTCCCGTTCGCCGCCGCCTACGTGCTCACGACCGGTCGGGTCGACGCCCTCCTCGTCGTGGGCACGCTGTTCTTCCTCGTGCCGTACAACCTGCTGATGTACGGCGTGAACGACGTGTTCGACTACGAGTCCGACCTGCGGAACCCGAGGAAGGGCGGCGCCGAGGGGGCGCTGCTCGATCCGAGCCTCCATCGCACCGTGGTCTGGGCGGGCATCGTGACCGCTGCGCCGCTCGTGGCGGTCATGCTGTGGCTCGGCGGCACCGGGGAACCAGGGTCGTGGCTCGTACTCGCGGTCAGCCTGTTCGCGGTGTTCGCCTACTCGGTCCCCGGTCTGCGCTTCAAGGAGCGCCCGGTGCTCGATTCGGTCACGTCGAGCACCCACTTCGCCAGCCCGGCGGTGTACGGCCTCGCGGTCGCCGGCGCGGACTTCACCTGGCCGCTGATCGCGCTGCTCACCGCGTTCTTCTTCTGGGGCATGGCCAGCCACGCGTTCGGTGCCGTGCAGGACGTGGTCCCCGATCGCGAGGCCGGCATCGCGTCGATCGCCACGGCGCTCGGCGCGGCGACCACGGTGCGGATCGCGCTCGGGCTGTGGGCGGCGGCCGGCCTCCTGATGCTCGCGACGGAGTGGCCGGGGCCCCTGGCGTCGGTGCTGGTGATCCCCTACCTCTGGGCGGCGTGGCCCTACCGCTCGGTGACGGATGCCGCGTCCGGCGCGTCGAACCGCGGCTGGCGTCACTTCATCCTCATCAACTACGTCGTGGGCTTCCTCGTGACGATGCTGATGATCTGGTGGGCGTTCGTGCGCTGACCCGGAGCCCCGAGCTCCGATGCGGTCATAGGCTGAGGGGATGGCGGAACTCGACGCGGCGCGCGTTGATGCGTGGCTCTGGGCGGTCCGGGTGTGCAAGACGCGCTCGGCGGCGACCGCTGCCTGCCGCGCCGGCCACGTGCGGGTGAACGGCGAGCGCGCGAAGGCGGCGCAGCCGGTTCGGCCCGGCGATGAGGTACGCGTCCGGCTGCACGGGTTCGACCGGATCCTCATCGTGCGTCGGCCCATCGTGAAGCGCGTATCGGCCGACCTCGCGGCGGCGGCCGCCGACGACCGCACGCCCGCACCGCCTCCCCGGGAGGCCGTGGCATCCGTTCCGCTGCGCGACCGCGGAACCGGGCGACCGACCAAGCGCGAACGGCGCGACCTCGATCGACTCCGAGGTCGCTGACCCGTGACGAGCCCGGGCGGGCGTACCCTTGGGCGCGTGAAGGACCTCGTGCACGAACCCGAACTGCGCCGGTACCTGCTCCGGATCGACGGTCAGGTCGCGAGCGTGCTGGACTACCGCGAACTCGGCGACACGGTGGCGTTCGTGCGGACGTTCACCAATCCGCCGTATCGCGGTTGCGGCCTCGCGGCCGAACTGGTGCGCTTCGCGGTCGACGACGTCGAGTCGCGGTCGAAACTGCGGATCGTTCCGAGCTGTTGGTACGTCGAGCACTGGTTCGACCGGCACCCCGATCGACGAGCGCTGCTCGACCCGAGAACGGCGTGAGCCGCCGACCCCTCGGGTCGGCGGCTCACTCGACGCGCTCGGCGATCAATACCAGTTCACGGACTGCGAGTGCCCCCACGCGGCGCACGGGCTGCCGTACCCGCGAGCGATGTAGTCGAGGCCCCACTTGATCTGGGTCGCGGCGTTGGTGCGCCAGTCGGCTCCAGCCGTCGCGAGCTTCTCGGCGGGCCAGGCCTGGACGATGCCGTACGCCCCACTCGAGGCGTTCACGGCCTGGTAGTTCCAGCCGGACTCCTTGGTCCAGAGCTGCACGAGGCACTGGAACTCGGCCTCGCCCCAGCCGTACTGCGAGGCGGCCATGGCGCGCGCGGTCTGCTTGGCGCCCTCCGGGGTGTTGGCTCGGGCGAGCGCCTCGGCGGCCTCGCGCTCGGCGACCTCGCGGTCGTGGGCGGCTGCAGCCTGCTCCGCCTTCTGGATCTCGGCGCGGGTCGAGAGCGTGAGTTCGCGGACCTCGTCGATCGGCAACGCCTCGTAGTCGCCGAGGGTCGCGACCGACGACGCGAGCGTCTCGGCGTCGATCTTGCCCTCGACGTCGGAGAGCGTGTCCTCGGCGAGGGTCAGCGTGTCCTCCGCCTCGGCATGCACCTTCGACTGCGCGACGCCGGCGTAGGCGCCGAGCTGCTCGGCTGCGAGGCCGGTGGACGCGGTGAGTGCGCTGGTCTCCGCGACGCGCTGTGCGGCGAGCGACGAGTTGACGGTGAGCCCGGTGCCGGCGACGGCCCCGACGGCGACGAGCGCACCGGCGAGGATGAGGCGACGGCGGCGGACGAGGCGGTTCCGGCGGGCGAGGCGACGGGTCGCGGCATCCGTGCGGAACGGCGCGGGCTCGTCGGCGACGGTCGCCGAGGTGGTGCCGGTGGAAACGGTGGTCTCGGTGGAGGCAGGCGTGATCGAATTGGAGTTCAGCATAGGCATGGGTTTGCTCGGATCCTGGGGGTTGATGGCCCTCCGAGCCGGGGCATGGGCGGGCCCGAACCGACGGTCCGGGCACACGAATCCCCTACTCTGCACGGTATTCCTGAACGGAACCTCGACTTCTGCTGGGCAGACCATGACCGTGCCTGCGGGAGACTGGGCTCCATGGTTCCCGACCGGATGTTCTCGACGCCGCCCGACGACAGCCGCTGCCCGTGCGGGAGCGGGAGCACGTACGGCGAATGCTGCGGTCCCCTGCTCGACGGACGCGCCGCGCCGACGGCGGTCCAGCTCATGCGGTCCCGCTACACGGCGTTCGTCGTCGGCGATCGCGCGTACCTGCTCGCCACGTGGCATCCGTCGACCCGACCGGATCGCCTCGAACTCGATGCGGAGCTCAGCTGGCGCGCGCTCGAGATCGTGCGCACCGAACGCGGCGGTCCGCTCGACCGCGAGGGCCTCGTCGAGTTCGCCGCGCGCTACGCGCATGGCGACGAGCGCGGGGTGCTGCGCGAGACCAGCCGATTCGTGCGCGAGGATCGCTGGCGGTACCTCGACGGCGCCTGACGTGCCGGAGCGTCCGACGGCTCGCGACCGCGCGACGGCCACGCATGGCGGGCGCATCGGTCCCGCAGAGCGAACACCGAGGTTGGCACCGTAGCGTGGGCCGCGTGACGCCGCTCGACGGAACCCCGCCAGCCCGACCCGCCCCGCAGCCGATGCTGACCGACCGGGCGCAGCGCACGCTCGACACCATCGACGGGCAGACCCTCGATGAGATGCGTGCGCTGCGCGATGAGACCGAGCGCTTCATGCAGCGCTACAAGTTCGGCATGGACGAGGTGATCACGAAGCTGTCGATCCTCCGCGAGGAGTTCAGCCAGGCGCATTCGTACAACCCGATCGAGCACATCTCGAGCCGGCTGAAGAGCCTCGACAGCGTCATCGACAAGATGCGCCGGAAGGGCATCGCCCCCTCCTTCGAGGCGATCCGTGCGACGATCACCGACATCGCCGGGGTCCGTGTGACGTGCAGCTTCGTCTCGGACGCGTACCGGATCGCCGAACTCCTCACCGCGCAGGAGGACGTGCGCGTCCTCAAGGTGAAGGACTACATCGCCGAGCCCAAGGCCAACGGGTACCAGAGCCTGCACCTCATCGTCGAGGTCCCGGTGTTCCTCTCGACGGGGGCGCATCCGGTTGCCGTCGAGGTGCAGATCCGCACGATCGCGATGGACTTCTGGGCGAGCCTCGAGCACAAGATCTACTACAAGTTCGATCGCATGGTCCCCGACGAGCTCCTCGACCAGCTGACCGACGCCGCGCGCACGGCCGCAGAGCTCGACACGCGCATGGAGCGACTGCACCGCGAGGTCCACGGGCCGCCGCCGCCGGCCCGCGGTGCACTCTCGACCGAGGTCTGAGCCTCAGTCGTCGTCGGGCCGGCGTGCGCGGCTCGGCTGCACGCGAGTCGGCTCGCCGGGCATCTTGGGGAAGTCGGGCGGGAACGGCAGTTCGCCGAGGCCGGAGTCGAGGTCGCGCTGCCACCAGTCGAGCAGCGTGTCGATCCGGCCCGGTGCGTCGTGCATGCGTGCCCAGGGGTCGCCGTGCGCGGCGAGACGCTCCGGCACCGTTCGAACCGTGTAGGACGCGGGATCGGCGCCGTCGAGCTCGTCCCACTCGAGCGGGCACGAGACCGCCGCGGTCGGCAGTGCCCGAGGGCTGTAGGCGCCCGCCATCGTGCGGTCGCGGTTGGCCTGGTTGAAGTCGACGAAGATGCGCTCGCCGCGCTCCTCCTTCCACCACGCGGTCGTGATCCGGTCGGGCATCCGACGCTCGAGCTCGCGACCGAGCGCGATGACCGCGTGCCTGACGTCGAGGAACTCGTGCTCGGGCTCGATCGGGGCGAAGACGTGGATGCCGCGGTTGCCCGAGGTCTTGACGAACCCCGTCAGGCCGACCTCGTCGAGCAGGTCCCGTAGGGCGAACGCCGCCGGGACCGCGTCGGCGAAGCCCGTGCCTGGCTGCGGATCGAGGTCGACGCGAAGCTGGTCGGGCAGGTCGGGCGCCCCCGCCCGGGAGGCCCAGGGGTGGAAGACGATCGTGTTCATCTGCGCGGCCCAGACCGCTCCGGCCGGTTCGTCGATGACGAGCTGCGGATGGCTCCGACCGCTCGGATACGTCACCGTCACGTCGCGCATCCACTCGGGCGCACCCTTCGGCGGGTTCTTCGAGAAGAAGGACTCGCCCCCGATGCCGTCGCGGAAGCGCTCGAGCGACACGGGCCGATCGCCGTTCGCGGCGACGAACGCCGCTCCGACCGCGACGAAGTACTCGGCGAGTCGGAGCTTGGTGATGCCGGCATCGGGCCAGACGACCCGCTCGGGGCTGGAGACCCGGACGACGCGCACGCCGTCGGGTCCGTCGATCTCGAGGGTCGTCGCGTCGCGGGCCATGTCGGCGACGCTACCGCGCTCCCCCGACGGCGCGGCTCATGTGCTCGCCGTGGCGTAGCGCTGGGCGGCTCGGGCCCGTGCCTTCGCGGCCTCCACCTCGCGGTCCTTCGGCGGCGCCGAGGTCACGAGGTGGTCGAGGAGATGCTGTGTGATGTGCGCGATCTCCTCCACCGCCTCATCGAACGCCGCCTGGTTGGCCTTCGAGGGGTGCGTCGATCCGCTCACCTTCCGGACGTACTGGAGCGCCGCCGCGCGGACCTCGTCGCTCGTCGCGGCGGGTTCGAAGTTGTGGAGGGTTCGGATGTTCCTGCACATGCGGTGCAGCCTAATCCGGGTCGGATGACGCGTCGAGGGGTCCGTCGGCGGACGCGTCCGCCGCTCGGGGTGGTCGTGCCACCTCGGCGATCGGCTGCAGGAGGAACAGCCGGACCACTCGACCGGAGTCTCGCTCGTATCCGCGGTAGCCGGGCCACTGGGCTTCGATCCGCGCCCATGCCGCGTCGCGGTCGGCGGCCGCGATGCGGCCGGCACGGATCCGCAATGTCCGGTCGCGCACCGTGATCCACGCGTCGGGGTGCGCGATGAGGTTGTACGTCCAGCCCGGGTGGCGGTCCCGAGCGAAGCTCGTGCCCGCCACGATCGCGCATCCGTTGCCGTCCGGCGTGTACATCAGGTGCACGTCGCGCCGAGCTCCGGTCCGGGCCCCGAGGGTGTGCAGGACGAGCGACGGCACGAGCAGCGACGCGAGCTGCAACCGACCGCCGCTCAGCGCGCCGAGCGCCGCCTCGATCGGCGGCAGGAGCGTCGGGGCGAGACGTCGGAACAGGCGCGTACGTGTGAGCGCTGCGACGACGGACCGGGTCAGCTGCAGGGCGGTCGGCACGCGACCAGTGTGGCGTGCGAACGACCCACCGCGCCACCGATGCGCTACCGGGGCGGCGCACGAGCGTCAATCCCCTGACGGTCCGTCGTCGGGCTGCCTAGCGTTGATCCGTCCGCCTGACGTGGCGGACCGCCGAAACGGAGAAGGAGGGCGAATCATGGCCGCACGAGTACCGCACGACCCGACGGAGGGCGAGTACACCGACTCCGACCTGCCGCCGGATGCGGAGGTTCCCAAGGACGACGAGGGCCTCGTCGACGACCGATCGGGCACGGAGGACGTGGACGCGGTCGTCATCGAGGAGGTCGAGATCGTCGAGATCGACCGCAATCCCGACGCGATGCGCTGAGCCGATGCGCTGAGCCGCTCGACCGCGGACCGTGTCCGATCGGTCCGCCCCGACACCGCGGCGGAATCCGCCGCGGTGTCGGCATCAGCGCGTGGTGCGCGCGGCCGGGTCGTGCACTCCCGGCAGGGCGTCACGCGCCGCGGCGACCTCCGCCGCGGCATCCGCGGCCCGCCGTTCTGCACGCTTCAGCCGCCGCAGCGCCATCGACGTCGCGCCGTAGCGCACCGCGACGCGATCGCGTTCCTCCTCGACTCCGGTCACGACGTACGCGCTGGCGATGAGCACGACCTGGCTCGACAGGTTCAGCCAGATCAGCAGCGCGATGAGCGAGCCGAACGAGGCGAGCAGCGGATTGCTCGTGGCACCGCCGACGAAGAGCCCGGAGAGCACCTGCAGCACGGTGAGCCCCGCGCCGCCGACGAGCGCCCCCGACCACAGGGCCCGCGCGCTCGGGCGCAGTCCGGCCAGCAGCCGGAACAGGCCGACGATGACGACCGTGTCGATCGCGAACGCGACGAGCACCGAGAGCGTCCGCGATCCGGTGTCGAACAGGACGTCGCCGAACGGGAGTCCGAGCCAGCGGACCACCGTGTCGAGCGCGCCCGTGCCGACGACCGTCACGACCGCACCGGCCACGAGGAGCCCGCCGAAGCCGATCGCGATGGCGAGGTCGCGGAGCAGCTGCCAGAGGAAGAAGCTCGTGTCCTCGGGGCTCCCGGCCAGCTGGCGGAGCGCGATCCGGAGCGAGCGGATCGCGCCGATCGCGGCTCCGATGAGGCCGATCAGCGCGAGCGTTCCCGCGATGCTCAGGGTGATGGGCTGGATGAGCGCGTCCGGGTCGATCACCGCCCCCTCCCCGATGAGGCCGGGGATGACCCCGCTCACGGTGGCCGTGATGGCCTCGATCGCGTCGGGGTTGCCGGCCAGCCAGATACCCGCGACCGCGAACCCGAGGAACGTTCCGGCGAACACCGAGAACAGCGTGCGGTAGGTCACGCTGTCGGCGAGCATCGCCCCGTGCTGCTCCTGGTAGAGCAGGAACGCCCGAGCGGGCTTCGTGCTCAGCACCCATTGCACCACCCGCGTCAGGCGTTCCCGGATGCCGCCTCCGGCGGTCGACTCCCTCGTGCGCTCGTCGCCCGTCTGCTCGCTCATCCCGTCAGGGTAACGACCGCGGTGCGACGGATCACGGCCTTGACGCGCGTGCCGCCCGGCCTCGGGGCGGACGCGCGGCGCGATCGGCCTTCGCCTCCGCGCGTGCGCGGGCGGACAGCTCCGCCGCGATCCCCTTGGTCTCCTCGACGTCGCCGGTCGCCGGTCGCCACCACGCCAGGGACGGGTCGGCGTCGAGCAGGACCGCGCGCACCAGGAGCGTGAGCGGCACGGCGAGCACGGCGCCGATCGGCCCGACCACGAGGGCCCAGAACAGCACGGAGACGAACGTGATCGTCTCGCTCAGCCGGACCGCGCCGCCGACCACCTTGGGCTGCACGATCGACTGCACCACCGCGTTGACGACGCCGTACACGAGGAGCACGGCGATGAAGACCGGCCAACCGCCGGACAGGAGGCCGAACACGAGGGGCGGCACGATCGCGATGAAGTACCCGATGTTCGGGATGAAGCTGCAGATGAAGGACAGGACGCCCCAGAGCAGTGCACCCGGCACCTGGAGGATGAGCAGCGCGATCCAGTTGAGCACGCCCTGCGCGACGCCCAGGCCCGTCGTGACGACCATGTACCGCCGGACGTTGCGCGTGTAGAGGACGAGCGCGTCGACGAGCGCAGGGCGGCGCGGACGCATCTGCGCGAGGATCGCCGGGCCGTAGGTCCCGTCCATCGCCATGAGGATCAGCAGCGTGAGGATGACGACCAGCGAGAATGTGATACCGGCGACACCCCCGAGCACCGTGCCCACGACGTCGATGATCCGCGACGGTTCGAGCCCGTCGACGATGGTCTGCGCCTGCTGCGCGCCGATGCCGAGGCTCTCGAGCGCGTCGCTGAGGTCGGCGCCGGCCGCCTGGATCTGCGGGGCGTACTCGGGCAGCAGGGTCGTGAACTGCGCGAGTGCGAAGACCAGCGTCGCCACGAATCCGGCGAGGAGGGCGAAGACCGCGACGATCGCGGCACCGGTCGCGAGGCCGACGGGAACGCCGCGTCGCACGAGTCCGATCCGCACCGGGTGCACGCAGATCGTCAGCACGAGCGCGAGGAAGGCGGGGGCGACGACCGAACGGGCGGCCGCGAGTCCGAACATGACGACGACCGCCCCGGCGAAGCCGAGCAGGATGACCGCCGCGCGCGGCAGCGCCACCGAGACGGGGGCCCTCGATGCCGTGCCGCCGTCGGCCGGTTCGATGTCAGACGCGGACGCATGCTTCCGCCGCCACCAGCCGAGCGCCATGATCCCCCCGATCCGCCGCCGCCGGAGCCGTGGGCGCGGCACTTGGGGCGCACGTTAGCAGTCGGCGGCCAGGGGCGCACGGACTTCGGTCCGCCGTGCGCTCGCGACCAGCGGACCCCGGGCCCCGGCGACTGCACGTCTGCCGGTCCGCCTGCGGACACGGTCGAGGGACCGTCGGGCGACCGGTCGTCCGAGGACGACTCCGACGAGCACGATGGCGAGACCGGTGAGCTGCCACCCGTCGAGCCGCTCCCCCGCGACGAGCACACCGAGCAGCACGCCGGTGACCGGGTTCAGCAGCCCGATGAGTCCGACCGTGCCGGCGGGCAGGCGTGAGAGTCCGACGAACCAGGCGACGAAGGCGACGGCGGTCGCGATCACGCTCAGGTAGGCGAAGGCGACGACGGCCGGGCCGTCCACCGGCGGCGGCGCTCCTTCCACCGCGAGCGCGACCGGCAGCAGGAGGAGACCGCCCGCGAGCAACTGCCACGACGTGACCGAGAGGACGTCCGAGCCCTCGCGCCAGCGCTTGGCCAGGATGTAGCCGAGCGAGGACAGGAGCATCGCGAGTACGGAGGCCGCGATGCCGAGCGGTGCCGCAGTCGGACCGTTCCCCGCGAGCATGAGTGCGACGCCGGCGATGCCGAGGCCGGCGCCCACGAGCGGGACGACCCTCAGCCGCTCACCGGCGAAGATCCACGCGAGGAGCATCATCGTGGCGGGCGACGTGGCCATGATCGTCGAGGCGAGGCTCGTCGGCAGGAGCTGGGCCACGAGGTAGACGAGCGCGAAGAACGCCCCGACGTTGAGGATTCCGAGGACCGCCGCCCGCCACCACCACGCGCCGCGCGGGCGCCGCGGCCGGAGCGCGAGCAGCAGCAGGCCCGCCGGGAGCGCGCGGAGGACGGCACCCCAGAGCGGAGCGTCAGCCGGGAGGAACTCGCGCGTCACCCAGTACGTGCTGCCCCACGCGACCGGCGCGATCATCGTCACCAATACCCACCGCCATGTAGTTTCCATGGAAGACAGTATAGCTTCCATGGAAGATATACTGGTGCACATGACGACGGATGTCACGGAGGATCGGGTCGCCCGCATCATGCGCGAGTGGCGCCGCGAGCGCCCCGACCTCGACGTCTCCCCCCAGGGCGTGATCGGCCGCCTGCATCGGTTGGCGAACGCGCTCACCGACGAGCTGGTCGCGGTCTACGACCGGTTCGGGCTCTCCGAGGGCGAGTTCGACGTCATCGCCACGCTCCGCCGGGCGGGCGAGCCGTTCGAGCGGACGCCCGGCGACCTGGCATCCTCCACGATGGTGACGAGCGGCGCCGTCACCAAACGCGTCGACCGGCTCGTCGCACGCGGACTCGTCACGCGACGCACGAGCGAGGTCGACGGCCGCGGCCGGGTCATCGCCCTGACCCCGAGCGGCCGAGAGCTCATCGACGATGTCATGACGGCGCACATGGCGAACGAGCACCGCCTGCTCGCGGCGATCGACGCCGACGAACGAGCGGTGCTCGAGCGAGTGCTCACCCGGTGGCTGTCGGCGTTCGAGACGCCGTCGGCCACCGGGTGAGCGGGATCCGACCGGATCCGACGATCAGTACCAGCCGACGGACACCGAGTGCGACCACGCGCCGCACGGAGTGCCGTAGCGACCGGCGATGTAGCCGAGGCCCCACGTGATCTGGGTGGACGCGCTCGTCGCCCAGTCGGCGCCGGCGGTCGACATCTTCGATCCGGGCAGCGCCTGCGGAATGCCGTACGCGCCGCTCGAGGGGTTCTGGGCGTAGACGTTCCAGCCCGACTCCTTGTTCCAGAGATCGACGAGGCAGCCGAACTGGTCGGAACCCCAGCCGTACATGGAGGCCATGAGGTCGCGGGCGATCGCCTGCGCACCGCTCGGGTTCGCGGGACCGCTCGGGTAGGACGGCGTCGAGGGGGCCTGCTGCTCCGCGGCCGCGGCTGCAGCCTCGGCGGCGGCCTTCTCCGCCGCGGCCTTCTCCGCCGCAGCCTTCTCGGCGGCCTTCCGGTCGAACTCGGCGACCTTCGCCGCCACGTCGTCGGCCTTCGCGGAGGTCAGGCTGGCAAGCTCGAAGACGCGCTCGGGCGCCAGATACGTGTAGTCGGAGAGAGTGGCGACGGTCGAGGCGAGCTCGGTGGCATCCGCCTTGCCCTTCGCCTTCGCGATCGTGTCGCCGGCGACCTTCAGCGTGTCCTCCGCCGTCTTGACGGCGTGGGCCTCGAGCAGGCCGCCGGCCGCGTCGAGCTGGTCGATGCCGCGGTCGGCGCCCTCGGCGATCGCCGCGGTCTCGGCGACACGACGCTCCTGGTCGGCAACCGCCGACTGGACCGCGAAGCCCGAGCCGACGAGCGCGCCGATCGTCACGACCGCGCCCGAGGCGATCCAGGCGGCACGTCGGTTGCGACGCGTGCGGCGGACCCGGGCACGCGTTGCGTCGAGGGTCTCGTCGGAGGTGGTCAGGGTGGTACTGGGGGAACTGTTCTGGTTGCGCATAGATCTCACGGGCGACGCGCGAGGTGCTGCCCTCGGGCGTCGCGGTTCTCGTCTCGGTGCTTGGAGGATCGGGGGGTCGCCGCGGCGAAGTCGCCAGTCTGCACACCCTTCCTCCACGAGTCGTGCCCGTTCCCTGTGAAAGTCATCCGAACAGTCGACGGATGCTCACGTCCGTGAGAGAGGGATCCTCACGGCTCAGCAGGCGAGAAATCGGGGTATCCCTGCCATTCCCCGGGCCCGTGCGAACGCACGAACGCATGGTGGACGCGCTCGCACGCGCCGCGCAGCGTCGTGCCCCATCCGATCAATCGCCCCTCGAATTCGGCGCGGTATCGGACGTCGCCGCCCATGCGCACGATGCTGACGCGGCCGTACTCGCGGCCCAGCGAGTCGACGAGTCGCCACCGCCCCGGTTCGGGCTCGTCGGCGGCGAGGATCGGATGCCAGGTGGCCAGTGGTGCTCCCTCCAGAGCGCCCCGGCCGGCGTGCCTCGATCGTATGTCGGGCCGCCCCGGTCCGTCACATCGCGGCGGACGCACGGTGCACGTGGCTCCGCGCGTGCGCGACCGCGCTCGGCAGGTCGTCGAAGAGGTGGTTGCGGTGACGCAGCGAGTCGATGACGCCGACACGGCGGGCGAGCTCCAGATGGCGGGCCTGGATGCCCTTCACGAGCACGGTCACTCCGCGGCGCTCGAGCGCCTGGACCAGCTCGGTGATCACCTGCGCGCCCGTCGCGTCGAGGATCTGGAGCTGCGACATCCGGATGATGACGACGTCGACGTCGCGCATGGCCCCGACGCGTTCGAGCATGCGCTCGGCCGCCCCGAAGAAGAGGGCGCCCTCGAGTCGGAACAGCCCGACGCGTTCGTCGCCGGGTTCGGCCGGCCCGGGCAGTTCCTCCCGGTGCACGCCGCTCGAGCGCGCGAGCGCGCGCAGCGCGAGGAAGGCGGCGACCGCGATGCCGACGAGCACCGCGGTGATGAGGTCCACGCTCACCGTGATGATCGCGGTCGCGACGAAGACGATCGCATCCGCGCGGGTCGAGCCGACGACCGAGCGGACGGTCGCGACGGAGATCATGCGCGTGGCGGTGACCATGAGGACGCCGGCGAGCGCCGCGAGCGGGATCGATGCGACGACGGACGCCCCGACGGCGACGATGCCGCCGAGCAGCACCGCGTGCACGATGGCCGAGAGCCTCGAGCGACCGCCCGTCCGCACGTTCACGGCGGTCCGGGCGATGGCGCCCGTGGCGGGCATGCCGCCGAACAGCGCAGAGGCGATCGAGGCGAGCCCCTGGCCGACGAGTTCGCGGTCGGCGTCGTAGGGCCCGGTGTCCGAGATGGACGCCGCGACCCGTGCCGAGAGGAGGGACTCGATCGCGGCGAGCGCCGCCACGGTCGCCGCGGGCAGCACGAGCGCGGCGAGCGTGTCGGGCGCGAACGAGGGCAGGGTCGGCGCGGGAAGCCCGCTCGGCAGCGCGCCGATGGTCGCGACCGGGATCCCGGCCAGCACGACGACGACGGTCACGACGAGGATCGCCACGATGGAGCCCGGCACGAGCGGGTGGATGCGCGGCGCGACGAGCATGATCGCGGCGACCGTCGCGACCACGGCGAGCGACCACGCGACATCCGGCCACGACGCGGCGAGCACGGCGTCGATCGCCCCGACCACCGCGTTCGCGCCCTCGGTAGCGGTCACGCCGACCGCCGCGGGGACCTGCTGCAGGAAGATGATGACCGCGATCCCGAGCGTGAAGCCCTCGATCACGGGCCACGGGATGAAGGTCACGGCCCGGCCGAGCCGCAGGATTCCCGCGACGAGCACCATCGCGCCCGCCAGCAGACCGACGACCGCGAGTGCGCCGAGGCCGTGCGCGGCGATGATCGGCGCCAGCACGACGACCATGGCGCCCGTGGGCCCGGAGACCTGCACGTTCGAGCCGCCGAAGACGGCCGCGACGACGCCGGCGACGATCGCGGTCACCAGCCCGCTCGCGGCGCCCGCGCCCGAACTCACGCCGAACGCGAGCGCGAGCGGGAGTGCCACGATCCCGACGGTGACGCCCGCGACGAGGTCGCCCTTCCAGCTGCGGCGGAGATCGCGGTAGTCCGCGGCGCCGGGCAGCAGCGAGCGGATGCCGCGTGCGGCGCGCTGCACGGCCGAGGCCGTGCCCGTCCCCGCGGCCGTCACGACCCTGCCGCCGCTCCGGTCGTCGGGCGCCCGTGCCCGTTCGACTCCGCAACGGATGCCTCCGGGGCATCCGTCGACGCGGCGACCGGGACCGGGATCGACGGCAGGCCCGCCTGCTCGACGAGTTGGCGCTCCGTGGCCTGCAGGATCTCGCCGAGGAGTGCGCGGGCGACGCGGAGGAGGTCGGCGACCTGCGGGTACGCCAGCCGGTACGACACCTGGTTGCCGCGGCGCTCGGCGGTCACGAGCCGGTAGTTGCGGAGCACCGCGAGGTGCTGCGAGAGGTGCGACGCCTCGAGCCCCGTGGCCTCGAGCAGCACGGAGACCGGTGTCTCGCCGTCGGCGCTCGCCGCGAGCACCTCGAGCACGCGAACCCGCAACGGGTGGGCGAGCCCCTTGAAGAGGTTGGCCTTGACCTCGTACAGCGGACGGCTGGCGTCGGTGAACACGCGAACTCCTCCGTGGATTGATGGATCCATCAATCCATTATGCGCCTGTCGCACATCACCCGGTCGCACGCCGGGCACCGCCCAGGCACTATGGTCGTGCCGACGGCGGTGGCGCGACCGCCGCGCTCCCGGATGTTCGCTGGAGGAGACCGTGACCGAGGCCCCCACCGCGCACGCGACGGCGGCGGCGACCCGCGAATCCCGGGACCGCACCGCGATCGCGATCATGGCCGTGGGAATCGCGGCGCTCGTCATCCGCGTGGCGGGGTTCCTGGCCCCGGGCGCCCTGCTCTGGACCCGCGAGAACGACGACGGCGTGATGTTCGCCGGGGCGATCTCGATGCTGCACGGGCTCCTCCCCTACGCCGACTTCGGGTACGTGCACCCGCCGGGCTCGCTCCTCCTCCTCGTGCCGTTCGCCGCGTGGGGCGAGGCCACGACCGAATCCGTCGGCCTCGCCGGAGCGCGGTTGCTCACCGCAGGGGTGGGCGCGCTGAACACGGTGCTCATCGGAATCCTGCTGCGCCGGCACGGCGTGCTCGCGATCCTCGTCGGAGCCGGCCTCTACGCCACCTGGGGCATGGCCGTCGCCACCGAGCGCACCTACCTGCTCGAGCCCTACCTCAACCTCGGCCTGCTCATCGCGCTGATCGTGGTGCTCCGCGGGCGACGTTCCGCGCCGATCGTCGCCGGCATCGCCCTCGGGGTCGCGCTCATGGTCAAGTACTGGGCCGTGATCGACGTGGTCCTCGTCGGCTGGATGATCTGGAGCCGGCTCGGACGCGGAGCGGTGCTCCGCTACCTCGCCGCGGGCGGCATCACGGTCGCGGCCATCGGCCTGCCCTTCCTCCTCACCGACCCGTCCGCCATGTGGCAGCTCACCGTCAGCGCGCAACTCGGGCGCGCGGGGAACGACGTCGACCTCGCCGAACGCGCGGACTACCTCTCCCCCTACTTCGCGTTCCCCGCGATCCGCGACGTCGTCCCGACCGCGGCATCTGCGGCCGGCGTCGTCGCCGCGCTCGTCATCGCCGCGTTCCCCCTCGTCGGCGCACTCGCACGTCGCGCTCGTCCGCGCGCCTGGCCGCCCGAGGCGTGGTGGGCGATCGCGGCCCTCGCCCACGCCGTCGTGCTCGCGGCATCCGGAGTCTCGTACTACCACTACGCGGTGTGGCTCATGGCGCCCCTCGCGCTCTGCCTCGGTGCGACCGTCGGCAGCATCCGGCGGACGCCCGCGCGACGGATCGTCGCGGGCGGTGCCCTCGCCGTCATCACGCTGATGGCCGTCGGCGATGTCGTCGTCATCGGCCCGCGGCCCGCGGCATCCGTCGTCGAGGACTGGGCCGCGGACCTCGAGTGCGTCGCCGGGATGCCGTCCCGGCTCGTCGTCGCCGACCACGTCGGGGCGAACCTCGACGCCGGCTGCACGATGGACGTCGACCCGATGAGCCTCGCACTGGTCATGCCGGACGCGCGATCGCTCACCCGCGAGCGCTTCCTCGATTCGGACGAGTGGCGCGACCGCTGGTGGTCCTACCTCGACGGCGCCGACGGCGCCGTGCTCGACCCGGAGGAGGTCGAGTGGCTCGACGACGAGCGCCGCGAGTCGTTCGAGCGCGAGTTCGAGGTGGTCGAGCGCATCGGCCGCCTCGAACTCTGGAGCCGCCGAGACCGCTGACCCGTCAGCCGGCCGGGGGTTTCGCGACGATGCCTGCGGCGAGTGCGGGCGCCGCATACGCGCGCGCGAGATCGGCCACGGTCGCGTGCGCGTTGAGCCCGCTCGGGTTCGGCACGACCCAGAGCTCGGCGCCCCCGATCGGTTCCTCCTGCCGTCCCGCCCGCGCCTTCGGGCGGTCGAACCCCTGCCGGTACGCAGTGAGTCCGACGACCGCGACGACGATCGGATGCCACCGCGCGACGTCCCGCTCGAGCCGCGCCGCACCCTCGCGGAGTTCGCTCCGGTCGAGTTCGTCAGCGCGAGCGGTGGCACGATGCACGAGGTTCGAGATCCCGATGCCGGCGTCGAGGAACATCCGGCGGTCCTCGTCGGTCATGCCGTTCGCGAAGTCGGGCAGGCGCGGGAGGATGCCCGCGGCGAGGAGCGCCGGGTAGAAGCGGTTGCCCGGGTGCGCGAAGTGCGTTCCCGTGGCAGCGGTCCAGAGCCCCGGATTGATGCCGACGAAGACGAGGCGCGGGTGCTCGGGCATCAGGTCGGCGACGCTCGCACCGCGGTACGACTCGAGTTCTGCACGCGTGAAGCCCACGGCGGATCCCCCTTCCATGGCTGCACGCGCAGCATACTGGGCGGGCGCGCGGACCGGTGCGGGACCTTCGCGCCGGTCAGGCGCGGAGACCGGGTGCAGCCTCGGCTCGTCGACGCACGGCACGGAGCATCCGCCGCGTCGCGGCTCGGTGCAGGCCGAGCCCCATGAGCACGGCGCGGTAGACGGCGCCGCGCCGGCCGGGGAAGATCGCCCGGGTCTCGGCGCGGAGGAGACTCCGCTCCCGCCCGAGCGGATCGATGCGGAACGTGAGCTCGTAGTCCGAGAACCGGTGCCTGCCGGCGAGCGACAGGCGCTGTGGCGGCGTTGCCGCGACGACGTGGAAGCCGGGAACCACGGCACCGAGCTCGGGTACGACGCGGTCGTCCGCCGTGACGTCCTCCGCGCCGAGCAGGCGGGCGAACGCTGCGGATGTCGCGTGCGCGACGACCTCGGCGAGCGCCTGCCACACGACGTCGCGACCGGCCGCCACCTCGTCGACATGCTCGTCCACGTGCGGGAGCGGATCGACCACGCCGGCCTGCCTGAGGTGCGCGACGAGGTGCGTCGTGACTCGCAGCCGATGCAGCGTGTCGGGTGCGATCCAGCGCGCATCGGCGGCGTCGTCGCCCGCGGCAAGGACGCCGTCGACGACGGTTGCGGCGAAGTCGTGGATGTCGAACTCCCGCCCGTCCCCCGTCGGCAGCCGGAGGCGCCACAGTTCGCGCCCGACGGCCACGCGCAGCCCGGTCTCCTCGAGCACCTCGCGGGCCGCGGCATCCTCGAACGACTCCCCCGGCTCGAGACGACCGCCCGGCACCGTCCACCGGTCGCGCTGCGGCGGCGCCCCGCGCCGGACGAGCAGCACACGACCGGCCTCGTCGGTGATCACGGCGCCCACCGCCGGGACGATCTCCATGGCTTCACGATAGGGCGGTGGCGTCGGCCTCATGCGGCTCGAATGCGGAAGTCCCGGCAGATCGCGATCTGCCGGGACTTCCATCGGTCGGGCTGACAGGATTTGAACCTGCGACCCCTTGACCCCCAGTCAAGTGCGCTACCAAGCTGCGCCACAGCCCGATGCCCTCAGCGTCTCCGTCGAAGGCAACTCGACCATCATAGCCGCATCCGGAGGGGTGCTCGTGCACGCGGGCGGGGCAGCGGCGAGCCGGCGAGGCGGCGTCCGCCTGCGTCAACCGAATCCGGGCGCGCCTCAGATGTGCCGCCGCACCGCGGCCATGAACCCGTCGACGTCGTCGACCCAGATCCGCACCTCGTCGACGACCTGCGCGCCGCCTTTCGCCCCCGCGCCCGGCAGGCGCACGCGTGTCGGCCGTTCCAGCTCGATGGCGACGGCGGTCTCGTGCTGCATCCGGAGCGACAGCGTGCGCGTGCCGTCCGTCTCGGTGATCTTCGGCGTCTTCGGCTCGTCGACGCGCGTGGCGCGGGCGACGGACGCGATGTCGTCCCAGGCGAGCAGGAGTCGGTCTCGAGGCCCTCGCGCACCCTGATCCCCTCGGGGCCGACGGTGTGCGGCCGCATGAGGTACGCGGCGAGGAGCCCGAACATCCACGTGAGGCCCCAGATGCCGACGATGAGCACGACGATCCGGACGACCGGCCAGCGGTGCACGATGAGGTCGAGGATCGGGATCTCGACGGCTGAGAGCACGATGAAGATCCACAGGATCGTGATGACGGGAGCGTGGTAACCGAATCCGGTGGCGCCGGGCGCGATGGCAGGCCGACGGGCGATGAGGCGCCCGATGCTCGCGTAGATGCGCAGTTCGAGCTGCAGGGCGCGCAGGGCGACGCCGCCGATGCGGCGGGCGACGGATGGCGCGGGCGCGCGATCGACGTCGGCGGTCACCGCTCGACCCCGGCTCGCGCTGCGGTCCGGCCCGCCTCCGCCGTCTCGACGAGGTCGCGCAGCCGGTCGGCGACCGCGTCGACGCCGCGCAGGAACGCGTCGCGGTCCGCGGGTGCGACGGCACCGAGCAGCGTGTCGGAGAGCTCGGCGTGGTCGCGCTGCATCTCGTGCATCAGTTCGGCGGCCGACGGCGTCAACGAGACGAGCACGGCACGCCGATCGCCGGGGTACGGCTCGCGCCGGACGTATCCGGACGCCTCCAGCGCGTCGACGAGCCCCGTGATGTTGCGCGGGCTCACCTCGAGACGCGTGGCCAGCGCGTGCTGGCTGGACGGCCCCGAGTGGACGAGGTCCCAGAGCACGCGGGTGCGTGCCGGGGTGAGCGAGCTGCCCCCGAATTCTCGGGCGAGGTCGCGCTGGAAGAGGTCGCTGATCTCGAGGAGTCGATCGAGCACGGTCACCGGAGCATCCATATCATGATGGTACTTCACTATCACCCTGATGCACGATTCTGGGCCGGACCGCGGCCGCGTGCCATCCGCTCGCCCCGATGCGCCACGCATAGTCTGGCGGGATGGCGATGTCCAAGCCCGGTCCCCTGCTCGCCTGGTTCTACCGCGCGCCGTCGGCACTGTATCGAGCACGCCTGGGCTGGATCATGGGCGGCCGTTTCCTCATGCTGACGGCCGTCGGCCGCGCGTCCGGGATCGCACGGCGCACCGTGCTCGAGGTCGTCAGGCGCGAGGGCGCCGCGGCGCCATCCGCTCCCCCCACGCTCTGGGTGGTCGCAAGTCGCGGACCGAAGACGGACTGGTGGCGGAATGCGACCGCGAACCCGGAGGTTCGCGTCGACTGGCGATCACGGCGGTTCGACGCACTGGCGGTCGACCTCGACGAGGAGGCCCGCGCGGACCTGCTCGCCGACTACCAGCGCAGGTACCCGCGCGCCGCGGCCATGCTCGGAAAGGCGGCGCTCGGCGAGGCGTTCACGGCGGACCCCGACGACCTCCGCGTGCTCGCGCAGGACCTCCGTGCCCTGCGCCTCGACCCGAAGCCGGTGTGACGGATGTCACCGAAGCGCGTTAGCGTCGCCCCATGAGCGATGCTGCGACCCCTGCCGACGCTGCTGCCGCATCGGAGGCGGCTGCCCCGAGCCTGCGCGTGGTGCCGGCATCGACGGTGCCGTTCGCCGATGTCGAAGCCGTGTTCGGCACGCGCGGCGACCCGGCGACCTGCTGGTGCCAGTGGTACAAGCTGCGCGGCTCCCAGTGGGAGTCCGCAACGCGCGACGAACTCCGGAGCCGCCTCGCGGAGCAACTGGCCGCCCCCGGCACCGGGCCGGGCCTCATCGCGTACGACGGCGAGACCCCCGTCGGCTGGTGCGCGGTCGAGCCGCGAAACGGGCTCGAGCGGCTCCGCCACAGTCCGGTCGCGTCGGCCTCACCCGACGACGACTTCGACGACCCGAAGATCTGGGCCGTCACCTGCTTCGTCGTGCCGCGCGCGCACCGACGACGCGGCGTCGCCCGCGCGCTCGCGGCGGCGGCCGTCGAGACCGCGCGCGAGCACGGTGCGACCCTGCTCGAGGGCTACGCGGTCGATCCGTCGGCGCGCACCAGGCCGCCCGCCGCCGACCTCTTCCCGGGCACCGTGTCGATGTTCGAGGCCGCAGGATTCAGCGAGGTGGCGCGGCCCAAGCCGCACCGGGTGGTCATGCAGCATCCGCTCGGCTGAGCACCCGCACGCGGCCTTCCCGATCGTTAGTGCGGCCGGTGCGAGTGCCAGGCCGACGCGGCCTTCCCCAGTTCGTCCGCCGCGTCCGAGAGCTTCGCGAGGTGCGCGGCGGCGCGGGCGTCGGCGTCGGCGGCGAGGTGGTGCAGCACCTCGGCCGGATCGCCCGCGTGCGCGGCATGGGCGGCGGCCCGCCGCAGGTGCTCGGCGAAGAGCAGTTCGTCGCGATGGTCGCCGAGCACGTCGTGGATGTCGTCGCCGGCGTCGGCGAGGGCACGCGCTCGTGCGCCGAACGCCTCGACGGGCGGCTCGGTGACCGCCTCCGCGGCATAGCGAAGGCGACGGGACGCCTTGCGGAGGTCGTGCAGCTCCTCGAGCGAGGGCTCGGCGGGCAGCCGGCTCGCGCGTCGCGCGGCCCGCCCCGCCTCACGGTCGAGCAGCTTCCCGAGCTCGGCGGTGGCGTCGCGCGCCGCCCGCTCCGTGAACGGCGGCGCGCCGAGCACCCGGTCCAGCTCCTCGAGCCGCTCGACGGCCCGCGGCAGCCGCTGGCGCTCCACGAACCGCGCGTGCGCGCGGTCGTGAGCGGCCTGCTCGTCATCGATCAGAATCCCGCGGATCCGGTCGCGCTCGGCCGCTGAGGTGAACCTGCCCGCCTCGTCGGCGTCGACGAGTGCCGATTCCGCGACCTGGACGCGCACCTCGAGGTCGCGCACCGTGCCGAGTTCGTGCCCGAGCTCGCGCAGTCGTCGGCGGAGCCCGGTGACGACCGCATCGTCGAGCACTGCGCCGTACGCGGCGAGCACGCTGCGCAATCGCCGGACGTTCGTGCGCAGCTGGTGCAGCGCGTCGGGCTCGTCGGCGAGCGCTGCCGGAAGGAACGCGTGGAACCGGTCGCGGACCGCGACGAGCGCGGCGACGAGCGCCGTGCCCGCATCGGCACCGGCATCGACCGCGTCGGGCACGTCTCCGGACTCCACGCGACCATCGTCCGGCGTGGCCCCGTCGCGCGTCAACGGCACGACGCCCCTTCCACTCGAAGCGTCCGGCGCGCGAGGATGGCCGCATGCAGGGACTGCCGTCCGCGAGCCCGCCGCTGCCCGGCCGCGTCGTCGTCGAGCAGCGCTGGCGCGATCTCGTCTTCCTGCACTGGCGCGTGGACCCTGCGCTCGTCGAACCGCATCTCCCGCCGGGCGTCCGCCCCGACCTGCTCGACGGCGCCACCTGGGTGGGCCTCATCCCGTTCGTCCTCGCCGACACGCGATTCCCGCCGCTCCCGCCGATGCACCGCCTCGGCACGTTCGTCGAGGTGAACGTGCGGCTCTACTCGGTCGACCACGACGGCAACCGCGGGGTGGTCTTCCGCACCCTCGAGGCGGGGCGCCTGCTCCCGGTGATCGCGGCTCGGGTCGCATTCGGTCTGCCCTACCACTGGGCCGGCTCGCGCGTCGTCCACACCGTCGATGCCTCCGGCCACGAGCTCGATTTCCGGAGCCGCCGGCACGGTCCCGGCGGTCCGTCGACTCGCATCCGCGCGCGCCTCGGCGCGCCCCTGCCGTCGGACGCGCCCGACGTGGCACTCGCGCACTACCTCACCGCGCGATGGGGCTTCCACGAGCAGCACCTCGGCCGGACGATGTGGGCACGGAACACGCATGACCCGTGGCCCCTGCGTCGCGCCGAACTCCTCGAGATCGACGACGAACTGCTCGCGGCGTCGGGCTTCGGGGACCTCGCGGCGCGCCCGCCCGACTCGGTGCTCGCCTCCTCAGGCGTGGCGACGGCGTTCAGCCGGCCACGGACGATCGAGGCGCCGGCGTGGCGTCTCCAGCCCGTCACACGCCGTCGACCCGCACCCGCTTGATCCTCGCGGTGTGCCCGCGCACGATCTCGACGTCGGCTCGGCGCACCCCGTAGTGCGCGGCCAGTGCCGCGACGACGCCCGCGTTGGCCGCGCCGTCGACCGCGCGCTCGCGCACGTGCACGGTGGCGGATGCCGCGGGGTCGGCGGGCGTCGCCTCGACCAGGGGTCCCCGACGGCTGCCCGGCTTCACGCGCACGGTCAGTTCCATCGCGATCCGTTCCGTCGAGGCATCCGCTCGGCTCGGCCGACCAATCGCGCTACGGGCGCTGGCGACGCTCGCGAACGCGCATGTTGAGCTGGATCGGCGTGCCGACGAAGCCGTAGATCTCGCGCAGGCGCCGCTGGATGAACCGGCGGTAGCCGGGGTCGAGGAACCCGGTCGTGAACAGCACGAAGGTCGGCGGCCGCGTCGCGGCCTGCGTGCCGAACAGGATGCGCGGCTGCTTGCCGCCCCGGAGCGGGTGCGGGTGCGCCTGCACGAGCTCGGTGAGGAAGGCGTTGAACTTGCCCGTCGGGATGCGCGTGTCCCACGACTCGAGGGCGGTCTCGAGGGCGGGGACGAGCTTCTCGAGGTGACGTCCGGTCTTCGCCGAGATGTTGACTCGCGGCGCCCACTGCACATGGTGGAGGTCCTGCTCGATCTCGCGCTCGAGGTAGCGGCGACGGTCGTCGTCGAGGAGGTCCCACTTGTTGTACGCGAGCACGAGCGCGCGGCCCGACTCGAGCACGAGGTCGATGATGCGCACGTCCTGCTCGGAGATCGGCTGCGAGACGTCGAGCAGCACCACCGCCACTTCGGCCTTCTCGAGGGCGGCCTGCGTGCGCAGCGACGCGTAGAAGTCGGCGCCCTGCTGCAGGTGCACGCGGCGGCGGATTCCGGCGGTGTCGACGAAGCGCCAGATCTTGCCGCCGAGCTCGATCTGCTCGTCGACCGGGTCGCGCGTGGTGCCGGCGAGGTCGTTCACGACGACGCGCTCCTCGCGGGCGGCCTTGTTCAGCAGGCTCGACTTGCCCACGTTCGGGCGGCCGAGGATCGCGACGCGACGCGGACCGCCGAACTCGTCCTTCGCGACGGCGGAGACCTGCGGGAGGACCTTGAAGACCTCGTCGAGCAGGTCGGCGACGCCGCGGCCGTGCAGAGCGGAGACGGGGTAGGGCTCGCCGAGGCCGAGGTTCCAGAGCGCGGCCGCCTCGGGCTCCTGGCGGGCGTCGTCGACCTTGTTGGCGACGAGGAAGACGGGCTTCTTCGTCTTGCGGAGCAGCCGCACGACGTGCTCGTCGGTCGCGGTCGCGCCGACCGTGGCGTCGACCACGAAGAGCACGACGTCGGACAGGTCGATCGCGACCTCGGCCTGAGCGGCGACGGACGCGTCGATGCCCTTCGCGTCGGGCTCCCATCCGCCGGTGTCGACGAGCGTGAAGCGTCGGTCGAGCCACTCCCCCTTGTACGACACGCGGTCGCGGGTGACGCCGGGGGTGTCCTCGACGACCGCCTCGCGGCGACCGAGGATGCGGTTGACGAGTGCCGACTTGCCGACGTTCGGTCGACCGACGATCGCGATGACCGGAAGCGCCGGGAGGTACCGGATGCCCTCTTCGCCCTCGTCGGCGAGCTCGAGGAGGTCGAGGTCCTCGTCCTCGAGGTCGTAGTCCTCGAGACCCGATCGGAGGGCGGCGGCGCGCTGCTCGGCGAGCTCGTCGTCGGTGGCGGCGAGGCGCTCGGCGAGGTCGTCGTCGGTGGCGTCGAACTCGTCGTCGCGATCGGTCATGGCAACTCCTGGGTGGTCTCGGGGTCGCGCGCGCGAGCGCACAACCTGTCTATTCAACCAGTTCGAACCTGAGCGTCCCGGATGACGGCGAGCACCGCCTCCACGGTCTCGTCGAAGTCGAGGTCGGTCGAGTCGACCGTCACGACGCCATCCGCGGCGTTCATGAAGTCGACGACCTTCGAATCGGCGGCGTCGCGCGCACGGAGCTGCTGACCGGTGGCCGCCGCCGAGTGGCCGACGAGCTCGGCCGAGCGACGCGCCATCCGCACCTCCTCCGAGGCGGTGAGCAGGATGCGGGCCGGCGCGTCGGGCGCGACCACGGTCGTGATGTCGCGACCCTCGACGACGATCCCACCGCGCCGCTCGGCGGCCATGATGGCGCGGAACAGCTCGATGAGGTGGGTGCGCACCTCCGGCACGCGGGCGACCAGACTCACCACGCCCGAGATCCCGGGCTCCCGGATCGCCTGCGTCACGTCGGTCGACCCCACATGAACGGCGTACCCGGTCGGGTCGGTGCCGATCCGGTAGTCGAACGAATCCAGGCAGGAGACGACGGATGCCGCGTCCGCCGTGTCGACGCCGGACGCCGCGGCGTGCCAGGCGAGTGCCCGGTACGCGGCCCCCGTGTCGAGGAAGCCCCAACCGAGACGGCGCGCGACCTCCTTCGAGACGCTCGACTTGCCGCTGCCGGCGGGTCCGTCGACGGCGACGACGAACGGGTGGACGGGGTCGTGCGGCATGGTCATCCTGCGATCCGCCAGCCGCGCGCGGCCAGCTCGGTGGTCAGTCGGTCGGCCGCCTCGGGCACGACCTGCACCTCGGCGAGGCCGACCTGGCGGCCGGGTGAATGCTCGAGGCGGAGGTCTTCGAGGTTCACGCCGATCTCGCCGATCTCGGCGAGGAGGCGTGCGAGCTGCCCGGGACGGTCGTCGATCATCAAGACGATCGTCGTGAAGCGCTTGTCGGTGCCGTGCTTGCCCGGCAGCCGGGCCACGCCCGTGTTGCCGCCGGTGAGCTCCTCCGCGACGCGCCGCCGCGCGCCCGGTGCGGCAGGGTCCGCCAGTGCATCGATGAACCGGTCCAGGTCGTCGCGGTAGGCCATGAGGATGTCGCGCACAGGTGACGCGTTGGCGCCGAGGATCTGCACCCAGAGGTCGGGGTCGCTCGCAGCGACCCGCGTGACGTCGCGCACGCCCTGCCCGGCGAGGCCGAGCGCCGCGTTCGGCGCGTCGAGGAAGCGGCGCGCCATGATGCTCGAGACCACCTGCGGAACGTGCGAGATGAGCGCGACGCCCGCGTCGTGCTCCTCGGGCGTCATCTCGACGAGCGTCGCCCCGAGGTCGAGGATGAGGTCGTCGATCGCGCTCGCGCGCCGGTAGCTGATCTCGTCGTGCGCAGCGACCACCCACGGGCGGCCGGCGAAGAGGTCGGCACGAGCCGCGAGCGGTCCACCGCGTTCGCGGCCCGCGAGCGGGTGCGACCCGATGTACCGCGACACGTCGGCGCCCGCGGCCTCGAGCTCGGCGAGGATCCCGGACTTCACGCTCGCGACATCCGTCACGATCGCCTCGGGGAACGCGGCGAGCTCGGCCGCGACGACGATGGCCGTGACATCCGGGGGCACTGCGACCACGACGAGCTGCGGCGCATCGTCGGGCTGCGCGGGCCGGCCGGCGCCGAGGTCGACGGCGATCGCGACGTGCGTGGGCGACGCGTCCGCGAGGATCACCTCGATGCCGCGCGTTCGGAGTCCGAGCGCGACGCTCGTGCCGAGCAGCCCGGCACCGACGACCCGCACCGGTCCGATGAGCCGTGACTCGACCACCTACTCGTTCCCCTTCCGCCCGGCGTCCGCCGCGCGCACGATGGTGAGCAGCTGGCCGAGTTCGACTCTAGTCAACTCGCGCACCGCGCCCGACTTCAGGGTGCCGAGATGCAGCGGCCCGAACTGGCGTCGCACGAGCTCGACCACCGGATGGCCGACGGCCTCGAGCATGCGCCGCACGATCCGGTTGCGACCCGAGTGCAGCGTGACCTCGACCATCGTGTGCCGCTGGTCGCCCTGCGCCTGCAGGATCTTCGCGCGATCGGCGCGGATGGGACCGTCCTCGAGCTCGACGCCGCGCTTCAGGCGCTGGAGGGTCTGCGGCGTCATCCGCCCGGCCACCTTGGCGATGTAGGTCTTCTCGACGCCGAACGACGGGTGCGCGAGCACGTGCGCGAGCTCGCCGTCGTTGGTGAGCAGCAGCAGCCCGCTGGTGTCGCCGTCGAGGCGGCCGACGTTGAACACGCGGACCTCGAGCGGGTCCGTGAATCGTCGGAGGTCGGGCCGGCCCTGCTCGTCGCGCATGGTCGAGACGACGCCGCGCGGCTTGTTCAGCATGAAGTAGCGCTTGTCCTGATCGAGCTGCACGGCGACCCCGTCGACCGAGACCCGGTCTGCGAGCGGGTCGATGCGCGTGCCGAGCTCGGTCACGACCCGGCCGTTCACCTCGATACGCCCCTCGACGATCATGTTCTCGACGACGCGACGGCTCGCGACGCCGGCGGCGGCGAGCGCCTTCTGCAGCCGGACACCCTCGGCCGGGCCGGCCTGGCCGCCCGGACGGTCAGACGAGGTCACGTTCGAATCCCTCCTGGCCGCCGTCGAGGAGCGGCGAGATCGGCGGCAGGTCGTCGAGCGATGCGATGCCGAGGTTCGTGAGCAGCAGGTCGGTGGTGCCGTACAGGATCGCACCGGTCTCATCGTCGGTGTCGACCTCGGTGATGAGGCCGCGACCGTAGAGTGTGCGCACGACCGAGTCGACGTTCACCGCCCGGATCGACGCGATCGACGACCGTGAGATCGGCTGCTTGTAGGCGATGACGGCGAGCGTCTCGAGCGCGGCCTGCGAGAGCTTGGTCGAGGTCTGCGCGAGCACGGCGTCGGTGATCAGCGCGTCGTACTCGGTGCGCGCATAGAAGCGCCAGCCGCCACCCACCTCGCGCAGTTCGAAGGCGCGACGGATGCCTCCGGGCGCAGCCTGCCCACCGGTGTCCGTTCGCGGCTCCCCCGACGGCGCCCCGCCGTCGTAGTCCGCGACGAGGCGCGCGATGGACGCCTTCACCTCGGCGGTCGGACGCGCGACCGCGGCCGCGAGGTGGACGAGTCCCTGCGGCTCGTCGGCGATGAACAGCAGCGCCTCGATCGCTCGATCGAGGTCGAGGCGGGCTTGCCCGGGCACATCCAACGGGGTCGCGACCGAGACCTCCGGAGCGGTGTCGGATGCGCCGTCGGCGTCGGGCGCGGCATCCGTCGGCGGCTCGGTCGTCAGGCCGCTCTCGTCGCGTCGGCCCGAGGCCCCCGTCAGCGACTCGTCGCCGGCCGGCACCGCGGCATCCGCTTCGCTCGTCTCATTCGTCATAGTCGGCTCCCAGGCTGTCCAGTCGGTCGTCGGACCAGTTCTCGTTCGCCGCCCAGCGCAGCGTCAGCTCCCCCAGCGGTTCGAGCTGCTCGAATCCGATCGCGTTGTGCCGGTAGAGCTCGAGCACGGCGAGGAACCGTGCCACGACGACCCCGGGCCGGTCGACGCCCGCGATGAGTCGCCGGAACGTGACCGGCTCGCCGCGGCGCAGCACCGCGACGACGTGCGCCGCCTGCTCGCGGATCGACACGAGCGGCGCGTGCAGGTGGTCCAGCCCCACGGTGGGCAGTTCGCGTGGCGTAAGCGCGAGCGTCGCGAGCGCGGCGAAGTCGGCCGGCCCGAGCGTCCACCGCAGCTCGGGCGTGCGCTGGCGGAACCGCTCCTCGAGCTTCACCGTGCGCGCATGCCGCGACGACTCGAGCTCGATGCGGCCGCCGAACCAGCGTGCCGCCTCCTTGAACGCCCGGTACTGCAGCAGGCGGGCGAAGAGCAGGTCGCGCGCCTCGAGCAGTGCGACGTCCTCGGCGTCGACCAGCTCGCCCTGCGGGAGGAGCCCGGCGACCTTGAGGTCGAGCAGCGTCGCGGCCACGACGAGGAACTCGCTCGCCCGATCGAGGTCCTCGTCGGTCTCGATGCCGCGGAGGTAGGCGATGAACTCGTCGGTCACCGCGGAGAGCGAGACCTCGGTGATGTCGAGTTCGTGCTTGGCGATGAGGGAGAGCAGCAGGTCGAACGGACCCTCGAAGTTCGTCAGCGCGACGCGGAACCGGGCTTCGGCGACGGGCGAGCCCGCGCCACCGGCCGCATCGGCGGCACTCGGATCGGGCGCGTCGGGCGCGCCGCCGGCCTCGCCCGCCGGACCGATCGTCGCCGCCCTCGGCTCAGGCGACCGCGCCACGGTCGACCAGCTCCCTCGCGAGCTGACGGTACGCCCGCGAGGCGGGATGCTCGGGCGCGAACTCCGTGATCGGCGTCGCGGCGACCGTCGCATCCGGGAACTTCACGGTGCGCGTGATGACGGTCTCGAGCACCCGGTCGTCGAACGCGTCGACGACCCGTTCGAGCACCTCGCGCGAGTGAAGCGTGCGCGCGTCGTACATCGTCGCGAGGATGCCGTCGAGGGTGATCGCCGGGTTCAGCCGGTCGCGCACCTTGTCGATGGTCTCGATGAGCAGCGCCACACCGCGGAGCGCGAAGTACTCGCATTCGAGCGGGATGACCACCCCGTGGCTCGCCGTGAGCGCATTCACGGTCAGCAGGCCGAGCGACGGCTGGCAGTCGATGAGGATCACGTCGTAGTCGGACGAGACCTTGCGGAGCACGCTCGCGAGGATCTGCTCGCGGGCGACCTCGGTGACGAGATGCACTTCGGCGGCCGACAGGTCGATGTTGGCCGGGATCACGTCGAGCCCCTCGACCGCGGTCCGCTGGATGGCATCGGCCGGGGCGACACCCCGGGAGAGCAGCAGGTCGTAGATCGTGGGCACCTCGTGCGTCGGCACTCCGAGGCCCGCCGACAGCGCGCCCTGCGGGTCGAAGTCGACCGCCAGCACGCGGCGGCCGTACTCGGCGAGCGCAGCGCCGAGGTTGATCGTCGTCGTGGTCTTGCCGACGCCGCCCTTCTGGTTGCAGAGGGCGATGATCCGCGCGGGGCCGTGGGAACGCAGCGGCTCGGGCTCGGGGAACTCGCGGACGGGGCGACCGGTGGGACCGAGGTCCGACGACTCCAGCGTGGCGGTGCCGTCCGCCGGGTCGTGTTCGTAGGTCACGGTGCGGCTCTCTCTCCCCGTCGATTCCGGAATGCTTGGTCGATTCTAACGAGCACGAGGGTGGGCGACCGTGTACATCTCACGGAGTGTATCGGCCGTGACCAGCGTGTAGATCTGCGTGGTGGAGACGGACGCGTGCCCCAGCAGCTCCTGGACGACGCGCACGTCGGCGCCGCCGGCGAGCAGGTGCGTCGCGAACGAGTGCCGCAGCGTGTGCGGTGAGACGGATGCCGCGACCCCGGCGCGCTCCGCGGCATCCTGCAGCACCTGCCAGACGGCCTGGCGCGACATCCGCCTGCCGCGGACGCCGAGGAAGAGTGCCGGCGTCGCGCTCCCCCGGGCCGAGAGCACCGGGCGGGAACGGACGAGGTACGCGTCGAGCGCGGCCCTCGCGTAACTGCCGACGGGAACGATCCGCTCGGTGCCGCCCTTGCCGAAGAGCCGCACGACCTCCTCGTCGACGAGGTCGTCGACGTTGAGCCCCGTGGCCTCGGAGACGCGGGCGCCGGTCGCGTAGAGCAGTTCGAGGAGCGCGGTGTCGCGCAGGGCGGTCACCTCGTCGCCGACGCCGGCCGCCTCGATGATCGACGCGACCTCCTCGACCGGGATCGCCTTCGGCAGCCGCATCGGCAGCTTGGGCGGGCGGAGGTCCTTGGCCGGGTCGGTCGGCGTGCGCCCCTCCTCCGCGAGGAACCGGTGCAGACCCCGGACGGCGGAGAGCACGCGGGCGATCGACGAGACGGCGAGCGTGGGCTCGCGCTCGGCGCCGAGGTAGCGGACGAACGCCGGCAGGTCGGCGTCGGTGACGGCCTCGGGTCGGGCGATGCCCGCGCGGTCCAACCAGTCGGCGTAGATCGCGAGGTCGCGCCGATACGAGGCGAGGCTGTTGCGCGCGAGTCCCCGTTCCACGGTGAGATGCCGCAGGTAGTCGTCGACCGCGCGCGAGTTCACCCGGCGTCCGGCCTGTGGTTCGGGTGTGCGGGCCACGGCGCGTCGGCGGGGCCGAGCGTCGACCACGCACGGGCGCGTGCGGCCACCGCAGCGAGCACGCCGACGGTGAGCGAGGGGTTGCCGACCCGGCGAGCGAGGACGGCGTCGACGCAGTCGTCGAGCGCCACCCAGCGCAGCTCCATGTCCGCCTCCTCGTCCTCGCGCGCGTGCGCCTCCGGCGCCGCCGCGAGTCCGCGGGCGAGGAAGATGCGGATCGCCTCGTCGCTGCCGCCCGGCGTCGTGAAGTAATCGGCCAGCACGGCCCAGTCGGATGCCACGAGGTCGGCCTCCTCGGCGAGCTCGCGCCTGGCCGCCTCGACGAGCGGTTCGTGCGCGACGTCGAGCAGGCCCGCCGGGATCTCCCAGTCGCGGGCGCGCACCGGCTGCCGGTGCTGCTTGATGAGCAGAACGCGGTCGTCGTCGTCGAGCGCGAGGATCGCGACCGCCCCGGGGTGCGCCACGTACTCGCGGACGATGCGGGTCCGGTCGGGGCCGTAGACGAGCGTGTCGCGGCGCACGTCCCAGATGCGACCCTCGAACACGGTCTCGCGTTGGAGGACCGGCAGGTCGACGTACTCGTCGGCCGGCAGGGCCGCGGTCGGATCGGCGCTGCGGTCCGCCGGCCCGCCGACCTCGCCCGTCACGTCAGGCGTCCTCGACGTCGTCGAACAGCAGGCTCGCCTTCCGGCGTTCGAGCGCCGCGCCGACGAGGCCGCGGAACAGCGGGTGCGCATCGTTCGGCCGGCTCCGGAGCTCGGGGTGCGCCTGCGTGGCGACGTAGAACGGGTGCACGTCGCGCGGGAGCTCGACGAACTCGACGAGGTGACGGCTCGGCGACATGCCGGAGAAGGTGAGGCCGGCCTCGGCGATGCGATCGCGGTACGCGTTGTTCACCTCGTACCGGTGACGGTGCCGCTCGGACACCTCCGTTGCGCCGTACAGCTCGGCGACGATGGAGCCCTCGTCGAGCGCGGCCGGGTAGAGGCCGAGGCGCATGGTGCCGCCGAGGTCGCCGCCGGCGATGATCTCGACCTGCTCCTCCATGGTCGCGATGACCGGGTACTCGGTGTCCGGGTCGAACTCGCTCGAGGACGCGCCGGGGAGCCCGGCGACGTTCCGGGAGTACTCGATCACCATGCACTGCAGGCCGAGGCAGAGGCCGAGCGTCGGGATGCCGTTCTCACGCGCGAAGTGCAGCGCGCCGAGCTTGCCCTCGATGCCGCGCACGCCGAAGCCGCCCGGCACGCAGATGCCGTCGAGGTGCGACAGCTTCTCCTTCGCGCCCTCCGGGGTACGGCACTCATCGGACGGGATCCATTCGATGTTGACCTTCGTGTCGTTGGCGAACCCGCCGGCGCGGAGCGCCTCGGTGACCGAGAGGTAGGCGTCGGGGAGGTCGATGTACTTGCCCACGAGGCCGATCGTCACCTCGTGCGCCGGGTCGTGCACGACGCGCAGCAGGTCGGCCCACCCGGACCAGTCGACGTCGGCGGCCTTGTCGTCGAGCCCGAGCGCCTCGATCAGGTACGCGTCGAGGCCCTGCTCGTGGAGCATGGTCGGGATGTCGTAGATCGACGGAACGTCGACGGCGTTGACCACGGCGGCCTCGTCGACGTCGCACATGAGCGCGATCTTGCGCTTGTTCGCCTCGGTGACCGGTCGGTCGCTGCGCAGCACCAGCGCGTCGGGCTGGATGCCGATCGAACGGAGCGCGGCGACCGAGTGCTGCGTCGGCTTGGTCTTCTGTTCGCCCGAGGCGCCCATGAACGGCACGAGCGAGACGTGCACGAAGAACACGTTCTTACGGCCGAGTTCGTGGCGCACCTGGCGCGCGGACTCGATGAACGGCTGCGACTCGATGTCGCCGACCGTGCCGCCGATCTCGGTGATGATGACGTCGGGCTTCGGCGTCTCGGTCGCCTGCAGGCGCATGCGGCGCTTGATCTCGTCGGTGATGTGCGGGATCACCTGCACCGTGTCGCCGAGGTACTCGCCGCGACGCTCCTTGGCGATGACGGTCGAGTAGATCTGCCCCGTCGTGACGTTCGCCGCCTGCGAGAGGTCGATGTCGAGGAACCGCTCGTAGTGGCCGATGTCGAGGTCGGTCTCGGCGCCGTCGTCGGTGACGAAGACCTCGCCGTGCTGGAACGGGTTCATGGTGCCCGGGTCGACGTTGAGGTACGGGTCGAGCTTCTGCATCACCACCCGCAGACCCCGAGCCGTGAGCAGGTTGCCGAGGCTTGCCGCCGTCAGGCCCTTGCCCAAAGAGGAAACGACACCACCAGTCACGAAGATGTGCTTGGTCGTGCCGTTCGAGTTGTCTGCGCCGCGATCATCCACCACGGGCTTGTAGTCTATCCGACTCCCGGCTGTGAATGGCCCGAACCTCTTCCGAGTACCCGTGACGGATGCCGCGGGCGGCGCGATCGCGGGCGAGTTCGGAGTGGATCCCGGGGCGAGGATCTCCCACCGCCGGGCGTGTCGCCGGGCGGCGACGCGGTCAGGCGGCGTGACCCTCGGCGATCTCGAGCAGTTCGCGCGCGTGGGCGAGCCCGGACTCGGAATCGGCGAGCCCCGACAGCAGGCGCGCCATCTCCGCCTCGCGTTCGACGCCCGCCAACTGGCGCACGCTCGATGCGGTGACGCGACCGTCGGTGCCCTTCACGACGCTGAGATGGTTCGACGCGAACGCCGCGACCTGGGCGAGGTGGGTGACGACGATCACCTGGGAGCGCTCGGCGAGTCGCGCGAGGCGGCGGCCGATCTCGATGGCGGCGGCGCCGCCGACACCCGCGTCGATCTCGTCGAAGACGAACGTCGGCACGGGATCTGCGCCGGCGATGACGACCTCGATGGCGAGCATCACGCGCGAGAGCTCCCCGCCGGAGGCCCCCTTCGCGACGGGACGCGGCTCGGCCCCGGGGTGCGGGCGCAGCCGGATCGCGACCCGGTCGCGTCCGTGCGAGGTCGGCTCGGCGAGGGGCTCGACCTCGACGGCGAGTTCGGCGTCGGGCATCGCGAGGGCGGCGAGTTCGGCCGTGACCGCGGCGGCGAGACGGGATGCTGCCTCGGTGCGCAGTGCGCTGATCCGGCCGGCCAACTCGTCGACCTCCTCGGCGCGTCGCTCGACCGCCCGCTCGAGGCGTTCGATCCGTTCGTCGTCGCCGTCGAGCTCGACCAGTCGGAGACCGCCGTCGTGCCGGAATGCGATCGCGTCCTCGAGCGTGCCGTGCCGGCGCACCAGGCTCGCGAGCACGGCGCGCCGCTCCTGCACCGCCTCGAGCTCCGCCGCGCCGTCGGCATCGAGGCCGGCGAGGTAGCCGGAGAGCTCGGTGGCCGCATCGGCGAGCGCGAACCCGGCGCTCGCGACAGCCTCCGCGATGGGCGCGAGGGCGGGGTCGTGTGCGACGACGCGGTCGACGTGACGCCGCGCGGACTCGACGAGCGTGATCGCGTCGGGCGTGTCGTCACCGGCGACCTCGGCCGAGATGAGCTCCCGGGCCTGAGCCGCGGCGAGACGCAGGTCCTCGAGGTTGGTGAGCCGGTCGGCGCGTTCCTGCAGTGCGTCGTCTTCACCCGGTCGCGGGTCGGCGGCCTCGACTTCGTCGAGCGCGACGCGCAGCTCCTCCGCCTCACGGAGCCGCTCGTCGTGGTGCTCTCGAAGTGATCGGAGCTCGTCGGCCTCGGCACGCCAGGCGCGGTAGGCGTCGCGGTACGCGTCGAGCACGTCGGCGAGATCGGTCCCCGCGAATCGGTCGAGCGCCTCGCGCTGCGCCGTCGCCGAACGGAGTCGCTGCTGGTCTGCCTGACCGTGCACGACGACGAGGTGGTCGGCGAGCTCCGCGAGCACGCCCACCGGGGCGCTACGGCCGCCGACGATCGCCCGGCTCCGACCCTCGGCGGACACCGAGCGGCCGAGGAGCAGCTCTCCCGCGTCGATCTCGCCGCCCGCATCGGCGACGCGCTCGGCCACCGCCGCGGAGTCGGCGAGCAGCCATCGGCCCTCGACCCACGCCTGCTTCGCGCCCGAGCGGACCGTGCCGGCGTCGGATCGGGCCCCGAGCAGGAGCCCGAGCGCCGTGACGACCATGGTCTTGCCGGCGCCGGTCTCGCCCGTGACGGCGGTGAAGCCGGGACCGAGCGGCAGGGTTGCGTCGGCGATGACCCCGAGATCACGGATTCCGAGTTCCTCAATCACCGGCGACGGGCCCCTTCCAGCCCGTGACGGGCAGCTGGAACTTGTTCACGAGTCGGTCGGTGAACGGTGCCTGGTGCAGCCGCGCCAGGCGGACGGGTACCGACGAGCGACGGACGATGACCCGCGCGCCCGGCGGCAGTTCGAACATCCGCCGGCCGTCGCACCAGATCACGGCCGTCGCCTCCGTCCGCTGCAGCACCTCCACGGCGAGGGAGGAGTCGGGGCCGACGACGAGTGGGCGCGCGAACAGCGCGTGCGCGCTCAGCGGAACGAGCAGGAGCGCCTCGACCGCGGGCCAGACGACCGGTCCGCCCGCCGAGAACGAGTAGGCCGTGGAACCGGTCGGCGTCGACATCACCACCCCGTCGCAGCCGAACGACGAGAGGGGGCGTCGGTCGACCTCGATGACGACCTCGAGCATGCGCTCGCGTTCGGCCTTCTCGACGGTCGCCTCGTTCAGCGCCCAGCCCTCGTAGACCACCTCCTCGCCGACCTTCGCCCGCACGGAGAGCGTCATGCGCTCCTCCACCGTGTAGTCGCGCGCGAGGGCGCGACCGACGGTGTAGCCGAGGTCGTCGCGCTCGCTCTCGGCGAGGAACCCCACGTGACCGAGGTTCACACCGAGGAGCGGGACCGGATGATCGCGCGTCAACTCCGCGGCGCGGAGGATCGTTCCGTCGCCGCCGAGGACGATGACGAGCTCGATGTGCTTCGGCGAGACCTCCTCGAAACGCTTGACCATGCCCTCGAGTTCGGGGAGCGCGGTCATGACGTCGTGCCACTGCTCCGCGGCGACCACCGGCACAGCTCCGGCAGCGACCAGCTGACCGCACACGTCGGCGGTCGCTTCGAGCGCCGATGACCGACCGGTGTGGGAGACCACGAGGAAATGCCGTGCATCGCTCACGCCGTGACGCCTCCCGTCGCTGCTCGGACCTGACTGGACCATTCTGACGGATCCGCGCCGCGCGTCGGGCTGAGCAGGACGACGACCTCGCGGTTGCCGTGGGTACCGGCGATCGGGGAGGACAGGACGCCCGCCGTTCGCAGGCCGAGGTCGTGGGCCGCCCACAGCACGTTCATCACCGCATCGCCCCGCGCCGCGGGATCGCGCACGACCCCCTCGCGCGTTCCGCTCCGCCCGACCTCGAACTGCGGCTTCACGAGCAGCACGAACTCGGCGTCGGGCGAGGCCGTCGCGTGCAGGGCCGGCAGCACGGTCGTCAGCGAGATGAACGACAGGTCGGCGGTGACGAGCGCGGGTCGCTCGTCGACACCGGTGAGTCGGGCGAGCGCCGCCGCGTCGAGGTGTCGGACGTTGCAGCCCTCCACGAGGACGAGACCTGGACGGCCGTGGAGTTCGGCCGCGAGCTGATCGTGCCCGACGTCGACCGCGAGCACGGTCGCAGCGCCGCGCTCGAGCAGCACCTGCGTGAACCCGCCGGTCGAGGCGCCCGCATCGAGCACGACACGGCCCGCGGGGTCCACACCGAACGCGTCGAGGGCCGCGATGAGCTTGTGTGCGGCACGGCTGACGTAGTGGTCGGCGGCGGCGACCTCGATCACCGCGTCCTCCGCCACGCGATGCGCGGCCTTCGTGACGGGTTCTCCGTCGACACGCACCGCACCGTCGGCGATCAACGTCGCCGCATGCGTGCGGGACCGCGCGAGCCCTCGCGCCGCCAGCGCCGCGTCCAGTCGCCGGGTGGTCACCGATCAGCCCGCGGAACGCGCCGGATCGGAACGCTCGAGCTCGCGTCTGAGCCGCTCGGCCATCGCGTCGAACCCGGCGGCGCGTTCCTCGAGCGGCGACGCCTCGACGGACGAGAGGGCATCGGCGGCAGCCGCCGCGAGATCCTCCGGCATCCCCACCGGGTCGTCAGCGTCGAAGTCTCCAGTGCTCACACGTCAACGCTACCCGGTGCGGCCGTCAACACGACCCGACCCGGCGCGCGCCGAGGCGAAGCCACCGGGGCCTCGCGCACGATCAGCGGTAGAGCCGCTCCGGCACCTCGAGCCCGTGGATCGCCGTCCCGCTCTCCCAGATCGCGGTGCACGCGGCGCGCAGCAGGTCGAGCGCGTCCTCGCCGTCCCGTTCGATGACGACGCGGCGGCCGTCCACGCGCACCTCCGCACCGCGGACGCGGACGCCGCCGCGGCGACGCTCGACCTCCGGGTACGGCTCGTGCAGCTCGCGGAGATCGGCGAGGATGAAGTCCGGGCGGCTCGCGGCATCCGCTGCCAGCACCTGCTTCGCGCGGTCGATGCCCGTCAGCACGACGACCGATGCGATGCCGGCCCGATTGGCTCCGCGGATGTCGGTGTCGAGCCGGTCGCCGATCATGAGCGGTCGCTCCGCTCCGAAGCGCTCGCGGGCCTCGTCGAAGATCGGCGTCTCGGGCTTGCCCGCCACCTCCGGGAATCGCCCCGCCGCGGTGTGCACCGCGGAGACGAGCGTGCCGTTGCCGGGAGCGATGCCGCGCTCGACCGGGATGGTCCAGTCCATGTTCGTCGCGATCCAGGGGATGCCGCCGGGCTCCCCCGGCCCGCCGTGCGCGTTCAGCGCGAACGCGGCCTCGGCGAGCTCGCGCCAACCGACGTCGGGGTGGAACCCCTGCATGACGGCGTCGGGAGCGTCATCGGCGGAGCGGGTGACACGGTAGCCGGCGCGTTCGAGCTCGACGACGATGCCGTCGCCGCCGACGACGAGCACGAGTGCGCCGGGGGCGACGGATGCCGCGAGCAGCCGCATCGCGGCCTGGGGCGAGGTCACGACGTCGCGAGGAGCGGGCGACAGCCCGAGCGATGCGAGATGCGCCGCGACCTGCTCGTCGCTGCGCGAGGCGTTGTTCGTGATGTAGGCGACCGGGAGCGCGGCGGCGACCCGGTTCAGGCTCTCGACCGCGTGCGGGATCGCGCGGGGTCCGGTGTAGACGACGCCGTCGAGGTCCGCGAAGACCGCGTCCACGCCGTCGAGCGGCGTCGAGGCGGTGCGACGCGAGGCGAAGAGTGGACTCATGCCCGGTCGGGCCGGGGATCTGCGACCGGCTCATCCTCGAGGTCCGCGGTCTCGGCGAGGATCGCGGCTACCTCGGGCTCGATCGCGTCGGCCGGGTCCTGCTCGGCCTCGGGGTCGGCCTCCACGCTCTCGGCCGGCGCCGCGCCGTCGTCGATTACGACCGGCTCCTCGTCGACATCGAGTTCGAACACCTCGATGAGATCCGGACGGGCGCCCTCGAGGGCCGCCTCGGCCCGCTCGGAGAGTGCACGCCAGTGCGCAGCATCCGTGTCACGACCGAGCTCATCGAGGACCTCCGCGTACGCGGAGAACAGCGCGGGACTGTACGAGAAGGCGCGGTTCGGATCGAGCTGCGGCACCTCGAGCTCCGCGAGGGCCAGTTCGGGCTGTTCGAGGTCGAGGCGCGCCCCGGACATCGCGATCGCGAGCGCGGCCTGGACCGCGGGCGGAAGCGAGGAGCGTTCGACGGAACGGCCGAGCTCGAGGGCCCGGTCCGGGCGTCCGACACCGCGCTCGCTGTCGACCATGAGCGCGATCTGGTCGTCGCTGCCCGAGATCCGACGGTATGTGCGGAGCTCGCGGAGCGCGAGCGCGAAGTCGCCCGTCGCATACGCGGTGATCGCGAGCGTCTCCCGCACGACGGCGACACGGCCCGCACGTCGGGAAGCGGACAGCGCATGCCGGTGCGCGAGCGCGGGGTCGTCCTCGAACGCCTCGGCAGCAGCGACGAGGTGACGCGCGACCCACTCCGCGTTCTCCTTGGAGAGCGTCTTCAGCTCGGCACGAGCGGCCGAGTCGAGATCCCTCGGCGTGATGCGCTCGGCGATCGGCGGGTCGTCGTGGCGCGGACGGACGGAGAGCTCGGCCGCGCCGTGCACGGCCTGACGCGGAGCATGCTCGCGATCCGACGAGCGCTGGGCCGGACGGCCGGCGACTCGACCGTGCGAGCGATGCTCACGCGAACCTCCGGTGCGATCCGAACGGCGGTCGTCCCGGCCGGGGCGCTCGTCGCGCGACCCGTAGCGGCGCTCACCGGTGCCACGCGGCGTGAACTTCCGTTCTCCGCCACGATCATCCCGGGAGCCGTACTTCCGGTCGCCACGGTCGTCACGCGACCCGTACGAACGCTGACCGCCACGATCATCACGCGACCCGTACTTCCGGTCACCCCGATCATCACGCGACCCGTACGAACGCTGACCGCCACGATCATCACGCGACCCGTACTTCCGGTCACCACGGTCGTCACGCGACCCGTACGAACGCTGACCGCCACGATCATCACGCGACCCGTACTTCCGGTCACCGCGATCGTCACGCGATCTGGAGGGGCGGCCTGCATCCTGGCCGGCCGCCGAACGGCCACTGCCCGACCGATCGCCCTGTCCCGAGCGCCCTCCGCGGCGTTCGTCGTCTCGGCCCTTCCGGCGATCGCCGGGTTCCTGCGTGGAGTCGCTCACGGGTGCTTCCTGTCGTCCTGCCTGGGAGTCCTGCGGACTCAACCGTACTCTCGGGCACGCTGCGAGCGGCCCGTTAACGAAGAATGGCCACCCGCCAGCATTCGCTGTTGAATGCTGTGGGTGGCCACTCTGCAATGAATGTCCGGCGGTGTCCTACTCTCCCACAGGGTCGCCCCTGCAGTACCATCGGCGCTGCGAGTCTTAGCTTCCGGGTTC